>NZ_BAFV01000001.1 GCF_000308515.1 Nocardia carnea NBRC 14403 | reverse complement strand
GGTGTCCTCAACGGCAGCTCCCAGGTTGCAGAAACGGCGAAGGCCGCCCTGGATCTGCGAGCCGCACTCACTATGGAGACCTACGAGGCGGCCATTACGGCGCTGGTGCTGACACCGGGCGAATTCCTCAACCCGCCGCCGATCGCCAACGGCGCCGGCACGGCCGATCCGGGTCCCGCCGAGGATGCCATGAAGGAAGCCAACGGCGATCCGGTGAAGATGCTGGCCGCGGCGGGTAGTGCGCTGGCCCAGAACCCCGGTGTCGCGAGTGCGGTTACCCAGGCCGCGAATGTAGCAACGTCGGTGGCGGGCACCGGCGTCACCACCGTCGGCAATCTCGGCGCGAATGCCATCGCCGCGGCCACCACCACATCGGCGCCGGCCTCGGTGGCGCCGATGCCCGGCATGGTGACCGGCGCGGCAGCGGCATCCACCGCGGCGGCCGCCACCCGGGCCGGTGGTGTGCCCAGCTCGGCCCTGGGGCTGAACAACGGTGGGCTGAAGGTGCCCGAGGGTTGGGGTGCCCCACCCGCGGGCGGCGGCGCACCCGCCACCGAATCCGTCGCCGTGACGCGTAGCGAGACTGCCCCCGTACGTCCGACCGGCCCCGGCACCGCCGGGAGCCCGCTGATGGGTAACGCCCGTGGCAACGGCGAGGACGAACAGGACCACGACGCGGCCGATTATCTGCGCGGTGATCATTTCGCCGACGGGCGCTACATCGCGGACGGCGTCATCGGCGCCGAACCCCAGCGGACGGACAAGTGACGGTGCTGGGTGGGGGGCGCGGGGCGTCCATGCTCGCGGCAGTGACGCTATCGCTCGACGAAATGCAGTATCTCCTGGAAAAACTGGAGATCGACGAGGTCCCGGTCGTGCTCGACGCACGGGGTCGCTACGACAACGAGGCCGACCACGACAGAGCTATGAAAGCCGCCGAGCAGTTGCTGATCGAACGGGAACTGCTCGACGGCGATCGTATCCACCCGGATCTCGCCGACCGGCTACGCGGCCTGTACCGGCCGCACTGGGAGGTCGCACTGCGACTCTTCGTGGGTGGCCAGGCGAGCCGGATGTGCCTGGCGAAGGGCGACGATTTGGTGACGGTCGCCCTGCGTGGGCCGACCTCCTACATCGTCGATGAGGCAGGCGAAGATCTACCCGGACCGGTGATGGCGGCCCTCGGCCCCGGCCAACCGCTGGAACTGACCGGAATGAATGCGCCCACCGAACAACTCGTGCCGATTTTCGACGACACCGGGGATCCGGCAGCCACCGCCGCTCGGCTGGCGAAGGTCGGCAATCCCACCCGGGATGCGCAGGCCATCGCCTCGGCCATGGCGCATTGTGAATCGCATGCCGAAATCGTCGGGGTCGTCTACGGGGACGCGAGTCGCGATGTTGCCGACAACCATATCGCCGTATTCAATACCCGGGCGGGCCGTTTCATCGGCACCGCCAGCATCGCGGACGACGGAACCAAATGGACGTCGTTCAGCAGCGGTACGGATGCCCGGCTGCGAATCGCCTTGCAGGATCTGATCAATTCACTGCCCGAACGTTCGGAATTCCCGACCAACCCGGCGCTGGCCTGACGGCCCGACCGGTCGAAGCCGATTCACCCCTGTGCGTTGCCTACGCACAGGGGATCGGTGAGTAACAAGGACAGAGTTCTGGGCGTCTCCGGACACGGCCGGGGCTGGGCCCATGGCAGTGAGCACCCGAGGCTCGCTCGCTACCCCATGGGATCGTCGGCGCCGAATTCGGCTTTACCGCCGAACGGCGGAGCGAACCGGCCCCAGCGGACACATTCCCAGCCACCGCCGGGCCGGGCGACCAGTTCGATCGTCTCGGTGTTGTCCAGATGATTATTGGTGGTGAAAGGCGGGGCCACCCCGGCCAGTTCGCGGCCCAGCAGCCGCATGGCCGCGCCGTGGGTAACCACCAGAACATCGCCGCTGTCGCCGGCTTCCAGCAGGTATTCCGCACGCAGATCGGCGATTGCGGGCAGGAAGCGGTCGAGTACATCGCGACCCGATTCTCCGCCGGGAACACGCTCGGTCAACCTGCCCTCGTGCCAGGACCGGTAGACCGCCTGGAAATGTTCGTGGGCTTCGGGACTGGCCGATCCGTCCAGGTCACCGAGCTGCACCTCGTGGACATCGTCGCGGGCTATCGCCCGCACTCCGGTGGCCGCCTCGATATAACCGGCCGTTTGGCGGGCCCGTAGCGCATGCGAATGGAAGAGGGCGCGCGGCGGGGTCAGTAATCCCTCGCCGAAGGCCTTGGCCTGGGCGGCGCCGCGTTCGGTGAGCGGCAGGCCGGGCAGTTTAGTGTCCAGGATCTTGGCGACGTTTCCTTCGGTTTCGCCGTGCCGGACCAGGATGAGTTTGGCGGTCACAGGTCGGCCACCCCTTTGCGTAGCTGGGTCAACCAGAGCGCTGCATCCTCATCCGACGGCGGCGGTGTGCCGTTCGCGGAGGTGGCCGGCCAGGAGCCGAGGAATCGGATATGCGCCGTGCGGTGCAGCGCCTTCAATGCCTCGGCCACCGCGGCGTCTTCGATATGGCCGACGCAGTCGAGGTAGAAGCGGTAGGTGCCCATACCGGTCCGGGTGGGGCGGGATTCGATCCGGGTGAGATCGATTCCGCGGGTGGAGAATTCGGCGAAGGCCCGCATGAGGGAGCCGGGCATGTTCGGCAGTTCCTCGATCACGATCGAGGTGCGGTCGCTGCCGGTGGGGGCCGGTGCCACGCGCGGCGCGGTGACCAGTACGAAGCGGGTGACGGCCTGGTCGTGGTCGGCGACCCCGGCGGCGAGCACCGTCAAGCCGAGCCGTTCTCCCGCCAGTGCGGTGGACACCGCGGCGTCCGCCAGGCCGTCCCGGACATCTTCCGCGGCCGCGGCATTGGAGTTGGAGGTGTGGATCGAGATATCGGTCCAGGTATCGGCCACCCAGTTGCGGACCTGCGCCAATGCGACCGGGTACGCGGCCAGTGACCGGACGGCGGCGATATCGGTTCCGGGCCGGGCGAGGATGGTGAACGTCACTTCCAGTTCGGTTTCGGCGACGATCTGCAACCGCGGCCCGATGGCCAGCGAGTCCAGGGTCGCCGAGATGGAACCTTCCACCGAGCTCTCGATCGGCACCACTGCCGCGGCCGCGGAACCCGCACGCACCAGGTCCAGGGCGGCTGCCTGGCTGGGAGCGGCGATCCGCTCGACCGGCCCGTCGAAGGACCCCGAGCTCTCGAATTCGGCGAGGGCCATCTCGGTGAATGTTCCGGACGGACCGAAATAGGCGATACGCGGCACGTCTACGAGGGTACTTGTGCGGGCGGTGTGCTCGCCCCCGGTATCGGGTACCCGGATGCGCGGACGCGGAACGCCACACGGAGGCACCCGCGGGTCAGTCTCCCGTCTCCGCGGGGCGTAGCGCCGCACGTAGCGCGCGCTCTGTCTCCACCGGCGTATCACTCTCGATCCCGAGCAATATTTCCCGGACGGCGTCGGCTGCGCCACTGGAAAGACCGGCCAGGAATACGATATCCGGGCTGTTCAGCGCCTTACGGATATCTTCGCCGCACAGTGCGGCAACCGTGCCGGCAAGAACCGCCAGGGCCTGTGTGCCGTCCTCGGCGCGGGCTACGAAACCATCCGGGCGGTGCGCGGCCTCGGCCAGGAAGTCGGCGATGCGTTCGTCCGGCAGGGCCGGGTCCAGCCGGCGTTCGCCGGTGAATTGCCCCGCCGGTACGACCAGGCCGTCCACCAGTCCGCGTTCGACCACGCGTTTGGGAACGCTCAGTTCCACCAGTACCGGTTCGGACTCGCCTGCGACCACTCTTCGATCGTAGGCAGGGCGGCGGCGTAGCCACCGGGCACCCGGCCCTGCCGCCTGCTTACGCGGCGATCCTCTTGCGCCGCACCCGACTTTAACTTAGCTTAGGTTTACCTAATTCTCGATCGTGAAGCCGGGTCCGCCCGCACTGGAGGTACCGATGGCGCCGACCGCCCCTGCCCCGTCCACCGCCGAACGCGTCCGCAGCGCCTGCGCACACGCCGAAGAGGCCGTTCTCGCGCTGCCCGGCGCCGATCCGACCCCTGTACCGGTGCACTATCTGCGCCAGTGCGGCGATGTGGTGATCGCGGTACCGAACGAGAGCGCCGCGGTCTACGCCGCTCGGGAACAGGTCGCCGGCGCCCCCGCCGTTCTCGAACTCACCGATCACGCCCCGCTGCCGCTGCGCGAACCGGTCCGGGCGCTGGTCTGGCTGCGCGGCTGGATCCGTGCGGTGCCCGCCCGCGCCCAGCGCACCCTGGTCACTGCGGTCGCGGAGGAATATCCACATCCCGGTCTGCTCGATATCGGCCACACCACCACCCTGCTCCGGTTGGTGCTGAACTCGGCGGTCGTCGCAGATTCGGCCGGCGCGGAATCGGTCTGCGTCGACGATCTACGACTCGCCACCCCCGACCCGTTCTGCGGGATGGAATCGGCATGGCTGCAGCATCTGGACGCCGATCACGCCGATGTGGTCGCACAGTTGGCCCGGCACCTGCCGGCCCGGCTGCGCCACGGCCGGATCCACCCGCTGGCCATCGACCGCTACGGCCTCACCCTGCGCATCGAAGGAATCGAAGGCGATCACGATTTCCGTCTGCCCTTCGCCACACCCGCCGAAGATGTCGAGGCGCTGAGCCGGGCGGTCCGCACCCTCGCCGGCTGCCCATTTCTCAACGGTTTGCGTTCCATCTGAACCCGGCGGCCCGCGCATCGGCCGGTCCGTGCACCTCGGACCGCGCGTCCGGACACTGGGCCATAAGTTCGGTACATGAGCGAAAGCGGTTGGACGGTCGGTGACCGGCTACGGGAGCAGCGGGCTGTCCGGCTCGAAATTCTCGTTGTCCTCGGTGTCACGTTCGGCCTGAGCGGGATGAATGCCGCGCTGTCGCTGCTGGAGAGCGCGCTGGCGCCGGGCGGTGTCGGCGAGCAGACCGTCGCGTTGAATTCGTCACGGACGAGTCAGTCGGTGCTGGACCTGCTGTTCCAGCTGCTCGGTGTGGCGCGTTTGGCCGCGTGGGCGGGGCTCGGGCTCTACCTGCTGTGGCGCAGCGGGCTGGGGCCCCGGGCGATCGGTCTGGCCCGGATGCGTTTCCGGCCCGATGTACTGCACGGGCTGGTGCTCGCCGCGGTGATCGGGCTTCCCGGTTTGGGGCTGTATCTCATCGCCCAGAGCCTGGGGATCAATGTGACGATCGTGCCGGACGCACTGGCCGACCATTGGTGGCGGATGCCGGCGCTGGTGCTTTCCGCCTGCGCCAATTCGGGCGCCGAGGAGATCGTGGTGGTCGCCTATCTGCTGACCAGGCTGCGCACGCTGGGCTGGTCGGATAATTCGGCCCTGGCGGCTTCGGCGCTGCTGCGTGGCAGCTATCACCTTTACCAGGGGCTCGGTGGCGGGATCGGCAACGTGGTGATGGGCGTGATCTTCGGGCGGTATTGGCAGCGCACGGGCCGGCTGTGGCCGTTGGTGATCGCGCACGCGGTGATCGATGTGGTGGCCTACATCGGCTACGGAGTGTTACGTGGGCGGGTGTCGTGGCTGCCGTGAGGTCCGCCGCGTAACCCGGCTGGACACGATCGGCGCCCTCACCTGGGATGCAGTCCGGCCGGTCCGGCGCTAACGAACAACGGCGACAACGATAAGTACAGTCTGATGATGATGAACGGCGACGACCCACGGATGCGCCGGGTGCCGCCGCAGAACGGAGCACCCGGACGAGGCCCCGCGCGCCGGCCCGCCCCACCCCCGCCGCCCGGCGGGCGCCCACCGGCCGAACCGCCGCAGGTCATCCGCCGCGGTCCGGGCCCGGCCCGGGGCGGCCGGCCCACAGAACGCTATGAACCGCCCCGGGCGTACTCCCAGGCCCCCGAGGGAAGGCAAGCTGCGCCCGCGCGCCCGCCGGCGCCGGGACGTGGCGGCAAACCCGGTCCGCACACGCATGCACCCACGCAACGTCCGGTGCCCTACCGCGAATCCGAGTACGCACCCAGCCGGCGTCCGGCTCCGGACCGCGGAGGTCGCAGGCGGCCACCGCCCCCGGGCCGGGATGCACCGTACGGCGGTGCCGCCCCGCGGCCGCGAAGCCGCCGGAAACGCCATATCGGCCGGTGGGTTCTCGTTTTCCTGCTGGTACTGGTCACCGCGCTGGTGTACGCCGTCGTGAAACTCGACGGTTCACTCACCAGAATCGACGCGCTCGGCGATTATGAGGACCGGGTCGGCAATACCGCGGGTACGAACTGGCTGCTGGTCGGATCGGACAGCCGGGCCGGGCTGTCCGACGACGAGGCGCAGGGCCTGGCCACCGGCGGTGACGTCGGCGACCCGCGCACCGATACCATCATCCTGGTGCATATCCCGCCCTCGGGGCGCACCACTTTGGTGAGCCTGCCGCGCGATTCCTATGTCGGTATCCCGGGCTACGGCCAGGACAAACTCAATGCCGCATTCGCTTTCGGCGGGGCGCCCCTGCTCACCCAAACCGTGGAGATCGCTACCGGATTGCATATCGATCATTACGCCGAGATCGGTTTCGCCGGTTTCGCGGGTGTGGTGGACGGGCTGGGCGGTATCGATGTGTGCGTACCGCAGGCCATCAACGATCCGCTGGCCGGGATCGATATTCCCGCGGGCTGTCAGGAATTGAACGGTCCCCAGGCGCTGGGCTTCGTGCGCAGCCGGGCCACCGCACTCGCCGATATCGATCGCATGAACAATCAGCGACTGTTCCTCTCGGCCCTGCTGGAGAAGGCGACCAGCCCGGCCACCCTGGCCAACCCGTTCGCGCTGTGGCCCATGGCCAGTAATACCGCGCGCTCGCTGACCGTCGATTCCGACGACCATATCTGGGACCTCGCCCGGCTGGGCTGGTCGTTACGGGGCGATACCCTGGCGACGAGCGTGCCGGTAGGTGGATTCACCGATACCGCCAGCGGCAACGTCGTGTTGTGGGCGAAGCCCGATGCCAGTCGGTTCTTCGAAGCGCTGGCCAACGGCGATCCGGTCCCGGCGGAGCTCACCACCGAGTGAGCCCGCCTGGCCCGGCGACGACCACTCGTCGCAGCCCGGGCGCCCAGCCTGTCTTCGAACGCGCGATAATCGATATATGCACGACAGCGACCTGGCTCAGCCGTTCACCGCCCTGCTGCGGGCCCAGGTGCAGCACGGGCTCACCGCTTCGCAGCAGTATCTGGCCGCGGCGGTGTACTTCGATATCCAGCGGTTGCCACGGTTGGCCGCGCATTGCTACGGCCGGTCGGAACAGCAGCGCGGACATGCGCTGCGGATCGTCCAGTATCTGATCGACCGAGATCTCGAGATCAGCATCGGCGGCCTCGGCGAAGTGCGCCAGACCTTCGAATCACCTCATGCCGCAGTGGCTTTCCTGCTCGCCCGCGAGCAGACTCTGACCGATCAGGTCACCGAACTCGCCAAGGTGGCCCGGGAATGGGCGGATTTCCTCGGTGAGCAATTCATGAGCTGGCTGCTCGAGTGCCAGCAACAGGATGTGGCCGGTATGTCGACCTTGCTGGCTGTGATCGATCGCTCAGCCGGGAATTTGTTCGATGTCGAAGACTTCGTGGCCCGGGAGCTGCCCACGGTCGCACCGCAAACGAACAGCTCGGTGCCGAAAATGGCCGGAGCCGGCCGAAATAAATAAGGCAATACTATCCTCATTCGAATAAGGCAACACTAGCCTCAATAAGGCTGCACTTGGATGACATAGCCCCTTTCCGGCGTTAATGTCAAGGCATGTCCAATCATCCGGAGAGCCCCCGCAGCAAATTCCACGGTTTGCTGCACGATCAAATTCGGCACGAGTTCAACGCCGAGCATCAGTACATCGCCATCGCCGTGTGGTACGACAACGCCGACCTGCCTCAACTCGCGAAACGGTTCTACGCGCAGGCCGTCGAGGAACGCAATCACGCGATGATGATCGTCCAGTATTTCCTGGATCGGGATATCAGCGTCGACATTTCCGGCGTCGATGCAGCAAAGTCGCATTTCGAGAATTCCCGCGAGCCGATCGCGCTGGCACTCGATCAGGAGAAGACCGTTACCGACCAGATTGTCCAGCTGGCGAGTACCGCCCGCGAAGAAGGCGATTATCTGGGCGAACAGTTCATGCAGTGGTTCCTCAAGGAGCAGGTCGAGGAAGTTGCGAAGATGACCACGCTGCTCACTGTCGCCGACCGCGCCGGTTCGAACCTGTTCGATCTCGAGGAGTTCATCGCCCGCGAGATGAGCGATGACCCGACCTATGCGCCGGGCTCGCCCTCGGTGGCCGGCGGCCATATCTGATAACTGGACAGTCCGCCCCGCCGAGTAACCGCCGCAATGCGGACGGCTCGGACGAGGCTCGTGGACTGTTTCCCGGGTGATGAATAGGAGCATCGGCCGTCCCGGCCTACTGCGCCGAGGTCGGGCGGCCGATGCTCCAGCACGTCAGCCGGCGCCGGGTCGTGTGTCGGCTGACGTTCGTCGCCGGGGGGTTCCAGAAACGGCGACCTCTGAAACCTAGCGGAGATCAGCTTCGGAAAGAAGGGTTTTTCGGAAATTTCTCCGTTTTATTCAGCGGAGGGTCACCTGACGTGACCGCAGCCCGTCCCGTGAGCGCCGCTGATCCGAGGTCAGCGGCGCATCGACCGCCAGCGCCTCGGCCAAACGTTCGCCGAATTCCGTTGCCGGTGTAGCCCATTCGCTCACATGGCGCTCCGGATCGAGATCGAAGACCGGAACCAGCAGCCCGTGCGTACGGAACGAACCGGCAAACCGCGACCCCTCACCGAGATGCAACCCACCCGCCGCGTGCAACCGGGCCAGCGCCAGCATCAGATCATCTTCCGACTCCGGCCGGACCCAGCGCAGATGGGCCTTCTCACCGGCATCCACCCACCAGGGCGCACCGATCGCCGCGGGCCCGAGATCCAGCCGATCCGACGGCATGATGGCCTCTTTGGCCTGCTCGATGGTGGCGGCGATCTGCGGATCGGGTTGCACCCCTTCCGGCACCCACCAATCGAAATCCTGGTGCACCACCAGATCCAGCGCCGCATCCGCCACGATCACATCGGAAAGCGCGGGCCCGCCCGGCGCGGCATGCGCCACGGCCAGCGAATCACCGGGTTCGGCGGATTGCGCCCACAGAACCGACGCCGCGATATCCGCGGCCGGGTCCACCGTCGGGGCCTGTACCTGCACACCGATATATCCGGTCGGTGTATCGACGGCGCGTACCAGCGCGGCCACCGCACCCGGCAGCACAGTCGCCAGGACTACCGGTCGCTCGGCGGCGATACCGGGAGCAAGCGTCAATTCGGCAGTCGCCGACGGGACGAACTCGCGCAGCGCGACCAGATCGCATTCCGCGGCCAGCCCCTCGAAAGGACGGGCGACGGCAGATTCGGCCTCCTGCAATGCCGCTCGCCGCTCGGCCAGACGCTGGGCCCGGTTGCCTCCGGGTTTCGGACTATTGCGTTTGCTCTTACCCACGGCTGGTCAAATTACACGGCATACCGGTCCACCGGCGGCAGGCCACTCGGTTCGGAGCCCGGCGAGTAGCCGCTTCAGCGGTTGGCGAGGACAGCCTTCGCCCGCCCCGGGTGGTTCGTCGCCACCCAGCTCACCCCGAGATCCGCGCACAGCGCGATATCGTCGGGTTCGTCGACCGTCCAGCAGTAGGTCGCCCGGCCGGCCGCCGCAGCCTTGTCCACCAGCTCCGGATGTTCGCGCAGAGTTTTCACCGAGGGCCCCACCGCGGTCGCACCCACGGTCGTCGCCGCACTTCCGCCCAGGTAGCGGGAGGATTCGCCGAGCAGCACGGTCGGCAGCAACGGCGCCGCCCGGCGGATCCGCCAGACCGCGGTGGCCGCGAACGACATCACCACCGCCCGCGAATGGGCCGCCGACGCCGGGGTGGCGATCCCGAAACGCTGCAGTTCGGCCAGGACTTTGTTCTCCACCAGCGACCCGTATCGGACCGGGTGCTTGGTCTCGATGAACAGTTTCGTCGGGCGGCTACGCCAATCCAGCACCAGTCCGATGAGTTCGCTCAGCGTGAGCACACCGGCCGGGGAGCCGTCACCGAAGTCCAGTTCCTTCAGCTCGGCCAGCGTCAGCTCGCTGACCAATCCGGTACCACTCGAGGTGCGGTCCACCGTACGGTCGTGCACGCAGACCAGATGACCGTCGCGGGTGAGCCGCACATCGCATTCGACCCCGTCGGCGCCCTCTTCCAGCGCAAGTTCGTAGGCCGCCAGCGTATGTTCCGGACGCGCGGCCGAGGCGCCGCGGTGCGCGACCACGAACGGCGCACGCGGGCCCTGGACCGACTGGTCGCTGTGCTCGCTCACTGGGCCACAACCTCCTGTGCTGCTCGGCCGGCACCGTCCCGGGACTCTGCCGACCCGGCGTCCGGCGCCGTGCTCACCGTAGCGGCACCGCCGGGATGCACCGGTTCGATCAGCGGGGTGGCCGGATCGACGGCCACCACCCAGCGGTGGGCGAGCCGGTCGCGGCCGCGCAGATCGCGGCCCTCGACCGTGCGCACGACCCAGAGTGTCAGTACGGCGACAGCGGCCGCGGCCAGATCGGTCAACGCGGTGAACAGCACGCCGTCGGCCTGGGCCTGCAGCGAATCGGCGGTCCGCCAGTACAGCGCCGCCACCGCGAGCAGGCCGCCGAGAACCCAGACCGCCCACCAGATCCGCACCGCCCGCAACGGGCGCGGATCACCGCGTTCGGCCAGGATTTCCGAGAGGAATACACCGGGCCAGATCAGGTTCACCACCGGAATCAGGCAGCCCAGCGCAAGTATGCGCGGTGACCGCGGGTCCCGGCGACCGGTCGCGGCGAAGGTGGCGCGACGCGCCTCGATCAGCCAGCCCAGCGCGGCCACCGCGGCGACCAGCGCCATGATCAACGCGAATAGCGCGGCGGTGTTCACGAGTGCGTCGGAGAACCACAGCAGCGGCGGTTCGATCAGCCGGGTGCGATTGCGCAGCAGAAGCAGGTATCGGCCGAGTTCGGCCACGGCGGCCAGACCGAACAGCACGGCGGTGGCCGGCAGCGCGGTGTACACCCAGCGGGTGAGCGTGCTCAGCGGACGGGGTTGGTCGCGGTCGTGCGCGGCTACCGGGCGGTCCTGTAACCCCCAGCGCGGAATCTCGGTGTATCGGGGCGTCGCCGCGGATACCCGGCCCGTTCCGGCGGTACGGCCGGAACGGTCGAGACGACCGGGCCGGCGGGCGACCCAGCGGTAATTACGGCGCTGCGGCGGGGCGTCGATCGGGCCCGGGGACAGCAGAACGCCGCGGCACCGCGGGCACCAGTGCATCGGCGTACCCTGCACCGCCCAGCGTGTACCGCAGCGGGCACAAGGCTGCACCACCGTACTCACCGCGCACCTCGCAATTCGTCAGTAGATCGTCGCGGGCCCGGGGCCCTCGCCGGCCAGCGGACGGCCGAGCTGCTGCCAGGCCACCATGCCGCCGGCCACGTTGACCGCAACGCATCCGATGTTCACCAGATACTTGACCGCCTCCATCGAGCGGCCGCCCTGCCGGCAGATGACATACAGGTCGGCGTCCGGATCCAGTTCGCCGTAGCGCGCCGGGATATCGGACAGTGGGATGTGCACGGCGCCCGGCGCATGGCCGAGCTGCCACTCGTCGTCTTCACGCACATCGAGCAGGACGACGGCAGCCGCCTCCGCCTGCCCGGGCGGCTGATCGAATTCGGCCGGTACGGCCTCGACCGATACCGACGGGACCCCGAAGCTCGTCACGTTACTGATCCTGCCACAACCGCCGGTACTGCCGCCGGGTCCGGGGCGAGCGTCCGCAGGCACGCCCGGTCACTGCCGGCCGGCGGTCCACAACTGTCCGGACCGGACCGACACGCCGGGCGCTGCCGAAGATTCGCCGGATCGGGATACCGCTGCGATCCGATCGTGCGCCGGCCATATCCATGGATGGCCCCGTGATGAGTAATATGCATAATTCGCACCGTGTTCCGGCGCAATCAGCTACCATTCAGCGCACCATTATCCCAGGTTCCCCGGATCGACGGCTCGACCTGCGGTAACGGTGGACCCGAACGGCCGATCCGGTACTCCCCTCCAAAAAATCCCGGAGCGGCCGTCCGGCCACTGCATCGCGCCGCGCCCCGTCGCGACCCGATAACCAGTTGGACGCCGCCGGTGCCGAATCGGTTCCACCGGAACCGGAAAAATCGAAAATCCCCTGATCCCCGTGCTGATCTCGGTAATCTGGCGCCATGACATCGACCAGGGGGTTACTCGAAGAATTGGACAAGGCCGGTCTCGACAAAGCACTTTCGGAGGCCGGCTGCCTGGGATCGACAGTCGATTCCGAGGCCAAACGACTGATACTCGACCTCGAGGTACTGAGCCTGCCGGAGCAAACCACCGGCATCGCCACCGGCGACGCCACACCGGGCACCCATACGGAACGGGTGCAGCTCATCTTCCACGGGGTCACAAGAATTGCCGCATCGTTGCGGATGCAGCGGTGGGACGATCTGGAACCGCGAATCCTGCCGTTGGAGCTCACCGGCCTCGACGCCGCGATCGCCAGTTTCGGCGGTAGCCGGCTACACGGCTGGGAATTCGTCGACCTGGACGACAGCAGCTGGACGCTGTGGAGCGAACTGCTCAGCTTCGACACCACCATCGATACCCGGATCTCCCGCCATGTCCTGGAGTTCTCCCAGGAAGAAGGAGTCGATCCGCGCGAACTCGATATCCGGGTCTGGTTCGATTCGGTCACCGCACAGCGCGCCGACGGGGCACCCGTACCGCTACCGGAGCTGGTCTCCGGTTCTCAGCGCTGGTGGGCGGCCCACGACAAGGGTGACCCGCGCGCATCGCATCCGGGTATCGCACCGCCGTTGTGAACCATCGCCGAGCGGTCCGCAGCGGCGGCCGCCGGTAAACGTCTGCTGCGCCGCTGCTTCCGCTGCTCGGGTAGCGCGGTGGATGGTCGAGGGCCGGCGCCGATGGCCCCGGTGCCGAGTCCGGTGACCGTGCTCGCCTTCCGCGCGAGACGGGCCGCCGACTCGCATCCGGCCAGGTCGGACCGGGCAGGCGGCGGCGGATGTATCACAGGACCGGAACAAAAATGGTCGGTTTCGCCTCCGTGTGGAATGGTGGGGTGTCGGGGCGAGTTGGACCGATCGGGTGTACGAATGGTCGGGAGCCTCCCGTAAAGGACGCGCTCGACCCGACAAGGAAGGGACATCGTGGCTGAGTACACGCTGCCAGATCTGGATTACGACTACGGCGCCCTGGAGCCGCATATCTCCGGGCAGATCAACGAGATTCACCACTCGAAGCACCACGCGACCTATGTCGCCGGGGTGAACACCGCACTGGAGAAGCTCGAAGCCGCGCGCGAAGCGGGCGATCACGGCGCCATCTTCCTGCACGAGAAGAACCTCGCATTCCACCTGGGCGGTCACGTCAACCACTCCATCTGGTGGAAGAACCTCTCCCCCAACGGCGGCGACAAGCCGACCGGTGAGCTGGCCGCCGCCATCGACGACCAGTTCGGTTCGTTCGACAAGTTCCGCGCGCAGTTCACCGCCGCGGCCAACGGTCTGCAGGGCTCCGGCTGGGCGGTGCTCGGCTACGACACCCTCGGCCAGAAGCTGCTGACCTTCCAGCTCTACGACCAGCAGGCCAATGTTCCGCTGGGCATCATCCCGCTGCTGCAGGTCGATATGTGGGAGCACGCGTTCTACCTGCAGTACAAGAACGTCAAGGCCGACTACGTGAAGGCCTTCTGGAACGTGGTCAACTGGGCCGACGTCCAGGAGCGTTTCGCCAAGGCCACCAGCCAGGCGAAGGGCCTCATCTTCGGCTGATCGCCGCGTCGAGATCACCGGCCGAACTCTGGCCGGAAACGACGTAGCCCACCGAGCCCGCGGACCTCGAGGTCCGCGGGCATTTCGGCGTTTGCCGGTGAACTGGCACTCTCTGGTACTTGTGTGCCAGACAACTTCTGGGAGATGCTCGAACTTCACACAACTTGCGGTATGAGCGAGTCAGGCCCGAAGGCGGTAGCGAAGCGTAACCACGCAGGGCCCTCGCTCATGCCGAGTAGATACAGACGGGCAAGGCCGCCCCGGTATCCGTACGGGAGGCATCATGCGCGGCAACGGTCAAATCGGCGTGACGCCGTTCCACGCCGGCGGAACACTGCGCGGTTTCGTGATCTCCGGCCGCTGGCCGGATACGACCAAGGAATGGTCCCAACTGCTGGTGCTCGCGGTACGCGTGGCCTCCATGCCCGGCCTCCTCACCACCTCGACGGTTTTCGGAGTGCGCGAGGACCTACCCGATGATCCGGCACCCGATACGGTCGGGCTGGTGATCGCAGAAGGCCCGGTACTGGGCGAGGAAAGTGTGCAACCGGGACTTTTCGGCGAACACACACCGCCTGCCCTGTTCATGCTGCATCCCCCGGCGGAAACCAATCCCTCACTACCGGAGTGCACGGGCGCTGCTTCCGGGTGCGTACTGCTGCCAGGGCTGCCGCACCTCGGCCTGGAACACCGGGCCGCCTGGGCCGAAGCCGAGGCGGACGGGACGGTCACTTCCCTGGTCAGCAGGGTGGGACTGGACCCGATCAGCGATCCCGACACCGCCGTGCTGGCCATGTTGCTGGCCGCCTGATCCGGTGCCGAGCCCGGCGGTTCCCGGGCTCGCGTCGATAGCGCTATCAGCCTGTCGAAACCGACGAGGGCACCACTCAGCTGGTTACTGCAGCTTCGACAAGATCTGCGCGAGCTTGTCCATGACAGCTTGCTGGCCTTGTTGCAAGGTGGCAACGTCGGCGCGCAACTCCGCCTGCCCGGTTTCGAGCTGAGCCTGGCCGGTTTCGAGCCGAGCCTGGCCGGTTTCGAGCCGAGCCTGCCCCGCCCGCAGCTCCTGAACATCGGCACGCAGCTTGGTCTGCCCGGCTTCGAGCCGAGCTTGACCGGTCCGCAGATCCTGGACGTCCGCATGCAGGCTGCCGAGCTCCCCCACGACCGCATTGTGGTTGCTATCGATGCGAGCTCGGAGACTCCGGACCGATTCCGGTTCCCGATCGCGCTCGTTGATTGTCTGCACAACCTGGGCTTCCAGTACAGCCAAGCGGTTCTCGATCGACATCTGACGTGATCCTCTCGTTGGTCGGTAGTGTACCGATCGACCGGACCCATCAGGCTCACGTTCGGTCACACGGCTCACGGTTCTCGGTGATCCGGCCGCTCACCGGCCGGAAGCATTTCCCACAACTCGCAAGGACCCACACCCCCGGTCCGACCTTCGAGCACCCCCCGTTTCGGTTCAGGGCTCGCGATCTGATTGCTGGAGCGATGCCGTCGAACCATTCCGGATGACCGGACAATGGTTATCAGGGTCCCCTAACTATGCTGCTACCTTACCCAAACTTATTGCTGTAAGCCATATTTCACTGTTGCGCAATTGCGACACCGGCAGAGGTGCGATAAGGTTGCCAACAGCGAAGGGGAGTAGCCCCCAATTACGCGGTCGACATACTGATCACGCCGCCCCGGCGGTGGATCCGGTCGCGTGAACCGGTACCCCGGTGGGCGAGACCTTCGGCCGGACAGCTATTGCGGTGCCGGCCGGAGGCATCCTGTCTCCGGCCGGTGAACCGGAGGATCGGGAGCCCCTCGGATGATCGCCACCATCGGACTCGCCATCGGTATCGTTTTTCTTGCCGAACTGGGTGATAAGTCCCAGCTCATGGCGTTGACCTTCGCTCTGCGTTATCGCTGGTGGGTGGTGCTCGGCGGGATCACCGTGGCCACCGCCGCCGTGCACGTACTCTCGGTCGCCATCGGACATTTCCTGGGTGCCGCCCTGCCCACGACGGCCATCGCCTGGGTCGCGGCGGTGACCTTCCTCGCAGTCGGTGTCTGGACACTGCGCGAACTCGTCGGCGACGACGACGGTGAACCTTCACCACCCAGGTTCGCCGCCGCCGCGCCCTTCTTCGTCGTCCTCTCCGCCTTCCTACTGGCCGAACTCGGCGACCGCACCATGTTCGCCACAGCCGCGCTCGCCACCGACAACAACTGGGCGGGGGTCTGGCTGGGATCGACCATCGGCATGGTCGCGGCCGACGCGCTGGCTATCGCCGCGGGCATTCTGCTGGGCAAGCACCTCCCCGAACGGGCCATCGGATTCGGTTCGGGGCTGCTGTTCCTGTTCATCGGCGCACTGACCGCACTGAACACCGCGGCCCCGGCCCTCGGCCTGCTACCGGGAATCGGCCTCGCCCTGGCGGCGCCCGCCGTGGCAGCGGTGACGCTGTGGTGGCTGCGTACCCGCCGGATGGCCCGGGAAATGGCGGTGACCTCGGCAGACACCGCGGATATCGGCGACCGCCCGGTTGGTGGGCAGCACTAGCATCCGGTGACCGATCCGCGCAAGGGGACCGTCCACGACCCCGGTGTATCCACGGGCTAGGGTGCAATTGACGTTAGGCCAACTGGCTTGTCACGAACGAGAGGACCATCGTGGAGATTTCGGGTTCCGCCGCCATCGTCACCGGGGGCGCGTCCGGTCTGGGCGCCGCCACCGCCAAGCGTTTCGCCGATCTGGGCGCCACCGTCTTCGGGCTCGACGTACCGCAGTCGATCGAGCGCGCCGGCGACAATGTCCCCGACGGGGTCACCCTGCTCGCCGCCGATGTCACCAGCCACGACGAGGTCGCCGCCGCCGTCGCCAAGGTGGTCGAATCGGGTATCCCGCTGCGTATCGTGGTCAACTGCGCCGGTGTCGGCTGGGCCGGGCGCATCCTGTCCAAGAACGGCCCGCACGATCTCGAACTGTTCCGCACGGTGATCACCGTCAACCTGCTGGGCAGCTTCAACGTCATGCGGCTGGCCGCCGATGCCATCGCCAAGACCGACGCGGTCGACGAATCCGGACAGCGCGGTGTCGTGATCAACACCGCTTCCGTCGCGGCGTTCGAGGGCCAGATCGGCCAGATCGCCTACTCGGCGTCGAAGGGCGGCGTACACGGTATGACCGTTCCGGCCGCACGTGACCTCGCGCAGTTCGGTATCCGCGTCAACACCATCGCCCCCGGCATCATCGATACCCCGATGCTGGCCGGTGTCACCGAGGAATACCGCCAGGGCCTCGAGGCCGGCGTGCCGTTCCCGTCGCGGCTGGGCCGCCCGGACGAGTACGCGCAGCTCTCGCAGTACATCGTCGAGCACGACTACCTCAACGGCGAGACCATCCGCATGGACGGCGCGCTGCGCATGGCGCCGCGGTAACCACCTCCCCTGACGACACGACGCCCGCCCTCCGAAGCCGGAGGGCGGGCGTTCGTCCTGCCGCGGCAGCGGAGAGCTAGCCGGCGCTCCCCGTCGGGAGCCGGAGCCCGTTCGCACGCTCGGCCCGCCATGCGTCGCAGATCGCGCGATCGGCCCATTCCCGATCCACACCGTCTGCACGGCAACCCTGGCGCGTGTAACCGTCACGGTCGAGGCCGAGCCGGTCGTATCCTCCCCGGTCGTATCCCTGCCGGTCGTAACCCCACCGGTCGTAACCGAAGCGATCGAAACCGTTGCGGTCATAACCGAAGTCGTCGTAGCCGTCGGCATCGTAGGGATCGTCCGGGCCGTTTCCGACACAGTGTGGGGCGTGCTCAGGTATGCCGTCGGGACAATCGGCGGGTAGTGGCGGCCGCACCGGCGTCGTGGTCGGCGGCACCGGCGTCGTGGTCGGCGGCACCGGCGTCGTAGTCGGCGGCACCGGCGTCGTAGTCGGCGGCACCGGCGTCGTAGTCGGCGGCACCGGCGTGCCAGTGGGAGCAGGCGGCAGGGTCGGCGTGTTCTGGGTCGGCACCGGCGGTTCTGCGGCATCCGGCACCGCATAAGCGGAGGCGGCCAGAATTACGGGCGCGACCACGGCGCTCAACAGTGCGGCCCTGATGGCGGTACGGCGCCGGCTCCTGCCACTCGTAACGGCTGTCGACATCCTCGATCTCCAATCCGAGCGCTCTCCCGCGCTTCGACCGGACTATCGCCGCTCCGCACGATTCCTGTACAAACTGCAGGTCCATGTAGACGAGGGCCGGCCGACTGCCCCGAGGCGGAGCGGAACACACTGCCGCACAGCCGAACCCGGTAACGGATATCTTGCCGCCCCATCAGCTCTGCCCCCTTCGGCCGAATTCACGGTGCTGCACAGGCGTTCGGTGGATTCGGGAACCTTACCCGTTCGACATTCCTATTTCGGTTGTCGTAGGTATCCCGCAGTCCCGCTACAACCGCTCCCGCCGGCCGGCCGGAAAGCCGGGCGGCGGGCGTGCGCCTTCCAGGTGCGCCTATTACAGGAGGCCGGTTCGATCGGCGAAGGGTCCGGCAGCCGCCACGCGTGCCCGCCAGGCATCGCAGATCCGGCGGATTGCCCACTTCTCATCGTTGCCGTCGATACGGCATCCGTCGCGCGTGGAGTCCCACCGGTCGTAACCGTCCTCGTCGTAACCGTCCTCGTCGTAACCCCACGTGTCAAAGCCGTCGCGGTCATAGCCGTCACGGTCATAACCCCACCGGTCGAAACCCTCCTTGTCGTAACCGCGCTTATCGCGACCGGATCGGTCATAGCCGTCACGGTCATAGCCCCACCGGTCGTAGCCGGAGGAGTCATAGTCATCGGAGACGGGGGCGAGGTGCGTCGTGATCGGACCTATCCCTGGTTCCGCCGACGCCGGTGCCACTGCCAGGACGGGGGCCGCGAGCAGCGCCCCGAGCAGCGCGATCCGAAGCGAGGTGGAGCGCAATCCACGGCGCGCCGCAGTGGTAGTCGACATGATCGATCTCCTATCCGGAACACGATTCGCGTATTCCGGATGATCCATCGGCCGTACCCCTTGACGAATTACAAACCGCAGGTCAAAGTCCTGGCGAAAACCTTTGCGTCCAAAGAGGGTTCGGATGGTACGCCGGTCAACCCATACTGCGTACCGGCCGAGCACGACCTGCCGGTGCCCCGGCCTCGGGCATGCGGTGGCCGCAGCAGCGAAATCGTGGAAGCCGCGTACTCCTCGGCCACCTCGTCCCACAGGTGACCGAGGCGGTTCGGGCCTCCGTTCTGCGGCCGGCACCGACGGGGCCGGGAGGAGGCCGCGGGGCAAGCCGCGGCCTCCGGAGCAGTCAGAGCGTACGCGTCAGCCGGTCGGCGAGGATCTGCGCGAATTTGGCCGGATCCTTCAGTTCCCCGCCTTCGGCCAGCACAGCCGTCCCGTACAAGAGCTCGGCCGTCTCGATCAGCTCGGGGACCTTACCCTCGTCCGCATCGTCCTTGCGGGTGTCGTAGGCATCGCGCAGCCCGGTCACCAGCGGATGGGTGGGGTTGAGCTCGAGGATCCGCTTGAACTGGGGCAGTTCCTGACCCGAAGCCCGATACATACGTTCCAGCATCGGGGTCATATCGAAGACATCGCCGACCAGGCAGACCGGCGAGGAGGTGAGCCGGGAGCTGAGGCGGACCTCCTTGACGCTGCCCTCGAGGGTTTTACCCAGCCAGGTCAGCACCTCGGCGAAATCCTTGTCCTGCTGTTCGCGCAGGGCCTCGGATTCCTTCTTCTCCTCCTCGGTTTCCAGATCGACCTCGCCCTTGGCGATCGACTGCAACGGTTTGCCGTCGAACTCCGTCACCGATCCGACCCACATCTCGTCGACGGGATCGGTGAGGATCAGCACCTCGCGGCCCTTGGCTCGGAACGCCTCCAGGTGCGGTGATTTCTCCACCTGTTCCCGGGATTCGCCGGTCATGTAGTAGATCGCGTCCTGGCCCTCGGGCATCCGCTCCACGTACTGCGCCAGTGTGGTGGCCTCGGTATCGGAGTGGGTGGAGGCGAACGACGACACCTCCAGGATCGTCGCCTGGTTGTCGAAATCGGAGAGCAGGCCCTCTTTGAGGACCCGGCCGAATTCCTGCCAGAAGGTGCGGTACTTGGTCTGATCCTCGGCGCCCTGCAGCTCCTTGACGGTGCTCAGCACCTTCTTGACCAGGCGTTTACGGATCATCTGGATCTGCCGGTCCTGCTGCAGGATTTCGCGGGACACGTTCAGCGACAGATCCTGTGCGTCCACCACCCCCTTGACGAAACGCAGATACTCCGGCATCAGCTCTTCGCAGTTGTCCATGATGAACACGCGCTTCACGTAGAGCTGCACACCGCGTTTGTGCTCCCGGGTGAACAGGTCGAACGGCGCCTGCGACGGCAGGAACAGCAGCGCCTGATATTCGAAGGTGCCCTCGGCCTTGAGCGGGATGGTCTCCAGCGGCTCGTCCCAGGCATGGCTGACATGCTTGTAGAACTCGTGGTACTCCTCCTCGGAGACCTCGCCCTTGGGGCGGGTCCAGAGGGCCTTCATCGAGTTGAGCGTCTGCTCCTCGACAACGGTCTTCTCCTGCTTGTCTTCGCCTTCGCCCTCGGTGACGGTCCGCTCGACCTGCATCCGGATCGGCCAGGCGATGAAATCGGAGTACTTCTTGACGATCTCGCGGAGCTTGTGCTCCTGCGTGTAGTCGAAGAGGTGATCCTCGGTGTCGGCCGGTTTCAGATGCAGCGTGACCGCGCTGCCCTGCGGCGCCTCGTCGAGGGTTTCGATGGTGTAGGAACCCGAGCCGGCCTCGGACTGCCAACGGGTCGCGGTGGTCTCACCCGCGCGGCGGGTGGTCAGCTCGACCTTGTCGGCCACCATGAACGTCGAATAGAAGCCGATACCGAACTGGCCGATCAGCTCCTCGGCGGCGGCATCGGATTTGGCCTCGTTGAGTTTGCGACGCAGTTCGGCGGTACCGGACTTCGCCAGGGTTCCGATCAGATCCACCACTTCGGCACGCGACATGCCGATGCCGTTGTCCCGGACCGTGAGGATCCGCCGATCGGCGTCGACCTCCAGCTCGATATGCAGGTCGTCGGTGTCGACGTGCAGATCCTTGTCCCGATAGGACTCCAGCCGCAGCTTGTCCAGCGCGTCGGAAGCGTTCGAGATCAGCTCCCGCAGGAACGTGTCTTTGTTGGAGTAGACCGAGTGGATCATCAGCTCGAGCAGCTGATGGGTCTCGGCCTGGAACTCGAGTTGTTCGACGTGCTCTGTCACGCTGTCACATGGTAATCAAGCCTGCGCCGGGCTGGGGCTCAGGTCGGTCGGAGCAGTCGGTGCCTGCGCGAAATCCGCGAGTGTGGGCACCTCCCGGTCGGCGCAATGCTCGGTCGGGGTCCGCGGATTCATCCATTCGCGCAGGACAGCTGTCGCGCGGACATCGTCTTCGTTGTATTCGAAAAGGCGGGTGCGCTGGGTGAGATCGGGCGCGGCGTCGTAACCGACCGCCCGCCGATACCAGCTCATCGACGCCTCACCCCCGGCCTCCGGATCGCGCCAGGCGAATCCGGCGACGGGCGCGATCTTCTTCAACCCCTTACCGCTCGGGCAGATGAACTGATCGGTGACGGCCTGGAACATATCCACCCACTGCGCCGAATCCACGAACTGTGTCACCTGCGCCGCGGTGGGCACCCCCGGCCGGCCGGCGAACCGGCGTGCGGACTCGTAGAGCCATTTGTCCTCGGCCGAGCGCGAATAGCAGTAGGCGGCAAACGTTTTACCGGCGGCCATGGCCTGTTCGCGGACCCCCATCAACCAGGTCCAGAATTCGGCGAAGGACCGGCCCTCGTCCTCGGTCGGCAGCGGATCCCAGGTGACGAACGGCCGGTACCTGCCGTCGAGCAACGTGCCCCAGAGGTAGGCGCCGTCCTCCTGATAACTCTCCAGATCCACATCCACCTCGACATCGGCGCGGCGCACCCACACGCGGTCGGACCGGCGTACCAGCGGCGCGTCCACCAGCCAGGCCCGCGCGGTGACCACGGCCTCTTCGAACGGCCCGTGCTGCCAATCCTCCGGTTCGGGTTCGGCCCAAGCGGCGAGTTCGTCGATTGTCCGCACACCGTGCGCACGCAGCACCTCGGCCCGCGACCCCGGCGCCACCACACTCACATCGCGGTGCTCGTTGAGCCATGCCTGGCAGCCACCGGCGGCGCCGCGCGTCCACCACGGGCACTGGCGGCATTCGGGAACCTTCGAGGGAACGGTGGCGACCTCGCCACGCAGCACCGCGATCCGGTCCGCGTAGCGGTTGTCGTAATCGGTGAGCACGGCGGACAGATCGTGCACCAGGATCCGGTCGAAGTGGAAGCCGATAACGCCGCCGACCGGGGTGGCGGTCGCCAGGCCGCGGCGTTGCAGCATCCGGTACACGTGGGCCAGGCGCTGCTGATCGCGGGGTTGCTGGCGGAGTTTCCGGGCCCGGTCGGGTTCGGGGCGCCAATGCAGCAGATCGGAGGTCAGCGGGTGGAATTCGGCCGGTTCGGGACGGCGTGGATCAGTGACCTTGTGGTTGACCACGATCACCGGGATATAGCCGCCGCCCACGTCCCGCAGCAGGATCTCGGCGCCGCCCCGGCGGCCGGTATCGGATTCCTGGGGAAGCAGCCCACCCCAGATCCGGGCCGCCCCCGCCGCGCACGCCCGCAACGTGGCCTCGGCGCGGGCACGGGCGGGCTGCGCCGGATCGATGATGACCCAACTATCCGGGTCCTCGGCGACGAGGGTGTCGCGAACCCGGTCGCGATGGGCCTGCGCGGCCGCACGCCGCTGCTGCACCCCGGGGTCCTCCCGGACTTCGGCCAGTTGTTCCGGATAAGTGGCGTCGAGCCCGAGCCGATGCCGGCAACCGATCAGGCCGCGGGCATCGAGAAATACGGTGCGGCCGCGGTCCGCAGCATCTCCGGCAGGCACACTGCCATCGTCGGCACCTGCTACGGTGCCGTTCCCGGCACCCACGCGGGCATCGGCGGCGCCTATGGCGGCGTCGCTTTCGGCACCCACGCCGGCGCCGGTTTCGGCACCCGCGCCGGCGGGGTCTTCGCGGTCGATACTGCCCGGTTGCACGCAAGCAGTATGGTCTCTACCCCCGACAGTCCGACTAATCGAGTCCCGTTCGACCCCGCTCACCCACATCCGCCACGACACCATTCCGCGGTAACCCGGGTGGCGTGTCTCGCCGGTTGGGCGGGGAACCCGATAGGGTGTCGGCGAACCGTGTGACACGGGTGGACGATGCGGTTTCCGTGTCGTATCGCCGCAGCGAACCAGCATGACGGAGGGCCTTCGATGGGGTTGTTCACCAAGCGCAAGCGGCGGCCGAATCGGCGGGCCGAGGCAAAGGCCCTCAAGCACAAGGCCGCAATGGAGGCCAAGCTCGGCGCCAAGAACGAGCGCAAACGGCACCGCACCGAGGCCCGCGCCCAGCGCAAGGTCGCCAAAGCGCAGGTCGCGACGCTGCAGGCCGAGGAGAAGGCCGCCCAGAAGACCGCCGCGCGCGCGGAACGTGACCCGTTCAGCCCGGGACAGGTCAAGAAGTACATCGGGGTGGCGCGGGTGCTGGTTCCGGTACTCGCTCCGCTGGCCTACCGCGGCGCCACCTATGTGCGCGGACAGCTGGACGCCCGGAAGGCGAAGCAGCTCGGGGTGGGTGTGAATCAGCTCGGCGACTACGCCGGCCACGGGGGCCGGCTGCAGGCCCGGATCACCAATACCCGAGCCGCTCTCGACAAGATCGCGAACGGCGACGCGGGCAAGGACACCCAGCAGTTCTTGACCAGTGCCCGCAACCGGCTCGAGGCGCTCGATTCGGCCGTCCGCACCGCCGATCAGATGCCCGCGGCGCGCCGGCGTTCGGTGCACGCGTCGATCGCCACCGAACTCTCCAAGATCGAGGCGGACGTCCTGGCCCGCCTCGGCGTCGCCTGAGCCCGGACGCCCAGCGCGCCACCGCGGGGGCGGCGTCGAGGCCGGACGGGCCGCCGACGATGATGGACGCCGACCAGCCGTCCCGCCGCGACCTCCCGAAAGTGCTCGATGTCCAGCAACCCGTACACCGGCCCCGCACAGTTGCGGGGTTGCGTGGTGGGCGTGGCGACCGGAGCGCTGGCCGTGGCCGCCCACGGCGCGGCGGGTGGCGGGTATCCCACGTCGGCCGGTACGGCCCTGCTGTTGCTGACCACACTGGTCACCGGGTGGGTCTCCGGATCCGTCGTGACCGGGGCACGCGGCCGGTTCGCACATCGGGCCGCCGTACCGGGGTTGAGTATTTTCCTGCCGCTGGCATCGGGCCAGTTCATCGGTCACTGGGCGCTGGCCGGGCTCACCGGTCACCACACCGGTACGGGTAGCGCGGTCGGTGAATCACCGACCGGCGGCCCGCTCTCCGCGGCGATGTTCGCCGCCCATCTGCTCGCGGTGCTGCTGTGCACCCTGATGATCACCGTGGCCGAACGGCTGTATCGGGCGGCCTCGGCGGTGTTGCGCGTGCTGCTCATGCCGGTGCGCCGCTTTCCACCGGCACCCCGGGTCTGTATCGCGGCGATCGTCACGACTCCGCGGAATCACGCTCCGAACGGGGCGTCGGGTCCACGCGCGCCACCGCGCCGTGTGATCGGCGACGTTCCCACATCCTTCGGAGAGAAAGTCTTCCGCCCATGTCCCACGGGTTTTCCCCACCCCTGCGCCGCGGTCTGACCGCCGCCGTCACCGCCGGTTTCCTGCTGGCCGGTGCCGGTACGGCCGCCGCGCATGTCAGCGTATCGGCGCCGAACGCGACCCCCGGCCGGTCCACCGTCGCGACGTTCAGTGTGCCCACCGAATCCGATACCGCCGCCACCACCGCGCTGCGGGTCACCGTGCCGGAGATCGCGACGGCACGCACCGAACCGGTCCCCGGCTGGACCGCGAAGATCGAACGCGACGACGAAGACCGCGTAGTGGCCGTGACCTGGACCGCGAATCCCGGCGGGCCCGGTATCCGACCGGGTGAGTTCCAGCGTTTCGTGGTGTCGCTGGGCCCGCTGCCCGAAACCGATTCGATCAGCTTCCCGGCCGAACAGTCCTACAGCGACGGCACCGTGGTGCGCTGGAACGACACCGGCGACCACGATTCGGCGGAACATCCGGCACCCGTCCTGACTCTCGGCGCGGAGAACGGCGACCAGCCCGGCCACGAACACGGCGAACAAGCCGCGGCCGAGCCGGGCGAGGGTACCGATACCACCGCCCGCTGGCTCGGCGGCCTGGGCCTGGCGCTGGCGGCGCTGGCCCTGGGGGCCGGTGTGGGCGCCGTGGTCAGGGGGCGGCGATGAACCGCCGGACGCCCCTGGTCGCCCTGGTCACCGCACTGCTGTGGCTGTTGCTCGGACCGATCGCCGGTACCGCCGGCGCGCATTCCACCGTGGTGGGCAGCGATCCGGCCGACGGCGCCACTGTCGATACCGGCCCCGCTCGGGTGACGGTCAGCTTCAACGAACCCCTGCAACCGAACTTCCCGGCCATGACCGTGGTGGGTCCGGACGGGAACCTGTGGTCCAAGGGCGATCCGGTCGTCGAGGGCCGCGATCTCAGTGTGGCGGTCGGCGAACTCGGTCCGGCCGGGGTCTACCGGGTCGCCTTCCGGGTCACCTCGGCGGACGGCCATGTCGTCGACGGCGAACGGACCTTCACGCTGAGCACCGCAGGCCAGGGCACTCCCGGTCCGGCGGTGGGCGCACAGGAGTCCGGGGACGAGTCGGGCGGCGGAGTCCCGGTGTGGGTCTATATCGCCGGTGCGGTGGTCCTGTTCGGCGCCGGTCTCGCATTCGCGCTGTTCGGTTCGAACCTGGGCAAGGGTAAGAACGAGCGGTGAGAAGTGGTCTCCCGGGCGGGCTCGACCGCCGGGTCGCGTTCGGACTCGCTGTTCCGGCGGGCCTGCTCGGGGTACTGGTGGCCTGGGCGCTCGGCGATATCCCGGCCGCCGCGACGGTGCGGTTGTGTGCGGATCTCGCCGGGGCCTCCGTGCTCGGCCTGGCCGCCCTGCCGCGGCTGAACGACCGGCTCGATATCCCGTGGCGCATGCTGGCAGTGCTGGCCGGGCTCTGGTGCTGCCTCGAATTCGCGGTGGTGGTATTCGCCGCGGGCGATGTGGTCGGCTCGGGCGTGACCGCGCTGAGCCCGGCGGATTTCGGCACCTATCTGGTGCGGATCAGCGGGGGTCAGATCGGCTTGGCCATCCTGGCCGGTACGGCGGTTGTCGCAGGCTACAGCACGCTCGCCTTCCGCCGGCCCGGCGGGCACACGGCCGATCTGGTGCTGGTGTTCGCCGCGGTTACCGTGACCCTGCGCCCCATCACCGGGCATATGTCGCAGCAGGTGTTCGGTTCGGTTCTGGCCGGGGTGCACGCGCTGGCCGCGGCGATGTGGCTGGGGCTGCTGCTCGCGCTGGGGCTGGTGGTCCGCGGACGCCGCGATTGGGCCGAGACCCTGCCCCGATACTCCGCGGTCGCTGTACCGATGGTGGCGGCGGTGGCGGTCACCGGAGTGATCAACGGTTCGGTCCGGCTGGGCGGGCTCACCCCGTTCTTCACAACCGGTTACGGCCTGATCATGGTGGCCAAATCGGTCCTGCTGATCGTGTTGCTGGCGCTCGGCTGGTGGTGGCGGCGGAGCTGGGTCGCGGCGGCGGCAGCACATCGGATGAGCGCCGAGGCGTCACTGCGGCGCGCGGTACTGGAGGTCGCGGTGATGGCGGCGGTGTTCGGGCTCGCCGCGTCGCTGGCCGTTGCCGGATAGCGGGGCCGATGCGGGCTGCCATGATCCGAACGGCACAATCAGAAATGTGACTGAATCAGAGCAGCAGGTGGCCACCGCGGATCTCGCCGACGAAATCGGCCCCGATATCCGCAGTTGCGATACCCAGTTCATCCAGTTCGGCGGCCGGCCGGTGTTCGCCGGGCCGATCACCACGATTCGGTGCTTCCAGGACAACCTGCTGGTCAAACAGACGCTGAGCGAGCCCGGTAACGGCCGGGTGCTGGTGGTCGACGGTGCTGCGAGCGTGCACACCGCACTGGTGGGCGATATCATCGCCGGCCGCGGAGTCGACAACGGCTGGGCCGGGGTCGTGGTCAACGGCGCCGTCCGGGACTCGGCGATTCTGCGCACACTCGATATCGGCCTGAAGGCCCTGGGCACGAACCCGCGCAAGAGCACACAGACCGGGTCGGGCGAGAAGGACGTCCCGGTGGAATTCGGTGGGGTGACCTTCCACCCCGGCGAAATGCTCTACAGCGACCACGACGGCGTCGTGGTCCGCGCCGAGGACTGATCCTGCGGCCGGATCATCCGGTGCTCACCCTGGCCTGATGACCGGCGATCGTCACCACATCGCCCGCTTGGAGCTGGCGACCGCGGCGCAGTTCGACCTCGTCGTTGACCCGTACCAGCCCGGCGGCGATCACTGTCTTGGCTTCCGACCCGGATTCGATCAGATTGGCCAGTTTCAGGAACTGGCCGAGCCGTATGGTGTCATCGTCGATGGGCACATCGATGGGATCCGGCATGGTCTCATGCTTACTCCCCCGGTCAGCGCGCCTTCCGACCGCCCCGGCCGAATCCGCCGGTAACCCGGAACAAACCGGCATACCCGGCATTTCACCGGTATCCGCCCGCCACGCCCGGAACCCGATTACCCATTTCGGTCAACCGCGCCCCCGCACAGGGCAATACGTGCGGATCTCGGGCGATCTGCCACTAACACGCCGGTACACAGCCCGGATTCGGTGCGGTCGGGCGGCAGACTGGAACAGTGATGTCCACGCAGGAACCGCCAGACCCCGAAGTACCCGGCCGAAACGGCACACCCGGACGATTCGCCGCGATACCGCGCGTCCTGGCTCTCGTATCGGGTGTTTTCGCGCTGGCCTGCCTGGTGTGGAGTGTGGTGCCGGGGTTGTCCGGTGCACTGCGTATCCCGCGTGACCATCTGGACCAGTACTACCTGTACGCACCCGCGACGAATCTGCTGTGGGCGGCCGCGGCCGGCCTGCTCGCCGTCGGGCTCTCCCGGCGCAAACGGGTCGCCTGGTGGGCGGCACTGCTCTACCAGGTGAGCTGGCTACCGGTGAATCTGCTCGATATCGTGCGCGAGCAGAGCCCGAACGCCGTGCTGGGCCTGCTCGTACATATCGGCGTATGCACGCTGCTGATAGCCGCGCGCGCACAATTCACCGCCTGGATCCGTCCTTGTTCACCGCGCCCCGCGGCGACCACGTTCGCCGCTGGTCTGGTGGCGGCCGGTGTCGCCGGGGGGTGTGTGGTGCAGCTGTTTCCCGGATCGCTGGCCGCGGGGGCGCCGCGTGCCCTGTTCGTCGTCTCCCAGCTCGGTGCCGGCCTGCTCGTTCGTCCCGGGCAACTCGACGGTGCCGCACCGTTTCCCACGGCGTTTCTGGTCGGCCTGTTCGGCGCACTGGTTTTCGCGGCCACGGTCACGGTGCTGGTGCGGACCCAGCGCGCGGAACATGCACTCACCGAAGCCGACGAGACAGCGCTGCGTGAACTGCTGAACAGCCCGGACCCCACCGGTTCGATCGATTATCTGGCGACCCGCCGCGACCGCGAGATCGTCTTCAGCCCGAACGGCCGCGCGGCCATCGGCTTCCGGGTGGAATCCGGCGTCTGCCTGGCCCTGGGCGATCCCCTCGGTGCCCGGGACTGCTGGCCGCAGGCGGTGGAGGCCTGGCAGCGTTACGCGCGGCAGTTCGGCTGGCCGGTCGCGGTGATCGGGGCCGGGGACGCCGGAATGCCGGTGTATCGCCGGGCCGGGCTCGACGCCGTGGCCGCGGGTGCGGAGGCGCTGCTGGATACCCGGACCTTCGCGCTGACCACCCCGGAACTGCGACCCGTCCGCGACACTCTCACCCGGCTGCGCAAAGAGGGTACGACGGTGCGGATCCGGCGCCACCGCGATCTCGGCACCGCGGAGTTCGCGCGCCTGGCGGTTACCGCCGAACAGTGGCGGCGCACCGAGATCGAACGTGCCTACCCGCTGCCGCTGGGCCGCTTCGGCGACCGGCGCGACGGTGAATGCCTGCTCGTCGAAGCGGTCGACGCCGAAGATCGTGTGCTCGGCATGCTCTCACTGGTGCCGTGGGGCCGGGCCGGCGCAACCTTGGAACTGCTGCGCCGCGAACCGGGCGTCGGCGAGGACATCACCGATCTGCTCATCGCGGAATTCGCGCTGCGCGCCGAACAGCACGGCATCGAACAGGTTTCGCTGAACTTCACCGTGTCGCGGTCGGTCTTCGAAGCGGTGGGCCGCCGAGGCCGGCCGGGGCCCGCCCGCGGTATCCGGGCGGCCGCGATCGCACTGCGCGACGGCCTGCGCGGCCTGCCGCTGTCGTTTTCGCACTGGTGGCAGCTGGACCGGCTGTACCGGTCGGCAATGCGTTATCAACCGCGCTGGTCGACCCGGTACGTCATGTCCGCCGATCCACGAGACCTGCCGCGTATTGCCGTCGCCGCCGCCTTCGCCGAGGGGTTGTTACCGCGACCGGCCGGTGCTGCCGGAGTTTTCACCCACACCGGATGTCATCGCGCCGTTCCCGAGCGCACCGCAGTGGCACCGCCCGTGGCTGCCACGACGGCGGAGGCCGATCCGGCGCCCGCCCACGATCTCCGGCCCGAGCAGGTCCGGGTGCGCACAGACAAACTGGACCGGCTGGTGGGTGCCCATATCGACCCGTATCCCCCGCCTTTCCCGCCGACCCATACCGTAGCTGCGGCCCGGCGGGTTCCGCGCGGCACCACCGTCCGGATCTCCGGCCGGTTGCTCCGGCTGCGGGACTGCGGCGGCGTGCAGTTCGCGGTGATCCGCGACTGGACCAGCGATATCCAGCTCCTGCTCGACCGCGAACGTCTCGGCGCGGCGCGCTGCGCCGAATTCGGCGAACTCTTCGATCTGGGTGATCTGATCTCGGTGAGCGGACAGCTCGGATACAGCCGGCGGGGCGAACTGTCGCTGCTGGTGGCGGATTGGCGAATGCTGGCCAAATGCCTGCATCCCCTGCCCGATAAATGGCACGGCCTCACCGATTCCGAGGCGCGGATGCGGCGCGGCTACCTGGACCTGATGATCGATCGAGAGGCGCGTGAACTGCTGGCCCGCCGTAGCGCGGTACTGCGCGCACTGCGTGATGCCCTGCACGACGGGGGTTTCCTGGAGGTCGGTTCACCGGTGTTGCAGCCCGGCCCCGGTACGGGGACCGCGCGCAGTATGCGCACCCATATCGATGCCGACAACACCGACCTGCATCTGCGCCTCGGCCCGGAATCCGCATTGAAACGATTGTGTGTCGGCGGCGTGGAGAAGATCTTCGAGCTCGGCCCCAGTTTCCGCAATGCGCGCGCGAGTGCCCGGCTCCTGCCCGAATTCACACTCCTGGAAGCCTACGAGGCCCACAGCGACCATCAACGGATGATGACGCTGTGCCGGCAGCTGGTGCAGCAGGCCGCGCTGGCCGCGAACGATTCGATGGTCGCCATGCGGCCACGGCTCGACGGTTCCCTCGAAGCCCTCGACCTTTCCGGTGAGTGGCGGGTGCGTTCGCTCTACGAGGCGCTGGGGCAGGAAACCGGTATCGAGATCACGCCCGACACCGGCCTGCCGGAGCTACGCGACCTGTGCGAGAAAGCCGATATCAGCTATCGGCCGGGCTGGGACCACGGCCGCACGGTCTACGCGCTCTACCAGCGGCTGGTGGCCGAAACCACTCGGGAACCCACCTTCTACACCGATCTGCCCAGTACCGTCGCACCCCTCGCGCGTCCGCACCGCCGCCGGGCCGGGGTGGCCGAACGGTGGGATCTCGTCGCCGGTGGAATCGAATTGGGCACCGGGCGCAGCGAACTGACCGATCCGATGGAACTGCGCCGCCGCTTCACCGCGCAGGCACGTTCCGCCGATGGCGGCCCGGCGATCACGGGACTGGACGAGGAATTACTGTGCGCCCTCGAACACGGTATGCCGCCGACCGGCGGCCTCAGCCTGGGCGTCGAGCGCGTGCTCATGCTGCTCACCGGGCGAACGATCCGGGAAACCCAGACTTTCCCGTTGGTCCGGCAACGGTGACGGTTCACCGGCCAGGTTCGGGAACAAGTGGTTTCCCGGTCGTGCACCGGGGAAGTACCGTGTAGCAACCCGGCGCCAGGAGGAGGGGCCGGACAACATTCTCGAACGGGGACGACTTTGAGTTATCTGGATCTGCTCTCCCACGCGAGTCAGGTGGACTACACCGCCTGGACTCAGACCGATGTGCTGGCCTCCGCGGTCGATCTGGAAGCACGGCGGCGAGGCAAGAGCAAGGGCGGCGGGGGCGGTTTGATCTTCGGACTGATCTGCCTGCTGGTCATCGTGGCCATCGTGGTCGTGGTCGTCGTGATGATGCGGAAGAAGAACTCCGGCGGTGCGCAGGGCGGCCAGTTCCCAGGGCAGCCTCCACAAGGCGGCTACCCGTCGCAAGGCGGCGGTTATCCCCAGCAGGGCGGCTACCCCCAGCAGAGTGGTTTTCCCCAGCAGGGCGGTTATCCGCAAGGGGGTTATCCCCAGCAAGGCACGTACCCCCCGCAAGGTGGCTACCCCAGCAGGGCGGTTTTCCCCAGCAGGGCGGCTACCCGCAGCAAGGCGGCTACCCGTCGGATCCCAACAACCCGAACCCGCCCCAAAACGGCCCGCAGCAGTACCCACCGGCCGGTCACTGACCCCGCAACCTTTCCTGCAACGGCCCGGTTCGCCGCACGGCGGACCGGGCCGTTCCGGTTCTTCGTCGGAGAACCGGGGCGCTCGGGGGTCGCCGGCAGAAAATCCGCCGCGGCGACAGCATGTCGGCGAATCGACAGGGCCGTGCCCTCCGGCTCGTACGACGGTCCGGCCGGTTAGCGTCCCGGCAGCTCCGACCACCCGGTTCGGTTGGTCGGCCGCAGGGTCGATACGGCAGAGTGGAGCCGTGCAATTGATACTCGTTCGCCATGCCCAGCCGCTCCGGGTCGACAATGCGGGGGAAGCCGCCGATCCGGGTTTGGCCCCGATCGGCGTGGAGCAGGCCGAACGGGTGCCGGCCGCGCTGGACCATCACCGGATCGTCCGGGTGATCAGCAGTCCGCAGCGACGAGCCCGGGAGACCGCGGCACCGACGGCCGCAAAACTCGGTCTCGATGTGGAAATCGTGGACGGTCTGGCGGAATACGACCGCGAACTACCGTCCTATATCCCGATCGAGGACGCGAAAACAGAATTCCGCGATACCTACGACCGGATCAAGGAAGGTCATCTGCCGCTGCAGATCGACGCCGATGCCTTCCGGTACCGGGTGCGCGATGCGATCACCGATATCGCCTCCACCACGGCCGCGGCCGATACCGTGGTGATCTTCGCCCATGGCGGGGTCATCAACGTGACCCTTCAGGACATCCTGGGTCTGGCCCGGCCGCTGACCTTTCCCATCGACTACTGCTCGATCACCCGGGTCCTGTTCTCGCGCACCGGCCGCCGCAGCGCGGCGACGGTGAACGAGAACGGCCACGTCTGGGAGTTGCTCCCCCGCAATATTTCGAACAGCTGATCAGGCCATACCGGCAATCCAGTTGTGCATCCAGGTCAGCGCGGTCTGGCCGCCACCGACGCGGTAGCTGCCGTAGGCATGATGTGATTCGGAACGGTAGAACGTTTCGAGTTCCTTGAACCGCTGCTCGTTGGCGCCTTCGGAAAGCTGTGCCTGCAGTGTGGGCACGCCGCCGTATTTCATCAGATCGTTGACGATCGCCGCGGCTTCGAGCTGGTAGCGCCAGAGGTTGGCCGGGTTGGCGTCGGAGCTCTGCGCGAGGAAGCCGGCGAAGCGGGTGACGAAATCGTCCTGCGCGGTCGCGCAATAGAGATCGTTGGGAATGCAGACGGTGCGGGTGCGGTCGCTGAGCCAGCCGAAACCGCCGACCCGCGGCCCGGCGGCGCCGGCGCCGGGCGCATGCGGGCCGACCTGGATATCGGCGGCGGCCCGGCGCGGATCGGAGATCAGCCCGACTCCGGAAATCCGTTCCGGCCGGATCGGGCCGAGTCCGGTACCGATCTCGGCCGCGAGATCGCCTGCGGCGTGCGCACCTTGGCTGTAGCCGACCAGGGCGACATCGGTGTTTCCGCACCGTGCGGTCATATCGGCGATCAGCCCGCGCGCATTGTCGACTGCCTCGTTCTTCGACCGGCCGTAGACATCCCCCTCCCAGGGGAACGCGGTGGCGGCGTAGCTGACGTAATCGACCTTCGCGGAGCTCGGTAGCCCGTCGGTCACATCGGCCAGCATGCCCGGTCCGGGGGATTTCTCGTTTCCGGTTTCCCAGGTCCCCGGAATCGCCACTACGTAGAGGCTGGGGCATCCGGGCGCGGCCGTTGCCGTCGCTCCTGCGGCCACCAGACCCGACGCGACAGCCGCACACGCGCCCAGCGCTGCGGCAACCCTCTTCAACTGCATGCTGCTCCAGTCACCCTGGCCCCGATCAAGGGGCGCTCCCGATTCCGCCGTCGCGAGGTGCCGAACCGGCCGACGGCAGCCGATGCGTAACAGGTGAACAACTACGCGTCACGAGTACACGATCGGATCACGATCAGGCTCCGGATCGCACCGTGGATAACAATAGAGCCACACCACACCGACCGCCAGCCGAACTCGGCCGAGATCACAAACGCGACCCGGACAGGACGACGGCGCGGTACCTCCGATCAGGAGGTACCGCGCCGTCGGGGGTTTCGGTGCCTAACTCAGCGCTGCGCGACCGCGGTCGGCGGAATGGGCGCCGGCAGGGCGGTTTCGCCCTCCAGGTACTCGTCCACCGCCGAGGCCGCCGCGCGACCCTCGGCGATCGCCCACACGATCAGCGACTGGCCGCGGCCCATATCGCCGGCGACGAAGACGCCGGGGATATTGGTGGCCCACTTCTTGTCCCGCTGGACGTTGCCGCGCTGGTCGTAGCCGACACCGAGATCGGTGAGCAGACCCGGCTTGTCCGGCCCGACGAAGCCCATGGCCAGCAGGACCAGATCGGCCTCGAGGGTGAAATCGGTGCCCTCGACCTTCTCGAACCGGCCGTTGACCATCGTGACCTCGTGCGCGTCGAGCCCGGTCACCTTGCCGTCGGAACCGACGAAGCGTTCGGTGTTCACCGAGAACACGCGTTCGCCGCCCTCTTCGTGTGCCGAGGAAACCCGGTACATGAGCGGGTAGGTCGGCCACGGGGTGGAGCCGGCGCGTTCGGCCGGCGGCCGCGGCATGATCTCGAACTGGTGCACGCTGGCCGCGCCCTGGCGGTGCGAGGTGCCCAGACAGTCGGCGCCGGTGTCACCGCCGCCGATGATGACGACCTTCTTGCCGTGCGCGTGGATCGGCGGCAGACCGTTGTCGTCGGTTACCGGATCTCCCTGCTGAACCCGGTTTGCCCAGGGCAGGAACTCCATCGCCTGGTGGATACCGTCCAGCTCACGGCCCGGAATGGGCAGATCGCGGGCCTGGGTGGCGCCGCCGGCGAGGACCACCGCGTCGTACCGCTCACGCAGTTCGTCGGCGGTGATATCCACTCCGACGTTCACCCCGGCCTTGAAGATGGTGCCCTCGGCCTCCATCTGCGCCAGCCGGCGGTCGATGAAACGCTTCTCCATCTTGAATTCCGGGATGCCGTACCGCATCAGGCCGCCGATACGGTCGGCCCGCTCGAATACGGTCACGGTGTGCCCGGCGCGGGTGAGCTGCTGGGCGGCGGCCAGACCCGCAGGTCCGGAACCGACCACGGCGACCTTCTTACCGGTGAGCCGGGTCGGGTACACCGGCGCGACCCAGCCCTCGTCGAAGGCGTTCTCGATGAGTTCGACCTCGACCTGCTTGATGGTCACCGGATCCTGGTTGATCCCGAGCACGCAGGACGCCTCGCACGGGGCCGGGCACAGACGCCCGGTGAACTCCGGGAAGTTGTTGGTCGCGTGCAGCCGGTCGATACCCTCGCGCCAGCGATCGGAATAGACCAGGTCGTTCCACTCGGGAATGAGGTTACCCAGGGGGCAGCCGTTGTGGCAGAAAGGAATACCGCAGTCCATACAGCGGCTTGCCTGTCGCTGCAGGGTTTCGTGCGGAAAACCTTCCTGGTACACCTCTTTCCAGTCCATCAGGCGCAGCGGCACCGGACGACGTTCGGGCAGCTCCCGGGAGGTGTGCTTCAGAAAACCTTGGGTGTCAGCCACGAGCGGCCTCCATAATCGCAGCGTCGACGTCTTTACCGCTCTTCTCGGCCTCGGAGATGGCGAGCAGTACCTTCTTGTACTCGCGCGGCATGACCTTCACAAAGTGGTTCACCTGCTGCGACCAGTCGCCCAGGATCCGTTCGGCCACAGCGGAACCGGTCTGTTCCCGGTGCCGGCCGATGATATCGCGCAGCCAGGTGAAATCGTCACCGGACAGCGCCTCGACGGCGTCCGCCTGTTCCGGGTTGAGCCGGCCGCTGAACGTGTTGTCGGGGTCGTAGACGAACGCGATACCGCCGGACATACCGGCGCCGAAGTTACGTCCGGTGTCGCCGAGGATGACGACACGACCACCGGTCATGTACTCGCAGGCGTGGTCGCCCACGCCCTCGACCACCGCGGTGGCCCCGGAGTTGCGTACGGCGAATCGTTCGCCCACCACACCGTTGATGAACGCCTGGCCGCTGGTCGCGCCGAACAGGATCACGTTGCCCGCGATGATGTTCTCCTCGGCGACGAACTCCGCCGGGGCGTTGGGAGCGGGACGCACCACCAGGTGGCCACCCGAAAGACCCTTACCGACATAGTCGTTCGCGTCACCCTGCACCCGCAGGGTGATACCTGCCGGAACGAAGGCACCGAAGCTGTTACCGGCCGAACCGGTGAGCGTGATGTCGATGGTGTCGTCGGGCAGGCCGGCGCCGCCGTAGAGCTTGGTGACCTCGTGGCCGAGCATGGTGCCGACGGTCCGGTTCACGTTCGTGATCTTGGTGTCGATCTTGACCGGTTTACCGAACTCGAGCGCATCCCGGCTCTGCGCGATCAGCTCGTTGTCCAGCGCCTTGTCCAGGCCGTGGTCCTGTTCCTTGGTCCGGCGGCGGTCCTGGAACATGAACGCCGTCTCGACATCGTCGAGGATCGGCGACAGATCCAGTTTGCTGGCCTTCCAATGCTGCTTGGCCTTGGTGGTGTCGAGCAGATCGACCCGGCCGACAGCCTCGTCCAGGCTGCGGAAACCGAGTTCGGCCAGCAGTTCCCGGACTTCTTCGGCGATGTACATGAAGAAGTTCTCGACGAACTCCGGCTTACCGGTGAACCGGTCCCGCAGTACGGGATTCTGGGTGGCCACACCCACCGGGCAGGTGTCGAGATGGCAGACCCGCATCATGATGCAGCCGGAAACCACCAGCGGCGCGGTCGCGAAACCGTACTCCTCGGCACCGAGCAGTGCGGCGACCACAACATCGCGGCCGGTCTTCATCTGGCCGTCGACCTGCACCACGATCCGGTCGCGCAGGCCGTTGAGCAGCAGAGTCTGCTGCGTTTCGGCCAGACCGAGCTCCCACGGCCCACCCGCATGCTTGAGCGAGGTGAGCGGCGAGGCACCGGTGCCGCCGTCGTGGCCGGAGATCAGCACCACATCGGCGTGCGCTTTCGATACGCCTGCCGCGACGGTGCCGACACCGGGCTCCGCAACGAGTTTCACGTGAATCCGCGCCTGCGGGTTCGCGTTCTTCAGGTCGTGGATGAGCTGCGCCAGATCCTCGATCGAGTAGATATCGTGATGCGGCGGCGGCGAGATCAGGCCCACGCCCGGCGTCGAATGCCGGACCTCGGCGACCCACGGATACACCTTGTGCGCGGGCAACTGGCCGCCCTCGCCCGGCTTGGCGCCCTGGGCCATCTTGATCTGGATATCGGTGCAGTTGGTCAGGTAGTGCGCCGTGACACCGAACCGGCCCGAGGCGACCTGCTTGATCGCGCTGCGCCGCCAATCGCCGTTGTCCTCCGGTTCGAACCGGGCCGGCGATTCGCCGCCCTCACCGGAGTTGGACCGGCCACCCAGCCGGTTCATCGCGATCGCGAGGGTTTCGTGCGCCTCGGCCGAAATCGAGCCGTAGCTCATCGCACCGGTGGAGAAACGCTTGACGATCTCGGAAGCGGGCTCGACCTCCTCGATCGAAATCGGGGACCGTGCACCCTTCTTGAACTTGATCAGGCCGCGCAGCGAGGCCAGCCGCTCGGACTGGTCGTCGACCAGCTTGGTGTACTCCTTGAAGATCGAGTACTGCCCCGTGCGGGTGGCGTGCTGCAGTTTGAACACCGTATCCGGGTTGAACAGGTGGTATTCGCCCTCACGCCGCCACTGGTACTCGCCGCCCACCTCGAGCTCGCGGTGCGCGCGCTCGTTGCGGTTCTCCAGGAACGCGACCGAATGCCGGGTCGCCACATCGGTGGCGATCTCGTCCAGGCCGATACCACCCAGATGCGAGCGCAGACCGGTGAAGTATTCGTCCACCAAATCCTGCGACAGGCCGATCACCTGGAACAACTGCGCACCGTTGTAGGAGGCGACCGTGGAGATGCCCATCTTGGACATCACCTTCAGCACACCCTTGCTCGCGGCCTTGTTGTAGTTCGCGACCGCCTTGCGGTAATCGGCCGCCAGATCGCCGGTGCTGCCGGGAACGGTCAGCGCGCCCCGCTCGAGCATGTCCTCGATCGATTCGAAGGCCATGTACGGGTTGATCGCGGCGGCACCGAAACCGACGAGCGTGGCCATATGGTGCACCTCGCGGGCGTCACCGGCCTCGACCACCAGACCGACCATGGTGCGGGTGCGTTCCCGGACCAGGTGGTGATGCACCGACGCGGTGAGCAGCAGCGACGGGATCGGCGCGAGCTTCTCGTTGGATTCGCGGTCCGACAGCACGATGATGCGGGCACCACCGTCGATCGCGGCCGAGACCTGGGTGTTGATGGCGTCGAGTGCGCGGCGCAGGCCGTCACCGCCGGCCGCGACCTCGTACAGGCCGCGCACCACGACCGAGCGCAGGCCGGGGTGGCTGCCGTCGTCGTTGATATGAACCAGCTTCGACAGTTCGTCGTTATCGATGATCGGCTGCTGGATCGCGATCTGGCGACAGGATTCCGGGCTCGGGTGCAGCAGATCTGCCTCCGGGCCGATATGGCGGCGCAGGCTGGTGACGACCTCTTCCCGGATGGCGTCCAGCGGCGGGTTGGTGACCTGCGCGAACTGCTGGGAGAAGTAGTCGAACAGCAACCGCGGCCGCGCCGAGAGCACGGCGATCGGGGTATCGGTACCCATCGAACCCAGCGCTTCGGCACCGGTTTTCGCCATCGGCGAGATGAGCAGGCTCAGTTCCTCGGTGGTGTACCCGAAGATCTGCTGCCGGATGAGCACCCGGTCGTGCGACATATGTACATGCGGGCGGTCGGGCAGATCGGAGAGATGCTTGATCCCGGCGTCGAGCCATTCCCGGTACGGGTGCTCGGCGGCCAGCTGCGCTTTGATCTCTTCGTCGTCGACGATCCGGCCCTGCGCGGTGTCCACCAGGAACATACGGCCCGGCTGCAGGCGGATCTTGCGCACGACCTTGGACTGGTCGATATCCAGAACGCCGACCTCGGAGGCCATGACCACCAGGCCGTCTTCGGTGACCCAGATCCGGCTCGGCCGCAGGCCGTTGCGGTCCAGCACGGCGCCGATGACGGTGCCGTCGGTGAAGCACACCGAGGCGGGACCGTCCCACGGCTCCATGAGCATGGAGTGGTACTCGTAGAACGCCCGGCGCTGCGAGTCCATGTTCTCGTTACGTTCCCAGGCCTCGGGAATCATCATCAGCACCGCGTGCGGCAGGGTGCGGCCACCCAGGTGCAGCAGTTCGAGGACCTCGTCGAAGCGCGCGGTATCGCTGGCGCCCGGGGTACAGACCGGGAAGATCTTCTCCAGGCGGTTCTTCCCGGCGGAATCCTTGCCGAAGACATCCGAACGCAGGAGCGCCTCGCGGGCCCGCATCCAGTTCTCGTTACCGGCGACGGTGTTGATCTCGCCGTTGTGCGCGACCCGGCGGAACGGGTGAGCCAGCGGCCACGACGGGAAAGTATTGGTGGAGAACCGGGAGTGCACGATGCCCAGGGCGCTTTCCACCCGGTCGTCCTGCAGGTCCAGGTAGAACGCACGCAGCTGCGGCGTGGTGAACATGCCCTTGTAGACGAAGGTCTGCCCGGACAGGCTCGGGAAGTACACCGATTCTCTACCGACCGCGCCTTCGCCGGCGCCGGCCTTGCCCAGTTCGTGCTCCACCCGCTTGCGGATGACATAGGCACGCCGTTCCAGGTCCATCCCGGTCAGCTGCTCGTCGGCACTCGCCGGCGAGCCGATGAAGAGCTGCCGGAACAGCGGCATGGCATCGCGGGAGAGCGCGCCGAGCGACGATTCGTCGATCGGTACCTCGCGCCAGCCGAGTACCGCCAGGCCCTCTTCCTTGACGATCTTCTCGACACCGTAGGACGCCCGCGCTGCCTCGCGCCGGGCCTGCGGCAGGAAGGCGATACCGGTGGCATAGGAGCCCTCCGGCGGCAGCTCGAAATCGACGACTGCACGGAAGAAGCGGTCGGGAACCTGGATCAGGATGCCCGCGCCGTCGCCGGAGTTCGGCTCGGCGCCCGCGGCGCCGCGGTGCTCGAGGTTCAACAGGGCCGTAATGGCCTTGTCGACGATGTCACGGCTGCGGCGGCCGTGCATATCACCGACGAACGCGACACCACATGCGTCGTGCTCGTGCGCCGGGTCATAGAGCCCGATGGGTCCGGGGGACCTGTGGCCAGGTAGTTGCGTCATGCCTCTGCCTTCGAGAAAGTCGACCTCGACGTGGGTGCGGCCTGGGGAGAACGCCCTGTCGAACGCCGGTACTGTCGAACGCTCCCTAAAGGACTGCGTTCGTACGTTGGCCGACACCAGCCGCGCTGATGGTGTTCGGCGTGCAGTCACGTCTGAAGTTGTTTCCACCTGCGGTTGTGCGCCGGTGCCCGCCGGTAACGAAGCGCTTACGCGCTCGGGACCCGGATACGGGTTTCGCCCGCTAGGCCGGCCTTGCCGATAGGTTGCCCGAACGTGCTTTCGGCCGGACATCTGTATGTGCGGCGTAAGAGCAAACGATAAGCCAGGCTCGGAACCCAACCAACCAAGGCTGCCCTAATAAACTGGGCTGCCAGGCCTTGAGCTGGGCTTCTTCATTCATTCCTCCACGTATGCGCGTTTTCTAGTGTAAAGCAGCGTTCCGGCTGAAATCGATTCCGGATCGACCCTCCGAACAGCGGCGATCCACCCGTCCGGCTCATTTCCCGATGCCCCGTCGCATCCGCCGAACCCACGCTCACCTGCATCGAAGATGAATTCCCGGCGGCGGCCATCGGCAAACCCACCCGCCCGCGGCTAACTGTCACACACCGCGGTGAGATGTTCGTGACAGCGTCGTGACAAGCACAGAACATGATCCGACCGTCCGGACTGTTTTACGTTTCCCGCGACACAGCACACGCACAGCAAACGCATCTTTCAGTGGTTCACGCCACATTTACAGCGGCGGGCCGAAGCTCTTTCCTGTTGCGGGAACGCAGAATTCGGCCAGGCCACAAGCTCCGCCGGACCCGGACAGCGCGCCTCGGCACGACATGCTCAGCGGCGCCTGTGAAGATGACCACACCAGCGCGCGAGGGCTCGATGGACTGCCGTGTCGCCTGTCACGCTGAGACAACGAATCGATGACAGCTGCAGAGGTTATGGGTCCCATGAGCGTCACCGGCATGTTCCTCTGGCTCGGCGGCGGACAGCCCACCGAGCCCACCGACGGATACGAGCGCACCGGCTATATCGTCACCGGCACAGGTGTGGCGCTGTTCGCGCTGGTCTCGGCGGGAGTCACCGGGGTCGCGCTGGGCCGCGGCGAGTGGCCGGCCGCAGCGGTGCTGCCCACAGCATTGATCACCGGACTGCTCATGGGCCTGGTGGGCCGCGCACTGGCCGGCGCCCAACCCGCCGCCCGGCCCGACCGGCCCGCGGGCACGACCGATATCGCGGCGGTGGCGACCAGGCTCGCGGTAACCGCGCTGACCGGTCTGATGGTGGCCGAACTGGCCACCACCGTGTTGTTCGACAGCTCGGTCGACAGGATCCTCGACGAACACGCAGTAGCCGCGGCCGCCGCCACTCCGGCAGTACGCACCGCCCAGGACGAGCTGGACCGCGCAATCGCCGACCGCACCGCACTGGACCGCGATATAGCCGGAGCCGAGGCCGATATCGACAACGCGCTCATCGTCGCCCGATGTGAGTTCAATCCCGGCCCGGGCTGCCCGCAGACGAAGATCACCGGTGTACCGGGCCGAGGCCCGGAGGCTCATACCGCCAACGACATGCTCGACGATGCGCGTACTGCCCTCTCGGTGGCGCAGAGCCGTATCGCTCCACTGGATATGCGCGTGGACAACGCCCGGACCGCGCTGGGCGACGCCCGGACAGTGGCCACAGCCGAGGGCGATCGCGGTATCGGAGCCCGCTGGGCAGCCATGCACGAGCACACCACCGGCCAGACCGGTGCATTCCTGTTGCGACTGCTCACCTGGGCTGTCTTCCTCCTGCTGGCCGCCCTCCCACTGATACTGCGCCGATGGCGCGGAGAAACCATGCAGGAGCGTCGTCGCGCCGCCGCGGCGGTAGCCGATCGCGCCGAACGTGCCGCCGACGCCGCCATCGCGGAGAAAGCGGCAGAAGTCCGCGCCGAAACCGCCGCCGTGAAGGCGGACCGGCAGCTGGCCGCGGCCCGGCTCGAAGCCGAGGCCGATACCGCGATCGACCGGGAACGCCAGCGCACCCGGGTGATCGCCGCGCTCGGCGGGCTGGAGATCGGAGTCACCGAGCGCACTCCCGAACCCGCCGCACTGCCGGCCGAACAGCGGTCACTGCCGGCCGGGACGGGGTCCGATCTACCGGTACCGCTCGAGAAGAGCCCCGCGCGACCGTCACGTGGCCTGGAACTGCCGCTGGTCGGCACGGTTCCGTTCACCGATACTGCCGCCCGCTGGATCGGCCCGCTGGTACCGGGTTTCGTGAGCTCGGCGTTCGAGGACGCCCTCGACACCGCGAGCCGGCCACTGCGAACTGCCCGCCACGTATTCACCGAAGCCGAGGAGATCACCTTCACCCTGCGCCGGACTCGCAACATCACGGTCGACGGCGTGACTGCGCAAGCACAGACCGGGCGCGACCGGTCAGGTGACAGCGCAGCGCCGGTGAACACGGTGGTGGACGCCGAGTTGACCCTGGAACCCGAGGCGATCGTCTCGTCGACAACCCGGCTGGAACCCGCAACCGGTACCGCACTGCCGGGACGCGCAACGGGAGAACTGCCGGAAGGACGCACACCCCGGGAACTGCCTCCCGGCAACTGAACGATGTCCGCACGTATCCCGCCGAAGCCCACCGGGGATTGCCGCCGCAGGGGTGCAACCGGCCGCATCCTTTCGAAGACCCCTGTCCATCCGCCGCCGTCACCTCGAAGGGCCGCATAGGAACGATGGCCGGCCCGGTACACGAGCGCGGCCGAATCATGCCCGTCCTGTCGTCCGCGTACCGGTTAGACTCGGCCGCGTGCAGCCTGCCGCCCCTACGGCCGGCTCCGTCGGGGCGGGAGTAGATCCGGAACACCGAGCCCGGAAAGCGACGGTGCCGATCCGTCCGCTGAGTTTCCGGGAACTGCTCGATGAGCCGTTCGCGCTGCTGCAGGCCGATATCCGGGTGATTGCCGGGTGCGCCGCGCCACTGCTGGTGGCCGGTGGCGCGGTGGTGGCTGCGTTCATCGGACTCGTCTCCCACCTGACCGGCGGATCCGATGACGGCACCGCGCTCGCTGCACTGTGCGCCACGCTCGCCGTCGCCTGGATCATCCGGACCGTGCTGCGTGGAGTCACCGTGAGCACGGGTCTCGCCCGCACGGCCGGCGCTCCGGTCGGGGTGCGGACGGCAGTGCGGCAGACCGGACAACGATCGGGTCCGCTGCTGCTGACCCAACTGTCGTTCACCGCGATCGGCCTGGCCGTGCTCGCGCCGAGCATGCTGTTCCTTCCGTTCGGTTTTCTCGGCATCGTCTGGTTCGTGCTCGTCTACCCCTTCTGCTGGTTCGGCCTCGCGTGGTTGCGAGCGCGGCATCTGGTGGCGGCACCCGTTCTTTTCGCCGAACAGACCACGGCCCGCGCGGCACTCGCCCGTTCCGGGATGCTCACCGGCACGCTGCGGATGCAGCGGACCGGTGTCTGGATCTGCCGGCATCTGGTCTACACGGTGCTGACGGCTCCCCTGCTGGGCCTCGCCCTGTTCGTCAGCGATATCTCGGGCACCCATCGCTGGCCCTTCCTCGTCCTGATCACCGGCAGCGGGCTGCTGCTGGCGGCCTTCACCGAGATCGTGGAATCCAGCGCACGGGTGGTCGGCTATCTCGATCTCCGCTGCCGCCGTGAGGGGATGGATATCCGGATTCCGGTCGCGAGCAGAGGTCATCGGTGACCGATCCGCATCGCGCCGTCCCGGACAGGCCGCATCTCGATACCGCGGACGCCCACCGCGTCGCCGCCGAACACGCTGCGGCCCAGGGCGATTACGACACCGCTTTCCGCGAGCGATTCCGTGCGGTGCTACGTGGGCTGGAACAGCACGGTGTGCTCGACGTACGTCGTTCCCGCACTGCCCGCGAGACCTCTCAGGAGGTCGCGGCGGCACTACCGTCCGAGCTCTCCGGCGATATTCCCCCGGCCGCCGGCGCCTTCGACGAGGTCGTCTACGGCGGCCGCCCCGCAGCGCCGGACGAATACGATCGGCTGGCCCGGGCCGATCGGTTCTCCGCCGCGGCGCCGCCCCCGGCGGCAGATCCGGTGGAAGTCGAGGCCGTCGGGCGTAGATCGCGGCCGCGCCGGGGCAGCAGCCGGAAGCTACCCGCGATGGTGCGCGACCCCCGTTTCTGGGCGACGCTGGCATCGACGGCGGTCGTGCTACTGGTGCTCTACGCGATATTGCAGGGCTGTAGCGGGCCCAGCGCACCGGATACCCCGCCGATCGACCCGCCACCGGTCGACCTACCGGACGATTACGATCCCGACCTCCCCCGCCCGACCGGTGACGATTCCGTCTTCACCGGCTCCCGTGCCTGGCTGGTCTTCGGCATCCTGCAGTTCCTGATTGCCGGCGTAGTACTCGTGTGGTGGCGGGCACGCCGCCGCGGGGCGGTGGTCGCCGAACCCCGGCCGGTGGAGGTGGCCGCCGGCGAACTACTGTCCGGGCAGGCCGGCCTGTACCGCCGCTCCGGCGACCACGCATATATCGCGAACGTCCTGCGGGCCGCCACGCTGCGCCGGCTACGCCGGGCCCTCGGCGTCGACGCCGGCATCTCCCCGGATGCCCTGGTGGCCGCCGTGGCCACCCGGATAGGGGCCGACCCGGACACTGTCGGTGCGGCGCTCTACGGACACGTACCGGATGCATCGAGCCTGGAACTCGTTGCGGCGCAACTCGAATGGATCGAAGCGGAGGTCGGATGACCAGCATTGACACCAGTAAGGACGGTCCCGCCGGCCCGGCGGCGCCCACGGCCGGAGAGGCCGCGGCCGCATTCGCCGCCCTGCGCACCGAGATCGGTAAGGCGGTCGTGGGCAACGACAACGCGGTCATGTACCTCGTGCTCGCCCTGCTGTGCCGCGGCCACGTACTCCTCGAGGGCGTACCCGGGGTGGCGAAAACGCTGCTGGTCCGGGCCCTGGCCACCGCCCTGGAACTCGACCACAGCCGAGTCCAGTTCACGCCGGACCTGATGCCCGGCGATGTCACCGGTTCACAGATCTACGATCCGCATTCGGCCGAGTTCACCTTCCGCGACGGCCCGGTCTTCACCAACCTGCTGCTCGCCGACGAGATCAACCGCACGCCACCGAAAACCCAATCCGCGCTCCTGGAATCGATGGAAGAACGCCAGGTCTCCGTCGACGGCCGGCCCCGCCCACTGCCCGACCCTTTCGTGGTGGTCGCCACCCAGAACCCGATCGAACAGGAAGGCACCTACCCGCTACCCGAGGCGCAACTGGACCGTTTCCTGTTCAAGGTCGATATCCATCTGCCCGAACGCGACGACGAATTCCGTATCCTGCAGCGGCATGCCGGGGGTTTCGACCCACGCGACCTCGCCGCCGCTGGATTACGACCGGTGGCGGGACCCGCGCATATCGCCGCGGCCCGGGCCGCGATCGCGGAAGTCGCGATCCGTCCCGAGGTGCTCGCCTACATTGTCGATCTCTGCCGCGCCACCCGGACAGCGGCGGCCGTCGCACACGGCGCCTCCACCCGCGGCGCGACCTCGCTCATGGCCGCCGCCAGAGCCTTGGCTTGGTTGAACGGACGGGATTTCGTAACCCCCGACGATGTGAAGACCGTCGCGATGGCCGTACTGCGGCACCGACTGCAGCTGCGGCCCGAGGCCGAGATAGACGGGATCACCGGCGAGCAAGTACTGGCCGGCCTGCTGCAATCCGTCCCGGTTCCGGTGTAGACCGTGGTCGTCACGGGCCGGTTGTTCGGGATCGCGGTCGCGGCGGCGGTATTCGTCACGGTGGTGTCGCCCTCGTGGTTCGGGGTTCTGTTGACGACCGCCCTACTGTGTGCCCTGGCCGCCACCGACCGCGCTCTCACCGCCGGTAGCGCGGATGTGGTGCTGGAACGGACGGAACTGACGGTGCTACGACTCGGTGCCGCCACCGATATCGAGATCGCAGTAACCAATACGGGCTCCCGCACACTCCGGGGCCGGCTGTGGGACGACTGGCCCGGCAGCGCCGATGCCTCCGGCCGGGAACACCCGCTGAACCTCGCACCCGGCCACCGCGTCCGCGTGCGCACCACACTCACGCCCACCCGCCGCGGTGATCGCGCCGCCGGACCGGTCACCGTACGCCTGTTCGGCCCGCTGGGGCTGACCGGTCACCAGTTCCAGCGAGTGGTGCCTGCGCGGGTCCGGGCGCTGCCGCCGTTCCACAGCGAACGATTGCTCGGCGGCAAGATCAAGCGGCTGCACCATCTGGAAGGCCGGAATCTGGCGGATCTACGCGGCCAGGGCACCGAATTCGATTCGTTCCGCGAATACGTGCCGGGCGACGATGTCCGCACCATCGACTGGCGGGCAACCGCGCGAGCCACCGATGTGCTGGTCCGGACCTGGCGCCCGGAACGCAACCGGCAAGTGCTGATGCTGCTGGACACCGGCCGGATCAGCGCTGCCCGGGTGGGCGCCGGTACCCGCCTCGACGGTGCGATCGAGGCGGCCTTACTGCTGGGCAGTCTGGCCGCAGCAGGCGGCGATATGGTCGGCCTGATCGCCTTCGACCGCGAGGTACGCGCCGAGGTACGCACCGGAGTCGGGCGCGGTGTGCAGCCGAAGCTCATGCACGCGCTGGCAGGGGTCACCCCGGCACTGGTCGATACCGATTCCGAAGGGCTGGTGCGGGCCGCGATCCGCCGGGCTCGCCGCCGCAGTCTCATCGTCTGGTTCACCGGACTGGACAGCGCGGCGGTGACCGAGAATCTACTGCCGGTGCTACCGGTACTCGCCGAACGCCACCGGGTACTGATCGTCTCGGTCACCGATCCGGAGATCACCGCCGCGGCCGCCGACCGCAGCGATCTGCGCGCGCTGTACCGCGCCGCGGCCGCCGAATCCCGGCTCGCCGAACAGGCGGTAGTCCAGGAATCGCTGCGCCGGATGGGGGTTGCCGTGATCGCCGCCGCCGGCCCCGACTTGCCGGGTGCGCTGGCGGACGAGTACCTGGAACTCAAACAGTCCGCGGCCCTGTGATCACCGCACCGCGGCTCACCGCGGCTGCGCGACCGGGGTCTGCGATGGCGCGTACAACATCGGCGGAACCGGTACGTCCGGTAGCGAACGCCGCTGCCGTTCGGCGATCACGCTTCCGAGTATCTGCACAGGCGGATAACCACCCGGGGCCGCGACCCGTAGCCGGGCGCACACCGCCGAAACCAGCGCCTGCCCGATCTCGTGCTGCGCGCCCGGAGTGAGCGAGTCGATACGGGTCAGGTACTGACGCACGGCCAGCGCCAGATCCTCGGGCAACCCGGTGAGATCGAGTCCGGCCGACCAGCCGGTGAGCCAGGCCGGTGGTATCGCCAGCGCCGGCAGGGATAGCTGCTGCCGAATATGCACGACCACCGTTCCGGCCAGGACATCACCCACCCGCCGCGCGCCGGGTGAGCACATAGAACTCGCCACCGCGATCAAGCCGAAGAGACCGAGTATCCAGAAATCGACGATCGCGCCGGTCAGGCCACGGGTGAGCGCATGCCGGAAATCCACCGGGCCACCGTCGGCGCGCACCACGCGTAGCCCCAGAGCGAGTTTGCCCGGTGTCGCACCGCGCAGCACGGTTTCCCAGAACACGGGATAGCCGACCAGTACGGTGACCAGCGAAACCAGCATCAGTGCAGCGAACCAGGGACTGCTGTCGTCCCCCTGCATCACGAGCATCACCACGATGAGCAGCACGATCCCGAGCACGATCTGCAGGACCAGGTCGAGCACGAATGCCGCGACACGGGTCGGGATACGGGCGACCGGCAGCTCGAGCGCCACCGCTTCCCCCGTCGTGAATTCAGCCATATCGAATAGCATTCTTTCACGGCGACCGGGGCCGTGACCGGCTTCGCCGAACGCGGGGGTACAGCACCGGGTGCAGCGGCAGAACGGCGGAGCGGGAGGTAAGCCGATGGATGTGGACGCCTACAGCACGAGGCATCGGCAAGCCTGGACCAGGCTGAACTATCTGACCGGCCGGCGAACCTTGACCGGGGCCGAGGCCGATGAACTGGTACGGCTCTACCGGCAGACCTCCCAGCAGCTGGCGCGGTTGCAGACGCACAGTCCTGAACCGGAACTCGTCGCCGGATTGAGTGCCGTGCTGGCCCGGGCGCGCGGCAGAATCATCGTCGGCAGCTCGCCCGATACCTGGGCCGAGGTCCGGCGATTCTTCACTCATCGGTTTCCGGCCGCCGTCTACCGGGCCTGCGGCTGGTGGCTGGCCGTGGCCGTCGTATTTCTCACCGTGGTGGCGGGCTTCACGACGTGGATCTCGGCGGACCCTTCGGCGCGCAGAACCCTTGGGCTGCAAGAAGACACTCGGGCACTCACCGCACCCGGCGGGGCCTTCGAAACCTATTACACCGAACATCCGAACGACGCATTCGCCGCATTGGTCTGGACCAACAATGCCTGGGTCTCCGCCCTGGCACTGTTTCTCGGCGTTCTGATCCTGCCTGTGTTGTACCTGCTGTTCATGAACGCGCTGAATATCGGCGTAACGGCCGGCCTCATGGCCGATGCCGGCCGGCTGGATTCCCTGTTCGGCTTTCTGCTGCCCCACGGGATGCTGGAGTTGACAGCGATTTTCATCGCCGGTGGCGCCGGACTGAAACTCGGTTGGACCCTCGTCGATCCGGGACGCGCGAGCCGCGCCGAAGCGGTGGCCCGGCAGGGCCGGGCCACCGCCACTATCGCGCTGGGCCTGGTGCCGACGCTGCTGGTAGCGGGACTTCTCGAAGGTTTCGTCACTCCGAGCGCATTACCCACGCCCGTTCGGATTGCCTGTGGCCTGCTCGCCGAGACACTGTTCCTCGCCTACATCTTCACTGCCGGACGCCGGGCGAGCGCCGAATCCGAGACCGTAGCGGGCCTGCCGGCCGGCGGCGGGCAACGGAACCACGAATAGACAACGCCGAGCACACAACAGCGGACACCGCTTTGTGAGGTGACAGCAACGTGGACTCGATGATCAGTGCGAATTCCCCCATTGAATTCCGCTGGCCGCAGCGAGTCGCCGCTCTAGCTGCGGCCAGCGTTACCGTCGACTCTACACAATCGTTATGCCTACGCAACCCATTGCATAAGAGGTCACAGGTATAAGTTCGAACCCAGCAAACCCGCAGACAACCACCCCGCGACCCCACTCCAGCTAACTTCCAGCAGCACCACACGGCCTTACAGCGGCGCTTTCATTTGCAAGTACATTTGGTTTTTACTGGTCACGGCCATATCCGTTACCGGGGTTACACGCAACCGGAAAGCGGCTCGCGAGGCCCACAACACGAACCGCCGTTAACTCGGTCACTCCATCGGCGACCAGGGCATTCGCGAAGGGTTAACACGGTTTCCAGACCGGTCGCCGAAGCAAAAGAAACCCCAGGTCGGTTTCTTCCCAACAAACCTTCACGGTCCCCCGTATTTACCCGCAAGGTAGACCCGCGCATTGTTAACCAGGGTGGTTCCAGGACGTGAACTGGGTCACCGGAGGCTACAAATAAGGCGACCCTCAGCAGTGGTACCGCAACCAAAAATAGGTTATGTGACCTTGGTCTCATTTCGGCATATGGCGGCTACGACACCTGGAAGCGGCCGCGAATCAGCCCGTTCCATATGACTGGACTCGCCTGCGCTCACGGAGGCCACATCGCTACTACAGAACGGACCGAAGGAGCAGCGGCCGCGGCAAGCTTCCGCCGACGCCTTCGACACTGATGCGGTTCGTATGCGGTCGGCCCGGCCGGATCCCGAGCCCGGGCGTCGGAAACAAAAAAGCCGTGAACCCTATGGTCCACGGCTTTCAGTGGGCGAAGGGGGACTTGAACCCCCACGTCCCGAAGGACACTGGCACCTGAAGCCAGCGCGTCTGCCATTCCGCCACTCGCCCGAGCGACGGAAAAGACACTAGCACGGAGCAGACCACTGTACGAAATCACGTGGTCAGAGGCCCGCCGGACAGTCCGGTGACGTGGATTTCGAGGCCGGTTTCACACGCGCGGGGAACTCCATCGGCATTACGGTAGTTACAGGTATAGCCGATCGTGGATATCATGCAGAGAACGTGCTCGTAGAACGACACGCCGCATTCGCGTGTCGTCGTAAAGAATGAGGAGAGACTCACCGAAGGGAGGGCCCAGATGGGGATCGTCTCGAGATTCGAGCGCCGCCTCCAGGGCGCCGTCGGTGACGTCTTCGCCCGGGTCTTCGGCGGGAACGTCGTTCCGCAGGAGGTCGAGGCCGCGCTGCAGCGTGAAGCCGCCGATAGTGTCCAAGATCTCGGCGGTGGGCATCTGCTCGCACCCAACAGCTATGTGATCACCATCAACTCGTCGGACCACCGGCAATTCGATGCCGATCACGACCTCACGACCCGCGCATTCGCCAAACATCTGCAGGATTACATCCGTGAACAAGGATGGCAGACCTACGGCGAAGTACACGTGGTCTTCGAGGCATCCCCTACGCTGCACACCGGAATGTTCAGGACGAGCGGCCGCGTCGACCCCGACGCCGGCCGTGGAGCTGCCTCGGCTCACCGCCCCGAACCGCTACAACGACCCGCTAACCCGCAACCAGGAGCTGGCCCCATGACGCAGAACTCTGGCTACGACCCGAGCCGTGAGCACGCGGAGTCCGATCCACGCAATCGCGGGTACGCTCCCGGACCCGCGGGACGCGGGCCGCAGAACGGCGCGTACCCCGAGGACTACGGTCCCGGCGCGCAGTACAACGGCGCCCCCGATTATCAGAACGGCTACGAGTACCAGCAGGGCGGCGCCGGCTACGACCAGCAGGGGTACGGCGGTCAGCAGGGTTACGACCAGGGCGGGTACGCCCCGCAGCCCGGTTACGACCAGGGTTACGACCAGCAGGGGTACGCCCAGCAGCCCGGCTACGACCAGCAGGGGTATGCCCAGCAGCCCGGCTACGACCAGGGCGGGTATGCACAGCCCGGTTACGACCAGGGGTACCAGGGCCAGCCGGGTTACGACCAGGGCTACGACCAGCAGGGGTATGCCCAGCAGGGCGGTTACGACCAGCAGGGATACGCACAGCCCGGCTATGACCAGGGCTATGACCAGCAGGGGTATGCCCCGCAGCCCGGTTACGACCAGGGTTACGACCAACAGGGGTACGCGCAGCAAGGTGCGCAGGGGTACGCGCAGGGTGCCGCCCAGCAGGCCCCCTACGGCGCCCAGGGCGGGTACGCACCGGCGGCCGGCCCCGGATTCTCTGCCACGCTGGCGCTCGACGACGGCAGCGGCCGCACCTACCAACTCCGCGAAGGCAGCAATATCATCGGCCGTGGCCAGGACGCCCATTTCCGGCTGCCGGACACCGGTGTCTCCCGCCGCCATATCGAGGTGCGCTGGGACGGCCAGACCGCGATGCTCTCCGACCTCGGCTCCACAAACGGGACCCTCGTCAACGGTTCACCGGTACAGGATTGGCAGTTGGCCGACGGTGATGTGATCCGTGCCGGGCATTCCGAGATCCTCATCCGTATTGTCTGATGCCGTAGGCTCGCCGTGCGGATCACGGGAACGCTCTCGCATAATAGGGCGGTCCAATCGTGATCGGTCTCGTCCGACGGTCCTATGATGTGCCGACACACGCGCGGCGCCGCAAGGCGGGCCGCCGGGACGAGCACGGCCAAGGGGTGGGTCACCACTCCGACGGCACCGGCACACGGTCGAACAGGAGGTGGAGCGCCGTGCAGGGATTGGTTCTGCAGTTGACCCGTGCCGGGTTCCTCCTGCTGTTGTGGCTGTTCGTGTGGGCAATCCTGCGTACCCTCCGCAGTGATATCTACGCGGCCTCCGGCATACGGCTCCAGAACCGGGGACCGCGCGGTTCCGCGGTACTGCCGTCGATGCGCCGAGGCCAGAAGGGCGCCAAATATCTTGTGGTGACTCAAGGTTCTCTTGCCGGTACCCGTATCACACTGGGTACCCAACCGGTATTGATCGGCCGTGCGGACGATTCGACGCTGGTCCTTACCGACGATTACGCCTCAACCCGACATGCCCGCCTGTCCCTACGCGGTGACGACTGGTACGTCGAAGACCTCGGCTCGACCAACGGTACCTACCTCGATCGCGCCAAAGTCACCACCGCAGTCCGCGTTCCGCTCGGCACACCTGTCCGGGTCGGCAAGACAGTGATCGAGCTCCGATCGTGACACTTGTTCTCCGCTACGCAGCGCGCAGCGACCGCGGCTTGGTCCGCGCAAACAACGAAGATTCCGTCTACGCGGGTGCCCGGCTGTTGGCACTCGCCGACGGTATGGGCGGGCATGCCGCCGGTGAAGTCGCGTCCCAGCTGATGATCGCCGCACTGGCGCATCTGGACGACGACGAGCCCGGCGAAGACCTGCTGGGCAAATTGAACCGGGCCACCCATGCCGGTAATTCCGCGATCGCCGAACAGGTCGAGGAAGAACCCGAACTGGACGGGATGGGCACCACGCTCACCGCCATCCTGTTCGCGGGCAAGAAACTCGGCATGGTCCATATCGGCGATTCACGCGCCTATATGCTGCGCGACAGCGAACTCGCCCAGATCACCCGCGACGATACGTTCGTCCAATCGCTGGTCGACGAAGGCCGGATCACCCCGGAACAGGCGCATACCCATCCGCAGCGCTCGCTGATCATGCGTGCCCTCACCGGCAACGAGATCGAGCCCACGCTGGTGATGCGGGAGGCACGCGCCGGAGACCGCTATCTGCTGTGCTCGGACGGCCTCTCCGATGTGGTCAGCGACGAGACCATCGCCAACACCATGCGCGAGGGCAGTACCGACGAATGCGCCGACCGGCTCATCGAACTCGCGCTGCGCAGCGGTGGACCGGACAATGTCACCGTTGTCGTCGCCGATGTGATCGATCTCGACTACGGGCAGAGCCATCCGATCGTCGCCGGTGCCGCCTCCGGTGAGGCCGAGGACAATCCGCCGCCGAATACCGCCGCCGGCCGTGCCGCCGCCATGCGCCCACCGGCCGCCGCGCCGCGGCGTACCGCGAACGAACCCGAGCCGCCGCCGAAGAAATCGCACAAACTGCGCTGGTTGCTGCTCGCGGTGGCGCTGGTGTTCGCGGTGGTCGTCGGGCTGGTCGTGGGCTACAAGATGATCCGGTCCAACTACTATGTGGGCGCGGACAACGACAGTGTCGTGGTCATGCAGGGCCTGCCGGGGTCGATCCTGGGTTACTCCATCCACGAGGTGAACCTGGTCGGCTGTGTCACCGCCCAGGGCGAGCTCACTCTCGCCGACAACGGTGCTCCCCTGCCGCAGGGTTGCCGCCCCTTGAAGGTCAGCGATCTCGAGCAGACCGGACGCGATCAGGTCGAGCGCGGCCTGCCGCCGGGCACCTTGGACAAGGCGCGGGAACAGATGCGTGTCCTGGCCGACCGCGAACTGCTGCCGGTGTGCAAGAAGAACGGTTCCGCCGCCCAGCCGGGCGTCGTGACCACCACTCCCGCACCGCCGCCGCCACCGGCCCCGCCCATGCCCACCGAAGCAGCCCCGCCGGCGCCCGCCACGCAAGCACCCGGCCCCAACGGTGAGAATCCGGCACCGCCGGCGCCGCCGACCACCTCCGCGCCGGCGCCGACCACCACCGCTGTGCCCCAGACGCCGGGGGAGAACTGCCGGGTGACGGACTGATGTCCGCACCGGCAGCACCGTCCGCCGGGGCTTTTCCGAGTCCCCCGGGCGGTTTCGCGGCAACGCCGCCACCGACATCGCGGCGCAACACCGAGCTCCTGCTGCTCGGTTTCGCGGCACTGATAACCACGGCGGCGTTGTTCCTGGTGGAAGCCAGCCAGGAACAGTCCGTGACCTGGGATATCGCGAAGTACGGGCTGGCCTATCTGGGTCTGTTCGCCGTAGCGCACCTGGCGGTACGGCGGTTCGCGCCCTACACCGATCCCCTGCTGCTGCCGATCGTGGCGCTGCTCAACGGGCTCGGCCTGGTACTCATCCACCGGCTGGACCTCGCCGACCAGCAGACCGCCGCCTACAACTCCTGGGATATCCCCTCCCCCGACGCCAACTCCCAGATCTTGTGGACCGCACTGGGAATCATGCTGTTCGTCGGAATCCTGGTGGCGTTGCGCGATTACCGGACCCTGGCCAAATACTCCTACACACTCGGACTCGTGGGGCTGGTCGCGCTGGCGATCCCGGCGCTGCTGCCCAGCGCGTTCTCCGAGGTCAACGGCGCAAAGATCTGGATCCGGCTCCCCGGTGTGAGTCTGCAGCCCGGTGAGTTCGCCAAGATTCTGCTGATCATCTTCTTCGCCTCGGTCCTCGTCTCCAAACGGGAGCTGTTCACCGCGGCCGGCCGGCATTTCCTGGGGATGGAATTTCCGCGCGCCCGGGACCTGGGCCCGATCCTCGCCGTCTGGATCGTCTGTATCGGCGTACTGGTCTTCGAGAAGGATCTCGGTACCTCGCTGCTCATCTTCGGCACCGTGCTGGTGATGCTCTACATCGCCACCGAACGGGTGGGCTGGCTGCTGATCGGCGGCGGCCTGCTCATGGTGGGCTTCTTCTTCGCCTACCAGATGTTCGGGCATGTCCGGGTCCGGGTCGAGACCTGGCTGCACCCCTTCGACGACTACAACAACACCGGTTACCAGATCGTGCAGTCGCTGTTCGGTCTGGCCACAGGCGGGCTGGCAGGTACGGGGCTGGGCAGTGGCCGGCCTTCGCAGGTGCCGTTCGCGAAAACCGACTTCGTCGTCACCACCATCGGCGAGGAACTCGGGCTCATCGGCCTGACCGCCGTCCTGCTCCTGTTCCTGATGCTCATCCTGCGCGGTATGCGGACCGCCCTGGCGATCCGCGACAGTTTCGGCAAACTGCTCGCGGCCGGGCTGGCGTTCACGCTCGCCATCCAAATCTTCGTGGTCGTCGGCGGGGTGACGAAACTGATCCCGCTCACCGGCCTCACCACGCCGTTCGTCTCCTACGGCGGTTCTTCCCTGCTGGCGAACTATATTCTCCTGGCCCTGCTCATCAAGATCTCCGATGCGGCGCGCGCACCCGCCCCGGCCCGGCGCCGGGAACCCGCGCCCGCCCCGCTGGCAGAAGCACAGACGGTGATGGTGTCACGACGGCAAGGGGGTCAGCATCGATGAACACACCACTACGCCGAGTGGCCATGGCGGTCATGGCGATGATCGTGGCCCTGCTGCTCAATGCCACCTATATCCAGGTGATCAAGGCCGACGACTACCGTGCAGATCCGCGTAACTCCCGGGTCCTGCTCGACGAATACTCCCGCCAGCGCGGGCAGATCTCCGCGGATGGTGCGGTACTTGCCAGTTCCGTCGAAACCGACGACCGATACAAGTACCTGCGCGTCTACCCCACCGACCCGGCCGCGTTCGCCCCGGTCACCGGCTTTTATTCGATGCAGTACGGCAGTACCGGGCTCGAACGCGCGGAGGATCCCGTCCTCAACGGTTCGGATGCGCAGTTGTTCGGCAGCCGGCTGGTCGACCTGGTCTCCGGGCGCGACCCGCGCGGCGGCAATGTCGTCACCACGATCGACCCGATGATGCAGCAGGTGGCCTACAACGAGCTCACCAGCAAGGGCTACACCGGCTCCGTCGTGGCCATCGAACCCAGTACGGGCAAAATCCTCACCATGGTGTCCACGCCCAGCTACGACCCGAACCAGCTGTCCGGGCACGACGGCGCCCAGGGCACCCAGGCCTGGGAGAGTCTGAGCGCCGACGAGGACCAGCCCATGCTCAACCGGGCAATTTCGCAGACCTACCCGCCCGGTTCCACCTTCAAGGTAGTGGTCACCGCGGCCGCACTGTCCAACGGCGTGGCCGACCCGCAGTCCCAGTTCACTGCGGCACCGAACATCACCCTGCCCGGCACCAGCACCACCCTGGAGAACTACAACGGCACCAACTGCGGGTCCGGTGCCACCGCAACTCTGCACGAGGCCTTCCGCCGGTCCTGCAACACCGCGTTCGTCGAACTCGGGGTCGATGTCGGCACAGCGGCGCTGGAAGACGAGGCTGCCGCGTTCGGTATCGGCCCGCATCGCGGTATCCCGATGCCGGTCGCCGAGAGCACCATCGGCAACATCCCCGACGACGCGGCGCTCGCCCAGAGCAGCATCGGCCAGCGTGATGTGGCGCTCACCCCCCTCGACAATGCCGTGATCGCGGCTACCGTGGCCAACGGCGGTGTACGGATGGAACCGTATCTGGTCGACCAGTTGCAGAACCCGGACCTGAGCGAGCTGGCCACCACCGAACCGGTGTCCGTAGGGCAGGCCGTGAGCGCCGATGTAGCGTCTACCCTGACCGATCTGATGGTCGCCTCGGAGGAGAACACCGCGGGTAGCGGCGGATCGGGCTATCGGATCGCGTCCAAGACCGGTACCGCCGAACACGGCTCCGATCCGCGCAATACACCACCGCACGCCTGGTACATAGCGTTCGCGCCGGCCGAGAACCCGAAGATCGCCATCGCGGTCATCGTGGAGAACGGCGGCGACCGCGCGCTGGCGGCAACCGGTGGATCGGTCGCCGCGCCGGTTGCCCGGGCGGTTCTGGACGCGGGTCTGCGAGGTCGGTGAACGAGATGGATATGCGAGTGAATCTGCGGGGAACCCGATGCTGACAAACGGCGCGTTGATCGCGGACCGCTACCGGCTGCAGCGCCTGATCGCCACCGGTGGGATGGGTCAGGTCTGGGAAGCCCTGGACACCCGGCTCGATCGCCGGGTGGCGGTGAAGGTACTCAAATCGGAGTTCTCCGCCGATCCCACGTTCCGGCACCGGTTCCGTACCGAGGCCAAGACCACCGCGCAGCTCAACCATCCCGGTATCGCGGGAATCTACGACTACGGCGAAACCTACGACCCGCAGGGCGGGGAAACCGCCTACCTGGTGATGGAACTGGTGCAGGGCGAGCCGCTGAACACCGTGCTGAACCGGCTCGGCCGCTTGTCGGTCGTGCAGGGGCTGGATCTGCTGGAGCAGACCGGTCGCGCCCTGCAGGTCGCGCACCGGGCCGGTGTGGTGCACCGCGATGTGAAACCGGGAAATATCCTGGTCACCCCTACCGGACAGGTGAAGATCACCGATTTCGGTATCGCGAAGGCGGTCGACGCCTCGCCGGTCACCAAAACCGGGATGGTGATGGGCACCGCCCAGTACATCGCGCCGGAACAGGCGGTCGGCGAGGATGCCACGGCGGCCAGCGACGTGTATTCGCTCGGTGTGGTCGGCTACGAGGCGCTGGCCGGTCAGCGCCCGTTCACCGGTGACGGCGCACTCACCGTCGCGATGAAACATGTGCGCGACGTACCGCCGCCGATGCCGACGGATCTCCCGCCGAATGTGCGCGAACTCGTCGAGATCACCCTGGCCAAGGATCCGAACCACCGTTACACCGACGGCGGCGAATTCGCCGAGGCGGTCGCCGCGGTGCGGTCGGGCCGGCGCCCACCGCCACCTCGTAATCTCGCCGCGGCCGGTGCCACCAGTGTTATCGCGGCGCCGCCGCCGCCGGCGTACGACGATCCGGCGACCGTCCGCTACACCACTCCGGCCACTGCCATGGCCGGGCCGGCGACGGCCATGGACCACCACGGCGCGCACGAGGTCGACCCGGGCGATTACCGCGACGGTACCGGTGGGGGCGGTCTCGGAAAGAACCAGAAATGGATGATCGCGCTGGGTATCGGTGCGCTGGTGCTCGGCGGGGCCGTGCTGTGGCTGCTCTTCGGCGGTGATACCAATCCGGCGGGCACGCCCGGCGAGACCTCCTCCACAGCGCCGACCACACGGCCGGCGCCGCCCCCGATCACCACCACCTACGAGGTGACCGAACCACCCGTCTGGACACCCACGCAGGAATACACGACCACCCGGCCGCCGGCGACCACCACCACCGAGTCGCCCGCGCCGACCACCACAACGACCCAACCGCCGACCACCACCACCGAGACCACCACTGCGCCGCCGACCACCACGGAATCGACGGGCAGCGAGGAAACCGACACCACCACCACGCCGCGTTTCCCGGTACCGGAAATCGATCTGCCGGGGATCGGCAACAGCTCCCGTGACGACGACAGCTCTCCCGACGTGCCGAGCCACCATCAAGGACAGCCATGACGACCCCGAAGAATCTCTCCTCTCGTTACGAGCTGGGCGAGATCATCGGATTCGGTGGGATGTCGGAAGTCCACCGGGCACGCGATCTGCGGCTCAACCGCGATGTCGCGATCAAGGTACTGCGGGCCGATCTGGCACGCGATCCCACCTTCTACCTGCGTTTCAAACGCGAAGCCCAGAACGCGGCGGCTCTGAACCATCCCGCGATCGTGGCGGTGTACGACACCGGTGAGGCCGAGGTGGACGGCGGACCGCTGCCGTTCATCGTGATGGAGTACGTCGACGGCGATACGTTGCGCGATATCGTGCGCAACGAGGGGCCCCTGCCGCCGCGCCGGGCGATGGAAGTCATCGCCGATGTGTGCGCGGCACTCGAATTCAGCCATCAGGCCGGGATCGTGCACCGGGATATGAAGCCCGCCAACATCATGATCAACCGCGCAGGCGCGGTGAAGGTGATGGATTTCGGTATCGCCCGGGCGATCGCCGACGCCGCCAACCCGATGACCGCGACCGCAGCGGTGATCGGCACCGCCCAGTATCTGTCGCCTGAGCAGGCACGCGGCGAAACCGTGGACGCGCGATCGGATGTCTACTCGGTCGGTTGCGTACTGTTCGAAATCCTCACCGGGGAACCGCCGTTCACCGGTGATTCCCCGGTCGCGGTCGCCTACCAGCATGTTCGCGAGGATCCACGGCTGCCTTCGCTCGTCCACGACGGTGTTCCGCGGGAGCTGGATTCGATCGTGCTCGAGGCCATGGCCAAGAACCCGGCGAACCGTTATCAGAGCGCGGCCGAGATGCGCGCCGATCTGATCCGCGTGCTGGGCGGCCAGAAGCCCGGCGCGCCGATGGTGATGACCGACGAGGACCGCACCACCATGTTGGGGCCGACGGAACCGTCGGCGCGCGGCTATCACCGCCGGGACGACGACGATATCGACGACTACGGCGCCGGAGCCGGTGGGAATCGCCGCCGGGCATATATTGCCGCCGGTGTCGTGGCCGCGGTGGCCGTCGCCTTCGGCCTGTTCTGGATGCTGCTCGGTCCGGGTAGCCGGCCCGATCAGGTCGCGGTACCCGATCTGTCGAATCTCTCGGCCGGCGAGGCGGAGCAGAAACTGGATTCGCTCGGCTTCGATGTCGCCATCCAGGAGAAGCCCGACGGCCGGATCGGCGCCGGCAACGTCATCGCGACCCAGCCACTCGGCGGATCGCGGGCAGACGAGGGCAGCACGATCACCATGCAGGTTTCCACCGGCCCACAGCAGGTGCCTATCCCGCGCGTCGTCGGGCTGAGCCAGCAGGACGCCGCGCAAGAGCTCACCAATGCCGGGCTGCAGGTCCATCCTGATATCAAGCGCGGTGCGTCCAGTCCCGAGGACAAGGACAAGGTCATCGCCCAGGATCCGTCCCCGGGATTCGAACTGGATGCAGGCAGTCAGGTCACGCTGACCCTGGGGTCCGGTCCGGAGCAGGTGTTCGTGCCGGATGTCGTCGGTCAGCTGATCGACCGTGCCCAGCCGAATCTGGAAGGTGCCGGGTTCAAGATCGAGATCCGCGAGGTGCAATCCGCGCGGCCCCGGGGCGAGGTGCTCTCCACCAGCCCCTCCGGCGGTTCGAACGCCGACAAGGGGTCGACGATCACCGTGCAGGTCGCGCAGAGCGATCGGATCTCCATGCCGAACCTCGTCGGCCTCGCCCCGGGTGAGGTCGTGGATACGCTGCGCGACAGCGGCTGGCAGGGCAGCGTCAACCAGGTCCGTCAGATCACCCAGATCACCCTGAACTCCGATCAGGCGGGCAAGGTGCTCAGCCAGCAGCCGTCGGCCGGTACCACCGTGCCCTCGTCGACGACGGTCACGGTCAACACCGGCGTCCTACCGCTCGGCCCGCCCTGACCCCGCGAGATCCGGGACAGCCGTCACATAGGCCCCTCACCACAGTGCTGGTGAGGGGCCTATGTGGTCCGGAAGTGGTTCCGTCGGGCACCGGTGCACATTGTTTCGGGCCCCCGCACCCTCGGACCGCTCGGCGTCCGAGCCTCGGCCGGACGAGTTCGCGCGGACGGCCCGGGCTCGTGGAAGTGCCGGCAAAGGCTCAGTGCCACCCCGTGAGGCCGTCTCAGTGGATCGAAAGCCCCGCGACTTCCGCCTCGAGCATCTCCACAAGGCCCTCGGCAGGCCGCTCACCACAGATTTCCAGCCAGTTCGCGAGCATCCGGTGCCCGCCCTGGGTCAGCACCGATTCCGGATGGAACTGCACACCGTGAATGGGCAGTTCGTGATGGCGCAGCGCCATGACGATGCCGCTCTCGGTACGTCCGATCACATCGAAACCGGCCGGCAGCGTGCTCTCGACGACGGTCAGCGAATGGTATCGGGTGGCGGTGAACGGGTCGGGCAAGCCCGCCAGGACGCCCGACCCGATATGGAACACCGAACTCGTCTTACCGTGCAGCAGTTCGGGGGCCCGGGTCACGGTGGCCCCGAACGCCGCGCCGATGGCCTGATGGCCGAGGCAGACGCCGAGGAGCGGGGTGGCCTGTTCGGCGCAGGAGCGCACGATATCCATGCTCTTGCCCGCACGATCCGGAGTACCGGGGCCGGGGCTGATGAGGATCCCGTCGAAATCCCGGGCAACAGCATCGGTATCGGCGAGTTCCGGATCGTCGTTGCGCCAGACGACCGCCTCGACGCCGAGCTGACCCAGGTACTGGACCAGGTTGAACACGAAGCTGTCGTAGTTGTCGACGACCAGAACTCGCATGCACAAAGACTACGTGGCCGATCACCGGATACGGGGACATCCCCCCTGATCACCTGGTGGGATAGCCTTGGAACACGACCTGCACGCTGAACACGAGGACATCATGCCCAAGTCGAAGGTCCGCAAGAAGACCGACTACACGATCAACCCCGCCAGCCGCACTCCGGTGAAGGTGAAGGCGGTGGGGCCATCGCCTGTCTGGTACGTCACCATCATGCTCGGCTTCATGCTGGCCGGGCTGATCTGGCTGCTGGTCTACTACCTGGCGGCTGATCAGATCAGCTGGATGAGTGATCTCAATGCCTGGAACTTCCTCATCGGATTCGGGCTGATGGTGATCGGGCTCATCATGACCATGCGGTGGCGCTGACCAGGGGATTACACGGGTGTAATTAATGCACACCTGTGGATAGACCTGTGGATAACTCTCGAGACGGATTGGGGAAAACCGCGTGCAGCCCGAGAGCACACAACCACGCCTGGCCTGGTCGACCCCGCTGCCCGCGCTGATCGCGGTCGCCATCGGGGGTGTGGTTCTCGCAGTCGCGGCGCTACTGACCGCCGAGGTGCCCGGTAAATTCCTGCTCGGTGTTGCCGCCCTGGCGCTCCTGGCCATGGCCGCACTGGGTGTCCGGCAACGACCACGGTTGTCGGTTCTCCCGGGTGAGCAGCCACGGCTGGTTCTGCGCGGTCTCACCGGCGCCACCGAATACACCCGGGAGCAGATAATGCGGGCACGGATCGTCGGGTACCGCCGCCTCGGCCGCAAATCGCCCATGCTCGAGATCGATGTCGACCACCTGGGCACCGAGCGATTGCTGATCTTCGGCCGGTGGGATCTGGGTACCAGCCCCGAAGACGTCTACGAAACACTGCGATCGGAAATGCGCCTGCGCGGCGAATCGGCCCGCTGAACTCACTGCCGCGCTGCGGGTCTCCATCCCGGTAGATGTTTCACGTAAAACATCGGGGTCGGCCGCCGGCGAGTAGCCGCCTGCTCCCCGCGCCAGGGACGCTCTCAGCGCAAGGACATCGCCGCGGCCATGACCACCGCGAAGGCGGCCAACGCCAAAACCACCAGCGAGATCACGCCGATCGTCCGGGCCTGTTCCGGAGTTCGAGCCCGCAGCCACGCCGGTAGGAACATCACGCCGAGCGTGGCGAGTGTGCCCGCGGCCAGCCCACCGAGATGACCCCACAGCGAGATACCGGGCAGCGAGAAGCTGATGAACACATTGATCCCGATCAGGATCAGCATGCTGTTCGGATTCTGCCGCAGCCGGATGAGTATTACGGTAATGGCTCCGAACAGGCCGTATACGGCCCCGGATGCGCCGGCAGTCAGGTTGTCCTGCGCCAGCAGCATCACCGCGGCCGAACCGCCCAGCAACGAAATCAGGTAAACCGCGAGGTAGCGCGCCCGGCCGAGGACCAGTTCGATATCCCGTCCGACGATATAGAGCGCGAACATGTTCAACAGCAGGTGGATCAGGCCGTAGTGCAGGAAGCCCGAGCCCAGCACCCGCCACCATTCCCCGGCAGCGACCGCCGGTGGATACATGACCCAGTCGATGAACAGGGCCGAGCCCTGCTCATTGGCCATCAGGCTGCGCGACTGCGCCGCGGTGATCGCGTACACCACGACGTTGAGGGCGATCAGCGCATAGGTGACGAACGGCGTGGCCGAGCGCGAGGCCACCGCCCCCGACGCGGTGCGCACCTGGCGGGTACTGCGCTGATCGGACCGGACACAGTCGACACAGTGCTGACCGACCGATGCCGGACGCAGGCACTCCGGGCACGCCGGGCGGCCGCAGCGGGTACAGGACAGGCCGGTGGGACGGTCGGTATGCCGTACGCATACCTGGGCCGGCGGCGAGGACGGCTGCGGGTTCACCGGAAATCCCGGTTCGGGGACGGCTGAATGGTCCGGCCGAGTGCTTCCGGCCCGGTACGACGTGTCGCGCTCACCAACCCATCGTGCCATGTGCCGCATTTGTCCGGTGTCTGCCGCCGGGTTCCACGCCGAGGCCGGGCAGCCTGTTGACCTGCCGGTCTGCGCAGAAGACGCGGCTGTGCCAGAGTTGAGCCATGAGCTCGAACCCACTGCGTCCGTCCGGTCGTTCGCGCTATCGGCTGCTCGCCGCCGCCGCGGTAGCCGCGGCAGGCGGTACCGCTTGGCTGGTGCGCAGTAAACGCCCCCAGCCGCCCGAGCCGGCTCCCGCTCCGCCGCGAATCGGCCAGACGCGTACCGGTGCCGCAGTAGCCGGCACGAACGGCGCCGCCGCGACTCCGGAGAGCTGACCTCGCGCCGTCAGCGGCTGACGGTCTTGCGGTACTGCCGCAGCGCCAGCGGGACGAAAACCGCCAGGATGATCACGACCCAGATCAGGGTCGTCGCCACCGGATGCTGCAGCGACCACGCGTTCGATTCGTCGACCACCGGCGAGGAGTTGCCGAACAGGTCGCGGGTCGCCTGGGCCAGCGCCGATACCGGGTTCCATTCGGCAAAGATGCGCAGCGGTGTCGGCAGATCCTGCAACGGTACGAAGGTGTTGGCGAGGAAGGTGAGCGGGAAGATCACCATGAAACTCGCGTTGTTGAACACCTCGGGCGTGTGCACCAGCAGGCCCACCACGGCCATGATCCACGAGATCGCGTACGCGAAAAGCAGCAGGAGCGCATAGGCCAATACCGCGTCCAGTAGCGAACCGCGGATGCGCCAGCCGACCACCAGGCCGGTCAGCGACATGACCACCAGGCTCACCACATTGATCACCACATCGCTGACGGTGCGGCCGATCAGCACCGACGACGGAGCCATCGGTAGTGAGCGGAACCGGTCGATGATGCCTTTCTGCATATCCTCGGCGAGGCTCAGGCCGGTGAACGTGGATCCGAATACGACGGTCTGCACGAAAATGCCCGCGATGAGGAATTCCCGATAGCCGCCCTCGAGGCCCGGGACCTGGATCGCGGTACCGAAGATATAGGCGAACAACAGTACGAACATGATCGGCGAGAGCGTGCTGAAGATCAGCACATCGGGTACTCGCTTTATCTTGATCACATTGCGCTTCGTGACGGTCAGGCTGTCGCTGACCACCATGGACAGCCGCTCACCCACACCGAGGGATTCCGCCGGAACGCCGGCCGTTGCCACCGCGGTCATCTGCTCTTTCCTTTCATGACTTCGAGTTCGCCGGTATCGCGCGACACTCCTGCCGCCGAGTCCGGGGAGCCGGAGCCGTCGTTCCGATCGCCGGATTCCTTATCCGTCTCGTTCGGCTCGCCGGCCTCGTGACCGGTGAGCGAGAGGAAGACATCGTCGAGCGAAGGACGGCGCAATCCCACATCCTGGATCTTCACCCCCTGTTCGGTGAGCCTGCCGATGGCGGCGACCAAGGCCTGCGATCCGTCACTCACCGGCACCACCACGCGCCGCAGGCCCGGCTCGATATGGATATCCCCGTCGGCCAGCGGACTCAACGCCTGCTGTGCGATTGCGAGATTGTCGATATGGTCGACCGTCAGCTCGATCCGATCGCCCCCGACAGTGCTCTTCAATTCGTCCGCCGTACCGCGGGCGATCACCTGACCGCGGTCGATCACCGCTATGGCATCGGCCAGCCGGTCGGCCTCCTCCATGTACTGGGTGGTCAGCAACAGCGTGGTGCCGGCGGCGACCAGTTCCTCGATGACATCCCACAGATCCAGCCGGGCCCGCGGATCCAGGCCGGTGGTCGGTTCGTCGAGGAACAGCACCGGTGGGTTGGCGACCAGGGCCCCGGCCAGGTCCAGTCGCCGGCGCATACCGCCCGAGTAGCCGCGCACCGGCCGATCGGCGGCCTCGCTGAGCCGGAAACGTTCCAGCAGTTCACGGGCGCGTTCCTTACTGCGCCGCGTACCCATGTGATACAGCCGCCCGACCATTTCGAGATTCTCGAAACCTGTCAGATACTCGTCGACGGCCGCGTACTGACCCGACGCGCCGATCCGGGAACGCAGTGCGCGCGGCTGGGCGAGCACATCGATCCCGGCCACCGTCGCCCGCCCGGCATCGGGTACGAGCAGGGTGGTGAGTACCCGCACGGTGGTGGTTTTCCCGGCGCCGTTGGGCCCGAGCAGAGCGGTCACCGTACCCTCGGGCACCGTCAGATCGAGGCCGTCGAGGGCGCGCACCCGCGGACCGTAATGTTTGACGAGACCCTCGGCGACGATTGCGTCGGGCATGATTCTCCTGATTTCGAGTGATTGTGCGAGGTGGAATCGGTGTATCGCCGATGGCGGCAGCGGACCATCGACCTGAGCACATTCGGCAAAGGGCCGTATATCGGGCCAGTATTGTCCCGGGCGGCGGGGTTTTCATCCGATTTATCCGGTTGCCCTGTTCCGTCCGGGGTCCGGCGGTGTCTGTGACCGAACCGGCGGTGCCCGCATGAAAAGAGCCGCACCCCGGCCCGGCTGTGCTCGGGGTAGCCGGTACGGGGTGCGACCGATTCAGATACTCGTCGCCCCGGCCGTCGCGGTCGCGCGTAGCGGACTACCCGATTCGGCGCGCAGCGGTACTCACATCCGCGCGGCGTCGGGGACGCAGCCGGGGTGTGGGAACTCACGACCGGAGGCACAGCCGCATAGTGGCATCGACCTCCGACAGCTTCGGCAACTCCGGCGGTCGCGCGTCCGGCCGATCAGCGAACCGGGCGGTTGGGGCGGCATTGCAGTCTTCGCCGCAAAATCCTGCGTAGCAGCGCTTTCGACACCTTCCGGCATACCGTGCAGCGGCGGATGTGACGCGCCGTCACCGCGGGTGGGAAGGTTGTGATCCGCACCAAAAAATCTCGGAAACTACTAGGCCTCTTGTACGCGCAAATGCGGATCATCGCGTAGGATCGAACGCGTCGGCCCCTCCCCCCCGGGCCGGCCTTACGCGGGCCTCGGCTAACTCCCCCCCTTCGCCGAGGCCCGCTCTCATGTCCGGGCCCGCTGTCATATCGCGCGACATCCGGGTTTTCCGAAAAGAATCCACTTTCCGGGCACCCTTCCGAGCGCACTGCACGATCACCAGCGCCGCAATGGTGAGAGATTTGGAGTATCATCGTCTCATTAGATCGATGCAGTAGATCAAGGGAGATCCGCATGACCGCGTCCGTAGACGTCGCAGCCATCGACACCCATGCTCCGGCCGAGCGCCGGCCGTTCGGTCCCGGCACCCGCACCTGGGAAGAAGTCGGACTGATCACCTTCTCGCTGACTGCGGGCTCGGCTTTCCTGTTGCAGACCATGGAGCCCTCGATCTCCGCGGTGGTCGATGCCCACTCCACCTTCCGCACCGACCCCATCGGCCGCGCGCTGCGCAGCCTGTCCGCGGTGATGATGTGGACCTACGGCGGCGAGGAATCTCTCGGCGAAACCGACCGGTTACGCAAGATGCACGCCACCCTCAACACCACCGACGCCGACGGGAAACGGCACACCGCCCTGTCCAGCGGCCCCTGGGCCTGGGTGCTGCACACCGGGACCTTCGCCTTCGCCGAGAATGCCGAATACTTCGCGAAACGGCCGCTGACCGGCGCGGAGAAGGAAGACTACTATCGCGAGACTCTGCAGCTGATGCGGAACTTCTACGTACCGCCCAAGGAGCTGCCGGCGTCCTACGCCGACTTCGAGAAGTTCTTCGCGGACCAGGTGGAAAACCATCTGGAAGCCACCCAGACCGCAAAGGACTACCTGAAGGTCATCCGGACGATCGCCCCACCGACCCAGCTACCCCGCGCCCTACGTCCGGTGTGGCGCGCGGTGACCGGTCCGTTCGGCCGGATGCAGCACTTCGTCACCGTCGGCACCACGCCCGAGGCGGCACGGCGCAAACTGGGACTCACCTGGACCGAATCCGATGAGCGCAAACTGCGTATCCTCGGCTGGTTCATCGCCCGGCTGGTCCCGTTGCTGCCGGAGCGGTTGCGCTACTTCCCGATCGCCTACGAAGCCCGCAAACTCGAACGCGATAAGGCCCGGCTCCGCAAGATCATCGATATCCGGCCGCTCTGATCGACGGCGAAAGGCCCCCGGAGGAGAACCTCATCCGGGGGCCTGCTGCTGCATCGATACACTTCGGAACGAGCCGAGTTCGACAGGAGCACCGACCGTGACCAGCAGTACGACCACACTTCCCGACTACGAACAGGTGGTCCGGCTGCCGCGCGAACTCGGCCCGATCAGCGTCCCCGAGAGTTTCCGGGACGAGAACGACCATATGAATATCAGGCACTATTTCGATCTGTGTGTCGAAGCCGGTGGACAGGTTTTCGAACGTATCGGCATCACCGACGAATACCGCGCGAGCCGCGGCACCGGCTTCTTCACCGCCGAGCATCACATCCGCTACTACGCCGAAACCCGGATCGGCGAAGAAGTTTCGGTCTATGTGCGGGGCGTGGATCGATCCGACAAGGTGGTGCATGTGGTCGCCATGCTGGTGAACGACACCACCCGGCGCCTCAGTTGCACACTCGAGATCACCGCGATCCATGTGGATCTGCGCACTAGAGCGGCCACCGCTTTCGCGGCCGATATCGCCACCGCCATCGATCGTGAACTCGCAGCCGATGTGGCCGAATGGCCCGTCCCTGTCTGCGGCGCCATGGGGATACGCCGCTGAGCGCCGTCCGGCACTTTCAGGCCGATTCGGCTTCGACGCCGGGATCGGGTAGGCCGGCGGCCGGACGAACCGTCACCGCTTCATGGCCGCGGGGCCGGGCCATGCTCACGAACATCACCGGTTGGCCGGCGTGCAGGGTCCGGTAGCCGTCGGTTTCGATGCACCGGTACTCCACGAAGACCTGTTCGGTCCCGTCGTCGGGCTTGATATAGCCGAACCCTTTCTCGGAGTCGAACCAGAAGACTCTCCCCCGTCTCCAATCCGATCGGTCGATGCCGGGCGCGGCAGACTCCGAAGGGGTCATTACCAGGTCTTCTCCACTCGTGATGTCTTGGTCGACACCATCAAACGTACGCGCCGTGTCCGTTGACGTCACGAAGGGCGCCATCGGCACGCCGGTACGGTGCCTCTGTGCCAGAAGCATCTTTCCTCACCGACACTCGCACCGGCTACGACGCCATCGCGGCGGCATACGCCGAAAATTTCGCCGGAGAGCTCGAAGCGAGCCCTTGGCAGCGAGCGATACTCGCGGCCTTCGCCGAGGTGGTCGGGCCGGGCGAACCGGTCATCGATATCGGCTGCGGCCCCGGCCGGGTCACCGGTTTCCTTTCCGAGCACGGTGTGTCGATACGCGGAATCGACCTGTCCCCGGTCATGGTCGAGCTGGCCCGGCGCCACCGTCCCGATATCCGATTCGACGTCGGTTCCATGACCGCGCTCGACATCCCCGATGGCTCGCTGGCGGCTGTGGTCGCCTGGTACTCCCTGATCCACATCCCCCCTGCCGCGCGCCCCGGGGTCCTGGCCGAATTCCACCGGGTACTGCGGCCGGGCGGACGTGTGCTGCTCGGGTTCCAAGCGGGCACCGAGATCGAGCATTACGACGAGGGGTTCGGGTTCCCGGTCTCGCTGGATTTCCACCGGATCGTTCCCGAGGAGGCGGCCGCGGCTGCGGAAGCCGCCGGTTTCACCGTCGATATGCGTTTCGTCCGGGCACCCGCCGGATGGGAACCGACCCCGCAGGCTGCTCTGCTGTTGATCCGCTCGAGTTGACGGCAGTTCTTAAGGCTATCGAAAGGATCTTGCTTCCTATCATTTCGATGCGATCGAAGTGATAGGGGCGCTCGACCGGCGGCGCGCGGATGCCGATCGAGCGACCTATCGAACTGATTCTTGACGCGATCATTTCGATAGATAACCCTGGTCAGGTGGTGATCAAGAAGAACCCGCTCGGCCCCACAGGGGATACTGTCCGGGAGAACATCCTCCGCTACCGCACTCTGATGAACCTGGGGTATGCCGATCTCGCGCGCAGGCTCGAGGCCCTCGACCGGCCCATCCCAGTACTGGGGCTGTCGCGGATCGAGCGTGGCGAACGCCGGGTCGATGTGGACGACCTGATGGCGCTCGCGGTCGCACTCGGGGTCTCCCCCACCAGTCTGCTGCTCCCGGATACCGGCGATTCGGACGACCCTGTCACCGCCACCGGAATCGACGGCACCGCCGGGGATCTCCTCGGCTGGTTCCGCCTGCACACCCCCTCCGCGCATATCGGCAAGCCGGCCGGCCGGCGGTTCGTGCGCGATGCCATCCGTTTCATCGCCGACGCTCGCCCCCGGTGGGATATCGAAGGTCTCACCCTCGAACAACTCCCCGGGGTCGGTCATCAGGAGTACGCCGCGGAGATCACGCAGAAGGCACGGCGAGCGGACGGCAACGACAGCCGCTGAGACCCGGCCCGCAGCCGGGTCGTACTCGCAGCGAGTCGAAACCGCGTACCGCGCCCGGAATCAGGAGGCCGAACCCGTCATCAACTCGAAAACCGAGACCGGGCGCCCGGCTTCGGCACTGGCCGTCCGCGCCCGGCGCCAGAGGCCCTGCGCGGTACGGGACAGTGTGGCGTCCACACCGGCCTCCTCGCTGGCATCGATGATGTGTTGCGCGCCGGCATCCATCATCGCGAAGGCTGCGAGATCGCCCCACCCGCCCTTCCGGGCGGCCGCCGCGTACTCGGCCATGAAGAACGGATAAGCCTCCGCAGACCGCAGCGCATACGGCAGGAATCGGTCGATATCGTTGCCGGAGCGCTGGATCAAGGCCAGAGCCTGATCGAAGGCAAGCATCCACGGATGGAAAACGATCAGCAGCGCCTGGTAGAACACCTGCGCCAACCCGTCATCCTCCCCCAGATACTCCTGCGGACTCAGCGGCCGCAACAGTTCGGCGTGGGCATCGAAAACATCCCGCGGCCCGCTGTAGAAGATGTACGACGCCGGGTGGGCGATATTGTCGCCCGCCGACATGAAACCCCCGGAGAGGAACCGGGCTCCGTGCGAACGCACCCACTGTCCGCCCTCGCGGGCGTTCTCCGGTGAATCCGACGACAGATTCACGATCACCTTCCCCCGCAATGCGCCGGTCGCCTGACCGAGTACGTCGTACATCGCGGCGTAATGCGTCAAACTCAGGACGGTCACCTCGCCCGCGGCCAGCGCCTCGGCCACCGTCGCGGCCCGGCGCGCACCCGCCTCGACCATGGCTTCGGCCTTCTCGGGGCTGCGATTCCATACGGTGACCTCGATACCCGCCGCCAGGAAAGCCCGCACCATGGCCTGCCCCATCGGGCCCAAGCCGATCACGCTGACCGACCGAGTGTTCTGCTGAGACATCGGATTCCCTCTTCCATCGAGTGGTCGAACAACTTGTCGGCGCCGGAACCGATACTCGTTCCCGCAGGTAATGTGGACAAGAACGTACGCTCGGGTGGGGTTACTCACCTCGAGGTCCGTAACGAGGCCGGGAGGTCGCAATGGCCGAAGTGAGTGACGCAGATCACGATGTGTGTGGTATGTCGGTGGCGATCGACGTGGTCGGCGGTAAGTGGAAGCTGCACCTGATGTGGGTCCTGGGGGCGGGCCCGCGGCGCTTCGGGCAGATCCACCGCGCCCTGACCGGGGTCAGCGAAAAGGTGCTGACCGAGAACCTCCGTCAACTGGAAGCGGCCGGAGTCGTGCACCGCGAGGTGTATCCGGAGGTCCCGCCCCGGGTCGAATACGCGCTCACCGCGCTGGGCGAAGACCTCGCCCGCGCCTTGCGTCCATTGGAAGAATGGGGCGATCGGCACCGCGTCCACCTGATGAGCGCCGCCAGTTGACGCGCACCGCAACGATGTTGCGCGACAACGGCCGGGCGTCCACGCCGGCCTGAAGGGTAAGCAAGGGATCCGGGCGGTTTCGCCTCGAAAGAAAACGCTCCCCACCTGAACTTGCAGGTAGGGAGCGTTCGCTGTGGAGCCTAGGGGAATCGAACCCCTAACCCCTGCCTTGCAAAGGCAGTGCTCTGCCAATTGAGCTAAGGCCCCGGGCATGCCTGCGACCACGATGTGTCGCCTGCGAAACAGTAGCGTTCCGGCACGTACACCGTCAAACAAGCCTACCCGGCGAGAACCGGTCGCTCACCGGCGCAGGGCACCGGTGGCCTCGAACTCCGCCTCGCGGCCCTGCATCTGTTCGCGGTACCAGTTCTCCCGATGCCAGAGCATCGCCTTTTCGTGCAGACGTCCGATCGGTGGTACTCGCCGCGCCAATTCCACCGCGGTGACCAGTGGAATCCGGGCGATCGGCAGCAGCACCCAGGGCAAGGCCGCCGGCATCCGGTACTTCCGGCGGGTGGTGGGCAGCATGTACAGGGCAGAGTAGGCGGAGTTGATCCGATAGTTGTAGTGCGCTCGCAGCCGGGCGAATCCGCGCTGCTCCGGGCGGGGCGCGAAGGCCGCCGGATAGGACTCGATGAGTTCGGCGCCCTGCTCGCCGGAGTCGTGGGCACGGGCGACCAAGGTCATCGCCATGACCCGCAGGGTGTCGGGCACGGTTTCCGGATGCCAGGTGAGCCGGACGCCGAGCAGATAACCCATGTACTTCTGGAAGTGCAGCAGCGCCCGGAACTCCGCCGGAGTGGTTTGGTAACCGAGCGCCCACAACCCCAATCCGGGGATGGTGCTACCGGCGATCAGTGTCAGCAGTTGGTAGGTCTGGCTGATCGGCAGACCCCACCGTTCGGTATCCCATTCAGGGTGCCGTTCTACGCCCGCACGCACCGAAACGTGCATGATCCGCACCTTCAAGGCGGTGGCCCGGCCCTGCGAACCGGGCGTCAGCAGAGCGCCGGGCTGGGATACATCCATCCAGAACCGGCAGGTTTCCAGGAATCGGCGCAGCGCGCTGTCGCCGGCGTAGCCACCGGCCAGGGAAAGCGGGGTGGCGACGGCGGATTCGGTGTACATCTCCAGGGTTTCCGCGCCCGCGAAGCTGAACAGCATGGTGCCCCACCGGCGCCAGACCGCCGCCCCGCGTTCGACCAGTTCCGGACGCACCCAATCGGGCACGGTTTCGAATTCGTCGAACAGCGCGCGCATCGACGGCGGTGGATCGGTGATGCTGTCGATACCGTCGCGCAGTGCGGTCTCGAGCAGTCGCCGCCCGTTCTCGCGGTCGTCGCCGGCGCGCATGACCTCGGCGACGAACCGTTCCGCCACCGGGTCTCCGGCGAACATATCCGCGCACAGCGCCTTCGCCTGTTCATCGGCCGGGAAGAGGTCGGTACCGGTCACAGCGCGTACCAGCCGTTCCACCGCCCGTACCCGCGGGTTCGCCCGTGCCTGCCAGTAGCGGAAGCCCTCGGGGCATCGAACGGCCGCGTCTTCGGTATCCGGTGTCACCACTGGTATCGACATCTCTGTCCTCCCTGCCGAGCCGGCCCGTGGCAGCGCCCTGACCGTTGCCACGAGCCGGCTCCCGCCACAGACCATACTTCAATGTATGGAGTAACAGTACTCAACCGTATGGAACACCGGAAGGTCATATTGCCCCGGAATTACACCCCCGGCGATATGCGGTGGACTGCCCGCGGCAACGTAATCACCCGATCCTCCGAGCCCGCCGAACGCCTCCCCTACCATCGGTGTATGGGACTCAGCGGCGAACGGTCGGAGAAGATAACGGCGGGCTCCGACGCCGCAGAACCGCCCGCTGCCCGAGCCACGCCGCGTCGGCCGAAATCCAAAAAAGCCCAGGCGCAGCAGCGGCAACGCCGGCGCACCGCACGGCTCTCCTACGACGACTGGGTCGACGGCGCCCTGAATCTGCTCTCGCGCGAGGGGATCGGCGCCATCAAGATTCAGCGGCTGTGCCAGGAACTGGGCGTCACAAAAGGCAGCTTCTACTGGCATTTCGACGATATCGAGCAACTCATGACGGCCATGGCGGACCGTTGGAGTGCGATACAGAGCCGAACCGTACGCGATATGGCCGCCTTCGCGGAGATCCCAGTGGAGGAACGGATCGAAAAAATGGCGGCCATGCTGGTGGATCAACGCCACTGGATCGTCGAGACCAGTGTGCGGGAATGGTCGCGCAGCAATCCGAAGGTGGCGGCCGCGGTACGCAACCTGGATCAGCGCGTTTTCGAAACCGTCAAACGGACCATGCTGGACCTGGGTTTCGACGAAAACCAGGCCGGGATACGCGCGGGCGCGATGGTCTATATCGGCCTCGGATTGATCCACGGCCGGGACAATCTGCCGACACCGTCCACCGCACAGGTGTCCTCGGTTATCGAGCTGCTGGCCCGGCCGTGATCAACGGCGGGCGATCGGCCCGCCGGAAACGACGTCAGCGAGTGGTGACCTCGTGCCACATATCGGCCTCATCCCGCTTACGCAGCTTGCTGATGCCGATGAGAACCGCAGCGATAATTCCGATGGTGAGAACGTATTTCATTTCTTCAGCCTAACTCTGTGGGACGGCGCCGGCTCATCCAGGACCGGTGATTCCGGTACCGAGGACGAGCCGGTTTCGGAGGGAAAGGAAAACGACCTCCGAACCGTTTCCGGTGGAGGTCGTCGATGTATTGCAGAGAGTGGGTCTAGGAGGACTTGAACCTCCGACCTCTTCGTTATCAGCGAAGCGCTCTAACCGCCTGAGCTATAGACCCGTGGTTTCGACCGCCGATAGAAGGTGACTTTTCCTACCGGAACCGGCCGAGAACAGAGACTACCCGAACGACCGCCTTACAACCAAAACTGCTGGTCATAGCCCCGGTGGGATTCCACCAATCCTGTCCGGCGGCCGGTGCCCGCATCCGGGCACCGGCCGCCGCGTCGACCGGATTCAGTCGGGGTCGGCCAGGGTGACCTGGATACCGCCGACCATATCGCAGCACTGGTTGTAGATGAACGTTCCGACGGTCGCCAGCGCGGTGAACAGCACCACGTTGATCAGCCCGATCACGCCGGCATAACCGAAGACCGTCCCGGCGTCGATGAGCCCGACCGAGCCGCTGTCCGGCGACACCATATCGGTGAAGGTGCTGTTGAGCCGCTCCCAGACACCCATACCCGCCAGCACCATGTACAGCAGCGCAACCGCGATCATCCAGACGAAGAACATGGCGATACTGATCACCAGGGTGATCTTCAGCGTCGACCACGGATCGATCCGCCGGACCTGCACCGTGGCCCGCAACGGTTCGCCACCGAGCACCGCCTGCGGTAGCCCCCGAGGGGCCGCCGCCGAGGCCGTGGGCCCCGACGACACCGGTGGGGTGTAGGCGGGCGGCGGGGTGTGCTGCTCGGGCGGCAGCGGATGCCGGATCTCGGAGAGATCGGGCATATCCTTGGCCAGCTCGGGCCGGGCGATACTGCGAGTAGGCCCGTCCAGGCCAACGGATTTGGCCATCGCGGCTTCCTTGCGGGCCGCCTTGGCCGCCAGATCGCTGGTGGTGCGGGCATTGGTCACCCCGCCGCTCAACCCGACCGAACGCGGCTGGGCCCCACCCACCGGGGTATGCCCCGGTCGCGGCAGATTGGACTGGGGCTCGCGCTGCGGCAACTGCGACCAGCCCTCCTGGAACCGGCCCTGGTCGCCACCGTTACCGCCACCGGACTGCTGCTTCTGGTCGCCGGACCCCTGAGGGCCGGGGTTCGGCGATCCGGAATTACGCGATTCGGACGCGAATCCGCCCTGCTGCTCCTGATTTTCGGGCGCGGAACCATCGGTGGGCGCGCCGCCGGATGCATTACCGCCCGGCTGCCCACCGCCGGCCTGGTCGTTGTCTGCGGCATCGCCCGCCCGCTGGGTCGGGCGCGGCGAAATCGGGGACGGGGTGACCCTCTCGGTCACACCGTTCGTCTGCTGCCGCTCGTCGCTCGGCTGTTTCGGAGTGGTCAATGGGAATCCTCGGATCCGTTCTTTGCCGCCGATATGGGTTTACTGCTCGGGGGAATCGCCACCGTCGATCTGCTCGGGCTCGTCGGCGTTACGTGCGATCGCAAGCAAGGTATCGCCCTCGCCGAGGTTCATCAATCGCACGCCCTTGGTCTGCCTACCGGCCTTACGCACCTGCCGGGCGGCAGTGCGGATAACCCCACCGCTGGACGTGATCGCATACAACTCGTCGTCGTCGTCGACGATGAGCGCTCCCACCAGGGTGCCACGCCGGGCGTCGAACTGGATGGTCAATACACCTTTTCCGCCGCGTCCCTGGGCTGTGTACTCCTCGATGGCGGTGCGCTTGGCATAACCACCGGACGTCGCGACCAGCAGGTATGTCCCGTCGCGGACGACATTCAGCGATAGCAGCGCGTCCTCGGCGTTGAACCGCATGCCCTGCACCCCCGAGGTGGCCCGGCCCATCGGGCGCAACGCCTCATCGGTGGCGGAGAAACGGATCGACTGTCCCTGCGCCGATACCAGCAGCAGATCGTCCTCGGCGGAACACAGTACGGCGCCGACCAATTCGTCGTTGTCGCGGAGATTCACCGCCACGATGCCACCGCTGCGGTTGGAATCGAAGTCCACCAGCCGCGACTTCTTGACCAGGCCCTTCTGCGTGGCCAGCACCAGGTAGGCCGCATCCTCGTAGGACTTGATCCGGATCACCTGAGCGATCTTCTCGTCCGGCTGGAAAGCCAGCAGATTCGCCACGTGCTGCCCGCGAGCTGTGCGGTTGGCCTCCGGCAATTCATATGCTTTGGCCCGGTACACCCGGCCTTTGTTGGTGAAGAACAACAACCAGTCGTGGGTGGAGGTCACGAAGAAGTGCCGGACGATATCGTCCTGTTTCAGGCCCGCGCCCTGCACACCCTTGCCGCCCCGCTTCTGGCTGCGGTACAGATCGGTCTTCGTGCGTTTCGCGTACCCGGTCTCGGTGATCGTGACGACCACGTCCTCACGGGCGATCAGATCCTCGTCGGCGACATCGCCGTCGGCGGAAACGATCACTGTCCGGCGGTCGTCGCCGTAGCGTTCGACGATCTCGGCGAGTTCGTCGCGGACGATCGCGCGCTGACGTTCCGGCTTTTCCAGAATGTCCTTCAGATCGGCGATTTCGGCCTCGAGCTTGGCCAGTTCGTCGACGATCTTCTGCCGCTCCAGCGCCGACAGCCGACGCAACTGCATATCCAGGATGGCGGTCGCCTGGGTTTCGTCGATATCCAGCAGTTCCATCAGGCCGGTACGCGCGGTCTCGGTATTGGCCGACCGCCGGATCAGCGCGATAACGGCGTCGAGCTGATCCAGCGCCTTGACCAGGCCGCGCAGGATATGAGCCCGCTCCTCGGCCTTGCGCAGCAGGTAACGGGTGCGCCGGATGATCACTTCGAGCTGGTGGGCGACGTACAGCCGGATCATCTGGTCCAGCCGCAGCGTCCGGGGCACGCCCTCGACGATGGAGAGCATATTCGCGCCGAAACTGGTCTGCAGCTGGGTGTGCTTGTACAGGTTGTTCAGCACGACCTTCGCGATCGCGTCCCGTTTGACCGTGACCACGATGCGCAGACCGGCCCGATCCGACGATTCGTCGTGGATATCGGAGACCCCGGCGATCCGGCCGTCCTTGACCTGCTCGGCGATCGCGTTGATGAAGTTATCGGTATTGACCTGGTACGGCAGCTCGGTGATGACGATGGTGGTGCGGCCGCGGGCGTCCTCTTCGATCTCCACCACACCGCGCATCTTGATGGAACCGCGTCCGGTGGTGTAGGCGTCGTGGATGCCCTGGGTCCCGACGATCAGGCCGGAGGTCGGGAAGTCCGGACCCTTCACCCGCTCCATACAGGCCGCCAGCGTGGCTTCTTCGTCGGCTTCGTGGTTGTCCAGCGCCCAATAGATGGCCTCGGCCAGCTCGTTGAGGTTGTGCGGCGGAATATTGGTCGCCATGCCGACCGCGATGCCGTTGCTGCCGTTCATCAGCATATTCGGCACACGGCTGGGCAGAACGACCGGTTCCTGGGTCTTACCGTCGTAGTTCGCGATGAAATCGACGGTGTCGTGGTCGATTTCGCGCAGCAGTTCCATCGCGAGCGGCGTGAGCCGGCACTCGGTGTAACGCATGGCGGCCGCACCGTCGTTACCGCGGCTGCCGAAGTTGCCCTGGCCGTCGACCAGCGGGTACCGCATCGCCCACGGCTGCGCCATCCGCACCAGGGTGTCGTAGATGGCCGAGTCGCCGTGCGGATGGTAATTACCCATGGTGTCGGCGACCGGGCGCGCGGATTTCACGTAACTACGGTCGGGCCGGTATCCGTTGTCGTGCATCGCGTACAGGATTCGGCGGTGCACCGGTTTGAGGCCGTCGCGGACCTCGGGCAGGGCGCGGCCCACGATCACGCTCATCGCGTAATCGATATAGCTGTTCTGCATCTCCTGCTGGATATCGACCGGCTCGATCCGGTCGCCCGCGCTCTCCGGCGGCAAGGTTGTATCGGTCATTCGATCTCCTAGGTACTGGCGATATACGGCGGAAGCCGCGCGTGGTGTGCGCTGCGGGCGAAACCGCCGGGCCTACACGTCGAGGAAGCGGACGTCCTTGGCATTACGAGTGATGAAGCTGCGACGAGCGGCGACATCCTCACCCATCAGGACGCTGAACAGCTCGTCGGCGGCTGCCGCATCGTCCAGCGTCACCTGACGCAGGACCCGGACCGAGGGATCCATGGTGGTTTCCCACAGCTCCTTCGGATTCATCTCGCCGAGGCCTTTGTACCGCTGGATACCGTCGTCTTTGTTGATCTTCTTCCCGGACGCCAGACCCGCTTCCAGCAGGCCGTCGCGTTCCCGGTCCGAATACGCGAATTCGGGCTCGGAGCGCTGCCATTTCAGCTTGTACAGCGGCGGCTGGGCCAAGTACACATGCCCCTGTTCGATCAGCGGACGCATGAAACGGAACAGCAGAGTCAGCAGCAGCGTCGAAATATGCTGGCCGTCGACATCGGCATCGGCCATCAGCACGATCTTGTGATAGCGCAGTTTGGCGATATCGAATTCGTCGTGGATACCGGTGCCGAAGGCAGTGATGATCGCCTGGACCTCGGCGTTCTTGAGGACCTTGTCGATCCGGGCCTTCTCGACATTGATGATCTTGCCGCGCAGCGGGAGGATCGCCTGATACATCGAGTCGCGGCCGGATTTGGCCGACCCGCCGGCGGAATCACCCTCGACGATGTAGATCTCGGACTTGCTCGGATCCTTGGACCGGCAGTCGGCCAGCTTGCCCGGCAGGCCACCGATATCGGTGGCGCTCTTACGCCGCACCAGCTCCCGCGCCTTACGGGCGGCGAGCCGGGCCTGCGCCGAGGACACCGCCTTGTTGACGATGGTCTTGGCATCCGCCGGGTTCGCCTCGAACCAGTGCGCGAGATGTTCGTTGCAGGCACGCTGCACGAACGACTTCACCTCGGTATTACCCAGCTTGGTCTTCGTCTGGCCCTCGAACTGGGGCTCACTGACCTTCACGCTGACAATCGCGGCCAGACCTTCACGGATATCGTCACCGGTGAGGTTGCCGTCCTTGTCCTTGAGGAGTTTCTTCTCCTTGGCGTACCGGTTGACCACGGTCGTCAGCGCCGCCCGGAAACCCTCTTCGTGGGTGCCGCCCTCATGGGTGTTGATCGTGTTGGCGAAGGTGTGGACCGATTCGGAGTACCCCGAGTTCCACTGCATCGCGACCTCGAGTTCGTGCCCGGGGCCCTTACCGTTGAACGAGACGGCCGAATTGTGAATCGGCTGCTTCGTCCGGTTGATATGCCGGACGAAATCTTCGAGGCCGCCGGGGTAGTGGTATGTCCGGGCCTTCACCTTGTGCTCGACCGCCGGCTTTTCGCCGCCCTCGTCGTGCTTGGGTGCTTCCGCGGTCTCGCTCACCATTTCGTCGGTGACCTCGGTGGCGCTGACCCGCTCGTCGGTCAGCACAATGGTCAGGCCCTTGTTCAAGAAGGCCATTTCCTGCAGGCGCCGCGAGATCGTCTCGAAGTTGTAGGTGGTGGTCTCGAATATTGCGGGATCGGCCCAGAACCGGATGGTGGTTCCCGTGGCCTTGGTCGGTTCTCCCTGTACCAGCGGGCCGGGAACGGCGTCCTTGTAGGTCTGGCTCCAGTGGTAGCCGTCGGTATCGACCTCGGCCTCGAGCCGGCTCGACAGCGCGTTGACGACCGAGATACCGACACCGTGCAGACCGCCGGACACGGCGTAGGAATCGGAGTCGAATTTGCCGCCGGCATGCAGCTGGGTCATGACGACCTCGATGGTCGGGATGCCCTGGTCGTGCATGGCCACCGGGATTCCGCGACCGTCGTCGACGACTTGGACGCCACCGTCGGCGAGGAGCGTGACCTCGATCTTGGTCGCGTATCCGGCCATCGCCTCGTCGACCGAGTTGTCCACAACCTCCTGGATCAGGTGGTGCAGGCCACGCTCGCCGGTGGAGCCGATGTACATGCCCGGGCGCAGCCGCACCGCCTCGAGGCCTTCCAGGACCTTGATGGAGGAGGCACCGTAATCTTGTTTGTTCGATGCACTCGAACCTGATGCTTTGGAGTCTTTGGCAGCCACTGGTCGGTAGCTCTCCTTACTTGCTGTTCCCCGGGACGGCGGTGGGACAGCGCACGTGGGCCCGGCACAGATAAGAGGGCTGCACACAACGCGCCGAAGGTATCGCCGCTGATTTACGTTTCCATCTTACTTCGCAGCCCAACTTACAGTGCATCTGCGACACCCCTGACAGCTCCCAGGATGGGAGAAATCGGACCGGCACGGGTCCCCTCGCGAAGCGACCGTTTTCGGACCATCAGATTCGTCCTCAGAGTTCACTGAAGGCATCCGGCTCGCGCGGCCCACGGTGCAGGCGAAACAGGGCTACCCGTAGGTGTCACGCGGACCCCGGCCGCGGATATGCCGTTCGCCTTTACGCCAGCTCGGTGCGGTCGGCCCCGAGATACGCAATGAGCGGACCACCCCGGGCCCGACGGCCGCGGTGATCTTCGCGAGCAACTGCGCCTGCAGCAACCGCAGCTGGGTGGCCCAGGCCGTGGACTCGGCCGCCACGCTCAGCACACCGTTCTCGAGTTTCACCGGTTTCGCATGCGCGGCGATATCCTCGCCCACCACACCGGACCAGTGCCCGAATACCGTCCCCTCGGCCACCTTGGTGGACCAGCCACGGCTACGCGCGATGGAGGTCGCGAGTTTGGACAACGGTTGCGGATCGCGTTCGTCGGGACGCGGCCCCGACCAACCACTACGCCGGCGGGCTCCGCTGCGGGAGCTCCGGCGGGGTGACGACCGCCCCTGGCCCACGGATTTGCCACTCGCTCGCGCGGCGGCGCGAGCCTCTTCGAGCGCACGGCGGGCCAGGTCGATTCCGCGCAACTCCGGTTCGGCCGGCGGTACGGCGCCACCGGGATTTCCGGGCCGGTCGGTCATCGTTGCGCTCCGCTCACCAGCCGAGTTATCCCCAGGGTCGGCCGGCATCTGCTCGAGTTGTGCACATCCGGAGGTGCTACCTCGGGATCGCCTCTCCATAATCGGACATACGCCCTATCCCAGGACATAATCCCTGTTCAGGGCGGGTATTTCGATTGCCGGCGCATGTTGCCGCCGATCACACCGAGTCGAGACCCGGGTGCGGGCCGACGACCTGGGCCGACAAGTTATCCACAGGCTGTGGATAACTGTGCACTAGGAGCCGGACGGGGGATAACGGCCCGGCGTATCGGCTCACTCTACGAATGCCCCGGCCCGGGTGCAAGGTACCGGCCGCTGCGTGTTCACTGTGCTCACCGTTCGCCGGCAACCGGCTGCGGCGGGTTCTCCCCGCCAGGCTGCGCAGACTCCGGTACAGGTTCATCGGCGACTGCGGAGATCCGGTGTTCGGGGTCACCGGTGGTCGTCACCCGCAGGGTGGTCCCGGCCAGCTCGCCGGGCACATCCTCGGGCACAGCGGCGGTGATCAGTACCTGCTCCGCATCGGCCGCGACCGCGGCGAGGGCGGTCCGGCGGCGGCGGTCGAGTTCGGCGAAGACATCGTCCAGCAGCAGCACGGGTTCGGATCCACCGGCCCGCAGCAATTCGAACGCCGCGAGGCGCAGAGCCAGCGCGAACGACCAGGACTCCCCGTGGCTGGCGAACCCCTTGGCGGCCGTCTCGCCGAGCAGGAGATCCAGGTCGTCGCGGTGCGGGCCGACCAGGCAGACACCTCGGTCGAGTTCCTTGGAACGCGCCCGGGCGATCTCCTCGAGCAGCACCTGTTCGAGTAACGCAGGATCGTCGGTGTGCGGCTCACGCGCCGGATCGAGTAGTCCGGCCGGAAGCGCGGCGCTGCGATACCCAACGGTCGCCGGGCGCGATTCGGGGGCCAGCGCTGCATAGGCGCGAGTGACATACGGGTGCAGATCGTGCACCAGGCGTAGCCGTTCGGCGAGCAGAACCGATGCGTGTCCGGCCAGGTGGCCGTCCCACACATCGAGTGTGCCGAGATCGGCCCTGCCCGGCCGGCCCGCGGTTTTCAGCAGCGCCGACCGCTGCCGTAGTACCCGGTCGTAATCGGCGCGGACACCGGCCAGGCCGGGCCGGCGCGCGGTGCACAACTCGTCGAGGAAGCGGCGGCGCTCCCCCGGGTCGCCGCGCACCAGCGCCAGGTCTTCCGGGGCGAACAGCACCGTGTGCAGGATGCCCAGGATTTCGCGTGGCCGGCGCACGGGCGACCGGTTGATCTGCGCCCGGTTCGCGGTGCCGCGGTTGAGCTCTACATCGACGCGCAACTCCCGGCCCAGGTTGATCACATTGGCGCCGATCCGAGCCCGTTCGGCGCCGGTACGGATGAGCGGGGTGTCGGCGGATACCCGGTGTGACCCGAGCGTCGACAGATAGCCGAGGGCCTCCAGGAGGTTGGTCTTACCGTTGCCGTTTGCCCCCAGGAAAACCGTAGGGCCTGTGGATAACTCGATCTCAGCATGTTCCCAGGAACGGAAGTCATACAAGGTCAGAGCACGAATATGCACCAGTTCACACCATCCAGCAGGCACTCGCGAAGTTATCCACAGCTGTGGATAACTTGCGTCGACGCAGGTCGCGGCGCGGGTTTGCGGAGATATCGCTCTGCCCGGGCCTCGCGATCGAGGCGGTCACGGGCACCCCGGCGGCCGGCGTGGATCGGCGCCGGCGAAGCGCTGCCGAACCCACGCCCGCTCAGCCCGGCAACCGGACCGGCATCAGCAGGTAGATGTAATCACTGTCCAGGGCCGGATACGCACCGCTCTCGAGCGGTTCCGGCTCCTCCTCACGGGCCGGGAGCAGGACAGCGGGCCGGCTCGGCGTGGTGAACCCGAAGGTGACCCGGTCCGAGCGCAGGGCGGACAGGCCGTCGATGAGATACCCGGGGTTGAAGGCGATGGTCAACGGCTCGCCCCGGAAGTCGGCGGTCAGCCATTCCTCGGCCCGGCCGGCATCGTCGCCACCCGCCGACAACTGCAAACCCTCGGGGGAGAACTCCAGCCGCACCTGGGCACCGCGCTCGGCCACCAGCGCGACACGTTTGATCGCCTCGGTGAGACCGGCCACCGCCAGGGTGGCGATCGACGTGTGCTCCTTGGGCAGCAGCTGACGGAACTTCGGGAATTCGGCGTCGAGCAGCCGGGTGGTGGTCCGGCGGCCACCGTTGACGATGCCCAGGAGGCCGTCTGCGCCCGCACCGGAGCCCAGCGAGAGCTGAACCGGCTGATCGGAGGCACCGAGCGTTTTGGCGGCTTCGGAGAGGGTACGGGCAGGGATCAGCACTGCGGTTTCGATATCGGTACGGGCGGGCTGCCACTGGATATGGCGCACGGCAAGCCGGAACCGGTCGGTCGCCGCCAGCACCACCTGCGGGCCCTCGATCTCGACCCGGATACCGGTCAGCATGGGCAACGTATCGTCGCGCCCGGCCGCGATGGCGACCTGGCCCACGGCCTCGGCGAACACATCCACTACCAGCTGCCCGCTGGACTGCGGGACCTCGGGCAACTGGGGATAATCCTCGACCGGCATCGTGGGCAGGGAGAACTTGGCACTACCGCACTGGATCAGCACGCGGCTGCCGTCGACGGAGACGTCCACCGGCTTGTTCGACAGCGCCTTGGTGATATCGGCCAGCAGCTTGCCGGAGACCAGCACTTTGCCCGGTCCGGCGACCTCGGCGGCCACCCGCATCTGAGCCGATACCTCGTAGTCGAATCCGGAGACGGTCAGCCCGTCGTCGTCCGCAACCAGCAGGACTCCGCCGAGAACCGGGACCGGCGGGCGAGACGGCAGACTGCGCGCCACCCATGCGACCGATTCCGCGAAATCCTCACGCGCGACCCGAAACTTCATGCCTGCAAGGTCCATCGCCCGAGGTGTCCTCTCCCGTTCAGTGTGGATCGGTGGCTGTGCTGCCCCGTGTATCCCGCCGCGCCGATTCCGCCGCACGGCGATGTTACGGCGGCCGCGGCGCCGGCCGACCGCCGGAGAATTCTGGCACACGACCGACTTAAGACCGTACCCCGTTTCGCCGCACTGGATCGGCCGCCCCTCCGTGTGGAGGATACGTCGTCGCACCGGCACCGGACCAGCCCACAACGGGTCCGGGTAACTCGCGGGCGTGTTGCGCGCCGCTGTGCACAGTCTGCTGATCGGCGAAGTACGGGTTCGTCCACAGATGTACCGGAGCAGAGCTGTGAACAACTCCGGAGTACGTGTTCCGCCCGCGGTGTGCACTGACGGGGAAGCTCGGCGGGTGGTGGTCGCGCGTGACCGGTTGGTGCCGCTCGGCGCTCGGGCCTGGAGCGCGAGAAGGCGCATGCGCCCCAGGGGCAGTGAGGGACGTGCCGAGTGTCCCGGAGTCCGCTCCCGCCCGTCCGTGTGTGGTTCCGGGACCGACTTCGTTCGTGCGGTGCGTTCGAGACTTGTCCACACATCCTGTTTTCAAGAGAAATTTTCTAGATGAAGAACAGGGGTAGTAATAGGCCCTGTGGAAACTGTGGATTTCCGTCGTTTGACCAGCTCAGACGGCGTGTCTGCCTGTGGACTGCCATGGGATAACTCGAGGATGAATCGGGGCAGCCTGTGGACAGGATTTGTTGTCCACACAGCGTCCACAGTTCATCCCCACGTTGGTCCCCAGAATCCGGGCAGTTGTACACACTGTGTACGAATCGGTGGATAACCTGTGGATTCCTCGAGGAATCCTCGAGGAATCCACAGGCTGTCCCCAGGCCTCTGACCGGAAGAGCGCTGTTCAGTGGGTGTGGATGAAATCGCCTGTGGAAACTGTGGATAAACAGGCTGTGGACAACTTACGCACCCGACGGCCCCAACACTGTGGATGGAGCAGTGGATAACCTGTGGATTCCACAGCCGATTGCATCCCAAAGCCGCTGGTCAAAGCGTTAACAGGGTGTTAGCGACACACCTGTGAGTATTTCCGACACGCCCGCGATGCGCCCAGACCGCCCCGCGGCCCCTTTTGACCACTCTCGGCACGGTCTCGCGAAGCCGCCTGCGACAGCGGAACTTCCACCATCGAAAGCCTCCGGGAGTGCCGGGCGGGCTGCGGTCGGCTCGGCACCCGGGACATGGAACGGTTCGGATACCCCCATACCCCCCATATCTGCCTGGAGGGCAACTGGACTCCGGTTTCCGGGCTGATACCGGCGGCCACACACCTTCCGGCCCTAACAGCACCGCACAGTCGGCGCCTACGTGCGGCGGGAGCCTTCTCAGCCGCAGGTCGGGTCGCCGGGTTCGGGTTCGGGAGTGTGCGCCCTCTGCGTGTACGGGCTCGGGTTCGGCGCTATCTCACCGGTCTGGTCGGTGGATCGGCGCCACCGTGGCGCGAGTCCCGCTCGACCGCGAAGCTCCCGCCGCGCCCGCATCACAGCGGTCCGGAGGATGCGGTGTGGACCGGGGCCGCGGCGAACCGAGTTGCCTCGCCACAGTGTGCACACGGCTGGAGAGGATCGCGCTCGAGTCGGCACCCGCGCCGCGTAGTGAGCAGAGGACGAGTTACCGCCGCAGCGGGGCGACAGTACCCGCCACCCGCAGGCGAATCAGCGGGAGCGCTGTTTGATACGGGCGGTGAGTTCCTGAACCTGGTCGTAGACCCGGCGCCGCTCCGACATCTCCTTGCGGACCTTCTTCTCCGCGTACATGACCGTCGTGTGGTCACGGCCGAAAGCTTGGCCGATCTTCGGCAGGGAGAGATCGGTGAGTTCCCGGCACAGATACATCGCGATCTGGCGGGCCTGAGCCAGCGGGCGAGCCTTACCCGGCCCGGTCAGCTCCTCCATCGACGTATTGAAGTACTCGGCGGTGACGCCCATGATCGTCGACGCGGTGATCTCGACGTCCTGCGATTCGGGCATCAGATCACGCAGCACCACCTCGGCCACCGACTGATCCAATGGCTGGCCGTTCAACGAGGCGAACGCCGTGACCCGGATCAACGCGCCCTCGAGTTCGCGGATATTGCGTTCGACCCGGCTGGCGATCAACTCCAGCACATCGTGCGGTACGTCCAGGCGGTCCATCCGCGCCTTCTTGCGCAGGATCGCGATACGGGTTTCCAGTTCCGGTGGTTGTACATCGGTGATCAGGCCCCATTCGAACCGGGTCCGCAGCCGCTCCTCGAGGGTTGCCAGCTGCTTCGGCGGCCGATCCGAGGACACCACGATCTGCTTGTTCGCGTTGTGCAGCGTGTTGAAGGTATGGAAGAACTCCTCCTGGATACCTTCCTTGCCCTCGATGAACTGGATATCGTCGACCAGCAGGATGTCGGTTTCGCGGTAACGGCGTTTGAACGCCACCTTCCGGTCGTCACGCAGACTGTTGATGAAGTCGTTGGTGAATTCCTCGGTGGAGACGTACTTGACCCGCATTCCCGGGAACAACCGCTGCGCGTAATGGCCGGCGGCATGCAGCAGATGGGTCTTACCCAAGCCGGACGCACCCCAGACGAACAACGGGTTGTAGGCGCGGGCGGGCGCCTCGGCGATGGCAACCGCCGCGGCGTGGGCGAAACGATTGGACGCGCCGATGACGAACGTTTCGAAGGTGTACTTGGCGTTCAGGCTCGCCGACGGTTTGGCCGTATCACCGGCATCGGACGACTTGGCGAAGAAAGTCGGCCAGGAATCCCGGACATTGACCACCGTTTCGTCGTCGCGGTGGTTGTCCGGTGCCGGATCGATACCCGAATCGCGGACGCTTTCCCGCAGGCTGTCGCGGTCGGGGTCGCGCAGCGGATCCCGCGGCGCGGTATCGGCGGCCGGGATATCGGGTGCGAAAAGTGTTTCCTGAGCCGGTCGGGCTGTTCGGCGCGGCGGCAGGGTCGGGTCGATATCGGCTACCGGCTCCCGGGCCGCGACGCCCGGTTCCCGGCCGTTGCCCACAGTTTCGCCGAGGTCGGTGCGGGCGGACGCGTAGCTGTCGGGATAGTCGGCGCGTGGATACTCGCGTTCCCGTTCGTACTCCGGTTCCCGGGTGTACTCGGCCGCGGGCGGATAGTCGCGGGGGTATGCCCGGGGCGTGGCATAGGTTTCCACGGTCGGCGGGTCCGACTCGTGCGAGTCGGCCGAACCGCGGGCGAAGTCGTTGTCGTGCGTGCGGTACTCGGCGCCCGGTGCGGAATCCGCACCGTGTGGCAACTCGGGCAGTGTCGAACGCCGCACGGGGTCGGCACCGGCGGGTTCCGGACCGCGTGGGCGGGTGGGATTACGGGGCAGTTCACCGGTCAACGGCAGTTCGGCTTCGTGCGAGAACTCCGCGGCCGGGAAGCGGGACTCGTCGGGCTGCCTCGGCCCACCCGGAAAATCGGGACCGCGCGCGAGGCCACGCGCGGGATAAGCACCGGCCTCGGGCTCCCGGATCGGTTCGGGGCGCCACGGCGGTTCGGTCGCCGCGGGGGTGAAACCGGTCGGCGCCCGGCCCGGACCGTTGCCGCCGAAGGGCTCCGGCCGGGGGGTGACGGGCTCGGGGCGACTGGTCATCCGGGCATGCCGCGGTGGGCCGGGTTCGGACCCGGCGGTGGGTAACGGCGCGGCGATCCGAACGCCGAGGCCTTCCACCTGCGGGCCGAGCCTGCGACCCAGCGAGCGCAGGATGGGCTCACGTAGATCGCGTTCGATTGCTTCCTGGGCGATCGAGGACGGAACCGAGAGCAGTGCGAAACCCTGGACGACCATCAGCGGTTTCACCAATTTGAGCCAGGCCTGCTGGGCCCGGGTCACCGCGCCGATGGCACCGTCGGGCGAGCCGGTGGTCAACTCGGTGACCACCTCCGGCCACACGGTGGCCAGTACGTTCTGCTCGTCGTCCATCCAGTGTCCTCCCCGGGAGTCGGTTGCTCGGCGCAGACGTCCGGGGCTCGCGGTGCGTCTACTGTACTGGTTCGTTCCAGTGACACCGCATACGTCGCTCACCGAACCTGCCGCATCCGACGGATACGGCGCCCGGGGCGCTGCCCGGAACCCCCTCTTCCGGCTGCGGCGTGGCACCGTCGGCCCTACGAATATGCCATTCACAGGGTATTTCCACACAATTATCCACAGATGTGGACAATCTCCCGGGACCGCCGTTGCGGTCGCGCGCTGCGCCGGACCGAGCGCGAGTGCTCCACCTGCGGCCCGTCCGGGGCGCGGGTGGTGAGGGTGACTATCGCCACCGCCGCCGGTGACCGGGCCGGACGGCGAACGTGACCCCGATCGGGCCCGGAGGGCCGAGTTTGACCCGGTAGAACTGGATAAGTACCCTCATACAGTCACCCTCGGCGTGGTGACCGCCCTGTGCTGACCACCTTCCGGGGCGGTGACGCCGAACCGACATCGAGAGAATCACCGAAAGCTTCGGGTGCCGTCGGGTGCCCACCAATTCGAGGAGTGTTGACCGTGGCCAAGGGCAAGCGGACGTTCCAGCCGAACAACCGTCGTCGGGCGCGGGTCCACGGTTTCCGTCTCCGGATGCGGACCCGTGCGGGCCGCGCCATCGTCTCCGGGCGGCGCCGTAAGGGCCGCGCCGGCCTCACCGCCTGATTTCCGACCGAGCTCGATGCCCGGTCCGCCGAACCTCGTGGCCTACGCCGCCGGTAATAGTGCCGGTTCGGCGGCTTCGATGATGTCCGGGTGCCCGGGTGCTTCCTGAGCCGCACCGGCTGCATCAGCGTGCCGATTTCTCCCGGACGGTGCGACGCGGTCGGCGCGCGGGAAAGCGGGACCTGGTCGTTCATGTTCTGGTGGATGACCCGGATCCGGGAGATCCCGGCGTCCGGGTCCGATTCGGTGGCCCGCGATTCGGGCTGATCGTCAGCAAGGCGGTGGGTCCCGCGGTCGTCCGGCACCGCGTGGCCCGCCGCCTGCGTCATATCTGTGCCGAACTGACCGCGGATATCTCCGCCGAGGTGGATATCGTGATTCGCGCTCTCCCCGGCGCCGCCGGCGCCGACAGCGACGAGCTGCGCCGCCAGCTGCGTAGCGGACTACGCAGGCTGGACCTCCCGGCGGCGGCCGATTCGGGCGCCTCGCGATGAGCCTCCGTACTTCACCTATCGCCGCCGTCACTCGATGGCCGGCAAATATTCTGATCTTCTCGATCGAGCTGTATCGGACCTACGTCTCCCCCACCCGGATGCCGGTCTGCCGGTTCACTCCCACCTGTAGCGAGTACGCGGTGACCGCCCTGCGGACCCGTGGACTGATTGTCGGCGTCGGACTGACGGTCGTGCGATTGGCCAAATGTGCGCCCTGGCACCCTGGTGGATGGGATCCCGTGCCGGAGCGGCAGCGCAGTGTCGGCCACGACGACCCGCGGCCCAAAGCTTGTAAGGGATCACCGCACGCGGTGATCGGTGACACTACCGACGGGAGTGCATAGAGCCGTGCTCGATTTCATCTACTACCCGGTGTCCTGGATCCTCTGGTTCTGGCATCGGGTATTCGGCTTCGCGTTCGGGGCCGATAACGGCCTGTCCTGGGCGCTGTCCGTGGTTTTCCTCGTCTTCACGCTGCGTCTGGTGCTCTACAAGCCATTCGTGAAGCAGGTTCGTACCACCAAACAGATGCAGGAACTGCAGCCCCAGATCAAGGAGCTGCAGAAGAAGTACAAGAACGACCGCCAGAAGATGGCGCTGGAGATGCAGAAGCTCCAGAAAGACCATGGCTTCAACCCGCTTATGGGATGTCTGCCGATCCTGGCCCAGGTGCCGGTCTTCCTCGGCTTGTTCCACGTATTGCGCTCGTTCAACCGGACCGGTCACGGCTTCGGCCAGCTCGGTATGGATCCGTACACCAACGCTCATACGCCGAACTACGTCTTCAACGTCGAGGATGTGCAGTCGTTCCTGAGTGCCCGTATCTTCGGCGCCCCGATTTCCGCGTTCATCACCGCGCCGGTCGAGGAGTTGCAGGCCTTCGCCGATTACGGTGGTACCCCGAGCCGGCTGAGTATTGCCCTGGTCTCGATTCCCCTCATGGTGATCGCCGCGGTCGCGACCCACTTCAACGCACGCGCGTCGGTTGCCCGGCAGAGCGCGGAGGCTGCGGCCAACCCGCAGGCCGCGATCATGAACAAGCTGGCGCTGTGGGTTTTCCCGTTCGGTGTCCTGATCGGTGGTCCGTTCCTGCCTATCGCCGTCCTGCTGTACTGGGTGTCCAACAACATCTGGACCTACGGCCAGCAGCATCTCGTCTTCGGCCGGATGGCCAAGGAAGACGAAGCCAAGAAACAGGCCAAGCTGGAGAAGCAGGCGCAGAACGCCCCCAAGCCCGGCGCGAAGCCGGTCGACACCCGGAAGAAGCAGCCGGCCAAACCGGCCGACGGTTCCGAGGAGGCGGCCGCCGACGGTACGGCCGAGGCGAACGGTTCGAGTCCTGCCAAGACGAATGCCAAACCCAAACAGTCGGGCCAGCGCCGGCCGGGTGGTCAGAAACGGTCCGGCAACCGCGGTCGCGCGAACCAGAAGCGGCGCCGCTGACCCTTTCCCCGCAGACCCCTTGTGATCGGGACACCGGCCGACGGGCGGTCGGTGTCCCGGCGAGCAGATAAAGGAAACATATGACACTCGAGACCGAAGGTGGCGACGCCACCGCCAGCGCAACCTCGACCGTGGTGGAGCCGGACGCCGTGGATTCGGCGGGCGACGCCGAGGAAGCGCTCATCGAAGAGGGCGAGATCGCCGGCGACTATCTCGAACAGCTTCTCGATGTACTCGACTTCGACGGTGATATCGACCTCGACGTCGAAGGTGATCGCGCGGTGGTCAGTATCGACGGCGGCAAGGATCTGACGAGACTGGTCGGGCACAGCGGTGAGGTACTCGACGCACTCCAGGAACTGACCCGGCTCGCCGTGCAGCAGGCGACCGGCGTTCGGAGTCGGTTGATGCTCGACGTGGCCGGCTGGCGGGCGAAGCGGCGTGCGGATCTGAGCGCCTTGGGCGCGGCAGCCGCGCAGCGTGTACTGGATACCGGATCGCCCGAGCAGCTCGCCCCGATGACGCCGTTCGAACGCAAGATCGTGCACGACGCGGTCGCCGCGATCGACGGGGTTGCCAGCGAGAGCGAGGGCGTGGAGCCGAACCGGCGCGTTGTTGTCATACCGGACTGACTCTCCCGGACCGGCCGAGTAGCCGGAAGTCCGGTGGATGCGAAGGGCCCGAGTCCCCGTGACTCGGGCCCTTCGCACATCCAGGTCCGGCTGGTCGAGAACGATCGGGTGCTAGGGGGCTACGGTGAGAGACCGTAGTTGGTATATCCGCTCGAGCTCGTCGATCACGATCGAACAGAAGGGTGTTTCACGTGAAACCAGAACTCGGCGATTCGGCGGCCACGGTGCCGCAGTCGCCGCCGCCGGCGGAAGCGGAATCCGTCTTCGGCGAGCGCCTGGGATCGGCGTGTGACTACTGGACCGCGCTCGCCACCGCCGGGGTGGAGCGCGGACTGATCGGCCCGCGGGAAGTGCCCCGCCTGTGGGAGCGGCATATCCTCAACTGCGCGGTCGTCGGCGAACTGATCGGCGAGGGAGCCTCGGTGGTCGATATCGGTAGCGGCGCGGGGCTGCCCGGAATCCCGTTGGCCCTCGCCCGCCCGGACCTCCGGATCACGCTCGTCGAGCCGCTGCTGCGCCGGACGGTCTTTCTCAAGGAGTTCATCGATGCGGCGGGACTCGAGATCACGGTGGTGCGGGGGCGCGCCGAACAGCCCGGGGTGATCCAGGAGGCGGGCGGAGCAGATGTGGTGACCTCGCGAGCCGTCGCGCCCCTGGCGAAGCTGGCGGAATGGTCTGTCCCGCTGCTGCATGAGCACGGACATATGCTCGCGCTCAAGGGGTCGAGTGTCGCTGAGGAACTGGAACGTGATCGCCTGGCGGTCGAACGAGTGGGGGCCGGTAACTTCGCCGTGCTGGAATGCGGTGCCGGAATCATCGATCCCCCGACGGTAGTTCTTTCGGCCGAACGCATGCGCCGTTCGGAGCGGCCGTCCAAACGCCCGAAGAAACGCACCCGAGCGCAGCGCCGGGAAACAGGTCAAACCTGATCCTGCCCGCCTCCCCCACTCCCCCGCTGTGGCACCGATGTTTCCCGTGAAACATCCGCTTGCGTGTAACGGGCATCCGGGGATTTTCAAGTCAGAGCCGGGCCCGGGACTTCGTCCCCGCTACTCGGGACCGCATCTCCGCCGCCGCCGACGTGCCGCAGCACCGGACCCTGCGGCCGCATAGGCAACCGCAGCAGCCGCGCGCATTTACGGTCAGCCACCACCACCGTCGCAGCGACAGTCACCGCCGCAGCCGCCGCCGGAGCGACAGCCACGGCCACGGCCGGAGCGACAGCCACGGCCGCGGCCGCAGCCGTAGGCCGGCAGTCACGGCTGCAGCCGCAGACCGGCAGCAGCTGGGGGGTAGGCCAGCCGGGACAGTAGCTACTGCTGCAGTAGCCCACTGCCTCAGCAGTCGCAGTCGTGGCCGCAGCAGTACGCACGGGCCGCAGTCGTAGTCGTAATTGCAGACCAGGCGCAGCTCCAGGCGGGCCGGCCGGTCGGCGGTCAACTGGGCTCCGGCCTGGCTGGTGACGCCGCTTGCGCGTTCTGCGGAATTCCGGTGGCCAGCCGACGCGCCGACGGAGGCAGGCCGTCCCCCGCTTCGCTTCGTACGGAGCACGGGACACTATAGGGCCGCACGGTACGTCGGAGGCCCACCGGTCTGGCAAAGGGGTGAGTTTGCGCCGACGAGCTTCTGGACTCTCCGCAAGCGCAGGAGGGGCGGCGATGCTGCTGCGTGCTGCGGCGGGCTTCGGTGATGGTGACGGGCCGCGAGTCGAACCACTGCCCAGCGAGCTGCCGTCCATAGGCCGGCCGCCTCCGGCCCGGCAGGCGAGCTCGCGTACCTGTGGTGTCGGTCGATGCGTCGAGTCGTGGATGAGCTGCCGCAAGTGTTCGCTCAGAGAAGACCGATGTTTCACGGGAAACATCGATGAATTCGAGAGCGGATCGGTCTGCAGCGACAGCTCTCGCAGGGCTGCTCGGAGGAGTCGCTTCGGTTGGACGTGTATGTGTCGAGCAGGCCGTCACGGTGACGAAGGGACCGTGACCGCCAGGTCGAACCTGGGCACAGAACCGCACCGCGACCGTCGTTTGGTTCGCACCGGCCCACGCGAGGGATTTCACCCAGTTGGAGAGCAGCTGGGCGCCCGCGTCACTCGACTTCTCGGGGTTGGTGCCGGGTGGTCGAGCGTGCATCAGTGATGGCAGGGAGGTCGCTCGGAGATTCCTTCGATGAGTCGGTATGGGCGAACAGGATGTTGTGTTGGTAACTCGGCGCCGGAGCACTTACGCAACTGGCGGTTCTGCGTCGGTCTTCGGGCGAGGGGGCTCTGAGTGGACGTCGCGGCTGCCGGCGCGTGTTGCAAGATGAGCGCCGGGGTTATGGATGAGTCGATGTTTCCCGTGAAACATCGACTCAGGGGTACCGGTGAGGCGCCGAACGTGTTTCCGGGCCATGAATTCAGGAGAGTTCTGTGTGTCGCGGGCGCGTCGCAGCGATTCAGCTTTCTTCTCGGGCTCGCTGCTGGCAAGCTATTGGACGTCGGGCGTGAGCGTCGGTGCCACGAAGGAATCTTGGTGTTGCAGCGGTGCAGCTCCGTTCGACCGACCGGTGGCTCGGTGTCCGCGTCGGAGGAGGTAGCTTCGCGTGACCACGCAATGTAGCGAAGTCACCCGTCCCGCATGGATGTCGCAGTCCTGGTCGTGGATCGTCGTTCGATCCGGCACGGCTTGTTTCGACGACACGGCGCCGGCGTCCGTCAGGCCACGTGATCTTGCAGTTCTCGCGTTAGGAGCGGTCTATGTCGAACGGTTCAGCGAATGTTTCACGGGAAACATCGCGCGTGCCGGGAATGCTGGATGGTAGCAATATCGGCCCGGAGGCATTCGGAAGCACACCGTATGGCCATATATCCCCCACCGAGACGCCGATCGCTGCCGAGGCCCACCGGGCGAGCCAGTTAATGCATCCAGGAAAGGTGACAGTGCCGAAACCTCATGAGCAACGCATCATCACTGTAGCCAACCAGAAAGGCGGAGTCGGCAAGACTACGACAACGGTCAATCTGGCCGCGGCCCTGGCGCATCAGGGGATGAAGGTGCTTGTGATCGATCTCGATCCGCAGGGCAACGCCAGCACCGCGCTCGGCGTCGAGCATCACTCCGGTATCCCGTCGACCTACGAACTGTTGATCGGCGAGATCAAGGTTCAGGACGCGATCCAGCAGAGCCCGCACAGCGACAATCTCCTCTGCATCCCGGCAACGATCGATCTCGCCGGCGCCGAAATCGAACTGGTCTCTATGGTGGCTCGGGAAGCGCGGCTCAAAGGCGCTATCCAGGAAGCCAATCTCGCCGGCTACGACATCGATTACGTGCTGATCGATTGCCCGCCGTCGCTGGGCCTGCTCACGATCAACGCCATGGTCGCGGCCCGGGAAGTCCTGATCCCGATCCAATGCGAGTACTACGCCCTGGAGGGCGTGGGCCAGTTGATCCGGAATATCGGGTTGGTCCAATCCCACCTGAACCCCGAACTCCATGTATCCACCGTGGTTCTCACGATGTACGACGGCCGGACCAAACTGGCCGATCAGGTGGCCGAAGAGGTGCGCAGCCACTTCGGGGATGTCGTACTGCGATCGGTTATTCCGCGTAGCGTCAAGGTCTCCGAGGCACCCGGATACGGTATGACAGTGCTCGATTACGACCCGGGTTCCCGTGGTGCCCTCAGCTATTTGGATGCCGGTCGGGAAATGGCCGCGCGTGGCGCGGCGCGGCCGGCGGCGCTTACGGAAGGCGCTCAGTGAACGGACCGGGCATGGCTGTGGATGCGGGCAATGGAAAGGGTAGGCCGGTGAGTCAGTCGAAAAAAGGTGGGCTGGGACGCGGTCTGGCGGCATTGATTCCGACCGGCCCGGCTCCGGTGGCGACCGGGCTGGGGGCCGAGGCGGCTGATGCGGTGATCGGTCTGGATCCGGGGCCGCGCCCCGCCTCCACCTATCTGCATCAGGTTCCCGAACCCGTGGAGAGCTCCGATCTGACCTCCGCCGGGGACGCGGTGTACCGGGAAATCGAGCCCGGAAAGATCGAGGCCAATCCGAAGCAGCCCCGGCAGTATTTCGACGATGAGGCGCTCGCCGAACTGGTCCACTCGATTCGCGAGTTCGGTTTGATGCAGCCGATCGTGGTCCGGGAACTGGAGCCGGGCGGCGACCGCTATCAGCTCATCATGGGTGAGCGGCGCTGGCGGGCCTGCCAGGAGGCGGGGCTGGATGTTATTCCCGCCATCGTCAGGGAGACCAACGATGACGCGATGCTGCGCGACGCGCTGCTGGAGAATATCCATCGCGTGCAGCTCAACCCGCTCGAGGAGGCGGCGGCCTATCAGCAGCTGCTGGAGGAGTTCGGGGTTACCCAGGAGGAATTGGCATCGCGACTGGGACGCTCGCGGCCCGTGGTAACCAATATGATCCGCTTGCTGAAGCTACCGATCCCGGTGCAGCGCCGGGTTGCGGCCGGAGTGTTGTCCGCCGGGCACGCGCGGGCACTGCTCGGTCTGGAGGGCGGTGCCGACACACAGGAGGTTCTGGCCGCCCGGATCGTCGCCGAGGGGCTTTCGGTTCGGTCCACCGAAGAAGCGGTGAAGCTGGCGAACCGGGAACAGGAACCGGCCAAGCCGCCCGCGCCGCGCCGGCCGCCCATCCACTCCCCCGGTTTACAGGATGTCGCCGACCGGCTGTCGTCATCTTTCGATACGCAGGTTTCGGTGAGTCTCGGGAAGCGGAAGGGCAAAATTGTCGTCGAGTTCGGGTCGGTGGACGATCTGGAGCGGATCGTCGGAATGATGATGCAAACATCGCTGAACAGTTGAAATTTCGGCTTGTGGTCCGCATAACCTCTACCTCGGACAGGAAACGTCACTGTGACAGTGGCGGATCATGGGGGCCGATGCGCAGAGGCAGTCCTTGACCGAAGACTTAGTGACGCGGAATGAGGCGGGTTCGCTTGATCGCATATTCTTGCTGGCGAGAAACCATTGATGCGGCGTGAGCATAGACGAATCGGATAGCTGGAGGCTGAGCAGAGCGGTGTCGACCAGCGTCACAGGATTAACCCTGGAAAGTATCAGCCGGCTACCGGCGCATGCCCGCCGTTGTGTGTTCTGGGAGATCGACCCGGCGGTGGCTGCGGACTCCAGTGGTTTCAGCGATCCGGTCTTCGAGAAGGAAGCCTGGATCTCGACGGTGATGCTCGAATGGGGTTCGTGCGGGCAGCTCGCGACGATCGATGACAAAACCGTCGGTTGTGCGCTCTACGCGCCGCCCCGAGTGGTGCCCCGTGCCGGCCTCTTCCCCACCTCCCCGGTGAGCCCCGACGCTATCTTGCTGACCACTCTCGGCACCGAGTATCCCGATCTGGACGGCGATATCGCTTACCGGATGGTGCAGGGCGTCGTCACCGATCTGGTCCACCGCGGTGTGCGCGCGCTGGAAGCGTTCGGCATCCGCGGAGCGCATGCAAGCACCGCGCTCTCCGACCGTCCGACGGGAACCATGCGTCTCATGGAACGGATCGGTGTTCCCGGGCGCGGAGCCCGGCGTTCGGTACTGGAGTGCAGCCCGGAGAACTGCATGATCGACGCCGATTTCCTGCAGGAGGTCGGGTTCGAGGTAGTGCAACCGCATCACCGTTTTCCCCGGTTGCGGCTGGAACTCGATACCGATCACGGCTGGAAAGAGGATGTCGAACGAGCCCTCGACCAGCTGCTGGCTGCCGCGTCGATGACCGTGCCGACCCGGATCCTCACTCTTTGAGGCCGACCGGCCGAGGGATTCGCTAACCGCTGTCGGCGGCGGCGAGTTCCTCGGCCAGCAACTCGGCGAAAGTGTATGTACCGGTGGGCTGATCGTCCTGCCCCAGCAGGTAGAGCCGCTTCACCGAGATCAGGATCGCTTCCGCGATGACATCGCGCATCCGCGGATCGGCCAGCACCGACGCATCGTACTGGTTGGTGACGTAACCAAGATCTACCTGCACTGTCGGCATCTTGGTGAGGCGCAGCAGATCCCAGGTACGCGGATGGGTTCGGCAGTCCTGCAGCGAGGTCCGGGCCACCACTTCACGCTGGATGAACCCCGCCAGCACCTGGCCGATCATGGAGACCGACCCATGCGAATTGCCGAAATAGAATCCGGCCACACCATTGGCCATGGGGCTGGAATTGGACGCGCACCGCAGGGAGATCATCAGATCCGCGTCGAAGGCATTGGAGGTTTCGGCGCGTTCCGCATCGGTGGGGTTGCTCCCCCACGGGCGGGACAGGAAGGTTTCCATCCCGGTGGCGGCCATCCGGCCTTCCAGCCGGCTGGCCAGATCCCACAGGATTTCCTGTTCGTACACATCGCCGAACTCGGTGGGAACGCCACGGCCACGATCGGGCCCACCCAGACCCGGATCGATGACGATACGTTTACCGGTGAGCTGTGGACCGGCCCGATGCACCACTTCTTCCTCGGCGATCCGATGCGGATTACCGCCGGTGACCCGGGCGCCGAGCAATTCGAGCGAACGCAGCGTATCCGGACCGCAGATACCGTCGGCGGCCAGACCTATCTCCCGCTGGAACGAGGTCAGACCCTCGTGGGTGTGCGGGCCGAAGAAACCGTCCACCCGGTGGACATAGAAACCGAGGTCCTGCAACCGGCGCTGCAGGGTGGCCACATCGTCGCCGTACAGCGGCGCCGAGAGCTGGTAGATGAGAGTACGGGCACCCAGCCGATAGGACGCTTCTTTCAGCGCACGGTAGGTTGCGGGACCGATCTCACCGTCGACCAGGAGTCCGCGGTGCTGCTGGAAGGCACGCACCGCGGAGTCGAGCTGATAATCGAAGGTGGCTTCGGTGTCTTTCCAGTACTCGTCCGAACCATTGGTCTGCGCGCCGTTGTGCGCGTGCAGGAACCCCAGACTCGCCAGGGTGCTCCGAACCTCTGCTACGGCTGGACCGGTGTCGCCGTGACGAAGTCGGTGCATGCGTGAGGGCCCTTCCTTCCGTCAATCCCGGGTACCCACTCATGCGATGGCGTACACCCTCGCACGACGGAGCGTGGTCGATTCTGTCAGACCCGGACCGGAATTCGACAATCTTGGTCAGGGCATACTACGGCGCGTCGCCGTGTGACGGCCGCCGGATGGCCTATTCGAGACGTCAGATGACGTCTTCGATTTCCCGCAGGAGTGCGGCCTTCCCCTTGGCTCCGACGATCTGCTTCACCGGCTTGCCACCGGCAAACAGGATCATAGTCGGCACGCTCATGACCTGGTAATCGCGGGCGGTATCGGGATTGGCGTCGATATCGAGCTTGGCGACGGTGAGCTTGTCGGCATGCGAGCCCGCGATCTCCTCCAGTACGGGGGCGACCATCTTGCACGGTCCGCACCAGGTGGCCCAGAAATCGACCAGCACCGGCTTCTCGCTCTGCAGGACAGCATCGGCGAACGAGGTATCGGTGACGGTGACCGTGTTGGTGGTCTCGGACATGGCTGTTCTCCTTGGTTCTCCGGACGCCCGTGCGCCCGGGGCTGGGGCGGGCAACCGAACCCCGCGGCTCAGTTGCCCGGTGAGCCCGCCGGACTCAATCGGCTGCCGAAACGGCGACGGGCTGGTCGGCGTGCGGCAGCGTATTGCTGGTGATATCGCCCTTTTCGGCCAGCCAGCGTTCGGCGTCGATAGCGGCCCGGCAGCCGGTGCCGGCCGCGGTGATGGCCTGCATATAGGTGTGGTCCACGAGGTCACCCGCGGCGTAGACGCCCTCGACCGAGGTCGCGGTACCCGGATCACGCACCAGGACATAGCCTTCCGCGTTCAGGTCCACCTGGCCGCGGACGAGTTCGCTGCGCGGATCGTGACCGATGGCGACGAACAGACCGGTGACGGGCAGATCGGAGGTTTCCCCGGTGCGGGTATCGCGCAGGGTCAGCGAGGTGACACTGGTCTCACCGTGCACCTGGACCACTTCGGCATTGGTGCGGAACCGGATCTTCTCGTTGTTCTTGGCGCGTTCGAGCATGATGCGCGAGGCCCGGAATTCGTCGCGCCGGTGTACGACGGTGACGCTGGAGGCGAACTTCGTCAGGAAGAGCGCCTCTTCCATCGCCGAATCGCCACCGCCGGCCACCGCGATGTCCTGGCCCTTGAAGAAGAAGCCGTCGCAGGTGGCGCAGGCGCTCACGCCGCGACCGAGGAGTTCCTGCTCACCGGGGATGTTCAGATAGCGGGCGGCCGACCCCATGGCCAGAATCACCGCATGTGCCTCGTAGACATCGTCTCCGACGGTGACCTTCTTCACCGGACCGCTCAGATCGATGGCGTCCACATCTTCGGTGCGGATATCCGCACCGAAGCGTTTGGCCTGCTCCCGCATCTGTTCCATCAGGTCCGGGCCCATGATTCCGTCGCGGAAACCGGGGAAATTCTCGACCTCCGTGGTCGTCATCAGGGCACCGCCGAACTGGGTGCCCTCGAACACCAGCGGCTCGAGTTCGGCGCGGGCGGCGTACACGGCGGCGGTGTAACCGGCCGGCCCCGAGCCGACAATGATCAGGTCGCGAACTGGCGTGCTCATGGGACCCTTCCGGAGAAAGCTGATGGGGACGTTTCGGTCAACAACAGGGTAGACGGGCTTTGTTCCCGGCGACGGCCCGACCGGACCGCGACCCGAGCTCGTGCGCGGCAGGCGACGGGCAGCCCGGGGACAGCGGCTACACAGTCGGGGTACGACCGGAGCGAGCTGGGGTTCTTCAGCCGATATCGGTGATCGGAGTCAGCAAGTCCGGGTTGCCCGGCCCGCACCCGGGGCCGACGACGAGCGCGGTGACCTGCGCACCGTTTCGCCCGCCGACGAGGATCAGCACCGCGTCGTCACGGTCGCGGAACCTCATCTCGGTGGATCCGAGCACGGGGCGATCGACCCCGGCGGCCCGGACACATGCGGCGAGGGCCGCCGGATCGGCCAGTCGGCCGGGCACATCGTGGCGGCCCAGGGCGCGCAGCGCGATCGTCGTATCGAACTCGGCGCCCGATTCCGTGCCTGCGGTGCCGGTGGGCGCGGCAGTCGGCATCGTTTCGCCCTCGGGCCGGAACCCGACGAACAGCGCGGCGCCGGCGCAGATCAGTACCGTCGCGGCTGCGGCGATCGCGGTGGCGATGCGCCGGCGCCGGCGATGGGCGTCCAGCGATATCGGCGCCTCACCGACCGGGCCGGACTCGCCTGCGTCCGCAGCGGCGAATCTGCCGTTGGGCGCCGGTGCCGGGATATCGCCGAGCGGAACAGTTGTCTCCACCGCCCCGGCGGCGCCGTCCTTGCGACCCGCTTCGTTTCCGAGGGATTCGGCGAACGCCTCCAGCCGGGCCGCGATATCCACCGGCATCGGCCGGACCACCCGGTCGGACTCGGCGAGGCCGGTAAGGGAGGTGCGCAGTGCATCGAGCGATTCGAGATAACGCCGGGCGTCCGGATCCTGCCGGACCGCCGGCCAGAGCCGGGCTTCGAGCTCAGGGTCGATATTTCCGGCGTGCAGATCGGCGAGCAACTCCGCAGGGAAAGGAGGTTGCGGAACGGGGCTCATGTCCTTCGCACCTCCAATGCTGCTGCGTCCATTTGGCTCGGGTTTCGATTCCTGGGGTTCTGCGGTTGCACTCCCGGTGAGTACATCCCATTCGGGAGGAAAAATGTGTCACTGGTTTGGACGCGTCGTCCTCACATCCGGTTCCCCTCCCCGTTCAGGGAATCCAATTCGGCTTTGAGCCGCTGCCGCGCCCGCGCACATCGGCTCTTGATCGTGCCCACCGGAACACCCAGTAGATCGGCCGCATCGGCGACGCTGTAACCCTCCACATCCACGGCCACCACCGCCGCGCGCTGATCCGGTGGGAGGGCGAACAGGGCGCGTTCCAGCACGATGGAGATATCGATCCGGCTGTATTCGTCGGCGTAGTCGGATATTTCGGGCCAGACCTCCGGCGGGAGGACCACGGCCCGCTGGGCGCGATTGCGCCGGATCCGGTCCAGGCAGGCGTTGACGACTATGCGATGCAACCACGTACGCACCCCGGATTCACCACGGAAGGAGCCCGCGTTGCGATGCGCCGACAGCAGGGCTTCCTGGAGCGAATCAGCGGCGTCCTCGGGCGTGTAACAGACGCGCGCGGCGGTCTGCCAGAGATGGTCGTTGTGCCGGCGGATCAGTTCGGCGAAGGCGTGCGGCGCCCCGGCCGCGTGCGCCCGCAACAATTCGGTATCCGAGGTGATATCGAACCCGGGTTCTCGCGCCCCTGCCCCAGGAGACGGCACCGTCCCCCCGCGAACCCCCGCATTCAATTCGGACGACAATAGCCAACCCCTTGGACAACCGCCCACGACAGTTTCGGCGCGGCGCGAGCCGGCCTGTGGTGATTACTGCGTGTACTCAGCGAGCGGGACCGTACCCCTGATCCCACCGGCTCCCTCCTGGGAGCGCGGATCGTGATCATATCCCGGCCGCCATTGCGCGGCAACCGGATCCAGGTCCTCCGGATACCCTGACGGGATAACGAAACAGCAGGTCAGGGCTTTGCTTCGAAACTCAGCTCGGCGATCGAGCTCTGGAACTGGGCACCCGAATTGCCCAGACCGGTGACCCAGATCAGAACGTAGCGGGCGGACTGATCGCTTTGCACCGGCACCTCCGTGACCCCGTCGCCGAGCACCGCGGTACCCGCGAGCTGAGTCTGGTCCAGGGTGGGGGCTTCGGTGGGCGAGGTCCGGATCTCGACCGACGTACCCGGGGTCGGCGAAGTGATGGTGACCTTGGTGAGATTCGCCGGGCTGGGCAGAGTCGCCAGCAGGCCGACCCCCTTCTTCAATGCCGGGAACTGCTGGAAGTACTGGTCGGTGCTCCACGAGGTGGCCGGATCGCCGTCCATCGCCGCGGGCCCGCCGTCGGGGTCGTCCGGTGTGCCTTCCGGGGAGAACACCGTTATCCCCGAGATCGGCACCGGTACACCGGCGGCGCCGGCAGGTGTAGTCGACGGGGCCGCCGAGCTCGGCGACTCCTCCGGCGCGCGGCTGGTCGTCAAACCGATCACGCGCTGCTCGTTGAGCGGTTCACTGGAATCGCCCGGCGCGAAAACGCTCACCAGCCACCAGATGACGATCCCGACCACGAGGGCGGTCAGAATGCCCAGGGCCACCATGATCCACATCATCCGCTGCGATTTCTCGCGTTCGGCGGCCAGCAGCTCCGGATCGGCCAGCGATTCGTCGGCCGGAGCCGGGGCGCGCTGCCCCAGCCGCAATACCGGGATGAAATCGGTCTTCTGGTCCACCACCGAGGCCTGTTCCAGGACATGCTGGATGGTGGCGGCGGTGCGGACGCCCTTGTTCGGCTCCAGCGAGCGCACGGCCACCGCCGAGATCTCGAAGGGCACCTCGGGCCGGATCTGGCGGGGTTCCACGGGGGTGCCGTCGGAACCGAAATCGGCCGGGCGCAGCCCGCCCACCGTGGCGGCGTTCCCGCTGACTGCGCCGGTCCGCAGCGGCCACCGGGCGGTGATGAGCGCGTACAGCATCGCGCCCAGGCCGCGGACATCGCTCTGCGGGTCGGCATCGCCGAGGGTGCCGGGGAACGCCAGTACCGCGTCACCGTTGGCACTGATGCGAATCCGGTCCGGATGGTCGATGGACAGCGCGCCGCCGCTGCGGTGCGCCATTTCGGTGGCCGAGGCCAGTACCCGGATGGCGCGCGCGGCGCCGATCGGCGACGGGACGGTTTCGGCCATTTCCCGCAGCGAACGTCCCGGTGTCCATTCGGCCACCACGATGCCGCCGGAACTACCGCGCACCACATCCAGGACGCGGGCCAGGCCGGGTGAATTGATCCGGCCCAAGCGCAGCGTGCGGGACAGGATGGCCTGCGGACCGTCCTGACCGGAGTCGCTGCCCGCCCGCTGATCGGCGTCGACGAAGGTCAGCGCCACTTCCCGATCGAGTTTGATATCCAGTGCCTGCCAGAACTTCAGGCCGCGCGCACCGCCGTGATCGGCGAGCAGCCGATATCGTCCACCGGCGACGGAAGCTCCGGCGATGAGTTTGGGCCCACGCTGCACCCGGCTCGCCTGCGTCATCGGTGGGACGGCGATCATTCCGGTGTCGTAGACCGGATCGGTGGCCGATACCGTGGCGCCGGTTCGCTGGACGCGCTCCTCGGACAGGTGATCGTCGGCGTCGTCCGGTCGCCCGGCAGCCGCGTCGTCGTACTGTGGCCCGCTGTCCGGCGCCTGCTCGGGCGGGTGGGCGGAATCGGCGGAACCGGTATCCACACGCTGGGTGCGCGCCTCACCCGGCTCCGACTGCTCCGGGGGAACATCGGTGGACAAGCGTCCGCTCGCCGGATTCCGCGCAGGATCGGCGGCTGGGACCTTGCCCACCGCGTCGTCGCTCACCCTCGGACCTCCTTCGCCCTGGTATGCCGCAAACTCGGCGGGTCTGTCACTTGTGCCGGTCTGCCGAACAGGGTACGGGAACTGGCCGGGTACGGTGCGATCAACCGAGTCCGGCCGGATCACCGGTAGCACCATTGTGCTCTGTGCGTCCATGGCCGAATCGAAGCCGGAGTACGCGAGATACGGGTCGGGCCGGCGCATGATCCGCGTGGTGTGCTCTTCTTCGACGGGTTCGTCGAGGTCCAGCGGCGGTGCCGGCGGGGTGATGCCGAGCCGCCGCGAAATCGCGACCGTGATGGCGACGACCTCGGGGATCCCGGCCAGCCGCATCAGCCCGAACGCCACCGCGAACATCACGATCGCGGTGATCCCGACCCGGATGAACGAGCCCGGTCCGCCGAGGGATTCGGTGAGCCGGTCCAGACCCATCACCTGGTCGGCGATCAGCATGACGGCGCCGCCGGCCAGCGAGGACAGCAGCACCCGGCTGACCGTACGACCCACATTGGCCATCCGCAGATCGCCCAGACTGCGGTGCAGCAGCCAGCCGCCGATCACCGCGCCGACGGTGAAACCGAGTCCGGTGGCGATACCGAGCACGATCACGACCTGGTCGGGGCTGTCGGCGATCAACGGGGCCAGCGCCGAGAACAGGATCTTGACGGTGGTGATCCCGAGGATGATCCAGGTCGGTGTCCACGCCTGTTCTCGTGCGTAGAACACCCGTAGATGAATCAGTACGAGCGAGTACGGGATCAGGGTGAACGCCGAGAAACTGACCGCAGTACCGAGGCGGGAGGCGTCCTCGGCGAACCGCGCGTAACCGAACAGCGCATCGCCGACCTGCGGCCCCGCAAAGGTCAGGAAGGTGACGATCGGGATCAGCGCGATCATGGTCAGCCTGGTGGCCGCCGACAGATCGTCGACCACCGCGGGGGTGTCGTCGTTGGCGGCGTTACGGCTGAGCCGGGGCATGATCGCGGTGAGCAGGGTGACGCCGATAACGCCGTACGGCAGCTGCAGCAGCAGCCACGCATTCTGGTAGATCGCCGGACCGGCCTCATCGGCGCGCGAGGAGATGTTGTTCGCGAAAATACCGCCGATCTGGCTGATCAGCACGTAGAGGATGATCGCCGCGGCCATGGTGCCGAACTGTTTGAGCCGGTTGTCCAAACCCCAGAGCGGGCGCAGATCGATGCCCTGGCGGCGGATGGCCGGCAGCAGGCTGGTCGCCTGCACGATCACGCCGAGAGTTACACCGCAGCCGAGAACGAGCAGTTTCGGATCGCTCATCCGGACCGGATCCAGGGTGATCTCGCCGGGTGTCAGGGCATAGAGCCCGAGCACCACCAGCACCACCACGTTGTTCAGGACCGGCGCCCACGCACCGGGTTTGAACGCACCTCGCGTGTTGAGGATGGCGGTGAACAGGGCCGACAGCCCATAGAACAGTACGGCCGGGACCAGCAGGAAGGTCAGCGCCGTGGTGAGCGATGTATTGACCTTGCCGTCCGCGGAGACGAAAACATGGGTTGCCAGAACCGGCGCCGCGGCGGTCGCCAGGACGGCCGCGGTACCGAGGATGACGGCAGCGGCGGTGACGAGCCGCCGGATGAACGCGGCGCCGTGGTCTGGGTCCTCCTGTTCGGCCCGGACCAGGGTGGGCACCACGATGGCGGTGAGCACGGCGCCGAGTACCAGTTCGGCGATCATGTTCGGAATCAGGCTGGCCGAGGTGAACGAACTGGCGATGGCCGGACCGAGCACCGCGAGCAGCAGCAGCTGTTTACCGAACCCGGTGATACGGCTGATCAGCGTGGCGATCGCGATCGAACCGGAGTCCTTGAGGAGCTTGGACTGGCTGTTGTCGGGTTTGTCCGCGGTAGCGACCGCCTCCAACGGCTCTGCCACGGCAACTGCGGGCTGCTGACCGGTGCGTGGCCGGTTACCGGCAGGCGCCGGAATTCGGGCGGGCGCGGCGCGTTGCGGTTCGCGTGCGGGCGGGACCTGGTGCAGCGGTTGCGACGGCGGCGCCTGCCGGCGCGGTGGGGTCTGTGGGCGCGGATCCCCGGGCGGCGGTGCCTGCGGCCCCGGGCGGTTCGGCTGCCGCTGCGGACCGGGACCACCCGGGTTCTGCGCGGACGCGGGGCGCTGCCGATCGGCCGGGTGCGGTGGCCGCTCGGGGGCTCGATTCTGCTGGACCGGC
>NZ_BAFV01000002.1 GCF_000308515.1 Nocardia carnea NBRC 14403 | reverse complement strand
TACCGAAGCCGGGCCGACGGTGCCGATCTCGGCCCCCGGGTAGTAGTGCCCGAGGATCTGCTCGACACTCTGGCCGCTGCGCGCGTTCTGCAGGGCACCGTGCTGGCTGAGCCCCCGGCCGTGCCCGGGACCGGCCTCGGCAATCATCCGGTATACCTCACCGGCGGAGGGCGCCAACAACGATCCGCCGATCAGCAGAGCCGTGGCGCCGCAGGCGAACATCGGCCCGGGCCTGATCCTCCGTCCCCGCATCGACCGGGGTAATCGGCGCACTACCAGCGGATTACCAAGGCGCAGCGGAGCTTTCGAGCGAGTTATGCTGTTTCGGTATGGCATACGAGCACTCCCATCGATTCGCCCGGACGTTTGCCTCGACACGACGTCGGCATGTCGTTTCGACCGGCCACGCTCCGGGAGCTACATTCGAGCGACCAGGTAAGCCTCAACCTCAGGTTTAGATTTGTGACGAATGTGGCTAGTGTGGTCTGTGAGACTCGAGTACGCAAGCATGACTTGCTCACCGATCACCGGTTGCAACCCTGATTGGAGATGCTCGTGCCCTACCGCAAACCGAAGCGTTCCTACGTCCTGCCGGTTGTCGCGCTGATTGCGGTAGCGGGGCCGCTCCTGGTTCCCACGGTTATCAGCCCACACAAATCGGCCGATCAGGTGGAACTCACCGCCGTACCGCCCCTGCTCACCGAGCAGGCGTTGAGCAATGCCACCGATATCGTCCTGCCACTGGCCGAACTGACCGGCCTCGAACTCCCCGACCTGCGATTATCGGATTTACAAGCACTCGATCTGTCCGGACTCGCCCCGGCCGATTCCCCATCGGGGCCGGCATCCGGCCGACAGGTCCCCGGATTCGTCACCGGCGCCCCCGGCGGCGGCACACCCTCCGCCGACACGCCGGCACTCACCCCCGGCGTCATCCCCCCTGAATTCATGAACGCCGTCGGCGCCCAGGTCAAGGAGCTGACCCGGGAAGAGCCGTTCAGCATGGTCGCGCTGACCGCGCCGGACCTGGCCAACACCACCGTCATGGTCCGCGCCGAACAGCCCGACGGCGCATGGGGCCAGTGGTACGAAGCGAGCCCGATCGACGGCGCCGACGGCGTGGCCGACGGCGCGCCCGCAGGCACCGACCCGATCTACGTCGGAAACACCACCGCGGTACAGGTTCTGGTCACCCGGACACCACAGCAGGCCCCGGGCGGACCACTGTCCCCAACCCCGGCCGCGGCCGGTGCACAAGAGCCGCCCCCCGATCTCACCGCCGTCCTGATCGATCCCGGTCGCGGCGCAGTCGACGACAATTTGCAGGATATCGCCGCCGCCCTGCCCGGCGGCGGACCGCGGGTGATCACCCGTAATCAATGGGGCGCCGACGAATCCATCCGCTGTCAGGAACCCACCTACGACGACGGCCTCGGCGGTATCACCGTGCACCACACCGCCGGTCGCAATGATTACAGCAAGGGCGAATCGGCCGGCATCGTGCGCGCCATCTACGCCTACCATTCGAAAACTCTCGGCTGGTGCGATATGGGCTACAACGCCCTGGTCGACAAGTACGGGCAGATCTTCGAGGGGCGCTACGGCGGCCTGAACGAACCGGTGCAGGGCGCACATTCGGGAGGTTTCAACGAGAACACCTCCGGGGTCGCGATCATGGGCGACTACCAGACCGAACAGCCCACCGACGCCGCGATCGAAGCCACCGGCAAGTTCATCGGCTGGCGCGCGAAGATCGCCGGACTCGACCCGAAGGGTCAGACCACCATGTACTCGGAGGGTACGGAATTCACCCCGTACGCCCGCGGAGAAGAGGTGAAACTGCCGGTGGTCTTCGCGCACCGCGACGTCGGCAACACCAGCTGCCCGGGCGATGCCGCATACGGGCAGATGGACCGTATCCGCACCATCGCCGCGGGTGAAGCCGGTGGAACACAATCACAATCGCAGACCCCGCGCAGCCAGGCCTCCCGCTCCGACCTGGCCGCGCTCGCCGATCTCACCGCCAAGCTGCTGACCATGGTCAATGACAACCTGATCGCCAAATACTGGGTCGCCAAAGGCGGCCCCGACGGCCCACTCGGCCAGGCGACCTCCGAACCTCTGCCCGCGGCGCAGGGCCAGCAGTACGCGAAATTCGTGAACGGGTACGTCTACACCACCCCCGACGGTCAGGCCCACGAAGTGGTCGGCAAAATCCTCGACCGCTTCCTGGAGCTCGGCGCCGATGCCGGTGCCCTCGGCCTGCCGCTGACCAGCCCCTACCCGGTTCCCGAGGGTTTGCGTGCCGATTTCCAGAACGGTTCGCTGATCCTGAACCAGGCGACCGATGTCGTCAGCACGCTCTGGAAGACCTACAACGAACTCAACCAGCAGCAGGTCCAGGGTGCACCGGATCAAGCACCGCACCCGCAGGCCGCCCCGATGCCCGCGCCGGGACTACCGCAGGGAATCGCACCGACACCGGCACCCGCGCTCGCCGCCCCGCCGCCCGTGCACGACCAGGTGCCGGGGGCTCCCGCACCGGCCTCGGCCGCCCCGGCTCCGCAACCACAAGCGCCCGCTCAGGTTCCGGCCCATTCACAAGCTCCGGTTCCGGGCCAAGCGCAGGCCCAAGCTCCGGCTCCGGGAGACAGTTCCACGCCGAGCAGTCCCAGCGCGCCGGCGCCCGCCGGTGCGCCGATCCACGAAACGCCCCCGGCACAACCGGCACCCACCGGCGCGCCGACAGCACCGCCCGAACCTTCCGGCACGCCGGAGCAGCAGTCGCCACCGCATAACCCGCTACCGGCCCCGGCCAGCCCAGAAGGAGCTCCAGCACCCTCGGCAACCGCCGGCGAACCGATAGTCCCACCGGCCCCGGCCGCCTGAATCGAGTCCGGATCACCGCGCCGACCGTGTACCACGGTCGGCGCGGTTCTGTGTACGGCCAATGTTGCTCGGTCTCCGGCCAGCACTTTTCGAACTCCCGGCGTCCGGGTGAGCCGCTGGATGTGCGCACTCTCTACTTGGAAGAGTCGGCGACCAACGCGCGGCGCGCACATGCCGGCACCCGGACCTCGCTCTCGGTGCGGTCCTTCTCGATGCTCCGGGCAGTCCTCCTCAGCCCTCAGCGGGCCCCCAGATCCCGGCTCGCGAACGCTCCGCTCGCAGACCGGCCCCGGTGGCCGGCTGAGCCGCCGAACGTGGACAGTGTTGGCAGGACGGTACCGGCCATCTGTGTATTTCGACGGGCGGCGAGCGGACGCTGCGCGAGGAGCCGGGACAGTCGCGGGCCATCAGATCATGCGCGGCCGCGCAGATGCCCCGATACCGGTGACGGCAGTCCCGGTGCGCGTCAGCGGTGCGTATCGTCCTGCGGCCACCAGCGTTCCAGCACCCGCGCGACCCCGTCCTCGGAGTTCGTCCCGGTCACCTCGTCCGCCGCCGCGATGGCCTCCGGATGCGCATGGCCCATCGCGACACCCAGTCCCGCCATCCGCAGCATCGGCACATCGTTGGGCATATCGCCGAATGCGACCATATCGGCCGGATCGATACCGAGCCGCTCGCCGATGATGCGCAGCCCGTGCGCCTTGGTGACGCCGGGCGCCGAGATCTCGACCAGCCCGTGATCGGTCGAATAGGTGATATCCGCCCGGTCACCGATATGCCCGGCCAGTGTCGCCGCCATATCGCCGCTGCTCGCCTCCGGCAACCGGATCAGCATTTTGATCGCCGGGGAGGCGATGACCTCGTCGCGTGCCACGGCCGTATCGTCGGGGTTCAGCCACGCGTGCACGTATTCCGGCGAGCTCACGAACTGCGGCGTCGCCGCATCGTGCGCGCTGGCGCCCACCCGCTCGGCCGCCAGACCACATCCGGGCAGTACCTTCTCCGCGAGATCGGCGAGCCAGGCCAGCGTCGGCACATCGAGGACGGTGGTGCTCAGCACCCGGTCGGTTTCGGGGTCGTAGAGCACCGCCCCGTTACCGCAGACGCACAACGGCGCGAACCCGAGCCCCGCGACCACCGGCGCAATCCACCGCGGCGGCCGCCCGGTCGCCAGCACGAACTGCACTCCGTCGGCCACCAGCGCCGCCACGACATCCCGGGTCCGCGCGGTGACCCGCTCGTACGGGTCGATCAGTGTGCCGTCCACGTCGGAGGCCACAAGCTTGGGTTTGGGCAGTTGCGATGCGGTCACCTCGCCCATTCTGCTGTGTCCCCGATAGGGCGAGCCCCCGCGGGCACCGACTGCGGGGTGAACACGCAGCGAGCCATCCGGCGCGCAGGTCGCGGAAACGCTCCCTATGATCAGGGACCACACCTGATATCGAGGGGAATGATGGCCGGCTTTCTGTTGCGACGCGCACTCAACTACGTCGTACTGTTGCTGCTGGCGTCCTTCTTGACCTTCAGTCTCGCCTCGCTGACCTTCCGGCCGCTGGACAGCCTGGAACAGCGCAACCCGCGTCCCCCGCAGTCGGTGATCGATGCCAAGGCCGAGGAACTGCATCTCGACGAGCCGATACCGCAGCGCTACGTGATCTGGATGAAAGGCGTGGTGCAGGGCGACTTCGGCGAAACCCTCGGCGGACAGCCGGTGAGCGAAGAACTCGGCAGGCGGGTGGCGGTGAGCCTGCGCCTGCTGATTCTGGGATCCATCATCGGCACCGTGCTCGGCGTGCTGATCGGCGCGGCCGGCGCAATCCGCCAGTACAGATTCAGTGACTACTTCACCACGGTTTTCTCGCTGCTGATCCTGTCCACCCCGGTCTTCCTACTGGCCACATTGTTGAAGTTCGGTGCGCTGGAGATCAACTCACTGACCGGCCAGCAGATCTTCCTGTACACCGGCGAGACCTCCGCCGGCCATATCGAGGGTTTCGGCGCGCAACTCGTCGACCGGCTACAGCATCTGGTGCTGCCCACCTTGACCCTCGCGCTCGGCGGTATGGCCGGATACAGCCGCTATCAGCGCAACGCCATGCTCGACGTATTGCAGAGCGATTTCATCCGTACCGCGCGAGCCAAAGGACTCACGCGGAACAAGGCGCTCTACAAACACGGTCTGCGCACCGCGCTCATCCCGATGGCAACACTGTTCGCCTACAGTCTCGGCGGGCTGATCACCGGCGCGACCTTCACCGAGAAGATTTTCGGCTGGCACGGCGTCGGGGAATGGCTGGTCGATTCGATCAACGCGCAGGATATATACGTGGTCGCCACGGTGACCGCGTTCGCCGGTCTGGTGGTGCTGGTGTCCGGGTTGCTCTCCGATATCGTCTACGCGATTCTCGACCCGAGGGTGCGGGTGGCATGAGTATCAACGAAACCGAGATCCTGGTACAGGGCGCGCCGGAACCCGCGGCGAGTGGCCGGCGCAAATTGGTGCTGCGCCGTTTCCTGCGGAACAAACCCGCACTGTTCGGCGCCGCGATCCTGGTCCTGCTGTTCCTCGCCGCGTTCGTACTGCCGGGATTTCTGCCGTACGACCACAAGGAACTCGATTACACCGCGCTGCTGCAGCCCCCGAGCCCGCAGCATCCCTTCGGCACCAACGAAATCGGGCAGGACGTACTCGCCCAAACCCTGCGCGGCCTGCAGAAATCGCTGATCATCGGATTCTGTGTGGCGGTGGCCTCCACAACCCTAGCCGCGCTGGTCGGGGCGATCGCCGGACTACTGGGTGGCTGGACCGATCGTGCCCTCATGTGGCTGGTCGATCTGCTGCTGGTGGTTCCGAGCTTCATCATCGTGGCCCTGTTCGCGCCACGCACGAAGGGCAGCGGTTCGATCGTGCTCTTGATCGTGCTGCTCAGTGTGTTCGGCTGGATGATCAGTGCGCGGATCGTGCGCGGTCTGACCATGAGCCTGCGCGAACGCGAATTCGTCCGGGCTGCACGCTATATGGGCGCTCCCACGCATACGGTGATCCTGACCCATATCGTGCCCAATATCGCCTCGATCCTGATCATCGATACGACACTCACCGTGGGTGCCTCGATCATGGCCGAAACCGGTCTGAGCTTCCTGGGATTCGGTGTGCAGCCGCCGGATGTCTCGCTGGGCACACTGATCGCCAACGGCACCAGCTCAGCGATGACCTACCCGTGGTTGTTCATGTTCGCGGGTGGTCTGCTGATCGTCACTGTGCTCTGCGCGAATCTGGTGGGCGACGGGTTACGTGATGCCTTCGATCCCGGGGCGAAGAACGCCCGGTCCCGTCCGTCCCGGAAGGAACGGAAAGCGCAGCGAGCGCAGGAGGCCCGCACAGCGGAGGGGTCGGGGAAATGACCGGAGGCAACACGATGACGGAATCGGCGGCGAACCGGTCCGGTGGGTCGGCCGCGACGGAGTCGACCGCGCCGCTGCTCGAGGTGACCGGCCTACGGGTTTCCTTTCCCAGCGAAGAGGGTCGTATCGAGGCCGTCCGCGGTGTGGACTACTCGGTGGCCGACGGCGAAGTTCTCGCCATCGTCGGCGAATCCGGTTCCGGTAAGTCCGTATCGTCACTGGCGGTTATGGGCCTACTGCCGGAACAGGCGCGCGTCGGCGGCTCGATTCGGTTGCGCGGCCGGGAGCTGATCGGGCTGGGCGACAAGGAATTGTCGCGGCTGCGCGGCAGCGCGGTGAGCATGGTGTTCCAGGACCCGCTCTCGGCGCTCACCCCGGTATTCCGGGTGGGCGACCAGATAGCCGAGGCACTGCTCGCGCACGGTGCCATGAGCAAAGATGCTGCCGCGAAACGCGCGGTGGAACTGCTGGACCTGGTCGGTATCCCCGATCCCGAACTGCGGGCCAGGGCTTTTCCGCACGAGTTCTCCGGCGGAATGCGCCAGCGCGTGGTGATCGCGATGGCCATCGCCAACGATCCCGCGTTGATCATCTGCGACGAACCGACCACCGCACTCGACGTAACGGTGCAGAAGCAGATCCTGAACCTGCTGCGCAAAGCGCGCGATATCACCGGCGCCGGCGTCATCATGATCACCCACGATATGGGTATCGCCGCCACCATCGCCGACCGTGTTGCGGTGATGTACGCCGGCCGGATCGTGGAAACCGCGAGTACTGCGGCATTGTTCCGGAACCCGCGAATGCCGTACACCGTGGGCCTGCTCGGCTCCATCCCCCGGATGGACGGATCCGCACGCGCGCCCCTCATCCCGATCGTCGGCGCCCCACCTGCCATGCACGCGCTACCGCCGGGATGTTCGTTCGCGCCACGCTGTCCAGTGGCGATCGACGACTGCCGGGCCGCCGAACCACCGCTCAGCGAAACCGATCCGGGTCAGGCCGCCGCATGCATCCGCACCGCCGAGCTGAGCTCCGGCGCATTGTTCGACGCGTACCGCCAGGAAGTAGGGGCCGCGGCCGCCACACCCGCAGCGGATGCCCGGGTCGTATTGAAGGTCACCGACCTGGTGAAAACGTTCCAGATCACCTCCGGTGTACTGCTGCGGCGCCGTAAAGGCGAGGTTCGGGCGGTGGACGGTATCAGCTTCGAGATCCGCGCCGGACGCACGCTCGCCCTGGTCGGCGAATCGGGGTCCGGAAAATCGACAACACTTACCCAAATCCTCGACCTCGTGAAACCACAGTCAGGATCCATCGAGGTCATGGGCCGCGATGTGGCGACCCTGACCCGATCCGAACGTCGCGAACTGCGCCGGAAACTGCAGATCGTCTTCCAGGATCCCACCGCCTCACTCGACCCCCGCCTGCCCGTGGCCGACGCCGTTGGGCAACCGATGCGGATCGCCGGGCGGCCGAAATCCGAGATAGCCCAGCGGGTACCGGCGCTGCTGCGGCAGGTGGGCTTGCGACCCGAACACGCCGACAGGTATCCGGGCGATTTCTCGGGCGGCCAGAAACAGCGCATCTGTATCGCCCGGGCCCTCGCTCTGGACCCCGAACTGCTCGTACTCGACGAACCGGTGTCCTCACTGGATGTGTCCATCCAGGCCGGAGTACTGAACCTACTGCGCGACCTGCAAGCCGAACGCGGGCTGTCCTATCTTTTCGTCTCGCACGATCTGTCGGTGGTGCGGAATCTGGCGCATGATATCGCCGTGATGTACCGCGGCGAGATCGTGGAAGCGGGTCCGGCCGAGCAGATCTTCGAAGCCCCGGAACACGCGTACACACGGTCGCTGATCGAGGCGGTACCCGTGCCCGTGGTACAGGGTTGACAGGCGTGCTCGCCGGGCCCACCGGCAGGAAGGAAGTATCGGCCATGAGGATTCGATCTGTGGGGAGAAGGCTCGCGGTACCGCTGTTCGCCGTTGCCCTGCTCGCGGCCGGGTGCGGCGCGAACGACACCGGTGCGCCGGAAGGCGCGGTCGCCGCGCTGGGGACGGTCAACGACATCAACCCGCACGATGTGAGTGAACTGCGCGACGGCGGGAATCTCCGACTGGTCATGTCGTCCTACCCGGAGCAGTGGAATCCGCTGCAATTGGACAGTGACGGTGGAGTCGCTTCCGTCGTCAGGCCGACATTGCCCCGGTCGTTCGTCACCGATTCGGCCGGCAAGATCTCCGTGGACACCAACTACTTCACCAGCGTGGAGCTCACCAACACCGAGCCGCAGCAGGTGACCTACACGATCACCCCGAAGGCCGTGTGGTCGGACGGCAGCCCGATCACCTGGGAGGACATAGCCTCCCAGGCGAACGCGCTGAGCGGCCGCGACGACCGCTTCCTGATCTCCAACACCATGGGCTTCGACCGGGTCGAGAAGGTGGAGCGCGGGGTCGACGATCGCCAGGCGATCATCACCTTCGAGAAGCATTTCGCGGACTGGGCCGGGCAGTTCGCGGGCAACAGCATGCTGTTGCCGAAGGAGGCAACCGCCACACCCGAGGCGTTCAACGAGGGCTGGCGAAACGGCGTCACCAAGACCGCCGGCCCCTTCGTCGTCCAGTCCACCGACCGGGCGCAAGGCCGGGTCGTGCTGGGCCGTAACCCCAAATGGTGGGGCGATACTCCCAAACTCGACACCATCACCTTCAGCGAACTGGCGTCCGAAGCGATGGTGCCGGCGCTGGCGAACAACGAGGTGGACGCGGTCGGGCTCGGCACACGCGATGATATGGAGACCGCGCGCAACACAGCCGGCGTAGTGATCCGGCGGGCACCCAGCAACTTCTGGAATCACCTGACTTTCAACGGTGCTCCCGGCTCACTGCTCGAGGATCCTGCGGTACGTGTAGCGATCATCAAAGCAATCGACCGCAACGGTATCGCCAAAGCCATGCAGAATGGGCTGGTCCCCGACCCGAAACCACTGAACAACCACATCTTCTTGCAAGGCCAGGACGGCTATCAGGACAACAGTCTGCCGTTCGACCCGGAAGCCGCGGCCCGGGAACTGGACGCCCTCGGCTGGAAACTCAACGGCGACGTCCGCGAAAAGGATGGACGCCGGCTCGAGATCCGCGATGTGATGTATAACGACCAGACCTGGGTGCAGATCGCGCAGATCATCCAGCAGAACCTCGCCCAGATCGGGGTCAAGCTCGTCATCGAGACCAAACCGGGGAACGGTTTCTTCACCGATGTGATCCAGCCCGGCAATTTCGATGTGGGCCAGTGGAGCTGGCAGGGCGATGCGTTCCCGCTGAGCAGCATCCCGCAGATCTGGGGCTACTACCCCGACGATCTGCAGGGCAACTACGGTCGCATCGGTTCGCCCGAACTGAACGAGCTGATCGAGCAGACGCTGTCGGAGCTGGATCCGCAGAAGGCCATCGATCTGGCCAATCAGGTCGATAAGGAGATCTGGGCCGAAGGGCATTCGATTCCGCTGGTGCAGTCTGCCGGGAATGTCGGCGTGCGCGATAACCTCGCCAACTACGGTGCCGCCGGACTCGCCTCGCTCGACTACACGAAAATCGGATTCCTGAAGTGAGATCCCGGATAGGCCACCCACTGGCCTATCCGCTGTGCGTAACGATCGGCGCCCTCGCGGTACTCACCGCGTGGGCGCCGTTTGCCGATCCGGACCAGCTCAGCGCATTGGCGGTGGTGGCGATCGGGATCGTGGGGTACAGCGGGTACCGGATCGCGGTGGCGCTGGGTGTTCTCCAGGGCGGCATCGGCGACCGCGGAACAGTCACCGTGCGGCGGGTCCGGCAGGAGTATCAGTTGCTCAGCCGGTCCTGGCTGGAACTGCGCGATGGTGAGCGCATCCGGTGGCTGCCGGTGTACTTCGGCCCCGAACTGATCTCGTACACCGGCGGCACGGCTCTGCTGAGCGACCGTCAGGTGGTACTGCGGAATACGAATACCGACCCGGACACCGTTTCCGACAGTGGATTCCGCATATTTCCGTCGGGTCGCGCACGTGATCAGGAGCCCCCTGGACGCCTGATCGACAACCCCACACGGACCGACCCGGACGCCCCGGTCCGCGCACGGACCGCCACGAAACTCACCCGGCGGCTACTGCTGGACGCCCAGTCCGCGGTGGCGGCACCGTTCGCAGGTCTGCTCTGGGTCTACGTCGTGGGCGGTGGCATTCCCGCCTTCACCGGCGCATGCTGTGTCGCCGCCGCGGCCGCCCTCTGGCTCGCCGCAATCCGCGGATCGGACCCGAGCTGACTCGGCTCAGTGCGGGATGGAGTCGATGATCCTGCGCGCACCCTGCCGCAGCAGGTCCGATCCCACGAAGAAGCCCAGTGCCTGCGGATCCTCCGGGACACCCCAATGCTGCGAATCCAGCCATTGAGTTCCCTCGAGGTTGAACACCTTGCCGTGCAACGAGAGCCGGCCGGCGGGTTCGATCACGCAGACCCCGGCGATCGGCGAATTGCAGTGGCCCTGCAGGGCGTGCAGCATCGCGCGTTCGGCGTCGACGACGCGGCGGGTTTCGGCGTGGTCGAGCCGGCCCGCGAGTTCTCGGACCTCGTCGTCGTCGGCGCGGCAGGCCAGGGTGAGGACACCGGCGCCGATCGGGGGGCACATGATTTCCAGCGGCAGGATTTCGGTGATCCGATCCTCCTGGCCGATCCGGTACATACCGGCGACGGCGGCGATCAGCACATCGCAGTACCCGTCCTCGAGCCGCATGAGCCGGGAGTTCATATTCCCGCGCAGCGGTTTCATCTCGAGCTGCGGATAGTGCAACCGCAGCTGCGCGGCCCGGCGCACCGAACTGGTGCCGACAACGGTTCCCGGCGGTTGTTCCGACAGCGGCCGGCCGTCCTTGGTGATGATCGCGTCGCGCACATCGTCGCGTTTCGGGAATCCGGCGAACGCGATACCTTCCGGAATCGGTATATCACCCGGAATATCCTTCAGGCAGTGCACGGCCAGATCGGCCTCGTCGTGCAGCAGGGCATCGTCGATTTCCTTGACGAAAGCCCCCTTGCCACCGAGTGCTGCCAGATCACCCATCCAGCGGTCACCGGCAGCGGTCACCTTCACCAGTTCGGTTTCCGCACCGAACTCGGATAAACCAGCCGCCACCTGCTCGGCTTGGGCAACTGCCATAGGACTGGCCCGGGTCGCGACCCGGATAATGCGCGAGGCCATGGCGTGACTCTACCGCCGCCCGAAACCGCGGCAACCGGCCGTCCCCACGGTCTCGGTATCGAAGTCAGGCCGCCGGAAACCGACCGGTCGCAATTTCCGAGGTGAATGGCTCCTCTACCCTGCCGGTTCGGTCAGTTTCCGGGAGCGGAGTTCGTGGCCCTTCGAGGTTTTGCAGCGGCCCGATTCCAGGTCCCACTGCCAGCCGTGCAGGTTGCAGGTGAGGGTGTTTCCGTCCACTACACCGAATTTCGACAGATCGGCTTTGAGGTGGGGGCAGCGGCGCTGGATTTCCCAGCCGGCCACCTCGACCGAGGCCGAATCGTCGTGGGCTTCGGAGAACCAGCCGTCGGCATAGGCGATGCGTTCGTCGGTGAGGCATTTGAAGAACGTGTACAGGTACTCGTTGTAGCCGCCGATACGCCAGGCCTGGAAGCGGGTGGACAGGAAAATCGTGTTCACCCAGTCCGGTTCTTGATCCCGCAGGACGGTGCGGACGAGTTCGGGGGCGATCCGGAAGCCGTAGCGGTATTTGCCCTCGCCCTCGCGGGGAGCGCGGACCTGGCGGGCCGGGAAGTCCAGAACCACGGTTTCGTCGCCCAGCACCAAGCCGACCGGGTAACCGATGCCGTCGCAGATGAGATCGCTCTGCCGCATGATCGGCTCGAACAGGTCGCGCAGGGGTTCGAGGAGCGGTTCGCCTTCGGCGGACGCCCAGGTCTTCTTCTCCGCGACCAGCACCGGTGCCAGCCGCTGCGCCATCTTCTCGATATAGGCGGCCTTATCGTTCCAGACGGTGTCGGGATCGTAGGGATGGTTCAGTTCGAGTTCGGCGCCGTGCACGTCGACCGTCGAACCGGGCACCATCAGCAGGCCGCGGTCGTGGCCGTGCTCGCGCATCTGCTCGAGGAAGACCATCTGGTCGGGGAAGATATTTCCCTCGTCGCCGCGATCGTCGTTGAGATAGCGCAGTTCGTCGTCCAGGAAAACCGGCGGACCGGCCGACGGAACAACCCAGGTGGCGCCGACCTGCTCGATATAGCTGCGGGCCCGGTCCATTCCGCGCTGCCGCTTCTGCTTACCGAAATTCGATTTCGTGCGCGCCGGGATGTCGTAAACCATCGGGTACCAGATGGCGCCCGAGTACTGCAGCAGATGAATATCGATCGTGCCGAAGGCGTCGTGCAGCACGTCCATATCGACCGGCCGCGCGTCGTTCATATTGAAACAGGTGGTTTCCCGGTCGGAGACGATGAGTCCGGAATCACCGATCGGGCCGTCCGCGGGAGCGCGTAGCGCGACGATCATGATGTCCAGTTCGGCGGTGGGATCGCCACCGCCGGCACCCATGGCACCGGTCACCGTGTGCTTGACCGAATCCTCGGTTTCGAAGAATTTGTGGAAACCGAGTTTCTCCAGCTCACGACGCAGGTCCGGGACCGGGTAGTCGGGCAGCAGGACGGTGGCGTCCTTGTTCACGTACTCCAGCAGATGCGCGGCGTCGAAATGATCGCGGTGCAAATGGGAAACGTAGAGGAAATCGCAGTTCCCGAGTTCCTCCCAATCGAGCTGGGTGTTGTCCGGGAACGGGAACCAGGAACCGAAGTACGCGGGGTTCACCCAGGGATCGCATAGGATCGTCCCGGCCGCGGTCCGGATATGGAATCCCGCATGTCCGACGCTGGTGATCTGCACGTGCTCGCTCCTCTTGACCGATTGCAGGCTTCCAGGGTAGTGGCTCAGGACGAGATTTCCCCGATGCAGTAGCCGTTGTCACCATCGGCGAGGACAAATGTCCGATTCTGCGTGACTCCGGAGGCATTTGTCACCGGCGCCGTCACCGACATATATCCCGGGGTCAGCTGCTGGGAACTGATCTGCTGATCGGTGAAACCGGTGGTTCCGGTGAGCATGCCGGGATTGTTCGCCAACGGCGCGGGCACCGGCGCGCCGGTGGCCTGGGGATCCCAGGTGGCCGGGTTCGCCGCGCAGACCAACGGATATTCGGCTTCCTGGTCGTCGGGGTGCAACGGTTGGCCGACGAGCCGGGACAGGTATCGGCGCACGGTGTGCCGGGCGTCGGCGGCGTCGTGCGCCGGTTCCACGCCGGCGGGGAACACGCGGCCGCAGGCATATCCGGACGCCACCCGATCCCGCTCGGCCGTGACGCTCGTCACTCCATCTGTCCAGGTGAGGGTTCCGTCGGTCGCCGTACCCGGCTGGGCCAGCGCACTGAGCACGGCGTCGGGGTCGGCGTACATGGTCTGCGTGGTGAGGGGCGGGATGGTCCAGCAGGCCTCTTGGAGAGTCGTGAGATCACCGGCGCGCAGGTCGACGGCGAAACGTTGCAGTGCGGGAGCAGCCTCCGGAACCCCGGGCACCTCGCCGACCAGCGGTGCGTCCGCGGGGACCGGCGGCAGTGTGGGCGAAGGTGCCACGGCGGTGGCGGTATCGGCCGGCGCGGCGCTCGTATCGGTATCGGCCGACTCGGTGGCCGGATCATCGACCGGAATACCGGAGACCGAATCACATCCGGTGGCCAGCAGCAGACCGGCCGCGGCCAGCCCGATCACCGCCGACCGGCCCCGGTGGCGGCGCGGTGCGGCACCGGCGCGGAGATCGCCTGCACGGCGCGGTGCGGTTGCGCGGCCGGGTCGGCGCGACGGTACGGGGCGGACGCGTTCCACTTCGACGATCACCTTTCCTGCGGTACATACCGGTTCGAACAGGGCCCACGAGGCGTGCTTTCGCGGGCCGGGCGGTGCCGGTCATCATGGCAGCGACTACGCTAGCGGACTTGTGGATCCCGTCTACCGGACTGTCATCGGGCTGGCCCGGACCGTCTTCTTCCTCGAGGGCCTGAAATTCACCGTCACCGGCGACGAGAACATTCCCGCCACCGGCGGTGCGGTGCTCGCGGTCAATCACACCGGGTACATGGATTTCACCTATGCGGGTCTGCCGGTGCGTACACCCAAGCGCTACATCCGGTTCATGGCCAAACACGAAGTCTTCGAGAACAAGATCTCCGGCCCGATCATGCGGGCCCTCAAACATATTCCGGTCGACCGCACCGCCGGCGCCGACTCGTACCAGGCCGCCGTGGACTATCTGCGCCGCGGCGAACTCGTCGGCGTGTACCCCGAGGCCACGATCAGTCGCAGCTTCGAGATCAAACAGCTGAAATCGGGTGCAGCCCGGATGGCCCTCGAAGCCGATGTGCCGATCATCCCGATCGTCATCTGGGGTGCGCAGCGCGTCTGGACCAAGGGGTATCCGAAACGGCTCGGCCGCACCAACACCCCGATCTCGATCGCTGTCGGGGAACCGATCCGGCCCGATGAGCCCGCGGCCGAACTCACCGCCGAACTGCGCTCCACGATGCAGCGGCTGCTGCACGGGTTACAGGAGAACTACCACCACGAACCCGGCGCCTATTGGGTTCCCGCCCGGCTGGGCGGCAGTGCCCCTACCCTGGAAGAAGCCGACGCGATGGATGCCGCCGAGGCCGCGCAGCGGGCCGCCCACAAACGCGGCGGCGACAGCCCGGCCGACGCGTAACCACTGCGCGGCGATACCGGGGAGCGGGTATATCCGCAGGCAGTGAGCAGGAGTCGCAATGGCGCGGGAGCCGGTTTTCGATATTCTCGCCGGGCTGGTGCACACGGTGTGCTTCGCCCAGGGCCTGCGGGTGGATATCCGCGGCCAGGAACATATCCCAGGCACCGGCGGCGCGGTACTCGCGGTGAACCACACGTCCTATCTGGATTTCATGCAGGTAGGAGTGGTGGGGCGCCGGTCGGGTCGCAATGTGCGGTACATGATGAAAGCCGAACTCGAACACGGCATCGTCGGTTTCCTGATGAAACACTGCAAGGCGATCGGCGTGGACCGCACGGCAGGCGCGGAATCGTTCGGCCGGGCCGTGACGGCGCTGCGCGAAGGGGAACTGGTCGTCGTCTATCCGGAAGCGACCATCAGCCGCAGTTTCGAACTGAAGGAATTCAAATCGGGTGCGGCCCGGATGGCGCTGGAATCCGGCGCGCCGATTATTCCGCTGGTCATCTGGGGTGCGCAACGAATCTGGACCAAGGGATTTCCCCGGCAGCTCGGCCGGCACAATTTCCCGATCAGTATCCGGATCGGTGAACCGTTGGAAGCTACAGGTTCGGCGGACGAGGTGACCGCCGCGCTGCGCACTCGGATGAGCGGTCTACTGACCGCTGCCCAGGACGGCTACCCGATGCCGACGGGTGAGCCGTGGGTGCCGGCCCGATTGGGCGGTAGCGCCCCGACGCTGGAACAGGCCGCCGTCTTGGAGGCCGAGGAGTACGCCCGCCGCCATACCCCACGCCCCTAGCGGGACGCCGCGGCTTCAGGACTGCTCGCAAGTTTTCGGTGCGGCACCCGAACGCGGGAGCGCTCAACCTGCTGCTGTCGTTCGCGCCTCCCGACCGGCGACAGCGCCGCCCCGGCGGTGCTCCAGTTTGTCATCGGTCAGCGGGCTCGGCGAAACCCACGACAGAATCCACAACCGGACGCTCGGCTCGAGAGCTCCCGGCTGCTCGTCCAACTGCCGGATCCCCTGTGGGCCGGTGGCCGAGCTGTCCACATTCGTCCACAGCAATATCCCGGCCTACCCGGATTCGGGTACCCGCCTGCGCGACAGGCCGTAATCGTTCGGCCGCCCCTTCCTGACATGGGGCGGCCCGCCGGGCGCCGGAGGCCGTCGATAGGGACAACTACCGACGCCTCTCACCTCACCTGTTGACAAAATACCCTAGGGGGGTACCGTAAAGAACGGAGGCGGCGCGGACCGCCTGGAAACCGTTGGATGGAGCATCGGATGAATACGTCGACCAAGTTCGCCGGCTTCGCGCTCGGACTTGTCGCGCTGTTCGGAGTCGCGATGGGAGTAGGAACCCTCGTGGGGACACCCGACAGCGAACCGGAGACCCACGACACCGCCGCGCCGGAACCGGACACGCACGCCGGTCCGGGCGGCCTGACCGACAGCGCCGGCGGATACACGCTGGTGGTGACGGACCCGATCACCGAATCCCGGCGCGACGCCACACTGCGCTTCCGGATCGAGGACAGTGCGGGCCGGCCGGTGCTGCGATACACGACCGAGCACGAGAAAGACCTGCACCTGATCCTGGTACGCCGCGATATGACCGGGTATCAGCATCTGCATCCCACGCTCGGCGCCGACGGCACCTGGAGCGCGCCGGTGAACCTCGGCCGCGCCGGCGACTACCGGGTCTTCGCGGATTTCGTCACCGCCGACGGGCAGCCGTTCACGCTCGGGACCGACCTGCGGGTCGCGGGCCGGTACGCGCCGCAGGCATTGCCCGCCACCGCCACCACCGCGACTACCGGTGACTACACGGTCGAACTGAACGGAACCATGGCGGCGGGACGGTCCACCGACCTCACCCTCACGGTCTCACGTAACGGGCAACCGGTCACCGATCTACAGCCCTACCTGGGGGCGTACGGTCATCTCGTGGCCCTGCGCGCCGCCGACCTCGGCTATCTCCACGTCCACCCGGCCGGACATCCCGGCGACGGAACCACCCCGGCCGGTCCGGACGTGCGTTTCGCGGTAACGGCGCCCAGCACCGGGGACTACCGGCTGTTCTTCGAATTCCGGCATGCGGGAACCGTGCACCGGGCCGAGCTGACCGAACCGGTCGCACCCGGTACGAGCGCCCCGCAACCGGCACCCGAACCCACCGACCCCGGCCACGGCCACTGATCCGGCCCCACGGAGCGAGCGAAACCATGACCACACAGACACCCCGTGAGACGTCCACCGCCCAACCGTCGACCGAACAGGTCGAACTGGTGATCGGCGGGATGACCTGCGCCTCCTGCGCCAACCGTATCGAGAAGAAACTCAACAAGCTCGACGGCGTGACCGCGACGGTCAACTACGCGACCGAGAAGGCCCGCGTCCACTTCCCGGAAAACCTCACCCCCGACGACCTGGTGGCCGTGGTCGAACAGACCGGCTACACAGCCGCGCTGCCACAGCCGCCCGCCGAGGAAAAAGCCGCCACCGAACCGGCCGACCCCACCGATTCCCTGCGCACCAGGTTGCTGGTCTCCCTGGTGCTCACGGTCCCGGTGATCGCCATGGCGATGATCCCGGCACTGCAGTTCACCAACTGGCAATGGCTGTCGCTCACGCTGGCAGCACCGGTCGTCGTCTGGGGCGCGCTGCCGTTCCACCGGGCGGCGCTGACGAATCTGCGGCACGCCACCGCAACCATGGACACCCTCGTATCGCTGGGCACCCTGGCCGCGTTCGGCTGGTCGCTGTACGCGCTGTTCTGGGGCACCGCCGGCACCCCCGGCATGACCCACCCGTTCGAATTCACGATCGCGCGGATGGACGGTACGGGCAGCATCTACCTGGAGGCTGCGGCCGGCGTCACCACCTTCATCCTGGCCGGCCGGTACTTCGAGGCGAAGTCCAAACGTCGCGCAGGAGCCGCGCTGCGGGCCCTGCTGGAGCTCGGCGCCAAAGAGGTTTCGGTGCTGCGCCCCGCGGGCTCGGACGGCTGGACCGAAGAGCGGATACCGGTGGAACAGCTCGCCGCCGGCGACCGTTTCGTGGTCCGGCCGGGTGAGAAGATCGCGACCGACGGTGTGATCGTGGACGGCTCGTCCGCGGTGGATGTTTCCATGCTGACGGGCGAATCCGTGCCGGTCGAAGTCGGGCCGCAAGATTCGGTCGCCGGTGCGACCGTGAACGTGGGCGGTCGCATCACCGTGCAGGCCACCCGGGTCGGCTCGGACACCCAGCTCGCGCAGATGGCCCGGATGGTCGAGGACGCGCAATCCGGAAAGGCGCAGGCCCAGCGGCTGGCCGACCGGATCTCCGGGGTTTTCGTCCCGATCGTGATCGCGCTCGCCGTGGCCACCCTCGGGTTCTGGCTCGGCACCGGCGGTTCGGTGGCGGCGGCCTTCACAGCGGCGGTGGCGGTGCTGATCATCGCCTGCCCGTGCGCGCTGGGCCTGGCGACCCCGACCGCGCTCATGGTCGGCACGGGTCGCGGTGCGCAGCTGGGCATCCTGATCAAGGGTCCCGAAGTGCTGGAGAACACCCGCCGGGTGGACACCGTGATCCTGGACAAGACCGGCACCGTGACCACCGGCAAGATGGCGCTGCTCGATGTGGTGGCCGCGGCCGGCGAGAGCACCGACGAGGTGCTGCGGCTGGCGGGTTCGCTCGAGGATTCCTCCGAACACCCGATCGCCAAGGCCATCGCGGACGGCGCTCGCCAGCGGATCGGCGCACTGCTGCCGGTGGAGGGTTTCCGCAACAACGCCGGGCTCGGCGTGGAGGGTGTGGTCGACGGTCACGCCGTGATCGTGGGTCGCACCGGACTACTCGCCGATTACGCCCTGAACCTGGACGACGGCCTGCGTGACGCGATGCACGCGGCCGAAGCCGAAGGCCGGACGGCGGTGGCGATCGGCTGGGACGGTAAGGCCCGCGGCGTGCTCGTGGTCGCCGATACCGTGAAACCGACTTCCGCCGAAGCGGTTTCCCGGCTTCGGGCCCTCGGCCTCACTCCGATCATGCTCACCGGCGACAACACCACCGCGGCGAAGGCCATCGCCCGGCAGGTCGGTATCGACGAGGTGATCGCCGAGGTGCTGCCGCAGGACAAGGTTGCGGTGATCGAACGGCTGCAAGGTGAAGGCCGCACCGTCGCCATGGTCGGTGACGGCGTGAACGACGCGGCCGCCCTGGCCCGCGCCGATCTCGGCCTGGCCATCGGCACCGGCACCGATATCGCCATCGAGGCCGCCGACCTCACCCTGGTCCGGGGCGACCTCACCGCCGCCCCCGACGCCATCCGGCTGGCCCGGCGCACCCTCGGCACCATCAAGGGCAACCTGTTCTGGGCCTTCGGCTACAACGTGGCGATGATCCCGCTGGCCATGGCGGGCCTGCTCAACCCGATGCTGGCCGGCGCCGCGATGGCGTTCTCCTCGGTGTTCGTGGTGAGCAACAGCCTGCGGCTGCGCAGGTTCCGGCCGACCCACTGACCGGCGGCAAGGGCCGGGGCACCTTTCGAGGTGTCCCGGCCCTTTCTGCTGCGACGAGGTCTACGGACCGAGAAGCGCCGCGGGCACCACCGCGATACCATCGGGTCGCCGGTACGCGTAAGTGCCCGTGGTGATCAGCACTGCGTCGGCCAGCTGATTGCCGAGCTTCGACCCCAGCCAGCGCAGATGTTTTACATCTTTTTCGTCGACAGTCGCCGCGAGCTTGGTTTCCAGGGCCACAATCCGCCCCCCGGGACCGGTGACGATGAAATCGACCTCGTGATCACCTGATCGAGTACGCATATGCTGCAGTCGGGCCTCGTTCACCTGTGCATAGATTCGGAGGCTGAGCGCCATGAGCGCTTCGAAAAGCTGGCCGAGAAGGTTCGCACTGTAGGAGACTTTTACACGGCTGCCGACGCCGGACAGTAGTGATTGCGATGTCAGATCGAGCAGCCGCGCCGACAGTGCGGGGTCGACCAGGTAGTGTTTCGGCGCCTGGGCAAGTCTGCTGAAAGCGTTGTCGACCGGAAGCCAGCCGGGCACAGGGTCGAGAAGCCACAACTGCGACAGAACGTCGCGGTAGGCAATGGTCGTCGTTTTGGCCGGCTTCTCGGTTTCACCGGCAGTTGCCGCGTCCAGGATGGCACTGTAGGCGGCCGTTGTTCCGGTTGCAGCCGCATATGCGGTAAGCCAGGCGCGCAAGGTCGCGGGGCGGCGTACCTGATGCCCCTGGTCCGGAAAATCGCGCTCGACGATCCGGGCGATGTAACCATCCAACTGGGCGCGCCGAGCACGGTCCGGCAGCGGACGTATACCCGGAAAACCGGATCCCACAATTTCTTCCACGTACTCGGGAAGATTGACCGGGGATTCTCCCTCGATGGGACTTTTGTTCCCGGACAGCAAATCACGCAAGCTGACAGTGGTTTCGCAGATCCCACGTTCCGCCAAGCTCATCGGCCACATCCGCACCTGCACGATCCGGCCGGCCCCCGAATGCATCGGCGTATCGGCCGGCAGAGCGCTGCCTGCCAATATGAAACGTCCGGGCCGCGGGTCCCGGTCCACGCTGCGCCGCACGGTGTCCCATACTGCGGGAAGGCGCTGCCACTCGTCGATCAGGACCGCACCGTCCCCCCGTGCCACCAGCCCCGGGTCCGCGGACAGTAATTGCCACTGCTCGTTGTCGTCCAGTGCGTAGACGATATCGGCCCTACGCTGGGCGGTAGCCGTTTTGCCGACGCCTTTGGCACCTTCGACCGCCACCGCTGCCAGCCCCGGCAACAGTTCATCCAGCTCCGTATCGATGATCCGTCTCCGGTAGCCGTTCACAGTCCGTTACGATACCGTTTGCAGGCTTGCTACGCTACCGAATGCCGCATTTCTAGACTACCTTTTGCGCATTTCATTCGCGATGATTCAGCACTACCGCTTGCCATGCCTGCTGCCGGACCGACCGCGGGTCTGTGCCGTTTCCGTGTTCGCGGGAGGTTCGGACCGCCCGGACTGCAGGGTCGCGACGACCACCGCGGCGAGGGTGAGTCCGCAGCCGACCAACTTCGCCGGCGACAGCGCAGCGCCCGCGGGCAGGAGCCAGTCGAGCAGCACCGAGGTCGTGAGCTGGCCGGCCACAGTGCTGAGCCCCATCAGCAGCACCCCCACCCAGCGCACGACCAGCACCCCGGCCGCGATGAACAGCACTCCGATCGCGCCGCCCAGGTAGAGCCAGGGTTCGCGGGGGAACTCGGCAGGAGCTCCGACCCGGACCAGTACCAGCGCTTCGATGACGAGAAGACCCAGCAGGCCGATACCGAAGTTGATCACGGTGGCGGCGAACGGGCTACCGGACGTACCGACCCGCCCGTTCCACGCCTGCTGCCACGCCAGCCCGATCCCCGCCAGCACCGGCAGGATCAACAGAACCGGCCCGGCGACGTCACCGAGCCAGGACGCCGTCGTCGCCCCGTCCGTTCCCGCCCCACCGGACGCGGCCAGCAGCACCGCACCCACCGCCAGAATCGCCCCGCCGAGCCGAGCCACGGTCACCGGAGTGCGGCCCTGCGGCCCGATCCCCAGCCGGTCCACAACCAGACTGCTCACCAACTGCCCGGATACCGCGCCCACGGTGAACGCCGTGACACCGACGGCGGCCACAGCCAGCGATTGACTCGCCACGAACAACGCCCCACACAGCCCGCCGAGCAACTGCCAGTACCGCAGCTCCCCCGCGGCCAGCGCCGCCCGCACCCCGCGCAGCCCCGACCGCAGTCGAGCACTGAACGCCACCGCGATCAGCAGGAGCACGAAGCCACTGCCGAAACTCACCACTGCCGCCGCGACACCGTCTTCCAGCCGCGCACCGAGCTCCCCGTTGATCCGCCCCTGCACAGCGACCCCGGCTCCGATCAGCAATCCCAGCCCGAGACCCCACCGCCGCAACACCATGATCGGAACCCTACCGACGCCGGCCCGTGCACCTCGGACGCCGACGGAGGGCCGGGCATACGCTCGACCACGGGTGGACGGGGGTGCGCGTGTTCCTTGCTCACCTTTTACAAGTGCCGGCTGCCCGGCCCGATCCGCTGTCGACCATTCGCCCGGACAACGCGGCGACCGATCACTGTGCCGATACGGACCGGCTCCCGGAAAACCGCCGAACGCCGGTTCTCTCGGCACCGGGCGCCGACTGAGTGCTGCCGAGCGCTGAGCGATGCGTACGCCGGCTGCGCCGCCCGCCCGCGGAGGAGATTCCCATGGTGGTGCCGCCGCGTTCCCGGACGTCACCGGCCGATACAGCGGGCCTGTCCCGGTAACCACGCCGGCGCCAGGACAGCGATCGCGGCGAGGGCGATACCCAGCAGCGCGAGGGTCACGGAGATCGGCAACCACATCGCCATCAGGCCGACGAAGCCGAAGACCGCCAGGGAAACCAATTCCTCCGACAGCCCGGCAACCGACATCACGGTCGCCCGCGCCGGTCCGGTGATGGAGTCCTGTAATCGTGCTTCCGCGACGATACCGGCGTTGTAGACGATGCCGTAGGAAACAGCCAGCGCCGCGAAACCGAGGCCGGCGAGCACATACACAGCTCCCGGCCAGCGGCTTGCCGCACCGGCGAGCAGCGCGCCCGCGCCGAAGAGAACAGCCGCCGCGCAGAGCGCGCAGGCCATGGTGCGGGCCCGCATCGCTTCGGTCCGGCCGGCCAGCAGCGAACCGAGCAGCGAACCGACGACGGTCACGCCGACCAGGACCGGCACCACCGAGGTCGCGGCACCGGCCTCACCGGCGAGCAGGGCGAAGTATTCGTCGAAGGCGGTGATCCCGTACAGCAGCGCGAGCAGCCCTACACCGTGACGCACCCGCCGGATCCGCACCGCTTCGGTGACACCGGTCCGCAGCATGTGCAGGTACCGCCGGATCGAGCCGTGGCCGCTGGTGACGGGGTCGGCGGTGGCCGGTCGCGGGCCCGGGGTGAGCACGGCGGCACCCGCAGTATCCGAGTCGGTCCCGTCGCGCTCGTCCTCTTCGAGTTCGGCGACGTCGGCCGCCGAAACCGACCTCGGCGCCGCCGGCAGGCTCCGGGCCAGAGCCGTGTGCACGACCGCGCAGCCGACACTGGCCCAGCCGACCAGCTCGTAACCGCCCCACAGATACAGCGGGGTCGCGGCGAGTATCGCGATCACCGCGCTGAATTCGCTCGCCGACCGGGTGTAACCGATAACGCGGGCATAAGCGCGAGATTCACTACGGACGGTGAGTTCGTCGTACAGCAGCGCTTCGAAGGTCCCCGACCGCAACGCACCCGCCACACCCCACAGGACGAAACCGAGCGCGAACCCGAGGAATGACGGCGCGATCGTCCACAGCAGGAACCCCGTGGCCATCAGGAAGCCGTTGAGGACCAGCAGGCCGCGCCGCGAGACGGTATCGGCCCACGCCCCGGAGGGGATCTCACAGACGAAGGCCGTCACCGACCAGAGCGCGAGCAGCAGCGAGATCTGTCCCGGCCCGAAGCCGTGATCGGCGAAGAGCAGCGCGTACAGCGCGTAGTACGGAATCAGGTCCCCGGTCGCGGCGAACAGCGTCGCGCGCAGCGTCAGCGCGCGCAGCCCGGTATTCCGCCCGGGGCTCACCCGCCGGTGTCAACAGTTGTAGATGACCAAACGCATACGATCAGCTTTGCGGCAGCGGGCCCTCGGGTCAAGACCTTTACTCCCGACCACTCGGGCCGCGGTGACCTCACCGCCCGGCGGGCTCGGGCACCGGCGAATCACCGGGCGTGGCCAGGAGGCTCAGAGCGGCACCCAGCCATTTTGTTCTTCCGAGCCGATGCCGAGCGCCCGGGTATTAGCGGCACCCAGCCCCCGGTTCATATCGCTGATCAGATCGGCCACCGGATGCGAATCGCTGTAGTGGTACCCCTGGGCCAGTGCGAAACCGAGCTCGGTGAGCACGGCCGCCTGATGTTCGGTCTCCACACCTTCCGCGATGACCTGCAGGTCCAGCGATTTACTCAGCGCCGCGATCACACCGAGCAGCGGCGGGGCCGGGGAATCGGAGCGGATGGCGGCCACGAACGACTGGTCGACCTTGATGATATCGCTGGGCAGGGTCGCCAACCGGCTGAGCGAGGAGTAACCGGTACCGAAATCGTCGATGGCGATTCGAACGCCCCGGTCGCGCAGGGTGTGCAGATTCGCGATCGCGGTATCGGATTCGGCGGCCAGTTCGGTTTCGGTCACCTCGAGCACCAGCTGATCGGCGGGCCAGCCGGTGCTCTCCAGGATTCCGGCGACCTTGTCCGCGTACCCGGTTTCGGCGAGTTCGAGCCCGCTGACGTTCACGTTCAGGGTGAGTTCCAGCGCGGCGAACGTTTCCTGTAACTGGGCGGCATCGGCGCAGGCCCGGCGCAACACCAGTTCGTCCAGATCTGCGATGAGGTCGTACTCCTCGGCCACCCGGATCAGACCTTCGGTGGTGACATCCGGTTGCGCGCTCGACGACCAGCGCAACAGCGCCTCCACCCCGACCGCCTTCTCGCCGCCGTCGCTGAGGCTGACGATCGGCTGGTAGTGCACGTCGAGGTTGCCGTTGTCGATGGCTTCACGCAGTTCCACCGCCAGGGGGGTGCGATGCCCGGATTCCAGTACCGTCCGGTTGCGACCCGACTGCTTGGCCCGGTAAAGACCCACATCGGCACGACTCACCAGCAGGGAGGCCGATTCCCCGGTCTGCCAAGAGGTGACTCCCGCCGAGCATCCGGTGCTCACCGCGGCCCGCAACTGCTCGGTGAGCAGGATGGCCGCCTGTTCGGTGGTGCCCGGCAGCAACGCCGCGAAAACATCGCCGCCGTAGCGGGCCAGCCGCTGCCCCGGTCCCAGCAATCCGGCCCAGGTATCGGCAACCTTCTGCAGCACCGCGTCACCGGCGCGATGGCCGAGATGATCGTTGACCTTCTGGAACCGGTCCAGATCGACCAGCACCAGCGCCAATGCCTGACCCGAGCGGTCGGCGTGTTCGATGGCGTTGTTCAGGGCTCGGTCGAAACCGCGCCGGTTGAGCAACCCGGTCAGCGTATCGATATCGGCCTCGGACGCCATCCGGGTGAGGATGCCCACCACGACGCCGACGCCGAAGGTGATTCCCGCCGGAATCAAGCCCGACCACCACGGCAGACCCGTCCGTGTCGGCAGCACCCACAGGCACAGCGCCATACAGAGGGCGATATGGGCCGCGGCCTGCGACCAGGCGAAGAACAGCGCGGCGTCACAGGCGACGAAGACATAGAACGAGGCCAGGGTGATCGCCGCGACGGTATTGGGGAACGAGTGCACGGCGATGGTCACCAGGACGGTCGCCAGCACGACGTAGCCGTGGTGCAGCCAATGCGGCATCCGCGGACCCCAGCCGAGCAGGCTTATCCCCAGCAGAAGCGCCACGGCCGCGGCCGAGCCGACCAGAACACGATTGCCCTCGTCGCCCGGATACAGCACCTGGGTGGGCGCAATGGCTGTCACCAGGAGGCCGAGCGCACCACCCATGACGTAGAACGCCCCGGTGGTCCGGGACATGACCATGGCCGTCGCCACACCCGACGCGGCCCGCACCCGAGTCCGGGTATCGCCGCGAGACCCGCTTCCTCGCACGATGAACAGCCTAAACAACGAGTTCACTGCGCGGCGACCCAACCGGGGATATCGGGTACCCCGAACCCGGTGAACCGAACCGCTCAGCCCGCCGGGGTCAGCACATCGGTGCCCACGAACGGCACCAGGGCGGCGGGCACCCGGACCGAACCGTCGGCCTGCTGGTGATTCTCCAGCAGTGCGACCAGCCACCGGGTGGTGGCCAGCGTGCCGTTCAGCGTCGCCGCGATCTGCGGTTTCCCGTTCTCGTCGCGATAACGGACCGAAAGCCGGCGCGCCTGGAAAGTGGTGCAGTTCGAGGTCGAGGTGAGTTCGCGGTAGGTGCCCTGGCTGGGCACCCAGGCCTCACAGTCGAATTTGCGGGCGGCCGAACTGCCCAGATCCCCCGCGGCGACATCGATGATCCGGTACGGCACATCGAGGGCGGCGAGCATATCGCGCTCCCAGGCCAGCAGTCGCTCATGTTCGGCGTCGGCGTCTTCGGGCCGGCAGTAGACGAACATCTCGACCTTGTCGAACTGGTGCACCCGGATGATCCCCCGGGTGTCCTTGCCGTAGCTGCCGGCCTCCCGGCGGAAACACGACGACCAGCCCGCGTAGCGCTTGGGGCCGGCGCCGAGGTCCAGGATTTCGCCGGAGTGGTACCCGGCCAGCGGCACCTCGGAGGTGCCGACCAGGTACAGATCGTCCTCCTCGAGGTGGTACACCTCGGCCGAATGCTGACCGAGGAACCCGGTTCCGGCCATGATCTCCGGACGGACCAGCACCGGCGGGATCATCATCGTGAAGCCGTTGGCCACCGCGCGCTGCGCCGCCAACTGCAACAGCCCCAGCTGCAGCAACGCGCCGTAGCCGGTGAGGAAATAGAACCGCGAGCCCGATACTTTGGCCCCGCGTTCCATATCGATCACACCCAGTGACTCACCGAGGTCCAGGTGGTCGCGTGGTGTGAAATCGAATTCGGGCAGGTCGCCGACGGTCTCGAGCAGGACGAAATCGTCCTCCCCACCGGCCGGTGCGCCGTCCTGGACGATATTCGAGATCGCCCGGTGCGCTTCCTGTAGTTCGGCCTCGGCGGCGTGCTGCGCGGTCTCGGCCTTTTTCACCTCGGCCGACATCTGCTGCGCCTGCTCCAGCAACGCCGGGCGCTCTTCTTTACTCGCCTTACCGACCTGCTTGCCCATGGCTTTGTGCTCGGCCCGCAATTTATCGGCGGTGGCGATCGCGGACCGGCGCGCGCTATCGGCCGTGAGCAGCGCGTCGACGAGTGCCGGGTCCTCGCCCCGGGCTCGCTGCGAGGCGCGGACCAGCTCGGGATCATCGCGCAGGAGTCGGAGGTCGATCATGGCTGACCAGCGTAATGGTCGCGGATTTCCGGCCTCAACCGAGTATCTCCCCCACCGGCCCCACGGCCGCTCCGGCCGGTTCTCGCACAAGTGCGCCATACCGATCGGCCGGGTTCGTGGCACGTTCGGGTGTGGCGCTGCCATGATGGACCGCGATGTCCTCCGAAAATGAGCCTGCAAACCGGCCCGGCCTCCGTGGCGGCCAATCGTTGCGCTCGCGTACCGCCCGCCCGGGCCGCGGTCGCAAGACCGATACCGCGCGGCCCCGGTCCGGTGATCCGGCATCCCCCGAAATGCCGGACCACGATCCCACGGCGGCCCGCTCCCCGCGCCGGGGGAAACGGCCGGGATCGGCGGGGTCGCGTCCCGGCGCGGCGACAGGTCCGCGGCCGAGCGGCAAAGGCAAGCCCAAACGGATCCCCGCGCCGCGGTTGCGCTGGAGTCTGCTCGCGGTGGCCGTCGGCGCGATCGTCGCGGCGCTGGCCACGCTGATGCTCAGCGGGTTCGACAACGATTCGAATCTGCAGGCACGCAGTCCGGGCGGGGGGGTCGCCAAGGCGGACAAGGTATTCGCATCGGTGACTCCGGGCGATTGCCTCACCTGGACCAAACCGGACCATTCGGACCTGGTGGAACTCGATTGCGCCGAGGAGCATCTGTTCGAGGTCACCGATACGGTCGATCTGAGCCGGTACCCCGGCTCCGAATTCGGGCCCGGCGCGGTCTGGCCGGATTCGCTGCGGCTCACCGAACTCCGCGAGGAGCATTGCGTGCCCGCAGCCCAGCGCTACCTCAACGGCCGGTTCGATCCGCGCGGCAAGTACGCGGTGGGGTTGATGTATCCGAGCAATGACGGCTGGAACAACTCCGGCGATCGCATCCTGCGCTGCGGTCTGCAGGTACCCGGGCTGAGCGGCAACCCGCTGCCCAATACCGGCCGCGTGGCCGAAAGCGACCAGTCCAAGGTGTACGAGCCCGGCGTCTGCCTCGGGATCAGCCAGAACCTGCCGACCGATCCCGTCGACTGCGCCCAGGAACATGCCGTCGAAATCGCGTCCACGGTCGATCTGTCCGCCCGGTTCCCCGGCGGTCCCCCGTCCAAAGACGATCAGGACAGGTTCCTGGAAGAGGAATGCGGCCGGACCACCAACGACTATCTCGGCGGCCCGCACGTGCTGCGGGACAAGACGCTGACGGTGTTCTTCGATTTCATCGATGCGCGCAGCTGGCTGGCCGGTAGCCGGAAGTTGAACTGCATGATCGGAAAAGGCGCGGACCAGGAAGGTTTCGCACCGATCGTGGGTCCGGCCCGTGGTCGCATCATGATCGACGGCCAGGAGCCCGTGCCGCCGCCGAACTCGGGCCGCTCCACCCCCACCCCGCTGCCGGGTGCGGCGCCGCTGCCCCCGCAGCCGGAACCGCGGCCCGCGCCGCGCTGAGGCGGAGCGTCACTGTGCCGGTAGCCATGTCGGAGACCCGTTTCGAAGAGCTCGTCGGGGATGCGCTGGACCTGATCCCGTCGGAGTTGTCCCGGGCCATCGACAACGTGGTCGTGCTGGTCGAACCGCGTAATTCCGACGATCCGCACCTGCTGGGGCTCTACCACGGGATCGCGCTCACCGAGCGCGACAGTCATTACGGCGGTTCGCTTCCCGATACGATCACCATCTATCGGGAGGCCCTGTTGTCGATCTGCGCCGACGAGGACGAAGTGGTGGAGGAGGTGCGGATCACCGTGATCCACGAAATCGCACACTATTTCGGGATTGACGAAGACCGGCTCCATCAGTTGGGATGGGGTTAAGCTAAGCCTGGTCTACGCGACGCGCCGGCAGGGGATGCACAAGCGCGGAGCCGGACCGCACCGGAAGAAGTTCTGGATTCGATGGAACCGCTCGCGGGGGTATCGCGTCCAATGTACTCGTAGGGGGAATTCTCGTGGTTCCGCCCAAGAGCCGCCACAAGAAGGAGTCGAGGACATGATTGGCAATGTCGGCGTCACACCTGAGCTCATCCTTGCCGCAGCGGTCGAACTGGACCTGCTCGCCGACCGGCTGGCCGGGGTCGCCGCAGCCACCGTACCCGCTACCTATGTCGCGCCGTCCGGCGCCGACGAGGCGTCGATACACGGTGCGATGCATATGAACAAGGGTGCCGCCACCCACCAGACCTCGCTTGCGCAGGCAGTTCTCGAACTGCACCACACCGCCGCGATCCTGCGTACCCAACTCGCCGGATACCTCGCCCAGGACGCCGCTTCGGCGGGCGTACTGGCGCTCACCGGCGCACCGTTCGGCGCGATCAGCGTCTAGCCACCGATGACCGAAAAAGCGCCGCACCGCGGCGCAGACCACGAGCGCGCGTGGCGCGAACGCCGAAGTATCAGCGATAGTTCACAAGGGGAGAAGCAAGCATGACCGCAGGTATCACCGGGGTGTTCTGGCTGCCCAGACTCGCCGAGGGGAATTCGATCGCACTGAACGCGGGATCGCACGCCATCCCGATGTCCGCGGCCGCCACCTCATGGGGCGCGCTCACTGCCGCATGGGTGGACGCCAATGCCACGGTGGTCCGGGTGATGGCCGAACTCGGCGTCGGTATGCAGAGCGTCAACGGTATCGGCGCCCTGGCCCGCCTGGTCGGTTTCACCGGCTGGGCACAGCAGCAGGGTGCCATGGCCGCGACGCTGGGCACCAAGGCCGCCTCGCAGGCCACTGCCTACACCGTGGCCTCGATCGCCATGCCGAGCCTGCCGGAGATCGCGGCGGTGAACGCGGCCCGCGCCGCGGCCCACACCACCGGC
>NZ_BAFV01000003.1 GCF_000308515.1 Nocardia carnea NBRC 14403 | reverse complement strand
GCAGGGTTTGGGCCAGCACGTCCAAGCGTTCGGCGGCACCTCCATGGGCACGCGGCCGGCCCAGCGCGCCCTCGTCGTCGACCATGTCCGCGGCGGCCAGCAGGTGCAGCCGGGCCAACGCCTGCAGCGGCGCCCGCTCCCAGATTCCGACCAGGTTGCGCAGTGCATCGCCGTCCAGGGCCTGCCCCACACGTAACGCACCGGCCAGGATCGGGTCGGCGACCGCGCCGTCGGCGGGGAGTTCGGTACTGCCGCCGTCGAGTGCCGCCGAGGATCGCGCGGCGCGCACCGCGGCCTCGGCCGCGGTGGTCGGCCAGCCCCGGCGATTGGTTTTGTGCCGGTGCACCTCGGCCAATGCGTCGCGGGCCTTGTCGGCGGCGGCCCGGACGCCGGGCAGTTCGGTGAGGGGCGCGAGCGGATCGGTCACGGGGTAGCAGGCTACGCGGCGCGGCGGCAGGGCGGGCGCGAGACCCGCGTGGTTCCCGTTACCCGGCGAGCAGGTCCCGCCCCGGGATGGCCGCGAGCAGGCTGCGGGTGTACTCCTCGGCAGGGGATTCGAAGATCTGCTCGGTCGGTGCTGCCTCGACGATGCGGCCGTCGTGCATCACCAGGACCTCGTCCGCGATCTGGCGGACCACGGCCAGATCGTGGGTGACGAAGAGATAGGTGAGACCAAGGTCGCGCTGCAGGCGGTCGAGCAGGTCCAGGATATTGGCCTGGACGAGCACGTCGAGCGCCGAAACCGCCTCGTCGCAGACCAGCAGGTCCGGTTCCAGGGCCAAAGCCCGGGCGATGGCGACCCGTTGTCGCTGCCCACCGGACAGTTCGTTGGGGTAGCGGGACGCGATATCGGCCGGCAGCGCGACCTGGTCCAGCAGTTCGCGGACCCGGGCGTCGCGTTCGGCACGGGTCCCGAGGTGGTGCGTCCACAGTGGTTCGGCGATACACCGGTGGATCGAGTACATCGGGTCGAGCGAGGCGTAGGGATTCTGGAAGATCGGCTGCACCCGGCGGCGGAGCCGGGTCAGTTCGCGGCCCGACAGCCGCGCGATATCGGTACCGTCGAAAACTACCGACCCCGCGCTGGGCTCGAGCAGCCCGAGGACGAGCTGGGCGATCGTGGATTTTCCGGAGCCCGATTCGCCGACCAGCGCGGTGGTGGTGCCGCGGTCCAGGCGGAACGAGACGTTCTCCGCGGCCGTGCTTTCCCGGGAGCGCCACGGGGCCGAACCACGTACCCGGTAGCGCTTGGTGAGCCGGTCGGCCACCAGGATCGGTTCCTTGCCGCCCGGCCGGACCTCGGCATCGCGGATCCGTCCCACTCGCCGCCCGGCGGCCAGCGAAGGTGCCGAATCGACGAGTCTCCGGGTGTAGGCATGCCGCGGATCCCGGAGCAGTTCGAGCGCGGGGCCCGATTCGACGACGCGGCCCCGATACAGCACGACCAGGTGTTCCGCGCGTTCGGCGGCCAACCCCAGATCGTGGGTGATGAGCAGCATGGCCGTGCCGAATTCGCCGGTGAGACTGTCGATATGGTCGAGAATCCGGCGCTGCACGGTGACATCCAAGGCCGAGGTGGGTTCGTCGGCGATCAACAACGCCGGTCGCGCGGACAAGGCCATGGCGATGAGCGCGCGCTGGCGCAGCCCGCCGGACAGTTCGTGCGGGTACTGGCCGGCCCGGTGTTCCGGGTCGGGTATTCCGGCAGCGCGCAGCAATTCGACTGTCCGCTCCCGGGCCGCCCGGCCGCGGGCTACACCGTTGGCGACCAAGGTTTCCCGGATCTGGAAGCCGATCGTGTAGACCGGGTCGAGATTCGACATCGGATCCTGCGGTACGAAGCCGATTTCGGTCCCGCGCACGGCCACCAGCCGGGATTCCGGCGCACCGGCCAGTTCTGTACCGGCGAAGCGGATACTGCCGCCGGCGATACGCCCGCCGGGCGGCAGCAGGCCGAGGACGGCGTGCGCGGTGGTCGATTTGCCGGATCCGCTCTCTCCGACGATCGCCACGGTTTCGCCGGGGTACACGCTGAGATCGGCGCCGCGGACCGCCTCGACGCGGTCGTCGCCGGTCCCGAAGGTGATATGCAGATCCCGGATCTCCAGCAATGGGCGGTCGTCGGTGGCACCGGTCATGATCGCTTCCTGTCTCGGGTCCGGGCCCGCCGGGTTTTCGGATCGATGGCATCGCCCAGCGCGTCGCCGAGCATGATGAAGCTGAGCACCGTCAGCGCCAGGGCGGTGGCCGGGTAGAACAGGATCAGCGAACCTCCGCGCAGCTGCTGCTGGCCGGTCGCGATATCGGCTCCCCAGGAAACCTCGGTCGGTGGGAGGCCGACGCCCAGGAACGACAGTGTCGCCTCGGTGACGATGAAAACGCCCAGCCAGATCGCGGTCACCACGATGATCGGGCCCACCGAGTTCGGCAGGACATGGCGGATGAGGATACCGAGACGGGAGACGCCCAGAGCCCGGGCGGCCAGGACGTATTCGCTGTTCTTCGCCGCGATCACCGAACCGCGGGCGATACGCGCCGCCTGCGGCCAGGTGAAACCGGCCAAGGTGACGATCACCAGCCAGATGGTGCGCTCGGTGGACAACTGCATGAGAACGATGGCGGCGAGCATGAGCGGGATGGCGTAGACGATCTCCGAGATCCTGGAGATGATCGAATCGAGCAGTCCGCCGTAATAGCCGGCCAACGCCCCCAGAGTTGCTCCGATCAGGACGAACAACGTCGCGGCCCCCACTCCGGTGAGGATGGAGGCCCGCGCCCCGTAGACGGTGCGCGCGTAGATATCGCAGCCCTGTAGGTCGAATCCGAACCAGTGCGCCGAATTCGGTGGCAGCAGACTGTTGCCCACCAGGCAGTAGCGCGGGTCCTGGCCGGTGAACAGCCCGGGGAACGCGGCCACCACGACCACGAGCAGAATGAGCGCCGCCGCGATCCAGAACAGTGGATTGCGGCGCAGATTCTGCCAGGCCTGACCCCAGAACCCGCGCGGTGCGCCCGCGACCCGGACCCGATCGGTGGGCTCCACGGTCACCGCGTCCGGTTCGGCGACCCAGCGTTGCCGGCCGGGCCGGCGGGGCAACTCATCCGACATTGCCGCACTCCTGTTCAGGCATAACGGATCCGGGGATCGAGTACCGCGTACAGCAGGTCCACCACGAGGTTGGCCAGCAGGAACACCACGATCAGCACCGTGACGAACGAGACCACGGTCGGCGCTTCACCCCGCACCACCGCCTGATAGAGGGTGCCGCCGACACCGGGGATGTTGAAGATGCCCTCGGTGACGATCGCGCCGCCCATGAGCGCGCCGAGGTCTGCCCCCAGGAAGGTGACCACCGGGATGAGGGAATTCCGCAGGATGTGGACGGGGACCACGCGGCGCCGGGGCAGGCCCTTGGCCGTCGCCGTGCGCACATAGTCGGCATCACGATTGTCCGCGACGGAATTGCGGGTCAGCCGCAGGACGTAGGCGAACGAAAGCGACCCCAGTACCAGCGCGGGCACCACCAGGCGACCCCAGCTCGCATCCGCGCCGACCGTGACAGGTGCGATCCCCCATTTCACGCCGAGCAGGAATTGTGCGAGGAAGCCGAGGACGAAAACCGGTATCGCGATCACCAGCAGGCTCACCACCAGCATGGCCGAATCGAACAACTTGCCCTTACGCAATCCGGCCAGAACACCGAACAGCACGCCGAGCACCGCCTCGAACACCAGCGCCAGGATCGCGAGCCGGAAGGTGATCGGAAATGCGCGGGCCAGTTCGTCTTTCACCGAACGGCCGGAGAACGAAGTGCCGAGATCGAAGGTGAAGATGCCTTTGAGGTAGTAGAAGTACTGCACGAAGAAGGAGCGGTCCAGGTGGTACCGCGCGCGCAGTTGCTCCTCCAGGGCGGGGGTGAGGGTGCGGTCACCGGCCAGCGCCGCCACCGAACCTCCGGAGATCTTGTAGATCAGGAAGTAGACGAGCAGGGTGGCGCCGAAGAACACCGGAACCATCTGCAGCAGACGCCGCACTACGTACCAGGCCATACGCGCTCCTCACGCCTGCAGGGTCCGGGCGTCATATCAACTCGAGGTTCTCGAAATCCGCCATTCCGTTCCAGCCGAAGGTGACCCCGCGGACGCGGTCGGAGTATCCGGACGAGTTCACATAGTCGAAGACCGGAATGGTGGGCAGATCGTGTAGGAGAACCGTCTGGGCCCGGGCGACGAGCGCCCACGATTCCGGATCGGTCGCCGCGGCTTCGGCTGCCGCGATGAGAGCGTCGAATTCGGGGTTGTGGTAGTCGAAATCATTGGTTTCGGAATGACTCAGAAAGGAGGGCTCGAGGAACTGGAGCATGGTCGGATAGTCGCCCTGCCAGCCGGACCGGAAGGCCTTACCGACGGTCCGCGAGGTGATCTGGTCGCGTAACTGTTTGAACGTTGGATAAGCCGCCCCGACCGCCTCGACACCGAGGGTGTTCTTGATACTGTTCGCGACCGCGTCGACCCAGGGCTGGTGATCGCCGTCCGCGTTGTACGCGATCTCGAAACGGCCGCTCCACGGTGCGATCTCGTTCGCCCGCGCCCACAGCCTGCGCGCTTCGTCCGGATCGAACTCGAGAACCTCCGATCCCGGCAGGTCGTCGTCGAAACCGGGCAGCACGCTGGAGGTGTAGTCGCGGGCGGGCGCGCGGGTACCGCGAAAGATCTTGTCGCCGATGGCCTGCCGGTCGATCGCCCGCGATATCGCATGCCGGCGCAGCCGCCCCTCCTCACCGGAGAAATGCGGGAGACCCGGTTGCGTGCCGATCCACTGGTTCTTCGCGGTCGGCGCGGCGACGGCACGATCCCCCAGGTCGGCGTGGACGACGGTCAGTGCGCTGGTGGGAACCGTATCGAGCACATCCAGGTTGCCGGCGAGCAGATCGGCATAGGCGGCATCGATATCGGAATAGAAGACGAAAGTCAGGCCCTTGTTCCGGGCCGGCCGCCCACCCCGGTACGACTCGTTCGGCACCACATCGAGTTTCACATCGTGCTGCCACGCATCCGGTCCCGCGAAACGGTAGGGGCCGTTGCCGATCGGGTGCTGCCCGAATGCCTCCATATCCGCGAACGCCGCCGCGGGCAGCGGGTAGTAAGGGGCATAGGCCAGGCGGGTGCGGAAATCGATGGTGGGTGCCTTCAGGTCCACGGTGAAGGTGAGATCGTCGAGCACCCGCAGACCCGACATGGTCTGCGCCCGCGGCGGATCGGCCTGCACATCCTCGAAACCGACGATCGGCTCGTAGGTATAGCTCTGCAGCTGAGCGTTGGTGACCAGGGCGCCGTAGTTCCAGGCGTCCACGAATGAGTGGGCGGTGACCGGTGAGCCGTCGCTGAACGTCCAGCCGGGTTCCAGGCGGATACGGTAGTGCTGCTGATCGGTGGTCTCGATGGATTCGGCGACCTCGTCGTGCAGGCTGCCGTCGGCGGCGATCCGGCGCAGCCCCGCGAACAACCGGTCGACGATCCGCCCGCCGCCGTTCTCGTTCGTATTCGACGGCACCAGCGGATTCTGCGGCTCCGAACCGTTGACGGCGATGGAATCACCCAGCGCCGGCGTCACCGTGCAGGCGGGCAGCACCGCCACAGCGGCCAGTACCAGCACCAGACCGATCGCCCGCCACGACCACGACGCTCCCCGCACCCAAATTCCCCGCTCGTTCGCTCCGCTCGGTGTCAAGAGTTGCCCGAGGATACCGGCACACGCTCCGGCACGCGCGGCTTCCCGAACTTCCGCCGGATCGCGGACGACCGTTCATCCGCTCCCGGCAGCCGTTCATCCCATGTCCGCGGCCTTTCGTCCGGGGCTACGCACGGCCGGGCCCGGGAGAGTTTAGGGTCACAGTCAGCCCTCATGGTGCAGGTAACGCGAAGGAAGTGACTCAGATGACCGAAACGCCGGACGCCTACCCGCCGAGCGCGGAGTTCGCTGCCGCGGCGAATGTGGATGCGGGTATCTACGAGCGTGCCGCGCAGGATCGCGAAGGGTTCTGGGCAGAGCAGGCCGACCACCTCCACTGGCACCAGCGCTGGAACCAGGTGCTCGACTGGAGCGAGGCTCCGGTGGCGAAATGGTTCGTCGGCGGACGCCTGAATGTCGCTTACAACTGCGTGGACCGCCACGTCCTCGAAGGTCGCGGCGACAAGGTCGCGCTGCACTGGGAGGGCGAACCCGGCGATTCCCGCACGATCACCTACGCGGATCTGCTCGCCGAGGTCGGCCGGGCGGCCAACTATCTGACCTCGCTCGGGCTCACAGCCGGCGACCGGGTGGCGATCTACATGCCGATGATCCCGGAGACCATCGTGGCGATGCTGGCCTGCGCGCGGCTGGGGCTGACCCATTCGCTGGTTTTCGCCGGGTTCTCCCCGACCGCACTCCGCCAGCGCATCGACGACGCCGAGGCTCGCCTGGTGATCACCACCGACGGCCAATGGCGCCGCGGTAATCCCGCACCGCTGAAAGAAGCGGTCGACGAGGCACTGTTCGCGCACGGTGACGTTCCGTCCAGCGTGGAACACGTACTGGTGGTGCGCCGGGTCGGTATCGAGGTGACCTGGACCGAGGGCCGCGACCTGTGGTGGCACGAAACAGTCGCCGAGGCCGAGCCGGCCCACGAGGCCCAGGCCTTCGATGCCGAACATCCGCTGTTCATCCTCTACACCTCGGGCACCACCGGTAAACCCAAGGGCATCCTGCACACCAGCGGCGGGTACCTGACCCAGACGAGCTACACCCACCGCGTGGTGTTCGACCACAAACCGGAAACCGATATCTACTGGTGCACCGCCGATGTCGGCTGGGTGACCGGGCACAGCTATATCGTCTACGGTCCGCTCGCCAACGGCGCCACCCAGGTGCTCTACGAGGGCACCCCGAACTTCCCCGACGAGCACCGGCACTGGCAGATCATCGAGAAGTACGGGGTGACGATCTACTACACCGCGCCGACGCTGGTCCGCACCTTCATGAAGTGGGGTCGCCAGATCCCGGACGCCCACGATCTGTCCTCGATCCGGGTGCTCGGCTCGGTCGGCGAGCCGATCAACCCGGAGGCCTGGCGCTGGTACCGCGATGTGATCGGCGGCGGTACCGCACCGATCGTCGACACCTGGTGGCAGACCGAAACCGGCGCCATCATGATCTCCCCGCTGCCCGGTATCACCGCCACCAAACCGGGCGCCGCCATGACCCCGCTGCCCGGTATCTCGGCCACCGTGGTGGACGAGGAGGGCAACACCGTGCGCCGCGGCGAAACCGAGGCCAACGGGTACCTGGTCCTGGATCAGCCGTGGCCGGCCATGCTGCGCGGAATCTGGGGCGATATGGAACGCTACCGGGCCACCTACTGGGAGCGTTTCGCCGAACAGGGCTGGTACTTCGCCGGAGACGGCGCAAAACTCGATGTCAACGGCGATCTCTGGGTGCTCGGCCGGGTCGACGACGTGATGAACATATCCGGGCATCGCATCTCCACCGCCGAGGTCGAGTCCGCTCTCGTCGGCCATTCCGGAGTCGCGGAGGCGGCGGTGGTCGGCGCCACCGACGAAACCACCGGTCAGGGCATCGTGGCCTTCGTGATCCTGTCCGCCGGCGCCACCGATACCGGCGCGGCCATGATCGACGAATTGAAGGCCGAGGTGGCGCGCGAGATCAGCCCGATCGCCCGCCCGCGGGAGATCCACGTGGTACCGGAACTGCCCAAGACCCGCAGCGGCAAGATCATGCGCCGGCTGCTGCGGGATGTGGCCGAGGGGCGCGAACTGGGCGATACCTCCACCCTGGTCGACCCGCAGGTCTTCGAGAACATTCGCGCGGGCCGTTCCGAATAGGTCACTCGCCGGGCCCGGGACAGCCGAAGCTTCCCGGGCCCGCACGGGGCAGGGACGCCCCGAACGGCACGGGCGTAGGCAGTCACGAGCGCTGTCCGGCTGGGTCCCTCGAACAGCTCTTGGTGCCCCGCACGGATATTTTCCGAATCGGGGCAGCAGTTGGTTGCTCGCACAGCCGGCCATGCGCCATCGCACACCGCTGCGGCCGGCCGAACTGCCCGAGCAGAAGATCGGCGGCTCCGCGACGGTAGGCTGGACCCGCGGAGATCCGCATAGCAGGGTGCGCGGCGTGGTGGCGCATCACGGATCGATCCGGGGTCGAACCCGTTCAGAGGTGCGCGGGCGGGCGCGCGATTACCGACCGTTAAGATTGCATATGGTGTGCCGGGAAGTCTGGTCGGCGAGATGGTCGTGCGCTCGCCGGTGACAACCCGGTCGAGCGGACGCAACAATTGTCCGTACGACCGAAAGGTTCCCCGTGCTGAGTAGCCCCCGGTCGGAACTCGCCAGATATCTGCGCACCGAAACCGTGGGCGGTTCACTGCTGTTGGTCGCCGCCGCGGTGGCGTTGCTCTGGGTGAACTCACCGTGGGGTGAGAGCTATCTGACTCTCACCGAAACCCATCTGGCGATCCCGCCCCTGCACCTCGACCTGACGGTCGCGGACTGGGTCAAGGACGGGCTGCTCGCCGTCTTCTTCTTCGTCGCCGGGCTCGAACTCAAACGCGAACTCGTGGTCGGTGAACTGGCCGATCCCAAACGGGCCGCGCTGCCGATCATCGCGGCCGTGGGCGGTGTGGTAACCCCCGCGCTGATCGCCTACGGCGTCGGTTTCGGTGTCGAGGGTATGGACCGCGCCTGGGCCATCCCCGTCGCCACCGATATCGCCTTCGCGCTCGCCGTACTGGCGATGACCGGGTCCCGGATTCCCGCCAGCGCCCGGGTCTTCCTGCTCAGCCTCGCCGTGGTGGACGATCTGATGGCGATCTTGCTCATCGCGGTGTTGTTCACCACCGGTCTGGCGCTCACCTGGCTGCTGGTAGCGCTCGCATGCTGCGCTGCCTGGTGGTTCGCCCAGCATCGGCGCTGGAACTCGCCGCTGATCTATATCCCGCTGGCGCTGCTGTGCTGGTACGCACTGCACGAAGCACATATTCATCCGACCCTCGCCGGGGTCGCGTGCGGCTTACTCACCCGCGTCCGCACCGACGAAGGTGAGGACGAAGCGCCCGCCACCCGCTGGGAGCACAAGTTCCAGCCGATTTCGGCCGGTTTGTGTGTACCGCTGTTCGCGCTGTTCGCCTCGGGTGTGCCGATCAACGGCGAGGTCCTGGGGAATCTGTTCACCGAACGGCTGTCCCTGGCGATCATTCTCGGCCTGCTGCTGGGCAAGACCATCGGCATCTTCGGGATCAGCTGGCTCGCGATCCGCACCGGGCTCGCCAAACGCCCCGCGAACCTGGGTTATCGCGATATGTTCGCCCTGTCGGTGCTGGGTGCGATCGGGTTCACCGTTAGCCTGCTCGTGGCGGAACTCGCATTGGAGGACTATCCCGCATCCGCCGAATTGGCCAAAGCCGCGGTGCTGGTGACCTCCATGGCCGCATCGCTGATCGGTTCGGCGCTACTGTTGCGGCGTGGGCGTGTCCACCAAGCGCAACGTGACGCGGATGCGCTAGAACCAGAACAGTAAGACCGAGCAGAATCGGGACAGGGAGAGGGTCGACCACGTGAGTGTCACACAGGGCGGTAACGGCGACGGCGCACGAGGCGGCACAGTCACCTCGATTCCGCTGTCCGAGATCGACCCGCATGCCTCGGCCAGTTTCGGCAGCCTGGTCCGCGACGCCTCCGAACAGGTCTCGACCCTGGTCCGCGCCGAGGTGGCGCTGGCCAAGGCGGAGGTCACCGGTGAGATCAAGAAGGGCTTGCAGGGCAGCGTCTTCTTCATCGGCGCGCTGACCGTGCTGCTGTTCAGTAGCTTTTTCTTCTTCTTCGCGGTTGCCGAAACGCTGGATATCTGGCTCACCCGCTGGGCCGCGTTCTGGATCGTCTTCGCCTTCATGATCTTGGTCACGGCCCTGCTCGCATTCCTGGGTTACCGGAAGGTCAAGAAACTGCGGGCACCGGAGAAGACGATCGATTCGCTCAAGCAGACCCGCACGGTGCTGCCCTCCGGAATCGGCAGCCACGACACCCCCTCCGCGCTGGAGAAGACCACGCGCTGAGCGGGTCAGACACCGGACGCGGCCGGGGGTTCACTACGCTCGGACGCCGTGGCGTCGAACTTTCCCCCGGACCCGTCGAGCGTGCGCTACGACGGCGTCTGGACGCACCGTGATGTGCACGCCAACGGGATACGGCTGCACGTAGCTTCCGCGGGCCCCGGCGACAACCGCGCCGGGGCCGGTGACCCAGCGCCGCAACTGGTGGTGTTACTGCACGGATTCGCCGATTTCTGGTGGACCTGGCGGCATCAGCTCACGGCCCTGGCCGAACTCGGATATCACGCCGTCGCGGTCGATCTGCGCGGCTACGGTGACAGCGACAAACCCCCACGCGGTTACGACGGCTGGACCCTGGCCGGCGATATCGCGGGGCTGATCCGCGCACTCGGCTACAGCGACGCGACGCTGGTCGGGCATGCCGACGGCGGTCTGGTGTGCTGGGCGACCGCGGTGCTGCATCCGCGGCTGGTACGCGGAATCGCCGTGGTGTCCTCACCGCACCCGGCGGCACTCAAGAGCTCGGTATGGCGCGACAACACACAACGCCGGGCCTTCCTACCGGGCTTCCTCCGCGCCCAGCTGCCCCGGTATCCGGAACATCTGCTCACCCGCGAAGACGGCCGTGGGGCCGCCGATCTGCTGACGGGCCGCAGTTCACCTACCTGGGCCGAGACCGCCGAATGCGCCGATACCGCGGCCCGGATGGCTTCGGCGATCCGGATACCCGGCACGGCTCATTGCGCGCTGGAATACAAACGGTGGGCATTCCGCAGCCAATGGCGTCCGGACGGGCGCCGGTTCATCGCGGTGATGCGCAAACCCGTCGACATACCTGTGGTCTCGATGCGCGGCGAATTCGATCGCTACATTCTCCCGCATACGGTCCACCGCGCACCACACCTCTCGCCGCGCCGGCGGGTGGTGACGGTCCGCGATGCCGCGCATTTCGCGCACCAGGAGAATCCGGAGGCGGTCACCGCCGAGATCGTCAAACTCCTCTCCGGCGAAGACCGCCGAAGCCGCGACAGCTAGGCCCGAACACAGCAGTCCGGCCCGTATGCGCGACTACCGGACTCAGCTCAGCACACAGGGGCCCGTGGCAACCGGCACCGTCGACGAGGGCGCCGCGGTGATCCGTTCGTGGACCTCGTTCAGCGTCAGCACGTATCCGGTGTCATCGTCGGTGACGGCGGCACCGAAGACCACGCCCAGCACATTGCCCTCGGTATCGACCAGCGGCCCACCCGAGTTGCCCGCCCGCACCTGCCCGCGCACGGTGTACACCTCGCGTTCGACGGTCCCGTCACGGTAGATGGTGGGCCCGCTCAGATCCAGGGTTTCCCGGACCCGGGCCGCGCTCGCGGTGTAGCGGCCGCCGCCCGGATAACCGAGCACGATCGCGCTTTCGCCCGAACCGGCCGCTTCCGGCGCCTGCGGGATCACCGGCGCCGTGAGACCGGGCACCGACAGCACCGCAATATCCATGGACGGATCGAATTCCACCACTGAGGCTTCCAGCGGGCCCGCGGCCGAATCCACGGTCACGCTGGTGGTTCCGGCCACCACGTGCGCGTTGGTCATCACCCGCTCCGGCGCCACGACGAACCCTGAACCCTCCAGCGCGCGCTGGCAACTCGGCGCGACACCGCGGATACGCAGGACACTCTGCTGCAGCGATTCGGCCACGGGACTGGCCAGCACACTCGGATCCGGAGGTTCCACCGCCGCGATGGGAGCGCGCCCGAACGGCCCGATCACATCCGGCAGCCCCGAGGTGTTGAGCAGTTTCGAGAACTCGTTGGGCAGTTTGCGCAACCAATCCGGGGCGACCCGGTTGACATCGGCGAGCACCCGGGAGCTGTTGATCGCCGAGGCGATGGCCGGCTGCGACGAGGTTGCCAGCGGTAGCGCAAGCAGCCACGCCGTAACCAGTACCGCGCCGGCCATGAGCACCGCGCCGACCGTGCTGTCGGCGCCGCGGGCGAAGGGATGCCGCATTCCGCTGCGTGCCGCCCGGCCGAGCACCATCCCGGCGATCTCCCCGACGATCACCAGCAGCACGATGAGCAGCACACCGGCCAGAACCCGGCTACGGCCCTCGTCGATGTGCACGAGAATATGCGGGGCGATCAGGATCCCGGCGACAGCGCCCAGTACCACCCCGAGAAAAGCCAGCGCGGAACCGACCGCGCCCTGGCGCCATCCGGAGGTGGCCGCCGCCAGCGCCAGGATGATCACCGCGATATCGAGCCACGCCGAAGAGCTCACAACACCATCCCCACCGCGGCCAGCGCCTGCTCCAGATCACGCACGTCGGTTCGGTCCCATTCCGATTCCCAGCCCAGTGAAGTCATGAGTCCGGCCAGTATGCCGCCGGTGAGGCCCCAAACCAACATTCCGTCCACCTGGAACGCCGGGCCACGGTAGCCGAGCGCGCTGCGCACAAGGAAACGGTTCGCCGGATCCAGCAGGTCCGCCATCGGCACGCGGACCACCCGATCGGTTTCTCCCCGATCCATGACGCGTACTTCGCTCGGTGTGTGCCAATAGGCGACCACCGGGGTCACATCGAAACGGGAGGGCGGTACGAACAGCTCGGGCAGGGTCGTGACCGGTACGACGCCCGCGCGGTCGAGCCCGGTCTCCTCCCAGGCTTCGCGCAGCGCGGTATCGACCGGGCCGTCGTCACCGGGATCGACCGCACCACCGGGGAAGGCGACCTGGCCGCGGTGCTGGCGCATGGTGGAAGCACGTTGCGTCAGAAGTACCTCGGCATCCGCGGGCAGGCCGCCCGGCGCCGCCGGATCACCGGCGGGGTCACCGGCGAACAGCACCAGTACGGCGGCCTTGCGTACCTTGCCCGCCATGGTGCGGCGCAGAATCCGCGTCCGCCCCAGGGTATCGGTGAAATCGGGCTGCCCGGGACCGGCCGCCCTGCTCAGCCAGGGCGGCAATTGTTCTTCGGTCATGCGGTAACTCCCAGGGCACCGGCCACGGTATCGGCGATATCGGCGACATCGCGGAACGGGCGGGCGACGTATTCGGCAATCGAACCATCCGGCCGGATCAGCACCGTGATCGGTAGCGCATTCGGAGCATTCGCTGCCGTGCGCACCCGGGCGTCGGGATCCTGCAGGCCGGGCAGCCGCAGTTCCGGCCGGTGCCGGGCGCGGAGATCCTGATTCAGCGCGGCCAGCAGCGATAAGGCTTTCGCCTCGTCCGGATCGCTGTGCACGGTCAGCACCCGCACCGCGGAACCCGCCCGGTCCGCATACTCCTGGAACAACGGCAATTCGGCCCGGCAGGGCTCACACCAGTAGGCCCACAGGTTCAGCACCATCGGGGTGCCGGTCATCCGGCCGGGCGTGGCGCGAGTGCCATCGGCGAGGCAGGTCAGGACGATATCCGCCAGCGGTCCCGCCGCCGGCGGGGAATCGGAGCCCGGGGGGCAGATCGCGGCGCCCGAGGCCTGCCGCAGCGCGGGATCGACCCCGCGGGCAGGTTCCGGAGATGCCCCGGTGCCCTCGGAATCCGAACCGCCGCGCGGCCACAACGCCACCGCCGCCGCCAGAGCCACAATCACTGCCGTCAACGCCCATTTCCACAAAACCGGTCGGCTCACCGGCCCACCAGTTCGAGCAGATGTGCGGCCTCCGGTCCTTTCACCAGAGCCGCGGCCGTATCGGGATCGGTCGGGCCGGCGCCGAACGAAGGACAATCCTTGGCCAGGACACACACACCACACGCAGGTTTACGGGCATGACAGACACGGCGCCCGTGGAAGATCACCCGATGGGACAGCAGTGTCCACTCCTTGCGTTCGATGAGCGCACCCACGATGTGCTCGACCTTGACCGGATCCTCCTCGGTCGTCCAGCCCCAGCGACGCACCAGCCGCCCGAAATGCGTATCGACCGTGATACCCGGAATCCCGAACGCGTTCCCGAGAATGACATTGGCAGTCTTGCGGCCGATCCCGGGCAATCGGACCAGCTCCGCCATCGTGTGAGGTAATTCACCGTCGTGCCGTTCGAGCAGCGCCTGTCCGAGACCGATCAGCGAATTGGCCTTGTTGCGGTAGAAACCCGTCGGCCGGATGAGTTCCTCCAGCTCCGTACGGTTCGCCTCGGCATAGGCCCGGGCATCCGGATAGGCGGCGAAAAGCGCCGGAGTGGTCATATTCACTCGTACATCCGTGCACTGCGCCGACAGGATCGTGGCGACCGCCAATTCCAGTGGATTACCGAAATCCAATTCGCAGTGCGCATCCGGAAATGCCCGCGCCAGCATCCGGTTCATACGGCGTGCACGGCGCACCAGACCCAATCGGGTTTCAGCCGGTCGGGAACCGGTTTTCCGATTTCGTACCCCGCCGGAAACCGAGGGCGCCGCATCCGCGGCGGCTGTTCCGGAAAGGGGGCTTCCGGCGGTATCGGAGGGGGAGATTCGCACCCATCCACCATACGGAACCCACCGACAACCTTGCCCTGCCAGTTCTGGTCCCGTATTCCATCTGAGACCTCGACCGTGTTTACTACCCGGCATGCAAGGACTCGCTGTGGCGCTCTTCCCAGTGGTGTTGATGCTGTTCGCCCTCGGTATGGAACGAGTGGAGAACCGTCTTCGCAAACTTGTCGAGCCCGACGAGGAGGTCCAGGCCTACCTGGACAAAGCCAGCAACGCCGAGGTCAACGAGCTCACCAAACTCGGCCTACCGGCGGCGGTCGCACGTATGCGCCGACGTCGCAACCGTAGCGAGGAGGCCGAGGAACCCCTCGATATCGCCCGGGCGAGCTGATTCGGCGCGCCCACTGCCGTGGACCGGACAGCCCCCGGTTAACCTGCCTTTCGTGGTGTCTGTCACTGCGCGTCGATAAGGCCGCGTAGACTGCACTGTCGGCCGAACTGCTTCGGTCCGACGACTACAGCCATTCCCGATAAGGAGCACATTCGTGGACGAGGCCCTCGCCAGAGCCGGCATCTTCCAAGGCGTTGAGCCCACCGCGGTGGCTGCGCTCGCCAAACAGCTGCAGCCCGTGGATTTCCCCCGCGGCCACGTCATCTTCAACGAAGGTGAACCAGGCGATCGGCTGTACATCATCACCGCCGGCAAAGTGAAGCTCGGCCGCCGTTCCCCGGACGGCCGGGAAAACCTGCTGACCATCATGGGACCGTCGGATATGTTCGGCGAACTGTCCATCTTCGATCCGGGCCCGCGTACCTCCACGGCCACCACGGTGACCGAGGTCCGCGCCGTCACGATGGACCGGGACGCGCTCAAGTCCTGGATCGATCAGCGCCCCGAGATCGCGGAGCAGCTGCTGCGCGTGTTGGCCCGCCGCCTGCGCCGCACCAACAACAACCTCGCGGACCTGATCTTCACCGACGTCCCCGGCCGGGTCGCGAAGGCGCTGCTGCAGCTCGCCCAGCGTTTCGGGACCCAGGAGGCCGGTGCGCTGCGCGTCACCCACGACCTGACCCAGGAGGAGATCGCCCAGTTGGTGGGCGCTTCCCGGGAAACGGTCAACAAGGCGCTCGCCGATTTCGCGCATCGCGGCTGGCTGCGTCTCGAGGGCAAGAGCGTGCTGATCTCCGATTCCGAACGGCTGGCCCGCCGGGCGCGCTGATTCGCACGACCGGGTTACGAGCGCCGTGGTTCACGGCGGCAGTATCGCCCGGCCACCGTGAACGGTTCTCGGGGTCGTTTGTTCGTCGGTACCCGGCTGCAGCGCAGATAGCCGGGTACCGCTGTCCTGCTCGGGACCGCCGGCGGCGCGAGCTGCCGTTCAGTCACAGACCTGACTTGTAGGCGCCGCAGAGGCGGCTTTGCCGAGTCGACGTTCAGGTCAACACCATCCGGCAGCTGATCCGCCGATGCAGACCGGCTACAACCCGCGTATCGGCTCGTGTTCGGGACGCCCGCACCGATCCGTGCACGGCCAACGGTCGAACGCGATAACCCGCTCAGGCGTCCGCTTCGGACCGCAGATAGGTGAGCTGGGATTCGACCGAGTTGCGGGCCATCGGCCACATACTCTCGTCCACATCCACGTACACCTTGCGCACCACGTCCATGGCGTCGGCGTCCGCACCGAGTTCGTCGAGCGCGGAGCGGACCTGCTCGAGCCGCTCGTGCCGGTGGGCGATGTAGTACCGCGCGACCGGTTCCAGATCCGGATGGTCCGGCCCGTGCGCGGGTAGCAGTGCCCGTCCTGCCCCCTCCTCCAGCAACCGGTCCATCGAGCGCAGGTAGTCGCGCAGTGTCCCGTCACGGTCCAGCACGGTGGTACCGCGACCCAGGACGGTGTCGCCGGACAGCACCGCGTCCGCGAGTAGGAAGCTCACCGAATCGGCGGTATGCCCAGGGGTGTGCAGCACGGTGATCCGCAGACCGGCGATTTCGATGACCTCACCGTCGGTCAGCGGCGCGACATCGCCGCGCAGGAACTCCGCTTCCATGGCGCGTACCGGCGACCCGGTCAACCGGACCAGTTCGTCGATCCCGCCGGTGTGGTCCGGATGGCGGTGAGTGATGAGCGTGAGCGCCACCGCACCACCGGTCGCCGCGGCAATTGCGGCGATATGCGTCGAATCGTCCGGTCCCGGATCGACCACTACGCAGTCGGTGTGCCCGGGAGCCCGCAGAATCCAGGTGTTGGTTCCGTCCAGGGTCATCGGCCCCGGATTGTTCGCGAGCAGTACCGCCGCGGTCGGCGTGACGGCACGCAATTTCCCATAGGCGGGATGGGCGAGTGTCATCGACGACACCTCCGATCAGAAAGCAACAGAGTCGAATCTACGGTCCACGGCGCCGCAACTCCGGTCCAGGTCCCGGACCCCGGGACAGTCCGGCGTACCCGCAGCCTCACAGCAGATTCCCACAGCCACAGGAAGGTCGGACAGATTCGCTGGGCGAAGTGACAATCCGCACTCCGCCCATTCCCTTCCGGTTCGCCCGTGTGGGGGCGCGCCTATCGGACCTCGGCGATCAATTCGACCTCGACCGGGGTGTTCTTGGGCAACTCGAAAACGCCGACCGCCGAACGCGCATGTGCACCGGCGGGGCCGAACACCTCACCCAGAAATTCCGAGGCGCCGTTGATCACCAGTGGCTGATCGGTGAACCCGGGTGCCGAGGCCACGAAACCGACGACCTTCACGATCCGCACAACCTCGTCGAGGCCCACCAGATCGTGCACGGCCGCCAGTGCGTTGAGCGCGCACCAGCGGGCCGCGAGCACCGCCTCGTCGAGCGATACCTCCGCACCGACCTTGCCGACCGCCGTCAGTTCGCCCGATACGAACGGCAACTGCCCGGAGGTGTAGACATGCGCGCCGCTACGCACCGCCGGCACATAGGCGGCGACGGGGGCCACGACCTCGGGCACCGTCAGCCCCAGCCGGTCGAGGTTCACGCGCCATTCGGTAGCGGGTCCGCTCACGTTGGATTCCCCCACGACGCTTACTGCTTCGGCCGCTTCAGGTACGCGACATGCTGCTCACCGGTCGGGCCGGGCAGCACGGTCACCAATTCCCAGCCGTCGGCGCCCCACTGGTCCAGAATCTGTTTGGTCGCATGCGTCAGCAGCGGCACGGTCGCGTACTCCCACGAGGTGATATCGCTCATGCGCACCGAGCGTACTGGGTCCCGGGCCGAGTACCGGGCGCAGGACCGGGTGTGACCGAACAGGTGCCGGGTCCCGGTGTCTGGTACACCACAGCGGGACAATCCGGAGTATGCGGGCATCCGTCCAGTCCGGGTTATAGGCTCGCGACCGTGGCAGAACCAACGACGATGTCGGAATCGGCCCACCCGGATATGAAAACCGGATGGCCCGAGCGTGCGGCGAACGCCCGGCTGCACTACGTATCCGGTAAAGGCGGCACCGGTAAGTCCACGGTCGCCGGGGCGCTCGCGCTGGCGCTGGCCGCGGGTGGACGGCGCGTACTGCTGGTCGAGGTGGAGAACCGGCAATCGATCGCGCAACTGTTCGACCTGCCGCCGCTGCCACCCACCGAAACGAAGATCGCCACCGCCGACGGTGGCGGCGAGGTCGTGGCATTGGCACTCGATATCGAGCACGCCTTCCTCGAATACCTCGATATGTTCTACAATCTCGGCTTCGCCGGGCGGGCGATGCGCCGGATGGGGGCGATCGATTTCGTCACCACGATCGCGCCGGGCCTGCGCGATGTCATCCTGACCGGCAAGATCAAGGAATGCGTGGTCCGGGTCGACAAGCAGGGCTCGCCGGTCTACGACGAGGTTGTGGTCGACGCCCCGCCGACCGGTCGGATCGCGAGCTTCCTGGATGTCACCAAGGCAATGGCCGAACTCGCCAAGGGGGGCCCGATCGCCGGGCAGGCCGAGAGCGTATCCCGGCTGCTGCATTCGGATCAGACGATGATCCACCTGGTCACCCTCCTCGAGGCGCTGCCCGTTCAGGAGACCCTCGATGCCGTGGCGGAATTGAGCGCGAACGATCTGCGGATCGGCAGTGTCATCGTCAATCGCGCCGCGCAGAGCCCGCTGAGTGCGGAAACCCGCACGGCCGCGGCCGCGGGTGAGCTCGATACCGAGGCCCTCCGCGCCGGTCTGGAAGCCGCCGGGATCACCCTGACGGCGGCCGATTTCGCGGGCCTGCTCACTGAGACGGTCGAGCATTCGACCGTGTTGAGCGCCCAGGAGCAGAGCGCCACAGACCTGCTGGATCTGGATATCGCGCGATTACAGCTACCCACCCTCGACGAGGGGATGGACCTAGGCGGCCTGTACGAGCTGGCCTCCTACCTGACGGAACAGGGAGTCCGATGAGCACCCGACCGGCCGGCCCGGCACCCCTGGACATCTCCGGCATCCTCGCCGACCCCGGCGCCCGCGTCGTGGTGTGTTGCGGTTCCGGCGGCGTCGGCAAGACCACCACGGCTGCGGCGATCGCCTTACGCGCGGCCGAACAGGGACGCAAGGTCGTGGTTCTCACCATCGACCCGGCGCGGCGACTGGCCCAGTCGCTGGGGGTCGCGGATCTGGACAACAGCCCGCAGCGGGTGGACCTGGGTCCCGAGGTCAAGGGCGAACTACACGCCATGATGCTGAACATGCGGCGCACATTCGACGAAATGGTGCTCGAACACACCACGCCGGAAAAGGCCGAACAGATCTTCGCCAACCCCTTCTACCAGGCGGTGGCCTCATCGTTCGGTGGCACCCAGGAGTACATGGCGATGGAGAAGCTGGGCCAGCTGGCGGGGCGCAAGGAATGGGACCTGATCGTCGTGGACACCCCGCCGTCGCGGAATGCGCTGGATTTCCTCGACGCACCGAAACGGCTGGGAACTTTCCTCGAAGGCCGCATGATCCGGGTCATCATGGCCCCCGGCCGGGGGGTCGGGCGGTTCGTCACCGGCGCGATGAGTCTGGCGGTACGCGGGGTATCGACCATTGTGGGCGGTCAGATGCTCAAGGACGCCTCGAATTTCCTGCAATCGCTGGAATCGCTGTTCGGCGGCTTCCAAGAGCGGGCGAATCGCACCTTCGCGATGCTGGCCAAACCCGGCACGCATTTCCTGGTGATCGCCGCCCCGGAACCCGATGCACTGCGCGAGGCATCGTTCTTCGTGGATCGGTTGTCGACCGAGCGGATGCCGCTGGCCGGGCTGGTGCTCAACCGCACCCATCCGGTGCTGTGCTCGCTTCCGGCCGATCACGCCCTGACCGCCGCCGACCGGTTGGGCGAATCCGATCCGCTGACCGCCGGAGTGCTGCGCGTCCACGCCCACCGGGTGGCAACCGCCCGGCGTGAGCAACATCTGCTGCACCGGTTCACCGGTGCGCATCCGCGGGTGCCGATGGTCTCGGTGACCGCGCTGCCGTTCGATGTCACCGATCTGACAGCGCTGCGCGCGGTGGGATCCCAGCTGGCGGGTACCGAATCCGCGGCCGTCGGCTGATCGGTCTCACAGCCGGATCTTCCGGCCGATCAATCGACCGCCGGGCATTCGGCGATTCGAATGCCCGGCGGCCGGTCGTCCAATAGGGATACGGTTACATCGCCATCTGGTGCTGGCGCTGGGCGTTGAAGAAATCCGCCCAGGAGGTCACCTCAGGATGCTGTTTGAGCAGCGCCCGTCGCTGCCGCTCGGTCATACCACCCCACACTCCGAACTCGACTCTGTTGTCCAGTGCGTCCGCCCCGCACTCCATCAGGACCGGGCAGTGCCGGCAGATCGTCGCCGCCTTGCGCTGCGCCGCGCCGCGTACGAACAACTGATCGGGATCGACTTCCTTGCATCGGGCCTGGGAAACCCAGGCGATCCTTGCTTCGGCCTGCTCTACATCCAAGCGAGCGACGGGGGTTGTCATGTGCATTTGGTGTGCCCCTTTGCCAGTCCGAACACCGGGTCACGGCGCTCCGGAATCGCGTGTACTCCGCAGCAACCCGAACCCCGCTGCGAAGTGCACCACATTCCACATTGAGTGTTAGCTCTATCACACTGAGCTCTCAATCTAGGTAAAGGTATGCCGCGAGCGCAAGACCGGATGATGACTTTTTGGTACGTCCGTCCCTGCACCCCCCGCCGCGTCGGCCGCCCCCACGCCCGAATACGCACGTCAGGCACCCTCCCCGCGATTCGCCGCACAATCGGCGAATCCGGATACACAACACCGAATGTCCACACGTCACGGACGCCGGACGGCCACCCTCTACCCTGGTGCTGTGCCGATCACACGTGCGCTCCTCAAGCTGGCGGGCAGCTGTGTACTCGCCTCCGTACTCGTTGCCGGAATGTTGTTCCCGGTCGCCGGAGGTTTCGGATTCGTCTCGAACCGCGCCGCCGACGCTGTCGACAATGTGTCGGCGGAACTGGTCGAGGGAACCGTACCGGCCGTTTCCACCATGGTGGACGCGGCCGGTAACCCCATCGCCTATCTGTACGAGCAGCGCCGCTTCGAAGTGCCCAGCGACCAGATCTCCAACGATATGAAGCTGGCCATCGTCTCCATAGAGGACAAGCGCTTCGCCGACCATCACGGTGTCGACTGGCAGGGCACCATCCGCGCCTTCCTCACCAATACCAGCAGCGGCGAGGTGCAGCAGGGTGCCTCCACGCTCGACCAGCAGTACGTGAAGAACTTCAACCTGCTGGTGGTCGCGAAAACCGATGCCGAACGCCGGGCCGCCATCGAGACCACTCCCGCGCGCAAGATCCGCGAGATCCGCATGGCGCTGACCCTGGACAAGGAGCTCAGCAAGGACGAGATCCTCACCCGGTATCTGAACCTGGTCCCGTTCGGCAACTCCTCCTACGGCATCCAGGACGCCGCCCAGACGTACTTCGGTATCGATGCGAAAGATCTGAACGTCGCGCAATCGGCAATGCTCGCGGGCATGGTGCAGAGCAGTTCGAAACTGAACCCCTACACCAACCCGGAGGGTGTGACCGCGCGGCGCAACACCGTCCTGGACACCATGATCCAGAACATCCCCAGCCGGGCCGAGGAGTTCCGGGCCGCGAAGACCCAGCCGCTGGGTGTGCTGCCGGATCCGAAAGGCCTGCCGCAAGGCTGTATCGCCGCCGATGACCGCGGCTTCTTCTGCGACTACGCGCTGCAGTACCTCGCCGAGGCCGGGCTGAGCCAGGAACAGATCCAGAAAGGCGGATACCTCATCCGCACCACTCTGGACCCGGTCGTGCAGGACTCGGTGAAACGTTCTCTCGCCGAGAACGCCGACCCGCATCTGCCGAATATCGCCGAGGTCATGTCACTGATCGGCCCGGGTAAGGACAAACATCCGCTACTGGCAATGGCCAGCAGCCGCACCTACGGCCTGGACCGGGAGGCACACGAGACGCTGCTCGCCCAGCCGTATTCGATGGTCGGCGACGGCGCGGGATCGGTGTTCAAATTGTTCACCACGGCGGCGGCCATGGAGAAGGGCATGGGCATCAACGCCCAGCTCGACGTTCCGGGCCGGTTCGACGCCCGCGGGATGGGTAACGGCGGCGCCCCCGGCTGCCCGCCCGCCACCTACTGCGTCGAGAACGCCGGTAACTACAAATCGCCGATGTCGGTGACCGAGGCGTTGGCCACCTCCCCCAACACGGCCTTCGTGAAACTCATCCAGGCCGTCGGCGTGACGCCGACCGTGGATATGGCGGTCCGGCTCGGCCTGCGCTCATACACCGAACCGGGGTCCTCCGGTTTCGACAACCAGAGCCTGGCCGACATGATCAAGGGCCAGAACCTGGGTTCGTTCACCCTCGGCCCGGTCGCGGTGAACCCGCTGGAGCTGTCGAATGTGGCGGCCACCCTGGCCTCCGGCGGGACCTGGTGCCCGCCCTCGCCCATCGCGGAGGTGATCGACCGCTACGGCAAACCGGTGCCGCTCACCGAGCAGGCCTGCGAGCAGGTTGTCGAACCGGGCTTGGCCGACACTCTGGCCAACGCGATGGGTAAGGACCACGATCCGGGCGGTACCGCCGGGGCCGCCGCCGCGGCGACCGGCTGGCAAGGGCCCGTGGCCGCGAAAACCGGGACCACCGAAAGCCACCGTTCCTCCGCGTTCGTCGGTTTCACCAATTCGATGGCGGGCGCGGCCTACATCTACGGTGACAGCCCGACCCCCGGCGAGATCTGTTCGTTCCCGCTGCGCAACTGCCCGGCCAGCGACGCCAACGGTCTGTTCGGCGGTAACGAACCGGCCCGGAGCTGGTTCAAAGCCGTCAAGGAAGCCTCGGTGAACTACCCGCCGCCGGCCCTGCCGCCGGTGGACGAGAAATATGTCCGGGGCTCGGAGAACGCCCAGGTCCCCGATGTTGTCGGGATGACGGCGGGTGAGGCGACCGGCGCTCTCACCGGCGCGGGTTTCAAGGTCACCTCGGTGACTTCGCCCGGCTCGGCGCCGAAGGGCACCGTCACCGGGTCGACGCCGAACGGTTCGGCCATTCCGGGTTCGCAGGTGACGATCTATCTCAGCGACGGGACCGTCCGGCAGGCGCCGGAGCCGGGACGTCCGCCCGCCTCGACGCCGAACGGTCCCGGCCTGCCACCGCTGCCGCCGTTCCTGCCGCCGATTCCCATACCGATACCGATACCCCGGTGATCTCCGGCGGTGCGGGCGCGGCGCGAACGTCTAGAGCCGCGCCTTCACCGCCGCCGAGACCCGGGAACCGTCGGCCTTCCCGGCAGCCAGCCCGGTCGCGACCTTCATGACCTGCCCCATCTGCCGTTTCCCCGGCCGCTCCCCCAGGTCCTCCGCGACCTGGGCGATAGCGGTATCGGCGATATCGGCGACCTCCGCGTCGGTCAACTGGGTGGGCAGATATTCGTCGATGATCCGCGCCTCGGCATGCTCGTTGGCGGCCAGCTCGCCACGCCCGGCCTGGGTGTAGATCTCCGCGGCTTCGTTGCGCTTCTTCGACTCTTTGGTGAGCACCGCGACGACCTCCGCATCGGAGAGTTCCCGGGATTCCTTGCCGGCCACTTCGGCCGTCTGCACGGCGGCGAGCAGCATCCGCAGCGTATTGAGCCGCAGCGAGTCCTTCGCTTTCATCGCGGCGGTCATATCGGCGCGTAGCCTCGTTTTCAGTTCCGACATGGGCGCAACGGTAGCCGCTGCGCCGCGCCACGCCCATCGCTTTATCCTTCCGCACCGGGCGTGTCCACCTGCGGTTATCGCATTGTTTCCCAAGGCCACAGGCCCGGCGTGGGCAAGCATGAGCAGGTAATCCGCCTGCTACGGCGCCGTAACTGTGGTTGATCACGCTGCGCACTGCGCCTGCTGGTCACCTATGCTGGGCAAATGCCCGTGATCTCGACGTCGGCCCTGCGCCGGACCGCGTTCGGCGCAGCCGGAGCCGCGGCTGCCGGAGTCGGCTACGCCTCACTGATCGAACGCAATGCCTTCGTTCTGCGCGAAGCCACCATGCCGGTACTGCGGCCGGGTTCCGCTCCGCTGCGGATATTGCATATCAGCGATCTGCACATGACCCCCGGGCAGAAGCTCAAACAGCAGTGGTTGCGAGAGCTCGACCGCCTGGAACCGGACCTGGTGATCAACACCGGTGACAATCTGTCCCACCAGAAGGCCGTACCGGCGGTGGTGCAGTCGCTGGGCCCGCTGTTGTCGCGCCCCGGTCTGTTCGTATTCGGCAGCAACGACTATTTCGCGCCGGTACCGAAGAACCCGCTGAAGTACTTCGACAAGAATCACAAGCGGGTCCACGGTGCTCCGCTGCCGTGGAAGGATCTGCGGGCGGCGTTCACCGAACGCGGCTGGCTGGATCTCACCCACATCCGCCGCGATATCGAGGTGGGCGGTATCCGGATCGCCAGTGCGGGCGTCGACGATCCGCATATGCAGCGCGACCGCTACGACACCATCGCCGGCGCCCCCAATCCGCTGGCCGATCTGCGGCTCGGTCTCACGCATTCGCCGGAGCCCCGGGTCCTGGATCGCTTCGCCGAGGACGGCTACGACCTGGTACTGGCCGGCCATACGCACGGCGGCCAGCTGTGCCTGCCCGGTTACGGCGCCCTGGTGACCAATTGCGATATCGACCGCTCCCGCGTGAAGGGCCCGTCCAAATGGGGCGCCCACACGCGGCTGCACGTATCCGCCGGTATCGGCACCTCACCGTGGGCGCCCTACCGTTTCTGCTGCCGTCCGGAAGCGACGCTGCTCACCCTGGTGGCAGTGCCGCCGAAAAAGCCCGCCACCGATTCCGGCCACGTCTCGGCCTCGCAGGCAGTGGCCAGATAGGTTTTGTCGCCCGGAAAAACGGCCTCGAGCTGCCGGTTTCTTTTCCGGACCGGACCTGGGGTAAGCTACCTCAGGTCCGCTTCACGGGGTGTGGCGCAGCTTGGTAGCGCGCTTCGTTCGGGACGAAGAGGTCGTGGGTTCAAATCCCGCCACCCCGACTCGTGTGGTCGAGACACGATTGACCCCTGATCAGTTTTTCTGGTCAGGGGTTTTCTCGTATCCGGGCCTATTTTCCCCGGTCAGTGCGGATAGCGCCGCGCCGAGTTCCGCGCCGGTGGGCAGGGCGCCCTCCGGATGGCTCATCCATTGCATGACCAATCCGTTGAGCAGGATCATGTAGAGCCCGCCGAGGGCGTGGGCGTGCGCCGGGTCCAGATCCGGATGGGTTTCGGCCAGCGAGGTCGCGAGTTCGGTGGCCCCGGTTTCGCTCAGCTCCCCCATCCGCGCTTGTTCGCTGGGCGTCCGGTGGACCCTGACCAAGTTCTCCACACTCGCTACCAGGACTTCCCGGTTGCGTTCGAACAACTCGGCGATTCCCTCCCAGACCTGCGGGAACGCGGTGGCGGGCGATTGCCCCGCGGTGGCGCGGATCCGGAGTTCGAGGTCGTCACCGATCACCCGGCCGGTCTCGTCGGTGAAGGCTTCGGTGAGGAGCCGGTCCTTGGATCCGAAGTGGTAGCCGATGGCGGCGAGGCTCACGCCTGCTTCGGTGGCGATATCCCGGGCCGTGGTCGCGGCGAATCCGCGCTCGTAGATGCAGGTGCGCGCGGCAGCCAGCAGGTCCTCCTTGTTTCCCATGAGCACACCTTAACCGCTCGTCTTAGACGTTTGTCCTAGACAGTTGTTCTACGCTTGTGTTAGACATTTGTCTAAGACGAACGATCAAACAGCTCAGCGAGGAACCCATGACCACACACGCCACCGCCCCCAGAGTGCTGATCTCCGGCGGCGGAATCGCCGGCAACGCCGTCGCCCTGCAACTGTCCCGAGCCGGTATCCGGCCGACCGTGGTCGAACGCGCCCCCGCTCCCCGCCCCGGTGGTCAGGCCGTCGACCTGCGTGGACCCAGCCGGACCGTCGCCGAACGGATGGGCCTGATGCCCGGGATCCAGCGACACCGGCTCGACGAACGCGGCATGGTCCATGTCGACAACGCCGGACACGAGATAGTCCGCATGCCCGCGGACCTCTTCGGCGGTAACGGCGCGGTCGCCGAAATCGAGATAACCCGCGGCGACCTGAACCAGGTTCTGCTCGACGCGATCTCCGATGCCGCGGGCCACCCCGGCAATCCGGGCGTCGACTACCGATACGGGGAATGGATTCGCGACCTGCACGAACACAACGAAGGTGTCCGGGTGGATTTCGCCTCGGGCGCCACCGCGGAATTCGAGCTGGTGATCGGCGCCGACGGCCTGCACTCGGCGACCCGGCGGCTGGCATTCGGACCCGAGGAACGGTTCAGCACCTACCTCGGCGCCTATACATCGTTCTTCACGATGCCGACCCCGGCCGGAATCGAACCGCACTGGATGACCATGTATTCGATGCCCGGTGGCGTCGTGGCAGGCCTGCGTCCCGATGCCGATCCGGCCACCGCCAAGGCGATGGTCATCATCCGGACCGATCCGGACCCGGCGCTGCGGGGCAATATCGCGGCCCAGCAGGAACTCATCCGCGCAAGCCTCGCCGGCGGCGGCTGGCAGACGGCCGCCATCCTCGACGCGATGGAGCGGGCCGAGGATTTCTATTTCGACGAGATCGCGCGGATCACCCTCCCGCACTGGACCACCGGACGGGTCGCGCTGGCCGGTGACGCCGGCTACTGCGGGTCGCCACTGAGTGGCCAGGGCACGGCCATGGCGCTGGTGGGCGCCTACGTACTGGCCGGGGAGATCGCCCGGCCGCCGCGCAACCCGGCCGCCGCCCTCTCCCGCTACACCGAAACCCTGCGACCGTTCGTCGAAACCGCACAGCAGTTGCCGCCGGGTGGTGTGAAAGGTATGGCCCCGCGAACAAAGACCGGAATCCGAGCGGCCCACGCCTTCGCCCGCCTCGCGGCATCCCGGCTGATGCAGCCGCTGATGACCCGCATGCTATCGGAGACCGAGAGCTACACCCTCCCGGAATACCCGGCGGCACAACCGGTACCCGACTGATCTCCCGCTCGCCTCAGTGCACTCCGGATCCGCGTTGCCCGTGGCGGAACAGTACGCCGCCGGGGCCGAACCTCGCTGGTAGCTGCGATGCCGGCCGATGCATGACCTGCATGGTTGCCAGAACCCGATTGGAAGGCACCTACGAGTCGCAAGGGGGCGGCGCCCAGCGCGGAGCACGGGTGTGGATATCGCGTAGCGGTGCTCGAATCGAACCGGACCGCGCTGCCACCCGGCGTGGACGTAACCTCACCGATTCTGCCCGCGAGCCCGGCCACGGGCAGCCGGTATACGAGGTCCGGTGGCGCGGCGGGCACCCAGGACGGGCCGGGCGGGACGGTTCGCACCGCGACCCATCCGCACCGAGAGCGCTCCGCCGACCAGCAGCATCCGCATCATGCGTTCGGCGGCATCGGTGAGCAGGTGTTCGGCATCCGCCACCGCATCGGCGAGGGCCATGGGCACCGGGATGATCGAGGCGATGGCGCCGATACCGACCTCGTGGACCGACGGCGCGCCCTCTCCCAGCGAACCGGCCAGCGCGACCACCGGCACCCCCTGCGCGCGGGACCTGCGGGCGATTTCGGCCGGCACCTTGCCGTGTGGGGTCTGCAGGTCGATCGCGCCTTCCGCGGTGATCACCAGATCCGCCAGGCCGATCCGGCGGTCCAGGTCCGCCCCGGTGAGGCCGGAGTCCAGCAGTGCGTCGAATCGGGAACGCAACGCCGCGCCCACCCCGCCGGCCAGCCCGGCGCCGAGCCCACCGGATGCGCCGGTCACCGGCCCGGTGCGCAGATCGCCGAGTGCCCGGCCGTCGCGTTCGAGTATCGCCGCCCAGTTGTCCAGCGCGAGCGACAGTGCTTCGACCTGCGCGGGTGTTGCTCCTTTCTGCGGTCCGAAAACACGCGCGACACCGCGGGGGCCGCAGAGGAGATTGTGCGGGTTACCCGCCACCACGATTTCGGCGCGGGGCAGTCCGGGGTGCAGGCCGGAGAGGTCGAGGCGCGCAGCCCGCGCGAGTTCATAACCACCACGGCCTATTTCGGAGCCGGATCGGTCGAGGATCCGCGCACCCAGTGCCTGGAGCGCACCGGCGCCGCCATCGCAGGTACCGGAATCGCCGCAGCCCACCACGATCCGCTCCGCATCCGAATCCAGCGCTGCCGCGATGAGCTGCCCGACCCCGGTTGTCGTGGTGGCGCCGGGATCTCGGCGGTCGCGCGGTACCTGCCGCAGCCCCGCGGCCGCGGCCACCTCGACCACGGCCGTCTTCGCCGCGGGGAACCCGAGCCGGGCCCACTGGGCGCGCACCGGAATATTCACCGGCCCAGTGACATCGAGGTGACGCAGTGTGCCACCGGTCGCGGCGGCGAGCATGGCGGCGGTGCCCTCGCCGCCGTCGGCGATCGGGGCGAGATCGACGTGCACGCCGGGCAGCACCCGGCGCAGACCCGCGGCAATGGCGTGCGCCACGGATTCCGCCCCGAGACTTTCCTTGAATCCGCTGGGTGCCACGAGGATGCGCTGCGGAACGGTTACCGACATGGTGGTGCCTTTCGAGAGAGCCGACCGATCGGGTCAGGGGGTGGGACTCAGACCCAGCTGCGGCCAGACCCAGACCGCGAACGCAAGGAGTAACGCCACCGACAACGGGGCGAGGACAGCGGAGTACCGCAGTAGATGTTCGGGCCGGTACCCCGGAACGGTCTCGGATGCGGCGAAGACGGCCATCGGTTTCGCCGAACTGGTCATCGTGTGGCAGAAACCGGCCGCCGCCGTCGACAGGAAGGCCGCTGCCGCGGCGTCCACGCCCACCGCCGGGGCGGTCGCGACGATGATCGGCACGAGCACGGCCGACCTGGCCGAACGTGACTGGATCATCAAATGGGCGAGTAGGGAGACGACCACGGTCAGCACCAGAAAGACCGCACCGGCAGCAGTTCCCAGTGAGCGCACCGGATCGAACACGAGTCCGGCGAGCCAGGCGGATGCGCCGGTAGTCGTGAGGGCGATACCCAGGCACAGTGTGGCGGCCATGAACAACAGCAGCGTCCACGGGATCGTTTTCGCGGCCGCGGGCAGCGTGGTTGCGCCTATCCTCGGCGCGGTCGCGAGCAGGGCGCCGAGCACGGCGATCACCGCCGGGTCCACACCGTGCAGAGCCTCGGTGCACCACAGCACCACAACGGCCGCGAGCACACCGAGTACCCGGCGCTGAGCGGCGGACAGTGGCCCCCGCACGTCAGCACCTGCCGTCTCGGCGAAGGCGGAGGCGGGCACGGTGAGCGGTGTGCGGCGCTCGGTGCGGTCGGCGAACAGCGTGAGTGCGATTTCCGCGGCCAGATGCGACCACACCACCGCAAGCGGGAGGCCGAGGATCAGCCACTGTACGAAGTGATAGCCCTCACCGGTGGCGGTCGCGACGATCTCGCTGGTGATGAGATGCGCGCCCGCGCCGAGAAGGGAACCCACCGCGGAGAACAGGATGACCGAGGGAACCCCCACCGCGAACGCCAGCACAAGCTGGGGCCGATGCCGCAGCACCGTGGCGAGGGCCAGGAAAACCGGTAGCGCCAGCGCGGCGCGACCGGAGGTCGCCGGAATTGCGAAAGTGGTCACCAGCAGGACGGCCGTGAGCAGATGCATCAGCTGCCGCGGGGTCCGGGCGACGGTGAGAACCCGTGCGGCGATCCGCGCCGACAAACCGCTCGCGGTGACCGCAGCCGCGATCACGAACGACCCCACCAACAGCCAGATCACCGAATCACCGAGAGTTCCGGTGAACGTCTCGGTATCTATCGGTCCGGTGACGACGAGCGCCACCGCCGCGCCGAGCGCGACATAGGTGTCGGGTACCGGCGCGAAAACCCACATCCAGATCGCGGCCACGAACACCACTAGCGTGATCAGGGCATCGCGGCCGAGGTCACCTGCTGCCGCGGCGGCGAGAAAGCCCAGGCAGACAAGGATTCCCGCAATTGCAGCCAGCAACGGCGCCCATGCGGGCTCACGCGCGGGTGATCCGGCCGGTGGGCGCCGGCGCGGCACGGTCCGGAATTCGGTCGCTTCGACGTCCGCCCGACGTTGCGCTGTCATGAGAGGCGGTATCCCATCCCGCGCACGGTCTGCAGACGCTGGGCCCCGATCTTGCCCCGTAGCGCCCGCACATAGACATCGACCACGTTGGAGGCGGGGTCGAAATCGTAACCCCAGACCTGCCCGAGGATCTGCTCTCGGCTCAGCACCTGGTCCGGATGCCGTAGAAATACCTCGAGCAGGCCGAATTCGCGAGCGGTGAGATCCACGGTCCGGCCGTCGACATGTACCCGCCGGGCGCGTAGATCGAGACCGATACCGTTGTAGGACAAAGAAGCCGACGGCGTGCCCGCGGTCGTATCGTCCTGGAGGCGCAACCGGACCCGCGCGAGGAGTTCGGCGAACTGGAACGGTTTGGTCATGTAGTCGTTGGCGCCGCCCTCCAGCCCGGCGACCGTATCGTCGACACTGTCGCGGGCGGTGAGCACCACCACCGGGGTCCGCACACCTTCCCCGCGTAACCGTCGCAGCACGGTGAATCCGTCCATCGAGGGCAGTCCGATATCGAGGATCACCATGTCGAAGGCACCGGACCGGGCCATCAGCAACGCGGTTTCGCCGTCGCCGACATGCTCGGTGGTGTATCCGGCGGCTCGCAGGCCTTTGCCGACGAACGACACGATGTGCACATCGTCCTCGGCGATCAGGATCCGGCTCATCTCCTACCCCTTGCGTTCGTGCGGATCGGCGGTATCGCGGTGTGCGGGATATGCCGGATCGGCCGGCAGGTCGAGACCGAATGTGGCGCCGTCACCGGGCACACTGCGCACCCAGGCCGACCCGTGGTGCGCGTCGGCGATCGCGCGGACGATGGCCAGGCCGAGCCCCGCACCGGCCCGCCGGTCCGCGCCGGAACTATCGGCCGGGCGCCCACGCCGAAAGCGTTCGAAGATCACGGGCGCGTCTTCGGGCGCCCTGATCCGATATCCACAACGACAGGGTGCGATCCGGTTCGGTCCCGGTGAACCGGGATCCCAGCTGCACGGTCGTCCCGTCCGCCGAATGCGCGACCGCGTTCGCCGCGAGCTGCAACATCGCCTGGGTGACCCGCTGCGCGTCGATCCACGCGGTGCCTTCGGCCACCTCCATCAGATGCCAGCGCCGCTCCCCCAGCGGTTGCACCTTGGATTCGATATCCAGCATGGTCTGTGCGATATCGACGGGGCGCCGGACCACGAAATCCGGCTGTTCGGCCTTGGCCAGCATCAGCAGGTCGGAGACCAGCCGCCCCATCCGGTTCAGTTCGGAGTCGACGAGGGCCAGCGTGCGGCGCCGTTCCTCGGGGTCTTCGGAGAGCAGTTCGAGATGCCCTCGGACCACCGTGATCGGCGTGCGCAGTTCGTGGCCCGCGTCGTCGACGAATTGCCGCTGGGTCGTATAGGCGTGTTCGAGGCGGTCGAGCATATCGTTGAAGGTCTCCGCCAGCGCCGCGATATCGTCGCGTCCCTCCACCGGAACGCGAGCGGTGAGATCGGTTTCGCCGATATCGGCGGCCACCGCGCGCACGGTGCGCACCGGCAGCAGGATGCGTCCGGCCACCAGATAGGCGACCCCGGTGGTCAAGGCCAGTCCGGCCAGCGATACCGCGGCGATGGTGCGCATCGTCCGGTCCACACCCGCGCGTCCGACCTCGGTGAACGCGGCCACCACGAACGATCCCCGATCGGCCCCGGATTCGACGTCGACGCGACCCCACCGCATCTCCCCGGCCGGGGAGATGACCACCCCCGAGGTCCGGTCCGCCGCTGCTGTCGCGGTGAACAGGCCCGGATCGGCGGCCACCGGCACGGGCAGGTCGCCCCGGATACCACCGAGCTGCCTACCGTCCACGACGCCCACCATCACCTCGCCCTCGATCGGCGACTGCCGCAGCAGATAGGTCTCGAGCAGCCTTTCCACCGAGGTGAACGGCTGCGTGGTGGTCGGGTCCACGCCCTCGGCGGCGAAGGTCCGGAATTCGTCGGCTTCCTGCGCGATATCGGCGTTCGCCCGGGTGTTCACATCGCGCAGCAGCAGGTTACGGGCGGTTACCAGCACGACGACCAACAGCAGGAAGGTCGTGAGCATGATCCATGCGGTGATCTTCCAGCGGGCCGGCAACCGGGAGCCGCGCCGCCGGAGTATCCGCGAGCCGGCCGCTGCCGGGCGGAGATCTGTGGTGTGGGGTTCGGGCGCTGGTTGCCGCAGGGTCGGCTCCGTGGTGTCGGCGGATCGCGCGGGGTCGAGATCAATCATCGTCGCCGGACGGCCCATCCATGTCGGGCTGGTCATCCGCGTCGTCGTCGAATCCGTCATCGTCGTCATCGTCCAGTTGCGGTGCGGGCGCCGGAGCAGCCGGTCCGGGTGGCGGAGCAACAGGTGCCGGAGCCACCCGGCCCGGCGCCGGAGCGGGCGCCACCGGACCGGGGGCAGGGCCCGGGGGTGCCGGCGCGGGAACCGTGGCGTCCGGACCCGGCGGCGATACCGCACCCTCCTGTGCACCCGGGGCCTGCCCGTCCGAGCCCGAACCCGGCCCCGTGTCCGGTGCGGCCGGCGATTCCGACCCGTCCGGCGCCACACTCACCGACACCGAGGACGGATCGAGCTCGGGTTCAGGCGAACGGGTCAGGGCGAAGCTCACCAGCACCACGGCGGCGGCACCTGCGAGGACGAGAGCGGCGGCGAAAGAACGAGAACCGGACATAACAGCCACTATGCCCAACTCTGATGACCCTGCCGTGAGGCGTAGATGAGGATTTCTTCATCACGGACACGAACGACCGGCCGGACGATTCGACACTTTCTCGTCCGGCCGGCCGCTGTTCACAGGCGCTGCCGTACCGATTCTCGAACGGTTACCTTTCGCGGTGCCGGACCGGCGGACGACTGTGCGCCCGGTCCGCCACTGAGCATCCGGAAGAGCCGTACGGTGCGACGGCTGCCGATCGGACCGGTCACCCCGCGAGACCGGTCCGATCGACGACGCCCTGCCCGTGGGCCGGTCTGTCACCCCACGAGACAGACCGATCCACCCGGTCGGCCTACTCCCCCGTTGCGCCGACCGGCCCCGTTCCCCCGTGCTGGTTCCGGTTCCCCTCCCCGGTCACCGGACCACCACACCCCCGCGGATCCCCCACGATTCCCCCGGATCCGTACTTTCCGAGATGCGTACCGGGTCCTCCCCAGACACCGGTTCGCATCCCGCCCCCTCCTTCGGCGGCGTCGCGACTACTGGCGGGTGTCGACGACGCCGGGCTCGGTGCGACCGTCCTGGATCAGGTATCCGGGCGCATACAGTTCGGCGATCGGCTGGGTGATCATCAACGGGTTTCCTCTTCGCGGTGTGAGTGCCGGTGTGTTCTCCGGCGTGACTCAACAATGCGGCCCCGCGCTTGGCGCCCCCTTAACGTGAACTTATAACGCTGAGAACACGATCCGTCACAGTGCAATCAAGGTCGTGGAACGGGTTGTGCGGGTGTCCCGCGGGCCGGGTATCTCGGGCATCATGGAGGGCATCCGCTACGACAAGAGTGGGAGTGTCGATGGATACGTTGGTCCTATGGGCGCTGGCCTCGGTGGTCTATTGGTTCGGCCTGCTGTAGCCGCGCCCGTACCGACATCGTGAACGGCACGACAGGAGTGCCACTGGGCGTGACGCCCCTGATCGATCCCGGATCGATCAGGGGCGTCACGTATCTGCGCCGGTGCCACGCAAGCCGATACCGGCCCTGCCGGCAGTCCGGCATTAGGGTGTGCGCATGGCGCGTTTCGGTGGGCTCCTGGCGGGAGTCGCAGCGGTAACACTGGTGGTGGGGCAGGTTTTCGTAGCTCAGGCGCAGGCCGCGCCGGCGCAGGTCGAATGCGCGGTGAGTTCCGGTCGGGAACCGCAGCGGGCGCAACCCGAGCAGGTGGGCCTGGACGCGCAGCGGCTGACGGACGCACTGGCCTTCGCCGGTGGCCGGAATCGGTTGAATGTGCAGGTATTCCGGCACAACTGCCTGGTGGGCGAGGGCCCTGCCAACGAGCAGACGGGGCATATCCCGTGGAATGTGTGGAGCGTGACCAAGAGTGTGGTCTCACTGCTCACCGGGATCGCCGCCGATCGAGGGCTGGTCGATATCGCGGCCCCGATCGACCGCTATCTGCCGCCGAGTCTCGGCGATCCGCGCCGCCGCGCGATCACGGTCGAGAATCTGCTCACCGAAACATCCGGTATGCGCACCGGCGTGGTGACCGAGGGCATCACGGGAGCTGTCCCCATAGATCCCAACAGCGCTGTTCAGGCGCTCGGCGTACCGCTGGATCACGAACCCGGCACCGTGTTCACCTACAGTCAGCGCACGGTGGACCTGCTCTCGTATGTGGTGGAGCTGGCCGTCGGCGAACCGCTACAGGAGTTCGCGCAGCGAGAGCTGTTCACGCCGTTGGGGATCGAACGGGGTGACTGGTATTGGGCGCGGGACCGCAGCGGTCACACCTACGGTTACGCACATCTGCTGATCCCACCGGACGATCTGGCCAAGCTGGGGCTGCTGGTGGCCAACAACGGCGACTGGAATGGGCAGCAGGTCGTATCCGCACAGTATCTGTCCCGCGCGACCACCCCGTCCCGGGCGAACCCGTGCTATGGCTATCTGTTCTGGCTGGGATCGACCTGCGCGGAGAATCCGTCGTTCCTGCCGCCGGATACCTACGCGATGTCCGGGATGGGGTTGCAGAACGTCTTCGTCGTGCCGAGCCTGGACCTGGTAGTGATGTGGACCGGCGTTTTCGGCAATGTCAGCAAGTACGGTCCGGCCGGGATCATCCAGAACTTCGAGGAATTGCCGCACGAATTCTTCCGGCGACTCATGGCAGCGTTCCAGGAACCACCCGTCGCCGATCCCGGCCCATACGTGGAGCCGCCGGTGAAAGCGGATCCGGATGCCTACATCGACACCGAAATCCTGCTGGCAGTCTTCGGGATCGGCAATTCGGCGTATCCGGGCTGCGATGTGTTCGCGTGTCTGAGCGAACCGCTGGCGGCCCCGTTCACCGACGCGCCGCCCGGTTGTGTGCTGCTGGCCTGCGTCGGGCCGGATCCACGGACACCGGGAATCCACTGAGCCCGCTGTCTCCCCGGCACGGGTCGCGCCGGGGAGACAGGCTCGTCGTCACCGATCGGCGAGCAGGACTTCCGCGATCTGGATGGTGTTGAGCGCGGCGCCCTTGCGCAGATTGTCGCCGGAGATGAACAGCGCCAGACCGCGCCCGTCCGGCACACCCGGATCCTGGCGGATACGTCCGACCAGGGATTCGTCCTTACCCGCGGCGGCCAGCGGCGTCGGCACATCGGCCAGCTGCACACCGGGCGCCTTCGCCAGGATCTCCTGGGCCCGCTGCACCGACAGCGGATCGGCGAATTCGGCGTTGATCGACAGCGAGTGGCCGGTGAACACCGGGACCCGCACGCAGGTGCCACTCACCAGCAGCTCCGGCAGACCGAGAATCTTGCGGCTCTCGTTGCGCAGCTTCTGGTCCTCGTCGGTTTCGCCGGAACCATCGTCCACCAGCGAACCCGCGAGCGCGAGCACGTTGAAGGCGATGGGTGCCACGTACTTGTTCGGGGCCGGGAAATCCACGGCGCTGCCGTCGTGGGTGAGTTTCTCGGCGTCGTCGATCACCGCGCGGGTCTGCGAGACGAGTTCCTCGACGCCGGCCAGCCCGCTACCCGAGACCGCCTGGTAACTGGACACGATCAGGCGCTGCAGCCCGGCCGCGTCGTGCAGCGGTTTGAGCACCGGCATGGCGGCCATCGTGGTGCAGTTCGGGTTGGCGATGATGCCCTTGGTGAGATTGCGGGTCTGTTCCGGATTGACCTCACTGACCACCAGCGGGACATCCGGATCTTTACGCCACGCCGACGAATTGTCGATCACCGTGACCCCGGCCGCCGCGAACCGCGGCGCCTGCACGCGCGACATGGTCGCGCCCGCGGAGAACAGGGCGATATCCAGGCCGGCGGGGTCGGCGGTTTCGGTGTCCTCCACGACGATCTCGCCGCCGCGCCACGGCAGTTTCTTCCCGGCCGAGCGGGCCGAGGCGAAGAACCGCATCTCATCGGCGGGGAAATCACGTTCTTCCAGGAGTTTGCGCATCACGGCGCCGACCTGTCCGGTCGCGCCGACCACGCCTACACGTACACCCATCGGTTATCGCCCCGTTCCGGCGTGCACGACGGCGACCTCGTCGCCGCCGAGATCGAAGGCGCGGTGCAGGACCTGCACGGCGTCGTCGAGTTCGGTGTCCTTGACCAGTACCGAGATGCGGATCTCGGAGGTCGAGATGAGGTCGATATTGATACCGGCCTCGGCCAGCGCCTCACAGAAGGTGGCAGTGACCCCGGGGTGGCTCTTCATACCGGCGCCGACCAGCGACACCTTGCCGATGTGATCGTCGTAGAGCACCTGCGAGAAGCCGATCTCCTCCTGGTGCCCGGCGAGCATCTCCACCGCCCGCTGACCGTCGGAACGGGGCAGGGTGAAGGTGATATCGGTCTTCCCGGTCTCCACCTTGGAGATGTTCTGCAGGACCATATCGATGTTGATCTCGGACTCGGCGACGGCGCGGAACACCTTGGCGGCGTATCCGGGAACGTCCGGTAGCCCGACCACGGTCACCTTGGCCTCGCTGCGGTCGTGCGCGACGCCCGTGAGGATTGCTTGTTCCAAGGGAATGTCCTCCATCGATCCGTATACGTAGGTGCCCGGCTTGTCGGTATAGGACGAGCGCACATGCACGGGCACGTTGTAGCGGCGCGCGTATTCGACACAGCGCAGCATCAGCACTTTGGACCCACAGGCCGCCATCTCCAGCATCTCCTCGTAGGAGACCTGCTCGAGTTTCTGCGCGTCGGCGACGATGCGCGGATCGGCGGTGAATACTCCGTCCACGTCGGTGTAGATCTCGCAGACGTCGGCTTCCAGCGCGGCCGCCAGGGCGACGGCGGTGGTATCCGAACCGCCACGCCCCAGCGTGGTGACGTCTTTGCTGTCCTGGCTCACGCCCTGGAAACCCGCGACGAGCACGATCGTGCCCTCGTCGAGAGCTTCCTGCACGCGGCTGGGCGTCACGTCGATGATCTTGGCCTTACCGTGCACCGATGTGGTGATCACGCCGGCCTGGGAGCCGGTGAACGACCGCGCCTCGGCGCCGAGAGTGTGGATGGCCATGGCCACCAGTGCATTGGAGATGCGTTCACCGGAGGTGAGCAACATATCCATCTCCCGCGCGGGTGGCGCGGGAGCGACCTGTTCGGCCAGGTCGAGCAGTTCGTCGGTGGTGTCGCCCATGGCCGAGCAGACCACGACCACGTCGTGGCCTTGCTTCTTCGTCTCGACGATCCGTTCGGCGACGCGCCGGATCCGGTCGGCCGAGGCGACCGAGGATCCTCCGTACTTCTGGACAACGAGTGCCACGAGGGGTCCTCCAATGTCGGCGAACAGGCGATCAGTGCATAAGCGTACCGAGCCCGCTGTGCATGTTCCGGCAGTATCCGCCCTGGCTGTGGAATAACACACAGCCGTGCGACGTCACGTTTACCGCGCCGGACAACCGCCCGACGCGCGGGCGCCCGACCTCGCCCCGGGGCCGGCCTCAGCCGCGTTCGAACCAGGTGACCTGCGCGCCGTTACCGAACTCCTTGCGCCGCACGGGAGTGAACAGCGCCGGCCGGAACGCCCCGCTGATGATCGGGACACCCGCACCGGCCGATACCGGATAGCTCTTGACGATCAGCTCGTCGATCTCGCCTATCAGTGCCCCCGCGAGTTTGCCGCCCCCGGCGAGCCAGATGTCCTTACCCTCCGGACCTTCTTCCCGCTTGAGGCGCTGCACGAGTTCGACGGGGTCGGTGCGGACGAGTTCGATCTCGGGATCGTCGATCCGTTCGAGCGTGGTCGAGACGACGTACTGCTTCATATGCGGGTAGGGGCTGGCGATGCCGGCCTCGAGGGCCGGATCGTAGGTTCCGCGGCCCATGACCAGGGTGTCCCAGCGCTGGTTGGACGTATCGACGGGCAGGCCGACGAGTTCCCGGATATGGCGCGGGACCGTTTCCGGATAGCGGGCATTGATCCACTCCATCATGTCGTCGGCGACCGGGTAGAAGTCGACTTCCCCGCCCGGACCGGCGATATAGCCGTCGATGGATGAGCCCACGTAGTAGGTCAGCTTTCGCATGAGGTCCCGCCTGTCCATATCACTCTAATTGAAGTGGTTTGAATATAGTACTACGATTGCAGTGGTGTCAAGAATCGCTCCCCGGCGGCGCATATCGACCCCGGTCGAACAAGTAATAGCCATACGATTTGGGTTGTGATACCCGACACGATCACCGAATAATGGAAATCATGATGGCGAATGTCGGAGACCGCTTGCATGTGCACGGGCACACCGTCGGGCAAAGTGATCACGAAGGGGAGATCGTCGAAGTACGCGGACCGGAGGGATCACCGCCGTACATCGTGCGTTTCGACGACGGCCACGAGTCCCTGGTCTTCCCCGGACCGGACGCCACGGTCGAACATCCACACTGAGCTCGCCCACCCCGGAATCAGGCCCTGAGCAGACGCCCGTAGTTATTTACGAGCCGCATGCCCACGGGCCGGGCACCTTAATCTCACCGGGCAGCGTGTTGACGATCACGCGCCGACCGGGAGACAATCGTGGCCTATTCGTAATAACCGGGGGCGCGAGGGATCAGATGCGTACGAAGACCGATATCAGTTTCGACGTCCAAGCCGATCCATCACAGGTAATGGACGCACTGATGGCGGTCGAAATGTTCGCCGAATGGTCACCGGATTTCACCGACGCCAGGGTCGCCACCCGCGACGACGCCGGCCGCCCGCGGCGGGTCTTCATCCAGGTCGATGTCTCCAATACACCCGATATGCAGGTGTGGGAGTTCGACTGGTCGGACCACCGGATGTCGTGGGAGGTCGCCGACAGTACGCGCGGGATCAGAGGCGGCGGATCCTTCGAGGTCACCGGCGACGCGGGCGGTAGCCAGGTGTTACTGCGAGTCGAACAGCACACCCCGGTCCCGCTACCGGGTTTCCTGGCCAAACGCACGGTCCGCAGAACCTACGAGACCCTGGTCGAGAATTTCACCGACTACGCCGAACAGTTCGGCGAATCCGAGGCCTACGACCTCGTCTGATCCCGCTGCCCGTTGATATGGCGGGCGGTGAGATGGTGCGGTGTCGGGCCGTAGGCCGACGGGGCGACCTTGACCCCGGACCGCACGGAATCACGGATCTGATCGACGTTCTCCCGGATCATGTCCGACACCAGTTCGTCGGTGCGCGGATCGGCCAGCACCTGGAACAGGATGCGGAAAACGGTATCGGCGACCAACCGGATGATGTCGTCGTGGAACGGGATGTAGCGCACCCGGCCGGTCTGCGGATCGTTCTTGATCATCTCGACGATCATCTCGTCCAGTTCGCCGCGGTTCTCCTCCAGCGCGTTCGCGATATTGCGGGTGTAGTGGCCGGTGCGCAGTACCGCGGTGACCTCCTCCATGATCGCGATGGTCATCGGCCGTTTGATGACCTCCACGATCGTGCCCACGGAATGGTTGATCACCGCCGCGGTGACCCGGTCACCGAAGACCCGGTCGGCCACCCGGGCCAGGCGTACGAGGATCACGATGATCCGCAACAGCCGGAACGCCCGGAAGAACGGGCTGGTCACCGGGATCATGCCGAGAATTTCGTACCAATAGACGAACGGATAGGTCCACGGCCAGCCGGCCCGCCGCCAGCGCCACAGGAACTCGGCCGCGAAAACTGCGCAGATCGTGTAATCCGCGATGACGATATAGCGGTAGGTATCGGGATCCACCTCGAAGAAGGTGATCCAGCCCACCAGCACCACCGAGGCGACGGCCAGTGCCAGCATGACGAAATCGGTCCACAGCGCGGGCGGCTTCCGCGGGAATTCGTCCGGTTCGGCCGTTGCGGCTACGGCCATCGGCCCGGATTCCGTGGACGACGGTGTTGACACCTACATTCCCTTCGACGCCGAAAGATCGTAGTCAAGTATTACCCGCTCACCGCCCGCCCGAGCCCCCGAATACGCCGCCGTGCGGGCCGCGCACCACTGAACGGGACCGTACCGGCGGCCCGGGATCCTCGGCGCGCCGCGCAGATTTCGCCCTGTTCAGCGACCCTCGCGAATGATCGCCTCGATATTGCGTTCGGCCAGCGCGGTGATGGTGAGCGACGGGTTCGCTGTCGCCGTACTGCCGGGAATTGCCGCGCCGTCCATCACGTAGAGACCGCGATAGCCGTGCACCCGGCCGTAGGAGTCGGTCGCCTTACCTAGCACGGCGCCGCCCAGCGGATGGGCCGTGAACAGGGCGTTCGCGTCGTATCCCAGCGCACTGTATTCGGCTAGCGCACCGGCCCGCTCCGCGATCCGCCGGTCCACCGCGAGCGCGGCCGCGGTCACCTCCTCCTGCGCCCGCGTCGGCCAGGACAGCCCGACCCCGCCGGTGGCCGGGTCGAAACCGAAGCGGGCGCGAGTGGGGTCCAGGACCACGGCGAGCGAGGCCAGCGCTCCGGTCTCGAACGGGATACCGGGGATGTACCAGTTCTCCAGAGTGAGCGCGGTCCCGCTGTCGTCGTGGATGCGGCTGGCACTGGGCACACCCTGCCCGTTCCCCGCGACCGAACTGGCGCCGCGGGCCAGCACCACATCACCGTTGGTGCCCCAGCCGTCGCCGACATGCTCGTTCAGCCGCGGCAGCGCACCGGTCTCGCGGGCGCGGACCAGCAGTTCCGAGGTGCCGATCGAACCGGCACCGAGGAACAACTTGTCGCAGGTGATCGTGCGGGTGCCGACCACCACGCCGGTGGGATGGAGTTTGGATACCGTGACCGAGAACCGGCCGCCCGGTTCCTCGGCGATGGCGTCGACCCGGTGCCCCGGGAAGATCCGCGCCTTACCGCCGGCCTGGGCGTCCTTCAGATAGTTCTGGTTGAGATCGAACTTGGCGCCGTTGGAGTTGCCGAGGTTGCTGCGGCCGACGGTCGCCGAGGGCCGGGTGGACCCGTTCAGCTCCCCGCGCAGCACATCCCAGGTAAAGATCGAATCGTTGGGAACGGGCCGGTAGCCGGCCTTACGGACCTGGTCGTCCCAGGCGCGCGAGTGGCTGAACGGCGACGAGTTGTAGATATCGGCGGGCATCGTGTCCAGCCGGAGCATGGACCGGACCCGCGGGTAGTAGACGCGCTCCAGCTCCCCGTAGTCGACCACGCCGCCGAAGACATGGTCGAACAGCCGGCGCTCCGGTGCGATCATCGCGCCGGTGAAGATCACCGATCCACCGCCGACCGCGGATCCCCGCCAGACGTCGATGCCGGGGTAGCACGTGCAGTCCAGTACGCCGCCGAAATCGGCGAATTGCATCGGCACCTTGGTGACACCGGTGAAGCTGGTGGCATGCCAGAAACCGCGGCCGTCGGGCAGGTCGTCGCCGGTGAAGATCTCGCGCCAGGGGTCGTTGGGCCAGCGTGATCCGCGTTCCAGCACCGTGGTCGCGACCCCGGCCTGGGCCAGCCGTAGCGCGGTAACGGCCGCGCCGAAACCGGAGCCGATGACGATGGCCTCGGTATGTTGCGGCGCGTCGGGTATCGGTTCGAAGATTTCCGGAACCCACTGGGCGAAGAGTTCGTGCCAGATCGGCTGTGCCGCGGCCCACGGAAGGACGGGGCCGGGTTTCGCGACCGATCCCACCGCCCCGACCAGCGCAGCCATCCCCGCAGCCTTGAAAAGGGATCGCCTATCCACCCCTGTACCTCTTTCGTAACGCAACAAGCGCAGGGATGGTACCGATATTCACCGGTATTGAACAGCGGAAGCCGCGAACCCCCCTGGGCGCGAGGCGGATTCGTACTGGTCAGGCGAACAACTTGCTGGTCAGCCGAATATCAGGCGGATCACCGCGATCGTGCCGACCACCACGATCACCGCGCGCAGCACATTCGGTGACAGCCGCCGCCCCACCCGCGCGCCGATCTGTCCCCCGATGATCGACCCGGCCGCGATCAGCGCGACCACCCGCCAATCGATCTCGGCGACCGCGATGAAAACGACCGCGGCCAATGCGTTCACCAGCAGCGCCAGCACATTCTTCACCGCATTGAGCCGCTGGAGTTCGTCCTGTACGAACACCCCGAGCAGCCCCACCAGCAGCACGCCCTGGGCGGCTCCGAAATAGCCGCCGTAGATACCGGTCGCGAAAATCGCGGCCAACAGGATCGGGCCACCGTGCGCGGGCGTGGCCTCCTTATCGCGCTGCCGTTCGCGCACCCACGCCGACAGCCTCGGTTGCAGGACCACCAGCACCAGCGCGATGATGATCAGCACCGGCACGATCGTGGCGAACGCGTCTTCGGGCAGGTTGAGCAGCAGTACCGCGCCGACCGCGGCCCCCAGCAGCGATGCCGAGCCGTACCGCAACAGCCGGGCCCGCTGGCCGGACAGTTCCCGGCGGTAGCCGATGACGCCGCTGAGCGAACCGGGTACGAGACCGACGGTGTTGGAAACGTTCGCCGTCACCGGCGGCAGTCCCACGGCGAGCAGCACCGGGAAGGTGATCAGCGTGCCGGACCCCACGACCGCATTGATTCCGCCCGCGGCGATACCCGCGGCGAAAACGGCCAGCATTTCCAGCCAACTCATGCTCGACCTCTCGACCTCGCCGGAACAATCCGGTCACTCGCAACGCACCCAGGCACGCTAACCGTTGCGGTCCCCTGCAGTAGCGACGGCCCCGCAGACCGCAGCGCAATTCCGCATCCCCTACGCGAGCGGGTCACGTACCTCACCGACGCAAGGCGCCGAGACCGCGGCAGCCGCCGACTGGACCGTGACAACAACGGAGTATTCACGCGGCCTTGCCCGTGGTCGGCGGCAACCGTGCCGCCGACCGGCGACGACCTCGGGCAGGGTCCGGGCGGGCTCGGCATCCGGGCGGCGGTGAAACGTCGACCCTCCGCACCGCCTTGTCAGGGGTGGTGGCGCAGGGGGTAGACTCGCACGGGTTATGCAGCGGGCACTTCTTCTCAGCCGCCGCGACGGGGTCTGATCGGACCGGCTTCCCGTCGCGGGGTTCCGCCGCGCCGGTCGACCCAATTCGGGAAACAATCTCACCCACGGAGAAATCGCATGTCACCCGCTGACGCCTTCGTATCGAGCACGCGCACCATCACCGCGCCCGCCAAGCCCGCGCCCGCCGACCAGCCTGCGTGGAACCAGCAGAAGAACTCCTCCATGCCGGTGTTCCGCTACCGGCCGTTCGCCGAAGAGGTCGAACCCGTCACGCTGCCCGACCGGACCTGGCCGGACAAGGTGATCGACCGCGCCCCCGCCTGGTGCGCCGTCGACCTGCGCGACGGCAACCAGGCGCTGATCGACCCGATGAGCCCCGCCCGCAAACGCCGGATGTTCGATCTGCTGGTGCGGATGGGTTACAAGGAGATCGAGGTCGGTTTCCCGTCGGCCAGCCAGACCGATTTCGATTTCGTTCGCGAGATCATCGAAGACGGCGCAATCCCCGACGATGTCACCATCCAGGTGCTCACCCAGTGCCGTCCCGAACTGATCGAGCGCACCTTCGAGGCCTGCGCCGGTGCCACGAACGTGATCGTGCACTTCTACAACTCGACCTCCATCCTGCAGCGGCGGGTGGTGTTCCGGGCCGATCGCGATGCGGTCCGCAATATCGCCACCGATGCCGCGCGGCTGTGCCTGCAGGTCGAGCAGCGCTACCCGGACACCAATTGGCGTTACGAATACAGCCCGGAGTCCTACACCGGCACCGAGCTGGAATACGCCAAGGAGGTCTGCGACGCGGTCTCCGAGATCATCGCCCCGACCCCGGACAAACCGCTGATCATCAACCTGCCCGCGACGGTGGAGATGGCGACCCCGAACGTGTACGCCGACTCCATCGAATGGATGCACCGCAATCTGGCGCGGCGCGATTCGATCGTGCTGTCGCTGCATCCGCACAACGACCGGGGCACCGCCGTCGCCGCCGCGGAGCTCGGCTATCAGGCCGGCGCCGACCGGATCGAGGGCTGCCTGTTCGGTAACGGCGAACGCACCGGCAACGTCTGCCTGGTCACTCTGGGGATGAATATGTTCTCCCAGGGTGTGGACCCGCAGATCAACTTCTCCGATATCGACGAGATCCGCCGGACGGTGGAGTACTGCAACCAGCTGCCCGTCCACGAACGCCACCCCTACGGCGGCGATCTGGTGTACACCGCGTTCTCAGGCAGCCATCAGGACGCCATCAACAAGGGCCTCGACGCCATGAAGGCCGCCGCGGACGCTGCCGAGACCGATGTGGACGATATGTCGTGGGAGGTGCCCTACCTGCCGATCGACCCGAAGGATGTCGGCCGGACCTACGAGGCCGTCATCCGGGTCAACTCGCAGTCCGGTAAGGGTGGTGTGGCCTACATCATGAAGACCGATCACGGCCTGGCGCTGCCGCGCCGGCTGCAGATCGAGTTCTCCCAGGCCGTCCAGCAGATCACCGACGGCGAGGGCGGCGAAGTCACGCCGAAGGAGATGTGGGACGCCTTCGCCGACGAGTACCTGACCCCGATCCGGCCACTGGAGCGGATGCGGCAGAAGGTGACCGCCTCGGAAACCGACGGTGGGACCGACAGCATCACCGCCGTGGTCAAGGTGGACGGTGTCGAACAGGAGATCTCCGGTAGCGGTAACGGCCCGCTCGCGGCCTTCGTCGACGCCATCGCGGCGGTCGGCTATCAGGTCGAGGTGCTCGACTACTCCGAGCATGCCCTGTCGGCGGGTGACGATGCCCAGGCCGCGGCCTATGTGGAATGCGCGATCGGCGACCGGATCGTCTGGGGGGTGGGTATCGCCACCTCGATCACGACCGCCTCGCTGCGCGCAGTGGTCTCGGCGGTGAACCGGGCCGCCAAGCAATAATCCGAGCTCGTCGGACCATCCCTCGGCCGCCGCACCCGCACCCGTCGGGTACGGCGGCCGAGGTCGGGAATGCACCGGCGTGCGTTACGCTCCGCACCTGCTAGCGTTGGTGCCGACTCCACGCCGCCGAGCTCTCTGCTCGAAAAACCCGAGCAGATGGGGGAACTGTGACTACTGACGACCACAACCCGACTTCCCAGCCCTGGCCCCCGAGTCAACCGGCGGATACCGCCGGCGGCGGTGAGCAGGAGAAAACACCGCCCACCGATCCGGCGACCGGGTCGCCATCGGATACCGACGCGGATTCGCGGGCCGGCGATACCGAGAACACCACCGCCGCGGTGAACGAGAACACCGGCGGAACCGATGCGGAACCGGCGCCCGCCGGCAACTTCCAGTACCAGGCTCCCGAAGCCGGTGCGCCTGCACCGTGGCCCGCCGATCCCGCAGCCGGTCCGTGGGGCGGGCAGAACGGATTCGCCCCACCCGGTGCGGACGGTCAGGCTCCGGCCGGTAACGGTGCAGCGCCGATCGATTCGTTCGCACCGCCGGTCTCCGGCGGCCAGTTCACCGCACCCGGCGCCGAATCGTTCGCACCCGGCAGCGGTCAGTTCGCCCAGCCGGACCCGAACCAGTTCGCGCCCGGCGGTGGTCAGTTCTCGCAGCCGGATCCGAACCAGTTCCCCCCCGCGAACACCGGTTACCCGAGCGGCCAGTTCACGCAACCGGATCCCGGCCCCTACCCGCCGCCGAATCCCGCGCACGGTAGCGGACAGTTCGTGCAGCCGGATCCGAACCAGTTCCAGGCTTCGAACACCGGATATGCCGTCGGCCAGTTCGCACCGCCGGACGGGAACCAGTTCCAGGCCACGAACTTCGCCCCGGGCGTCGGCTCGTTCGATCAACCGAACCCGTACCAGGCACCCGCCGGGCCCGGCGGGTTCGAGCCGCCGCAGCCCGGTGGATTCCAGGCACCCGAGGCCGGCGGCCCGCACAGTAGCGGGCAATTCGAGCAGCAGCCGGGGTTCCAGGCTCCCGGGCCCGACAGCGGTGCACCGTACGGAAGCGGGCAGTTCCCGACAGCCGACCCGAACCTCTATCCCGGACAGCACAACCCGGAGCAGCCGCCCTACGGCGCTCCCGGCGCGAGCGGGGCGGGAGCGGACGGCGGTAGCCGATTCGACCAGGCCCCGGGCGGTTACGCGCCGCCCGGCTCTCCCGAACCCGGTGTCGTCCCCGGACCGCAGGGTGAGGCGCCGGGTAGCCCGGACTACGGCTGGGCTCCGCCGCCGATGCCGGCCGCGCCGCCTCAACAGCAACCGTTCCAGCAGGCCCCGCCGCCGGTGGGCAACCCGATGTCCGGACAGTTCGGTTCACCGGATTGGGGTGGCAACCCCGCAGCGCAGGCCGGCGGCGGACAGCAGCCTCCGCAACAGCCGTTTCAGCAGCAGCCGGGCCAGCCGCCGCAGGGCCGGTTCCAGCCGCGGCATATGCCCGAACCGGGCCAGCCGGGCCATTCGGTCAACGATCTGAACCTGCTCAAACGCGCCCGCAAGGCACCCCGCGGCGGCTGGCGCCGGGCGGTGCACAAGGTTTCGCGCGGGGTGATCAATCCGGGTGAATCGGCCGCCGATGTCGTCCACCGCGACCTGGTGGGCCGGGTGAACGCACCCGTACACGGCGATTTCCGGATCGCGATCCTCTCGCTCAAGGGCGGGGTCGGCAAAACCACCACAACGGTCGGCCTGGGCGCCACCTTCGCCTCGCTGCGCGGCGATCGGGTGATCGCCATCGACGCCAACCCCGACCTGGGCACCCTCGCCCACCGGGTGCCGCGGCAGACCCGCTCCACCGTGCGCAATCTGCTGGAAGACCAGAACATCACCCGGTACTCGGATGTGCGGGCGCATACCTCGCAATCGCCGAGCCGGTTGGAAGTGCTGGCCAGCGAGCAGGATCCGGCGGTTTCCGAAGCGTTCAGCGAGGCCGATTACCGGCGCGCAATCGGCATCCTGCAGTCGTTCTACAACATCATCCTCACCGACTGCGGTACCGGGCTGATGCATTCGGCGATGTCCGGGGTGCTCGATATGGCGAGTTCGCTCGTCCTGGTCACCTCACCCGCCATCGACGGCGCGCGCAGCGCCTCGGCGACGCTGGATTGGCTGGACTACCACGGGTATTCGCATCTGGTGCGGCAGACGGTGGTCGTGGTGAACGCCTCGCGGCGCGGTTCCACCTCGGTGAACCTGGATCATCTGCGCCGGTTGTTCCTGGACCGCACCCGCGCGGTGCAGGTGGTGCCGTTCGACGATCATCTCGCCGAGGGTGCGGAGATCGATCTGGAGCTGGTGAGCAAGCCGACCCGGCTCGCGCTGCTGGAGCTGGCCGCGATGGTCGCCGACGATTTCGCCAATGTGGACGGGTATCCGTACGGCAACCGTTACTGACCGGGTGCCGCGGGCGGGGGCTCCGCGGTGGTCCGGCGGGCCGCCGTCACGAAGGAGTCCAGTACGGCCGCGATGGCCGGGCGGGTATCGGCGCGCGGCCGGGTGACCAGATCGTAGAGCCGGGCGGCGCGGACGCCGGACAACCGGAGCTGGGACAGACCGGTGTGGGTGACGACGTAGCGCGGCATGAGCGCTACCCCGTAACCGGCGGCGACCAATGTTTCGATCATGCGGAAATCGTTGAGCCGCTGAACGATTCGTGGCGCCACACCGGTGACGGTGGCGATCGACCGCAGGACATCGTCCACCGGGAAACCACCGCGCACACTCAACCATGCCTCTTCGGCGAGTTCCGCCGGCGTGACCGCGGATTTTCCGGCCAGCGGATGGCCGGGCGGCACGAGCACATCGATGGGCTCGCGCATGAGGACCCGGGAGCTGATCCGGGGTCCGGATACCGGCGCGGCGCGTTCGTCGCGGTGGGTGAGCACGATGTCGTAATCGGCGAGCAGGCGCGGTGTCTCGGTAGGCGGCACATCCTCGTCACCGGCCACGATCTCCACACCGCTGCCCGCCATCGCCGGTAGGACATGCGGTAGCAGCAGCGCCCCACCCGACGGGAACACCGCCACGCGCACCTGCCCGCGGGGTGAGCCGCGGTAGTGGGCCATTTCGGCGACCGCGCGATCGAGTGCGGCCAGCACCTCGTCGGCGCGGACCACGAGGGCATGGCCCGCATCGGTCAGCCGCACCCGGCGGCCGCTGGGTTCGAGCAGGGTGACCCCCGCCTCCCGGGTGAGCACCTTCAATTGCTGTGATACCGCCGACGGCGTCATCGACAGGGCCTCCGCCACGGCGCCGACCGTGCCGCGATCGGCGAATTCCCGCAGGACACGGAGCCGTTCCACGGATAAGTTCGGTGAAACCATTAAGTAATTCTAAATCATTCGTCCATAACAATTCGATTGTGCTCATTATTCAAACATCCCATGATTGAACGGTGACCTCCCGTGACCGCCTCCTCGCCGCGACCGTCGTCCTGCTGTGGGGTGTGAACTTCCTGGCCATCCGGGTAGGACTCGACCACCTCCCACCCTTCTTCTTCGCCGCCCTGCGCTTCGCGATCATCGCGGTGCCCGCGCTGCTGTTCATCCCGCGGCCACAGGTGCGATGGCGCTGGATCCTGCTCTACGGCACGGGTTTCGGCATCCTGCAATTCGCGTTCCTGTTCACCGCGATGCGAATCGGCATGCCCACCGGGCTGGCCTCCCTGGTCCTGCAATCCTCCGCACCGTTCACGGTGGTCCTGGGCGCGGTGCTGCTGCGCGAACGGTTACGGCCGGTGCAGGTCGCCGGGCTGCTCGTCGCCGTGGCGGGTATGGCGCTGATCGGCTGGAACCAGTTCGCGCACGCCGCGCTGCTGCCCGTACTTCTGACGCTGGCCGCCGGATTCGGCTGGGCACTGGGCAATATCGGGGCACGCCAGGCGAGCGTGGAAGCCCCGGGAATCAATCCGCTGCACCTCACACTATGGATCACTACGGTGCCGGTACTACCGCTGCTGGCGATATCCGCGGTCTGGGAGGGGCCCACGACGGGGGTGGAAGCCCTGCTGGACACCTTCACCGCGGACGGCTGGCCTGCACTGGTGGCTCTGGGCTATACGGCCGTACTGGCGACCGTGGTCGGGTCGGGTTTGTGGACCTACCTGATGAGCCGGTACCCCGCGGGGAGCGTCGCGCCGCTATCGCTGCTGGTTCCGGTGGTCGGGTTCACCGCGGCATGGCTGTTCCTGGGGGAGACGCCCGCACCGGCGAGCCTGATCGGTGGTGCGGTGGTCATCGCAGGTGCGTTTGCGGCCACCGCGGGCGCCCGCAAACCGACCGGCTCGCGCCGCGAGGTCCCGGCAGATCCCGAACAGGGGCAGAGAGACCTCGTCGCGGCGCAAGGCGCCATGCCACTCCGGTATTGCGGCAGGACAACCGGAGCGGTGACGTCCACAGACCTTGCGCGCCCCGCCGAGCACGTGGTCCGGTAGTGCCGGTTTCCACTCGGTCGATGCGCCGTGGACAGCGCATCCCGTTAGAGTATGGCGCAATCGCGACAGCAATCCGGATCGAGTAGTGGACACAATGGCACAGCATCGGTGGCCCGCCACGGGTACCGCAACGGTTTCTGATCAGCGGACCACCGGTTTCGGGCGGTTTTCCCGGCGCACCGCGCTCCGCGCGGCGGCCGCCGGCGTCGGCGTGGCCGCCGCGGCGGCACTTCCCGCAGGGTCGGCCGGCGCAGCGAAAACCCGGGTGGCGGTGCTCGGCGGCGGGGTCGCCGGTCTCACCGCGGCACACGAACTCGCCGAACGCGGGTACGAGGTCACCGTCTACGAACGCCGCGCGCTGGGTGGAAAGGCCCGCAGTATGGGCGTGCCCGGCACCGGTAGCGGCGGCAGTCCCGACCTGCCCGGCGAACACGGCTTCCGCTTCTTCCCCGGTTTCTACCAGCACGTCCCCGACACCATGCGACGGATCCCGTTCGCCGCCAACCGCAACGGCGTATGGGACAACCTGGTGGCAGCACCCGACGCCCGGTTCTCGAGGGCCGGCGGCGACGATATCCGCGTCCCGATGGCATTGGAGGGTCTGTCCACCGCGACCGCCGACGGTATGCGCGAAAGCCTCGCCTCGGTGATCTCCACCATGCTGAAGATGCCGCCCCAGGAGGGGCTGTTCTTCGCCAACCGGCTGCTGGTGTTCAACACCAGCTGCGATGCCCGCCGCCTGCAACAGTGGGAGAAGACCTCCTGGCTCGATTTCGTGGGCGGCCACGAGCGCTCGCACGAGTTCCGGGCGCTGGTTTCACGCACGCTGACCAGCCTGCTGGTGGCGGCCAAGGACGAGCTGGCCAGCGTGCGGACCATCGGCACGATGGGTGAGCAGTTCCTCGGCAACCCGCTGCAGATCGGCTTCGACGGAGACCTGGACCGGGTGCTCAACGGCCCCACCAACAGCGCCTGGATCGACCCCTGGGTGACGCTGTTGCGCGATCTCGGCGTGCGGTTCGAGCTCGGTGCCGAGGTCCGCGGACTCGATATCACCGACCGGCGGATCACCGGCGCCCGAATCGTTTCGGCGAACGGCGGCACCGAGACGGTGACGGCGGATCATTTCGTGGTCGCACTCCCCGCGGAACGCGCCCGCGACCTGTGGAGCGCCGATATTCTCGCCGCCTGGCCGGAGCTGGCGAAGATGAGCAGTCTCTACACCGACTGGATGACCGGAATCCAGTTCTATCTGCGCCGCGGTGTCGCACTCGGCAGCGGTCACACCGCCTATATCGACTCGCCCTGGTCGCTCACCTCTATCGCCCAGAACGCCCTGTGGGCGCGCAAACTGCCCGAATACGGCGACGGTACGGTCCAGGACTGTCTCTCGGTGGATATCTCCGACTGGAACACCCCCGGGATCCTGTTCGGCAAAACCGCCAAGGAATGCACCCACGAAGAAATCGCGAAGGAAACGTGGGCCCAGATCCTCGCCCACCTCAACGATCGCGAAGAACTGCTGCGCGATACCGATCTGCATTCCTGGTTTCTCGACCCCGGTATCACCTGGCATGCCGATCGCGGCGAGAACAGCAACGCCGACCCGCTGCTCATCAATACCGCCGGCTCCTGGGACGCACGCCCCGAACCGCACGGCGGAGTCGAGAATCTTTTCCTGGCCGGCGACTATGTGCGCACGAATATCGACCTGGCCACCATGGAGGGCGCCAACGAATCCGCCCGGGCGGCGGTCAACGCGATACTCGATGTGACCGGCTCGGATGCTCCGCGCTGCCGCACCTACACCCTGTACCGAGCCGTCGAACTCGAGCCGCTGCGCCAGGCCGACGCCGCCGACTTCGCCGCCGGGCGCCCGAACCGGTTCGATATCCAGTTCTGACAGCGAACCGCGCCGCCTTCGGGCCCATATTGTCACCAGGGTGTGAACTCACCTGCGCCGAGTGAGCGCGGGTGCCGCGGATCATTAGACTGCCCGGCGTGGCAGATATCTCGGTGCGCGGGCGAACAGCCCTCGGAGTGGCCGACGCGGCGGCGTGGGCATCGCGCAAGGCGGGCCGTGGCAACGGTTCGATGATCGGCGGCCTGCTGGCGCTGCGCATCGATCCCACGATCATGAAGCAACTCGGGCGCGGCAAGCGAACCGTGCTGATCACCGGCACCAACGGGAAATCCACCACTACCCGGATGACCACCGCCGCGCTGAGCACCCTCGGCGAGGTCGCCACCCAGGCCGACGGCGCCAATATGGACGCCGGAATCGTCTCGGCGCTCAACGCCCACCGCGACGCGCCGCTGGCTGCCATCGAAGTGGACGAACTCCATCTGCCGCATATCACCGACTCGCTGAAACCCGAGGCGGTCGTCCTGCTCAACCTCAGCCGCGACCAGCTGGACCGGGTCGGCGAGATCAATATGATCGAACGCCGGTTGCGCTCGGGCCTGGCCCGCCATCCGGACACCGTCGTCATCGCCAACTGTGACGATGTACTGGTCACCTCGATCGCCTACGACCATCCCAATGTCATCTGGGTCGCCGCGGGCAGCGGCTGGGCGATGGATGCCACCAGCTGCCCGCGCAGCGGGGAACCCATTCTGTGGGAGGGTCCGCACTGGCACAGCACCGGCACCGATTTCGCTCGGCCACAACCGGATTGGTGGCTCGACGGGGATAAGCTCTGCGGCCCCGATGGTGTCCGGCTGCCCCTGCGGCTGGCCCTACCCGGCCGCGCGAACCGGGGTAACGCCGCGCAGGCCGTGGCCGCGGCCGTGGCCATGGGCGCCGAAGTAGAGCAGGCGTGCGCGGCCACCGGCACCGTGCAGGAAATCGCGGGGCGGTACCGCACCGTGCAGGTCGGCGAGCATGCCGCCCGGCTGCTGCTCGCCAAGAACCCGGCCGGCTGGCAGGAAGCGCTGTCGATGATCGACCACAGTGCCGCGGGCCTGGTGATCGCGGTGAACGGGCAGGTCCCCGACGGCGAGGACCTGTCGTGGCTGTGGGATGTGCGATTCGAGCATTTCGAGGATGTCCACGTCGTGGCCGCCGGTGAGCGCGCCACCGACCTGGCGGTGCGCCTGACCTACGCCGGGGTCGAGCACACCATCGTCCCGGACCCGGTCCGCGCGATCGCTTCCTGCCCGGCGGGGCAGGTCGAGGTGCTGGCCAACTACACGGCGTTCCGCGATCTGAACCGTGACCTCCGGGAGCGCACACAATGAGCGAATCGACCGTCCGGATCGGGCTGGTACTGCCCGATGTGATGGGCACCTACGGCGACGGCGGCAACGCCGTGGTACTGCGGCAGCGACTGCGGTGGCGCGATATCGACGCCGAGATCGTGGAGATCACCCTGCCCGACCCGGTACCGGACTCGCTGGACATCTACACCCTCGGCGGCGCCGAGGATTCGGCCCAGCGCCTGGCGACCCGCCACCTGCTGCGCTATCCGGGCCTGCAGACCGCGGCCGGCCGCGGTGCTCCGGTACTGGCGATCTGCGCGGCGATCCAGGTACTCGGCCAGTGGTACGAGACCTCCAGCGGCGAACGCGTAGAGGGAGTCGGGCTACTGGACGCCACCACCACCCCGCAAACCACCCGCGCGATCGGCGAGGTGACCACCACGCCACTGCTGCCCGGACTGTCCGCCCCGCTCACCGGTTTCGAGAACCACCGCGGCGGTACCACGCTCGGTCCCGATGCCACCGGTCTGGCGCGGGTGTCCCGCGGCGTCGGCAACGGTGTGGGTGATGGTCTGGAAGGTGTGGTGCAGGGTTCGGTTCTCGGCACCTACATGCACGGCCCCGCGCTGGCCCGTAACCCCGAGCTCGCCGACCACCTCCTCTGCCGAGCCCTCGGCGTGGACTCGTTGCCTCCGCTGGACCTCCCCGAGGTAGACCGACTGCGCCGCGAACGCCTCCGCGCTGCGTGATCGCCGGAATTGCGGCGACACCACCGGCAAGGGGGCCGGGCCCCGCGTGTGGGGTTGTGCCATAGACACTGGGTGGGTGAGCTACGACCATATGCTGCTGCCGTCCGGTGTCGCCGCTACACCTGCCGAGGTCGATGCGTATTTCGTTACGCAGGAGGGGCGGGCGGAAACGCCCGCGGTGGCGGCCCTGGCGGCCGAGTTGAACGACCGCAATGCCGAACTTCCGGAGGCGGACAGTTTTCTGAGCACATCCGTCGGCGGAGTGCCGTACGGGGCGGCGCTGCATATCGCCGGCCCATACGATGCGATCGGTTTCGTCCGGAATCTGGTGTTCGAACTGGCGACACCGCGCGACTACGCGGTCTACGACCCGCAGCTGACCTGGCTGATCGACCCGGCCGGGCATATCCCCGTCACCGTCACGCACGGCGGCGCGGGGGAATTCCCGTATCTGACCGAAACCCTGGCCTATTTCTGGGTCCGGGAATTGGCCGATCCGAATCCGTATCTGATCGTGGAACGCGAGCCGCAGTTCTATATCCAGACCTACCGGAATTCGACGCAGGATTTCACCCTCGAATACCGCGACGGCGCCCCCGACCGGCATTTCACCACGCAGGTCGCGGGTGCGGATACCGTGGCCGGGCTCATCTGGGACTGGACCCGCCGCAACCACGAGCGGCTCGACCAGCTGTCCTGGGAACTCCTGGAAATGTAAAAGCCGGCAACCGACCTGTTGTGGCGGATGTAGCCGACACGTTCGGCGTACCCGACGAACCCACACCGAACCGAACGCGACCAACGGCAGCGCCGAGTCCAGCGAGGTACGACAAATTCGGCCACCCCTACGAACCGAACGTGACCAACGGCAGCGCCGAGTTCAGCGAGGTACGTCAGATTCGGCCCCCTACGGACCGGACGCAACCAACGGCGGCGCCGAGTTCAGCGAGGCCCTGAAAGGTTTCGGCCCGTCCCTGCTTTCCGTGCTCGATGCGATGCGGCGCAGCCGCGAGTGTCGAGTGCGGAAAGCAGGGACCAAGGGGGGCCGAAACCCCGCGCCGACGGAGTCGGCGCCAAAATTACAGCCTGCGGCGGCCGGAGAAAGCTCGGCCGAGAGTCAGTTCGTCGGCGAACTCCAGATCGCCGCCCATGGGGAGGCCGGAGGCCAGGCGTGTGACGGTGAGTCCCGGGAAATCGCGCAGCATTCGCACCAGGTAGGTCGCGGTGGCCTCGCCTTCGGTATTCGGGTCGGTGGCGATGATGACCTCGGTGACGTCCACACCGTCGTCCTGGTTGCCGATCCGGGTGAGCAGTTCCCGGATCCGCAGTTGTTCGGGGCCCACACCGCTCAGCGGATCCAATGCGCCGCCCAACACGTGGTAGCGGCCCCGGAATTCGCGGGTGCGTTCGATGGCCGGAACGTCCTTGGGTTCCTCGACCACGCAGATCATGCTGCGATCCCGGCGGGGGTCCGCACAGATCCGGCACAGTTCGCCGTCGGCGACGGTGCCGCACTGCACGCAGAACCGCACACCGTCGCGGATCTTCTGCAGTACCGCCTGTAGCCGGTCGATCTCCGGCGGTTCCACCTGCAGCAGGTGGAAGGCGATCCGCTGGGCGCTCTTGGGGCCGACGCCCGGTAGTTTGCCCAGTTCGTCGATGAGATCCTGAACCGGACCCTCGTACACCGCGATTCTCCGGGACGGCTCAGAAGCCGGGCAGGCCCGGCGCGCCACCGCCGCCGGCCAGCGGACCCAGCCGCTCGGCCGCCAGCTGCTGGGCGTTGGCCATCGCCTGGTTGATCGCGCCGATCACCAGATCCTGCAGTGTCTCCACATCCTCGGGATCCACCGCTTTGGGGTCGATGTTCAGCGACAACACCTCACCGGTCGCTTTGATCGTCACCTTGACCAGGCCGTTTCCCGCCTGCCCCTCCACTTCGGCAGCAGCGATCTCGGCCTGCGCCGCCATCATCTGCTCCTGCATCTGCTGGGCCTGCTGGAGCAACTGCTGCATATCGAACTGACCATCGGGCTGCACGGCATTCCTCTCTACGGACGAGTCGTGATTCAGCCTAGTGGGCGCGGCTCCACATCCGCTCAGGCCATGCGCTCCGAACATGCCGGCGAGACGGAGCGGCCGGTAGCGACTCCGCCGCGCCGTACATCGCGGATCGGCCGATTCTTGTCGGTGGGCCGGTGAATGATGCGGGCAATCATTCGTTCGAGGACAGGAAGCACCATGGCCCCGACCATCGCCGCTACCACGTACGATTGCGCGGATGCCGCCGCACTGGCGGGTTTCTACGCGCGCCTGCTCGACCACCCCGTCGACCCGGATGCCAGCGAATACGTCGCCACCGTCGGACGCGAATCCGGGCTGACACCGCCGCTGTTCTTCCTGCAGGTACCCGATAGGACACCGGGCAAGAATTCGATCCACCTGGATCTGCTCGCCACCGATCTGGCTACCGAGGTCGAGCGGGCCGTGGCGCTGGGCGCGAAGCATATCGGCGATTTCGACGAGCACGGCTTCCAGTGGGCCACGCTGGCCGATCCGGAGGGCAATCTCTTCGATATCGCCGTCCATTCCTGAGTGGAACGTCCACGCCGCGGGCGCCGGGCACGACCGGTGCCCGCCACCCGCGGCATGATCGGCGGTCTCAGCCGAGTTCGCGGTTCAGGTTGGCCAGCACCTCGGCCTGGATCTTGCGCAGACCCAGCGGTGCGAAAATCCCCTCGAAGATGCCGGCGATCCCACCGGCACCCTGCCAGGTGGTTTCGAGGGTCACCGTCGAACCGGCACCGGACGGGGTGACCTTCCAGGTGTTGACCAGCGTGGAGTTGGCGTCCTTCTCGGTGACCACGGTATCGGCCACCGAAACCTGGGCGCGGATATTGCGGACTCGTTTCTCGGTGGCCTGCAGGGTCCACTCGGCCACGGTGCCGTCGCCCTGGCCGCCTTCCACCACCTTGTAGTCGCGATAGTGCGCGGAGAGAATCTTCGGCCGCACTTCCGTGTAGTCGGTGATGGCCGCCAGCGTGCGCTGCGGATCCGCTCCGACCTCGATCGAACTGCCGGCCTTGACCTGTCCCACTTGAACACTCCTTATACGGATGGGTTCTGACAGCACCATCCTGCCCTGTGCCCACCGAACGCGCCCCGCCAGCCCGGTAATTACGGACAAATGTCTTAAAGCCGACTATTCGACTAACTCGCCCGAAACGGTTACACATTGGATAACACAACGGCCGATTCGGGACCACCCGAAGCAGCCGCGCCGTACATCGACGCCGTGTCCGGCACGACACCTTGAAGGTTTGGGTTCGTCCACGCCGCCGGATTCTCGCGCACGCAGGCGTGCGAATGACACAAATATGTGACATTTCAATCCGGATGATCCCCCTGCGCTGGCCGATCAAGACCATGTAGGACTAGCGTCTAGACGTGGCAATGAGTCTGTTGGGGAAGGCCGGCCACGGTCCGGCCGCATATGAATCCGGGTTCGCTGCATATCGGGCAGGTGTCGACCGCCTGCTCGCGAGCTACCATGCGATCCCGGCCGATGCCGATGTGCGATTGGCCAAGAAGACTTCCAATCTGTTCCGGGCGCGGGCGAAAAACACCGCACCGGGACTGGACGTCTCGGGGCTCACCCGGGTGATCGAGGTGGACCCGCAGGCGAAAACCGCCCAGGTCGCGGGAATGACCACCTACGAGGATCTGGTGGCCGCCACCCTGCCCTACGGGCTGGCCCCGCTGGTTGTGCCGCAACTCAAGACGATCACTCTGGGCGGCGCGGTAACCGGGCTCGGGATCGAATCCAGTTCCTTCCGTAACGGCCTACCGCACGAATCGGTGCTCGAGATGGAGGTGCTCACCGGTGCGGGAGAAATCGTCACCATCACCCCGGACGGCTCGGACGCCGATTTGTTCCGCGGGTTCCCGAACTCCTACGGCACCCTGGGCTACACCACCCGACTGAAGATCGAACTGGAATCGGTGCCGCCCTATGTGGCGTTGCGGCATCTGCGGTTCCACGATCTGCATGAACTCGAAGCCACACTCGATCGGATCGTGCTGGAGCGCAACTACGACGGGGAAGCGGTCGACTACCTCGACGGTGTGGTGTTCAGCGCCGGGGAGAGCTACCTGACGCTCGGGCGGCAGACCGACGAACCCGGCCCGATCAGCGATTACACCGATATGGATATCTACTACCGGTCCATCCAGCACGACGGCCCCGAGGCGAAACGGGACCGTCTCACCATCCACGATTACCTGTGGCGCTGGGATACCGACTGGTTCTGGTGCTCCCGCGCGTTCGGTACGCAGAACCCGAACATCCGCCGCTTCTGGCCGAAACGCTACCGCCGCAGCAGTTTCTACTGGAAACTGATCGCCCTCGATCACCGCTACAACATCGGCGACAAACTCGAGGCGCGTAAAGGAAATCCACCGCAGGAGCGTGTGGTGCAGGATATCGAGGTCCCGGTGGAACGCACCGCGGATTTCATGGAATGGTTCCTGCGCGAAATTCCCATCGAACCCATCTGGCTGTGCCCGCTGCGGCTGCGCGATACCGGCGCCGCGACCGGAACCCAGCCGTGGCCGCTGTATCCGCTGCGGACCGGTCGTACGTACGTGAACATAGGCTTCTGGTCGGCGGTGCCCAAATCGCCCGGCCGGATAGATGGTGCGGCAAATCGTGCCATCGAGAAAACCGTCACCGAATTCGACGGACACAAATCCCTGTACTCGGATTCATATTACGAACCCGAGGAGTTTGCCGCCCTGTACGGCGGTGAGAGATACAAAGAATTGAAGAAACGCTACGATCCCGGCCAGCGCCTGCTGGATCTGTATTCGAAGGCGGTGCAACGCAGATGACGACATTCAAGGATAGATCCGATGCTTTTGCGGATCTGGGCACCCGGCTCAGTATCGCCGAAGTCGTCGAGACCTTGGTCGACGGCGATGTTCCCATCAAGCTGACCGCCTATGACGGCAGCACCACCGGCCCGGTGGAATCCGATTTCGCGCTGGAGATCCGCAATCCACGCGGTATCAACTATCTCGCCAACGCGCCGGGTGATCTCGGCCTGGCCCGCGCCTACATCGCCGGAGATATGGACGCTGCGGGTGTGCACCCCGGCGATCCCTACGAAATCCTCGCGGCGATGACGGACCTGAAGTTCAAACGTCCGTCGGCGCTTTCGCTGGTGGCGATCGCCCGCTCGCTGGGCTGGGAGCGGCTGCGCCCGGTACCGCCGCCGCCGCAGGAGACGGTGCCGCGGTGGCGCCGGATCGCGATGGAGGGTCTGCGGCATTCCAAGGCCCGCGATGCCGAGGTCATCCACCATCACTACGACGTCTCGAACACCTTCTACGAGTACGTGCTCGGCCCCTCCATGACCTACACCTGCGCGTGTTACGGCGAGCGGGATTGGACGCTGGAGCAGGCGCAGGAGAACAAGTACCGGCTGGTCTTCGAGAAGCTCGCGCTGAAGGAGGGCGACCGGCTGCTCGATATCGGCTGCGGCTGGGGTGGCATGGTGCGCTACGCCGCCAAACGTGGAGTCCACGTCATCGGGGCGACCCTCTCGGCCGAACAGGCCGCGTGGGCGCAGAAGAAGATCGCCGAAGAAGGACTGAGCGATCTCGCCGAGGTGCGGCATTCGGATTACCGCGATGTGCCCGAGGGCCAGTTCGACGCGCTGTCCTCGATCGGACTCACCGAACATATCGGGGTCCACAACTACCCGTCCTATTTCCGGTTCATCCAGGGCAAACTGCGCGACGGCGGCTTGTTCCTGAACCACTGCATCACCCGGCCGGACAACACCCGCACCACGAAGGCCGGAGATTTCATCGACCGCTATGTCTTCCCCGACGGGGAGCTCATCGGCTCGGGTCGCATCATCAGCGATATCCAGAATGTCGGGCTCGAGGTGCTGCACGAGGAGAACCTGCGCGAACACTACGCGCTGACTCTCGCGGAATGGTGCAAGAACCTGGTGGCCAACTGGGATGCCTGTGTCGCCGAAGCCGGCGAGGGCACCGCGAAGGTGTGGGGCCTGTACATGGCGGGCAGCCGGCTGGGATTCGAGCGCAACGTGGTGCAGTTGCACCAGGTACTCGGGGTCAAACTGGGCAGTTCCGGTAAACCGGAGGTGCCGCTGCGGCCTTGGTGGCAGCCCTAGATCAGCTCAGCAGCTCGTCCAGGAAACGGATCGGGACACGGTTCTCACCCAGCGTGCGAACCGTGTCCGTTCCGTCCGGGGTGGATACCGGTAGATCGTCGCGCAGGACCCGCATGATCTCGAGTACCGCCGGTCCCGCATCGAGCAGCGGCCGGGTCCAGCCGAGCTCGGCGCAGGTGGCGACCACCGGCGCCAGCAGCGCGGCGGCCTCACCGACCCAGCCGGCGGCAGCCAGCGATTCGGCGAGCAGCAGCGAGAGATCCAGCTCGGCGCGGGGCCGCCCCTGGTCCCGCGTGCGGCTTTGGAGTGCCCGTGCATGCCGGGCCGCGCGTTCGTGCTCCTGCCGGGTACCGCCTGCCAGCAGGGCCCGGATGGTGGCGATCTCGCCGGCCTCCATATCCAGCACCGACGGCACCACCGGATGCTCGGGTTCGCGGCCGGGTTCGAGGAAATTGCCGGCGACGGCCGCCGTGCTTTCCGGAGCACGATCGGGCGCGACCACGCCCAGCCGGAACTGCTCGGCCCGGATCTGCGCGGCCAGCCGGGTCAGCTGGTGGTCCGCGGCGATCCGCGCCCCCTCCCCCAGCCGCACCGCGGCCGCCGGTAGATCACCGAGTAATGCCTTCACCCGCGCGCCGGTCACAATGGTGGCGATCAGCGATTCGATCGGCCCGACCCGCGCCACCAGCTGGTAGGACTCGTCGAACAGTTCCTCGGCGGCGGCCAGATCACCGCGCCGGTATTCGAGCTCTCCCAGCAGTCCGGCAGCGGCCCGGACCCCGTGCGAACGCGGCCCGGACCGCATCTGAGCCGTTTTGTAAGCCTGCCGGTAGGCACTCAACGCCACCGCGGTATCCAGCTGCTCGTAGGCGATGAGGCCGCGTCCGCACCAGGCGAAGATCTCCCCGAGCGGCTCCCGGGAGCGTTCCTGATACGGTCGCGCCCACTCCAGCATTTCGCTCGCCGCCCGATAGTCGAATTCGCAAATTCGCACGTAGGCGTGGATATTGGCCGCTGTGGCGACCGTCCAGGCGGGTAGTTCGCCGGGATGGCGCAGCGATTCGGCGACCTGTTCGAGTACACCCGCGGAGCGGTCGTGCGAGATCTCGTCGGCCGCGGCCAGTACATCGGCCTGGCAGCGCTGTTTGCGCACCTCCCCGTCGTCCTCCGGGCTCCGGGAGAGCACATTCGACAGCCGATTCAGCGCCGAACGGGCTGCGGTGGACTGTTGCAGATTCACATTGGCCCGCGCGACCGCCATCAGCAGCTTCGAACGCGAGGCCACCTGCTGGACGGGAAGTTTGGACACCGAACCGAGCAGTGTCGCGACCCGCGAACCGTCGATCAGATCCATCCCGCCGTTCTCGAGCAGATCTAGCGCCGTCTTGAAATCGGTCCCGGCCAGCGAATGGTCCACCGCGCGGCGCAGCAGCTGGTGTTCGGCATACCACCGTGCGGCCCGGCGGTGCAGGGTTTTCACCTGGCCCGGATCCGTCCGGTCCAGGCGGGCACGCAGATATTCGGCGAACAACGGCTGCATCTGGAACCATTCCGGTTCGTCATCGGCACGCCGCACGAACAACTCGCGCCGCTCGGCCTGCTCCAGCAGTCGAGGCGCCTCGGAGTTACCGGTGAGCGCAATGGCCAGCGAACCGTTCGCCTGCTCGGCCACCGCGATCACGGCGAGGAAGTCGAGCATCTCGGGTTCGAGGGCGTCGAGCACGTTCTCGGCCAGATATTCGCGGATACCGTGCCCGCCCTCGGACAGGCGTTCCACCAGGACAGCCGGATCGGGATCGTCGCGCAGCGCGAGACTGATCAACTGGATCGCCGCGGGCCACCCGTCGGTGGCGGTGTACAGCCGGTCCAGCTGTTCATCGTCGAGAGCGAAACCGTTGCGGCGCACCAGGATCTCCCCGACCTCGGCGCGGGTGAGCCGCAGCTGCGCGGAATCGAGCTGCACCAGTTCGTCGTTCATCCGCATCCGGCCGATGGGCAGTTCCGAGGGATCTCGGCTGGTCACCACGAGCCGCAGATGGTGACATCCGCTGTCCAGCAGGCTCGACAGCACCCGTTTCGCGCCGGGGTCGGTAAGCCGATGCCAGTCGTCGATGATCACCACCACCGGTTCCCCGCTGGTGTGTAGTTCGGTGATCAGGCTGGATTCCGCGATAGTGACCGAATCCGCGGGCCGCTCCTCGAGCATCTGCCCCAGACCTGCCCCGATATCGGGCCGCACCCGGTGAATGGCCTCGATGAGGTGCGCGAGGAACCAGACCTCGTGGTCGTCGCCGCTGTCGATCCCGATCCAGGCGACCGGTAGTCCGAGCCCCTCCAGCTCGTCGCGCCACTGCGCCGCCAGCACGCTCTTACCGAAACCGGCGGGGGCGTGGATCACGGTGAGCCGGCGTTCCACACCGGTGCGCAGGATATCGAGCAGCCGCGGCCGGCGCACCGGCTCCCGCGGTGGTGTCGGCGGCCGGAACTTCGTGGCCGGGCTCGGCGGCAGGGTGGCCGGGGAGCGCCGTCGTGCGCCCGACACCACTTCCTGCCGACCGGAAGTGCTGCCGCGCGGGCCGGTCTCGCCGGTGGCCCTCCGTGGATGTGCGCCGGTGCCGCTCAACCAGCCGGCGGCCGTCGGCGGCAGCAGCGGCCAGCTGCGGCGGGCGGTCACCGCGGGCGGCTGCCGGTCGTGCGCCGGCGGTCCCGTTTCCATCGCGGTGATCTCCGGGTCCAGTAACGCCATATCGTCCGGGACCTGCCCGTGCGCTATCTGGACCTCCCGCAACATCTCACCGAACTCGTAGGCGGAGACCGGGCGATCCTGCGGGTCCTGCGCCATCGCCTCTTCGATCGCGGCGGCCACATCGGCCGGTATGTCCTGGTCACGGAGGTCGGGCACCGGTTGCGTGGTGATCCGCAGGAATTGCGCGACCACCCGCTCTCCGGCCTGCCGTTCGAACGCCGCATGACCGGTGAGCAGAGCGAACAATGTCGCGCCCAGGCCGTACACATCGGATCGGACGGTGGGTTCCTCGCCTTTGAGTACCTCGGGCGCGGTGAATGCCGGTGATCCGGTGATCTGACTGTCCGAAGTGCGGAAACCGCCGGGCATCCGCGCGATCCCGAAATCGGTGAGCTGCGGTTCGCCGTAGGAACTGAGCAGCACATTGGCCGGTTTCACATCGCGGTGCAGGATCCGGGTCCGGTGTGCGCTCTCGATCGCCCCGGCCAGTTTCACTCCGGCACGGAGGGTATCGGCCCAGCTCAACGGGCCCAGGTCATGGACGAGGCGTTCCAGCGACCCGTGCGTGGCGAACGGCATCACGATGAACGGCAGGCCACTGGCTGTCACATCCACCTGCAGGATGTCGACGATATTCGGATGCCCGGACAGCCTGCCCATGGCGTGCTCTTCGCGCAGGAATCGTTCCCGGCTCTCCGGGTCCAGATCCGACGACAGCACCTTCACTGCGACCACACGGTCCAGTGCCCGCTGCACACACCGGTATACGACGCCGAAGCCGCCGCGGCCGATCTCCTGCGCCTCGGTCAGCCCCATGGCGGCCAGGTCTTCGACGATGCGCTCCGGTTCGGCGCCCGCGGACTCCGGCCCCCGTCCCGGAACTGCCATGGTGGGCTCGGGGCCACCGCTGTCGGGCTCGGCTCCGCTGGTGTCGGGCTCGGCTCCGCCGGGGTCGTCGCTGCCGGACTCGGCGCTACCGGGAGCCGCACCACCGGATTCCCGGGGTTCCTCGGTGCTCGGCTGCGCCGCCCGTTCCGGAGCCCCCGGGCCGGGCCTACCGCTTTCCACCCCAGCGCTTTCCGGCTCGACGGCGGATGTGGCGTAGGAGTCCTCCGATTCGCGGCCCGGTGGGCCCGAACGCGTTCGTGGAATCATCTCACCACCTCGCACTCGTTACGAACCGGCTGCGGTGGAGTACGCCGCCGCGGCGCCGTTCCGGTATCCACTTCCAACGTAGCGCGCGCAATACCCGGATGCGCGGCTTTCCTCCTTGCTCGCGTGTTGAGTTCTCGGCAGGGCGTTCGCCGCCCCACGCAACCGCAGAACACGCTGGTCGGCGAAGGTCCGTATGTAGTTCTGGGCGCGCCCGCGCCGTGCGCTGCTCGGCGGCGCATCTACGGGGCGGCCCCCGGACAAGCCGGCTGATACAGGTATATCCCTGGTATCCGACAACAAACCGGCCGCACTGCCCCGCGCGCCTTTCGGTCCCAGTAGATCTATCGGTCGCGCCTACCCGGCCGTTGCCGATTCCGGGGCGAATCTTCGAAACGTCCGGGTAGGCCGGTAACCGAACACATTCGGCGACACGCCGAGCGGAGCGAAGTATTCCACGGCGTGGTAGGAGCCCGGGCGAGGCACCGAGCGGTTCCGCGAGGCCCCGAGAGGTTCGGCACCGGAGGAGCCGCGAAAAAAACACAGCCCGCCCCACGAAAAGGTGGGGCGGGCTGTGCCGATCGTCCGAACGGACTGTTCGTCCGGTCCGGGACTACTTACGCAGCGAGGCCGGGACCTCGAAACGCTTACCGTACTTCTTCGCCAGCTCGTCGGCCCGGGCCACGAAGGCCGCCTGGCCGCCGGGGTAGCCGACGATGAACTGGTGCACGCCACCGGTCCAGGCCGGGAACCCGATACCGAAGATCGAGCCGATATTCGCGTCCGCGGTGGACTCGAGCACGCCTTCGTCGAAGCACTTCTGGGTTTCGATGGCCTCGGCGAACAGCATGCGGTCGATCAGGTCCTGCAGCGGCACGCCGAAACCGGTCGTGGTCTTGAAGTGCTCACGCAGCTGCGGCCAGATGTTGAGACGCTTGCCGTTCTCGTCGTACTCGTAGAAGCCGGCCTTCTCGAGACGCCCCGGGCGCCCCTGCTCGACCATGTAGTCGACCACGTCGATGGCCGGATGCCGTTCGGTGCCCATGGCGGCGTCGCCGGCCTTGGCAGCCTCTTCGGTCTCCCGCGCGATCTTCTGCATGAGCTTCATGTTCAGCTCATCGGTCAGCTGCAGCGGCGGGGCCGGGTAGCCCGCCTGCGAACCGGCCTGCTCGATGGTGGCGGGCTCGATGCCCTCACCCAGCATGGCGATCGCCTCGTTGACGAAGGTGCCGATCACGCGCGAGGTGAAGAAACCGCGGCTGTCGTTGACGACGATCGGGGTCTTCTTGATGGCGAGGGTGTAGTCGAACACCCGGGCCAGGGCCTCGTCGGAGGTCTTCTCACCCTTGATGATCTCGACCAGCGGCATCTTGTCGACCGGCGAGAAGAAGTGGATACCGATGAAGTCCTGCTCGCGCTTGACACCCGCGGCCAGGCCGGTGATCGGCAGGGTGGAGGTGTTGGAGCCCAGCAGCGCGTCCGGGGTGACGATATCCTCGATCTCCTGGAACACCTTGTGCTTGAGCTCGGTGCTCTCGAAGACGGCCTCGATCACGAAATCGACGCCCGCGAAATCGGCGGCATCGGCGCTCGGCTTGATCCGGTCGAGCAGCGCCTTGGACTTCTCCTCGGTGGTCTTGCCCCGGGACAGCGCCTTGGCCTCGATCTTCTCCGAGTAGCCCTTACCGCGTTCGGCCGCCTCGATGGTGACGTCCTTCAGCACGACCTCGTAGCCGGCCTTGGCGGAGACGTAGGCGATACCGGCGCCCATCATGCCCGCGCCGAGCACGCCGACCTTCTTGATCTCGCGCTTGGGCACATCGTTCGGCCGCGAACCACCGTTGTTGATGGTCTGCAGATCGAAGAAGAACGCCTGGATCATGTTCTTCGCGACCGGCCCGGTGAGCAGGTGCACGAAGTAGCGGGACTCGATCAGCGAGGCATCGTCGATGCCGACCTGCGAGCCTTCGACCGCCGCGGCCATGATGGCGCGCGGGGCGGGCATATTCGCGCCCTTGAGCTGCTTGCGCAGGTTGGCCGGGAAGGCCGGGAGCTGGGCGGCGAACGCTGGGCTGGCGGGGGTGCCGCCCGGGATCTTGAAGCCCTTCTTGTCCCACGGCTGCACGCCGCCCTCGGGATTGGCCTTGATCCACGCCTTGGCGGCGGGCACCAGTTCGTCGATCGAGCCGACCAGCTCGTCGACCAGGCCGATCTCCTTGGCCTTGGCCGGCTTGTTGCGCTGGCCCTGCAGCAGAACCTGCATCAACGCGTTCTGCAGGCCGAGCATGCGCACGGTGCGGATGATGCCGCCACCGGCGGGCAGCAGGCCGAGGGTGGCCTCGGGCAGGCCGATCACGACGCCGGGGATATCGGCCGCGACCCGGTGGTGGGTCGCCAGCGCGATTTCCAGGCCGCCGCCCAGCGCGGCACCGTTGATGGCGGCGACGACGGGCTTGCCGAGGGTCTCCAGCCGGCGCAGCGCCGACTTGATCTCGCCCAGCTCTTCCATCAGCTCCGGACCGTTGTCCGGGCCGACCTGCATCATGTTCTTCAGATCGCCGCCGGCGAAGAAGGTCTTCTTCGCGGAGGTCAGCACGACACCGGTGATGTCGTCCTTCTCGGCCTCCAGCCGGTCGACCGTTTCGGTCATCGACTTCTTGTAGAGGTCGTTCATCGTGTTGGCGCCCTGGTTCGGATCGTCCATCGTCAGTACGACGATGCCGTCCGAATCCTTCTCCCAACCGATCATGTTGGCTTCGCTCACAGCTCTGTCTCTCCTTGTTGAATCAGTGACCGGTGGGATCAGACCCGCTCGATGATGGTGGCCACACCCATGCCGCCGCCGATGCACAGCGTGACCAGGGCGTAGCGGGCGTTGCGGCGCTCCAGTTCGTCGACCATGGTGCCGGTGATCATGGCACCGGTGGCACCCAGCGGGTGGCCCATGGCGATGGCACCGCCGTTGACGTTGAGCTTCTCGTCCGGGATCTGCAGATCCTTCTGGAACTTCAGCACGACCGAGGCGAAGGCCTCGTTGATCTCGAACAGATCGATATCGTCCATCGTCAGACCGGCCTTGGCCAGCACCTTCTTCGCCGCCGGGGTGGGCCCGGTGAGCATGATGGTGCTGTCGGCGCCGCTGGTGGCGGTCGCGACGACGCGGGCGCGCGGGGTCAGACCCGAGGCCTTACCGGCCTCTTCGCTGCCGATGAGCACCAGCGCGGCGCCGTCGACGATGCCGGAGCTGTTGCCGCCGTGGTGGACGTGGTTGATCTTCTCGACGAAGTGGTACTTCTGCAGCGCCACCGCGTCGAAACCGCCCATTTCACCGATACCGGCGAACGAGGGGTTCAGCTTGGCCAGATCTTCCACAGTGGTGCCGGGACGCATATGCTCGTCGCGGTCCAGCACGGTCAGGCCGTTGAGGTCCTTGACCGGGACGATGGATTTGGCGAAGTAGCCGCCGGTGGTCGCCTTGGCGGCCAGATCCTGCGAACGCACCGCGTAGGCGTCGACATCATCGCGGGAGAAGCCCTCGATGCTGGCGATCAGGTCGGCGCTGATGCCCTGCGGTACGACGTAGGTGTCGTAGTTGGTGGCCGGGTCGAGCATCCAGGCGCCGCCGTCGGAACCCATCGGCACGCGCGACATGGATTCGACGCCACCGGCGATGACCAGGTCGTCGAAGCCGGAACGGACCTTCTGGGCGCCCAGGTTCACGGCTTCCAGGCCCGAGGCGCAGAAGCGGTTGAGCTGGAAACCACCGACGGTTTCGGGCAGGCCGGCGGTGAGCACGGTGGTGCGGGCGATATCGGAGCCCTGGTCACCGACCGGGGAGACGACACCGAGGATCAGATCCGAGATACGGTCCTCGTCCAGGTTCGGGAAGCGGTTGCGCAGCTCCTGCACCAGGCCAGTGGTGAGATCGATCGGCTTGACCGAATGCAGCGACCCCTTCTTGTTGCGGCCGCGCGGGGTGCGGATGGCCTCGTAGATGTAGGCCTCTGTGGTCATATCGGAGTGTTTCCTTCCTAGGAATACGCCCGCCCGCACCTGGCGGAGCAGACGCGAGTTACCTCGCCGACCGGCCGTTCGACCGACCGTCCGTATTCAGTTGGCATAGCGCCGGCGGGCCGGAGAACCCGCGCGGGCATACGCTGTACAAACCACGGCACGAACCAGCGGACGGGTATCCGGCGGCCCGCTCGTCAGGGCCCACCATAGAACCTTGTCTCGCGGAAGTCCGCAGCCACCCGCCCATAGTACCGCCGGATGCGAACTCCGGTTAACTTAACGTGGTCGAGCCGGTGCTTGTCAACCATTCAACGGGGTGGCGCCCAGCTCACTCGCCAGCAATTCCAGAGCGACCTCGTCCGGATCGCGCCGCTGCCCCGGATCGACCGGCCGCGCGGCGTCGGCAAGCATCTCCTGCTCCTCCTCCGGAGTGGAGGCCGGAACGGCAGCGGATCCGTAACCGTAATCGTCCGGACCCGGGTCGTCCGGGAGGTCCGGATAGTCCGGCGGCGGAATGTCGTCATACGGATTCCCGGCACCGCCCGCGCCGGAGTTACCAGGGCCCGCCGAACCGGGGTCCCCGGTCGCTGCGGCGCTCCGGGCCTGACTGGGCCGGGAGAACCGGGGGGCCGGTTTGCCGGACGCACCCGGCGCACGGGTCGGCTCCCCGCTACCGGCACCGGACTGCGCGGTTCCCGCGGCACCGGCGGCTTCCGTACCGGATTCCCCGCGGGCGGTTTCGCCGTCACCGGCGCCGGGCCGGCCGGTCCACGTCCGGCGCGGACCGCCTCGACGCCCCCCTTCGGAATCACCGGAATCGGTATCACCGGACCGCCGGCCGCCCCGCTCCCGGCCGCCGGGACCGCGCGAAACCTGCTGACCGGCCACCACCCAGCGCACCGGATGCTCGTGCCCGAGCACCGCGGCGACCGCCGACCGGACGGCCCCCATCGGCTGCGGCTGGGACAACCGCTGCACCAGCGCCGCGTGGTGAGCGAGAACGATCTCGCCCTGCTCGACCCCGGCGACCGACGCCCCCGAGGTGAGCATCGCGCCGATGGTCGGCCCGAATTCCCGGACCTTCACCTTGATGTCGGCCCAGGCGGCCTCGACGGCCGCCAGCAATTCGGCGTCGGTATCCGCGTCGGCCGGCCCGGCGGGTGCGGTCGATCCGCCATCGGGCCGACGGGTGCCATCGTGATCCCCGGCAGAACTGTCCACGCCCGTCGCCCCGAGTTCCCGATCACCCGCGCCACCGCTCGCGGCTACATCGGCACTCGCACGATCCCGGCTGCCGTGCGCTATCCGAGCCTCCGCACGACCTTCCTCCCCGGCTCCCGCCGCCGGGCGATCCCGCTCACCACCGGACCCCTGCGTCCCCGGTCGATCTCCGGCGCCGACGCCCGAACGATCCTCGTCACCGATCGCCGCCGGTGCTCCCGCACGACCTTCCTCCCCAGCTCGAACGGTCGGACGATTCCGCTCACCACCGGCCCCCTGTGTTTCCGGCTGATCTCCGGCGCCGACGCCCATACGGTCCTTGTCACCGGTCGCCGCCGATGCTCCCGCAGGACCTTCCTCCCCAGCTCGGACCGCCTGATGATCCCGCTCACCAGCAGACCCCTGCGCTCCCGGCGGGTCTCCCTCGGGATTCCGATCACCGATGGTCGCATGCAGGCCCGCACCGCCGTCCGCACCGTCCGGGGTGGTCCGATCATCCCGCTCGTCAGCGGATGCCCGAGGTGCCGGCCGGTTTTCCGGACCGGTGCCGACGTCCGGACGATCCCGATCATCTGGCGCCGCCTGAGCGCCGGCGCGATCTCCCGGGCCGGTCTCAGCCGACGAAAGGCTCCTGTTTCCGGCTTCCGAAGCATCCTGCGGACGACCGGAGCTGCCGGGTTCGGTGATACCGGGCCGCACCGCGCCCGTCGGTTGCGGCGGTCCCGCGGGCGGGCCGGCCGCAGGCGCGCGATGTGAGTCACCTCCGGGTGTCCCGGTTGCCTCGGCCGACTTCTGTGCCGCAGAGGCTGTTTCGTTCCGAAGATCCGATTCCGCCGGTCGCGGAGCGGGGCCGGCAGTGTGGGCGCCCGGCAGGGTCCCGTCGGCGGGACTGCCGGATGTGTGCGCAGTCTTGGATTCGCGCAGCGCCGCCAGCGCTTCGGCCCCGCGTCGGCGCGAAGGGTCCGCGGCCGGGTGGGCAGGTGCCGCGGGCGCACCGCCGGACACCGGCCCGGGCTCCACAGCGGCATCGGCCGGAGCCGCCGCAACTCCGGAAGCGATCCGCCGTTCCAGCTGTTCCAGCCGCTGCAGAGTTGCGGCATCGGAGGTATCGGCCGCGGGGAGCAGCATGCGGGAACACACGACCTCGAGCAGCAGCCGCGGCGCGGTGGCACCGCGCATCTCCCCCAGGCCGGCGTGCAGGAGTTCGGCGCAGCGGGTGAGCGTCGCGGGACCCAGCCGGGCGGCTTGATCGCGCATCCGGTCCAGCAGGTCGCCGGGGGCGGCCACGAGACCGCGCTCGGTGGCATCCGGTACGGCCTGCATCAGGATCAGGTCGCGCAGCCGTTCGAGCAGATCCACCGCGAAACGGCGCGGGTCGTGACCGGCTTCCATCACCCGGTCGACGGTGCGGAACAGCGCGGCACCGTCGCCGGCGGACAGCGCGTCGATCGCATCATCGATCAACGCCACATCGGTCACCCCCAGCAGCGCGACGGCGCGCGTATAGGTGACGCCGTCGCTACCGGCGCCCGCGAGCAGTTGGTCGAGAACACTCAAACTATCTCGCGGGGAACCGCCGCCGGCTCGGATGACCAGCGGATACACCGCCTCGTCCACCGGTACGTGCTCCTGGGCGCAGATATCGCCGAGCAGTCCGCGCATCGTGGCGGGCGGCAGCAGCCGGAACGGGTAGTGGTGGGTGCGCGACCGAATGGTCGGCAGCACTTTTTCCGGCTCGGTGGTGGCGAATACGAAGATCAGATGCGCGGGCGGTTCTTCGACGATCTTGAGCAGCGCATTGAAGCCGGCGGTGGTCACCATATGCGCCTCGTCGACGATGAACACCCGGTAGCGGGACTCGGCGGGCGCATAGAAGGCGCGATCGCGCAGTTCCCGGGTGTCGTCCACACCGCCGTGGCTGGCCGCGTCCAGTTCGATCACATCGAGGTTCCCGCCACCGCCCGGAGCGAGGGATACACAGGAAGCGCAGGTACCGCACGGGGTCGAGGTGGGACCTTCGACGCAGTTCAGCGACCGCGCCAGAATCCGGGCGGACGAGGTCTTCCCGCAACCACGCGGACCGGAGAACAGGTACGCATGACTGATCCGCCCGGTATCGAGCGCAGTACACAGCGGGTCCGTGACATGCTCCTGGCCCACTACGTCAGCGAACGTTGCCGGTCGGTACTTCCGGTACAGAGCCACGCGGAGAGTGTAGGTCGCGACTACGACGTGTGGGGGCTCGGCCCGTCGGCGGACCTCCATCGATGGAAGGGTCTTCCGTCGATGAGTTAACAGCGTTACGCTAACGCCACTAACCTATCGAGGCGGGGGCTTGCACATGCTGATCCGGATCGCACAATTCGTCACGAGATACCCGCGGGGAATACTCGTCGGCGCACTGGCCGTCGCGCTGCTGTGCGGTATCTTCGGCGCCACCGCCGCATCGGGACTGAAATCGGGTGGATTCGTCTCCTCCGATGCCGAATCGACGCAGGCCACGGAGTTGCTCGCGGAGAATTTCGAAGGCGCCGCGCCCAACTACATCCTGCTGGTCGACTCCCCCGAAGGGGTCGATACACCCGCCGTACAGGCCCGGGCACAGGCGGCCGTCGATACGATCCGCGCGCATCCCGGCACCACCAGCGTCCAGTCGTACTGGACCGCACCCTCTCCCGCGGTGGCCTCGGCGCTGCGCAGTACCGACGGCAATTCCGGACTGATCGCCGTACACCTGGCCGGCGACGAAACCCAGATGCAGGAAGCCGCGGGTGAGATCAGCGCCCAGGTGACCGGCACAACCGACGGGGTCACCGTCCGGGCGGGTGGCGCGGCCGCCACCTTCCACGAGGTCAACGAACAGATCACCCACGATCTGGCGGTCGCCGAGGCCGCGGCCATACCGCTGACCCTGCTCGTGCTGATACTGGTGTTCGGCAGCCTGGTCGCGGCGTCGCTGCCACTGTTGGTCGGCTTGTTCGCGATCGCCGCCACCCTGGCGATTCTGCGGCTGTTCACCCTGTTCACCGATGTGTCCATCTACGCGATGAACCTCACCACCGCACTCGGCCTGGCCCTGGCGATCGACTACAGCCTGTTCATCGTGAGCCGATTCCGGGAGGAACTCGCAGGCGGCCTGGACCCCCGTGCCGCGACCGTGCGCGCCTTGCAAACCGCGGGCCGCACCGTACTGTTCTCCGCCCTCACCGTGGCACTGTCGCTTTCGGCGATGCTGGTGTTCGACCTGTACTTCCTGCGTTCGTTCGCCTATTCCGGTGTGGCGGTCGTAGTGGCCGCGGCGGCGGCCTCGGTGATCGTGCTGCCGGCGGCGCTGGTACTGCTGGGTCACCGGGTGAACGCCCTGGACCTGCGCGCACCGCTGCTGCGTTTGTTCGGACGCGAGCCGGCGCCGCTGGGCGCCATGGTTCCGGAACAGACGGGCTGGTACCGGCTGGTCCTCCGGGTGATGCGGTTCGCGATCTCGGTATCCGTGGTGATCGTGGCGTTGCTGCTGGCGCTGGGATCGCCGTTCCTGTCCGTGAAATTCGGTTATCCCGACGAGCGAGTCCTCCCGGAGACCGCCGCCAGCCGGCAGGTGGGTGACGAGGTGCGCGCCGAATTCCCGCGGGCCGATCCGGGCGGTAACACCACGATCGTGCTGAACGGCTACCAGGACGAACAGGGTGTCGGCGCCTACGCGGCCCGGTTGTCCGAAGTCGACGATGTCACGGGTGTGCTGTCCAGCGCCGGCGTATATGTCTCCGGTAACCGGCTCGCGCCCACCCCGCCGGGGATGGCCAACGACACCGGCACCTATCTGACCGTGAACACCTCCCTCGACCCGTTCTCCCCAGCCGGGGGCGATCAACTGACAGAGCTCAGGGAAGTACCGGCACCGGCGCCCCCACTGTTCTCCGGCGCCGCCGCGATGAACGAGGATTCCCTCGACGCACTCGCCGACCGGCTTCCGCTGGCAGCGCTCCTCATCGTCCTGGCGACCTTCGTCGTGCTGTTCCTGTTCACCGGCAGCGTGATCCTGCCGCTGAAGGCATTACTACTGAACACCCTTTCGCTGACAGCGGCTTTCGGCGCCATGGTGTGGATATTCCAGGACGGCCACCTAGAGGGCCTGCTCGGCTTCACCGCCGTCGGCTACCTGGTGCCGACCATGCCGATCCTCATGTTCTGCCTGGCCTTCGGCCTGTCCATGGATTACGAGGTATTCCTGCTGTCGCGGATCCGGGAAGAATGGCTGCGCCGGCGCGCCGGCCGCACCGGCGGCGAATTCGCGGCGGAGGACAACACCGCATCCGTCGCGATCGGGGTGGCCCGCACCGGCCGGATCTTCACCGCCGCCGCCGTGCTGATGGCCATCGTGATCGGCGCACTGGTCACTTCGCAGGTCTCGTTCATCCAGCTGATGGGGTTGGGTTTGACGTTGACGGTCCTGGCCGACGCCACCATCATCCGGGCACTGCTGGTACCGGCGCTGATGCGGATGATGGGCCCGCTCAACTGGTGGGCACCGAAACCGCTGGCCCGCCTGCACGACCGGTTCGGGCTGGGCGAGGAAACCGAACCGCGGCCGGCCGCCGCCGAACCACCGGTGCGGGTATGACCGGGCGGCCGCGGTCACCGCGCGGAACCGGTGGCCGCCTACGGGCGGAGATCATCACCGCGACCCGCGAACTGCTCGAACGGACGGGAAGCGTCGAGGCCGTATCCATCCGCGCGGTCGCCGGAATGGTGGGTGTCAGCGCCCCGTCGATCTATCGGCATTTTGCCGATAAGGACGCGCTGATCGAGGCCGCGGTGGCCGAGGTTTTCGAAGCGCTGAACACCGCCATGCAGTCCGCGGTGGACCCGGCCGACTCACCGCCACTCCGGCTGCGGCGGCTCGGCCTCGCCTATGTCCGTTTCGCCCTCGACCATCCCGAGCAATACCGGCTGGCCACCATCCCCACCCATACACACGGCGCGGTGGATCTCGTCCTGACCAGTGGCGCCTTCCGTTTCTTCGCGACCACAGTCGAAGAAGCCATGGCAGCCGGGTTGATCGACCGCGGCGACCCGACCCCGCTGGTGCTGGAACTATGGGCCGCCGCGCACGGTATCGCCTCCCTGCTGCTGGCGAAACCGTTCCTGCCGTGGGGGGATCCGATGGCCGTGGCCGGCCGGGTGCTCGACGCGGCCTGTGCCGGACATGTCGTCACCGAATTGATCGGCCCCGAGACCGGCCCGGCGGAGATGACGGACTGGCTCACGCACTTACGGAACCGGGTGCGCGGCACCGGACCTGCCGCGGACTGATTCAGCTCACCGCATCATCGGGGGCGGTGAAGGTGTTGCACTGCGCCGTCCGGTTGTGTTCCACACCGAGCCCGAACCAGCGCCCGCCGTTCTCCGGCGTGCCGTGATCGCGCATATCGCCGCTCTGGTCACCGCGGTTGTCGGCGTCCGTGCGCGCCTGCGACATCTGTTCGGCGGTCAGCGAACCGCCGTCCGCCGAGGACACCAGGTACATCCCGTCGAAACAGTTGGCCTGCAGTTCGACCCGCCGCGACAGCTCCAAGCCCTCGGGGCTCTGCGCACCCGCATCGACACGTTCACCGTTGGCCGCGAGCAGGATGCCGGACAGGTTCTGGACATGGTGGCCGTACTCGTGCGCGAACACCGACAGATAGACCACCCAGTTGTCCCCGTAGTAGTCGGTTTGCAGCTGGCTGATCGGCATATACACCGTGCGATTGGCCGGACAGTAGAAGGCGGCGAAATTACTGGTCGAGCCGGTGCACGGGGTGGATATGCCCTCGGTGGTGGCCGATACCTCGACGGTCGGCGGTTCGAACGGCAACCCCGCGGCTTCCAGTACAGGCTGCCAGGCCGCCTCCAGGCATTTCTCGGCACTCCCGAAGAAGGCGCGGGCCGTTTCCTCGTCGGTCGACCACTCGGTATAGGGGCAGTCGGCAGGGATGAGGGTCGCGGCCGTATCGATGAGCAGTGGATTGGTACCGGTTTCGGACGGCCCCGTCACACCCGTGTCGAAACCACGGTCGGGCTGCGGCCCGAGCGCGCTCAGCCCACCCGAATCCAGGGCCCCGCGAACCAACGCCGCCACCACGAAAACGATGACCGCGAGCAATATCCACAGCGTCCGGCCGCCACCACGCCGAGGCCGGGGCGGGCGGCCACGCAGCGGCCGTTGCGGGACCGGCGGTGGCATGGGCGGGGCAACGATCGGCCGGTATCCCGGTATCGGACCGCGCTGTGGCGGCGGGCCGGGCCGGGGCGGATAACCGGGTCGCGGCGGCGGATACCCCGGTGCGGCCGGATATCCCGGTCGCATACCGTGCGGTGGCGGCTGCTGCGGGCGGACCGGCGGCGGACCGTACTGCGGTCGCCCGCGTGGTGGAATCGGCTGTCTACCAGGAGGAACCGGTCCACGTTCATAAGGTGGTCGAGTCACTCCCCCGGTACCTCTCGAATTCTCGGAACGCCAACAGCCGCTGACGCAGGATAGCAAGCTGTCTAAAGTTACGGACCATGCTCACTTTTCGGGGGGGCGCCGCGGCGCTACTACTCGCACTGACCGGATTGTTCACCCTGTTCACGCCCACTGCGCAGGCACAGGAACCGGCCGGTGTGATTCTGAACTTGGACATGACACTCAGCCGCGAGGGCATCCTCGAGGTGACCGAGCGGGTGACCGTTCCGCCCGGTGAACAATTCACCATGTCCCTGCCGCTGCGGGTGCAGATCAGTGAGGATTCCGAACGCCGGTTCGCGGTCACCGATATCGAAACGACCGGCCCCGGAACCGCACAGGTGGCCGGAGATCTGTTCACCATCGAGGCCGGGCCCGGCGAGTCGACCTTCCGCTACTCGGTGCAGAACACGGTCAGCGACGCCGAGGGCAGCCAGGTGTTCCGCTGGTTCGGGGTGCTCAATGTCGATATAGCCGAAATCCACGCCAGCCTGATCAGTCCGAGTTTCGAAATGGGCATCGTGGAATGCCTGCTGGGTCCGATCGGTGATACGCGGCCGTGCGCCCAAGTGCGCATCGAACCCGACGGGGTCCTTTACCTGGACCAGACGAACCTGCGCAAGGGCGAATCGGTCGATCTGACGCTGCAGATTCCGCCCGGCACCGTACCGTCGAACGCCGATATCAGCGGTCCCGGCAACTCACCGTTCGCGATCACCGGTCCGGTCTTCATCGCGTTCGCCCTACTGCTGGCCGCCTTGGTTGCACTCGCCGGGTACATCCTCTGGGCACGCCGGCAGACCGGTGCCGCCGAACCGATGCAGCCCCTGGTCCACGCCGACGGCCGCACCCAGTTCAGTTCTCCCGCGGGCATCCTGCCCGGCGCGGCGGGAGTTCTGCTCGACGGGCACGCCGATACCACCGATATCGCCGCCACCGTCGTCGACCTGGCGGTGCGCAATTACCTCTGGATCGGGCGCATCGGCGAAACCCAGTGGCGGATGGTCCGGGTCAACCCGGCCGACGAACAGCTCCGGCCGTACGAGCGAGCGGTCTACGACGCTCTGCTCCCCGCGGGTGCCGACGAGGTCACGGTCGCCGATCTGGGTTCCCCGGGCAGGCTCACGACGGAACCGCTACGCCGCACGATGCTGGCCGACGCGGTCGAGCGCGGCGCGTTCATCGACCCGGCCCGGCGCCGCATACCGCTTTGGCTCGGCGGAGCCCTGATCGTGCTCGGCGCCGGGGTGACTGTCGCCGCGGCGCTGCTTTCCGGCCACGCGCTGGTGGGCGTCGCGATCGCACTCGCCGGCGCCGGACTGCTCGCGGCCCAGCGATTCCTGCCCACCCGCACCGCCTACGGGCGCGCACTCACCGGCCAGGTGCGCGGACTGCAACAGGGCCTGGAACAGGTGGACAGCGCACAGATTCCCGCCGGCGACCGGGAACTTGTGTTCTCCCGCGGGCTGTCTTACATGATCGTCTGGAGCCGCGCCGACAACTGGGTGCGCACGTTCCGCGATATCGACCCGTCTGCCGACGACGATCCCGGGCTGTACTGGTTCGGTGGTTTCGAGGGCGACCGGGACCTGCACCGATTCGCCGGACACTTCCCGTACTTCATCACCGCGGTGGAGGGCGTGTTCTCGACACGCTGACGTGCGATGGTGCATTCCCTCCGGCCTTGCTGACCCGGCCGGGTCAGCAAGGCCGCCGACAGGAACGCGCAGGCCAGCCCCCTACGACTGCCGGTGAACTGGGCCGGACGACGCGGGAGCAGAAGTTCACATCCCGGTCGTACGGACGCGCTGTCAGGCCTGGATACGGCGCAGCGCGGCGACGGGGTCGGCATAAAGGGCGCTCAGCGAAGTGACCACGGCCGCGAACTCCTGCACCTTCGACGCGTAGCCGGTGACCCGGATATCGGTGGGCGGCAGAACCGTCGCCTCGTTGAACGAGCGCGCCACATGCGCCAGGCCGGGACGGTAGGTGGTGAAGGCCTGCCCGCCGAGCACCACGCGGTCCGGGTTGAGCATATCCCGCACCAGGGCCACGGTCTGCCCGAGAACGGTGGCACGTTCGGCGAGCAGCTCCCGGGCCGGTTCCGAGCCACGTACCGCGGCGCGGTACAGGTCGCCGATCGTCGAACTGGCTTTTCCGTTGTACGCGGGGATGATTCCACGTCCCACCGCGCGGGCGTGTAGCGCGCGATCACTGACGGTGGCCTCCAAGCAGCCGCGCCGGCCGCACTGGCATTCGACACCGGAGCCGGTCGGTAGATGCGCGATCGAGCCCGGACCGTTGTTCGGGGTGTGCACGCGACCGTCCAGCGTTACCGAAATACCGACCATCTCACGGACATAGAAGTACAAGCTGCTCCCGTGCGCATGAGCCTGCTCGGACGCCTCGGCCGAATCCTGCTGTACGCCGGGTAACAACAGCTCCGCGGCGGCCATGGCCTCGACATGGGGTGCCACCGAAATCGGCAGTCCGAGCACCTCGCTGAACACCGCGCCCACCGGCGCCTCCTGCCAGCCGAGTTTCGGATGGTCGACCACACCGGTGCTCGGGTCGACCCGGCCGCCGATCGCCACCCCCACCCACAGCGGCGTGCGCCGATACCAACGCTGCAGGAAAGATTTCGCACTGTGCGCGACGGTTTTGACCGCGAATTCCTGACCGGTTTGCGGAGTGGCGATGGTGAGACCGCCGAGAATGCGCCCTCGCAGGTCGGCGACCACGATGCGGGTGGACGCGGAGCCGATATGGATACCCAGAGTGCCGAAGGTGTCGATATCCACCTCGAACGGAACGCGCGGCCGGCCCACCGCGCCGGAGGCGGTGAGGTCGGCACGTTCACGCAACAGCCCGGCCGCGAGCAGCGCGGAAACCTGCCGATTGACGGTGGCGATACTCAAACCGGTGGCGCGGGCGGTTTTGTCACGGAACACCGGCCCGGTGGTGGCCGACCGCAGCACGGCTGCGGCGGGGTTATCGGAGATCCGCAGGTCCGGGGGGACGACGGGGCGGGGGATACGGGTGCGGGTAGTGGGAGCCTGCGACGCGATGCGTTCGGCGGTGCGGACAGCCATATGATTTCCTCGATTGATTCCGGCCGACGCCGGTATATGCCTACAGATGCTGCAACGAGGCGGCGAGTGGATCGAAATCGCTCAACCGCGGCGGCGGGAGCAACACAACTCACGGGTGAGCGGCAGGCGCAAACCGAGCGCAGCGGTCACATAAGTGACCGGCTTCGGTGTGGTGCCGCTGGTAGACATAACAAATAAATTAACACCCGGTACGGCGCCGCACCAAGAGGTTCGTTCACCGCGCATCCAGCTCCCGGGCGTTTCTCCAGGTCAACAGCGGATTCACGGCGCGCCTTCCGACCGCGGCGCATCGGCCGCCCGGCCGCGCCGGCAACCGGAAAAATGCGCACCGGAGGCCTGGCCGGGCGACCGTATCCGCCGGCGGTCCGATATCCGCAAACATGCGGTGAATCACCGATGCCGGGCGCTTATATATTCCCCGCAGATTTCCGGAGAATATCCTTCCGAACCGGATTCGGAATAATTGTCCGGAATTATCCGGGGAATACTTCCCCCGACAACACGGGAGAATCGGCGTGAACCCGGCGGCCGACCACCCGACCCTTACTCAGAACTCCCGGACCAGGTACATCGACCCTGGTCCGGGACATTTTCCGCTGCTATGCTCCGAGCACGAGGCGGGGAGTCGAAGGGGGAAGACGATGTCCGTACCAGATCTGGGGCAGCAGGCAGGGATTCGGCTGTACGAATCGGCCCGGGCCGGGGAATTCCATATGTCGGCGGATGCGGCCCGGGAACTCGCCGCCTCCTGCGACCGGCTCGTGGAACGAGTGCGGCAGGCCAGGACCGACGCCGCGGACCTCACCCGGGTGTCCGGATTTCCGGACCTCCCCTCGGGGCGTGCACTGACCGCGGGGTTCAACGCGAAGGGTCGCGAGTACCTCGAGGTACTCGATGCCTTCGAACAGGCCACCCTCCGGCACAAGGCGGCCTACCTCGCCGCGGCGGCACTGTTCCACGAGGCCGATGCGGCGAACGCCGCTGCTCTGGCCGCTGCGCTGGCGGATACCCCCTGATGTACGGCATCATATCGAATCACGCAGGGGTGCAAAAGAATTGAAACCACACGGTCCGTAGCACGTTTCGGTGGTCGCGGACCGACAGGCAAGGGGGCCGACCGTGACATATCAGGGGCAGGCCGGTACACCGAGTACCGGCACCGATCCGGCCTACGTACCGGATCGTGAAGTATTCGACGCCTATACCCATCAGCAGATCTGGGACCTCGCACGCGAGCGGCTGGCACCGGCCGAGCTACGCCGGGTGGCAGACGCGTGGGGTCGTACCGCCGACGCCCTGGAATCGGCATTCGACGAGCACGCCCGCGAACTCACCCGGCTGTCCGGCGAATGGTCCGGTATCGCGGCCGGGGCAGCTGCGCAGGCCGCAACCGCCCTGGTACAGGCCGGTGACGGCACCGTCGAAGTCTGCCGGGCACTCCGGCATCTCATGACGGCGAATTCCGATGCGGCCGAATCGGTCCGGGCGGCCATCCCACCGCCATCGGAACCGTACCGGCCGGATCCCGATGCGGCCGTGGAGGCAGCCGGCGGAGCGCAGCGGCGTACGGCCCACAACCTCGCGACGGCCGCGGTGACAGCGACAGCTCAGGACGCCATGACCTTCGGTTACAACCCGACGATCCCCGCCAGCGGTGACAACGTTCCACGGTTTCCCACGGTGCTCGCCACGGCGCCTGAAGGCCCGGATATACCAGCCGTTTCGGAACGAGTCCCGGCCCCGGCACCGAGCACGGGCCCCGGAACGACCGTCGGATCGGACCCCGAATCGCCGGAAAACGATCCGCCGGGATCCACGACGTCACCTATCGACGAGGACACAGCTCCCGTCACCCTGCCGGGCCGACACGGCGACGGGGCGCAAACGTCGCCCGGCAACGCTGCGGCACCCACGCCGGCCGCCCCGGAGAACGAATGGCAACCGGCGGGCACTCCTTCCGATTCATCCTCCCCAGCGGATGCCCCAGAACCTCCGGGCGAATCTCCACAGCCGAACAACACTCCGGCCCCCGGATCCCCCCGGCACCCCGATGCGCCTGCGGCTGATACAGCACCCGCTGCCGCATCTGCGCCGGACTCTCACCATGCACGCTCGGAACCTGCCGTGCAGCCCTCCTCGGCCCCGATCGACCGCGGAACAGGCCCGGCTGCCGGCCCGGACGGCACCGACCTTTCGCCGCGCTCACCGGCGAGTCCAGCCATCACCGGCGCAGCTGCCCCGATCCTGCCCGGGCCCAGCGCGGCCGCCCCGGCCCCGGCCGGACCCGGCCCGGCTGGTCCGCCCCCGGCCGGATCTGTTCCCCCCTCGCCGCCCGGCACTACGGGTGGTGGCGCCGCACCGGGCCACAGCAGTTCGACCGGCGGCACTTCGGGGCCCGCGCACGCCCCGGGCACCAATACGGCCCAACACCGTCCGGCGCCGGGCATCCAGCCCACCTTCACAGGCGGACCGGGCACAGCCCCTGGCACACCGCCCGCTTCCGCACCGGGGGCCACGGCACCCACATCCGGCGCACCGGCCGCCACCGGAAACGGAGGGTCTCCCGATGGGGCGGGAAACACCGTGCCCGTCGGACAGGCCCCTCCGTGCGGGGCCGGGTCAGAAGGCCCTGGCCGCGCTCCGGCCGGCGACGGATCGGTCACCGCCCCCTCCACCTACCCGGAAGGGGCGGCTCCCAGCGGACCAGGAAGCACCGGCACCACCAGACCTGGTGTCCCGTGCCCGGGCTGGACCGACAGCCCGAGCATCGATTGCGGCAGCCCGCCCCACTCAGAATCGGGGCCGGGTGCCCCCGGCGGCTCGCAGAATCAGACCTGCACAGGGCCGGGAACCCCCGGACCCGATGCACCGGCGGTCCGAGCGCCCACCACATCAGGTCCGACCGCTGCCCCCGGGCCGGCGGCTGTCCCCTATTCCCCCGACCCGTCCGTCCGGACCCCGGCCGGCCATACCGATCCGGTGGTCCATCCACCGTTTCCCGGGGAACGCGAAACGCTCGGCCCCGCCGGAACGGGCCCGAACAGTTCCACGGCGGAAGGGTACGAACATCCCGCGCAGCGGCCGGTTCGGCTGGTCCCCGCGGGCATGCCTCTGCCATCCACCGCCGGTGTACCTCCGTCCCGCCCGGCCGATTCCGAGCGGACCAGCCCCGATTACCTGCACGCACCCAACGAAGCTCTGACCGCGAGCGATCCGAAGGTGCCCCCGGTTCTCGGCGAATACACCGAAACCGAACGAGCCGAACACGACGACCCGGGCGGCGGGAGCCGCTGATGGAATGGGTGTTCACGCCGGACGAGTTCAGCTACATCTGGCAGACCGAGACAGGACTCGACCGGCGGCCCCACCCCATCGATCTCGCGCCGCGGGCCACCGCCGCTACCGAGAGCGCGCGGGCGGCATTGGAACTGGAACATCGGTTCCCGCCCAACGGCGACCCCGATCTCACCGGAACTCTGCGGTTTCTCGCCCGGACCGACGTCACGCGGGTGACCGTATTCGGGGACGATTTCGACGGTTCCGGCCATCGCGGCGATCCCGTGCTCGCGGTCGCGGTCGGGTTCGGCAACTGGGGCGCACTGGTACGGGCGCAGAACGAGGAGATCGCCCTGATCGCCTGTCATGCACGAACCATCGGCAAACATCTGGTCAGCACCTTGGGCCCGGCCCGGGCCGGGCGCCTGCCCGCCATGCGCGAACCACGCGCCGCGGTGCTCTGCCCGGAGCAGGGCCCCGGCGAGCCCGGCGCCGCGGAGATCCGGGCGCGCCGGCTACGCGAGGCGCTGCACCGGCCGATCGACGCCCGCGGGTTCTTCACCATCACGATCGCACCGGAGAATCCGATGTCGCCGCCGCCGATCCACCGCACCTGGCTGGATTTCACCGGCGACGGACGCTATCTGCTGGCCGCCGGGACCGACCTGTCGCTCACCCCGGCCGGCGATGCCCGGCTGGCCGCCGAACTCACCCGGCTCGCGCGTCTCCGCTGAGATGTTGGAGCCGCTCCGCAATATTGGAGACGCTCCGCGTCTCGAGGGGTACTTATTGCCCCCTGGAGGGGCTTATTTCTGTTTCGCCGCGGCCTTCAGCTGCTTCTTGAACGCGCGCACCTCGAGCAGGGTCTCCCCGTCTACGATATCGGCCGCCGATCGTCGCGATCCCGGTTCGGCGTAGTCACCGGCCGCCGCCTCCCAGCCCGCCGGCCGGATATCGAGCTGTTTGCCCAGTAGAGCGAGAAAGATCCGGGCCTTCTGATCGCCGTAGCCCGGCAGCGCCTTCAACCGGCGCAGCACCTCTTTGCCGTCCGGGTCGCCTGCGGTCCAGATCGCCGTCACATCGCCGTCGTAATGTTCGATCACATATCGCGCCAGATCCTGGATCCGCCGCGCCATGGACCGGCCGTAGCGGTGAATGGCTGGTGGAGTCGCCGCCATTTCCTCGAACTCGGCCTGATCCGCCGCCGCGATCGCGTGGATATCCAGCCCGCCCATCCGGTCGGCGATCTTCTTCGGACCGCGGAAAGCGTGTTCGAGCGGGTACTGCTGATCGAGAAGCATCCCGATCAACAGCGCCGGCGGACTCTCCGACAGCAGCTGGTCCGCCTCGGGTTCCTGCGCGAGACACAACTTGGCCATGGCCTGCTCTCCTCACTGCGCTGTTGAGCATGGGGCCATACCGGTTACGGCCGCCTCCGGGCCCGGCCCACTCACGCTCCGTACTACCAGCGATCATCCCATGCCCCCGAGTTAGGCTCACCACATGCCACACACGGCGATACACCCACCCACCACACTGGATGGACACGGACCCATGGACAGTTTCGGGTTACGCCCCGACCGATTCGATGCCGCCGGCCAGGATCAGCTGGTCGATATCCGCGACCTACAGGCGGCACTCCCCGGACTCGACCGGTTACGCGACTGGGCGCACCAGGCGCTCGCGCTGCAGCCGGGGGAAAAAGCCGTCGATATCGGTTCCGGTACCGGTTCCGAAGTGATCACCTTCGCGGCGGCGGTCGGCCCCACCGGTATCGCCACCGGGGTGGAGCCCGACCCCCACCTGCTGGCCGCTGCCGAGCGGCGGGCAGCCGCTGCACATTCCACCGCGACCTTCCACTCCGGCGATGCCTACGGCTTGCCCTTCGGTCCCGAAACCTTCGACGCCGTCCTGTGCGAGCGGGTCTTCCAGCACCTCACGGCGCCCGCGCGCGCTGCCCGCGAGATCGCCCGCGTCCTGCGGCCGGGTGGCCGGGCCGTGGTGATGGATGCCGACTGGGGTTCGGCGATCGTGCACCCCGGTAACACCCGCGTGGTGCGCGAGGTCGTGGACACCCTGATCTCGGCGACCACCAATCCCTATTCGGGCCGCCGATTGCAGGGGCTGCTCACCGCCGCGGGCCTGGAAGCCGAGAGCACCGGGTCACATGCGCTGGTCCAGGAGCGAACGGTGGGGGCCGGCGCGCTGGTCAGCAGGGTTTCCGCCATGGCCGTGGCGCGCCGGGTGATCACCGAGACCGAACGTGAACAGTTGCTCGCCGACCTGGCCGCGGGCGCCGAAAGCGGCGATATCCACCTCTCGGTGACGATGTTCGCCGTGCACGCCCGCAAACCGGCCTGATTCCTACTTCTGCAGTTTCTCGGTCGCTGCCAGCAGCACGCAGGTCGCCAATCCGTCCATGGCCTGCTCCAGCTCCGGCAGCGCCGGGAAACTGGGGGCGATCCGGATGTTCTTGTCCTCCGGATCTTTCTTGTACGGGAAGGCCGACCCGGCCGCGGTCAGGGCGATACCGGCGTCCTTCGCCAGTTCGATGACCCGTGCCGCGGTGCCCTCGAGCACATCGAGGCTGACGAAGTAACCACCCTTGGGTTCGGTCCAGGAGGCCACCTTGGACGGGCCGAGGCGATCCTCGAGGATCCGTAGCACCAGCGCGAACTTCGGTTCGAGGATGGCGCGATGCTTCTGCATATGAGCCCGCACCCCGGCGGCATCGCTGAAGAAACGCAGATGACGCAGCTGGTTGATCTTGTCCGGGCCGATGCTCTTCTTCGACGCATGCCCCAGATACCAGTTCAGGTTCTCGGTCGAGGCGCCGAGGAAGCTCACCCCCGAACCGGCGAAGGTGATCTTCGAGGTGGAGGCGAAAACGAAGGGCCGGTGCGGGTTCCCCGCCGCCGCCGCGAGCCCGAGTACATCGATCACCGGCGCAGCGGTATCGGTGAGCGGGTGCACGGCGTAGGCGTTGTCCCAGAACAACCGGAAATCGGGCGCCGCGGCCGGCATCGAAACCAGTTCCCGCACGACCTCTTCGGAGAACACCGCACCGGTCGGGTTGGAGTAGTTGGGAACCGCCCACAAACCCTTGATCTGCGGATCGGCTGCCAGCAGTTCGGCGATCATCCGGGTATCGGGCCCGTTGGGTCCCATCGGCACCGTGATCATCTCGAAGCCCAGCGATTCGGTGATCGCGAAATGGCGGTCGTAACCGGGGCTGGGGCACAGGAACTTCACCACCGGCTCGTCGGCCCACCGGCGCGGCGAATCGGGCAGGCCGTGCAGCGTGGCGTAGACGATGGTGTCGTGCATCAGCTCGAGGCTGGCGTTGTTTCCGGCGATCAGGTTGTCGACGCCGATACCGAGCAGTTCACCGAAGATGGCGCGTAGCTCCGGAAGCCCGTGCAGACCACCGTAGTTGCGGCAGTCGGTGCCGGTGGCGTCGCGGAAATCGCCGTCGCCGGGCAGCGACAGCATGGCGGAGGAGAGGGCGAGTTGTTCCGGCGAAGGCTTTCCCCGGGTCAGATCGAGGGTGAGCGCAGCGGCCTGCAGTGTCGCGTAGTTCGCGGACTGGAGTTCGTGCTCGGCGGCGAGTTCCTCGGGACTCATCAAACCGATCTGGGTTTGCCGGGGCATGCTGGACAGCCTTTCCAACGACCTGGTGGGTGAATGCACTTACGGGCGGCCGGTGGTGCCGGGCGCCCCGGGCCACGTTACCCGGACGTCCGCGACGGCCGGGAGGTGTTGGGATTCTCGGTGCCGATCGGGAAACGTCACCGCGGCGGGTTCTGCTCCGGAGATCCGATGAACACCGGTCCGGATTAAGGGGACCCCGCGCACCCGGCAGAGCCCGTTGACCCTTGCTGCCTTCCGGCCCTGGGGGAGTTCACAGGATGCGCGCCGCGCGGGATCCGTGGGCCAGTGTAGCCGCACCCGCGCACACTGCACAGCGGGGGCCTCACCGGCAGAACAGGAACAGGATGGGGCCCACTCCTGGGTTGCGGTAGTAGCAGCGGCTGCCGTCTGCAATCGGCATAGGGCCGGGACTGCGATCGACGGAGGGCCGGGACCGGAACAGAGAACGGCCCCGCCGGTGGAATGCTCCACGGGCGGGGCCGGCTGCGGAGGATGCGGGATTCGAACCCGCGAGGGCTGTTAACCCAACCCGCGTTCCAGGCGAGCGCCATAGGCCACTAGGCGAATCCTCCGCCGAGCAGCATACCTGCCACCCCGGCGCATCGTGAAAACGCCCGCTCATTCCGGCCGCCGCGAGCGATCCACCACCGCAGCGACCCGGCCGACATAGCATGAATCCTCTTACCCTGCAAGATATCCAATGCCCGAACCCCGCTGAGCACCCAATTGTGACGGCCGTCGCGCCCGGCCGCGGCGACGGTGCCATTATGGGCGCCGTGGATCCCCAGGTGATCGAGATCGTTCAGAGTTCCCCGGCCTGGTGGCAGTCGTGGCTGCCGCTGCTCGGTTCGCTCGCGCTCGGTGGTGCGGCTGTGATCGCCGTACTGGTCAACAATCGGACGAACCGGGATGCGATCGCCGCCGCCGACGAGCGGGCCCAGCGGACCCTGTCCGTCGCGGCCCAGCACCAGACTGCCAGCGTTGCGCAGCAGGCCGATTCCACCCGGCGGCAGCTCGACGCCGCCCACTCCCAGGTGGAATCCGCCCATGCCGTGGCCTTGGTCCAGGCGAGCGAGCACTGGCGCCGGGACGCCGTCGCCGGCGCGGTGGCCGATTCGCTGGGTATGTCCAGCCGTATCTGTCAGGCGCTGCGCCGCGACGAGGACTGGACCGACGAACTGATCGGCGATCTGATCCACAACCTGGAAGCCGGCTCGGATCGGGCCAATGTGCTGCGGCTGGTCGGTTCGGATCCGCACTACAAGCAGTGGCGGCGGCTCGCCGATACGCTTTCCGACGTCCTGCTGTCGGCCCTCACCCTGCAGCGGAAGAAGCTGCAGGACGCGCCGCCGGAGGAGATCCGGGCGGCCCGCGACCACAAGACCCAGATGCTGGGCGAGGTACGCGTCGCCGAACGCGACCTCATCGTCGCCACCCGGGAAGAACTCGGTATCGACCCGAACTGACCTGCCCGGCAGACCGGCCGCGAAACGACCGGAGATCGGTGTCACCTGGACGATGCTGCCGTCGGCGCCGCAGGGGCTCCACCGCAATCGCCGGCGAGGCGCACCGAGGCGGCTCGTCAGTCCCGCAGTGCAGGTAGTTCGCGTAGGGCATCCCGTAGATGGCCGGCATAGATGTCCGGATCCACGACACTGGGGTCGGCGTGCACCGACAGTGTGACGGTCTCCCCCAGCCCGTGGATCCCATGGGTGAGATGCATCACCGCGCCCAGCGCGGGAAATCCGCCGGTGAATCGCACCGGCGCGCCACCGAAGGTCAGATCGGCCGGTCCCCGGTTCACGCTGGAGACCACGGTATGGCCGGTGATCTGCTCGGGAGTGCTGTCGATCGGATAATCACGGACGTCCCGGCGCAGCAGGAGCGGCGGTAGCACGGCATCGACGGCGCCCTGCGCATCGAGGAGCGGATGCCGGGCGCGCTCGCGGCGAGCGGACAGTTCCGCCGCGATCGCCGCGGCCCGGCGCCGCGCGTCGGGTTCACCGGCCGCGAGGTCCACGCCGAGGCTGCGATAGTTGTTGCGGACCCCGCGGCGCGGCGGCAGGGCCATCGGCACCTGTGCTCCCAGCCGCGTGACATCCTCACCTCTTCCCAGCAGATACCGCTCGAGTGCGATCGATACCGCCGTCAGCCCGACCACCGTGACGCTGAATCCGGGCACGTGAAACGCCTCTGCCGGGCACACCAGCATCCGTACCGCGTGCCCGGCCACCTCGGCGGGCCCGTTCAGCGGCCCGGGCGCATATCCGGGGCCCGGCGGCGGAATCCGGCCGGTAGCGGTGAGGGTCGCGAGTTCGTTCCGCGCCCGTGCGGCGGTCACACCGCGCCGGACCGTCCGGGCGACCCCTGCAGGCAACGTCACGGCGGCCCGCAATGCAGCGAGACGGACAGACACCCCCGGCGGCCTCGCGCCTTGGGACATGGGCACTCGATCTGCGCCGGGTACCGTGCCGGGTTCGCTGTCCCCCGGAGCCGCGAACTCCCGTTCCGTGGGCGCAGACCGCTCGGGGTCGACCCCCGATATCGGCTCGCTTGCTCTGGGCAGGGACCGGTCCTCGGCCGACTCCGAGTCCTCGGCACCGATAGGCCCCGCGTACCCATCTGCTGCCGTACCGGGCTTCCCCGTCTGTGACAACGGCTCCCCCGCACCGGACAGGCACTCGGTCCCGGACGACACCGGTGCGGACCCGGGCTCCGATGGCGTGGGCTCGGCGGCGAACAGGTCGCGGGCGATCCGCGAAGCACCGCGGCCGTCGACCAGTGCGTGCGATATCTGCAGCACGACAGCTGTGACCTGCGGGTCGGATACCGGACTGTCGCGGATCCCGCGGAAGATATGCAATCGCCAGGGAGATACCTGCGCGTCTACACCGGTGCCGGTCAATCGACCGAGGGCGGCGCGTAGTTCCGGCCAGTGGGGCGTGGGGAGCCGGTGCAGTTCGATGTGCTCCGCGGTGGGCTCGGCGGGAATCCACATCGGATAGGCCAGGCCGGTGGGGTCGTCGTGTAATCGGAGCCCCAGTTCCGGGACGGCGGCGCACCGTTGCAGGATTTCGGCGCGTAATGCGCCATCGGCTCGGGTGGACTCCGCGAAGCAGTAGAGCAGGAACTGGTCGTTGTGGGTTCGCCGGGACAGCCAGTACATCGTGGCGTCCGGAGCTGCCAGCGAGATCACGGCCCGACCCTAGCCGCCACCGCGACCCCTATCGCAAACAGGCAAAGGCCCCGGGCCAAGCGGACCCGGGGCCGTACTGCCTGATATCGGGATAACCTCAGGCGTCGCGGTGGTCTCCCACCGACACGCCGGACAGGAACTCGGCCCATTCGCCGGGCGCGAAGGCCAGCACCGGCCCGTTGCCGCGATCCTTGGTATCTCGGACCGCCACGTTGCCGTCTACGAGAAATGCCACCTCCACGCAGTTCCCGTCCGGGCCACTGTATGAACTTTTCCGCCACACAGCACCCGTCATATCCACCTTCACGGCACTGCACTCCTTCGCTGCGTCGATAACGATATTCGATTCCTGCATAGTTCTCGAACTAGCTGGTATCCGGTGGTGACACCGAATACTTCCGATGCACGCGCAGATAGCGAGCAAATTTCCGGTTTGCCGGGTTCGGTCTATCGGACTCGCACCTGTCCGCGAACACACCTGACGCGGTGACTCAAACCCCTTGTGAGCGGCCCCGCATGCGGAAGACTAGCAGGTTCACGGCCGATTTGCCCATATCTTGCCAACGGAACCAATAGTCTTGTCAATTCCGCTAAGATGCCCCATTGCCACGTAATTGCGGACTTATAAGGATGACTTTGCTCGAAAATATCTGAAATGGTCTGGACGAATGATCCGTAAAGGCATGACGTGATTGTTACGTGATCGCTTATTCATCCTATGTCAATCCCCCTGGCGCACACTCCGCGCGCATGGAGCGCAATGATGGCCGCATGCCCGAACGCGATCGCGACGACCAGGGACGCGCCACCAATGCCCGGCCGCGCGACCGGCTGGGACGACCACTACCACCGGGTTCGCCCGGAGTTCCGCGAGTCCCCGACGATCTGGACCTCCCGCCCCGCGAAGCGCTCGCCTACGCGCAGCAACTTCTGGACGAGGGCTTGGCCTTCAACGCCCATGAGGTCCTGGAATCGGTATGGAAGAACGGCCCGGCCGCCGAGCGCATGCTGTGGCAGGGCCTCGCGCAGTACGCGGTCGGGCTGACCCATATCCAGCGGGGCAACCCCAAGGGCGCCCGGACCCTGCTGTGCCGCGCGGTCGAGCGCATCCGGGTATTCGACCCCGCCGCCGCCGGCCACCCCGCCGGGGCACTCCCCTACGGTCTCGACGGACCGGGCCTCATCGCCCATGCCGAAGCGCTGCTGGCCGAACTGGACGAACAGATCCCGGCACGACCGGGTACACCCACCTCCCTCGCCGAACGCGCCGCGCTCATGCCCCGCCTCACCGGCGACCTACCATGACAGCGATGCCCACCGACCCCGCGCCCAGCCCGCCCGCCGCCGGCGCCGGCCGGTACGCCCCGAGCCCCTCGGGCGATCTGCATCTCGGCAACCTGCGCACCGCACTGCTGGCGTGGCTGTTCGCCCGTGGCACCGGCCGTCGCTTCGTCCTCCGCATCGACGACCTCGACCGGGTGCGCCCCGGCGCCGAAGAACGCCAACTCGGTGATCTCGCTGCCCTCGGCATCGACTGGGACGGCCCGGTACTGCATCAATCGGACCGGCTGGGGCGCTACGACGCAGCCGTCGGCCGGCTCACCGAAGCCGGTCTGACCTACGAATGCTTCTGCACCAGGAGAGAGATCCATCAGGCCGCCACCGCCCCGCACGGCCCGCAGGGCGCCTACCCGGGTACCTGCCGCGAACTCACCCCGGCCGAACGCGACGCCCGTCGCGCCGCCGGCCGCCCGGCCGCACTCCGGTTGCGGGCGGCCCGCCCCGATTTCGAGATCACCGATCGCCTGCACGGACGCTACCGCGGTCCGGTGGACGATCTCGTGCTCCGCCGCGGCGACGGGATCCCGGCATACAACCTGACCGTCGTGGTCGACGACGCCGAACACGGTATCGACCAAGTGGTGCGCGGCGACGATCTGCTGCCCTCCACCCCGCGGCAGGCCTACCTGGCCACCCTCCTCGGCCTGCCGGTGCCCGAGTACGCACACGTCCCGCTGGTGCTGAACACGGCCGGACAGCGGCTGGCCAAACGTGACGGCGCGGTCACCCTCGCCGATCGGCGCCACCACGGCGACTCCGTGCGCGATGTGGTCGCACTGTTGGCTACCTCACTGGGATTGTCGGGCGACAGCGCGGAGGAACTGCTCACCGGATTCGATCCCGGCCGGCTGCCGCGAACCCCGTGGATACTGGACCCCGACAGCTTGGTGTGCACGGCCGGCGGTCCGTAATCTGGCCTGCGACCGGGTCTTTACGATTTTCGAGTGCAGGCAGGCGAAATGACCAGTGGCGGGTACGACCCCAGCAACCACCCCCAGGCCGGGCAGCCGTACGGGCAGCCGCCGCAGTACGGCGCTCCCGGCCCATATGCGCCGCCGCCGGGTCCGCCCGGACAGCAGCCGCCGCCTCCGCAGCCCTACGGGCACCAGCCCCCGCCGCCGCCACAGAACGAGCGGCCTCTGTATCAGCAGACCGTGCACCCGCAGGCGCAGTACGGCGGCCACCGATACGGTCAGTTCGATCCCGCCTTCGGTGTACCGGGCAAGGTGTGGCCTCGATTCACCGCCCGGCTGATCGACAATCTCATCGTCGGACTCCCGCTGGCGATCCTGCTGAATTTCATCATCATGCCGAATATGAGTGGTCTGTCCGGTATGTCGGTCAGCTACGCGATCGTCTTCGCCGCCATCCTGCTGTACTTCGTGCTGATGGAGAGCCGGACCGGCGCGACACTGGGCAAGAGGATCATCGGACTCAAGGTCGTGGCCCCCAACGGCGCACCCACCGTACCGCCGCTGGCGTCCTTGAAACGCAATGTCTACCTGGCCGTATCGATTATCCCGTGCCTCGGCTGGCTGGCCGGGCTCGCGCTGATGATCTACATGGCCGCCACCATGGACAAGGACCCCAACAAACAGGGGTGGCACGACAAACTCGCCGGCGGAACCCACGTTCTGGAGGCTTGAGCCGACCGGCTAGGACGCGGCGAAGATCAGCACCATGTACAGGACCCACAGCACGATCCAGGCGACACCGACCCAGATCCCGGCCAGCGCCATACCGCGTCCCTGCTGACCGTTGTCCCGGATCTGGCCGAGCGCGATCACGCCCATGATGATTCCGGCAATGGCCCCGATACCGCAGCCGATACCCACCAGCGAAGCGATCAGCGACGCGATCGCCAACCCGTTGGTGCCCCCGTGGGCTGCCGGGTAGCCGTAGGGCTGGTATCCCATCGGATATCCCGGCCCGGGGGGCGTGCCGGGATACGACGGATTCGCGGGGTACGAGGGATTCGCCGGGTACGCGGGCATCGCCGGATAAGGGTTGGCCTGCGGAGCCGGCCCGGGCGGCACCCCGTACGTCGGGGGCGCGGGCGGCGGCATGGGAGCGGGCGCCGGGGACGAGGGGTACGACGGGTAACTGGACGGTTCACCCGCGGACGGTTGTGCGTTCGCAGGATCCGACGATACGCCCGACCCCCCGTACTGCTTCCACCATTCGTCGGAGTTGCCGGGGTTCGTCATGTTCTACACCCTATTCGAGAGTTTGATTGGATAGCCGGGTGGAAGACTCCAACAACCCCCCGTTATCCGGCAAGTCTGGACACCCCGCGCCCGTTCACGTGGCATTCGCCCAGGTGGCGCGGGGGTACTACACGCCGATCGTCGTATTGTTCACCGCCACACTGCTCATCTCCAATATCTGCGCGACCAAGGGCGTGCAGTTCTTCTCCGGCAGTTCGCTGAGCCTGGGCCCCCTGGAGGTCCTGCCCATCACCACCGACGCCGCGTTCTTCCTGTTCCCCCTGGCCTACGTTCTCGGTGACGTGCTGAGCGAGGTCTACGGTTTCCGGGCCACCCGGCATGCCGTGTTCTACGGTTTCACCGCCCTGCTCGTCATGGTGGTGTGCTTCGCCGTCGCGATCCATTTGCCGCCGGCGGTGTTCTACGAGAACCAGGAGGCGTTCCGCAGCGTTATCGGCACCACGCCGCAACTGGTGGCGGCCGGGCTCGCGGGCTATGTCGTGGGCCAGCTGCTCAACTCCGCGACCCTGGTGCTGATCAAGGAACGCACCCGCGAGAAGTACCTGTGGGCCCGCCTGATCGGTTCGACGGTAGTGGGTGAACTCGCCGACACCCTGATCTTCTGCTCCATCGCCGCCACCGCGATCGGAATCGACAGCTGGGGTCAGTTCGCCAACTACGTGATCATCGGTTTCCTGTGGAAAACCCTGGTCGAAATCCTGATGCTCCCGATCACCTACCGGGTCATCGGCCTGCTCAAAAAGCACGAACCCACCTACGCCCCCCGTGAAACCACCCCCCTGCGTTCCTGACCCGGATAGTCCAGACCATGGGCCCGGGGCCCCTGGTCTGGACCGACGGAGCGAGGGAGGAAAGACCAGGGATTGACAGGCCCCCACACTCGAGCTGCGAAGCGTCTCCAAAATCACAGCCCCACCCCTTCGCGAACGGTCCACCCGCTTATCCGTCCTGCTGTGCGTTCACCTTCCCCGGGTGGGGCCCGCCCGGTTCTGGAGCGACGGAGCGGGGGAGCGAAGCGGAGGAGTGAAGAACCGGGCCCGACAGGGCCCCACCCTCGAGACGCGGAGCGTCTCCAAAATTACAGATCAAGGCGCCTTGATCCGCCCTTGCCAGCGCCCCATCGTCTCCGCCCGGAACTCGTCGAAATACCCGCCATCGATACTGGCCCGGATCCGGTCGACCAGCCGAATGGTGAACCGCTCGTTGTGGATCGTGCACAGCGTCGAAGCCAGCATCTCTTTGGCTTTGAACAGGTGGTGGATATAGGCGCGGGTGTAGTGCGCGCAGGTGTAGCAGTCGCACGTGTCGTCGATCGGAGTGAAATCCCGTTTGAACCGCAGGGTATCGATATTGAACCGGCCGGCCTCCACGTAGATTCCGCCGTTGCGACCCACACGGGAGGGGTTCACACAGTCGAAGGTGTCCGCACCCGCCTCGATCGCGGCGAACATATCCTCCGGTTCGCTGATCCCCAGCATATGACGCGGTTTGTCCTCGGGCAGCTCGTCACAGCACCAGCCGACGATGGTGCCGAGGTTGTGTTTCTCCAATGCGCCGCCGATACCGTAGCCGTCGAAATCGGTGCCCTCGGCGCCGCGGATTTCGGCGAGGTCCCGGGAAGCCTTGCGTCGCAGGTCCTCGTACTGCGCGCCCTGCACCACCGCGAACAGCGCCTGATAGGGCCGGTGCGTGCGCGCGGCGGTGAGCCGTTCGTGCTCATCGATGCAGCGCTGCGCCCACTGATGGGTCCGCTGTACCGATTTCTCCTGGTACCCGCGGGTGTTCATCAGAGTGGTGAGTTCGTCGAAGGCGAACATGATGTCGGCGCCCAGCTGATGCTGGATACCCATCGACACCTCGGGCGTGAACCGGTGTTTCGACCCGTTCAGATGCGACCGGAAGGTGACCCCCTCGTCGTCCACGGTGGCCAGCCGTTCCTTACCCTTGGCGATCACGTCGTCGTTCTGTATGTCGACGGTTTCCATCGCCAGCACCTTCTTGAACCCGACGCCCAGCGACATCACCTGGAAACCGCCGCTGTCGGTGAAGGTGGGGCCGGGCCAGTTCATGAACGCCGCGAGGCCGCCGGCCTCGTCGACGATATCGGGGCCGGGTTGCAGATACAGGTGGTAGGCGTTGGCCAGCAGGGCCTGCGCCCCGAGGTCGCCCATCGCTTCGGGCAGCACGGCTTTCACCGTCGCCTTGGTCCCCACCGGGATGAAGGCGGGCGTGGCGACGGCACCGTGCGGGGTCTGGATCACTCCCGTCCGGCCGTTCCGGCCGTCGAGGCGGGTACCGATACTGAAGGAGAAGCCGGGGCTGTCGGACACGCCGCTATCCTCGCAGGCAGCGTTCATGGGGCGGAGCGAGGGCCCTCCCTGATCATGCTTCGCCACCGCATCCCGCGCCTGACTCGCTCAGGCCCGGGATCAAGCCTCCACCGCGGCTGCCGCGAACTGCGCGTTGTAGAGGCGGTAGTACGCCGCCTGCCGGGCCAGCAGCTCCTCGTGGGTGCCCTGTTCGACGATATGGCCGTCCTCCATCACCACGATCAGGTCGGCGTCGCGGATGGTGGAGAGCCGGTGGGCGATGACGAAACTGGTGCGATCACGGCGCAGTTCCGCGGTGGCCTGCTGCACCAGAAGTTCGGTGCGGGTGTCGACGGAACTGGTGGCCTCGTCCAGCACCAGAATGGTGGGTTTGGCGAGGAACGCGCGCGCAATCGTGATCAGCTGTTTTTCCCCCGCGCTGACCCCGGTGCCCTCCTCGTCGATCACGGTGTCGTACCCGGCGGGCAGCGAATGCACGAAGCGGTCCACGTAGGCGGCACGGGCGGCGGCGAGGATATCGGCGTCGCTCGCGTCCGGATCGCCGTAGGCGATGTTCTCCTTGATGGTGCCCTTGAACAGCCAGGCGTCCTGCAACACCATGCCGATCCGGGAACGGAGCCTGTCACGGCTGATATCGGTGATATCGATCCCGTCGATGCTGATCGTCCCGGAATCGAGTTCGTAGAACCGCAGTAGCAGATTGACCAGCGTGGTCTTTCCGGCACCGGTGGGCCCGACGATCGCCACCACGTGCCCCGGTTCGGCTACCAGCGAAAGGTCGTCGATCACCGGGGTCTGCGGTTCGTACCGGAAGGAGACGTCGGCGAATTCCACCCGCCCACGCTCGGCGGGCGCGGCGGGCTCGGCCGCCGGGTCCGGGCTCTGTTCCTCGGCGTCCAGGATTTCGAAGATCCGCTCGGCCGAGGCCACACCCGACTGCAGCAGATTCGCCATGGCACCGATTTGTGTGAGCGGCTGGCTGAACTGGCGCGAGTACTGGATGAACGCCTGCACCTCGCCCAGCGACAGCTGGCCGGAGGCGACCCGCAGGCCGCCGATCAGCGCGACCAGCACGTAGTTCAGGTTCCCCAGGAACATCGACGACGGCATGATCAGCCCGGAGATGAACTGTGCCTTGAAGCTGGACTGGTACAGATGCTCGTTGCGCTCGTCGAACGCGGCGCCGACCTGCTTGCTGCGACCGAACGCGGTGACGATCTCGTGCCCGGTGTAGGCCTCTTCCACCTGGGCGTTCACGAGTCCGGTGTACCTCCACTGGTCCACGAAATGCGGTTTGGACCGTTTGGCGATCTGCGCCGTCACGATGATCACCGCGGGCACTGTGAGCAGGGCGATCAGCGCGAGTATCCAGGAGATCCAGAACATCATCCCGAGAATGCCGAGCACAGTGAGCAGTGACACGAGCAGCTGGCTCATCGTTTGCTGCAGGCTCTGCGAGATGTTGTCCACATCGTTGGTGACGCGGCTGAGCACATCGCCGCGGGGTGCGGAATCGAAATAGCTCAGCGGCAGCCGGTGGATCTTGTCCTCTACATCTGCGCGCAACCGTTTGATGGTGCGGTTGATCAGATTGTTGAGCAGGTACGCCTGCAACCAACCGAACAGCGCGGCGCCCAGATACAACACCAGCACCAGGGTCAGTACCCGGCCGACGGCGTCGAAGTCGATCCCGGCGCCCGGTACGACCGCCATCCCCGACAGCATGTCGGCGAAGGTGTCCTGCCCCTGCGCGCGTAGTCCGGCGATGGCTTCTTCCTTGCTCAGCCCCGCGGGCAGCTGCCGGCCGACCACACCGTCGAAGATCAGGTTGGTGGCTTTGCCCAGCAGGTAGGGGCCCGCGATATTGAGCACCACCGAGACGACGCCGAGGGCGATGATGACCGCCACCAGCACGCGTTCCGGCGCGAGCCTGCCCACCAGCCGTTTCAGCGAAGGCTTGAACGATTTCGGTTTCGTATCCGGGGCGCCCGGCGTACCCGGTCTCATCGCGCTTCCTCCACACTCAGCTGGGATTCCACGATCTCCCGGTATTCGGCGCAATCGCGGACCAGCTGATCGTGGGTGCCGAGACCGACCATGGCGCCGTCCTCGAGTACCACGATCTGGTCGGCGTCGCGGATGGTGGCGATCCGCTGGGCCACGATGATCACCGCGGCGTTCGCCGTTTCCGGCCGCAGGGCCGCCCGCAGCCGCGCGTCGGTGGCGACGTCGAGTGCGGAGAAGGAATCGTCGAACAGGTACACCCGCGGCCTGCGCACCAGGGCGCGGGCGATGGCCAGCCGTTGCCGCTGCCCGCCCGAGACCGTGGTGCCGCCCTGCGCCACCGGTGTTTCCAGCCCCTGTGGCATGGCCCGGACGAAGTCGGCGGCCTGGGCGATCTCCAGGCAACGCCACAGTTCCTCGTCGCTTGCGTCCGGATCGCCGTACCGCAGATTGCTCGCCACGGTGCCGGAGAACAGATAACCCTTCTGCGGTACCAGCGCGATCCGGGTTCGCAGCTCGTGCAGGTCGAGGTCGCGGATATCGGTGCCACCGAGCAGGACGGCGCCTTCGGTGGCGTCCATGAGCCGCGGGATCAGGTTCAGCAGGGTGGTTTTACCCGCACCGGTCGATCCGACGACGGCGGTGGTCTGCCCGGGTTCCACCCGGAAGTCGATAGTGCGCAGTACCGGCTGTTCGGCGCCCGGGTAGCTGAATCCGGCGTCGCGCACCTGCACCTGGGCGGGGTCGCCCCGGAACGGCTGCGGATGCTCGGGTGAGCGCACCGAGGATTCGGTGTTCAGGACCTCGGAGATCCGGTCCGCCGAGACCGCGGCGCGCGGCGCCATCATGGCCAGGAACGAGGCCATCATGACCGCCATCAGGATCTGCATGATGTAGGACAGCAGCGCTGTCAGCGATCCGATCTGCATCTCGCCGGCGTCGATCGCTTTACCGCCGAACCAGATCACGGCAACCGAGGTGACGTTGCTGATCAACATGACGACCGGGAACATCAGCGCCATCAACCGGCCGACCCGCACCGAGATATCGGTGAGTTCGGTATTGGCCACGTCGAAACGCCAGACCTCGAGCCGTTCACGGACGAACGCGCGCACTACCCGGATACCGGTGATCTGCTCGCGCAACACCCGGTTGACCTCGTCGAGCCGAGTCTGCATCAGGCGGAACGCGGGCACCATCCGGGCGATGATCAAACCCATGCTCAACGCCAGCGCGGGCACCGCGATCAGCAGCAGCCAGGACAGGCCCAGATCCTCGCGCAGTGCCATCACGATGCCGCCGACGCACATGATCGGTGCCATCACCGCCACCGTCGAGGCCATGACGACGAGCAACTGCACCTGCTGCACATCGTTGGTGTTACGGGTGATCAGCGACGGCGCACCGAACATTCCCACTTCACGGGCCGAGAAGGTGTTCACCCGGTGCAACAGCGCGGCACGCAGATCACGACCCGCGCCCATCGCGGCCTGCGCGGCGAGCAGTACCGAAGAGGCCGATGCGACGATCTGAACTCCCGATACGGCCAGCATCCGCAGGCCGGCGGTCCAGATGTAGCCGATATCGCCCTTGGTGATGCCCTCGTCGATCAGATCGGCGTTGAGGCTGGGCAGATACAGCATCGCGATCACTGAGATCAGCTGCAGCACCACGATCCCGGCCAGCTGTTTCCGGTACGGGACGAGGAAGTCGCGGAGCAGTCTGATCAGCATGATGACCGAACGCTACCGTCTGGTTTTGCGGATCGCCCGGCAATTTCGGGCGGGTCCGGTGGAGCCGGATCGCTGGGGTCGCGGCGAGCCCAGGCGCCGGGGTCGGCGGTGAGGTCCACCACGAAATCCGGTAGTGCGCCGTCGGCGATATCGGCCAGCGTCACGTTCTCCAGGACAGCCCGGATGTTCACCCGTAACGCGATCCATACCTGCTGCAGCGGTTCGGCCGCGCCCGGATACCGCACCTCCTCGGGACGCAGTCCGCGCACCGATGCGAGGGGTCCCTCGACCGCGCGGATCACATCGGCGATCGAGATGGCGTGCGCCGGGCGGGCCAGCCGATAGCCACCGTCGGGACCGCGCCGGCTCGTCACCAGTCCCGCCCGGCGCAGCTCGGCGAGCACGCTCTCCAGCACTTTGGGCGCAATCTGCTGACCGGCCGCGATGGCCTCCGCCTTCACGGCCGTGGCCTGATCGGCTGCCGTGATCTCGAGCAGTGTGCGCACGGCATGATCCACCTTCGCGGTGATGTGCACGACCAACCTGACCTTTCACTCCGCCAGCGCCGCGAGCGCGGCGTCCAGCAGCGTCGACTCCACCACATCATCCCCCGTGTCCGGTGCGATCTCGCTCGAAATCAGGGCGACGGTCACCACCTCCATGGCCGCACTGGCCCGCAGCAGCTGTACCGGTGTGGGATCGGGGCCGGCCAGCCAGTTGCGGACGACCTTGTGAGCGTCCACGATCACCGGATACTGATCGGCCACCGCGTTGACGATGGCCACCGCGTTGCGGACCATCATTTCCCCGGCATCCCGGTTCCGGATCATGGCCCGGATATAACGGCGCAGCACCGCGCGACGGCCCTCGGCGTCGGGTGCCGGCATCGCTTCGACCTCGTCGGCCATCGCGCGTAGTTCGTCCAGTAGCGGGTTGATGACGGCGACCAGTAGGTCGAGTTTCGACGAATAGTGATAGTAGAGCGACGGTTTTGTGATTCCGACCGCATCTGCCACTTCCCGCAGGCTGGTCTGCTCGAAACCCTTGTTCACGAACAGTCGCACGGCGGCGTCCAGGATCGCCTTCTTGGTGTCCCGACCTGCGGTAACGTGTTGGTCAGTTCGCTGATTCGCCATGCTCGGTCCTCTCGTTCTCCCGGCCGCCGGGCGCGGTAGGCCGCCGGAAGTCGAGCTTGTTCCTCCGTTTAACCTACCGGTAGCCTACCTACCGTACGGTAGATAAAAGGCGTCCACTGTGTAGGCGGATCCATACCGATCACGCGACCCGAGGCACAGTCTCCCCCGCGCGATCCCGTCCGCGAAACGACGCCGGCCGTCAGTTCGTCACAGCAGAAGCACATACGACCAAACCGTTTCGGCCTCGCCTAGGAGAAATCCCTCGTGTCCGTATTCCTGTACAGATGGGGAAAGTTCGCTTTCCGCCGGAAATGGATAGTCCTGCCCGTATGGGCACTGATACTGGTCCTACTCGGCGGGGCCGCGGGTGCGCTGGCCAAACCGTTCCAGGACAGCTTCGAGATGCCGGGCCTGCCCTCGGAACGGGCCACGGCCATCCTCGAAGAACATATGCCGCAGATGGCCTCGATGTTCAGCATCGACGCCGTCACCGGGCAATATGTCATCGCCGCACCGAACGGCACGCTGACCGACGAGCCCAATATGACGGCACTGGACGCACTGGTCCAGCGGCTGAACGAACTCGATATCGTCGACCACAGCGAACCGGTCGTCAACCCGGTCACCGCGACCGCGATGATGCCGGCCAGCCAGGAGGCCGCCGCGGAACAGGCCGCGGCAGCGGCCGGTCTCGAACCCGGCCGGGCCCCGCCCATGCCGGAACCGAACTGCCTCGACGGTCAGAACTCTCCTGACTTCAAAGCTTTGTGCGGTGGCGCCCCGCTGAATGTGCTCAGCGAAGACCGGCCGCAAACCGTCGCCGTGATCGACGTGAGGTTCACGATGCCGACCTTCGCCGACGTCACCGAGGAACATCGGCAGGCCGCCGAGGCCATCGCCCAGGAAGGCCGTAACGCCGGGCTCACCGTCGAGATGAGCGGCGCCATCGCGCAGACCCAGCCCGAATCGGGACAGGCCGAGATGATCGGTATCGGGGTCGCGCTGATCGTCATGATCATCGCCTTCGGCGCCATCGTGGCCGCGTTCGTCCCCATCGTCACCGGGATCGTCGGCGTCGCCTCTGCGGGCGCCCTCATCCTGACCGGTACCGCGCTGACCGAGGTCCCGACGTTCACGCCGATCCTGGCGTCGATGATCGGGCTGGCCCTGTCCATCGACTACGCCCTGTTCATCGTGTCCCGGTACAAACACGAACTCGTCGTCCAGGATTCACCGGAGGAAGCCGCGGGTGTCGCGGTGGGCACCGCCGGTTCGGCCGTCGTCTTCGCCGGGCTGACCGTGGTGGTCGCACTGCTCGGCCTGTCCGTGGTCGGGATCAGCTTCCTCACCGCGATGGGTATCGGCGGCGCCATCGCTGCCGGGTTCGCCGTACTCGCGGCCACCACCCTGATGCCGGCCCTGCTCGGCGCGCTCGGTAAATCGCTGTTCAAACCGAAACTGCCGCTGATTGCCCAGCACGACCCCGAAGACGACACCTCGGTCACCAACGGGATGCGTTTCGCGCGGCTCATCGCCCGGGTACCGGTGCTCACGCTGATCATCAGTGCGATCGTCCTCGGCGCGCTGGCCGCCCCGGCGGCCCAGCTCAGCCTCGGCCTGCCCGGCGGCGACAGCATGCCGGAGGACTCCTCGGTCCGGAAGGCCTACGAACTGCAGACCGCGGGCTTCGGCGAAGGCAAGAACGGCATGCTCGTGGTCGCGGTCGATCTGTCCGAAACCCCCGCCGACCAGCGCGATGCCGCACTGACCGCATTGCGCGATCAACTGGCGGGCTACGACGGCGTGGATTACCTCAGCGTCGCGCAGCCCAGCCAGGACGGACAGGCCGCGCTGTTCCAGGTGGTTCCCGAATCCGGGCCCAACAGTGCGGAAACGCAGGATCTGGTCGAACACGCCCGCGATGCCGAAGCCGCGCTACAGGATCAGTACGGCATGGAATACGGCATCACCGGCCAGACGGCCATCTACGCCGATGTCAACAGCGTGCTGCTCGACAGCATCATCCCGTACATGGCCATCGTCGCGGTGGCGGCGTTCATCCTGCTGCTGCTGGTGTTCCGGTCGATCCTGGTGCCACTCACCGCCGCGCTCGGCTTCCTGCTCTCGATGGCCGCGACCTTCGGGGTCACGGTGCTGATCTTCCAGGAGGGCGCCTTCGGCCTGGTCGACGACACCCATCCGATCATCAGCTTCCTACCCATCGTGCTGATCGGCCTGGTATTCGGCCTGGCCATGGACTACCAGGTGTTCCTGGTGACCCGGATGCGCGAGGAATACGTGCGCGGCAAGGAACCGAAACAGGCCATGGTCGACGGCTACCATCACGGCGCCCGCGTGGTCGCCGCGGCGGCCGTCATCATGATCTCGGTCTTCGGCGGTTTCATGCTCTCGCCCGACATCACCTCCAAATCCATGGGCTTCGCACTGGCAGCGGGCGTTTTCTTCGACGCCTTCCTGGTGCGGATGGTGCTGATCCCGTCACTGCTGGTACTGCTCGGCAAATGGGCCTGGTGGATGCCGGCCTGGCTGGACCGGATCCTGCCCGATATCGACGTCGAAGGGACGAAGCTGCGCGAACTGCAGCAACGCGCCAAGACGAAGGCCGTCGAGGAACCTGCCGGGGTCTGATCCAGGCGTTACGCAACCGGCCGGCACCCGCACAGGTGCCGGCCGGTTCTGCTTTGTACGGGCCGACCGGCGTCTATCGCTGGGTGCCCGCAGTACCCACACAAGACCGCCCGGCAGCGCGCTGCGCCGCATCCCCACCGCCGCAGGTCGGCGGCGGCCGACGTCCATCGGCTGCCCTGAATCAGCCGGGCACCCGCCCGTCCCAGCAGTAGCCGGGCACACGGCTCAACACCAGCCGGGCGTGCACCGGACACCGACACCGCGGACACCGTTGTCCAGCGCGAGCAGCGTGTGCCGGGTCAGCGCCAATCGGGCAGCTGCGGGAGCTCCGCGGGCAGCGTCTCGTCCGCACCGCGTCCCAGTAGCCAGGCCAGCAGCGATGCAGCCGGTGCCGCCACCTTCCTGCGCGGGTCACCGGTGCCGACGGTCGCGCCGAAACCGGTATCGGTTGCCTGGATTTCGAACGGTTGCGCATCCGGGCGCGCGCCCAGATCGGCGGCGACCTCGGCGAGCAGTTCCGCCACGAAATCCGCCGGCCAATCTGCCGGGGTGTAGCCGGCATTCAGATCCACATGGTGGATCCGCAGCTCCTGCAACCGCATCCAGGGAATCCGGTGCGCCGGTAACGGCCGCCCCTGCCGCGTGCGAACCTCCACCTGCCACTGCTCGGCAGTCGGCACCCGCGCCATCCCGATCAACCGATCCGCCGATTCCACCAGGTCGGCCCGCTGTTCGGCGAGCGGACGCGAGGCACCCAGTTCGATATCGGCATCGCGCAGCGTGGTACTCGCATACTGCGGTGTCTCCACTCCGGTATGCGCCCAGAGCAGCAGATTGACGAGGCTGTCGGCATTACGCGAGATATGCGCGAGTACATGCCCCCTGGTCCAGCCCGGAAGCGCGGACGCGTCGGCGAGCGACGCATCGTCGAGTGTGTCTACGGTGGCGAGCAATTCGGTGGTCGCCGCGGCGACCTCCGCCATACGGCTGGTGAGCGATTCGATCAGATCCCTGGGCACGACACCGACCCTAATGCCGCGTCCCCGGCCTTCTACAAGAGTCTGGAACCTGGACCACCAGACCACGGGGATCGCGGCGCGCCCCAGCGCCCCGCGATCGAGCACCTCTGGGCGCCACGGGCCGTGGTCCCTCTGGTCGGCACAAGGCGATAACAGCGATCTCCCGGCTCTTTCCAGAAGCGCGGGCAACGCCGCCCCGCGCAGCCGCCGCCGGGAGTTGTACCCACCTCAGCGGCGGGAATTCCTCTCAGCGACCCAAGACCGTCTGAACCCGGTCCGCCGCGCATACCGGATCCTCGTGTTCCCAAATCCGCACCACCTGCCAGCCCGCAGCGACCAACGCCGCATCGGTGGCCCGGTCGCGCGCGACATTGCCCGCCAGTTTCTCCGCCCACCAATCCGCGTTGTTCTTCGGGTCGGTCGCATGGACCGGGCAGCGATGCCAGAAACAACCGTCCACATACACCGCGACCCGGCGCCGCGGGAACACCAGATCGGCGCGCCGCCGCTGACCACGGATCGGGGCCCGATCCACGAAGTAGCGGATACCGCGCCGGTGCAGTTCGCGCCGCAAGGCCAATTCCGGCGCGGTATGCGCCCGCCGCTGCCGTGACATCCGCGCGCTGGTCACCGGATCGGTGGCCGGGCGGCGGCTGCTGCGGGCGGGGTCGCCGGTCATGCCGCCGAGCCACCCATCCGCACCAGATGCGCCTGCACATCGTCGAGGAAACCGGCCGGGAAACGCAGAGTCCCCATCCCGGTCCGGCGCAGGAAACCGGCCGTGGCCCGCGCCGACAGCAACCGGGTATCGCTGAGAAAGAACCGCAGGTCCTCATAGGGTTCGTGGACCGGCCACGGCGACAACGGCACCTCGAAGACCTGCCCGGAATGTCCCCACGCCGCCCCGGGCCACGGGCTTCCGGGCGGTAGCGGAATATGCCCGGGGATCGGTTCACCCGGAATCCGCAGCCGAGAGCCCACCCACGATGCCATCCGTACACTCACCGCATTACCCACCAGCCGCCAACGCTGACCGGGCCGGAAACCGGGCACCGCCAGCGCCGGTTCCGTCCAGCCGGGATCGAACCCCTGGAGTCGTTCGCCGTCGGTGATACCCGGCGTGACGATTTCCCCGGACGGCAACCGCACCGCCGGCGCGCTCGGAATACCCAGCCCGGACCCGCCCTTGAGTGTCGGCACGGCGTTGACCACCCAGCCCAGGCCGCGCACACCCTCGGTCCAGTAGAAACCGCACGGGTCGCTCTCGATGCAACCCAGCAGTCGCGGCCCGGCGTCGTCGGCGAACAGTACGGTGCGCGGGTCCTCGGTCCGTGAGGCCAACATGAGCACCCGGTTACGCCGCTGCGGCAAGCCGAACGCCCGCGCATCCACCACCCGGTAGGCCCAGGTATAGCCGAGTTCATCGAGAGCATCGGTGATATGGCGCATGGCCGCACCGCGACCGAGTTGCAGCATGAACGGCACGTTCTCGATCAGCAACCAGCGCGGCCCGCGTTTACGCCGGACCAGGCGGAACACGTGGTCGACCAGACTGGATTTGGTTCCGGTGATCCCGGCGGTGCGCCCGGCCTGGGACAGGTCCTGGCACGGGAATCCCGCTGCCACCAGTTCGGTTTCCGGTGGTAATGCCCGCAACCGGGTGATATCGGTGTGGAGTTCGGCATCGGGAAAACGTGCCCCCAGTACCGCCCGCGCACCGGGATCGATCTCGCACAGCAGTGTGCTGTGCCAGCCGTGCGCCGCCAGCCCGAGCTCCAGCCCTCCGATCCCGGCGAAAAGCCCCACCATCCGCGCGCCCGTCACGAGGTCCTCTCTCCATCCGGTCCGGCTCCCGAAGCGAGATTACTCCGCGCGTCCGGCGGGTCCGCCGCGTCCGGGTGAGCGCCGGCACATCGGCCGGCCGAACCGCGGTGACCGGTACGAACGATACGGCCCGCGTCCGCGAGTCGATCATCACCACCCGAGATCCATTCCGCGGCAATACCATCGAAAGCGCAGGTCAGAGCATATAAATCGGCGCCTTCCGGTGCCCCGGTGCACACCGTCGGGTCTGGCAGTATGGGCGCCATGAGGTATCGCGTCGGCCTGGCCACCGTCGTATCGGGCGCCGTCGCCCTGTGCGGGGCTGTCGCGCCGGGCGCAGCGCAGGCAGACCCCGACGGGCTGCACACCGCGCCCGCTCAGCCCGGTACCGGCTCGGCCGAGGATCCCGGACCGGTCGAACGCCCGGAGGCGGTCCGGGCGCCGCGGGCCGCCATCGTGGGCGTCCAGCCGGTGCACGAACGCCTGATGCGGGTATTCGTCGATTCACCGGCCATGCACCGCACGGTGCAGGTCCTGGTCCTGCTCCCGGCCGACCGCAGCACACCCCGCCCCACCATCTACATGCTCGACGGCCGCAGCACCCAGATCGACAGCAACAACTGGCTCGACCGCGGCGGCGCCGCCCAGTTCTACGCCGACAAACCGGTGAACGTCGTGTTCACCGTCGGCGGCCCCGCCAGTTTCTACACCGACTGGCAGCGCCCGGACCCGGTACTGGGAATCAACAAATGGGAGACATTTCTCACCGAGGAACTCCCCCCACTACTCGACGCCGAATTCGCCGGCAACGGCCGTAATGCCGTGGTCGGAACCTCCATGGGTGCCGAAGGGGCCATGATGCTGGCCATCCGGAAACCCGAACTCTATTCCGCCGTCGGCGCCCACAGCGGCTGCTTCTCCACCGGCACCGACCTGGGCCAGGCGCAGGCCCGCATGGTGGTCACGACCTTCAAAGGCAACCCCGAGAACATGTTCGGCGCCCCCGACGACCCGGCCTGGCTGGCCCATGATGTCACCCTGCACGCGGAAGCCCTGCGCGGTAAGAAGCTCTACCTCTCCGCCGGCAGCGGACGGCCGGGTGTCCACGATGTACTGACCAACCCCGAGACCCCGGTGAGCGTGCTGATGGGCGGCCCACTGGAGGCCGCCACCGATTTCTGCACCCGCCGGCTGGCTCAGCGTCTCGATACCCTCGATATCGACTACACCGCCCACTTCCGCCCGCAAGGCACCCATTCCTGGCCGTACTGGGCCGACGAACTGGTCACCTCCTGGCCCACCATCTCCGAGGGCCTCGGCATCGCCTGAACCGCCCCTTACCACTCGGCGCGGCCAACGACTGATGCGCTACACCAGTCGCCCGGTTGCCGTCAGGCGCCCGCGAAGCGCGCGACCGTTTCCGCAGCCGTGGCGAATCGCAGGAACAGATCGTTCTCATGCGGGTCGCCCGCGGTGACCCGCACGCCATCGCCCGCGAACGGCCGGATCAGCACCCCTGCCTCCGCGCTCGCCTCGGCGAATTCGGTCGTCGCCGCGCCCAGGTCGATCCAGACGAAATTCGCTTCGCTCGGCGGCACCCGGTAGCCCGCGGCCAGCAGGCCCGCGCGCATCCGTTCCCGTTCGGCGATCACCGCGTCGGTGCGGTCCAGCAGTTCGTGCCGGGCCTCCAGCGATGCCATGGCCGCCGCCTGCGCCACCCGGCTCACGCTGAACGGGATATGCACCTTCAGCAGTGCGGCGATCACCTCCGGTGTGCCGACTGCGTACCCGACCCGCAAACCGGCCAATCCGTAAGCTTTCGAGAAGGTGCGCAGCACAACGACGTTCGGCCGTGTCCGGCCCAGTTCCACACCGTCGGGGTGATCGCCGGGAATGCGCAGGTACTCGTAGTACGCCTCGTCCAGCGCCACCAGCACATCGGCGGGCACCCGGTCCAGGAAACGGGCCAGCTCCGCCGCGCCGACCGCGGTACCGGTCGGGTTGTTCGGATTGCAGACGAACACCAGCCGGGTCCGGTCGGTGATCGCGGCAGCCAGGGCGTCCAGATCGTGCACATGGTCGTGCAGCGGCACCGTCACCGCGGTCGCGTTACCGACCTGGGTGATGATCGGGTACGCCTCGAACGAGCGCCACGCGAAGAGCACTTCGTCGGACGGATCCCCGCAGGTGATCTGTACCAGCTCCTGGCACAGCGCCACGCTCCCGCAGCCGACCGCGATATTGACCGGCGTGACGCCGAGAAATTCGGCGAGCGCTGCTCGTAGTTCGCCGGATTGATTGTCCGGATAGCGGTTGGCCAGCTCCACCGCCTCGGCGACGGCCTTGCTCGCGGCAGGCAGCGGACCGACGGTCGTTTCGTTGCTCGCCAGTTTGACCGCGCCGGGATGGCTGCGGCCGGGAACGTACGCCGGAATGGAATCGAGGTCCGGCCGGATGTGCGCGGTCACGTATCGAGCTTAGTTCCGATCTCGATCGTGCCACGTTCGGGCTGTTCACCTGCCAGTTCTTCCCGCTCCGCGGATATCGCCCTACGCTGGGAACATGTCGGGCACTTATGACGATATTGCGCCCCTGCGGCGCCACGAGCCGGAAACCACCGGACCCGGTCAGGAGCCGACAGCGGCCGCCACGACGCCCGCTACCGACGAGCACGTACCCATCACGGTGATCGAACCGGAAGGCTATGCCCGTGGCGGAATCGTGCTGCTCCACGAATCCCGCGAGTTCACCGGATCGTTGCTGGAGTTCATGCGCGCCCTCGCCGGCGAAGGCTGGCTGGTGGTCGCACCGAACCTCTTCCACCGGGCCACCGCCTCGTCGGCCGGGGTCTACGGCGACGAACTGTTCGAGGATTTCGACGCCTGCTTCGATTGGCTCACCAATCGCGGGGTCTTCCCCGACTGCATCGGCGCCCTCGGTTTCGATACCGCCGGCACCGCGGCGTTCCTGGTGGCGACCAACCGGCCGATCGGCGCCGCGATCAGCGTGGCCGCCCGCGGTATCACCGCACCCCTGACCGACCAGGCCGAAGCCCTCGTCACCGCCGCCCCCCGGCTACAGGCCCCGTGGCTCGGCCTGTTCGGCGCGGAATCGACCACTCCCACCGACGATGTAGACCATCTCCGCGACGCCACCGCCCGCGCCGCAGTCGCAAGTCTGGTGGTGACCTACCCGGGCCTGTTGCACCGCGCCGACCATCCCGGCGACGACGATGACGCCGACGAACTCATCGACTCGCAAACCCGCATTTTCGACTGGTTCGACAGCCACCTACGCTGACCAACCAGCCGTTTTGCAGTTTCGCACCAAGCTCGGGTAACCTTTCGGCTCGGCGGTTCGAAAGGACCGGTGCCCTCGAAGAGAAGGCTCCAGGAGGCGTGCCAGAGCGGCCGAATGGGACTCACTGCTAATGAGTTGTCCCTTCACGGGGACCGGAGGTTCAAATCCTCTCGCCTCCGCCACACCCGGTTACCGGGTGACAACTGAATAACGCGTATGCGCCCGTAGCTCAACGGATAGAGCATCTGACTACGGATCAGAAGGTTAGGGGTTCGAATCCCTTCGGGCGCACTCCACTCGATGACAGGCCCATGCCCACCTACGGCGTGGGCCTGGTCTCGTTTCGTCGTATTTTGTGGGGGGCGCAGCCCCCACACCCCACCCGGCGGGGCTTCGCCCCCCGGACCCCCCCATGCGGTTGGTTGCGCTGGGTGGGGACCGTTGCGACGGCGGCGCGGCACTGTGGCCGATGCTGGTCGGGCCCCACCGGGTGCCCGGACGCAAAATGGTCCAGTCCAGGCCGCGGCTGCGCAGCGTCCGTTCGGACGCGGATGGTCCCCATCCCTGGAGCACGACAATCCCCCATCTGCACAAGCTGATGTGCAATCTGAGCTGAGCCACCCCCACCAGGCGTCACGACGACGGCGCCTTTCGACGGTAGCGCGGAATTCTTACGACCGGTCGACATGCCGAGCTCTCCCACAGCACCGTGGCGGCCCCCGACACGGGCGGTTTCGAGCACAGGCGATATGCCGTGCGCCAGAGGTCATCGCCGAACGAACTCGCGGACGACCGACCCGGGAAGGTCTTGCCGCAGCTCAAAATGGAAGTTACTCTCAAAAAACAGTGACTACCAATAAAGAGAGGCTGTCATGTCGGCCCTGCTCTATCGGATCGGGCGGTTCAGTTATCGCGCTCGACGACTCGTTCTCCTGTCCTGGGTCCTCCTCGTTGCCGTCCTAGGGGTGGGCGCCGCCACTCTGGCCGCGCCCTCCGCGACGACCTTCAACCTGCCCGGTACGCAATCCCAGGAAGCTTTCGATCTGCTCGAGGAACGGTTCGCCGATCTTCCGCTCGACGGCGGGTCGGCCCAGATCGTGTTCGTCGCCGAGAACGGCTCGGTGACCGATCTCGACCAGCGACAGAAAATCGATGACGTGGTCCGGGCGGCAGCCGGGGCACCCGAGGTCGCCGCCGTAACAGGCCCCTTCCAGAACGGGCTGATCTCGGCGGACCAGCGGATCGCCGTCGCCGAGGTGACCTATGCGGTCTCCTTCGAAACGGTGCGCGATTCGAGCCGTCAGGAGCTGATGCAACTGGTCGAGCAGAGCGGTTCGGCCGAACTGCGCATGGCGGTGGGCGGCGACGTGATGGAGCTGATGCCGGATGTGAGCAAAGAGCTCCTCGGACTGCTCGTGGCCGCCGTCGTTCTGGTGATAACCCTCGGATCGCTGGCTGCCGCGGGAATGTCGTTGATCGCCGGGATCACCGGTGTCATGGTCGGCCTCCTGGGCATCCTCACGGCGACCGCGTTCCTGGACCTCGGTGTCACCACTCCGATCCTGGCGCTCATGCTCGGACTCGCCGTCGGTATCGACTACGCGTTGTTCATCGTCTCCCGCTATACCGACGAACTATCCCGGAACCCCGACCCGGAGGACGCCATCGGCCGGGCGGTGGCCACGGCGGGGTCCGCTGTGTTCTTCGCCGGGATGACCGTGGTTATCGCGTTGGCCGGACTGAGCGTGGTCGGTATCGGGCTGCTCACCGAAATGGGTCTCGCCGCGGCCGTGACCGTGGCCGTCGCGGTACTGGTGGCGGTCACGCTGCTGCCGGCGCTCCTCGGGTTCGCCGGACGCCGGGTACTTCGGCGCGGGCGGCGCGGGCAGTTCACCGAGGCTGCCACGGAAGCCGCGGTCGGCCGCACCCTGGCATCACGTTGGGCATCGCTGACCACGCGGCGCCCGGTGACAACCCTGATCGTCGCGCTCCTCGGACTCGGCGTCCTGACCCTTCCGGCACTGGACCTGCGTCTCGGCGTCCCGGACCAGGGGACCTACCCGGAACACACCACCCAGCGCCAGGCCTACGACGCGATCTCCGAAGGTTTCGGTCCGGGATTCAACGGGCCGCTGCTGGTCGTCGTCGACCTGGCCGGCGCGGCGCATCCCACCGACACCGCACAGCGGGTCCATACGGAATTGGCCGGGACCGAAGGGGTGACCATGGCCGCGCCGCCGGAGTTCAACCCGGCCGGCGATACCGCGATCATCGGCGTCATCCCGCGGGGCGGTCCGGACAGCGAGGAAACCGAGCAGCTGGTGCAACTGCTGCGCGGCAGCGTCACCGACACCGTGGAAGGGTTCGGTGCCCGGATCGCCGTCACCGGAACCGCGGCCATCATCATCGATTTCAGCGACCGGATGGCCGATGCGCTGCTGACCTATCTCCTGGTGGTTATCGGCCTGTCGTTCGTACTGCTGATGACCGTGTTCCGCTCGGTTGTCGTACCGCTCAAGGCGACAGTGGGTTTCCTGCTCAGCCTGGGCGCGACCTTCGGCGTCATGGTGGCCGTATTCCAGTGGGGCTGGTTGGAATGGCTGGGTATCCACACCACCGACGTCGTGGTGAGCATGCTGCCGATCTTCATCATCGGTGTGGTGTTCGGGCTCGCCATGGATTACGAGGTGTTCCTGGTGACCCGGATGCGGGAGGAGTATGTGCACGGCGCCTCGGCGACCACGTCGATCCGGTCCGGTTTCGGGCACGGGGCGCGCGTGGTTTCCGCTGCCGCGATCATCATGGTGAGCGTGTTCGCCGGCTTCGCTTCCGGCGATGCGAGCGATATCGTGCAAATCGGTGTGGCGCTGGCGGCCGCGGTCGCGGTGGATGCCTTCGTGGTGCGGATGACCATTGTCCCGGCCGTTCTCGCGCTGGTCGGGGACAAGGCGTGGTGGCTGCCGAAATGGCTGGACCGGATCCTGCCGGACCTGGACGTCGAGGGCCGCAATCTCGGCGGCGGACCCGAGCCGGATACCACGGAGGAACTCGCCCCTTCGTTTGGCCGACCGGTCGAGGGTTCGGCAAAATGATCCTATGAGTACCGGCGGCCTGCGAGAACTGAAGAAGAAGCGCACGCGCGAAGCCATCCAGGATCACGCATTGCGCCTCTATCGGGAGCAGGGGTACGCAAACACCACGCTGGAGGAAGTGGCGGCTGCCGCGGAGGTCTCGCCGAGCACGCTGTTCCGCTACTTCCCCACCAAGCCGGATACGGTGCTGTTCGACCGCGTCGACCCCATCTTCCTGGAGAAGTTTCTCGCCGCGCCCGCCGAACTCTCGCCGCTGCAGGCTGCACGTAACGCCATTCTCGGTGTCCTGAACAGCACGGACGTCGATATGGCAGCACTGGAAACCATGCGGATGAAACTCATCGCCACCGTGCCGGAGTTACGCGCAGCCGTGGTCACGAAGATCGAGACGGATATGCCGCCGTTCATCGAGGCTTTCGCTCAACGCATCGGCCGGCAGCCCGATGATCCACTGGTTCGGTACTGGACCGGCGCCGTCGCGGGTGTGGCGGTGATGGCCTATCTGCGTGCGGTGGACTACGACGAGGACATCTACGTCGTAGTCAACGAGGCACTCGAGTTCCTGGAGAACGGTATGCCTCTCTGACACAGCAGAACCGCCACCCGGAACCCGGGTGGCGGTTCCGGTGGCACAGCGCCCGCTGGGAGCTACCGGAAGGCGCTGCCCTGTTCGCGGTCGAGTGCCGTCTCGCTCTTGTTCTTCAAGGCGAAGAGATACACGAGCAGTGACGCGAAGACGACGACGGTCACGTAGACGATGAACAAGGTCACATGCCCCCCGTTCTTCGCGGCTTGGTAGATCATCGGCGCGGTACCACCGAACGCCGAATTCGCCAGCGCGTACCCGACACCCACGCCCAGAGCCCGGATATGTGACGGGAACAGTTCGGCTTTGACGATGGCGTTGATGGAGGTGTAACCGGTGAGGATGATGTAGCCGATCCCGGTCACCAGCAGGGTCGCCGCGATCGAGGTCGCGTCCTGGAGGTAGGTGATGAGGAACCAGGTGTAGGCGACACCGCCGACGCCGAAGAACACCAGCACCGGTTTGCGGCCGACCTTATCGCTGATCATCCCGCCGACCGGCTGCAAGAGCATGAGGAAGATCAATCCCGTCAGGTTGATCCAGGTGGCCGTCATCCCCCGGTCCCCGAACGCGGTCTTGATCATGGCGGGCGCGTTCACGCTGTAGACGTAGAAGGCGAGGGTGCCGCCCATGGTCACCAGGAAGCACAGCAGCAGCGGACGCCAATGGTTGCCGACCAGCTCCCGCAGCGATCCCGATTCGGAATCTTCACCCCGCTGAACGGCTTCGAGCTGCTCGGTGCTGAGCGATTCGTCCATACTGCGGCGCAGCCAGAACACGACCACCGCGGCGATACCGCCGATGAAGAACGCGATACGCCAGCCGTAATCGGAGATCTCCTGCTTGTCCATGAACAGTTGCAGCACCAGCAGGGTGAGCTGGGCGAGCACATGACCACCGACGAGGGTCACGTATTGGAAGGAGGAGAAGAAACCGCGGCGTTCCCGGGTGGCGGCCTCGGACATGTAGGTCGCCGAGGTGCCGTATTCGCCGCCGGTCGCGAATCCCTGCACAAGCCGGCACAGGATCAGGATCGCGGCGGCACCCACACCGATCACCTCCCGGCCCGGCACCAGCGCGATCACCAGCGAACACGCCGCCATGAGCGAAACGCTGAAGGTGAGTGCCGCGCGCCGGCCGTACCGGTCGGCGTAGCGGCCGAAGAACCACGACCCCACCGGCCGCATGAGGAAGGTGACGGCGAAGATCGCGTACACGTAGACGGTGGAATTCTTATCCGCCGAATCGAAGAAATGGCTTTCGAAGTACGAGGCGAACACCGTGTAGACGTAGACGTCGTACCACTCGACCAGATTGCCGGACGAGCCGCGCAGTGTGTTCCAGACGGCGCGGCGGGTCGCCGCGCGCGAAGAGGCCGGTCCGCCGGAGCCGGCCGGGTCCGCGGTAGTGGTTTCGGACATTCGCGTTACCTCCCGTTCGCCAGTGCGCGCCGGCGTGCTGCCCGCGCCGCTGCATGCTCAGTGTGTAGGTAGGAGCGGGGATTCGGAGGCGACTGCGGAATTTGCGGGCGGCATCGGAGGCCGTCGAAAACTCAGCCGCGCATCGCCGCTCGCATGGTCGCCACGACTCCACCGTCGACGAGCAGGTCGGTCCCGGTGATGAAGCTACTGGCGGGGTCGAGCAGGAAAGCGGCTGCGGCGGCGATATCTTCGGCGGTGCCGACGCGACCGGTCGGCGAGCTGTCGACCATCTGCCGCATCCGCGCGCCCGATTCACCGGCCAATTCGTCCTGACCCATCGCGGTGGAGATCACGCCCGGGCTGATCGAATTCACCCGCGCCCCGGCCCGGCCCCACGCACCGGCCGCCGCTTGCACACGAATAATGGCTCCACGCTTGGCGACCGGGTAGGCGTGCATCGGGTTCAGCCCGGCTGCCGCGTTCAGGAACGGTAGATCGGCGAGTTCCGCGGTCGGTGTCGCAGCCAGAGCAGCCTCCTGTTCGGCGGTCAGCTGCGCCATATGCCCGGCCATACTGGCGATCACGACACCGGCCCCGCCGGGGGCCATCCGCGGTGCGAATTCGTCCAGCACATAGGCCACCCCGCACAGGTCGACCCGCACGATCACCTCGGTGGAAGCGTGCACCGGAGAAACCCCTGCCGTATGCACCAGGTGCCGGATCGGCCCCGCCTCGGCGGCCGCGGCGGCGAGCGCTGCCACCGACTCCGAATCCCCGGCATCTACCTGCCGGGTGCTCACCTCGAATCCCTGCTCGGTGAACTGCGCGGCCGTCTCGGCCAGTAGGCGTTCGTCGAAATCGGCCAGCAGCAGATGCCGGCCGCTACCGATCCGCGCGGCGATGGCACGCCCCATTCCTCCGGCACCGACGACGACGCTGACTTCGCTGCTCATACCGATTCCTTCCAAAACTGTTTCGGGGCCGTAGCTCACGGCAATTCGTGGCGTGCGGTACAGGATCAGCCGGTGACCATGGGGACCACGTAGGTGCGGGCGAATTCGCCGAGTTGTTCGTCGGACTCCAGCGGGACCAGGCCGGAGGGGCAGAGGATGAACGAATGCACCACTCGGCACACCAGTTCCGCGCGAGTGAGCAGGTCGGCCGGTTCGACGAGCAGGCCGGAGTCCGCGGCGCGGCACAGGGCGGTGTGGGCGGCGGCGACCGACATCGCGAATACCGGACCACCCTCGATGGTGAGTTTTTCCAGGATTCGCTCCGGTTCCACGTCGAGCATGCGCCGGACGAGAACGTGTTCGCGCCATCGGGTGATGATGGTGACGAAAATATCGGCGATCATATCGTCGAGGCGTTGGTGGCGGGTGGAGATCGCATCGACCTCGGTGAGTACCGCGGCCACCTCGCGACTGACCACGGCCTGGACCACATCGTCGCGTGAGCCGACGCGGCGGTAGATGGTGACGCGGTCGACTCCGGCCTGGCGGGCGATGTCTTCGATGGTGGTCTTCTTGACCCCGAACTCGCCGAATCTGATCAACGCCGCGTCCAGAATGCGGGCTTCGATACCGTCTTGCAGCCCTGGGGACGATGTGTACGCGGCGGACATGGGTTAACGCTAGCAAGAGCGCCGTCGGCGCAAACACCTATCGGCCAGGACGCAAACGCCTATCCTGCACTCGCAATATTGCAACATTGCCATTAATTATGTTGCCGTGTAGATTCGCCGAATGGTGCAGACCACCCAAGCAGCCGCTTGTTTCTCGCTGGTGTACCTTCCGCCCCGACTATCGGGGCACAGCTGATGGGCACCCAGGCGCCGGCTCGCGGCCTACAGATGATCGGCGCGGCAGTGGATGCCTGCCGATCGATATTCGTGACGCATCGGCCGACAACGGTGCTGCCGCGGTCGAAAATGCTCTGGCACAGCGGCTTCAACCGCCGGCTCGTCGTTGCCGCCATCCAGCGGGAAACAGCCGATGTGGTCGCCGTTGTCCTGGTCGACCCTGAGGGAGATCCCTTACCGGCCTGGCTTCCCGGGGCCCACCTCGATCTCTTCCTCCCCTCCGGCCGGCAGCGGCAATACTCGCTGTGCGGGAATCCACGCGACCGCTCCGCCTACCGGATCGCCGTACGGCTCATGCCGCACGGTAACGGCGGCTCGATCGAAATCCACGAAAACCTCCGCAGCGGCGATGTTCTCCGCGTTCACGGCCCCCGCCACACCTACCCGTTCGTCGACGCCGACAACTACCTCTTCATTGCCGGCGGTATGGGCATCACCGCGCTTCTGCCGATGGCACGGGCGGCGGGGCGGCGGGGCACACTGATCTACACCGGCCGCTCCGCCGACTCCATGCCGTTCCGAGACCAGTTTCCCGACGCCGAGATCCGGCCCGACGACGAATTCGGCAGCCCGGATATGGCCGAACTACTCGCCCGCGCACACCCGGGTACCGCCGTCTACGTCTGCGGCCCTCTACCGATGCAGGAAACCGCGGCCCGCGTCCTGCCCCGGGTGAACCCCACATGTTCCCTACATCTCGAGCGCCATCAGGCGCCGCGAGCCCACCGAGCGATAACGGCGGACCTCACCGAAGCATGAAAAAACCTCTGACCCGGTTTCCCGGATCAGAGGTTGTGGCGGTGGCGGAGGGATTTGAACCCTCGGAGGGGGGTTACCCCTCACACGCTTTCGAGGCGTGCTCCTTAGGCCGCTCGGACACGCCACCGCCCGTCACAATACCGGACCGGTTGCCGATCCTCTAAATCGGGCCTCGACCTGCGCTTACGTCCCGGCTCGACGCTGGGAGCGAAAGAACGCATCGAGGACCGCCGCGCATTCGCCCTCCAGGATCCCCCCACGGACCTGGGGGCGATGGTTGAGACGGCGGTCGCGGACCACATCCCACAGCGACCCCACCGCACCCGTCTTGGGTTCCCACGCGCCGAACAGCAGCCGATCCACCCGTGCCGCGACCAACGCGCCGGCGCACATCGTGCACGGTTCGAGAGTCACCGCCAGGGTCGTTCCGGTGAGCCGCCAGCCGTCACCGTGAACCGCCGCGGCCCGGCGCAGCGCCAGTACCTCGGCGTGCGCGGTGGGGTCGCCGGTGGCTTCGCGCGCGTTGGCGGCGCGGGCCAGTTCGCGGCCCGCGCTGTCGAACACCACCGCGCCGACCGGTACGTCACGCGGATCGGCGGTGCCGGCGACGGCCAGCGCCGCCCGCACCATATCGGCGTCGGAGAGCGGGCCGCTCACCTCAACGTGGCAGTTTGTCGAGCACCGCGGAGAACTCCGAGGCGAACCCGAGCCGTTCGGCGATCATCGAGAGCTGCTCGTCCGGGTAGAGGTCGGTTTCGGCGAGGATCACACTGAATACCGGTTCGGGGAGACCCAGATCGGCCAGAATGCCGAGGTCACCTTCCTCCCACGGCTCGGTATCGTCCAGATCGTCGGGGTCGATATCGGGGATCTCGATATGCAGTTTCTCCAGGACATCGGCCGCGATGTCGTAGTCGATCGCCGCGGTCGCGTCCGACACCAGCAGCTGTGTGCCGCTGGGAGCCGGTCGGACCACGATGAAGAACTCGTCGTCGACGTCCAGGAGTCCGAAAACCGCACCGGATGAGCGGAGTGCTTTGAGCTCGTTCTCCGCGGCGGACAGTGTGGTGAGCGCGGCCGTGGTCAGCGGACTGCATTTCCATGTACCGTCTTCCCGGACAACGGCCACCGCGAACCCCTCGACGTCGTCGTAATCGTCCGACGTCGCCCTGTTCGTGCCCGAGCGCTGTGCTGCCATGGGCGCAACGGTAGTCGGCTGGAGCCCGTTAGATGAACTCGTATGCGAATCTGTTCCGGTGACGGCTGACAACCATACGGCGCTCTGTGTTCTCGGGACGGGTTTGATCGGCGGATCGCTGCTGCGTGCAGCGGCCGCGGCGGGCTACACCGGCTGGGGATACAACCGATCGGCGCCGGGCGTGGCGGCCGCCCAGGAAGCAGGTTTCGACGTCTCCGGTGACCTCCCGGCGGTACTGGGCCGCGCCGCCGAAACCGATGCCCTGATCGTGGTGGCCGTGCCGATGCCGGCGGTCAATCCGATGCTGGACGCGATCGCGCAGTACGCGCCGCAGTGCCCCCTCACGGATGTGGTGAGTGTGAAATCCCCGGTCGCGGCCGCGGTGCGCCGGTACGGCCTGCAAGAACGCTATGTGGGCGGGCATCCGATGGCAGGCACCGCCGAATCGGGTTGGCAGGCCACCGATCCCGGCCTGTTCCGGGGCGCCGCCTGGGCGGTGGGCGTCGATCCGGGTACCGACCCGTACGCCTGGACCCGGGTCACGCGGCTGGCTCTGGACTGCGGGTCGGTGGTGGTCCCGGTGACGGCCTCGGAGCACGACCGCGCCGTCGCACGGATCTCGCATCTGCCGCATGTGCTGGCCGAAGCGCTGGCGGTGGCCGGGGCACGCGGCGGCGATCTCGCACTGGGGCTGGCGGCGGGTTCCTTCCGCGACGGCACCCGGGTCGCGGCAACCGCGCCCGGCCTGGTGCGCGCGATCTGCGAACCGAACTCCGACGCGCTGCTCGCGGTACTCGACGAAACACTCACCGCCCTCACCGAAGCCCGGGAGGCGCTGAGCGCGCAGACCTCACTCGACGAGCTCACCGCCGCCGGGCACGCGGCGCGGCAACGTTACGAATCCGCGCAACGCTGGGAAATCACCGATACCGAGCCGGGTGCGCCGGGCTGGCTGGAGAAGCTGCGGGACGCCGGCCGGACGGGCGGCGTGATCACCCGCCTCGGCACCGGGGCGGAGCCGAATTGACCCGCCGTTCGGCGAGACGCGTCGGCACCCGGCCGAGTCAGAGCCGAGCGATCAGATCCGCTCGGCCAAACCCGGATAGTCCAGGACGAAACCGTCCGGATCGACGGTGAGTGTCGCACTGGACACCGGCGAAAGCACACTGATCCCGTCGCCCGCGCTGCTGTAGGTGAGATCGGCTTCCTGCACCGTCAGATCCGGCAGCCCCACATAGACCACGGGAACCTGGACATCCTCCATCGCGTGCTGCAGACCGAAACGCCGGATCGGCAGCGTATTGAAGAACGGGCTCAGCACCACATCGGCATCCAGCGCCCCACCGAACGTCGATCGGACATGGGCGCCGGTGGCGTCGATGAGCCAATAGTTCTCCTCGTCGCGCGCGATCGACGCATGCCGTTCCCCGGCCGCGGTCGTACTTCGCAGCGACAGCCGTCTGGTGGCCCCGTTCTCGTCGGTGACCAGGTCATAGGAGGCGCTGAACGCGGGATGCTCCCCGCAACCCCCACCGATGATGCGGCCGCCGGCCCGGATCCGGTTGCCGTTGAGGGTTACGCGTACCGATTCCATCCGGGTGGAGTCGTGGGAGCGCCAGGTGAGCACAGCGGGCCACCGCACCGGCTCCGGCACGGAGCCCGGACCAGGGGTTTCGTCGCTCGTTTCTGTCACGGGTCCCACCGTACGCAACCGACCACCCAACTATGCTGATGCGCACGCTGAGCCGGGATCGTTCTCATCACCATGGCTGGTCCGTGGCGTCGCCGCCGGTCACTTCCTGATCGATAAGCGAATCCGCCGTTGCACGCCCTTCGGCGTAGTCGATGCGTGGCAGGTGGGCGGACGTGCGGGCGAGTTCGGCGACCGGCACGAAGCGTCGCCGGGTTACCGGCGTCAACTCAGCGACCGGATTTCCTTTCTGGGTGATCACGAAGCTCTCGCCGCGTTCGACCGCGGCGAGGATCTCGTCGCTGCCGTGGCGGAGCTCGCGCTGCCGGATCCTTCGCATATCGCCAGCGTAGGCAGAGGTGGAGGGAATTGACCGACGACAGGGAAATGGTCACACTTATGACTATGAAACTTGCGGAGGCTAAGGCGACCCTTTCCGAGGTCGTTGGCCGGGTTCGGAACCAGCATGAACGCGTGACCATCACGGTGCGCGGTGAGCCGGCCGCGGTGCTCGTCGCCGTCGAGGATCTCGAATCTCTCGAGGAGACGATCGCAGTGCTCTCCGACCCGGAAACCGTCGCGCGACTGGTCGCCTCGGATGCCGAGTTGGCGCGCGGTGAAACCGTCACAGCCGATGAATTGGCGACGGCCATGGCCAATCGCCGGGCCATGACGCGCCACAGTGCATGACCGAATACACGCTGGAGACGACCCCGACCGTCCGCCGGATGCTGACCGAGAAGCTGAGCGAAGCAGTGGCCACCGCGGCTTTCGAGTTCATGACCGGCCCTCTGCTCGAGAATCCGTATCGCGTCGGCAAGCGGCTACAGCCGCCGTTGGACGACCGATTCTCGGCACGCCGCGGAACATATCGACTGCTTTATCGCGTCGATGACAAGCGGATGGTGGTCACCGTCGTCGACGTCAACCATCGTCGCGACATCTACCGAACATGACCGGCAGCCCGCGGTGCGTCCGAGACGCACCGCGGTCGCATGGACGGCGAAAGCGGAGACGGAGGGATTTGAACCCCCGGTCGCTCTCACGACTCTCGCTTTCAAGGCGAGTGCATTCGGCCGCTCTGCCACGTCTCCAGGGCCTCGATGTTAACCGATACCCCCGGCCGGAACCGAAATCCGGCGGGCACTCCCCGACGGGACCGATCCCCGGGTTCAGCGGGGGACGGCGAGCAGGTCCCGGGTGATTCCGGCGAGGTCGGCGCAGCCGGACAGGCCCATGGCGGAATCGAAATCGGCGAGCAGCAAACGCAGCGCGTGCCGGACTCCGGGTGCCCCGGCGATACCGAGGGCATAGGCCCAGGGGCGGCCGTAGCAGACGGCTTTCGCGCCGAGGGCGAGCGCGGTGAGGATATCGGAACCGGTCCGGATACCGGAGTCGAAGAGCACATCGGCGCGGTCGCCGACGGCCGCGACGATCGGGCCCAGCGCATCGAGTGCGGCGATCGAGTTGTCGATCTGGCGGCCACCGTGGTTGCTCACCAAGACCCCGTCCGCGCCGGCGTCCACGACCAGGCGGGCGTCGTCGGGGTGCAGGACGCCCTTCACCGCGATCGGCAGTTCGGTCCAGTCGCGCAGTTTGGCCAGGTCGGCGGGCCGCAGGGTGTGGTTACCGAACAGACCCACCCAGGTGAGGATCGCCATCCGCATGGCGTCCTCGCTCTCCTCGGGCGGGGCGGGCAGCTTGGCGCGGAAAACCGGGTCCGACAGGTAGTTCGCGATGCCCTTGCCCAGCAGGAACGGCAGATGAGCGAGCTCGAGGTCGCGTGGGCGCCAGCCGAGCGACGGCGTATCCACGGTGACCACGATCGCCCGCGCACCGGCCCGCTCGGCCCGTTGGACGAACGACCGGGCCAGCTCGTCGTCGGCCGGCCAGTACAGCTGGTACCACCAGTCCCGCGCCACCTCACCGACTTCCTCGATGGTCGACGAGGACGCCGTGGACAGCACACTGCCCACCCCGAGTTCCTGCGCGACCCCCGCCACCACTACCTCGCCTTTTTCGTGCAGCAACTCCAGCACCCCGACCGGCGCGGTGAGCACCGGCGCGGCGAGTTTCGTGCCCAGGACCTCGACGGCGGTATCCCGTGCGCCCGGGCCACTGGTACCGCGCAGCATGCGCGGCACCAGCCGGAACCGTTCGAACGCAGCCAGATTCGCGGCGGCAGTGCGTTCACTGGACGCGCTGCCGGCCACGTAGGCGAAGGCGCGCGCGTCGAGCAACTCCCGGGCCCGGCTCTCGAACCCGCCCGCCGTCATCGGCAGTTCGGGAACCGCCCCGCCCATCCCCTGAAGGTAGATTTCGTTCTGGAAGTCGATGAAGCTGCTCACGCACGCACACGCTAGCCCCGCCGAGCAGATCCAGGGCGGATATGGGCTAGGACCTACAAGCCGTATCCCGCGTCCACGGCGGGTACCGGTGCGGGTTCCGCGACGGTCTGCCCACGGAGTGGACGCGGTCCCGGACTTCACCCGGACAAGAACCGTCGACTGTCGGTGCCGGCTGCGTCACTGTTATCGGTTCGACCTCGCTGTGGATGCTGACAGCACCGCCATGCGGACCACGCCGCCCGAGCCGTCGTACCACCGCGGTGAATGACTCGCCAACAGGTACGCGGGCGCCTATTCGGTGATCGCTGTTGCACTATGGGGCGATGCGCGCGATCAATTTGAACGGTTTCGGTGGGCCCGAGGTGATGGAGTGGTCGGACGCACCCGACCCGGTAGCCGGGCACGGTGAGGTGCTGATCGAGGTGGCGGCGGCCGGGGTGAACCGGGCCGACCTGCTGCAGCGCCGCGGTTTCTACGCGCCGCCGGCCGGGACGACACCGGTCCCCGGGCTGGAATGCTCCGGTGTCATCGCACAGGTCGGCGATGGTGTCCGCGAATGGTCGGTGGGCGACCGGGTGTGTGCGCTGCTCTCCGGCGGCGGCTACGCCGAGAAGGTCGTGGTGCCCGCCGGTCAGGTGCTACCGGTGCCGGACGGCCTGGACCTCGCGGCGGCGGCCGGGTTGCCCGAGGTGGCCGCGACGGTCTGGTCGAATCTGGTGATGACCGCCGGTCTGCACTCCGGCCAGCTACTGCTGGTGCACGGCGGGGGCAGCGGTATCGGCACGCACGCCATCCAGGTGGCGCGGCAGCTGGGCGCCCGGGTCGCGGTGACCGCGGGCTCGGCGGCCAAACTCGAACGCTGCGCGGAACTCGGGGCGAACGTTCTGATCAACTACCGCGAGCACGATTTCGTGGAGCTGATCCGCGCCGAACACGGCCTGGGCGGGCCGGGCGCCGATATCATCCTCGACAATATGGGCGCCGCGTATCTGGGCCGCAATGTCGAGGCGCTGGCCCTGGACGGCCAGGTCGTGGTCATCGGAATGCAGGGTGGGGTGAACGCCGACCTGAACCTGGGTGCACTGATGGCCAAAAGGGGCACCGTCCGCGCGATCAAACTGCGCGACCGCCCGGCCACCGGACGCGGCAGCAAGGCCGACATCATCGCCGAGGTGCGCGCCCATGTCTGGCCACTGCTGGAGCAGGGGGAGATCGTCCCGGTGATCCACGCCGAAGTGCCGGTGGCCGACGCGGGACGCGCGCACGAAATGCTCGACGAACACGAGACATTCGGCAAGGTGATTCTGCGGGTCGGTAGCTGATCCACCGGCGCCGCGGACCTCAGCCGAGGGATTCGAGCGCCCGCCCGAACAGGTCGATCTCGCGCCGGGTGGTGTACGGCGCGAGACCGATCGTCACCGCACCGCCTTCGTCGTTGACGCCCAGCGCGTCCAGCAACCGGCTGCCGCCGTGCGCGCCGGCGAGCACGGCGATCCGTTTATCGGCCAGTTCGGCCGCGATCTTCTCCGCCTGCATACCGTCGACAGTGAAGCTGACCGTCGGGATACGAGTGGACGCCCGGCCGATCACGGTGAGACCGCTGATCTTGTCCAGGGTGCTCATCAGATGGTCGAACAGCTGGTCGTGGTAGTCCTGCAGGGAGGTCACCGAGATCTCGAGCCGTTCCCGCCGAGTCCCCTCGGCGCGTTCGTCCAGCCCGGCCAGATAATCGATCGAGGTGGTGAGCCCGGCCAGCAACGCGTACTGGTGCCCGCCCACCTCCAGCCGTTCGGGACCCTTCGCGTACGGGTTCAACGCCATGGACGGGATCCGGTCCAGGAACGCCGGATCCCGGAAGACCAGCGCACCGACCTGCGGGCCACCCCAGCTCGGACCGCTCAGCGCGACCACATCGGCGTTCAGGTCTTCGATATCGATCATCGCGTACGGCGCCGCACCGACCGCATCGGCGACCAGCAGCCCGCCCACCTCGTGCACCCGTTCCGCGGCGACCCGCACCGACGGCGCCGACCCCACGATCGGGGAAGCCGCTGTCAGCGCGACCAGCCGCGCGGTGGGTCCGATGAGTTCCTCGAACTGCCAGGCCGGCATTTCACAGGTCTCGATCTCCACCTCGGCCCAGCGCACATGCGCGCCGTACCGGTTGGCGATACGCAGCCACGGCGCGACATTCGCCTCGTCGTCGAGGCGCGACAGCACGATCCCGGTACCCAGTCCCAGCCGGGAGCTCAGTGATTCGGACAGCCAGGACAGCAGAACCGCGCGGTCGGGCCCCAGTACGACGCCGCTCGGGTCGGCGCCGACGAGATCGGCGACGGCCACCCGGGCGTCGTGCAGGATTTCCGCGCTGCGTTTGGCGGCACCGTGCCGGCCGATATGGGTGAAAGACGACGAGCGGAATCCGGTCGACACCGCGCGGGAGACAGAATCCGGAACAAGCATGCCCGACTGCGGAGCCAAGTTGATCCAGCCGTCGGCCAGGGCGGGGATCAGTCCCCGGACCCGCGCGACGTCGTAAGTCATGCAGGCCACTTTAAGGCCAGGGGCCTCCGCCCGGTAACCCTGGTCCGGCCCAGTGCGGGGACTTGCCGCGGACGGCAGGGCCGACTCGGCGCGGACGGCGGGGCCGGCACGACCCCCACTACGACCACCGGCTTTAGCGCGTTCGGCGCGAACACGACATGATGGGGAACATGACGCAATCGGATGACGCATCGGATCCCGTTGTCGTGATCGGCCCCGAAGGCCGCCCGCTGGTGTTGCCGCCGGGTGCCGCGTCGAACGCGTCGTATTCCGGCGGGGAGAACTCCACGGGCGACGAGGCCGAGGGCGACCGCACCGAAACGCTCGCCGATATGGTCGAACAGCCGGCCAAGGTGATGCGGATCGGCACCATGATCAAACAGCTGCTGGAGGAGGTTCGGGCGGCCCCGCTCGACGACGCCAGCCGCACCCGCCTGGCCGAAATCCACAAATCCTCCATCCGGGAGCTGGAGCAGGGCCTGGCCACGGAGCTGCGCGAGGAGCTGGAACGGCTGGCGCTGCCGTTCAGCGAGGACGCTGTCCCCTCGGACGCAGAACTGCGGATCGCGCAGGCGCAGCTGGTGGGCTGGCTCGAGGGTTTGTTCCACGGCATCCAGACGGCGCTGTTCGCCCAGCAGATGGCCGCGCGTGCACAGCTCGAACAGATGCGCCAGGGCGCCCTGCCGCCGGGGATCCACGCCGGTGAGGGCCGCGGCGGTCAGCAGGGGCACTCCATCGGGGGCACCGGGCAATACCTCTGAACGCGGTGGTGTATATGCCAGGCGTTACCGGATCGTATTGCCGGGGTAGTGTCGTGCACCGTGCCTGCAGCTTCCGCTCGCCCCGACCTGGTAACCCCTGAAGATCCGGCGAGCACCGACGAGAGCTCGGTGCGCGCCGACCACACTCCCGCCGCAGATGAGAAGCCCGTGAGTTCCGAGCAGACCCCGGTAGCCGATACCGATATCGCCCAGGTGAGGGCCCCGGCCCCGATCGAGCCCGATTCACAGTCCTGGGCGCGGGCCTGGCGCGATATCCGCGAAGGCTTCGGGCAGCGCGAACTATGGCTCTCGCTCGGCTGGCAGGACATCAAACAGCGCTATCGGCGGTCGGTGATCGGCCCGTTCTGGATCACCATCGCGACCGCTGTACAGGCCACCGCGATCGGCATCCTGTACGCGGCGCTGCTCGGTCAGCCGCTGCAGGAATACCTGCCGTATGTCGCGGTGGGCCTGATCGTGTGGAACGTCATCAACGCCTCGATCACCGAGGGCGCGGATGTGTTCATCGCCAACGAGGGCCTGATCAAACAGCTGCCTTCGGCGTTGAGCGTGCACGTGTTCCGGCTGGTGTGGCGGCAGATGCTGTTCTTCGCCCACAATCTGCTGATCTATGTCGTGGTCCTGGCGCTGTTCGGGGTCTGGCGCGATCTGCACTGGACGGCGATCGCCGCGCTACCTGCGCTGGCGCTGCTGTTCATGAACGCCATGTGGGTTTCGGTGCTGTTCGGTATCTTCAGCACCCGCTACCGCGATATCGCGCCCATCCTCGGCAGTATGACGCTGATGCTGTTCGTGCTGACCCCGGTGATGTGGAGCACCAAGAGCCTCGAGGCCCAGGGGGGCGAGGTCGCCGAACGGGCCCGGATAGCCGAAGTCGTCCCCACATACCACTACCTGGAGATCGTGCGCGCGCCGCTGCTCGGCGACGATCAGAAGCTCTACCACTGGGCGATCGTCGGCGCGATTACCGTGGTGGGCTGGATCGCCGCCGCGATCGCCCTGAAGAAGTACCGTTCGCGCGTGCCCTACTGGGTTTAGGAGTCAGCCGGTCATGACCGATCAGGTGAGTATCGAAACCCGCGACGCGTGGGTGGAGTTCCCGATTTTCGACGCGAAATCGCGGTCGCTGAAGAAGGCGTTCCTGGGCAAGGCGGGCGGTTCGATCGGCCGCAACCAGTCCGATGTGGTGGTCGTCGAGGCGCTGCGCGACATCACGCTGTCGCTGAAGGAAGGCGACCGGGTGGGCCTGGTCGGCCACAACGGCGCCGGTAAATCCACCCTGCTGCGACTGCTGTCCGGTATCTACGAACCCTCGCGCGGTAGCGCGCGCATCCGCGGGCGGGTGGCGCCGGTGTTCGATCTGGGTGTCGGGATGGACCCGGAGATCTCCGGGTACGAGAACATCATCATCCGCGGCCTGTTCCTCGGACAGACCCGTAAGCAGATGCTGGCCAAAATCGACGAGATCGCCGATTTCACCGAACTCGGCGAATACCTGTCCATGCCGCTGCGTACCTATTCGACCGGTATGCGGGTCCGGCTGGCGATGGGTGTGGTGACCTCCATCGACCCCGAGATCCTGCTGCTGGACGAGGGGATCGGCGCGGTCGACGCGGAGTTCATGAAGAAGGCCCGGATCCGGCTGCAGGAACTGGTCGCCCGCTCCGGCATCCTGGTTTTCGCCAGCCACTCCAACGAATTCCTCGCCCAGCTCTGCGATTCCGCGATGTGGATCGACCACGGCCAGATCCGGCTACAGGGCGGAATCGAAGAAGTGGTCCGCGCCTACGAAGGGCCGGACGCGGGTAATCATGTGGCGACCGTATTGCGTGAGCTGGAGGCGGAGAAGACCGGTGGTTCCACCGCCGGAGCCGGTGAGCCCGAGCCGCAGCCGGCCGACAGCGAACGAGAACTGGAGAACAACCAGGTATGAGCGAGTCAGGCCCGGAGGGGGCGGCGGAGCGTGACCACGCGGAGCCCTCGGTACCGACGGACCCCGCAGCGGCGGTACTGCCTGCGGTCGACTACAGCGCGGACGCCGTCGTCGTGGCCGTGGTGGTGACGCATAAGCGGCGTGACCTGCTGGCCGAATCGCTGAAAGCCGTAGGGACTCAGTCGCGGCCGGTCGATCATCTGATCGTGGTCGACAACGGGAACGAGGACGAGGTGGCCGAACTGGTCGCCGATCAGCCGGTGCCGACCACCTATCTCGGTTCGGCGCACAATCTCGGCGGTGCCGGCGGGTTCGCGCTCGGCATGCTGCACGCGCTGAGCCTGGGCGCGGACTGGGTATGGCTGGCCGACGACGACGGCCGCCCCGACGGGCCGGAAGTACTTGCCACGCTGTTCGATTGCGCACGCCGCCACGAACTCGTGGAGGTTTCGCCGGTGGTCTGCGATATCGACGAACCCGACCGGCTGGCTTTCCCGCTGCGCCGCGGCCTGGTGTGGCGGCGGCGGCGTTCCGAACTCGGCGACGACGACTTTTTGCCGGGTATCGCCTCCCTGTTCAACGGCGCGCTGATCTCGGCGCAGGCCGTGGATGTGATCGGCGTACCGGATCTGCGGTTGTTCGTCCGCGGTGACGAAGTGGAGGTCCACCGGCGCCTGGTGCGCTCCGGATTACCCTTCGGCACCTGCCTGCAAACGGCCTACCTGCACCCGAACGGTGCCGCCGAATTCAAGCCGATCCTGGGCGGGCGGATGCACACCCAGTACCCGGACGATCCGGTGAAGCGCTATTTCACCTACCGCAACCGCGGGTATCTCATGTCGCAGCCGGGTATGCGAAAGCTGCTGCCGCAGGAATGGATTCGTTTCTCCTGGTTCTTCCTGGTGACCCGCCGCGATCCGGCCGGATTGCGCGAGTGGTTCCACCTGCGCAGCCTCGGCCGCAACGAGCAGTTCCAGAAACCGGACTAACCGCGGATCGCCCATACTGCTCATATCGGTCAACCGATGCGTAACAGGGGTTGACGGCGGATGCGAGAGTTTCCTCCCCAGCAGGTAGGTTCGGCTGGCAATCAGCATGATTCGGGAGGAGATCGATGAGTTACCCCGGCGGTCAGCCGCCACAGGGAATGCCCGCACCCGGCCAGTACCCGGCGCCGCAACCACAGTTCGCGCCGCCGGCACCGCATCCGGGCGGGCAGCCGCAGCAACCAGGGGGACCACAGGGGCAGCAGCAGTGGGGCGTGCCGCCGCAGGGATTCGGGCAGCCCACCGGGCAACCGCAGTTCCCCAGCAGTCCACAACCCCAGCCGGTGGGGCAACCACAGTTCCAGAGCGGACCGTACCCGCAGCCGGGGCAGCCGCCGGCACAGTTCGGACCCGGCGGGCAGCCCGGGCCGTACGGTCAGCAGCCGGGACAGGCGGCGCCGAACGATCCACCGGGCATCACGGTGGACTGTTCCTACACCCCCATAGAATTCCTGCTCGCCATCACCAAACCGAAAATTTTCGTGAACGGGCAGCAGGTGCCGAATACGCGCTGGGGCGCGAACCATATCCCGGTCGGCGCCGGTAACTACCATGTGCGTGTGGTGACGCCGTGGCTGTTCGATATGGGCCCCGCCGAGGCCCCGATTTCTGTGCAGCCCGGGCAGGCGGTTCGCTACTACTATCGGGCGCCCGCGATCATCTTCATGAACGGCGCGTTCGGGCCGGTACCGCAGAAGACCCCCGGCATGGTGGTGATGTACGTGCTGTGGGCGTTCGTCGCGCTCATGGTCGTGCTCAATTTCGCCATTATGGCCTCGATGTGAGTCGGCGCGAGGCGCTCGGCGGGCCGGTACCGGCCCGCCGAGCGCCCGCGTAGTACCGACGCCCGCGTTCTTCCGTAGTCCCGCACATCGCGGTGCCGAACGCCGCGCGAGGCGGCAGAGTCGACAGCCGTGCGGCAGTACGGTGCGCCCGACCTGCGATGATCGCGCGCCCTCTGGGCAATACCCGGCCGGTTGCCTACGCTCGAACCGCATGCGCCGGCCGCGTTGGGTATCGCGCGGCGGCGGCCGCGACGACAGAAGGGCAGGCTATGACGGCAACCGGAGGCAAACCACTGAGCGGGCGGACGATGATCATGTCCGGCGGCAGCCGTGGCATCGGCCTGGAGATCGCCAAGCGGGCCGGCGCCGACGGCGCGAATATCACCCTGATCGCCAAAACCGATCAGCCGCATCCCAAACTGCCCGGCACCATCCACACCGCGGCCGCCGAGATCGAGGCCGTGGGCGGGACGGTACTGCCGTTCGTCGGCGATATCCGGCTCGACGATTCGGTGGCCGAGGCCGTCCGCCGGACCACCGAACGTTTCGGCGGGATCGATATGGTGGTGAACAACGCCTCCGCCATCGACCTGTCCCCCACGGACGCGCTGGCGATGAAGAAGTACGACCTGATGCAGGACATCAACTGCCGCGGCAGTTTCCTGCTGTCCAAGCTCTGCATTCCGGAGCTGCGCAAATCCGCGGCGGCCGGGCGTAATCCGCATATCCTCACGTTGTCGCCGCCACTGAACCTGGACCCGAAATGGGCGGGTTCCGCCCTGGGCTACACAATCGCCAAATACGGTATGTCGCTGACCACGCTGGGTCTGGCCGAGGAACTGAAATCCGACGGTATCGGCGTGAATTCGCTGTGGCCCCGCACCACAATCGCCACCGCCGCGGTACGCAATCTCCTCGGCGGCGAGGAGATGGTGAGTACCTCGCGGACCCCGGATATCTACGCCGACGCGGCCTATCTGGTGCTCACCGCACCGGCCGCCGAAACCACCGGAAATTTCTTCATCGACGATGATGTACTGGCCGCCCACGGCATCACCGACCTCGACAAATACCGCGTAACCCCCGGCGACGGCCCGCTCAGTACGGATCTCTTCCTCTGATCACCGGCGGCACCCACTCGCCGCTACGCGTCGACGGACTCGATGCGACCCTCGCCTCACCTCGCCCGGCCGACAGGTGGCTGCCACCGAGCAGTGCGGCCCTCCCCTTCTCGACGAGCAGGCGGTGGGCGCATGCGTGCGGCAAGCAAGGTCCGCACCGCGGTGGCGGGCAGCCCGCTACCGCGGATCTCGGTGCGCGGATACCGGCTGTTACGGGTGGAACGCCCCGGTTCCACCCGTGATCAGCTCATTTCCCGTTGATGCCGTACAACCGCTCCCAGTTCTCGCGGCTGGTGAGTTCGGCGTGGGCGCTGCGGTAGCGCTCCTGCAGCGTCGGTAGTTCTTTGCGCAACCGGCGCAGGACCCGCAGCGTGCGCAGCAGCAGGGCGCGTGCTCGTGCTTTGTCGCGTTTACGTACCCGCACACCCGATTGCGAGGCGTCGGTGACGACCACATGGTCGAACAGCGAGACATGCCACCAGTGCGCATCCTCGCGGGTCACTCCCATGAGCCCGTACTGCACCCGGCCGGTCCACTGCTGGATCGCTCGTTTGATCAGCACTGCCAGTAGCCGGCTCGGTTCGGCCCCGGCTCGGCGTACCCGGATATCGGCGGAGTTCACCGTCGGGGTGGCCGCCGGATGTTTCACGGTTTCCGGGTAGTCGGCGCGGCTGGTGCGGGCCCGGCGCAGCACATCGATGCCGCCGTCGCGCAAGATCTGCGGCCCCTGCAGGAAATCCTCGATCCCCTGCAGGGTGGTGTGGGCGAGACCGTATTGCATCCCGACCAGGTACTCCCCGATATTGCGGAGCAACTGCTGGGAGACGGTGCCGGCGTCCAGGTCGGCGTGCATGGCGCTGACGATCAGCGAGTTACGGGTGCTGAAGTAGCGGGCCCAGTCGTCGAAATCCTTCCAGTAGAAGTCCGCGTGCCAGACCGCCGCGTTCGGCAGGGTGACCGTGACGAACCCGTGCTCGCGGGCGCGGACCCCGTATTCCACATCGTCCCACTGGAAGAAGATCGGCAACGGCAGCCCGATCTTCTTCACGACCTCGGCCGGGATCAGGCAGGTCCACCAGGCGTTGTAGCCGGCATCGACGCGGCGTTCCTGGTTCTTCTTGAGCATGCTGGTGTTGCGCAGTGCCTTGGGCACCTTCTGGCCGTGCATCAGCTTGTGCAGGTGCACATCTTCGGCGCCGACGTTCAGGTAGTCGGGGTTGAGCAGGAACAGCATCTGCGCGCCGACCAGGGTCGGTTCCACGGTGAGGTTGGCGAAGGCCTGCAACCGCAGCACGGTTTCGGGTTCGCACAGAATATCGTCGTCCATGAGGATGACGTCGGCGTGTTCGTTGGCCGCCGACACCTCGTACAGCCCCCGGGTGAAACCGCCGGCGCCGCCCAGGTTGGGCTGGCGGATATAGCGCAGTTTCGCGCCGAGCGCGGGCCGGGTTTGCTGGTACCGCGGCTGGTTCTCCACCAGATCAGTGCCCTGGTCCACTACGTACACCGCGTCGAGGGCGCCGAGCACGGTCTCGTCGGAGGCCAGTGCCGCGACGGTTTCGGCGCAGTCCTGGGCGCGGTTGAAGGTGCAGATGGCGATGGCCACCGGGCGTACGGTGTCGGGCGCCGGCGCGGTCCAGGTGAGATCCGAAACGGCCAGTTCCCCGCCGACGGCATCGAATTCGAGCCAGAGCGCGCCGCCGTCGACGAACTGATCCAGTGGGGCGGTCAAGGTCACCGGGCCGCCGGCGGTGACCTCGGTGCTGCCGACGATGCGGCGGTGCCCGGCGATATCGGAGGCGACGATCCGCACTCTGGCGTGTTTGCCGACCTCCAAGGTCATGGTCGCCTGTACTTCGGTCACCACGGTCCAGCGCTGCCAGTAGCTGGCGGCGAAACGGCCGAAGTAGGTGTTGGTGTGTGCGGTGGCGCCCTTTTCCAGGTGCAGGCTCAGCCGCTCGCGGGTGGCGCGGCCCTTGACCACCGCGTACAGCTCGTCGCTGATCTTGGGTGACGGTCCGGTGAAGATACCCCGGGCCAGCACCAGCCGGTCCGGTGCCCGATGGTGTTCGGCGCGCAGCGACTCCGGCGCGACCGCCGAGTGTTCGTTCGTCTCGCTAACGGCCTGCATAGCCGACTGGTCCATGAAGTCCTCGAAATCCTTATATGCCGACGGGACCGACATGTCCCGGAATACGGTTCGCGGCGGGCCCGAGAATATCAATCAGCCACGCCGGTCGCCCGTTCGGTCGTTTCCCTATCGCCTCCACCTGTAAACACGAACTTGCCATAGGCCCAATAGCGGAACACCACCGCGATGATCTGACCTATCAGTGTTCCAGAAATATTGTCGGCCAGCGGGGTGGACAGATCCAGCACATACCGGGAGAAACCCAGGCAACCCAGCTGCAGCCCGATGGCGATCACATTGATCAGCGCGTACATCACGTACTCGCGGGCCGGGCTACCGGTTTGCTTGTGCGAGAACGTCCACCATTTGTTGCCGAAGTAGGTGACCACGGTCGCCACCGCGATCGCGATGATCTTCGCGGGCAGCGGGATGTGGAACATCACTCCCTCGCCGCCCCAGGCACCGAAGTTGAACACCAGCAGGTTGTAGGCGCCGGCATCGACCAGGAACCCGATCACCCCGACTACCAGGAACGCCGCGCTCTGCCGTAGCCCGGCACGCACTCGCGCGACGAGCGAACGGGGGACCGGCGCGCCGGTGTCGACCACGGCCGACGACTCACCAGATGACACGCGCCGACGGTACCGTAGTGACCTGAGCCATCGGTCACGACATGGCAGGAGCGAGTCAGGCCCGGAGGCGGCAGCACAGTGTAACCACGAAGGGCCCTCGCTTCTGCCCCATGGATACAGCCCGGTACTCTCCCGGTGTTCCCATATCCATCGATTTCGAGGATTTGACCAGGTGGAGTCCACCGTTCTGCGCGTTGCCGCCGTGGTTCCGTGCCACAACGAAGAAGCGTCGGTCGCCAAAGTCGTCACCGACCTCAAGGCGGCGGTGCCGGGAATTGTCGTGTACGTATACGACAATCTCAGCACCGATGCCACGGTCGAGAAAGCACAGGCCGCCGGCGCCATCGTGCGCAAGGAACTGGCCAAGGGCAAAGGCAATGTCGTACGCCGCGCCTTCGCCGATATCGAGGCCGATGTGTACCTCATGATCGACGGCGACGACACCTACGATGCGGCCGCGGCCCCGGAAATGATCGAAACCCTGCTCTCCGGGCCCTTCGATCATGTGCTCGGCGTCCGGAAGCAGGATGTGGGCGGATCCGCCTACCGGGCCGGTCACGAAACCGGTAACCGGGTCCTCAACGGAGTGGTCGGCAAGGTTTTCGGCGAAAACGTCGAGGATATGCTGAGCGGGTTCCGGGTGTTCTCCCGCCGCTTCGTCAAGAGCTTTCCTGCCGTATCCCGGGAATTCGAGATCGAAACCGAACTCACCGTGCATTCGCTGCATTTGCGCGTTCCGAAAGCCGCGGTGCCGGTCGGCTTCCGGGACCGGCCCGCGGGCAGTGAAAGCAAACTGCGCACCTACCACGACGGATTCAAAATCCTGGCCCTGATCTTCGGCCTGGCCCGGCACGAACGGCCGGTCGCGTTCTACGGCCTGTTCGGCACCCTGAGCTGGCTCGTCTCGGTGGTCCTGACCATCCCGATCATCGCGGAATACTACGAATCCCATACCGTGCCGCGCTTCCCCACCCTCTTCCTGGCGTGCACACTGCTGCTGGTGGGCTTCCTCGCCTGGACCGCAGGCCTGATCCTGGACGGTATCCGCCGCTCCCGGCACGAAGCCGCTCGGCTGATCTATCTGCGCTACGAGGCGCCGACCGCGGCACCACCGGCCGCTTCGACCGGCGAAACCCAGCCGGATCCCGTGGCCGGGGATATCCGTTGACCGCCGATACCGAGACCCGTCCCGCCGGAAACGAGCGGGCCGCGGGCAGTAAACCCCTGTCTGCTCCGGCCCGCGCCGGCCGCGCCGTGATCCACCGGGCCGGCCCGGCGACCGTCGCCTTCCTCCTGCTCGCCGGGATCTTCGGCACGGTGTTCGCGGTGATGAGCCCGCCGTTCTGGGGACACGACGAACTCACCCAGTTCGGCCGCGCCTACCAGGTATCGCAAGGCGGACTGGGCCCCACCGAAATCGAGGACGACCGCGGTGTCGCCTACGGCGGTGAAGTACCGGCCGCCGTGGAAGCGCTCATGGGATTCGCGCTCGACGATTACACGCACAACCCGGGTGAGCCGTACCCCCTCGTCGCCGACCCCGGCACCTACCAGCGGCTGAGTGACGCACCGGTCACCGACGAGCAGAAAACGGTGTGGTTCACCAATACCGCGGCGTATTCGGCGGTGCCCTATATCCCGAACGCGATCGGTATCTGGACCGCCGACCTCGTCGGTGCCGACGCGGGCACGATGGTGCGCCTCACCAGGCTTGCCGGCCTGGCCTCGTATCTGCTGGTGGTCGGTTTCGCGCTGTGGGCGCTGCGGGCGCACCGCATCCAATGGCTGGCCTTCACCGTGGCCGTTCTGCCGATCGCGGTGTTCCAGGCCGGCACCATCACCGCCGACACCCTCACCAACGCGCTCGCCCTGCTGGTCTCCGCATTGCTGGTCAAGGGACTGTTCCTCGGGGACAGGCTGGGTCGCACCGAAACGGCCGCGGTGATGGCCTGCGCCGTTCTGCTGCCGCTGTGCAAACCGACTTACATCCTGCTGGCCATGCTGGTGGTGCTGATTCCGGCCGAACGGATGGGCCTGACCGGGTGGCGCCGCTGGATCACCTGGGCCTGCGCCGCCCTGGGCGCCGCCGGGTTCGCGGTGTGGATGAAGATCGCGGCACCCACCGGCGAGGGCACCAGCCTGATGCGCCCGAAGCACCAGTGGTACACGGTGGATACCGGTGAACAGCTGATCGGCATCCTGACCGACCCGTTCGGTTTCCTGCGAACCTTCTGGGAAAGCATTCTGCGCCGCGACCACGAATGGTTCACCGAATTCTTCGGCGAACTCGGCTTCGCGTACGTGAATGTGCCCGCCACCGCGATCGTGGCCTGCCTGCTGGCGCTCGCCGTGAGTGTCGGGACGGCCGAACGCTTCGCTCACCCGGATTTCCGGCGGACGCTGGTGGTCGCGCTGACCATGGCCGCCAGTGTCGCGATGATCTACGTGACGCTGTACATGTCGTTCACGCCGGTCGGGTACTACATCATCGACGGCGTCCAGGGGCGGTACTTCATTCCGCTGGCCATCGTGACCTCGGCGGTGCTGTTGCGCTGGATGCCGTTCCGGCTGCGCGGCCCCGGGGATCGTGAGCCGGGGCGGGGGGCCGCGGTGACGGTCGTGGTGGCGGCGACGATCGCGCTGGTTGCCACGGTCGCGAAGTACCACATCTACGTCTGGGCGTAGGTCTAGGGCGCCTCGATGGTCCGTTCGCCGGCTTCGGCGTAGGCGCGTTCGGTGGCGGCTTTGACCGGGCGCCACCAGGATTCGTTGTCCCGGTACCAGGCCACGGTGGCGGCCAGGCCGGTCCGGAAGTCCGCATAGCGGGGGCGCCAGCCCAGTTCGTCGCGGAGCGTGCTCGCGTCGATGGCATAACGCTGATCGTGTCCGGCGCGGTCGGTGACGAAATCGAAATCGTCCGGGGCGCGACCGAACTCGGCCAGCAGCAGTTCGACCACGGCGCGATTTCCGAGCTCGCCGTCCGCGCCGATCAGGTACGTCTGCCCGATCCGGCCGCGTTCCAGCACATCCCAGACGGCGCGGTTGTGATCGTCCACGTGGATCCAATCGCGGATCTGCTGTCCGCCGCCGTACAGTCGCGGCCGCACGCCGTCGATCAGATTGGTGATCTGGCGCGGAATGAACTTCTCGACATGCTGATACGGCCCGTAGTTGTTGGAGCAGTTCGACAGGGTGGCGCGGATCCCGAAGGACCGTACCCAGGCGCGGACCAACATATCGCCGGCCGCCTTCGTCGCCGAATAGGGGCTCGAGGGGTTGTACGGCGTGCGTTCGGTGAACGCGGGATCGCCGGCGGCGAGATCACCGTAGACCTCGTCGGTCGACACATGGTGGTAGCGCACCCCATGGCGGCGTATGGCCTGCAGCAGGGAATATGTGCCGACGATATTCGTCTGCACGAACGGCCACGGTTCGGTCAGGGAATTGTCGTTATGCGATTCGGCGGCGAAATGGACGACAGCGTCCACCCCGCTGACCAGTTCGTCGACCAGGTCCAGATCCGCGATATCGCCGTGCACGAAATCGATACGGTCGGCCACCGGATCCAGCGAAGAACGGTTACCGGCATAGGTGAGCGCGTCGAGAACGGTGACCGTCACCTCCGGCCGTTCGGTGACGGTCTGCTGGACGAAGTTGGCTCCGATGAACCCGGCCCCACCGGTCACGAGAAGACGCACCCATCCACTCTACGTCCCGGCGGGCACCGCGGCGGGCGGCCGGTGTTTCAGGCCGGCAGCCGATCCGCTCCCCAGCTGCGGTGCACATACCCGACGACCCCGTCCAGTTCGGCGCGGTCCACCGAGGCCAGTTCGCCCGGTTCGAGGGGGTCGAAATGGAAGATGTAGAGCCGGGAGGCGAACTGTTCGAACGGCAGCGACGCCTCGCCGAAACGTTCGCCGTGGCCGGCTGTTCCCACCACGACTCCGTCGCCCCAGTCCTGACCGCTGTCGTTGTTCGGGTTGTAGAAGTAGACCCGCATCCGGTCCTGCGGATCCAGCGCGACCCGCAGGATGGTGATCGCATGCCAGCCCACGAACCGGGCGGCGCTGTCGGTCACCGCGACTCCGGCCGGCTGCGGGTGGATCAACGGCTGGTTGCCGTTGTGGAACGGGTGGTAACTGGCATAGAAGTGGCGTAGGAACTCGTCCAGATCGGTGAGCTGACCGGTGGCCACGTCGACGTTGATCCGGAATCCCCGGCCCGACCACCAACCGTGGAATTCCGGGTTCACCCAGCGGTGCGGATCGCCCTCGCGATCGGCACACTGCCGGCCCATTTCCGCGTAGATACGGTCCAGATGCGGCACCACCAGCAGCGATACCGGGTCCAGATCGACCGGCAGTTTCGTGGCGACCCCGCCCACGCTGTCACGCGAGGAGATGGGCCGGCCTTCGAAATGCATGACGACCTCGTCGTCGCGCGCCGCCCAGGCCAGTGTTTGCAGCAGATAGTCGGGGTCGTTGTAGGCCCACATCGACAGCGCGCGGGCCGACTGGCAGGTCGGATTGTCGCCCTGACCGACGCCCAGCGGCAGCCCCAGAATGGACAGCATGCCCGCGAGCAGGCGGGCATGGGGGTCCGGGTCGGGGCCGAATGCCTGGGTGAGCCGTTCCTGCGAGTACGGCGAGAGCTGCAACGCGAGCTGCCGCCACAGCGCGGGGGCGACCGGCGGCTGGTAGAGGATGCCGCGTTCCAGCAGCAGCGCGATCCCGTAGATGCACTGTGCGGTTTCGACGTGCACGGCGTCGGCGATGAGGCGGCGTACCAGTTCGTGGTAGCAGAGCAGGCATTCGCGGCCGGTGCTGGACAGGCCCAGCGCCTCCCCCAGCAGGTATTCGCCCTTGCCGAGCAGGAAACGCACCAGTACCGCGTGATACGGGGAGACCAGGCCGGTGTCGTGCATGGACCGAGCGAAACCCGCGGTCTCGTACGCCAGCGCACTGTCGTCCATGGTTTCGAGGCGCTCCCGGTAGACCTCGACACCCGGATCTTCCCGGCACGCCTCGGTGGTGCCGTAGAGACTGCTGATCAACCGGTCGGCACCGAGTCCGGCGGCGCCCAGATCGATATCGGGGTTGGTCCGGGCGACGGCGATCTGGGTGATCATCCGCTTCACCGGTTCCACCTGGATCGGGCGCTGGCGCAAGATCCGCCAGATCTCGTCGACCAGGTTCTCCAGCACCTTCTCGTAGCCGATCTCCTCGACGAGATGGCGCAGCAGTTCCCGCGAAACCTGAGCCATCCGGCCCTGCTGCGCCCGTTCCGCCTCGGAGGGGGGCGTGAACAGCAGGGTCAGATTCATGGCCAGCACCTGGGACAGATGATGGTTCGCCTGTTCGGCGGAGATCATCGGGTGCACGTACTCGCCCTTGGCCACCGCCAGCAGCCGCAGATTGCTCACCGTTTCCAGCACCACGGTGTCGCCGTTGGCGCTGCGCAGGGAACCGGTGCTCAACGAGGGGATCAGGATCTGCGGCTGCGCCCAGTCCGTACCGACGAACAGACCGGCCGATTCCAGCCGCGCCGCCCGTGCCCGTACGGCCGCGCAACCGCCGGGCAACAGCAGGACTCGGCGCAGCGCCGCGAGAACCCTCGACAGCTTCAGGTGCTTGCCGAAATCGCTGGTGTCCGCGAGCAGCTGCGTCGCGTCATCCAGCAAGGCCAGACGTCTGTCGAGGGTCGCCCCGTCACCGCTGAGTGGGGTCAAATGAGGATCCTCCCCGTGATCAGATTACTGCCGAACGAATCAGATGTAGAAATCGAGCTCTTCCTGTCGCTTCAGCAGATCCCGCAAAGTGTACGGGTCGTCACCGAAGAAGTACAACAGGCCCCAATGGTTGCCGAACGCGGTACGTTTGGTCACTTTTTCCGTCAACGGCTCCGCGAGCTCGTGAGTTTCGAAATATTCGTGGTCCTCGGTCTCGTCGGGCACCGACAACTGACTGACCACGCGCCGCCGCGGATAAACACCGAAGCAGCCGGCATGCCCTTTCGCATCCTCCACTTCCCGCGGAAAGAAGTTCTCGATCTCTTCTTCGGTGGTCTTCGGGTCGAAGGCCAGGACGAGGGCATGGTAGGCGTTGAACCCGTACGAGCGCTCCAGCAGTTCGAACACCTTGAACCCGGGCGGCCGGTAGGCGACCTCACCGAAGTACATCTCACCGTCGCTGGTGACGAAATATTCCGGGTGCACGAAGCCGAACTCGATATCGAACGTTTTCACCAGCCGTTCGACCTGGCGGATGATTTCCGGGCGGAACTTCTCCAACTCGGGTGTCGCCGGGACGAATACAGAATACCCGAGGGTGACATACTCGGAAATGTTGAGGAAGCATATCCGGCCGTTGTGTATCCACGCCTCCACGGCGAATTCCCAGCCGTCCAGATGTGATTCCATCAGGACCGGGAACTCGTCGTCGGGGATCGTATCGATCTCGTCCGGGGTCCGGATAACCCGATGTCCGAGGCAGCCGGCCTTGTCGAAGGCCTTCACATGGATGGGATCGTTGGGGTCCCCGTCGAGCTTGAGCAGGGTCTGGTTCACTCGTTTCAGAAAACGGATCACATCATCGCGTTCGTGGGCTTCCTCGAATATTCCGACGCGGATACCGCCCAACTGTGCGCGCCGCTTCATCAGCGCTTTGTCGCGCAACAGCATGGCCTGCCCGAAAAGGCGTGGATTATCCATCAACACCGAATTGATGGCACCCGCCCATTCGACGGTTTCCTCGAAGATGGGAATGGCGACGTCCACGCCCATGTCCTGTAGCGTCTCGGCGATTTCCATCGACCGATCGTTGAGCCGTTCGAAGTTCCAGGGAAGATAGGGTATGCCGTTTTCGGCGCAATAATCCGCCACCCACTCCGGGGCCACCACGACGTAGCGCCGGTCGAACCGATCCACCGCTTCCACGGCATTCAAACTCCAACCCAGCAAGGCAACGTAACCTTTATCCGGGTCGCACCCTTCATCAGTGTTCCGAACTCTGGATTCTGATGCCGAAATCGACAAAACCTCTCCCCTCTCGACCATATCTACAGCTCGCTGAATCACGAGGGCGTCGGTTCACACGCGAAAACTCCGGCCACACCGCCGGCACAGATATCGGGTCGCTACCGAATCCGCGTCGAAAGTTCGAATTCGCCGTGGACCGGAAAAAGTAACGCCCTCATTTCCACCGAGTACCCGATGTTTCCGGAACGAAACCGGCAGACGGGTCCCGGCGCACCCGGTCCGCACCGAAAGCGCCGCAGCCTCACCGGTATCGGGCCACCCGAACCGGCCGGGCCCCGGGTCGCGCACCCACCCGGGCGTGGCCACCGGACCCCCGGTAACCCTGCCGCACGAACACCGCCGCATCCCGGCTGGCACACTGATCGAACATGCGCGGAATCATTCTGGCGGGCGGCACCGGGTCACGGCTGCATCCGATCACGCGCGGGGTGAGCAAACAGCTGGTCCCGGTCTACGACAAGCCGATGGTCTACTACCCGCTGTCCACTCTCATGCTGGCCGGTATCCGGGACATCCTGGTGATCACCACACCCGAGGACGCCGAATCCTTCACCCGGCTACTCGGCGACGGATCGCAGTTCGGCATCTCGATCAGCTATGTGGTGCAGCCGGTTCCCGACGGTATCGCGAAGGCCTTCGTACTCGGCGCCGGCCATATCGGCGGCGACTCCGCCGCGCTGGTTCTGGGCGACAACATCTTCCACGGCCCCGGCCTGGGCACCAGCCTGCACCGGTTCGCCGATATCGACGGCGGCGCCATCTTCGCCTACCGGGTCTCGGATCCGACCGCATACGGTGTCGTCGAATTCGCCGACGGCAAGGCGATCTCCATCGAGGAGAAGCCGAAGGTCCCGCGCTCGAACTATGTGGTGCCGGGGCTGTACTTCTACGACAACGACGTAGTGGAGATCGCTCGCGGTCTCGTCCCGTCGGCGCGCGGCGAATACGAGATCAGCGATATCAACCGGGCCTATCTGGAAGCCGGCCGGCTGGGTGTCGATGTGCTGGCGCGGGGCACCGCCTGGCTCGATACCGGCACCTTCGATTCGCTGCTCGACGCCGCCAACTATGTGCGCACCGTCGAGGAACGCCAGGGTTTGAAGATCGGCGTGCCGGAGGAGGTCGCGTGGCGGATGGGCTATATCGACGACGAACAACTGTGCCTGCTGGCCGACCCGCTCACCCGCTCCGGTTACGGTAAGTATCTGCTCGATCTGCTCGAGCACGGACGGAGTTGGTGAGTAGGTAGATGCGGATCAGTGAGATGTCGGTCCCCGGCGCCTGGGTGTTCAGTCCCACGGTCCACGGCGACGATCGCGGCTGTTTCGCCGAAACCTTCCGCGCCTCGGAGTTCGAGAAGATCACCGGCCGGCCGTTCGATCTGCTGCAGGTCAACACCTCGGTCTCCGCGGCCGGGGTACTGCGCGGGATCCATTACACCGACGATCCGCCCGGCCAGGCGAAATACGTCACCTGCGTACGGGGCGCGTTCCTGGATGTCGTGATCGATCTGCGGGCCGGATCGCCGACCTTCGGCCGCTGGGACAGTGTGCTGCTCGACGACCGCGACCGGCGCTCGGTTTTCCTCTCCGAGGGGCTCGGGCATGCCGTCCTGTCGCTGGCCGACGATTCCACCCTCACCTATTTGTGCTCCCTCGAATACAGCCCCGAATACGACCACGATCTGGACGCCTTCGATCCGGATCTGGCCATCGATTGGCCGACGGCCGGTCGCGACGGGCAGCCACTCACCTACCTCCGTTCACCGAAGGACGCGGCGGCACCGCGACTACGCGACCGCTGACCGCCCGGGCGAATCGGGCCGGCGCCGGAAATATCGCGCAGAACCCCGCCGCGAGCGCGGTTTCCGCCGGATTCGCCGAGCGGCCGGTTCGGCGGTAATGTCGCTGCCCGGTGGTTCCGTCGCGGAGCCGCCCCCACGGTGCCGGTGAAATCACCGGCCCAGGCGCCCCGGCCGTCGCCGGGCCGGTTCTCGGGGGATTCGTCCACTGACTCACTGGCCGTACCGGGATCCTCCCTGGATTCCACCCGGGAAGCCGACCGTGACCAGGTATAGCGGTGCCGGCCGCTGCTATTCCCCCGTGGAAAGGAATGAGACCTAGCCGACAGTCGAAAAAATTCGCTGGAACGGCGTAACGCCACGGGGACCCGGCACCGATACGACCCATGAAAGCCGGAGCTGATCTATACCGGGGAATGGAGATGACAGTGCGTACGACGTTTTCGACTTCCGTCTCGGCGGGCGCCAAGTCCGCGGCCGCGCGGGACTACGTCCAGCGTGGCTGGACGGTCGCCGAAACGACCAACGGCCTGTGCCTGATCACCGATGCCGACCTGTCCGCCGTCGAGGTCACCGGGGAGTTGGCCGCGTCGGTACGCCGGTACCTGCGCGCGAACAACCTGACCGGTCCGGTCATCGAGATTCCGGGCGCCGAGCGCCGCGAAATCCATCTGGTCACCGGTATGCGCAAGGCCGAGCGTGCCGTCGAGGCGCTCCGGGCAGCCGGTGCGGTCGTGCACACCGACGGTGACGGCATCCCGCTGCCGCCCACCCACCTTTCGGCGGGTTCGGCCAGCTGGGGCGTCGCGCCCGACGAGTCCCGCTGGATTCCGCCGGTGGTCGCCCTCGGCGCGGCGGTGCGTACCGCCCTCGCCCGGCGCCCGCGCCGGCTGACCAGCGTCGCCTGAGCAGGCACAACACATACCCGGAAGCGAGAACCCCGGTCGTGGACCACGACCGGGGCTCTCGTCGTGCCGAAACACTGCCGGGCCGGGGCCCAGGGTCCCCAGGTTCTCCCTCGGCCGGGGACAGCGCCGAAAGAAATCAGCGGATACGGAAGATGACCAGGCGCTGCACCACGAAGTTGATAACCGTCGCCGTCCCCTGGGCGATCAGATAGGCCAGCGGTACCCGCCACCACAGGCCCTCGTCGATGGCCTCGTAGACCACCCAGTTGATGCCGACCTGCACGCAAAAGGTCAAGGCATAGAGCACGACCACAGCGATGAAACGGGCCCGGCTGGGCGGCGCGTTGAAGGTCCATCGCCGGTTGATCAGATACGCCGTCGTGGTGCCGGCAATGAAACCGATCGCCTTCGCGATATTCACCGGTAGTCCGGCCACCTCGAGCAGCAGCCAGTACAGCCCGAAGTCGACCACCGCGGAGAGCGCTCCGGTGGCCACGAATCGCAGCAACTGCGTTTTCAGGCCGATTTCCGCGCTCGCCTGACCGGAAGCATTCGGCGCGAGCCCGCCCGTCGCCTGCTCCTCGGGCGAGACGGAAAGATCCCCGGTTTCCCCCGGCGCTACCCGAGGTCCCCGGCTTACGGCATTGCTTTCAGGGGCCACCGCCCGAAATCTACTTGCCCGACCCACCCGTGGGCCTCCCGGGTGACCGACACCGCCGAACCTCCCGCTTCCTGTGATGCAGTAACCCCCACGGGCGACACCGCAGGCGGCGCAATGTTGCAGTAGCCTCTATCCCGATGTCCACGAAAGCTCCGACCTCGACCCAGTCGGCCGGTACCGAGACCCCGGCGGCCGGCGAACCCGATACAGCTGTTACCGGGTTCGCGCTACCTACCACCACCCGGAAACTCGCCGGATGGGCTCGTACCGCCGCGACCACCGCCGAGGTGCTCTCGACGAGCGACCCGGAACTCATCGCCGAAGCGGTCGCCAAGGTCGCCACGGACAACGATGGCAAACCGGCGCATCTGCAGCGCGGTGTGATCGCCCGCGGCCTCGGCCGCTCCTACGGCGACAACGCGCAGAACGCGGGTGGCCTGGTGGTCGATATGACCGCATTGAACAAGATCCACCGGATCGACCGGGACAGCCGGTTGGTCGATGTCGATGCGGGCGTCAATCTCGACCAGCTGATGAAGGCCGCACTGCCGTTCGGGCTGTGGGTCCCGGTTCTGCCCGGAACCCGGCAGGTCACCGTCGGCGGCGCCATCGGTTCCGATATCCACGGTAAGAACCATCACAGCGCGGGCAGTTTCGGTAACCATGTGCGGTCGATGCAGCTGCTCACCGCGGACGGCACCGTGCAGACCATCAGCCCGAAGAAGAACGCCAAGCTGTTCTGGGCCACCGTCGGCGGCTGCGGCCTGACCGGCATCATCCTGCGGGCCACCATCGAGATGACCCCGACCGAAACCGCGTACTTCATCGCCGACGGTGATGTGACCTCCGGCCTGGACGAAACCATCGCCTTCCACAGCGACGGCTCCGAGGACAAGTACGAGTACAGCTCGGCCTGGTTCGATGCGCTCAGCCCGATGCCGAAACTCGGCCGGGCGGTGATTTCGCGCGGTTCGCTGGCCACACTGGACCAGCTGCCGAAGAAACTGCAGAAGAACCCACTCGGGTTCACCGGGAAAACCTTCCTCACGTTCCCCGATGTCTTCCCGAACGGCCTGCTCAACAACAAGACCTTCACCCTGGCGACGGAGGTCTGGTACCGCAAGGGCGCGACCTACCGGCAGAAGCCGCAGAACCTGACGGCCTTCTACCACCCGCTCGATATGCTCGGCGAATGGAACCGCGCCTACGGTTCACGCGGATTCCTGCAGTACCAGTTCGTGGTGCCGCCGGAGGCGGTGGCGGAATTCAAGCAGATCCTCATCGATATCCAGGCCAGCGGGCACTACTCGTTCCTCAACGTGTTCAAGTACTTCGGTGAAGGTAATCAGGCACCGTTGAGTTTCCCGATGCCGGGCTGGAACGTCTGCCTGGACTTCCCGATCGCACCCGGGCTCAACGAGTTCGTCACCGAATTGGACCGGCGGGTCCTGGAATTCGGTGGCCGGCTCTACACCGGGAAGGATTCGCGCACCACGGCCGAAACCTTCCATCAGATGTATCCCCGGATCGACGAGTGGATCAAGGTGCGCCGCAGCGTCGACCCGACAGGCGTATTCATGTCCGATATGGCGAGAAGGCTGGAGCTCCAGTGATCAACGCGGTAGGCAATCCGCAGTCCATTCTGCTGTTCGGCGGGACCTCGGAAATCGGCCTCGCGATCTGTGCGGAATACCTGAAGAAGGGCCCCGCCCGGGTGGTCCTGGCCGTGGTGCCCGGTGATCCGCTACGCGATACCGCTGTCGCCCAGCTGAAGGCGGCCGGTGCGAGCCAGGTCGATGTGCTCGATTTCGACGCGCTCGACACCACCGCGCACCCCGAGGTTGTCGAAAAGGCCTGGGCCGACGGCGATATCGATGTCGCGATCGTGGCGTTCGGGTTGCTCGGCAATGCCGAAGAACTGTGGCAGGACCAGCGCAAGGCGGTCCAGATCGCGCAGATCAACTACACCGCCGCGGTATCGGTGGGCGTGCTGATCGGCGAGAAGATGAAGGCGCAGGGCTTCGGCCGGATCATCGCCATGTCCTCGGCGGCCGGTGAGCGGGTGCGGCGCTCGAATTTCGTCTACGGCTCCACCAAGGCCGGGCTGGACGGTTTCTACCTTGGCCTCGGCGAGGCGCTGCGGCCGTTCGGGCCCCGAGTGCTGGTGATCCGGCCGGGTCAGGTGCGCACCACCACCACGATCGAGCACTGGAAGGCCACCGGCGCCAAAGAGGCACCGCTCACGGTGGACAAGGAAGAAGTGGCAGCGCTGGCCGTCGCGGCCTCGGAGAAGGGCAAGGAGCTCATCTGGGCGCCCGGCGCGTTCCGGTACGTGATGATGATCCTGCGCCATATCCCGCGCCCGATCTTCCGCAAACTCCCCGTCTGACGTCCCGCCGCGACAGCGGCCGGAACAAGCTCGAAGGCCGTCGTGCCGGATCATCTCCGGCACGACGGCCTTCGTCGTATCAGGTCCACCCAGCGCACGGTTATCCGTGGCGGGTTCGCTCTCACACCCGCGTCATTCGCTGTCCGAGTTCCCGGCGCAGCACCTCCTGAGACGGCAGGCGCCCGAGGACGCGCAATACCGTTGGTCGTAGTTCTCGCTGCTCCTCATCGGTGAGCAAGCCGACGAGATCGCGCAGTTCCATATCTTCGAAGGCCGAGGTCATGCGACCCAGGGTACGGCGTGAGTCCGGGTTCGTCATCCGTTCGGGAATTCCCTCACCTGGAAATAAACCGGACTGTGAGGTAACGCATATGATTGACGAGTCTCGATGTAGCGCACCGTAGTTCAACTCACCTTGATGGGCGCGTCGGTCTCCAGACCGCCGCGATTGCGCTGGGTGACGGTCAATTCCGCGGGCTGCGCGCCGGTCCGGTACGGGGTGTACCGCTCGAGCGAACCCCAGTCCCGCGCCCAGTCCTCGGCGAGGTAGGTGGCCACCGAATCCGCCTGCAGGAGTAGTTCGGTCCAGCCCAGCGGGCCGCCCCCGATATGGTCCTGCCAGGCATTGGACGCATCGGATCCGGTCCGGTCCGGCAGGATGCGCCAGCGCGGCACCTCCGCGACCCCGTTTGCGTGGTCGAACGGCCGCTGACAGGCGAAAGCGAGACCGACGTGCCAATCCAACAGCACCGGATCGGTATGCCCGACAACCGAATCCAAGGTCGCCAGGCGCGGCAGGCGGGGCGGGGTGACGGCCAGCCACTGGCGGCTGGTGATGTCGTTGTCCACCGCGACCAGCCGGACGGCATTCACCTCGGGCGGCAACTGGTCCAGCGGGACCCGCAGATTGCGCCAGGACGGGTTCGGGCCGATATCCAGCGGAGTCACCGAGCCCAGTACCTGCATGGTGCCATCGGCGGCTCGCGTGCCGTATTCGACGGTCAATTCCTGCCCGTAGGTCAGAACTCCATCGGCGTCTATCGATTTGATCCGGCCGGCGGCGGTTATCGCCAGCACCCGGTAGGCGGGGTCGGCGCGCATCTCGTGGGTCAGGTCCAGGCGATACCACTGCGAGGTCAGTTGCGCCTGCTGCTGGTCACCGTCCTGGTAGCTGCCCAGCACCGGCGTGCGGGCGGGGTCGAGACCGAACGGCAGGGTCACGGTGGAACCGTTGATCCCGGCCCGGGCCTCGGTACCGCCGCCGGTCCCGGCACCGGTGGTGTCGGTGGTTTTGTTCTCGCTGTCGGATTCGAGCGAGTTCGCGCTGCCGGAGACGGTTTCCTCCGCGTCGGCGGTGAGATCATCGGCCACTCCGTCCGGAGTGAAACCGGTCGTCTCGGCCTCGGGATCGCTGGAGACCAGACCGTTGGCCGGATCGCCGTCGTACGGCTGCAGTAAGGAATCGGCGGTATCGGTCTCCACCAGCACCTCGTCGGCCAATCCGCACGGATCACCGGCCAGCGCCCGGATATTCGATTTGGCGATCGAATACGCCGGGTATTGGGCCACGGCTGCCTTGGTCAGCGACGCGATCTCGAACAACACCATCAGCGCTGCCGCGATGGTCAACGGTGCCGATGCGTAGCGCGACGAACGGGACGGCGGACCGCCGCGATACGGCGCCCGGTAGTGCAACCACAACGCGACCAGCAGCGCGAGCACGCTGAGCCCGAGGAACAGTGTCGAGAAACCCTTCCCCGCGGCCAGTGGCGCCTTGTCCCACCACGGGACCCCGTAACTGGACACATACCACCAGCCGTTCGACCCGGTGAAGGTGATGGCCAGCAGGAACAGCACGGCGGCGGCGAACAGCGCGCGGTTACGGGGCGCGCGAATACCGTTGGTGCCCACGGCCACCGCGGCCAGGGCGGCGAGAGAACCGGCCAGACCGGCGTAGACGCCGAAGTGATGGGTCCATTTGGTGGGCGTGAACATCATCAGCAGCAGCGAGGCGAACACGATGCCGAGAACGCGCACCGACGGTCCTCGCGCGGTGCCCGGGATCCGGCCCTTGCGCAGTACCTGCAGAATGCAGACCAGCAGGCAGAGCAGCATCAGCAGCACACCGAAACGCCGGGCCAGCGAACCGTCCGGGGAGAGCATGAGCAGCGAATCCCAGCGGGTGCGCTCGTCGAACCACGCCACGTTCGGGCCGACAGCGGTGCGTACCCGGGTGGCTTCCAGCACCGTCGACAGGGTCTGGTCGGCGAAGATCACCACGAGTACCAGCGTTCCGGCGGCCAGTCCGGGCGCGAGCAGACTCGCGTACCGTCCCACCGCACCCCACACACTCCTGCCCTGCCTGTCCGGCGCCGGTGAAGGTCCTGCGTCGTCAGGCTCCGCTACCGCATCCGGGCCCGACCCGTTCCTGTCGGCACGGGCCCGTTTGATGATGATCTGCAGAACCGGACGGGAACCCGCGATCAGCGCGGCGATACAGATGAGCCCGGTCGGGCCCGCGGCCAGCGAGAACGCCGCGATCAGGATCGCGACCGCGGCCGGCAGCAGCCGTGCGGTGGCGATGGCGCGTTCGATCGAACACCAGGTGAGGAGCGCACCGGCGGCGATCAGCGGTTCGGGGCGCAGACCGTTGTCGTAGGGCAGCCAGAACGCCAGGAACACCAGCCCGGCGGTCCACAGCGCGACCTGGTTACCGCGTACCCGGGCGCCGAGCCGCGGCAGCACTTCGCGGCTGATCACCAGCCAGCAGACGATCCCGGCGAGCAGCGTGGGCAACCGCATCCACGGGCTCGATTCCGAGATCCGCGACATCCACGCCAGCACCTCGTAGGACCAGCCGAACGGTGCCTCGGGTACCCCGAACCAGCGGTAGTAGTTCGCCAGATAACCGGATTTCTCCGACACCCTGGCCATATTCAGGATGTAGCCGTCGTCGGAGGTGTTGGCACCGATCACATGCCAGCCCACCAGCACCCCGAGTACCGCGCCGTCGGCGAGCCGGAAGCGCCACCAGTGCGATGGCAGGAACCGGCGGGCGCGGCGGCCGTCGCTGGTGTCGAGCAGGTGCAGGGCCAGCAGCGCCAGCATTGTGAACACGACCGCGCCGATGATCGCGGCCAGTTTCAGCGGGGTCGGCGAGGAGGTGAAACGGGAGTCGATATCGGCGTGCAACCGGATACCGCCGAGCTGCTCGGCGGGCAGATCGGTGAAGACACCGACCATTTGCGGCCGGATATCCCGATCCACCTGGGTGCGCAACGGAGTGCCGTCCGCGCGGACGGCACCGGTGATCTCGGCGGTGGTAGAGGTCGCGGTCGAAACCACCGACAGCGATTCGCAACCGGCCAGTTCCGCACGGTCGGCGGACAGCAGCGGTACATCGCGCAGCACCACCGAGAATGTGTCGCCGGACATGCCGACCCGCAGGCCGCGGGCCGACGATTTACCCGATTCGTCGGGAACCGTGGCCACCACGGTCCCCTCGGCGGCGGCCGCTACCGGGCACGGCACCGTGAGATCCAGCCGCAGCGGCTGATAACTCACCAGTGGCGCCTCGACGTCGGTCGCACCGGCCTGCGGCCACTCCAGGACCGTCTGGTCCTGCCGGACCGGCAGCACCGGCGCCAGGATCGCCAGCACGAACCCGAGTAGCCCGGACATCAGGGCCAGCAAACGGATACGGTTCAACGCTCGGGGGGATCGTTGCGGTCGCACGGGGCTCGACTCTAATGGGCGCAACCAGGTGCAGCGCATCCACGGCTGTGCACGGCGGATCTCAGCGGTTCACCACGATCAGGCTGAACGGTCCGATATCGGTGGTGGTGAACCGGGGATCGTCGAACAGGGCCGCCGGGAACGTGACGGTGTAGCGGCGGACGTTGGGGTCGTTCGGGTATACGTCCTCGGCCAGCCGCAGGGTGTAATCGTCACCGCTGCGGCGGAACAGGAAAGCGTCGGGGGCGCGCCACGGTGCGGCGGACATCGCGTCGAGGAGTTCCTGCGGCGTCTCCAGTTCGCTCCAGGCCTCGATGGCCGCGGACCGATCCGCGTAGTCGGCCAGCGGATTCGCGTAATGCGAGGTCAGGCCCTGGAATCCGAAGTACGGGTAGTAGGCGAGGAAGGTGGTGTCGCCGGTGAGCAGTACGTTCTCCGACGGTTCGCGGCCGGTCTGCGCCCGCAGCGCGTCGTCGATGTGGTGGTAGTGCCGGACGGCGGCGGGGTCGCGCTGGTCGGCGCGGTGTCCGTCGCCGTCGGTATCGGTATAGGCGGTGGTGATCTCGGGAGCCAGGATGTGCGGAATGTTCTGGCAGTAGGCCAGCGCACCCACGGTCGCGAGCACGATCGCCACCCAGCGGAACCGTGCCGGTTCGTTCAAGGCCTGATACACCGCCCGGGCGCCCTCGACGAACCCGAACGCACCGGCAGCGGCCAGCAGCACCAGCAGCACCGGTTCCAGCCGGAACGACAGCAGGGTGCTGCCCGCCACCGTGGCCAGCATCGACAGCAGCGACCACAGATAGACCGCGATCACTCCGAGGCCGAGAGATTGCGCCCGCCGCGAGGAGCTCGCGCGCAGTACCAGCCAGATCACTCCGACCAGGCACAGGCCGCCGAGCAGCGAGAACTCCGCCATCGGCAGCGGCAGTTCGGACCCGGCCTCGGGCAGATAGTGGAAAGCACCACCGGATTCCAGCTTCGGGTTGTCCAGCATCCGCAGCAGGAAAGGTACGAACACGGGCAGCCCGACCAGCGCGGTGACCACGCCCATTACGACCAGCCGCAGCAACGGCGCACCGATCGCGCGCCCGATCCCCTGGACCTTCTCCCCCGCAGACCCCTGTTGTGCCGCGATCCGCCGCGGTGTCCGCGCGGCGTAGCGGGCCCGCACCCCCAGCCCGGCCGCGACCACCGCCATGAGCACTACCGTGAACACAGCGAAGGCGAAGTAGAGCGTGTAGAACGTGGCCGCCAAGCCGAGGAACAGCCCCGTCCCCAGTACCGCGGCCCAGCCGCCCGCCGTGGCAGCACCGGGTAGTCCGGCGATCTTCCCGTCCGCGCCGGAATCCCGCGCGGCCGTAGCACCGGACGACCCCGCAGCGGACGGGTTGTCGTTGCCGGCGCCGCGTTCCGTCGCGATGGTCTGCCGATCCGCCGGATCGGCAGGCGAAGCTGCCGGCTCAGGGGTATCGGCGGGGCTCCCCGGGCGCACCGCTCCCCCGCTTGCGGGCGAGGTCGGGCGTGCGAGTTCGGCCGGGCGATACAGCGCCCCCCACGCCATCACCAGTACCGGCGGGATGAGGATGGCGATGACGGCGCCGTAGGCCTCGGGCGCGGCATAGGTGACGCCAACCGCGGTGATCGCGGCGGTCACCCCTACTGCCCAGTCGGCGCGGATCAACCGCGACCACAGCACCATCGAGACCACCGCCGCCACCGCGATCGACCCGATCGCGTACGGCTTGAAGACCTCCCAGCCGTCCATCCCGAGCACATTGGCGACGCGGCCGCCGAACCAGAACCATCCGGCCGGGTAGAACGGCGGCAGGTCCGCATAGGTCATATCGCGCAGCGCGGCGCTGTCGGTGAGCCGCGTCAGGTATTCGGTGCGGAATTCCTGATCGACCGAGATACCGAACAGGTACAGCTTCGTCGCCGCCAGCGGCAGTCCCAGCGTGACGGTGACGAACGCCGAGATACCGGCCCAGGACAGCAGTTTCGCCCACCGCCGGGCCCGTCGCAGCCGCAGCAGCGCGATCGATACCGCGAGCAACACCGCGGCGCCGACCTGACCCACGGTGGTCAGCGCCCGCAACACATTCGAGGAGTTGAACGCCGGCCAGTTCACCAGCGAAAACGCGATCAAACCGACCGCGACCACCAGCACGGCGACCACTGTGGCCGATACCGCCTCGCCGATTCCGGCCCCGACCTGACGCCCCAAACGCGCGCCACGACTCGTCGTCATCGGCGTACTTACCTCCGGCTCCTGTCCACCTACTGGCCGTCGGTCAGCCTAGTGGAGAACCACCGCGCGCCGACCGCACCGGCCGACGGGTCCGGCCGAGACCCGGCCGACCTCGGGACCGACGGACGGGCCGGGGTCAGACGACCGGCCCGTCCGAGCCCTCGCGCACGAGGCCCTGACCACAACGAATCGACTATCAGTACACCCGCAACATCCCTGGATCCCACAGACCGCTCCGGGTTGCGGTGCCGGTCTGCAGTTGGGCGGGGACCGCGTCGTAGTACTGGTCGTAGCGTTCCAGCGTGCCCCAGTCGCGACCCCAGTCGTTCTTCAGATAGGTCGGGATGGTGGTGGATTTCGCCAGCATCTGGGAGAACCCGAGCGGGCCGCCGAACTCCTGGGCCTGCCAGGTGTTGGTGGAGCTCACCGCCAGCGGGCGGTCGGGCAGGACGCGGAACTTCGGCACCTCGGCGACACCGTTCTCGTGCCGGAACGGGCGCTGGCACGGGAACTGCAGGCCGACCGCCCAGTCGAGCAGGATCGGCTGTTCCGAACCCAGGTAGTCGTTGGCGGTTTCCAGTTTCGGCAGCCGCGGCGGCGTGAACGCCAGCCACTGGTCGCCGATCAGGATCGGATCGTTGGCGACGATGCGCACCGCATCGGCTTCGGGGGCGAGTTCGTCCAGCGGGATACGCAAGTTGCGCCAGGACGGCGAGGGACCGATATCGCGCGGCACGTAGGTGCCGATATAGCTGACCGAACCGTCCGGCTGTCGTTTCCCGTAGTCGACGGTGAGCGACTGGCCGTACTGCATGACACCGCTGTCGTCGTAGGACAGGATCCGCCCGGCGGCGGTGACGACCAGCAGCGGATGATCCGGGGAGCGCTGCGGCATTTCGTACCAGCTGGAGGTGACCTGCGCGGGCCGCTGCACACCTTCCTGGTAGCTGCCGAGGATCGGCGTGGTGGCCGGGTCCAGCCCGAACGGCAGGGCCACAGTGGATCCGTTGACGCCGAGCGCGCCTTGACCACCGCCGGTCCCGGCGTTCTGGCCTTCCGCGAACGAGGCACCCACCGACTGGTTGGAGGTGTTACCGGTCCCCGGTTTCACCTCGACCGCATCGGCGGACAGATCGTCCGGGACCCCGTTGGGATCGAAACCGACCGGTTCCACCCCGGCCAGCGGATCGCCGGGGTTGGTGGGCGGGTTGGCCGGATCGATGATCGGGTTCAACCGGCCCGCGTTGGCGTTCACCTCGACCAGCACATCGTTGGCGAGCCCACAGGATTCACCGGCGACAGCGTCGATATTGCCCCGCGCCAGCGAATAACCCGGGTACTGCGAATAAGCGCCCTTGGCCAGCGACAGCACCTCGAACAGCACCATCGCCGCGGCCACCAGGGTCAGCGGTATGGCGGCGAACTTACGGATCCGCCGACCGCGCACGGTCCGGGCGGAATCCGGCGGCTTGGCATACCCCTCCCGCAGTACATGCCAGCCCACCAGCAACAACGACAGCCCGAACAGCACCAGCATCACGGTGTTGGACGAGATTCCGAACAGCGAGATCCGCTTGTCGAACCACGGAACCCCGTAGCTGGAGACGTACCAGTAGCCGTTGATTCCGGAGAACGCGAGCGCCAGCGTGAACAGCAGACCGGCCAGGAAGATCGCCCGGTTCTTGCGAGCACGCAGCGCCGACGCCGACACCGCGACCGCTGTCACCGCCGCCAGCGAACCCGCGATACCGGCGTAGGCGCCGAAGTGGTGGGTCCACTTGGTCGGAAGGAACATCATGAAGAAGATCGTTCCGATCACCACACCCATCAACCGCCAGGTCGGGCCGGCGGCGATACCGGGGACCCGGCGGCGGCGCAGCAGCACCAGCATGGTGGTGAACAGGCACAGCAGCATTACCAGGAAAGCGAAGCGGCGCGCGAGCGATCCGTCCACGGTTTCGACGAACAGGTAGTAGTAGCGCAGGTAGTCCTCGTACCAGGCGAGGTTCGGCCCGGCCAGCTGCCGGACGCGGTTGGCCTCCTGGATCCCGGCGAAGGTCTGATCGCTGTAGACCACCGTGAGCACCAGGAGCCCGGCGGCCGCCAGCGGCGCCAGCAATGCGGCGGTGCCGTGTTCCCGATGCCGTTTCACGATTATTCGGGTGATCGGCCGGATACCGGCCAGCAGCGCGGCCACACACATGAGGCCGGTCGGGGCCGCGGCCAGGGTGAACGCCGCGACCACCACCGCGACGGCGGCAGGTAGCAGGCGCGCGGTGGCGATGGCCCGCTCGACCGAAACCCAGGTGAGCAGCGCACCGAGCGCGACGATGGGCTCCGAACGCAGACCGTTGTCGAAGGGCATCCAGAACGCCAGGAACACCAGGCCACCGGTCCACAGCGGCACACTGCCGAACCAGGCCCGGGCACGCGCCCCCCGCAACCCGTTGCCCAGACGCGGCACCACCTCGCGGCTGAGCACCATCCAGGACAGGATCCCGCAGGCCAGGGCGGGCAGCCGGACCCACGGGCTGGCCGTGGAGACCTCGGCGAACAGCTGGATCACGTAGTAGTACCAGCCGAACGGCGCCTCCGGGACCCCGTACCAGCGGAAGTAGTTGGCCATATAGCCGGCGTCCGGCGCCACCCGGACCATGCTCAGGATGTAGCCGTCGTCGGAGGTGTTGGCGCCGAGGAAATGCCAGACCAGCAGGGTGCCGACCACCCCGCCGTCGGCGAGGGTGGGTTTGAGCCAGTTCGCGGGCAGGAACCGCCGGTGCCCGCGCCCGTCGCTGGTGTCCAGCCGGGCCAGCGCCACGAGCGCGAGCACGGTGCACAGTACGGCCGCGATCATGGCGGCGAGTTTGATCCAGGTGGGGCTCGAGCTGAACCGGGTGTCGATGGTCGACTCGAGGCTCATCCCGGCCGGGACATCACCGGTCATATCGGTGAAGATGCCCACCATCTGCGGTCGCAGATCACCCACCAGCTGCCCCGCGTTGGGGGCGCCGGTCTCGGTGACCAGCCCCTCGAACGCCGCCGTGGTGCGCTCGTTGTCGGAGCTGATGGTGATGGCCGAGCAGTTCGCCATCTCGGCGCGGTCGGCGGTGGCCACCACCGCATTACGGTCCACCACATCGACCGAAGTGTCCGAGACCCGCACGAACAGCGCCTCCAGCGCCGCCCGGTCGCCCTGCGGGGGTGCGGTGGCCAGCAGCATGCCGCCCTCGGGCGGCAGCTGGTTCACCGCCGAACACGGGATGGTCGCGGTGAGGTCGAGCGGTACCTGCGACATCAACGGGGCCTGCGTATTGGCCAGGCTGTTGTTCTGCGGCCAGGTCAGCATCGCCGTGGTCTGGGTGACCGGTAGGAACGGGGTGGCGATCGCGAAGAGCGCACCGAGTACACCGGTGACGATCGCGACGAGACGCGCCACCCGGAAATCTCTCGGCGTAACCCTGCGCCCCGGCTCCGGCGGCGTCTTCGTCAGTACTGCGGTGGCGACTTCTGGCACGCTGGCATGCTACTTGGGCGCGCCGCGCCCGGCCCGCTGATACCCCGGCGCGTACCCGGCCGAAACGAAAACGCTCAGGCGAACAGGCATAAAATCTATCGGAACGGGGTAAAGAGGGGCGGCTGGCACAATCGGCCCGGAAATCACCCCCTTATGCGCGGGGTATAGCGGCGGTAATGGAAAGGTAGGGGCATGACCAAGGTGAATCTCGAGACGAACTACGGAACCATCGGCCTCCAGCTGGACGAGGCGAAGGCGCCGGACACCGTCCGCAACTTCGTCGAATACGTCGAGTCCGGACACTACGACGGCACGATCTTCCATCGCGTGATCCCGGGCTTCATGGTTCAGGGCGGCGGCTTCGACGGTCAGATGCAGCAGAAGCCGACCAAGGCGCCGATCCAGAACGAGGCCGCCAACGGCCTCAAGAACGACAAGTACACGGTCGCCATGGCGCGCACCAACGACCCGCATTCCGCGACGGCGCAGTTCTTCATCAATGTCGCCGACAACGATTTCCTCAACCACACCCAGCCCGCGGGCCAGGGCTGGGGTTACGCCGTCTTCGGCGCCGTCACCGACGGCACCGATGTCGTCGACGAAATCGCGAAGGTGTCCACCTCGTCGCAGGGTATGCACCAGGATGTGCCGTCGGAGAACGTGGTGATCAAATCCGCGTCCATCGTCGGCTGAAATCGGGTTCTGATCGCGGTTCGGGTCGCGCCGGCGCCGTTACTCGGCGCGCCCCGGGCCGTGTCCGGTCACAGCGGCAGCAGATGGTGTTTACGCGGATTGCGGACCACCGTCTTGTCCCGCAGCAGTTGTAGCGCGCGGCGCAGCTCCAGCCGGGTCTGCGACGGCTCGATCACCGCATCGATGAACCCGCGTTCGGCCGCCACCCACGGCGTGGCCACGGTGGCGTTGTAGAAATCGACCAACTGCTGGCGGACGGCCGCTTTCTGGTCCTCCGGCGCGGCAGCGATCTGGCTCGCGCCGATCAGGCTCACCGCGCTCTCCGCGCCCATCACCGCGATCCGTGCCGTGGGCCAGGCGAGGTTCACATCGGCACCGCACTGTTTGGACCCCATCACGGCATACCCGCCGCCGTAGGCCTTGCGGACGACCACGGTCACCTTGGGCACGGTGGCCTCCACGAACGCGAACAAGAACCGGCCACCGCGTTTGATGACGCCGATCTTCTCCTGTTCCACACCCGGCATGAAACCGGGAGTGTCGACCACGAGCACCAGCGGAATCTCGTAGGCATCGCACAACCGGATGAAATGCGAGGCCTTGTCCGAGGCACGAGCGTCGAGGGCGCCCGCGTACACCATCGGCTGATTGGCGACCACACCCACACTGCGACCGTCCACCCGGGCGAAACCGGTGATGATGTTCTTCCCGGCTTCCGCGCCGTATTCGTGGAAGCCGCCGTCGTCGAAGATCCGCAGCAGAACATCGTGCATGTCGTAGCCGGCATTATCGGAATCCGGGACGAGCGAGTTCAGTTCCCGGTCGCTGTCGGTGACCTCCGGTTCCAGCCCCGGATTGATGACCGGCGGCTGCTCCTGGCAGCTGGTCGGCATATACGACAGGTACTCGCGCACCCAGGCGAACGCCGCCGTCTCGTCCTTCGCGATGTGATGGATATTGCCGTACTGAGCCTGCGCATGTGCGCCACCCAGTTCTTCCAGGCTCACATCCTCACCGGTGACCTCACGGATCACCTTCGGACCGGTGACGAACATATGCGCCGATTCCACCGCCACCACGACATCGGTATTGATCGGCGAATACACCGCGCCACCGGCGCAGTTGCCGAGAATCATCGAAATCGTGGGCACCATCCCCGACAGCGGCTCCTGCCGGGTGCTCAACTCGGCGTACCAGGCCAGCGAGGACACCGCCTCCTGCACCCGGGCACCACCGGAATCGTTGATCCCGATCATCGGGCAGCCGACCTTCGCGGCATACTCCATGATCGCGGCGACCTTACGGCCGAACATCTCCCCCACCGACCCGCCGTAAACGGTCTGATCGTGGGAGAACACCGCCACCGGGCGGCCGTCGACCAGCCCGTGCCCGGTCACCACACCGTCCCCGTACAGCGCGGCCGGATCGCCGGGCCGGCGAACCAGCGCACCGATCTCGGTGAAACTACCCGGATCGAGCAGCATATTGATCCGGTCACGAGCGCTGGGAATCCCCTTTCGCGCCCGCTTCGCCACGCCGGCCTCGCCCGCCGGTTCCTGGGCGAGCTCCAAACGCTGCCGCAGGTCGGCGAGTTTTTCGGCGGTAGTGCTCACTTGCTCCCTTTCACACCCGATGAGTCGATCCGGGCGAGTTTAGCGGTGAGGTCCGCGCCGATTTTCCCGATCCTGGGCTCGTCGACAATCTGCAGGTGATCGCCGGGAATGTGGATAACCTCCAGGTTGGGCACGTACTCGTCCCAGCCGCCGTTGGGCTGACGCTCGGCAAACCGCGGCTCGAGCTCGATGATCCCATCGTGGTACCGATCGGCCAGGTAGAGAACCACGTCACCGTCGTATCGACTGGGTTGCACCTGCTGCAGTGCCCGGCCCTCGATCCAGGACGTCCGCTGATGTTCGAGGACACCACCCGGGATTTTGGCACCGGTCATCTTGATCAGATCTGCCACGATCTTGAACTGCTCCTCCGGCGAAGCGTCGGCCAGTTCGCGCAATTGATCAGGATCCAGTTCGCCGTCGACGCCGTATGTCTTCTGCGCGAATGCCTGATAGCGCTCCATCCGGCGTACCCGCTCGGCCGGGCTGTCGTCCTCCGGTTCAGAGGGAATCGCGAGATCGATCAATCCGACAATCCGCACATCGGCGCCTTCGGCACGCAACAGCTGCGCCACCGCCATTGCGAATACCGCACCGAGCGACCAGCCGTACAGCACATAAGGGCCGTCGCCCTGAAGCTTCCGTAGTTCGGGCAGGTACTGCCGGGCACGCTCTTCGATCGAGCCTTCGACCCGTTCGAACCCGTACATCGGGGTCTCGGCGGGCAACCGCTTCAACAGCGGTTCGTACACGAGAGTGTTACCGCCGGACGGATGGAACACGAACACCGGAACGGCCTGCGACCCTTCGGGTCGTGCGCGCAACGGCCGGACGAACCCGTCCACATCCGCCCCGCTGTCCTGCAGCGTGCGCACGATATCGGCGAGCTGTTCGATGGTTTCGCAATCGAGCACATCGTCGACGGTGATCTCCGCCCCGACCCGCTCGGTGAGGCGTTCGGCCAGCTTTTCGGCGGTGTCTTCGTCCAGGATCGGCAAGGTATTGAAGATCCCGCCGGCCGATTCGCCGGTGATCGTGGCCCAGGAGGCGTAGGTCAGCCGCTCCGCAGCGTCACGTGGCGGAACGTTCTCCTCATCCGCGGCACCGGCCGCACCGCCCCCGAATACCGCAGCACCTGCGGCCGGGGCCGGCTTCGCCGCAGCGACCGCGGGCTGGGTCGCACTGCGCCCGGAATCCGTTTCCGTATCGGCGCCACCGGATTTCGCACCATTCGCGGTCGCACCCGGCGCCTGGTTCGTGGTGGCTGCCGCGGCCGGGCTATCCGTTACCGACTTCGAAGTCGCATCGGCGGGGGTTTCGGTTGTCTCGGCAGTGGTTTCGGCCGCCGTATCACCGCCCGATGCCTGATTCAACGCCGCGACCGGGTCCTGCCCCGATTCCATGGCCGCCTTCGCCGCTTCGACGAAGTTATCGTCCACATTGAGCGCACCGGATTCCCCGGCGGCCTGCTTCTCGGCCATTTCCCGCACTTCGTCGCGGTGCTCGATCGCGTAGCGCAGCACCTTCCCGACCTCGTGCAGGCTGGCATCGCGTACCGCCGACACCTGGAGCTGCGGAATATCGAATTCGTATTCGACCCGGTTCTTGATCCGCATCGCCATCAGCGAATCGAGGCCGAGTTCCATGAGCGGGATCTCCATCGGCAGATCCTCGACGGCGTAACCCATGGATTCGGCGACGATGAGCGCCAGCCGTTCCTCCACGGTCTGGCCGCTGTCCGGGTTCCAGCGGTCGCCGAAGCCGGCGGTGTCCACCGCGTCCAGGACTTCGGGTTCCGAGGTGAGGGCCGGGGCAACTGCCGCGGATTCGGCCGGGGCGGGGATCGCCCGGTCCGCACCGGAGGTGATCACCGCGTCGAACAGCAGCCGGAACTGCGCACCTTCGCGCGCATGCACCTGTACCGACGCGCCGCCGGGGTGCGGGGTGAGGGTGGTGGTCAGTGTCCCGGTCGCGGGCAACGGTGCGTGGGCGATACTGGCGCCCACGTTCACATCGGCCAGTACCTGTGCGGCCGCCGCGCGTACCAGCGCCGGCAGTTCGTCCACCGCCGCCGCCTGCACCTCCCACACGTGGCGGCCGTCCGGCAGCGCCACCGAGGCGCCCGGCACCCGCGCGCTGCCGCCGGTGGACAACGGGCTCACCTTGGGCCAGTAGTACTTACGGACGAACGCGGTCCGCGGGATATCGGCGTAGGGCCCGGCCGGGACCAGCGACGTCAGATCCACCGAATGGCCGTGCACGTACAACTGTGCCAGCGCCGTGATCACCGCGGCGGATTCGTCTTCTTTGCGTTTGAGCGTGGGGATGAGCTGGGCGTCGTGCAGCCCGGCAGCGAAGGTGGTGCCGAGTACCTGCATGAGCGCCACCGAGTTCGGGGCCAGTTCCAGGAACGTCGTGATCCCGGCGTCGACCGCGCGTCTCACCGCATTGGTGAAGTACACGCTGTGGCGCATGTTCTTCACCCAGTAGGCCTCGGTGTGCACCGGGTCGTGACCGGGTGCGTAGTACTGCTCCTTGTCGACCGTGGAGTACAGCCCGACCGTCGGTTTCGTCGGTTCGAGCCCGGCCAGTTCGGCGGCGAGTTCACCGAGCAGTGGATCCATCTGCGAGGTGTGCCCGGCGCCCTTGGTCTGCAGCACGCGGGCGAATTTCCCGGCTTCCTCGACCTTCGCGACGATCGCGGCGACCTGATCCACCGGGCCACCGATGACGGTGTTGGTCGGCGCCGCGTAGACCGCGACCTCGATATCGGGGTAGTCGGACAGCATGGCGGCGATATCCTCGGCGCTCAACTCCACCAGCGCCATATTGCGGACATCGTCGTCGGTGAGCATCTGCTCGCCTTCGCGCATCAGGCGGGAACGCGCGCAGATCACCCGCACCGCGTCCTCCAGCGGCAGCCCGCCGCTGATGTACGCACCGGCCACCTCGCCCTGGGAGTGGCCGACGATCGCGGTGGGTTCGGCTCCGTGCGCCCGCAGCAGTGCGGCGAGCCCGATCTGGATCGTGAACGTGCCGACCTGGGAGGTGCCGATATCCCAGTCCTGGGCGTCGTCGAGCATCAGCTCACGTACCGAATAGCCGGCCTCGTCCTCGACGAGTTCGTCGACCTCGTCGACGGTGCGGCGGAAGATCGAATTCTCCTGGTAGAGCTGTTTACCCATCTTCCGGTGCTGGGCACCGAACCCGGCCATCACCCACATCGGCCCCTCGGGCGCGGGCGCGTCCGCGGTGAACACCCCGGCGCCCGGCTTACCCGCGGCGATCGCGCGCAACCCGGCCACCGCCTCGGCGTGATCCTTGGCCAGCACGACCCCGCGAGACCGCCAATGACTGCGCTTGGCCAGTGCCCGCGCCACATCCGCCAGCGGGGTCCGCTGTCCCGCTTCGCTTTCGAGCCAATCGGCCAGATCGGCGGCGGCGCGGCGACGACGCGAGGGCAGGTAGGCGGAAACGGCCAGGATCACCGGCAGCGGTTCGGCGCGATCGGCCGACCATTCGGCTTCGGGCGCGGCTTCCGCGGTGACCGCTTCGGCCTCCGTCACCACATCGGTGGTCTCCACGTCGAGTCCGGCGGCCTCCGGCGAGCTGTCGGCGGGTTCTTCGGCCGCGAGGGCCGGAGCCACGTACTCCTGGACCACCACGTGCGCATTGGCCCCGCCGAAACCGAAACCGGAGATACCCACCGTGGCGGTGCCGCTGTAGCGCGGGAACCGGGTCGGTTCGTCGACGACCTTCAGCCGCGCCTGCTCGAACGGGATGTACGGGCTGGGCGCCGCGTAGTTGATATTGGCCGGCACGACATCGTTACGGAACGCCATGAGCACCTTGGCCAGGCTTGCCACGCCGGCCGCGGATTCCAGGTGCCCGAAGTTGGTCTTGGCCGATCCCAGCAGGACGGGTGCATCGGCGGCACGACCGGCGCCGACCACACGGCCCAGCGCCGCCGCCTCGATCGGATCGCCGATGGGGGTACCGGTGCCGTGCGCCTCGATGTAGTCGACGGTGGAGGGCACGATCCCGGCGTCGCGATAGGCGCGGCGCAGTACATCTGCCTGGGCCTCGGGGTTGGGCGCGGGCAGACCGTTGGACCGTCCGTCGCTGTTGACCGCCGAACCCTTGACCACGGCCAGGATGTCGTCGCCGTCACGTTCGGCGTCGGCCAGGCGTTTCAACACGACCAGCCCGGCTCCCTCGGAGCGCACCATACCGTCGGCATCGGCGGAGAAGGCCTTGATCCGGCCGTCCTTCGCGACCGCGCCGGCCTGGTCGAATCCCAGCGTGACCATGGGCGCGAGCATCATATTGACGCCACCGGCAAGGGCCACATCGGCATCGCCGGCCCGCAGCGCCTGGACGGCCTGGTGTACGGCTACCAGCGTCGACGAGCACGCGGTATCCACTGCCACGGACGGACCGCGGAAATCGAAGAAATAGGAGACGCGGTTGGGAATGATGCTGTTCGCGCTGCCCATGATCTTGTAAGCCTCGGCCGAGGCCGGGACGTTCGGATCCGTATCGCCCAGGCTCATGGCGGCGAGCAGCTGGAAATCGCTGGTCGAGGTACCGATGTACACACCGACCGATTCCCCGCGCAGATCACTGGCCGGGATATGCGCGTGCTCCAGCGCTTCCCAGGTCAGCTCCATCATCAGCCGCTGCTGCGGATCGATCCGCTCGACCTCGATCGGCGACATGGCGAAGAACTCGGCGTCGAAATCGGTGACGACGTTCTGGTCCAGGTAGCCGCCGCGGGTATTACCCTCTGCCACGGCCTGCGCGAACTGCGGTTCGCTCAGGAATTCCGCCCAGCGTCCCTCGGGGAGGTCGCGGATGGCGTCGCCGCCGTTCATCAGGAATTCCCAGGTCGATTCCGGGGTGTCGCCCGCACCCGGCAACCGGGTCGACAGACCCACGATCGCGATATCGTGCGCTTCCCCCGGTACGAGCCCGGCGGTATAGAACTGGTCGTCGGGAACCTCGAGCGTGCTCTCCGGCGGCCCGTTGACGATCACCTCGGCCAGCGAGGCGATCGTCGGATGCTGATAGATGATGGTGGGATCGAGCATCACACCGGTGAGGTCCTCGATTTCGCCGCCGAGGGCCAGCGCATCGCGCGAGGCGAGCCCGAACTCCTCCATCGGCCGGTCGACGGTGATCTTGTCGACCGACTGGCCGGTGGCCTCGGCCACCCAGCGCCGCAACCACTCTCGTAGTTCCGCCACCGATATCTCGGATTTCGCGGCACCGGACCCGGCCGCCGCGCTCGTCCCGGCGGCATCGCCCTCCTGCTCGACGGGAAGGTTCTCGGTCGTATCCGGCGACGTGCCCTCGTTATCAGCCATCAGTCCTCAAGCTACCTGTCTGTATGCGGTGCCTGGCAACAGCCTGCATCGCAGGGATGGGGTGGACGGCAATCCTCCCGGACGCTGCGACACCGCGACGACCGGGCTCATTCCTCGGGTGCATCGGGGAACGCCTGCTGCGTGTAACCACCGCGCAGTGTGCCCTCGATATATGCCGCCTTGCAGGCGCGGCGTGCGATCTTCCCGCTGGAGGTACGCGGGATCGAGCCCGCGGGCACCAGCAGCAGGTCGCGCACGGTGACACCGTGGCGCTGGGAAATCGCCGCCCGGACCGCGTCCGCGATGGGCATCGGATCGGCCTTACCGGCGCCGGGGCCACGCTCGGCGACGACGACCAGCTGTTCGGAGGCATCGTCGGCGTCGAATTTCAGGCCCGAATGGCTGCCCTGCGCGAAGACCTCGGCGGGGAGCTGATTGGCCGGGACCGAGAATGCCGCGACGAACCCGGGCCGCAGGGCATTGCTGGCTTCCTGCGCGGAGAACTCCAGGTCCTGCGGGTAGTGGTTGCGGCCGTCGACGATCACCAGGTCCTTCACCCGGCCGGTGATGTAGAGCTCGCCGTCGAAGTACACGCCGTAGTCGCCGGTGCGCATCCAGTTCGCGTCGGCGGCGCTGCCCTCGGCGTGGCTGCCTTCGGGCAGGCGCTCGGTGACCTTGTTCCGGAAGGTCGCATTCGTTTCGTTCTCGCGGCCCCAGTACCCGATACCCATGTTGTTGCCGTGCAGCCAGATCTCGCCGACGTGCCCGTCGGGCTGTTCGCGTGGCGTACCGTCGACCGATTCCGGATCCACGATCACGGCCCACTGCGAGCGGGCGATATAACCACAGCTGACCTGGGCGATCGCATTATCCGAACCCGGTTCGACCTGCACCATCCGGCCGGCGTTCAGCTCGGTGCGGTCGACATAGGTGACCTTGGCCTCGTCCTCCGCCTTGGTGGCCGAGACGAACAGGGTGGCTTCGGCCATGCCGTAGCACGGTTTGATGGCCGTCTTCGGCAGGCCGTACGGGGCGAAGGCCTCGTTGAACTTCTTCATCGACGAGGTGGTCACCGGTTCGCTGCCGTTGATCAGGCCGATCACATTGGACAGGTCCAGCGATTCACCGTTCTTCGGCAGCCCGCGCACGGCGGCATGTTCGAACGCGAAGTTCGGGGCCGCGGCGAAGGTACCCGCGCCGTCGGAGGCGGCGGCGAGCTCCTTGATCCAGCGGTATGGGCGCCGCACGAACGAGGCCGGCGACATGATGGTGATGAACTTGCCGCCCACGGCGGGCAGGATCACGGTCAGCAGGCCCATATCGTGGAACAGCGGCAGCCAGGTGACACCGCGCGAATTCCAGTCCAGATTGATGGCGTCGACCATCTGCAGCAGGTTGGTGCCGACGGCGCGGTGGGTGATCTCCACACCGGCCGGGGTGCGCGTGGAACCCGAGGTGTACTGCAGGTAGGCGATATCGTCCACCGAGATATCGGGCCGCACCCAGCTTTCCCCGACACTGTCGGGAATCGCGTCGACGGCGATGATGCGTGGGCGCTGCGCGGCGGGCAGGGAACGGAAGAACTGGCGCACGCCGGCCGCGGACGAACTGGCGGTGAGAATGGCCGACGGTTCGCAGTCGCCGAGCACCGCGTGCAACCGGTCGGTATGACCGGGCTCGTCGGGATCGAACAGCGGCACCGCGATCGCGCCCGCGTAGATGGCGGCGAAGAAGGAGATCACGTAGTCCAGGCCCTGCGGTGCGAGTACCGCCACCCGGTCACCGGGTTTGGTGACCTGCTGCAGTCGACCGGCCACCGCGCGCAGCCGGACCCCGAACTGTTGCCACGTCAGCTCGTGTACCTCACCATCGCGTTCGCGCGAATAGTCGATGTAGCGGTACGCCAAGGTGTTCGCGTCGTTGCGGGTGTGCTTCTCGACGTGGTCGACCAGGGTGCGATCATCGGGAATGGTGATGTTCCCGTTCTCGTCCAGGTAGTCGTCGAAAGTCTCGTCCATTCCTTCTCCTCCGAGGCGCACGCCGCAACGGCACGATGACCGTTATTTACTGTGTGGCCCCGACTCGCTTTCGCCGCGGTGCTCTCATCCGAGAACTTTTCCCGCAGGTTCGGTGTGCGGTCTGCGCGGTGACCGCTATCGGCTAGATGTTCTCAAACCAGAGACATGTTACAGAGATGAGCTTCTCACTCCTCCCGGAGCAAGGGAATCACCGGCGCGAAAGCGTCCATCTGGGTCGGGTAGATGCCTATATAGGACATGCCCGTGAGTTGGCGCACCCGCCGCATCTGGTCGGCGATCTCCTCGAACGTGCCGATGGCCACATACGGGGAGTTCAGGATGTCCTCCACAGTGAGCTGGGTATCCACCTCGAGGTCGGGAAGCTGTCCGCGGTCCAGGGCCGCAAGGGCCATTTCCGCCATTTTCTCCCGGTCGTCGGTGATGACGATCGCGGTAACGGCCCAGTTCAGCTCGATCTGGGAGAACCGCTCCCCGGCGGCTTCCTTGATCAACTCCACCTTCTCGATGGTCTTCTCCAGGGTGATGCTGGACAGCAGGCCCTGACCTTTCGGTGTGGTGACCGGTACCACCGAGATGATGTCGGCGTGTTTGGCGGCCAGCTTCAGCATGCGCGGCCCACCACCACCGGTGCACAGCGGCGGACGGGGCCCCTGCCGCGGCCGTGGCGTCCCCTTGATACCGCGCACCTGGTAGTACTTGCCCTCGAAGGTGCATTCCTGCCCACGCAGCAGCACATCGAGGATGGTCAGCGTCTCGTCGAGTTTGGCCAGCCGGATTCCGGGGCGGTCGTAGTCCAGCCCGGCGGCGGCGAATTCGTCGGCCTTCCAACCGGCCCCGATGCCCACCTCGAGCCGGCCTTTCGACAGCACATCGATGGTGGCGAGGTCCTTGGCGAGCACCACCGGGTGCCGGAAGCCGTTGGCCAGCACCGAGGTGCCGAGGCGGATCTTGTCGGTGGCCTGGGACAGCGCGCCGAGGGCGGCGATCGGACCGATCTGGTCACCGAGATGATCCGGCACCACGAAGGTGTCGTAGCCGTACTCCTCGGCCTGCTGCGCCGTTTGGATGAACTTGCGGGCGCCACCTTCCTGCTTGTTCCCCTCGCCGGCGGCGGCGAAGCGGAACTTTCGCAACGGAGTGCCCAGCGCGCTCAACTCATCCACCGGTGCGGCGGCTTCTGTCATGAACTCATGCTCCTGGATATCGGAAGTCACTGCGTATCCCGGCCGGCGCAGGGCCGGGACGCGCGATCACCAGCGCACTTTACAGCGTGCTGCGGGGGAAGGAACACGCTGCGTGCGGTGAATTGTCACAACACGCCGCCCGCACTTCGCGGGTCCACCGCAACAGCGGCTCACCAGGGACAATTTGGCCTACTCGAGCCGAACGGGCCGCGCCGGGTGTCTGGGTCGCCGCCGCCGTGCGCCGGTCGCCTTCCTGACTGTGCGGCCTCATGCTGCTGCCTGCGGTATCGCCGCATGGCAACACTGCCCCGACCGGACGATCGCGTCATGAATGCGGCGGCTGCGGCGCGCCTTCGACCAGGCCGGTAGCCCAGTTCGCCGCCCACTGGGTGGCCGTGGTTCCGTCGGGCTCCACCACGAAGTTGTGGTACAGGCTGTGCACGGGGTTACCGACGGCGGCCGTGAGTGTGCCCAGGCTGCCGACGATATTGCCGGGGCTGAGCGCATTGCGCGGTGCGTCACAGATCAGGTCGCCGGGTGCGCAGACCGTGTAGACCCGGTCGGCGATTTCGCCGAAACCTTCCTCACGCGCCCCCGTCATCGTGATCCCGGGCACGCTCAACCCGGCCAGCGCGACCTCCGCGCCGATACCGGGCGGCGGGGTACCCACCTGGATCGGTTGCCCCGGTCCCGGCTCACCGGATCGGCGGCCGTCGGCGATCAGGGTCACCCCGAGCACCCGGTCGGCCGGCACCGGGCCATTGCCCTTACCGATCTGTTCGGCGATATCCCCTGCGATCACCGCGCCCTGCGAGAACCCGGCCAGCACATATGTGGTGAGTGGGCATTCTTCGTGACGCTGGGTCAGGAAATCGAATGTTCGCCGCATGCCCTCGGACCGCGAGACGTTGTAGGAGGCCTGCCCGTCCGGCGGGAACGCTATCGGGTTGGAGAACTGCGCGACGTAGGGAACCGTGTACACGTCGACTCGTTGGTCCGGGAACTGTTCCCGCACCGGATCGCTGATGTTCAGCATCAGCGAAGCCGGGTTGGCCGACGGGTTGTAGGGGTCGTCGGTACTGTTCGACTCCCAGGTACCCGGCACCGAAATCATCTGCACATCCGGGCAGCTCGCCGGCTGGCTGGTCGGCTCCTCCGGCCCCGGCTCCGGCCCGGGCGCCGGCGGCGGTTCGCGCAGGCACCCGGCCAGCAGATACCAGAGCACTATCACGATGACGAGCCCGGCCACACCGAGCGCGAGCAGCGTCAAACAGCCCGCCGACCTCGACCGACGGGCTCCGGAACGTCCCCTACTCACCGGCAACCACTAGCAGTAGTGCGCTTTCGCGGTATTGATGTAGATCTGTCCCGCCTGCTCGACCGGCATCTTCGCGGGATCGAAGGCCGCATCCGCACCGGCCATCGCGGTCACCCAGGTGAGCATGGCGGGGTCCGGGGTGCCCTGCGCCACCTGACTGCACACGTAGGAACCGATACTCAGCGCGGTATCCGGGGTCGACGGGGTCACACCCTGTTTCGCCAGCTCATCGATATAGGTCTGTTCCTTGGGGCCGAGCTCCGCGGCCGCGGGTTCCTGAGGCTCCACCGGCGCGGGACGCTCCATTTCCTCCGCAGGTTCCTCCGGAGCGGCGCTCTCCTCCGGAGCCGGAGCCGGCGGCTCGGGCGCGGGCGTCTGTTCCCCCGGCGCGGGCGCCGGCGCCGAGCTCTCGGACGATGCGGCGGCCGGGGTCGACAGCGTCGGGGTGCTGGTCGCGGTCGATTCCTCGTCGCCGCAGCCGGCGAGCAGTCCGGCAGCCGCCACGGCCGCCACCACACCGAGCATCGTGCCTCGGGTCCGATACATACATTCCATCCTGTGTTCCGGCGCGCCGTTGCGCGCTGGTTCACGGCACCCCTGTCGAGTGCCGCCGAACCACTGGTTTGACCGTCGGGTTACGTCCGGGCCCGCCGCAGTAGTCGCGGGCCGCGCCCTCCGAGGGTAATACCAGAACCCAGATCAACGCTGCGCGGCGCTGTCGATGCTCTGCAGCGCGTGGGTAGACCGCCGGAAAAGTGCATCACCGCCCAACCTATCCCTGATTTGCCGACCTCAACGGTTCGGGGCCCGTCTCGTTCTGGAGCGACAGAGCGGGGGAGCGAAGCGGAGGAGCGTCGGAGTGAAGAACGAGACCCATAGGGCCCCGAACCCCGCGCTGCCGGAGGCGGCGCCATCAATACAGCACTTCGGCACGATTGTCCCGGACAGTGATCACGCCGTGCTGGAAATTCTGCTGCACCCCGCCCGGGATGGCGAATTCGTCACTGATCGGGAAGCCCAGGCGACCGTTCTCGAATCCCGCGTCGCGCCAGGCGTCCATGATCGGGCCGTTGCGGACCGTCCAGGCACCCGAGAGCGGACTCCAGTAGATGTTGCCGCCCTCGAACCCGCTGTACCTGCCGAAATCCTTCAACGGGAGTTCGGGAGCCACCGGGAAGCCGAGCCAACTGTTCTCGAAACCCAGTTCGGCGTATTTGCCGAGGATGAGCCCTTCCACCCGGTGGGCACCGGTGGCGGGGCTGAAATAGAACGGGCCGCCTTCGAAGGGTTGCACCGCGCCGTCGCGATGCGGTGTCCGGACCTCCGGCCCCACCGGGTATTTCGCCGGGCCGCCCTCGTAGCCCTGACGGCCCCATTCGGCCAGGATCGCCCCGCGCACCATCTGCGCGCCGGTTTCCGGTGTCCAGTACAGCGACCCGTGCTGGAAGGGCTGATAACGACCCCGGCCGTCCGGCAGTGGTGTTTCGCCGCCGATCGGCAGGCCGAGCGCACCGTGCGGTCCGGAAGCGGCCTGATAACCGCCACCGATACGGCCGGCCACCGGGTGCGCGCCCGCCTCGGGAGTGAAGAAGACCCGGCCGTGCAGGAAATCCTGGGCCACGCCGCCCGGCACCCGGTATTCGCCGGTGAGGCAGGTGCCGAGCCAGCCGTTGCCGGCCGCCACGGCGGCGATGGCACCACCGACAGCGCATTCCGGTTTCGCGGCGGGTACACCGAGTGCGGCGGCGGCCTGGGGCCAGGACTGGCGCAGTTCGAAATCCCAGTACGGCCAGGTATGGGTACCGGCGGAGCGGTATTTGACGGTCGCGGGGATGCGCAGTTCGTGCAGCTTCGAAACGAAATTCTGGGAGGTGATCAGCGAGAGTGTTTCCAGGCCCATCCCGAACATATTCGGGGTGACTCCCGGGATCTCGGATCCTTCGTCGTGTTTTCCGGAGGCGCCGGTCCCGCTGGATATATAGAGGGATTTACCTTTCAGGCGGTCGGCGAGGTACACCGGATCGTGTTCCTCCCACAGCGGGCTGTCGGGCGGACCCCACATGGCCGCGGCGTCGAATCCGCCCGCGTCGATCATGGCGAGCCGGATCGCCTGCGGCATACCCGTACTCGTGGTGGTGAGGAAACCGGAGTAGGAGGCGGCGAATTTCGCGAAATCGCTGTTGCGGGCGGACAGGAACATGGCAGCCGTGCCGCCCATGGAGAGTCCGGCAATTCCGCGGGTATCGGTGGCGCGCCATCGACTTTCCAGCAGGGGCGGAAGTTCCTTGGTGAGAAAGGTTTCCCACTTGTAGTTCTTGCCGTTGTCGGGTTCCAGCCAATCCGAATAGAAACTGGCCTGGCCGCCGACCGGCAGCACGGCCGTGACGTTCTTGTCGGCGAAGAAATCGACAGCGCCGGTTTCGGCAATCCAGCCGCTGTTGTCGTCGGTAGCGCGCAACCCGTCGAGCATGTAGAGCACCGGGAACTTCGCGTTGGGCGAGGTGTTCCAGTCCCGTGCCAGCAGCAACCGGACCTGGATGGGTGCGCCCATGGCAGGCGAATTCACCCAGATAGCGACGTGCCGGTCGGAATGCCAGACGATATCGCGGATCGTCGCCGGTGCGGCGGCCGCGGTGGGCTGGGCAGGCGCCGGAGCCTGGGCGGCGGCGAAGGGCAACACCAGCGCGGCCGCCAGTAGGGCGAGCCCGCGCCGGGCACGTACACCGGATCGGCCGGTCGAACCCCCTCTAACGCGTTTCTTCCCTGCCACACACTGTTTGTACCGCCGTCACCGGCGGATTCCCGGTAGACGCGCGGACAGCAAATCAGTTGATCACCGTCGTGACCCGGAAACAGCAACGGCGCCACCTGCTCGTATTGCTTTGCAGGTGGCGCCGTTGCGCGGTGCTATCGGTTCAGCGGCAACCGATCAGCGTGTCGTTCTTGTCACCAGCCGTTGGTGGAATCCAGGAACATCTTGCGGGAAGCGAAGAGCTGGCTCTCCCAGTACTTCCAGGAGTGGGTGCCGACGTTCGGGAAGTCGAAGTGGGCGTTGATGCCGAGCGACTTCAGCCGCGACTGGAAGGCGCGGGTGTTCACCAGCGACAGTGCTTCCAGTGCCATGGCGTTACCGGTGTTGAACGCACCGATCGCACCCGCCGGCTTGTCGTGCGGACCCGGCAGCCCGCTGGCCGCCGAGATGTACATCGGCAGGCCGCGCAGCTGCGGCGCGAAGACGAACGGGTCCATACGCAGCCACTGCGGACTCCACGGGGCGGCCATCGAGTCGACGTTGTAGCGGCCCGCGTCCAGCATGGCGATCCGGATGGCCTCACGCATACCCGGCGCCGAGATGTTCAGGTAGCCGGAGTAGGCAGCGGCCGACTTGAACTGGTCCCGGTGGTAGGCGGCCAGCGCCAGCGCGGCGCTACCACCCATCGACAGGCCCGCGATCGCGTTGTTGGTGCGGGAGACACCGTGGCCCTCGAGGAACGCGGGCAGTTCCTGAGTGAGGAACGTTTCCCACTTGTAGGTGAACTTCTGGCCGTTGGTGTTGCTGGGCGAGTACCAGTCGGCGTAGAAGCTGGACTGGCCGCCGACCGGCATGATCAGCGAGATGTTGTCGTTCGCGAACTGCTGGAGCGCGTTGGTCTCGAAGGACCAGGCGTTGCGGTCTTCGCGGGCGCGGAGACCGTCGAGCAGGTAGAGCCCGGCGTTACCACCGCGCGCCGCCCACTGCACCTGGACCTTGATGGGGCCCATACTGGAGGGAACCATCAGTTCCTCCAGGCCCGCCCGGTGGACCGGCGTCGCCGGCGAGGCCACGGCGGTCGGAGCCGCGAGACCCGCAGCGACCGGTAGCGCGAATGCCGCCGCACCGATTGCCAGAATCCGGTTACGCCAACTGCGAGGTGCCCGAGACCGCCCAATACTTCTCTTCGGGCCGGCTGCCCTGCCGAAACGCATGAATTCTGCTCTCTTTCTGCTGTTGTGGTGTTGTACGCCACCGCTGCGCGGACAACACCCCGTTTCTCCTCGGCGGCGCCGGCGGCCGGTCCCGACCAACCATCGGCCGACAGCGCTACAACGATCTGGTCACAGATGCGCTCGCTGGACCTTATTCGACCTCATCGAGCCCAAGCAAGGCCGTGCTGATCGGATGGCCGAAATCCGCCGCGAGAACGTTGTGATCGCCCCGTGACGATACCTTGCCGAAGCGTTGATGTCTCGGTGGGCCGTGATATTCCTCCGTTATCGAAATCGTGCTCTGACCGGGGTTGTGTAACGGAATACGAACCATGGGCGAATTCCCATCGACAGCAGTGTGCCCGCCACCGAGAAGTCTCGGTGGCGGGCACACTGCTGTGGTCGCGCGGGCCGGTCCCGGCCCCCCAACCGCCGGTTATCCGATATTCGCGGACAAATCCGGAATCATCCGATGTACTTCGGCTTCCCAGTACGTCCAGGAGTGGATGCCCGCCTGCGGGAACGAGTACGTGACATTGTTCGCACCCAGCGACATCATCCGCAGCTGGAACGACCGGGTGTTGGCGAGCGCCAGCGCCTCCAGCGCCATTCCGTTCACGGTATTGCCGTTGAATCCGTCGGCCGGGGCGGGCAACCCGCTACCGGCGGATATCCACAGGCGGGTGTTGTGGTCGCGTAGCAACGGCGCGAAAACGAACGGATCCATCCGCAGCCACTGCGGACCCCACGGCGGCGCCATGGAGTCGACGTTGTACCCACCGGCATCGATCATGGCCATCCGGATGGCCTCACGCATACCCGGCGCGGAGATGTTCAGGTAGCCGGAGTAGGAACCGGCGAAACTGAACTGGTCCGGGTGATAGGCGGCCAGGGTCAGTGCGCCGCTGCCGCCCATCGACAATCCGAATACGCCGTTGCGGTACGGGTTGAATCCGAGCCGGTCGCGCAATGCCCAGCGCAGATGCTGATTTATGAACGTTTCCCAGGCGTAGCGATAGCTTTTGCCCGGCCCTTCGGATATCACGTTGAGTGCGCCGGAACCCGACGACGACCCGGTCGGCGGTGCCCCGAAGAACGAACTCGGCGCATTCCAATCGGCGTAGAAGCTGGACATACCGCCGATCGGCATGACGACGTTGATATTCCAGTCGGTGAGCGCGTCGGCGACATTGGTGTCGAACTCCCAGCCGCTGTGCGTCTCGGGGGCGCGCATACCGTCCAAGGCGTAGACGACGCGGTTGGTGTTGCCGTCCTTGGCCCGGAAGATCCGTGACCTGACCGGGCCCATCTCGGGGGAATCGACCACGAAATCGAATCCCCGAGGGTTGGGTGCCGCCTCGACCGGGGCGCCCGTATCGGACAGCGACACCGCGAGCGGGACGAGCAGTGCCACGGTGATACCCAGTGCCCAACGACCGATCCACCGCCGGGATCGGACCGATCTGAGCCTTCGCGCACTTCGCATTCGACTAGACCTTTCGCCTGGACAGCCGGACAGCAAACCACGAGCTACGTTACCGGCCCCATATCGGATACATAGACCACAGCACCCGTTGGATACGGGAGCCGTTACCTGGATACATGTTCCTGGCGCATCAATCGGCCAGATGCATGTTCATGTTGCCAGATAGTGGCGCAGGTCACGTGCATACGCGTGGCGCGGCTGCGATTTCGTTGCCCCGCGCCCCAGTGAACGGGCGCGGCAACGTCTCCGCAAAACAAACCGTCCGGTCCGGTCAAGGCGGGCGGGATCAGCCGATATTCGCCGAGAGATCCGGGATCATCCGGTACACCTCTTCGGTCCAGTACCGCCAGTTGTGCACGCCGACAGCCGGGAAATCGTAGGTGACGTTCTGGGCGCCCAGCGACATCATGCGGGCCTGGAATGCCCTGGTGTTGACCAGCGCCAGTGCCTCCAGCCCCATGGCGTTCACGGTGTGCATATCAAGCCCGTCCGCGGCCGCGGGCAGCCCGCTCCCGGCCGATATCCAGAGCCGGGTGTTGTTGGCGCGCAGCATCGGCGCAAAGACGAACGGGTCCATCCGCAGCCACTGCGGGCTCCACGGTGGCGCCATTGCGTCGATATTGAAACCGCCGGCGTCCAGCATGGCCACCCGCAGGGCCTCACGCATACCGGGCGCGGATACGTTCAGGTAGCCCGAATAAGAGGCCGCGTACCGGAACTGGTCCGGATGGTATGCCGCGAGGGCGAGTGCCGCGCTGCCGCCCATGGACAGCCCGAAGACGCCGTTTCCGTTCGGGTTGAAGCCGAGCCGGTCGCGCAGCGCCCAGCGCAGGTCACGGGTCAGGAAGGTTTCCCATTTGTAGGTGTTGGACCGGCCCAGCCCGGCCGCCGAACCCGAGGCGAGCCCCGAACCCGAATCCGCCGCCGACCCGCTGGCATCGCCGGCGCTACCGGAACTGCCGAGGCCGAAGAAATTGCTCGGCGCGTTCCAATCCGCGTAGAAGCTGGAGCGGCCGCCGACCGGCATGACCACGTTGATATTCCATTTGGTGAGCTCACGGGCGACATCGGTATCGATCTCCCAGCCGCTGAGATCGTCGCGGGCGCGCATCCCGTCCAGCGCGTAGACCACCCGGCCGGTGTTGCCGTCCGCGGCGCGGAAGATACGCGATTTGATCGGCCCCATCTCCGGGGATTCGACCCAGAAGTCGAACCCGAAAGCGGGATCGAAACGCGCCGAGGCCGGAGCGTCCGGACCGGCGACCGACATTCCCACCGGCAGCAGTACCGCCAGGGAGAGCAGCGCCGCTCGTTTCAGCCGGTTGCCCAGCCGCCGCCCTGGGTGGCCGGTCCGTTGGCCGCGGCCGATAACGCCTCGCATTACTCCCACCCTCCGTCGTGCGACCCATCGATCGCGTGGTCCGACGCCGGTTCCCGGCTGCGTGCGTACCGAGAACGGACGCCAGCACAATAGCGTGACACGCCCACAGCCGCCCGCCGGGAACCCACGCCGATCCGGCAGTGCCGAAAGGCTATCGGTGAAAGGGCAGCTCAGCGCACCGGCGGTACGGGATCGACCAGGCCACAGCGTTGAATCTCATACTCCGGGACGCGATCTATGCGGTAGGAGGCGAAATCGAAGGCGTTCAACAGATTGTGCTTGAAGCGTTCGAAGGTCAACGGCCCCTTGTAGGACAGCTGCAGTGCGTGGGTCTGCGGGCACGACATGGCGACGTGGGCCTGTTCCACCCAGTCCTCGTCCATGTACCAGGGCAGCCACGGTTTACGGTCCACCATGCCGGTTTCCACGATCACCCAGTCCGGGTAGAGGCTCTTGTCGTGACCGATACGGCCGTCCTCGAGTCGTTCGGTATGCGCGGCCAACGGGAAGGCCAGACCCATCGGATCGATGACCCGGACATCCAGCCCGACATTCATGCTGGTCATACCGAGGTTGAGGAAGTAGACCGTATGCCCCGCGCCATCCGGCGGAATCGGAACCGGCGGCGGTGCGATATACCAGAACATGAACGAGGGCGAATTCAGCAGCAGGCCACCGTCGGGCGTGTTCTCGATGGCCTCCACCATGGGCCGCATCCGCGCGTAGTCGAGGTAGTCCTCGGCGCGGATCGGGTGGTCATGGCCGGTGTTGAGGACGTAGTAGATACGTTCGTCGACGATACCGGAGTCATCGATCTTGGTTCCGGTTTGGATCGCGGTGGTCCCCGAAGCCATCAGGGCCCAGACCACCGTTCCCGCCAGCGCAACCACCAGCAGGCCGAAGGCCGGGGCGTCCCGGCGTGTCAATGCCCGGACTCCACCCTCGGGCAACCGCAGCGGCAGCACCGCAACCGGCAGCAGGAACAGGAACAGCTGCGGCAGCAGCATCCGGCCGTGCATGAAATCGCCACCGACCCGCAGTGCGTAGACGGTGAGGATCACCGCGGCGCCCAGCACCAGCGTGACCACTGCGGCCGGGGTCCGCAGCCGTTCGCGCAGCCGGCGCAATCGACCGGGCTTCTCTCCCGCCGGGTTCTGCTCCGCGGCACGATCCACGACGACCGGTTCGGCACGGTACACCCGCGCCGCCACCAGGCCCGCGATCAGCAGAATCGCCAGTGGCACATAGAGGTAATACGGGCCCGCGAGATCCCAGAGGTAGGTGAGGCCCTGCCCCCATTTGGCCCCGCCCGCATCCTTGGCGACCGCGGTGTTCGGGTACGGCAGCCCGTAGTAACCCATCCGCCAGACCTGGTAGCACAGCGGTAGCGCGCCGGCCACAGCGACGATCAGGCCGCGCAGCAGCCACGGCCGCAACCGCGAGGCCGGCATCGGAGCGAAGAAGATCAACAGCAGCGCCAGTCCGCCGACCACCGCCATCTCCGGCCGGATCAGCGGGGCCAGGCCCGCGAGAAATGCCAGTCCCAGCAACCCGGGAACGCCGGGGCGTTCAGCTTTGCTCCAGCGGATCAGCAGCAGCCACAGCAGCGCGATCCAGCAGATGACCAGGCCGTTCTCCAGGCCGGAGGTCACATAGTCGCGGGCCGGCGGGACGGCGATATAGGCCAGCGCACCGGCCGGTAGCAGCAGCGTCGACGAGGCCGGACCCCACAGCTTGCCCGTACCCAACATCGCGAACACCAGCGCCAGCAGCGACAGTGTCAGCGCGACGCCCAGGACGACATACTCGAGCCGGGCCTGGGTCACCCAGCTGAAGAACCAGACCGTGTAGGTCCATGCCGTACTGGTGTTGGTCTCCACCCGCTCACCCGGGTTGAACACCGGGCCGTTACCGGCCAGCAGATTGCGCACGGTACGCAGCACGATGAGACCGTCGTCGGCGATCCAGCGCCGCTGCCAGGCGCCGAAGGCGAACAGCGCGACAGTCGCCACGATCCCACCCGCGAACACCGCACGCGGTATCCAGGTGGGACGCGCCGACGAGCGGGACTGCTCGGTGGCAGCCCCCTCGCCGGTCTTTTCTTGTTCGGCTACCGCAATCTCGTCAGAAGAGATAGACAGCGACACCTACCGCTCCGATCCAGGCAATGGCGAGCAACTGCAGGACGCGGTCTCCGAAGGCGATCTCTTCCGGCTCCCCCGCTTCACCACCGTCGACATCCACGGCGTACCGCAGAATCGCGACGGTGAACGGGATCATCGAGAGAGCAAACCACTCCGTATCTTTGGCCGCACCCTGTTCGAAAGCCCACAGTCCGTAGAAGACCACGACCGCCGTGGCAGCCAGGCTCCAGGTGAATCGTAGGTAGGTCGGGGTGTAGTACTCCAGGGATTTGCGAATCTTGGCCCCGGTCGAAAGTGCCAGCTGTAGTTCGGCATACCGCTTACCGGCCGCCATGAACAGCGACCCGAAGGCCATGATCAGCAGGAACCACTGCGACAGCGGGATTCCGGCGGCCACACCACCGGCCACCGCGCGCAGCAGGAAGCCCGAGGACACGATGCAGATATCCAGGACGGCCTGGTGCTTGAGACCGAAGCAGTAGGCCAGCTGGACGCCGACGTACACGCCGATGGCGGCGGCGAGCTGCCAGTTCGCCACGAAGGAGAGCCCGATCGAGCCGATCAGCAGCACCGCCGCCAGCGCGAAGGCCAGGTTCACCGGAACCACACCGGCCGCGATCGGACGGAACCGTTTGGTGGGATGGGCCCGATCGGCCTCGACATCCATCGCGTCGTTGACCAGGTAGATACCCGAGGCGGCCATACAGAAGACCACGAACGCGATCCCGACGTGGGCGAGCACATCCAGATCGGTGACCGACCCGGCGGCCATCGGCGCCGCCAGCACCAGGACATTCTTCACCCACTGGCGCGGGCGTGCGGCCTTGATCAGGCCACCGACCAAGGTCTTGGGTGGTCCCTTGACCTCGGACTCGGCCAGATCGACGCCGGTGGGCTCTTCACTCATATCAGGCAGCGCCTTTTCGTCTTGTACGGTCACTGTCGAGTCTCTTTTCGGCGGCGAGCAGGACGGCGGCGGACGCGGCGCCGAGCGCGGAACCGGCGATCACATCGGAGGGGTAATGCACCCCGAGAACGACCCTGGACAGCAACATCGGCGGTACGAGCACCGCTGGCAAGGGTAGCCCGGTCAATTTTCCGAGCAGCACCGCCGCCGCCGTTGTCGACGTCGCGTGTGAGGACGGGAAGCTGAGTTTGCTCGGCGTACCGACGTTGACCTGCACCGACGGCGCATGGGGTCGCGGGCGGCGCACTATGCGCTTGATCACGATGGACGCCGCGTGCGCGCCGACGGCGCCGACGGCAACCCCGGCCCACTGCCGCCGGCGGGGCTTGTCGGCGAGTGCACCGGCCGCGGCGATCGCGACCCAGCCGAGCGCATGCTCACCGAAATGCGACATACCGCGCGCCGCCGAGATCACCGGCGGGGTCGCGATGGCACCCTGCACCGCCTCGATGATCTTCACCTCGGGCGGGGCCTGCCCGGCGGCCGAATCCTGCAGGCTGGGGTTCATCGCATTCACCGCTGGGTCTCCGTACTACCGTCGATACCGAAAACCTTCTCCCACGCGGCGGTACCGGTGAGTTCGGCATGCGCGGCACGATAGCGCTGCCGCATCTCCGGCATCCGGTCGGCGAGTTCCTTACGCAATCGCAGCGCTTCGCGCAGCAGCCCGTAGGCCTGCCGCGGATCCCGTTTCCGGTACACCACACCGCGCCCGTCGGCGGTGGTGACGGTGACTCCGTCGACCTGGGAGAGCAGGAACCAGCGCGCGTCCAGGGTCGGCACATTGAGCTGCGGGCGCTCGTGATGCTCCGGATGCGCCGGCCGCAGATTGTTCAGCACGCCTTTGCCGAGCCGTACGATCTTGGCGATCGGGTTGGCCGGTTCGGCCACCGCGCCGACCCCGATACCGCTGGCCAGCGGTAGTTCGGTCGAGGACGGCAGGGTCACCGCGTCCGGATATCGTTTGCGCAGTTCGTGTACCGCGCCCAGCGCGCTGGGCAGCAGTTCGAAAAGGCGCTGCGGACCGGCCAGGAAATCGCGGATCGCCAGATTCTGGACGGCGACCGTCGAATATTCCAGGCAGAGCAGATGTTTGACGGTCGCCTTGACCGTATGCGCGATCATGGCGCGCCCGTTACCCGGCTGGTACAGCGAGGCCACGACCAGGCGGTTGCGCAGATGGAAATATGCCTGCCAGTCGATGGCGTCGTCCTTATCGCTCCACGCCATATGCCAGACCGCGGCACCCGGCAGGGTGACCGTCGGATAACCGGCTTCCCGGGCTCGCAACCCGTATTCGACATCGTCCCATTTCAGGAACAGCGGTAGCGGCTGCCCGAGTTGTTCGGCCACCTGCCGCGGAATGACGCAGGTCCACCAGCCGTTGAAATCACCGTCGATACGCCGGTGCAGGAGTTTCGAATTGTCCCGGTCACGCAGCGGGTACTTCGCGAAATCGTGATCGTATTCGACATTCGGCGCCGCCGACCACATGAAGATATTGCGGTCGACCACCTCGCCCATCACATGCAGGTGCGAACGTTCCTGCAGGTTGAGCATCTGGCCGCCCACCAACACCGGAGATTCGGCGAAACGGGCGAAAGCCAGGGAACGCAGAATCGAATCGGGTTCGATCTCGATATCGTCGTCCATGTAGACGATGAATTCGGCACTGGTCGATTTCAGTGCCTCGTACATCACCCGGCTGTATCCACCGGATCCGCCGAGATTCGGCTGATCGTGAATGGCGAGCCGGTCGCCCAGTACGGCAGCGGCCTCGTCGAAACCGGGTTCGTCGACAACCTTGCGGGTGCCCTGATCGGGGATGATCACCGCGTCGATCTGTGCCAGCACCAGCGGGTCGGCGCCGAGCGCGGCCAGCGTTTTCACCGCGTCGGTGGGGCGGTTGAAGGTCGGCATACCGACTGCGATCCGGCCCTCGCCGGGCGCTTCGATCGGCGCGTACCAGCCGCCGGACACCAGCGTCACCGCGGTATCGGTGGTGATATCGAACCAGAGCCAGCCGCCGTCCTCGAACGGCCCGAAATCGGTCTCCAGTTCGAGTGTCACGGTTTCGGCGCCGGGCGCCACCGCGAACTCCTGGCCCTGCACGTGGATACGCGAGCCGTCGGCCTTGGACCGGTACATATCGACCCGCCCGTGCCCGGCCAGCTCCAGCCGCAGCACCACCGAATCGAGGATGCTCCAGCGCCGCCAGTAACTGGCCGGCAGCGCGTTGAAATAGGTGCAGAACGACACCTCGGACTCCGCGCCCACCGAGAGCGAGGTCCGGGTGCCGGCATGTGCGCGCCGCGCGTTGGTCGCCGACTCTTCCAAGTAGAGAGTGCGCACATCCAGCGGCTCACCCGGACGGGGCAGGATCACCCGCTGCAGGAGTGATTTCGCACGGGTGGCGGACGCGCTGTGCGTCAGTGATGCAGAGGTCATACGTCGTTGTTCTCCTCGGCCAGCGGTGCACCCGATTCCAGATGCGGCCGCAGCACATTGTCGAACATGTTCAGTGCGCTCGCGATGGCCATATGCATATCCAGGTACTGGTAGGTACCGAGGCGGCCGCCGAACAGGACCTTCGCCGCGGCGGTCTCCTGCTTGGCCAGCGCGCGATACGCAGTCAGTTTGGCTCGGTCTTCAGGGGTGTTGATCGGATAGTACGGTTCGTCGCCGGTCTGGGCGAAACGCGAGTACTCGCGCATGATGACCGTCTTGTCCGTGGGATAGTCCCGCTCCGGATGGAAATGCCGGGGTTCGATGATGCGGGTGTAGGGCGGGTCGGCGTCGTTGTAGTTCATCACCGATGTGCCCTGGTAGTCACCGGTCGGCAGGACCTCGGTCTCGAAGTCGATCGTGCGCCAGCCCAGCTCGCCCTCGGCGTAGTCGAAGTAGCGGTCCAGCGGGCCGGTGTAGATCACCGGGGCATCCGGGTTCTGCGCACGCAACTCGTCGCGCACGTCGAACCAGTCGGTGTTCACCCGGACCTCGATCAGTTCACTGGCCGCCATGTTCTCCAGCCACTTCGTGTACCCCTCCTTGGGCAGGCCCTCGTAGGTGTCGTTGAAGTAGCGGTTGTCGAACGTGTAGCGGACCGGCAGCCGGGTGATATTGCCGGCCGGCAGTTCCTTGGGGTCGGTCTGCCACTGCTTGGCGGTGTAATCGCGGACGAAGGCCTCGTAGAGCGGGCGCCCGATCAGCGAGATGGCCTTTTCCTCGAGGTTCTGCGCGTCGGCGGTCTCGATCTCGGCGGACTGCTCGGAGATCAGCGCGCGGGCCTCCTCCGGAGTGAAATACCGGCCGAAGAACTGCGAGACCAGCCCCAGCCCCATCGGGAACTGATAGGCCTGGCCCTTGTGCAGGGCGAAAACACGATGCTGATAACCGGTGAACTCGGTGAACTGCGTGACATAGTCCCAAACCCGCTTGTTCGAGGTGTGGAACAGATGTGCACCATATTTGTGTATTTCGATCCCGGTTTCGGGTTCGGGCTCCGAATAGGCGTTACCGCCGATATGCGGACGGCGGTCCAGCACGAGGACTCTCTTGCCGAGTAAATTCGCGCTGCGCTCGGCGACCGTCAGCCCGAAGAAACCGGAGCCGACGACGATCAGGTCGAACTGTGCGTTGTTATCTGAGTTACCCGGAGACGATGCGGCGGTCACGGGAGCCCAGCGTATCGGAAGCATTTCCCGGCGCCAGTCGGGATCAGCGGACTGTTGGTAACAGCAGGTGAGATGGGTTCCGGACATCTGGGGCCGGAACCGTGCCGCCCGGCATCGGTACAGGATGCACCGGTGAGCTCGACCGGCCGGGCTCCATGGTCGGACAGTTCGGTGATTCCTGGACCGTCAGTAGCCGTACGGAGCGGGTCCGTAGCCGCCCGCCATGGCGGGCGCGGCAGGCATCCGGGCCGCGTCGATCCACCGCTTGGTCGAACCGAGAGAGGCCAGGATCAGGGTCCCGAGAGCGAAAAGACCGGCGATGATCGCGGTGATCCCGAATCCGAAAATCGAGACGATGAGGAACGCGACGCACGCGACGATCACCGTGGTGCGGCCGGCGCTGCTCCGTTTCAGCAGCATGATCCCGCCGACCAGCAGGGCCACCGCCACGATGAGGTACAGAATTCCCCAGATGATGCCGACGCCCTCGAAATCGATATCCACGTCGGTGCCGCTGCTACTGCTGCTACTGGAGGAGCTGCTGCGCCGGCGCGCCCCGGTGGCCAGCGCCGCCCCGTTGGTGAGCGAACTCTCCGAGGTGGCAGCGGTCAGGATGAACATGGAGATGGCCATACCGACGCTGGAGAGGGCACCCAGCAACGCAAGGATGCCTGCGGTGATACCGGTTCCCCCGCTCGGCGCGGGTTGCGGGTGCCCGTACGGGCCGGGTGCGGCCGCATAGGCCGGGGCCGGGTAACCGGGACCCGGTGCCGGGTATCCCGGTTGGTGCGGCGGCTGACCATACGGATAACTCATGGGACCTCCCCCTGATAAAGGTTTTCGGGAACTCTACCGCGCCGCAATGGAGTTCGCCGACGTCTCGTCCCACCCATTGTGAAACGCAGGTGTCCGCACACTTTCTCGTGTGCGGACACCTGCGCCGGCCCGTTTTCTATTCGAGATAGGTGTCCGCGTAGTACTTCATCGCGTCGCGAACCAGCTCCACCGTGCCTTTACCGTGCCGGTCGTAGTTGATACCGAAACGTTCGTCCGCGACATACATTTCACCGAGTCCGGCGAATTCCTTCGCGCTCGGCCGGCGGCCCTGCCAGCCCGCCGTCACCCATTCGTAGTGCCGCCGGGTGATCGCCCGGACCTCGGCGCTGTCCGGCGCCAGCCCGGCCTGCCACGCCCGGCCGTAGTCCGCGGCGATATCGAGCTGATCCTGCTGGAACTGCTGTTTCTGTGCCGTGGTGAGCGCATTCCACCAGCGGTCGCCGCGCTCGTAGGCCTCGGCGCCCCAGCGCTCGGTGACCTCGTCCTTGTATTGCGTGTGGTCGAATTCTTCGAAAACTTCTGCCGCCACGAGTCGTTCACCTCTTTCCAATTTGCCCAGCGTGGTGCGTACCGACTCGATCCGGCGGCGGATCCGGTCCTGTTCACCCTGCAACAGGTCCAGTTGCGCGCGCAGTGCGGTGGCGGCGTCCTTCTCCCCGGCCAGGATCTCCCCGATCACGGGTAGACCCACACCGAGTTCGCGCAGCAGCAGGATCCGCTGCAGCCGCACCAGGGAACGCTCGTCGTAGTAGCGGTATCCGTTGGCGCCGATCCGGCTGGGCGGCAGCAGTCCCACCTGCCCGTAATGGCGCAGTGTGCGACTGGTGGTACCGGCCGCCCCGGCCAGCTCCTGGATGGACCATTCGCCGGTGCCCGAACCCGCACCCACGACCACTCACCTCTTCCGTATCGCGTCGGTTCCTCCAGCGTGCAAGTTGACGCAGCGTAAAGGTCAAGCGGTCGTGAGGCGGCGTTCACGCACCGTCGAAGAGGTCTGTCGCCTCCATGTCTGTAGGGATTTTCTGGGCACCCGGTACGGCGGCCGGGCGGTCCCCCTGCAGCGCAGGCCCGCCGGCGGGGGTTTCCGGTACGTCTGCGGCCCCGGCGCGACCCGCCGGCACGCGGCCCGGAGCGGTATCGGGGTCGCCTCCGGCGGCTCCCGAACTACCCGATTCGGTGGTTCCGGGTTCGCTCGTTCCGGGAGTGCCCGTGCCGGGTTCGGTTGCTTCCGAATCTGCGCTGCCCACCGCGGGCTCCTCCAGGTTCGGCACCATCTGCATCAGCGTGGTGAAGTCGACGACCTGCGCCCCGAGCGTCGGCGTGTAGACGATGACGCCGTTCTCGAACATTCGGTAGCTACCGGCGTCGTCGGGAAGCGCCATTTCCGGGGTGACGGGCAGGCCGACCACACTGCGTGCGCCGCCCATCTCCGCGTAGGCAGTATCGATCGGCGAGGGCGTTTCGCCCGGTTTCAGGCCGGGTAGCACCGGATTCGTCCCATCCGGTGACGTCGGCAGACTGCCCTCGGGGGTCCGCGGCACCGGGGCGCCCGCGTTCGGTGCGGTCTTATCGCCTTCCGGTGATGCCGGCGGTACGGAGTTGCCGGGCATACCGGGCGTGGACCCGTCGGGGCGCGCGGCCTGGATCTCCGGGTCGCCCGGCGCGGCCGGCATGGGACCGGCGACCGCGAGCTCCGCGGGGGTCGGGCCCACCTCGAAAGTCTGGATATCGGCAGGTTGCCCGCCGTCGGGCGCGGCGGAGTACTCGGACCGCAGAATCCGCCCGTCACGCAGCAGCACCTGGCCTGCGGTGGCCTCCACCGCGGCGGTGGTGCGCGGATCCTCCTGGGCGGTACCGCTGTAGACCTGGCAGTCGGTGGTATCGCAGGTCTGCGCGTACGGCCAGCGTGTCTCGGCGAGAGCATAGGAGCGCGCCGCGATGGCCTGGGCCCCGAGCGCGACGGGGTCCCAGCCTGCGGGCATCTCCGCGGGGATCACGCCGAGTAGATAGTCCTGGACGTCCACCCGGTTGACCGTGCGGGGGTCGCCGTTTTCGGTGGCCACGCCCACGGATCCGCGGTACGCGCCACCTCCGCACAGGGTGAGGTGTTCGTTCGCCGGGCGGTTGGGGTTCGGGTCGACGGGATAGACCCAAGGGTCGTCGACGGCGGTCTCCCAGAGCACGCCGCCCGCACACCCGTCGGTGACCACGACATGCGCGCCGCCGTCCGGCAGGGGTATCAGCCGGGCGGCCTCGCCGGGTTCGAGCACCCGCCCCGCCACCCGGGCACCCGCATCCGAGAAGACAACCGGTTCGGCGCCGTCGTAACCCTGCAACCGGACCGA
>NZ_BAFV01000004.1 GCF_000308515.1 Nocardia carnea NBRC 14403 | reverse complement strand
AGGGGAAGGGGGTCGGCGTGGGCAATCCGGCAGCAGCCATACCGTGAGTGTAGGACCCCGGTCGGGCGCTGGTCGGCTCAATGTGTTTTCACATTTTCGGCTTGGCCTGTCACGGCACTGGTTCCGGAGCTAATGTGCATTCATGTGTAGAAATATCACCGTCTTGCGAGGTCTGGAACCCGCCGCCACCGAGGAGGAGATCTACGCCGCCGCACTGCAGTATGTGCGCAAGGTCGGTGGCCTGTCCGGACTGAGTTCGGCCACCAAACCCGCGGTGGACAAGGCAGTCGCAGCGGTCGCCGAGGCGACCACCGCCCTGTTGACCGAGTTGCCCGACCGGCGTGTTCCGCCCACCTCCGAACCGCCACTGCGCCGGTTGGCTCGGGAAAACCTGTAACCGCTCGCTACCGGGACGCCGCGACCGGGCGCGGTGCCCCAGACCAGCTGCCCCGCATTCTGAGATGCTGAGGCAGTTACCGATGAATTGTGTCACGATCGGTGCTGTGCGCTGATCCACTGTGATCGGCCGTCAGCAGTTCCAGCACGACGCAGTGGGAGAACAGCAGTGACCGATACCGAATCGGAACGACCCGATAGCGAGCCTGTGACGGGCCCGCCCCAGGACGCGGATATCCGAGTCCTCAACCCCGCGACCGGCGAGGTCGTCGGCAGCGTTGCCGATACACCCGCCGAGCAGGTTGCGGCGCGAATTGCCGAACTACGCGAGCACCAGCGCGAATGGGTGGCCATCGGCGCGAACGGGCGCAAGGAATGGCTGCTGAAGCTGCAGGACTGGATCATCGACAACACCGAGTCCCTCGCCGACGTCCTCCAGTCCGAAACCGGTAAGCCCCGGGTGGACTCCCTCATCGATCCGATCTTCGGCAGCGATCTGATCGGCTACTACGCGCGGCGCGCACCCAAATTCCTGGCCGACGAGCATCCTGCCCCGCACAGCCCGCTGTCCCGGGTGAAACGACTGACCACGGTATTCGAACCGTATCCGGTGGTCGGCGTGATCACGCCGTGGAACTTTCCGCTGGCCATGCCGATCCTCGATGTGATCCCGGCGCTGGCCGCCGGAGCCGCAGTGATCTTGAAGCCGTCCGAGGTCACCCCACTGTCGGCCCTCGAACTGGCCCGCGGCTGGTCCGAGATCGGCGCACCCCCGGTGTTCTCCGTCGTCACCGGAGCCGGCGCGACCGGCGCGGCAGTGGTGGACAACGCCGATTACATCCAGTTCACCGGCTCCACCGCCACCGGCCGCCGGATCGCCGCCGCCTGCGCCGCCCGCATGATTCCCTACAGCCTGGAGCTGGGCGGTAAGGATCCGGCGATCGTGCTCGCCGATGCCGATCTGGATCGTGCCGCGCACGGCATCGCGTTCGGCGGCATGTTCAACTCCGGCCAGGTCTGCATCTCGGTGGAGCGGGTCTATGTCGAGGCCCCGGTCTACGACGAGTTCGTCGCCAAACTCACCGCGAATGTGAAATCCCTGCGCCAGGGGCGCGACGATCGCACCCCCCGCAACGATGTCGGTGCCATGGCGAACGAGAGCCAGGTCGCGATCGTGTCCCGGCATGTCGAGGAAGCGGTGGCCGCGGGCGCGAAAGTACTGACCGGCGGCAAACGGACCGGCGGGGGCACGTTCTTCGAACCGACGGTCCTCGTCGATGTCGACCACAGCATGTCCTGTATCACCGAGGAGACCTTCGGACCGACCCTGCCGGTGATGAAGGTCGCCGACGAGGCCGAGGCCGTCCGCCTGGCCAACGATTCGGTGTACGGCCTGTCCGCCTCGGTGTGGACCGGCGACAAGGCCCGAGGCGAGCGGGTCGCGCGCGCGTTGAACGCCGGCGCGGTGAATATCAACGATATTTTCGCCAACCTGTTCAATTTCGCGTTGCCGATGGGCGGCTGGGGTGATTCCGGCGTCGGCGCCCGCTGGGGTGGTGCCCAGGGCGTGCGCAAGTACTGCAAGGCCAAGGCGATCACCACACCGCTGTTGCCGACCCAGGAACGCGAGCTGACCTGGATGCCCTACGACCTGAACAAGATCCTGATCGGGCTGGGCGCGATGCGCGCGGCCGGTGCGCGCGGTATGCGCCGGATCGACCTGCCCGCCCTGCTCCGACTCAAGGGAGACAAACGATGACCACCACCGGCACCATCCGCGGCAAGGTTGTCGTGATCACGGGCGGCGCACGCGGGATCGGCCTGGCCACCGCCGTGGCGCTGGCGAAACTGGGCGCGAAGATCGCGATCGGCGATATCGACGAGAAAACGGTCAAGGAATCGGGTACCGATTACGATTTCGACCACTACGGCCGGCTCGATGTCACCGATCAGCAATCGTTCACCACTTTCCTCGACGATGTCGAGCGCGAGCTGGGACCGATCGACGTACTGATCAACAATGCGGGCATCATGCCGACCGGGCGGCTGGTCGACGAATCCGATCAGATCACCCGCCGGATCCTGGACATCAACGTCTACGGCGTGATCCTCGGTTCGAAGATCGCGCTGGCCCGGATGCTCGAGCGCAGGCACGGGCACATCATCAATATCGCCTCACTGGCCGGTGAGACCCATATTCCTGGTCTGGCGACCTACAACGCCTCCAAGCATGCGGTATTGGGTTTCACCGATACCTTGCGCGAGGAGTACCGCGGGACCGGTGTCGAATTCTCTTCGGTGCTACCGACCCTGACCCGGACCGAACTCGGATCCGGGGTCGCCGCGCCCAAGGGACTGCCGGCCGCGGAGCCGGAGGATATCGCCGCCGCGGTGGTCCGGCTCATCACCAAACCCAGGGCGAAGGCCCGGGTGACGCGGGCCGCGGGCGCAATGTCGGTTTTCGTGAACCTGCTACCGCAGTCGGTGGGCGATGCACTGGGCCGCTCGATGGGGTCGGCGCAGACCTTCCTCGGCGATGTGGACAGCGAACAGCGCAAGGCCTACGAGGAACGCATCCGCAACGACTGATCTTCGATCTACCGATACGCGCCGCGGTCCGCTACCGATGGGCCGCGGCGCTGTCGTCTGCGTCATCGGACGCCCATCGAAACACTATTGTGATCAATGTCACTTGACGTGCATAGTCGGGTGCAGATTGCACGAATCCGCTGCCGCGGCCGCAACATCGGCAGTCCCGTGGCTACATCACCCGAGGTGGGCACCGCATATTCCATGAAGAGCTCTACCACCGGAAACGTCCGGCGTTTTACGTCGTATCGCCCGCGATCGTCACACAGACCGCGCGACACGAAACCGATGGTGCACATCACCGCGACACCGAATAAGCTGTCACTAACAAACCTGCCGACTGTTTCGGGGCCGCTATGCGGACCTTCTGAACATATTAGGGCTGGAAATTCAGCAACGATTCTGATAGCAAGGTGCTATGGACCCGCATTTGCGCGATCTGCGGTATTTCGTCGCCGTCGCCGAGGAACTGCACTTCACCAACGCCGCTCAGCGGCTGCACATCGCTCAACCGACACTGTCGCGTCAGATCCGGCAGTTGGAACGTCAGCTCGATGTGGTCCTGTTCGACCGCAACCAGCGCAGCGTTGCACTCACGGTGGCAGGTAAGGAACTGCTGGGCGGTGCCCGCAAGATCCTGGAACTCTGGGAGACCACCAACGGCTCACTGCAGGAAGCGGGCGAAGTACTGCGCGTCGGCCTGCAATCGAACCTGGGTCGCGGCCTGCTCAGCGATCTGGAAAGCGCCAGCGGTCACCGGCTCGCGTTGCACCAGGCCTCCTGGACCGATCCATCCAGCGGTCTGTCCGGCCGCCAAGCCGATCTGGCTCTGATCTGGCTCCCCTTACCCGATCCCAACCGTTACCGCTGGCAGGTGCTGCGTACCGAGCGACGTTGGGTCCTGCTCCCGGAGAATCACCCTCGGGCGGGTCAGGAAATGATCGACTTCGCCGATCTGATCGACGAACCGTTCATCGCGCTACCCGCCGAAGCCGGCGCGGTCCGCGATTTCTGGCTGGGTAACGATGCCCGCAACGGCCGGGCAGCGAAGATCGGCGCGGAGGCCGCCACCCCGGAAGACCGGCTGGAAGCCGTCGGGCTGGGTCTGGGCCTGTGCATGCTTGCCGAGAACAACGTGCCGATGTACCGGTGGCCCGGGCTGACCGCGCGACCCCTCACCGGAATCGCGCCGTGCGAACTCGCCGTCGCCTGGCGTGCCGACGACACCCGGCCGACCATTCTGGAATTCGGCCAGCGGGCCGTCGCCGGAGGTTTCGCGGAACCACCCGCAATCTCGGCTTGAATTTCTTGCGGCGCCTGCGGCGCCGCAGCGTTCGGCCCCTCAGGCGTTGTGTTTCAACGCCCGACCCTCGCGTTTGCGGCGCATCGCATCGGGCACTGAAACACAACGCGGGCCGAACCCTTCGAGGGCCGCGCTGAACTCGGCGCCAGTGGTGGGGACATTCGGTTCACCGGTGGCGACATGTTCGGTTCGGGAACTACCCCACCGTCACGCGTTCGCCAGTGGTGGTCATGCTGGATCGGGAGCATTCCCGCTGTCAGATCTTCAGTCGGTTTCGCCGCCGTAGACCCGCGGATGCAAGGTGCCGATATAGGGCAGATCGCGGTAGCGCTCGGCGTAGTCCAGGCCGTATCCCACCACGAATTCGTTGGGGATATCGAAGCCCACATTCGCCACCTCTACCTGCGTGCGCAGCGCATCGGGCTTACGCAGCAGGGTCACCACCTCCAGCGAGGCCGGGTTGCGGGTGGAGAGGTTACGCATCAGCCAGGACAGCGTCAGACCCGAATCGATGATGTCCTCGACGATCAGCACATTGCGACCGGCGATGTCCTTGTCCAGATCTTTCATGATGCGCACGACGCCGGAGGACGAGGTGGACGACCCGTAGGACGAGACGGCCATGAACTCCAGCTGGGTCGGGATGGGTAGTGCCTTGGCGAGGTCGGTCATGAAGAAGATCGCGCCCTTGAGTACTCCGACCAACAGCAGATCCCCCTCCGGGGCATCGGCCGGGTACCGCTTGGAGATCAGTTCGGCCAGCTCGCTGACCTTGGCCTCGATTTCTTCCTCGGTGATCAGGACCGAAGCGATATCGTCCCCGTACACGTCAGCTGGTTTCCCTTCGGTTTCGGCTCACCCGGTCGCGCGGGCAAGTGTCAGCCTGCCATGCTCGCGGACGACGACCAACCTGGTCCCCCGCTCTCCGCCACTCACCGCGACCCCGCCCTGGCCGCGCCAGGCCGCCACAAGATCGTCCACCGCCCGTAGATGTGCGCCTGTCACCACCCGCACTCCGCGGGCCAGCAGCCAGGCCCGCACGGTCCGGCGGCGCACCGCCGGGGCGGCGTCGGCGAGTACTGCACAGGACAGGCCTGCGCCACCGAATTCCGCCCGGACCAGCAGTTCGGCAGCGAACTCGTCGAGGGCGGCATTGTCCTCGCGTAACAGTTCTGCGGTACGGGACAGCGCGACCGCCGCGCTACCGCCGAGCACATCCTCGAGGAGCGGCAGGACTTCGGTGCGCAGGCGGACGCGGGTGAACTCCGGAGAAAGATTGTGCGGATCCTCATAGGGCGCCAGACCAAGGTCCGCGCAGAACTGCCGGGTGATCTCCCGCCGGACATCCAGCAGTGGCCGGCCCCACGGCTCGTCGAACGGCGCCATCCCCTGGATCGAGCGCGCTCCGGAGCCGCGGCCGAGGCCGAGCAGCACGGTTTCGGCCTGATCGTCGAGCGTATGCCCGAGCAGCACCGGCAGTTCACCGCGCGCACCGCCCAGTGCTTCGTAGCGGGCGGTGCGTGCGGCCGCCTCCATACCGCCGGGACCGTTCACTTCGACCGGCAGTACCCGCACCGACCGGCAGCCCAGTGCTCGCGCGGTGGCCGCCGCCGTCGCCGCGACCTCGTCCGACCCGGCCTGCAACCGATGATCCACCACCAGCGCATCAACCGTCGTTGCCTCGGCGACTGCCGCGGCCGTCAGCGCCAGCGAATCGGCCCCGCCCGACAGCGCGACGGCCACCGTCGATTCCGCGGGCCGGAACCGCGCCAGCCATTCCCGGACGGCGTGCCGCAGAGTCAGCACCGCAGGCGTCTCCGGTAACCGGATCGGCCGTGCCATGGCGCTGTGAGATGGCGCCACGGGGTCAGCCCAGGACTCGCGTGATCCAGCGCCGTGGGTCGTCGATCTCCTCGGGGCGCGGCAGGGTGTCGGCATCGGTCCATATCGCATTGAACTGCTGCATACCGACCGTTGTGACCACCTCGTCGACGAAGGCCTTACCGCGCACATACTGTGCGACCTTCGCATCGATTCCCAGCAGTGCGCGCAGCAGCCGCTGGACCGGGTTGGCGGGGCGGGTGCGCCGTTTGTCGAACGCGGACCGGATCTGCTCGACCGTGGGCACCACACTCGGGCCGACAGCGTCCATCACATGGTCGGCGTGCCCCTCGAGCAGGGTGCCCAGCATCAGCAGCCGGTCCAGCGCCTCGCGCTGTGCAGGGGGCTGGGTGGCGCGCAGCAAACCGACCACACCGCGCGAATTCGGATCGTCGGAGGCCTCGCCGCTGCGTCGCAGCTTGAGCTCGGCGATCAGCCGCGCCAACATCTCCGAGGTCGCCTCGTCCTCGATATCACCGAGCACCTCGACGTTCTCGCGCATATAGCCGGACAGCCACGGGGACGCCGAGAACTGCACCCGGTGGGTCACCTCGTGCAGGCAGACCCAGAAACGGAAATCCGCCGGATCCACGCCCAGCGCCCGCTCGACACCGACGATATTCGGCGCCACCAGCAGCAGAGTTCCATCGGGGCCGGTGAACGGGTCGTACTGGCCGAGGATCGCGGTGGACAGGAACGCGAGCATGGCACCCACCTGCACGCCCGCCGGTTTACCGGCGAGCGCACTGCCCCGGTCCGCCGTTCCGGTTCCGGTGAGCAACGACATGGAATCGGCCGCGGCGCCGATCCAGCCGGGACGGTCGACGATCCGCGCGGCGGGCACCGGTTGATCGTCGAGCAGACCGGTCACCGAGCGGACCGGTTCCTCGGCCCGCACCGATGCGACGGCCAGCTCGGCCACTGCCTGCTCGGCGGCGAGCCGGGAGGTGCGTGGGCCGGCGGGTACCAGCGCAGCCCCGGTACGAGCGGCCCAACGCCAATCCACTGCGCCCGAAAACGTGCGTCGTTCGCTTCCGGTATCGGATCGGCCGTTCTCGGCCGACTCGGGCGCGCCGGGCCCGCCCGGGCCTTGTCGAATCGTCATGCGCCCTCCAGCCGTCAGGAACATCCACAGTTGCGCAGCGTGGTCGCGACGGCGTCCAATGCGGGCCGGCTGACCTCCGGCGGCCGATCGCTCGACATCAAGGTGAAGGTCAGGACCCGGCCGTCACGATCCAGCACATACCCGGCCAACGTACTGGCCACCGACAGAGTTCCGGTCTTGGCGCGCACCCACCCCGCACCGCCCTGGTTCTGAGTGACATAACGACCGGCCAGCGAACCGGTACCACCGGCGACCGGCAGATAGTCGAGCAGCGGGACCAGCGCGGCGGTCAGGGACTGCTCGGGGTCGGCAGGTTCGGATGTCGAACCGGCGCCGGCACCGAGCGGCGGTAGCACCGGATTCGGTGCGGTGCTCACCGGCTCCTCGTCCGGTCCGGGGCCGGCGGCGGTGGCCAGGATCCGGTCCAGCACCCGCGCCGGGATCCGGTCGTCGGTCGACAGGCCACTGCAATCGTGCATAGTGACGCCGTTCAGATCGAAGCCGTGCTCGGTGAGGACCGCGGCGATCGCGGCGGCAGCGCCGTCGAACGACGCCGGATGACCGGTGGCCTGCGCGACCTCCCGGCCGATCGTCTCGGCCAGCACGTTGTCCGAGTGGATCATCATGTCGCGCAACCGGTCACGCAGCGGCGCCGACGCCACCTCGGCCAGCCGCTTGGTGCCCTGCGGGGCGCTGCCGATCCGCACCTTCGCCGGATCGAGACCGAGTTCGGTCGCCAACCGGCGGCCGACATCCAGCGCGGGCGTGTCCGAACGTGGCGAATACTCGACGAGCGGGTCCAACCGGCCGCCGTCGAGCATGATCGGTTCGAGGGGGGCGATGGAACCGCCGCCGATATCGATCACTTCCCAGCCGCGGGCCATCGCCGGGCCGGTGTAGCGCGAGATATCGACCACGATGGTGTCGGCCCGCACATCGGAGTTACGCACCTGGTTCGCGAGGTCGGCCAGGCTGGCGGCCCCCGGGTAGTAGCCCTTCCCGCCGGGCTGCGCGGTCAGGGTGGGATCACCGCCGGCCACCAGCACGATCTCGTTCGGCGCCGCGCCCGCCACCACCCGGGTCTGCACACGCTGATCGGCGGGCAAGGTGAGCAGCGCGGCGGCGGTGGTCATGATCTTGGCCGTCGACGACGGCACCCGCGGTTCGTCGGCGCGGGAATTCCACAGCACGGTGCCGGTCTCGGCGTCGGTGACCGACCCGGCGAAACCACCGAGGTCAGGGTTGGCGGCCACCGGGCCGAGGGCCGCCGCGACCCCGGTGGGGCTGGGCACCGGACCGGTATCCGGCGCGGGCCGGACATCGGGAAGCACCCGGACAGGAGCGGGCGGCGCCGCCACGGTGAGCCCACCGTGCCGGAATTCCGGGGTCCACGGTTGTAATACGACCGCCAGCACCACCGCCGCCCCCACCAACCCCACCAGGACGGTGATCAACCACGCCCGCAACCCACGGCGCCGGCGCCCTGCCGAGCCGTCCATCCCGCTGCCACCCTGCCAAACCACGCTGCCGCCGTCTCCCTCGTACTGTCCGTGACAATGGACCCCGCCGAACCCATGTGCCGCCGACAACCCTATCGGTGTTCCGCTACCGTTCTCGGCGAACAACCGGGTGCGCCGGCCGGCGCCGGCCACCACGGTGCATCGTGAGAGCAGCGGAAGGAGTTGGCGTGGAGTTCGACGTCACCATCGAGATCCCCAAGGGGTCGCGCAACAAGTACGAGGTCGACCACGAAACGGGACGGGTCCGGCTCGACCGGTTCCTGTACACCTCGATGGCCTACCCGGCCGACTACGGCTTCATCGAGGACACTCTCGGCGAAGACGGCGATCCGCTGGACGCCCTCGTACTGCTGCCGGACTCGGTGTTCCCCGGCGTCATCGTCGAGGCCCGCCCGGTGGCCATGTACCGGATGACCGACGAAGCGGGCGGCGACGACAAGATCCTGTGCGTTCCCGCCGGCGACCCGCGCTGGGACCATATCCAGGACCTCGCCGACGTTCCGGAATTCGAACTGGCCGCGATCAAGCATTTCTTCGAGCGGTACAAGGACCTCGAGCCCGGCAAGTACGTCAAGGGCTCGGAATGGGTCGGCCGCGCCGAGGCCGAGACCGAGATCGAGGCGTCCTTCCAGCGTCTGAAGGACAAAGGCGGGCACTGAGTCTTTGGCGCCGACTCCGTCGGCGCGGGTTTCGGCCCCCCCTTGGTCCCTGCTTTCCGCACTCGACACTCGCGGCTGCGCCGCATCGCATCGAGCACGGAAAGCAGGGACGGGCCGAAACCTTTCAGGGCCTCGCTGAACTCGGCACCACCGTGGTTGCGTTGGGGATCCCGGGGTAGAAGCTGCCCGCCGGTCGCGATCGACGCCGACCTCCCTCGAACCCGGCGTACGGCGCTCGGTTCGCCTACTCGGCGTTCGGCTCTACGTGCGTAATCACAGCCGGTTCTACGTGCGTGACCACCGGAGGAGCCGCGCTTGCGAGGAGAAGTCCTCGCTAACGGCCCTTGTAGTCGGGAGTGCGCTTCTCGAAAACTGCCTGGATGGCTTCGGTGAGGTCCTCGGAGGGCAGGAAGGCAGCGTTCCAGGCGGACACGTAGCGCAGGCCCTCGGTGACCGCGGCGGCGTTGCGCTGACCGAGGACATCTTTCACGCCCTGGACCACGAGTGGCGGGTTGGCGGCAATCTCCCGGGCGGTCGCGTGGGCGGCCTCCAGCACCGCGTCCTGGTCCGGGTAGACATCGTTGACCAGGCCGATCTTCTCCGCACGCGCGGCATCGATGTCCTTGGCCGTGTACGCGAGCTCCCGCAGGTGGCCTTCGCCGATGATGCCGGGCAGCCGCTGCAGCGAACCCACATCGGCCACGATCGCTACCTTGGCCTCGCGCAGGCTGAATTTCGCCTCGGCGCTGGCGTAGCGGATATCCGCGGCGGAAATCAGGTCCAGGCCGCCGCCGATGCACCAGCCCGAGACGGCGGCGATCACCGGTTTACGGCATTCGGCCACCGCGGTGATCGCGTCCTGCAGGCGCCGGATCTCGCCGAGGAAATCGGTGCGGGGCGCGGCCAGGGCACGGTCGGCCATCAGCGGGCCGAAGGTGCCGCTCATCGCGGGCAGGTCGAGGCCGTAGGAGAAATGCTTACCCGAACCGGTGAGTACCACCGCCCGGACCTCGGGGTCGGCGTCGAGGGCGCGGAAGATCTCCGGCAGTTCCCGCCAGAAATCCGGGCCCATGGCGTTTCCTTTACCCGGGCCGGTGAGCGTCACCCGGGCGACGCGATCGTTGGTTTCGACGGTGAAAGCCTGCCAATCTGTCATCGGTCCAGACTAATGCCCGTTCCATATCGCTCCGGACCGCTGGGCGGGGCCTGTCCACTCGCCGGGACACCCGGGCGGTCATCGGACAAACGGCGGCGCAGGAGCCCGATTCGCCTTACTCTGTGGCCATGCGCAGGTCGCTTCCACCGATAACCTGCCGGGTCTCGGATACTTTGATAGCGCGCGGACACCACGGTCTGATCGTCACCGTCCCGGAATCCGCGGCCGGTCCCGCGGAGACCGCGCACGCGATGGATGTGGCACCCGGGGCATTGGTGCAGGCACAGGTCTTCCTGCTGGGTGACGATCCGATACTGCTGCTTGTTTCCGCGTCGCATCGGGTGGATGCCGCGCGTACCGGCGCACGGCTGGACGGCGAGCTCGTCGCGGCGCCCCCGCATCTCGCCGTCAAGTACACCGGACAGCTGCCGGGCAGTATCGCGCCGGTAGGTCATCCCGCGAACCTGCCCACGTGGGTGGACAGCACACTGTCCCGGTTCGGGGAGCTGGTCGCGGCCGGTGGCTACCCGGGCGCCGTATTCCGCACCTCCTACTCCGAACTCCTCCGGATCACCGCCGGCTTGTCCCTCGATGTGGAGTGATCCGGAAGGGCCTCCCACCCAGCGGGCCGCCCGGCGCGATCGGCACGATCCGGGCGTAGCGTCGGCTGGGTGACCGAAGCACCACGGCCCGAGACCGGAATCCGGATCCCCGACGATCTCAGCGGGATCACCGCCGAGCAATATCGCGCCTCGATGCGGCACTACCCGTCCGGCGTCACCATCGTGACGTTGAACTCGCCCACCGGGCCGGTCGGTTTCACCGCGACATCGTTCGCCTCGCTGTCCCTGGATCCGCCGCTCATCTCGTTCAATATCGCCGATACCTCCTCCAGCCTCACCGCACTCACCGCCGCGCAATCGGTGGTGATCCATTTCCTGGGCGAACATCAGCGCCATCTCGCCCAGCGGTTCGCCCGCACCGCGGCGCACCGCTTCAGCGACCCCGCCCTGTGGTCGGCCCTGGACACCGGAGAACCGGTCCTGCACGGCACTCCACTGTGGTTGCGTACGACCGTCGAGCAGCTCATCCCGATCGGCGACCACACCCTCGTGGTGGGCCGGGTGGTGAAGGTCCACGACGACACCGAAGAAGAACCCCCGACAGCCCCCCTGCTCTATTACAAGGGCCGCTACTACCGCCCGACGCCCCTCGCCGACGACGTCGACTGAGCGGGAGCAGCCAGAACCGCCCCTTCGGCGGCCCGGTCCGCCTGACCCCAGGGTCTTCAGCGTGTGCGGAGAATTTCGACCTTCCGTAGGCCGGCCGACAGCCGGGCTGCGCCTGGCGGCCACGGCGGCGAGTGGAGCCGCTCTGGATGTGGTCCGGCCTCGCCGGGCTGCGCGAGGTCGTCAACCGTTCATCTGGAGCCGGAGGTCCCCACGCGGATCCCGTCGTACTCCAGGGGCGAGCTTCGCGGCGCCGCGGATACCCCGAGACACAGGGGCCGGAACCCCGTACTCACCTGCCCGCCAATAAACTCGTTCGACCGCTGTTTGCCGGGCGGTAACCCTCGTGTGGGAAAACGAGTCCGTCGGCTGGGCGATGGAAGGTGGGCCGGGTACATGCAGGCGCAGCTCGAAACGGTGAGCGGGCTCCGGCGCGCCGAGGCGGCGCCACCGGCGCGCACGCTGGTCGATGTGCTCGCCGAGACGGCCGCTCTTCACCCCGATGTTCCTGCTGTCGCGACCGCCGATCGCACCCTGTCCTACGCCGAATTGCTGCTGGAGATCGATCGTTCGGTCCGGGAGCTGCGGGCGGCCGGGGTCCGGCGGGGTGATCGGGTGGGTGTCCGGATGCCGTCGGGCACCTGGGAGCTGTATCTGACGATTCTGGCAGTACTGCATGCCGGGGCCGCCTATGTTCCGGTCGATGCCGACGACCCCGAGGAGCGGGCGCGGCTCGTTTTCGGGGAGGCGCAGGTCACCGCCATCGCCACCGCGACGGGGATCGAACCCGTCGGCGACCGCGAACCCGAACCGGCAATCGGCGGGCAACCCGCCGCTCCTTCGGTGGACGACGATGCCTGGATCATCTTCACCTCCGGTTCCACCGGCACACCGAAGGGGGTCGCCGTCACCCATCGCAACGCCGCCGCCTTCGTCGACGCGGAGGCCCGCCTGTTCCTGCGCGGCAACCCGCTCGGCCCCGGCGATCGCGTCCTGGCCGGGCTCTCGGTTGCTTTCGACGCCTCCTGTGAGGAGATGTGGCTGGCCTGGCGACACGGTGCCTGCCTGGTTCCGGCGCCGCGCGCGCTGGTGCGGACCGGCGCCGATCTGGGCCCGTGGCTGGTCCGGCAGGGCATCACCGTGGTCTCCACGGTTCCCACCCTCGCCGCGACCTGGCCGGCCGAAGCACTGGAGTCGGTGCGGCTGTTGATCTTCGGTGGTGAAGCGGTACCACCGGATCTGGCCGAACGACTGGCCGACGACGACCGCGAGGTATGGAACACCTACGGCCCCACCGAGGCCACCGTGGTCGCCTGCGCCGCGCTGCTGGACGGCACCGGGCCGGTGCGGATCGGGCTGCCGCTGGACGGCTGGGATCTGGCGGTGGTCGACCCGGACGGTCGCCCGGTAGGCGAGGGCGAATCCGGCGAATTGGTGATCGGCGGCGTCGGCCTGGCCCGCTACCTCGATCCGGTCAAGGACGCAGAGAAATACGCACCGCTGGAAACCCTGGGCTGGGATCGCGCCTACCGCAGCGGCGATCTGGTCCGCAACGACAGCGCCGGTCTGATCTTCCTGGGCCGCGCGGATGATCAGGTGAAGATCGGCGGTCGCCGGATCGAACTCGGCGAGATCGATAATGCGCTCCAGCATCTGCCCGGCGTGAGCGGTGCCGCCGCCGCGGTACGCACCACCGCCACGGGCTCACCGGTGCTGATCGGCTACCTCACCGGCGTCCCCGCCGATTACGACCTGGCCGCGGCGCGGACGTTACTGTCCGGGCAGCTTCCGGCCCCGATGATCCCGCGGCTCGTCGTCGTCGCCGAACTCCCCACCCGGACCTCGGGCAAGGTCGATCGCAACGCTCTGCCATGGCCGCTGGCCGGTGCCGATTCCGGGACCGAACACGGACTCACGGGCACCCCCGCCTGGGTGGCGCAGATCTGGACCGATGTCCTCGGCGCCGAGATCACCGGCGCCGAAGCCGACTTCTTCGAACTCGGTGGCGGGTCGCTTTCGGCGGCGCAGCTGGTATCGGCGCTACGCACGCGGTATCCGCAGGTCACCGTCGCCGATATCTACGACCATCCGCGGCTCGGCGCGCTGGCCGAACTCCTCGACGACACCGGTCCGGGCGCCACCGCCGAAACCCGCCGGGTCGAGCCGACACCGCGCTCGGCGCAACTGATCCAGATCCTCGCGACGGTCGCCCTCACCACTCTCACCGGATTGCAATGGGTGACCTGGCTGGCGGTGGCCGCGGGTATCGCGGGTTGGTTCGAGATGTTGCCGTGGTTGCCGCGCCTGTCGTGGTGGTGGACCGCGCTGCTGTTCGCGGTGTTCATCACCCCGCTGGGCCGGATGGCGATCTGTGTCGCCGGGGCTCGCGTCCTGCTCGCGGGCGTGCAGCCCGGGAGTTATCCACGCGGCGGTCCGGTACATGTGCGGTTGTGGGCCGCGGTCCGGCTGGCCGAGGCCAGCGGGGCGGAAAACCTCTCCGGCGCACCGTGGATGGTGCCGTTCGCCCGGGCACTGGGAGCCACCGTCGGCAAGGGCGTGGACCTGCACACACTGCCCCCGGTGACCGGCATGCTCGAGCTGCGCGACGGATGCAGTGTGGAGCCCGAGGTCGACCTGTCCGGTTACTGGATCGACGGCGATACCGTGCATATCGGTGCAATCCAGGTGGGCAAAGGCGCGGTCGTCGGGGCCCGCTCGGTGCTGCTGCCCGGTACGAAGATCGGGCGGGATGCCGAGATCGCGGCCGGTTCGGCAGTGTCGGGGAAGGTGAAGGCCGGCCAGGAATGGGCGGGCTCACCGGCAGTGAAGGTCGGCCGGGCACGGCACCGCTGGCCGGCGCAGACACCCGAACGTGCCGTGCATTGGGTGGTGGCCTACGGAATCGCCTCACTGGCGCTGGGCGCGCTACCGCTGGCCGGGCTGGCGGCAGGTCTCGCGGTGATCGCTTGGGGTGTCCGGGATTCGGCGAGTTTCACCGGCGCCGTCCTGCCTGCCTTCCTCTGGCTGCCCGTGGCGACACTGTTCAGCCTGGTGGTGTACGCGGTGACGACCGTTGTCGCGGTCCGGCTGCTCAGTATCGGCCTGACCGAGGGCTACCATCCCGTGCGCAGCCGGGTCGGCTGGCAGGTATGGGCGACCGAACGCCTGCTGGATTCGGCCCGCACATTCCTGTTCCCGCTCTACGCCTCCCTGCTGACCCCGATCTGGTTGCGGCTGCTCGGCGCGAAGGTCGGTAAACGGGTCGAGGCCTCCACGGTGCTGTTGCTACCGAAGTTCACCACCGTCGCAGACGGAGCGTTCCTGGCCGACGATACGATGATCGCCAGTTACGAACTCGGCGGCGGCTGGCTGCATATCGGTGAGGCGAAGGTCGGTAAACGCGCGTTCCTCGGCAATTCCGGGATGACCGCACCCGGCCGGCGGGTGCCGAAGAACGGCCTGGTGGCTGTGCTGTCCGCGGCACCGAGCAAGGCCAAGGCCGGATCGTCGTGGCTCGGCAGCCCGCCCGTCCGGTTGCGGCGGGCAGCCGGTAGTGCCGATACCGACCGCACTTTCGACCCGTCGCTGCGGTTGCGGATCTTCCGCGGCGCCTTCGAAACCTGCCGCCTGGCCGCGGTGGTCGTAACCTTCGCCATCGGTCTCGGGGTGCTGTTCGCGCTCGCACGCGTGGCGGACAGTTTCGGTTTCCTGGCGGCCGGGTTGCTGTCCGGGGTGGTGCTCATGGTCGCGGGCGCGGTGGCCTGCGCGAGCGCGGTGACGGCGAAATGGGTTCTGGTGGGCCGTATCCGGGCCGAGGAACATCCGCTGTGGAGTTCCTTCGTCTGGCGTAACGAAGTTTCGGATGCCTTCGTCGAAACCGTTGCGGCGCCGTGGTTCGCCCGCGCGGCAACCGGTACGCCCGTACTGAATCTCTGGTTGCGCGCACTCGGCGCGAAGATCGGCCGCGGGGTATGGTGCGAGTCCTATTGGCTTCCGGAGGCAGACCTGGTGACACTCGGCGACGGGGCAACCGTGGAACGCGGCTGTGTGGTGCAAACGCATCTGTTCCACGACCGCATCATGGCCATGGACACCGTCACCCTGGAGCCGGGCGCCACCCTCGGACCGCATTGCGTCGCCCTACCGGCCGCGACTGTCGGTGCGGGCGCCACCGTGGGTCCGGCCTCGCTGGTGATGCGCGGCGATACGGTACCGCCCTCCACGAGATGGTGGGGTAACCCCATCGCGCCCTGGACCGGTCCGGTCCGCAGCCCGGACAACGATTCGGCAGACGAGGAGACGGGCCGCTGATGGGGAGCAGGTTCTACGACGCCCCCATCGACGACTACCTGCCGCAGAACGGTAACCGGGGCTATCGCGTTTCGCGGTACGAACTGGAGCTGAACTACAAGGTCGCCAGTAATCGCCTCGCGGGCCGCGCCGTGATCACCGCGGTGGCCACGGCCGAACGCCCCCGCTATTCGCTCGACCTGTCCCAGACCCTTGCGGTATCGAAGGTGCTGGTCAACGGCAACAAGGCCGCCAAGTACAACCATCAACGCGGCAAACTCACCGTCACGCCCCGCCAGCGGATCCCCGCGGGCGGGATGCTGCAACTCGTCGTCCAGTACGCCGGCGCGCCGAAACCCGTACGGGGTCCGTGGGGAGAGGTCGGCTGGGAGGAACTCACCGAAGGCGCGCTGGTGGCCAGTCAACCCAACGGCGCCGCCTCCTGGTTCCCCTGCGACGACCATCCGAGTTCGAAGGCCAGCTACCGCATCTCGATCACCACCGACACCCCGTACTACACCCTCGCCAACGGCAACCTCGTCGGCAAACAGACCAAAGCCGGGCAGACGACCTGGGTCTACGAGCAGGCCGAACCGATGGCCAGCTATCTGGCGACCGTGCAGATCGGGCGCTACCGCAAGCACCGGCTCAGCGATCACAACGCCCCGGTACCGATGTACGCGGCCGTCCCGGCCACACTGCGCGCCGCGTTCGACCACGATTTCGCCCGCCAGCCGGAGATGATGTCGGTGTTCAGCGACCGCTTCGGGCCGTACCCCTTCCAGAGCTACTCGGTGGTGGTCACCGAGGACGAGCTGGAGATCCCCATCGAAGCCCAGGGCATCTCGATTTTCGGCGCCAACCACTGCGACGGCCGCCGCGGTGTGGAACGACTGGTGGCGCACGAACTGGCGCACCAGTGGTTCGGCAACAGCCTGACCATCCAGCACTGGTGTGATATCTGGCTGCACGAAGGTTTTGCCTGCTATGCGGAATGGATCTGGTCGGAAGCGGCCGGCGGCGCGAGCGCGGACCAGCTGGCCCGGGCGGCCTGGCATACGCTGCGCCGGGAGCCGCAGAGCATCGTGGTCGGCGATCCCGGGCCCGGCCTGATGTTCGACGATCGCGTCTACAAACGGGGCGCGCTCACCCTGCACGCCCTGCGGCTGGAACTCGGCGATACCGCGTTCTTCCGGTTGATCCGCGATTGGACCGCCAGGCACCGCCATGCCTCCGTCTCCACCGAGGAGTTCACCGATCTCGTCGGCCATTACAGCGTGGCGCCGCTGCATCCGCTGTGGCAGGACTGGTTGTATTCCGAACCGCTACCGCAGTTGCCGCCCGCCGGTCAGAAAACCAGGTAGCGGCCCGCCAGCTGTTCGACCAGCGGATCGTCCTCGCCGACACTGTCCAGGGCGTCGAGATCGGTTGCCAGCGAGATGAGGCGCGGGTCCTCCGATTCGGGGCCGGCCGGGCCGTCTTCGGCGAGTTGCCGCAGCATTTTGTCCCGTACCCGGTCCTTCAGTGAGTCGCGCATATCCACCTTTCGGATCAGAGTTGTTCCGACATGATCGGGAGCGCTGCGTGGTTACGCTGCGCTACCTCCTCCGCGCGTGACCCGATCATGTCAAACCGGCGCCAACCAGGTGCCCCACGGCGTGTTGCGCAGCACGGTGTACGCGGCGAGCGAGCCGAGCAGCACCCACATCGTGGCGGTACCGATTCCGGGTAGCCGCGGTCCTTCACCGCGCCAGGCACGGACGGCCCAATCACCCACCCACAGCGCGAACAGCACCAGCACCGGCAACGCCAGCAGGTTGCTGTGCAGGGAATCGATGATGTTCCCGTCGGTGAGGTTGTGCACTGCCCGCATACCCCCGCATCCGGGGCAGTACACCCCGAACAGCGCATAGGAAGGGCAGAGTCCGTACGACCCCGGAACGTGCGGGTCCCGGAAGTGCAGCAGCAGCACGGCCGCCGCTCCCGCACTCGCGACCGCGGCCGGTAGCGCGACCGCGCTCAGCCGCGCGAGCCCGTTGCGCGCGGGTTCCGTTCCCACGGCCGGAACACCGGAGGGCACCGGCGGTGACGGGGCCGGGTCGGAATCGTTCACGGTTCTCACCGTAGCCCCGGCGGCGGGGTTGATGCCACAACCAACGGAGGTGCTAGCTCCGGTTTCGGGCCGAGGTGCATAGAAACGGCATCGAATGGGAATTCTGAGTTAACGGCACCGCCCGCAGAACCGACATCCGGGGTGGGAATCACATTCCGGACAGAGGATCTCGGTGCAGCGCTTGCTCTTGTAAGCACCCAGCTTGCAGGTTACCGTGTCAGGCAGGCACAAAGGAGTGTTCTGATGCTAGTGAAATCGTTGACGGCGCTATCGCAGGCGCACCACGGCGCGCTGACCGCCCCGTACCGGGCCGCTTTACGCGCTCGCCGATTCCGGAACGCCGCCTTCAATGCCCCTGCCGATGCGCCCGAGGTCTCCACCGTCACCACTGTCGACGGCGCCCGCCTGCGCGTGCATTCCTACGGTCCTGCCGATGCCGAGCCGATCGTGTTCATCCACGGCTGGAGCTGCTGTATCGAGTACTGGAATCCGCAGATCAACACCTTTGCCGGCCGCTACCGGGTGATCTCCTACGATCAGCGCGGCCACGGCGAGAGCACGCTGGGCCGCGCTCCGCTCGGCGATCGGACCCTCGCCGATGATCTCGCCGCCGTCCTGGATGCCACCCTGCGCCCCGGCCGCACCGCGCTGCTCGTCGGCCACAGCATGGGCGGCCTCACCTTGCAGGCATGGGCCGCCCGCCATCCACAGCAGGTCGCCCAGCGGGCTCGCGCTGTGGTGCTCGCCAACACCACTTCGGGCAATATCCGCTACGACACCGATCTGCTACCCCTGCTGAACAAACCGCTGAGCGTGGGAAACCAGCCGATCACTGTGCTGGGCTCACCCGTCCGGCTGCCGATGATCGTCGCTGAATCCATCCTCACCTCCCCGGTGCCGCTACCCGGCGGCTGGGCGGCCCGGGAACTGCTCAAACAGCGCATCATGGCCCGCGGCGCCACCAACGAGCAGGCCGATTTCGCCCTGAGTATCGTGCGCTCCTGCCGCCCCCTGGCCCGCGGCCGGCATGCCGCCATCCTGGCAGACCTGCAGCTCGGCGAAGCGGCCGCGAATCTCACGGTGCCCACCACGATCATCGCCGGACAGTACGACCGGCTACTGCCCGAGCGGATGTCGCGCATCATCGCCGACACCATGGAGAAGGCCGGCCACCACCCCGATTACCAGGTCTGGCCCACCGGCCACCTCGGCAATATCGAGGCCGCCGACCGCTTCGATACCGAGCTCGTCTCCATCCTGAATCGCACCGGTTCGCGGTCTGTGGCCGCGGGCTGAGCGGAGGTCCCCGAGTTCGGTCGACGATGCCCGGCTCGGCGGACTTCATCACGGCGGCACCGATGGCAAGTAGCCGCCTCCCGCCGGGCATGATCGCCGAACCCCACCACCGTGACAGGGCGGCCGCCGCAATGCGGAACAGGAATATCGGCGATGGCGCGTCGTTGCACCCAGCGACAGCACCCTCCGATAGGAATGGACTATGCGCGCAGCGACCTACGACCGCTACACCGCCGACGACAACGATGTACGAGTCCGTGACCTGCCCACGCCCAAGTTGTTCCCCGGTTCGGTTCTGATCGAAGTCCGCGCGGCCGGGGTGAACCCGGTCGACTGGAAGTTGATGTCGGGCGCACTCGACGGACTGATCGATGCGGTGTTCCCGGTGATTCCCGGCTGGGATGTCGCCGGAACCGTGGTCGATACCGGATTGGACACCCCGGAGTTCTCGGTGGGCGACGACGTGCTCGCCTACGCCCGCAAGGACGTCCTGCAAGCAGGCACTTTCGCCGAATTGGTCGCGGTAGCGGCCGCGCACGTCGCCCTTAAACCGGCCGAACTGCCGTGGGAGCAGGCCGGCGCCCTTCCCCTGGCCGGTGGTACGGCACTGCGCACTCTCGACTTGCTCGAGGTGACCGCCGGCGACACCGTGCTGATCCACGCCGCGGCCGGCGGTGTCGGCAGCCTGGGCGTGCAGATCGCGACCGCCCGCGGCGCCCGGGTCCTGGGCACCGCATCCCAGAAAAACCATGACTACCTGCGTGACCTGGGCGCCGAACCCGTGGAGTACGGCGACGGCGTTGTCGAACGGATCCGCGAACTCGCGCCCGAGGGCGTGCAAGCAGTGGCCGATTTCGTCGGCGGTCAGCTCGACACCACTCTCGCCGTACTCGCCCCCGGTGGTCGGCACGCCTCGGTCGCCGACAACAGCGTCGCCGAACACGGCGGGCAGAATGTCTGGGTCCGCCCCGACGGCACACAGACCCAGCGCCTGGCCGACCTCGCCGCCGAAGGCAACCTGACCGTCCCCATCGCCCGCACCTTCTCCCTCGACGAGGTCCCCGAAGCGTTCGCGGCCGGCCGCACCGGACACACTCGCGGGAAGAACGTCATCGTCCTCTGAGCGCCCGGCAGCGCGCTCCGGGCCCGGCAGCGCGCTCTGGACTCCTGGCAACCGGCTCCGGACTCCTGGCAGGGCGCTCTGGACTGCCGGCAGCACACTTTCGAGTTGGTACGACCCGACCACATATCGCGGTGTCCGTGGCTTCCGAAGGAGATCCCGTGCCCGTGTTCCCGTTCCGGCCCGCTCTCCCGCATCAGGTGTTCAGTGCCGGTTTCTACCCGGATACCGACGCCGACTACGTGGTGCGCTGTGTCCTCGGCGCCACCGCTTCCGGGGCGGCCGATATCGGCGAGGTCCTGTGGGCCATCGATGCCACCGATCCCGGCGACCACGAAAACTGGTTCCGCACCTGGGAAGCCGCCGGCGAACGTGCGCGCGCCCTCGCCGATACCGCCGCTGCCGACGGCCACCCGCTCAGCGCCTCCTGGGCATACCTGCGATCCGCCACCTACTTCGCGACCGCCGTCAACGCGCTCAGCGGTTCCGGCGACACCGGCCGGCTTCTCCCGGCCTTCCGTAACCACCGTTCCGGTTGGGACCGTTTCGTCGACACCACCCCGCACGCGGTCGAACGCATCGCCATCCCGTACGAGAACAGCACCCTGCCCGGCTATTTCTTCCGCCCCGGGCCGGACAGCACGCCGCGACCCACATTCGTCATGGTCAACGGCAGCGACGGCGCCCTCAGCGCACTGTGGAATTCGGGAGCGGCCGGTGCGCTGGCCCGCGGCTACAACGTGCTGATGTTCGACGGCCCCGGTCAACAGTCGATGCTGTTCGAGCGGGAAACGGCATTCCGTCCGGATTGGGAATCGGTACTCACCCCGGTCCTCGACCATCTGCTCGAACTGCCCGGCGTCGACGCCGAACGGGTCGCGCTGTACGGGATCAGTCAGGGCGGATTCTGGATCGCCCGGGCACTGGCCTTCGAACACCGTTTCGCGGCCGCCCTCGCCGATCCCGGCGTGGTCGATGTTTCGGCCTCCTGGGTGGCGAATATCCCGAATTCGCTGATGAAACTGTTCCGTGCGGGCAAACAGAAGCAGTTCGATACCGAGCTGGGTATCGGTTTGAAACTCTCCGGAAAAAGTGCCCACACCTGGAACTTCCGGGCGCGACCGTATCGGTGTGACAGCTATTTCGACACCCTCACCGCGGTCGGCGAGTACACACTCGGCGCAGCCGAGGCCGCCCGGATCACCACCCCACTGTTCATCGCCGACCCCGAGGACGAACAGTTCTGGCCGGGCCAGTCCCGGCGACTGGCCGAAATGGTTTCGGGGCCGGTGCACCGCTGCCGGTTCACCGCGGCCGAAGGCGCGAACTACCACTGCCAGCCGCTGGCCCGCGCGCGCACCGACCAGCGGATGTTCGACTGGCTGGATGAAACGCTGGGTATGCGGTGATATCGGCGCGGTCGCCACTGAATGGGACCGGCCTCCCATCGGATGCCGCGGTACACGCATTCCCGGATCCGGCTGCCCGTCCGGAAGGTAGGTTCGCACGATGGCTTTGCGTGTAGTGCAGTGGGCGACCGGGGGTGTCGGACAGGCCGCGATCGAACATATCCTGGCCCATCCCGACCTCGAACTGGTCGGCTGCTGGGTCCATTCACCGGAGAAATCCGGTAAGGATGTCGGCGATATCGTCGGGTCGGACAAGACCGGTGTCATCGCGACCCACAGTGTCGAGGAAATCCTCGCACTGGACGCGGACTGCGTGCTGTACGCGCCGCTGCTGCCCGACGCCGGCCAGGTCCGGGCGATCCTGCGGTCCGGTAAGAATGTCGTCACTCCCCTGGGCTGGTTCTGGCCGACCGATAAAGAGCGGTCGAAGATGGAACCCGCTGCCCTCGAAGGCGGAGTGACCTTGCACGGCACCGGTATCGACCCCGGCGGCGCCACCGAACAGCAGCCGCTTTTCTTCAGCGGATTGTCCTCGGCGATCACCTTCGTCCGCGGTGAGGAATTCTCCGATATCCGCACCTACAACGCGCCCGATGTAGTCCGGCACATCATGGGCTTCGGCGGAACCCCCGAAGAGGCCAAGGCGGGGCCGATGCTCGGCCTGCTCGCGCGCGGTTTCGAACAGTCGGTGCGCATGTGCCTGGATACCCTCGGTTTCGCGGAGGCCGAGATCCGCAGCAGCCACGAAATCGCGGTAGCTACCGCACCGATCGATTCCCCGGCCGGCGTGATCGAACCCGGCCGTGTCGCCGCGCAACGTTTCGCCTGGGAAGCGTTCATCGGCGAGACCAAGGTCGTGCGGGTGGCGGTCAACTGGCTGATGGGCGAGGAAAACCTCGACCCGGCATGGGAATTCGGCTCGGGTGGTGAACGCTTCGAAATCGAGGTCAAGGGCGACCCCGACTGTTCGGTGGTCATCCACGGCTGGCATCCGACCAGTGTCACGGCCGGGCTGCTCCGTAACCCCGGGATCGTGGTCACCGCCGCGCATTGCGTCAACTCGATCCCCACTGTCTGCGCCGCGCCGCCGGGGATTCTCACGTTCGTGGATATGCCCGTGGTCACGGGTCGCGCACACCCAGATCTTGCTGGATAGCAAACGCAGACCGAGTCACCGAAGAGGTACCGGCTGCTTCGGCCGAAGACGAACGAACCGGCTTGTGACCGGTTCGTTCGTGGCCGATCAGACAGCGGCGATCGTGACCGTCAAAGCGACCAGCACTATCGCCTGCAGTCCCACCCGCAGGAAAATGATGCTGTCCCAACGCTGCTGCAGCGCACGGGCATTCTCCGGAATCACTCCGGAAAGCGCCGCCGCCTTCTGCGCCACATTGACCGGCTTGGCGATCCGCGCATACAGAACGAGCCAGACGACCAGCGCAACCACGGCCACCGCCGCCGCTGCTGCCGGCACCGGATGCCCGCCGAATCCCGCCACTACGGCGGCGGCGAGCGCGCTCAGCAATCCGGTGATACCGACCGGCGGCATTCGCGAATCGGCGAAATAGTGCCCCCACCCGGCACTGAGAGTCATGGTGGCGTCGTCGAGCCGCGCATTCACCGAACGCGTGACCAGTGCGGCGACGACGTCTGCGCCGTAGACGACGGCATTGGTGACGACGGCGAGTGCCGCGAGAACTTGGATGGAGATGGCCATTACGGCTCCTGAAGGTAGTTTCTGGTCGGTCGGAATGCTTTATGCGGCCTGAGCCGGTGTATGGGCGCCGGCGCGCTCGCGGATCAACAGCACCCCTGTGAGCGCAACGAAGATGGCGGTTAGCCCGTGGATCCCGAAGGCCGCAGCGGCCGAGCCGTTGTGGAGGAGAACGGTGAGCATGTCGCCCAGCGGGATCAATGCGAACCCGAGCGCCACGACTCCTAGCGCGAACCGCTGTCCAAGTGCGAGCAGTACGAGCACGACGATGCCGGTAACCGTGTCGCGAACTCCCTTGAGGTTCGAGAAAGCTGCCGCTTCGCCGGTGGGCCATACCGGCAACCCGAAGCCGGTTGCGATCCATTCGGGTGCGATCAGGTAACCGATCCCGAAGTACAGGATGAATGCCGCCAGGCTCAGGGACAACACAGTGGCGACGCGGCGAACGGTGATCATGGCCAACTCCATATCTAGCATTGCTATATTGAATAGCGACACTAATCTCTTATCGCTACTTTGTCTAGCGCTGCTAGATTCACGGTATGGGTATCCAGAACAGGCGCGAACGGGAACGAGCCGACCGGCACCGGCTCATCGTCGACACGGCCCGCGAACTGGCCGAAACCGAGGGCTGGGACGCCGTCACCGTCCGCAAACTCGCCGACCGCATCGAATACAGCCAGCCCGTCCTCTACAGCCACTTCGCCGGTAAACGCGCCATCGTCACCGCGGTCGCCCTCGACGGCATCACCGAGGCCGCCGCCGCCCTCCGCCACGCCCGCACCACAGCCCCCGACAAATCCGCAGCTCTGGCCGCCGTAGCCCGCGCATACACCGACTTCGCCGCCGAAAACCCCGCCCTCTACGACGCCATGTTCGTCCTCCCCACCGACCTCACCTTCGGTGACGGCGCCCCCGAACCGCTCCGCAACGCCTTCAGCGAACTGGTCACCACCTTCGCCCCCTTCGCCGCGGAAACCGACGTGGAAACCCTCACCGAAACCATCTGGAGCACCCTCCACGGCCTCGCCACGCTGGAACGCAACAACCGCCTTCGACCAGGTCACCGGACGGAGCGGTTGACGATCCTGCAAGGCTGGCTGGAAGACGCCGCACACGATCCCGCTGAGCCGCACGCGAAATAGTCGCCTGCTACGGCTCGGCATCTACGCGCGGTGACGACTTCGTCGGAGCGGCCCGCAATTCCGCACGGCACCGTACCGGCAGGCTGCGCACGGATCCGGACACCGCCTCATGCTGTCGTTCGTCGGAACCCCAGGGCCGCCCGCTGCGGCCGGATTCCACGTCGGCGGTCTCTATGAATCGCCACCGCGCCGAGAACGGGCTCGGGATCTGCTCATGTGCCGCCCGGCCGGGTCGAACCGGCGGGTCTTCCCACGCGTCTCCGGCGTGTTCGTTCGCGACCCGCGCGACCGGTTCGTTGACCAGCGTGTACCGGTGGGTTTCAATGCAGCCGGCGTCCGAAAGACGTTTCGCTGCTCAGGCTTGTGCACAACTCGTCACACCGCGCCGGTGCCCGGCCGATCCGGAGGCTGTCCGCGGTAGCGCCCGGCGGATGCCGGGGAACGGAGTCGACGATGAGGACGGTCGCATTCGGTTCCGGGGCACTGCCCCGGATAGTCCGCGCCCTGATCACGACGGCACTGCTGCTATCGGGCAGTACAGCGGCAATCCCATCTGCCGGGCAAGCCGACCCACGACCTCCGGCTCCCGACTCCTTCTACGACTACGACCAGCCCCTGACCACCACCGCTCCGGGCACAGTCCTGCGTTCCCGGCCCGCGCCGTTCGCCTTCCCGAAGTTATCCACACCCATCACCAGCACCCAGGTGCTCTACCGGACCACCACTCAGCAGAACACTCCCACCGCGGCAGTCACCACCGTGCTGCGCCCAGTCGTCCCCGGCCCCGCGCGACTGCTGTCGTACCACATGGCCTACGACGCGCTCGGCTCCCAATGCAACCCCTCCTACACGCTCACCGGCCGGACCGACAGCCCCGGCACCATCATGGAGCAGGCCGTGATCGCCGGCTATCTCGCCGCCGGATACACCGTCGTCGTACCCGATTACGAGGGCCTGGACCTGGAGTGGACAGTCGGCCGGCAATCCGGCTACGCCGCCCTCGACGGAATCCGGGCGGCCGAACAGACCCTCGGCCTGCCCGCATCGACCCCCGTCGCGATGACCGGATACTCGGGCGGCTCGGTAGCCACCGAATGGGCCGCCGAGATCGCCCCGCACTACGCCCCCGAACTCGCTCTGATCGGCGCCGCCGCCGGTGGGCTACCCGTCCACCTCGCCCACAACCTCCCCTATGTCAGCGGCAGCACCGACTGGGCGGGCGTCATCCCGGCCATGGTCGTCTCCTTCCGCCGCACCTACGGCCTCGACACCGCCGCCTTCCTCTCCGAACGCGGAGCCCAGCTCACCGCCGCCGTCGAAAACCTCTGTCTCGGGCAGTTCGCGAAGCGCTATCCCGGCCTCACCGACGCCGAAATGGTCCGCGCCCCCTACCATTCCCTGCTCGACGTCCCCGCAGCCGCGGCCGCCGTCAACGACAACATCATGGGCACCGCCGGAACCCCCGCCGTTCCCCTGTTGCTCGCCGTAGGCCAGAGCGATCCGATCGGCGACTCGGTCATGGTCGCCCGCGATATCGAAGCCCTGGCCCACCAGTACTGCGGCCGCGGTGTCCCGGTGACCTACGCCCGATACCAGCACCACGACCACATCGCCGCCTTCGCCCGCTTCCAAGCCGAGGCCGCCCAGTTCCTCACCGACCGTTTCGCCGGCACCCCACCCACGACCAACTGCGCATCCTTCGGCACCGGTAACTCCCTCGCACCAGTCCCCATCCCGGCCCGGTGAGCGCCCATATCTGGTCGGCGTCGCCTAGGAGGCACGTCCAGCCTCGGGAAACCCACCCGGATCATCGGCTACCGCCGTCACCAAAGATTTTGTTAACTCATTCGTGCTAGCATAAATGTGTGCCGATGTTGATCGACCATGAGCAGCGGCGAGCCGAGCTGGCCGTCGCAACCTGGAAAGTGATCCAGCAGAAGGGCGTCGCCGCGGTATCACTGCGCACCGTCGCCGCGGAGGCCGGGTTGTCAACGGGCTCACTCCGCCACGTCTTCCCGACCAAGTCCGATCTACTGGCGTTCTCGATGGAGCTGGTACACCGGCGTTTCAGCGCCCGCGCCGAAAAACACAACACCGAACAGAGCCCCGACCTCGTGGCGTGGCTCTGCGAACTGTTACCGCTGGACGACGAGCGCCGGCTGGAAATGGATGTCAACCTCGCCCTCTTTGCCGAAGGTGGAGCCAGTCCGCCTTCGTTGCGCATGCGGGAGCTCACCGCGACCGGAATTCACGATGTCTGCCGGCACGCTCTGCAGCATCCCGGAATCCGTTCACACCTGCGCGCCGACCTCGATTTCGAATGGGAGGTACGGCGGCTCGCGGTACTCATCGACGGCCTGGCACTCCAGCTACAAGCACGGACCCCACTACTCACCCCGGAATCGGCGGTAAAGATCCTGCGAGACCATATCGAGCACCTGCGCGCGCACTGACCGGACGCTTCCCATGAGCCGACAAGCGCCGGACATCACACCCTCTCTGGAGTATCAATGGCCTCCCTGCCGACCCGATCCCGGATCGTAGCCACTTGGCGCCGAGCCCCTGCCCCGCTCCACTGGCTGGTCTGGTGCGGGGTGGTGAGCATCATCGCGCTCATCGCCCTACCGATCGTCATGACATTCGACCGTGCAGGCGTCGAAACGACGGTCACTCGAGCGAATCCGGATCTGCCACCGGATCAGCTGGAATTCGCCTGGATCGCCTCTCTGACCTACACCTACGTCCTGCATTTCACGAACGTCGCCGTCTTCGCCTGGCTCGGCTGGAAAGTCCTGCTCGGCCGGCGCTGGGCGCGGGTGACACTGACAGTGGTGCTCGTCTTCGTGATCTGCGCGGCGATGATCTCGGCGACAGCCGGCTCCATGTACCTGTGGGCTGTCGTGGTCGGCCATCTGGCTCACTCGGCCGGGTTGGCGTTGTTGTGGATACCGCCCACGGTGCGCGCCTTCTTCCGCACCGTGTCGTCCACCGAACAGACCCCGCGGTTGCGAGCCGGAACCATCGTCAGCAGCCGACCTCGCCTGGCCGAGGTCGAGCGCGCCGCCTACAGCGGCTCGCAGCGACGGCGGCACTCGCCAACGTCGGCTCCCCCGACCTGAGCGGCGTAAAGATCGTCGAGGTCGCCTGCACAAGCAACGCCCGCTGAATCAGCCCCGAACTGTTCCTTTGCTGAGCGCCCGAATTGGGGACGAGACCCCCGAAGCAGCATAGGGCGACACCGAACTACGGCGCGGCGGAGATCTATTCGTAGTGGTGGCGACACGAGAGAATGTGGATCACCTCGTCCTCGACCCGATATACCAACCGGTGCTCCTGGGTGATCCGCCGTGACCACCATCCGGCGAGACTGTGCAACAGTGGCTCCGGCTTACCGATTCCGTCGGCTTGGCCATTGACCATGATGTCATCGAAAAGGCGGTTGATCTTGCGCGCTGCCGCACGATCGTTGGCGACTGTCCATACGTAGTCGCTCCATGCCTCATTGGAAAACTGCAGCTTCACGCCACACCCGCAGAGTCGTCGTCCGCTACGTCCAGACGTTCGCCCGGAACGAATCCGCCCGCCGCGAACTCTTCCAGCCCGCGCTGCAGATGCCGGGCATTGGCAGGCGTGCCGAGCAGATGGGCGGTTTCCTTCAGCGACTCGTATTCACGAAGAGAAACAACCACGGCCGCCTCGTGACCGGCACGAGTGACGACGACCTCTTCCAGGTCATCGGTCGCGGTGTCGAGCACCTTCGCCAGGGTGGCGCGGGCTTCGGTGTAGGAGATCTGCCTCATCCAGGAAGTGTACAGGTTATGTGTACATAGGTCAGCGTTGCTGTACCTGGTCAGTCCATTGACGTCCATCGAACCAGCGCAGTTGCGCAGGATTCCAGCTGTCCGGGTACCAGCCGGGTTGGGGCGCGATAGGCGGCTGCTGCCGGCGAGGCCGACTCGATTTCATAACCGCCACGATCACTATCACCGGCACAGCCACCATCACGAGAAGGATGACGAAGTGCCAGATACTGAGTGTGCCCACGGATTGTCATCCTGTCACCTTGCTCGGCGACTCGGCGAGGGCGGCCGTCCGTTCAGTCGGGATACCGGGCGACAGCCTGTCGACCGGGCAGAGTGCTCGCCGATTCGTCGCAGGATGATGATGCGCTGGCAGCCGCGTGGGAGCTTGGAAAGGCGTTGCGACGAACCGTGACAAGGCGGCCGACTGCGACACCCGCAGGAAGCGTCGAGGTAGGTGGAAACCAGCTGGTTATAGCCGGTTTCCGAGTGGAGCCGCCTAGGAGAATCGAACTCCTGACCTTTTCATTACGAGTGAAGCGCTCTACCGACTGAGCTAAGGCGGCGTGCCTTTCGGCGTCGCGAGTCTATCGTCTCCGGTGGGGGAACGCGAAAACGGGTGGTCAGGATGCTCGAGCGAGGAGGGTGGCGGCCATTGCGGCGAGGGCGAAACGGGGTTTGACGTTGCGATCGAGGGCTTCGCGGCAGGCGAGGACGGCGTCTATCGAACCGAGCAGGCCCTCGGGGCGGATGCGGCCGGCGAGGCTGCGGGCGCGGTCGGCCATATCGGGGTGGGTCATGGTGAGGCCGATGGGGTCGCCGAAGCTCACGGCCAGGGCGTCACGGTAGAGGCCGGCAATATCGAGGAGGGCGCGGTCCAGGGCGTCGCGGCCAGTTCGGGTGGCGCGGGATTTCTGGCGCTTCTCCAGGTCTTTCAGGACGCCCGCGGAACCGCGGGTGGCGCCGGCCGCGCCTTTGCCGGTGCCGCCGGCCCCCAGGGCGGTGGCGAGTTCGTCGCGTTCGCGGTCGTCGCGTTCGGCGCTGAGCTCTTTGGCTTCGTCGTCGGCGGCTTTCACCAGCTCATCCGCCGCGAGGTAGGCGTTACCGCGGAAGACCGCGGCAACCAGGTCGAGCGCGCGGCGGCGGCGGTCGCGGGCCTCGTCGTCGGTGGCGAGGCGGCGGGCGCGGCCCACATGGCCACCACTCACGGCGGCCGCCCATTCGGCGGTTTCCGCGTCCAGGCCGTCGTGGTCGCGCAATACCTGGGCGATGGCGGGCGCCGACGGGGTGACGAGATGGACATGGCGGCAGCGGGACCGCAGCGTCACCGAGATGTCCTCGGGGTCCACCGAGGGGGCGCACAGCAGGAACACCGTCCGTTCGGGCGGTTCCTCGACCACCTTGAGCAGGACGTTGCCCGCGGCTTCGGTGAGCCGGTCGGCGTCTTCGATCACCACGACCTGCCAGCGACCGGTGCTGGGGCGGCGGGCAGCGATCTGCACGATTCCACGCATCTCTCTTGTGGAGATACTCAACCCCTCCGGGATCACCCGGCGGACGTCACCGTGAGTTCCGGCCATCGTGGTGGTGCAGGCATGGCAGTGGCCGCAACCGGGCCGGTCGGGGTCGGTGCATTGCAGGGCCGCGGCGAAGCACAATGCGGCAACGGACCGTCCGGAACCCGGCGGGCCCGTGAACAGCCACGAATGTGTCATCGCCGAGTCCGCGGTGCCGGAGCGGCCCGCCACCGCGGCGGCGGTCAGTTCGGCCGCTACCGTCTCCTGCCCGACCAGCCGATCGAAGACGTCCGTCACGTCCGACACCCTAATGGACCCGCCGGGCCCCGGTTATCCGATGGCCGCGTACGGTCGACGCTCGTCCGGTCGCGCACAAGGCGTGCACCGCTCGGTACGGGCACTGCGATCCATCCGGACCGCACTCTGGTCGACATATCACCGGGCACTTGGTCGGGAGCGGACGTACGCCGAGGTTTCCTCCACGCAGCTGCCGGTCGCGACACGCTCGGCCGGAGCACAGGCGGGGTACGCCTATCCAGCACGCTGGGCGGTGGTGTTCGCACCGTCCAACTGTTCGCGGATGATATCGGCGTGTCCACTGTGGTGGGCAATCTCACGCAGGATGTGCAGGATCAGGAAACGCGCCGACCACCAGACCCGGCCCGGTACCCACGGGTTGGTGGGGGTGGGGATGGAGGCGTCGAGGTCGGCCACCGAGCGAACGAGTTCCGCGGTGTTCGCCGCGACGATCTCCCACTCCGCGAGCAAACCGGCCACGGTTTCCGAAGCGCCGATGCTGTATTGGCCTTCGAAGTCTTCCAATTTCTGTTCCGCGTTCTCGTCGCGGTCCACGAGAACTTTTGTCCACAGCCGTTCACAACTGACCAAATGGTGCAGCAACCCGCCGAGGGTGAGTTCGCTCGCGGTGGTGCGCTGCCTTGCCTGCTCTTCGCTGATACCCCGCACGGTGATGCGGAACATCTCGCGCTGTTCATCCAGCAACTGGACGAGGTCGTCATGCTCCTGGCGGCCGGCCATCAACGCTCCTTCTGATCGGTATCGCGCGTCAGGCTACGGCTCGGGTACGACAGGTTTATTCGCCGTCCTCGGCGGCGGCACGGCTTGCGGCCTGCTTTGCGGGCGCCTTCTTCGCGGCAGCCTTCTTGGCAGTCGTTTTCTTCGCCGTGGTCTTCTTCGCGGTCGTCGACTTCTTCGCGGCGGTAGTGGTCTTCTTCGCCGCGGCCTTCTTCGCCGGAGCCTTCTTCGCGGTCTTCTTGGCCGTCTTCTTCACCGGCCCCCGCGCGCGACGATCGGCCAGCAGTTCCGAGGCCCGTTCGTCGGTGATCGACTCCACCTCGTCGCCCTTACGCAGGCTGGCGTTGGTTTCCCCGTCGGTGACATAGGGCCCGAACCGCCCGTCCTTGATCACCATGGGTTTACCGGTGGCCGAATCATTGCCGAGTTCCCGTAGCGGCGCAGCGGCCGCGGCCTGTCTACCTCGACGTTTGGGTTCGGCATATAACTTGAGGGCCTCGTCCAAGGTCACCGTGAAGATCTGGTCCTCGGTGGCCAGCGACCGCGAATCCGTCCCCTTCTTGAGGTAGGGGCCGTAGCGCCCGTTCTGCGCGGTGATCTCCTCACCGGATGCCGGATCGGTACCGACCACCCGCGGCAGCGACAGCAGCTTGAGCGCGTCGTCGAGCGTAACCGTCGCCGGGTCCATGGATTTCAGCAGCGAGCCGGTGCGTGGTTTCGGGCCGCTGTTCTTCTTCGTCGTCTTCTTGGCCGTCTCGTCCTCCGGCGGTTCCGGCAGGATCTCGGTGACGTAGGGGCCGAAACGCCCTTCCTTGGCGACGATTTCGTGCCCGGTCACCGGATCGACACCGAGTGTGCGCCCCTCCTGCGGTGTCGCGAAAAGCTTCTCCGCAACATCGGGGGTCAATTCGTCGGGCGGCAGATCGTCGGGCAGGTTCGCGCGCTGCGAGGTCGGTTCCGCATCGGGCTTGTCCGGGTCGGTGACCATTCGTTCCAGATACGGCCCGTACCGGCCGACCCGCACCACCACATCGCGGTCCGCGTCATCGGTGAAGAGTTTGATCGAGTTGATCTCGCGGGCATCGATATCGTCGAGGCGCTCCCCGACCATCTTCTTGAGCCCGCCGGACCGCGCGACCGATCCCTCGGCACCGTCGTCTCCACCGAAGTAGAAGCTGGACAACCAGTTTCCGCGCTGGGCCCGGCCGCCGGCGATGGCGTCCAGATCGTCCTCCATGGCAGCGGTGAAATCGAAATCGACCAACCGGCCGAAATGCGATTCCAGCAACCCGGTTACCGAGAACGCGACCCAGGACGGCACCAGTGCGCTACCACGCTTGTAGATATAGCCGCGGTCGAGAATGGTCTTGATGATCGAGGAGTAGGTGGACGGGCGCCCGATGCCCAGTTCCTCGAGCGTTTTGATCAGCGACGCTTCGGTGTACCGGGCAGGCGGATTGGTGCTGTGCCCGTCGGGGTTCAGTTCGACGGCCGTTACGCCCTCGCCCTCCGCAAGCTGCGGCAACCGGGTTTCCGCGTCGTCGGATTGGCCGCCGGCCTCCTCGTCGACACTTTCCACGTAGGCCCTGAGGAACCCGGGGAAGGTGATGGTGCGGCCCGAGGCGGAGAACACACAATCCTCGCCGGTACCGGCCGTGCCGGTGATCCGCAGGGTGAGGGTGGTGCCCTTGGCATCGGCCATCTGCGAAGCGACGGTGCGCTGCCAGATCAGCTCGTAGAGCCGGAACTCGTCGTTGTCCAGCCGGGCATGGAGCTGGCCGGGTGTGGCGAAGGTATCACCGGCGGGGCGGATCGCCTCGTGTGCTTCCTGCGCGTTCTTGACCTTGCGGGTGTACTGCCGCGCGGTCGGGTGCACGTACTCCGCGCCGTAGAGCTGGGTCGCCTGGGTGCGGGCGGCATTGATCGCCGACTCCGACAGTGTCGTCGAGTCGGTACGCATATAGGTGATATAGCCGTTCTCGTACAGCCGCTGCGCAGTGCGCATGGTGCGTTCCGAGGTGAAACGCAGTTTGCGGCCGGCCTCCTGCTGCAGGGTGGAGGTCATGAACGGCGCATACGGTTTGCGGGTGTACGGCTTGGATTCGGCCGAGGTCACCACCAGATCGACACCGTGCAGCGCCTCGGACAGCCGCCGAGCGCGCGCCTCGTCCAGTACCAGGGCACGCGAATCGGCCTTGAGCTGCCCGTCGGAACCGAAATCCCGGCCGGTGGCGACGCGGGAACCGTCGACATCGACCAGCCGCGCGGAGAACACCCGCGGGTTGGCGGTATCGGATTCCCCGCCGGCGTCCAGCCTTGCCGCGATATCCCAGTACTCGGCCGACCGGAACGCCATCCGCTCACGTTCACGCTGCACGACCACCCGGGTCGCGACGGACTGCACCCGGCCCGCCGACAGCCGCGGCATGACCTTCTTCCACAGCACCGGGCTGACCTCGTAGCCGTACAGCCGGTCCAGGATGCGCCGGGTTTCCTGCGCGTCGACCAGGTCGTTGTCCAGGTCGCGGGTATCGGCGGCGGCCGCTTGGATGGCGGGTTCGGTGATCTCGTGGAACACCATCCGGCGAACCGGGACCTTCGGCTTCAGCGTCTCCAGCAGATGCCAGGCGATCGCCTCGCCCTCACGGTCGGGGTCGGTGGCGAGATAGAGCTCGTCGGCGTCGGCCAGCAGACCCTTGAGTTCGGTGACCTTGCCCTTCTTGTCCGGGCTCACCACATAGATGGGTTCGAAGTCGTTGTTGACGTCCACCCCGAGCCGGGCCCAGTCCTGCCCCTTGTATTTGGCCGGCACATCGGCGGCGCCGCGCGGCAGATCGCGGATATGTCCTACCGATGCCTCGACCGTATAGTTCCGGCCCAGGTAAGGCGCGATTTTACGAGCCTTTGTCGGGGACTCGACGATCACGAGACGACGCACGGGACGACCCGCCTCGGCTGCGCTACGGTCTCGTGTTGCCACCGGCGAATCCCTTTCCTTCTCGACCCGCTGGACGCTGCTGGGGCGCAGGACGCGGCTGGATGAACAGATGGTGACGACGAACATCACCACCAGACACGTTTATACCTTGACGCTGCGCGTGGTCGAGCGGTTGCGACCATCGGGCGATGGCGCGTCGATGCCGTTCAGTATGCAGGGCGCGGGGCCACCACAGCACGCACGGTAGGTCACGAAGTCGTGCCTTGTCGAGGTGAGCGGTGTACGAAGACGGTAATCGGCCATCCGTCCGCGCGTGGCGCAATTCGGACGAGCAGGGCCGGCGCCCCGCAGAAAGTGTGACGCGACACCATCCGCCGGAGTCCGATCGCGGGTGCCCGGAAAATACCGGGCCCATGCCGGGATACCCGGATTCCGCGCGGCCGGAGCCGAAGGCCGGAGGCGCGGCGAGCGCACGACCCGATTGGGCGCGGCGGGACGCGCGGGGCTCACGACCGCGGAAGTACACATACTGCACATATAGTTCGTCCCTCGCTCCCGTTACGGGATCGAGGGACGAACTGGGAGGTGTACTCGCTCAGCTGAGCGCACGAACTCCGGTGGCCTGGGGGCCTTTGGTGCCCTGACCAACCTCGAACTCGACCTTCTGGTTTTCCTCGAGGGTACGGAACCCCGAACCCTGGATTTCGGAGTAGTGGACGAAGACGTCCGCAGAGCCGTCTTCGGGCGCGATGAAGCCGAAGCCCTTCTCCGCGTTGAACCACTTCACAGTTCCCTGTGCCATTCTGTTCCTTCTCTTTTCTTACTCGGAACGGCGGACAACTGTTTCATCCACCGGGCCTGTTCCGAACCCCTGTACTCTGGACTCCCGCAGGGCCTTCGTAAGCGGTTCGCAACATCGATCCTGCCAAGGTTTGGACTTTGCATCCGTTCCCTCGAACACAGAAGCTTGCGACCGAGACCCAGTGAACCATGTCTTTGGGAAATTCAACAGCGGAGTTACCGACAATTTGCAAAAAAATTGATCTCGCGAATGCGGCTATAAGGGATAGCCCGGCGGAATCTGAACCTCCGGTATGTTTGCCTACCGATAACCAGCGAGCGGACCGCGTACCCGGCTGTGACCCAGATCGCTATTGGGTATCGAATCCGCAGGCACCGGGCCGCGGACGCCGATGTTTCACATCATTCGGACGCGCAGAGGGTGTGGCGGCATGACTCGCGAGGTCCGATCCGAAGAAAGCTACGGGCGATCGTTGCTGAATCGTGTCCTGCGTGGAGCAGAGGATACCGATTCGCGGCTGACTCATATCGCGGAGGTTCCCGGCCGCGCGGCCCGGACCACCGAATGGCCGATCTGGGCGGCGCCTGCGGTGACCGAGGCGCTGCGCGAGGTAGGTATAGCGGCGCCGTGGAGTCATCAGGCCGCCACCGCCGAACTCGCCCACGGCGGGCAGAACGTGGTCGTATCCACCGGAACCGCCTCCGGTAAATCACTGGGCTACCACCTCCCGGTGCTCACCGCCCTACACGACGACCCGCGTGCCACGGCGCTGTACATCGCGCCGACCAAAGCGCTCGGCGCGGACCAGCTGCGAATGGTCGGCGAGCTCACCCGGCACAAACCGCTCCACCGGATCCCGGTGGCCGCTTACGACGGCGATACACCGACGGAAATCCGCCGGCTGGTCCGGGCGGAGGCGCGGTGGGTGTTCACCAACCCAGACATGCTGCACCTCGGACTGCTGCGCTCCCATCAGCGCTGGGCGCGGCTGTTGCGCCGGCTGCGCTATGTAGTTGTCGACGAATGCCACGCCTACCGGGGGATCTTCGGCTCACATGTAGCGCTGGTACTGCGACGCCTGCGCCGATTGGCCGTCCACTACGGCGCCGACCCGGTGTTCGTCCTGTGCTCCGCGACCGCCGCCGATCCCGCCGCCGCCGCATCGCGGTTGATCGGCTCGGACTGTGTCGCAGTGACCGAGGACGGGTCGCCACGGGGGCCGCGCACCGTCGCGTTCTGGGAGCCTCCGCTACTCACCTCGATACAGGGCGAGAACGGCGCCCCCGTACGACTGGGCGCCACCACCGAGGCAGCCCGGATCACCGCCGACCTGGTACTGGAAGGAGCCCGCACGCTGACCTTCGCGCGATCGCGGCGGGCCGCGGAACTGATCGCCCTGCACACCCGGCAGCGACTGACAGAAACCGCCCCTGAGCTGGCCGACCGTATCGCCGCCTACCGTGGCGGCTACCTGCCCGAGGACCGCCGGGCACTCGAAGCGGGACTCACCGACGGATCACTACTCGCCGCGGCCACCACCAATGCCCTGGAACTCGGCGTGGATATCGCAGGCCTGGACGCAGTGGTACTCGCCGGTTTCCCGGGCACCGTGGCTTCGTTCCGCCAGCAGATCGGGCGGGCCGGGCGGCGGACCCAAGGGGCCCTGGCAGTACTGGTTGCTCGCGACGATCCGCTGGACACCTACCTCGTCCACCATCCGGAAGCCCTGCTGGACCGCCCGGTGGAGGCCACGATCATCGACCCCCACAACCCCTATGTGCTCGGTCCGCAACTGCTGTGCGCGGCCATGGAACTACCTCTCGACGATGCCGAGCTCCATCGCCTCGCCGACCATCATATAGTGGCTGAACTAGCAGGTAGAGGGCTGATTCGCCGGCGACGGGCGAACGGCGGCCACCGCTGGTTCTATACCGCTTCCGAACCACCCCACGATTCGGTCGATGTCCGCGGGGGTATCGGCGCCCCCGTGGCCATCGTGGTCGGCGACACCGGGCGGTTCCTCGGCACGGCGGACGCGGCCCGCGCGCCGGCCACCCTCCACCAGGGAGCGGTACACCTGCACCAAGGCGAGACCTACGTGGTCAACGAACTCGACCTCGAGGGGGGCGTCGCATTCGTACGCGAAGAGACACCGGGCTGGACGACCAGCGCCCGGCAGATCACCTCCCTCACCATTGATTCGATCCGGGAAAGCCGCATGTACGGGCAGGTCACAGCTGCTTTGGCGACGGTCACGGTACACAGCCAGGTCATCGGCTACCTGCGTACCGCGGTCACCGGCGAGGTACTCGATATGGTCGAGCTCGACCTGCCACCGCAGCAGTTGCCCACTACCGCGGTGCTCTACACGCTGACCCCGGACCTGCTGACCCGCGCCGGGATCGCGGCCGCCGATATACCCGGCGCACTACACGCCGCCGAGCATGCCGCGATCGGACTGTTGCCGCTGGTCGCGACGTGTGACCGGTGGGATATCGGCGGTGTGTCCACCGCCGAGCATCCCGATACCGGTCTGCCCACGGTGTTCGTCTACGACGGACAGGCCGGTGGCGCCGGTTTCGCCGAACGCGGTTACGCCCTGCTGCGGCAGTGGCTGGATGCCACGCTGGCCGCCGTGGAGTCGTGCTCCTGCCGCACCGGCTGCCCGTCGTGTGTGCAATCACCCAAATGCGGGAACGGGAACGACCCTCTCGACAAGGCCGGAGCCGTCAGGTTGTTGACGGCCATTCTGGCCGAGCCGGACGGGCCGAGCCGCCCGGCCGGCCTTGCTTGACGAATACACACTGGTCAGTACGTTCGCTGGCTACGGCAACATCTGGCAACGCGCCCACGTCTTCGTCCGATTTAAGAGGAAGATGATCATGTTAACTGAATTGTTGCCCCATAACGGATCGGTAGCTGCGGGCAATGCATCCAAATCAATTCAATAACAAACTCCTATTTCCCGTAGCGAGCCATTAATTGCCCTACCTAAGCGAATGCGGTATTCGTCGTTAACAAATTTCCCCGAAAGCCGATCACCCACCTTCTTCGACCGGGCCTGCACGTGCAATCGCTCGTATACTCCGCGACCCGAACGGACCCGCCGGTACCTTTTCTTCGACCTCGATCAGCACATCCCATCCGGCAACCTCGCATCGGACGACTCCCGCCTTCATACGCCGGCCGAGCGCTTCGGCAGCGGCGCATCCCGCATCGGCACCTCGGGCCAGTTCCGCGGCAGCGGCCAGCGCCGCGAGATCGGCCGCAGCCTGTGCCCGGTGCCGGGCCGCGATCACCCCGCCCACATGCGTGACGAGCACGGTGAGCGCGAGCAACGCGACCAAGGCGAGACACGCGGTCACCGTTGCCGAGCCGTCGTCCCGGGAAAGGCGTGCGGTTTTCATACGCCCTCCCCCGGCTCCCGCGCAGCCACCGCCTCCGCACGCAACTCGAGGGCGGGTAACAGCGGAACATCTGCGGTGACCACCGCGACCACCCGATCGGCCTCGTAGCGCACCGAGATATCCGCACCGTCCGGCGCGACCTGCCGTGCCGTGGGCTCGGCGGCCGCCCGGTCGCCTCGTGCGGCCAGCCGGGCAGCCTCCCGGGCCGCGTCGACACAGCGCACCTGGGTGACCGCCGCGAAGACCGCACCCACGCACAGGGCGACCGCCGCGGCCAGCGCCGCGAGAGCAATCGCGGCCTCGACAGTCACCGAACCGGCCTCGTCCCCCAGCACCGCCGGTGCACGCGCAGCCGCAGAGGTTATGGGGCCGGACCGCCGGTGAGTCCCGCCCCGCTCGCTAGACACTTGTGTTCAAAGCCTTTTCGATGATCCCGGTCAGCGCGTCGGGGATACTCTCGCCGGTCACCACCGTGTACAGGACGGCACCGAACGCCGCCGCAGCGATCGTGCCGATCGCATATTCCACGGTGCTCATCCCCTCGTCCGCGACCGCGGCATGCAGCAGACGGGCATTGAACTCCCGACCGGCCGTACATAACCGCCGTACCGGCCCACATCCGATCATTTTCCGCATCTGTATCCCCCTTCTCACGACCTCGTACGGCCGGTCCGTACGCAGGTACATCTCGGTATCCGGCGGCTGCGATCACAGCAGTGCACCGCCCAGCACCCGGCCTGCCAGCCCCACGATCACCGGGACGATGCCCAGGCAGACGAACGCCGGCAGGAAGCACAGGCCCAGCGGGCCGCCGATGAGCACTCCGGCGCGCTCGGCCCGCGCGGTCGCTGCTTCCTCGACCAGGGCACGGTGTTCTTCGGCCAGCTCACCCACCGCCGCCGCCAGCGAAGACCCGGAGCGGGCCGACCGGCGGGCCAGCCGGGCCAGAGCTTCGAATTCGGGTTCCGCGGCTTCCGGCTCGGCCGGTGCCCAGGCGGTGGCCGGGTCGGCACCCATGGCGAGCAGGTCGGCGGCATGCTGTAGCGGTGCCGCCAGGCGGGCGGGGCATGTGGGCACCACGGCGCGGACCGCAGCATCGGCCGGCAAACCGGCACGTAGACACGCCGCCAGCAGATCGAAGAGGGTCGCAGTCGCTACCGGATCGGCCGGACCGCGCATACCCGGTACGGCCGATCGTCCCTCGACCGGGCCGGCACACAACCGCGCGATCACCGGCGCACGAGCCGGGATCAGCAATAAAGCAGTGGCTAGTAGCAGATAGGACCATACCGGACCGGCTGTCATCGGCAGCTCCCGTGCGGCAGCGCCCGGCAGCCCGGATACCACCCGGGCTCGAACCCATATCGAAACCACTGGTCCGGTCGGCAATCGCGGCAGGCAAGCGGGCTCATTGCGATACCACCCGATGTGTTATCTCATCGGCCCATAGCAATCCGGCACAGGCCAGGCCTGCGCCGAGTGGCAGCAGATAGGTCCCGATCCCGGAGGCAAGGAGAACGCGTAGCGGATCGGCCCCCATCAGCTGCCCCAAACCGATGCCCAGCACCGGCAGGATCGCCAGGATGGCTGCCGTGGCACGGGCGCCGGCCAGGGCCGCTTCCGTCCGGTTGCGAAATTTGGTCCTGGCTGCCAGGTCGGCCCGGGCCGCCGACAACAGATCGGCCAGAGCGAGCCCGTGCCGTTCGGCGACCCGCCAAGCATCCGCGACCCGGGCCAGTTCGGTGGCGACCACCGTTCCCGGGCACAGCATCCCGTCGGCCCCGGATCCGCCCAGCCGGCTGCGGGCAGCGCCGACCGCGAACGCCTGTGCCGCGATTCCGGAGGTTTCGCGGGCAGCGACGGTGGCAGCAGCGCTGGGGTGTGCACCCACCTGTAGTTCCGCGATCACGGCCGCCAAACCGTCGAGCAGGTATCCGCATTCGGTGCGATGCCGCCCGGACCTGCGGGTCCGGCGCACCCGCACCGCAACGGTTGCCCCGACGAGAACTGCGGCGACGAGTGCCCCGCTGCCCAGACCCAGCGCCACCGCACCGCCCAGACCGGCGAGGCAGTGGAGGGGTCGGTGCACGGGGATTCGGCGCCTCTGCTTCGAACGGAAAGACTGCGCATATCGCCGCTGAGCAGCCGTTGCCGGGAGGACGAGCAGTCCCAGCGCTATACAGCCGAGGGCTGCGATCGCCGGCCCGGCCGGTTCTCCGGGAATCATTCGCCCAGCCGTTCTTCGAGCAACCCGGCCAGCAGCGCCGCTCCGGCCCCCGAGCCACCGAGACTCCAGGCCGGGCAGATCTCGACCCAACCCTGGCCATTCCGTCGCACCACGCCGATTTCCCGGAGGACGCGCGCACCGTCGGTACGCCGCTGAACATGCAGTACGACCTGGACCGCGGCGGCCAGCTGACTGTGCAAGGCGGGACGATCCATACCGCCCGAACCGGCGAGCGCCTCGAGCCGGGCCGGAACCTCATGTGGCGAATTGGCATGTACGGTCCCCGCGCCGCCGTCGTGTCCGGTGTTGAGGGCGGTGAGCAGGTCCACGACCTCTGCACCGCGCACCTCCCCGACCACGATGCGATCGGGCCGCATCCGCAGCGCCTGGCGCACCAGATCGCGCAGCGTGATCTCACCGGCGCCTTCGATATTCGCCGGGCGGGCCACCAGCCGTACCACGTGGGGATGTGGCGGCGCGAGTTCGGCGGCATCCTCCACGCAGACGATTCGCTCCCCCGCCGCCACCTCGGCGAGCAGTGCCGACAGCAGCGTAGTTTTCCCTGCTCCCGTTCCGCCCACCACCAGGAATGCGAGCCGGGCCCGGATGATCCTGCGCAACAGAGTTTTCGCTTCGGCCGAAACCGTCCCTGCCCGGGACAGGGCGTCCAGGCCCTGGGTGGCCGGACGCAGGACCCGCAGCGATAGGCAGGTGCCGCCGAGCGCGACCGGTGCGAGCACCGCGTGCAGGCGAACGCCGAAGTTGTTACCCAGGACGAGTTCCCGCCCCGAGAGCCGGCCGTCCACCCAGGGTTGCGCGTCGTCGAGCCGGCGGCCCGCCGAGAGCGCCAGCCGCTGGGCCAGGCGCCGTACCGCGGCCTCGTCGGGGAAGGTTATCGAGGTTTTCTCGACCCCGTGCCCACGATCGACCCATACCGCGTCGGGCGCCGTCACCAGAACGTCGGCAACTGCCGGATCGTGCAGCAGCGGTTCGAGTACGCCGGCGCCGGTGAGTTCGGTCTGCAACAGCCGCAAGGCGCGCAGGAGATCGGTATCACCCAGCATTCCGCCCGCTTCGGCCCGGATGGCCGCCGCGACCCGCGCCGGTTCGGGCTCGGCGGATTCGCCGGCCAGCCGTCGGCGCACCCGGTCCAGGAGTTCGGCTGTGACTACGGTGTCCTCGGCGCCGGTGGTCATCCCGGGAGCCGTTCGTCCGGTGGGCTCAGTACCGCGAGAACCGCATCGCAGGCGGTGCGCAGTGGACCACGCGGTAACCGCAGGCCACCACGTTCCAGGCGGGCGCCGAGGCCCGGCTGTGCGCGCACGGCGGCCAGGAGCGGCAGTTCGAGGACCCTGGCGATTTCGTGACCGCGGAGATTACCGGGGGCCGGACCGCGGACCACCAGCCCTTGGTTCGGGTTCCGTTCTGCAATCCACCGCGCGACGGCCTCGGCCGCAGCCACAGCGCGCAAGCGGGCAGGCACGACGAGCACCACCAGATCCGCAGCGTCCAGTATCCGGTCTATATGGGGGCCTCGTTCGCTCGAAATATCGCAGACGACGAGATCGCCTGCCCCGCGGGTTGCTTCGATCACCGCATGGACGGCAGCGGCGCCGATGGGACTCGCCCGGCCCGCGCCGCGGCCGCAGGACAGCACCGACAGGCCCGCGCCGGCACCGGGTAAGGCGTTGTGTAGTTCGGCGGCGGCCACCCGGCCGTCGTCGATGACCAGATCGGGCCAGCGCAGGCCGGGCGTGCCCTCGATACCGAGCAGCAGATCCAGGCCGCCGCCCTGCGGCACGCCGTCGACGAGCACGGTATGCGGCCGGAACCGGGAGGTGGCCGATCGCAACGCAATCGCCGCGGCCAAAGTGGACGCCCCTGCACCGCCACCGGCGCCGGCCAGGGCGATGACGACTCCGCCGTCGGCGTGCTGTTCGGCGTATTCGGCGAACTTCTCGATGAGCCCGACCGCCGCGGCGGGCAGCGCGACCACCCGTTCGGCGCCGATCACCGCCGCCGCCTGCCAATCGCCCAGTTCGGGTTCACCGTCGGTGACGGTGACCACCCCGTTGCGCCGTGCCGGCGCGGCCGCCGCACATTCCACCGCGGCCCGGGTATCCAAGACGATGAGAGGCGCCACCGACCAGATATGCCGGCCCGCCGGTGGATCGGCCTCCTCGATACGCCGCCCGGCCGCCGCGGCCACCCGGCGGACTTCCTCGCGGAGCCGGTGATCCCGGATGACCACCAGCACAGCGGGTTCGGTCTTCTCCGCGGTGGTCGTGTCGTGGTCCATAAATGCCAGCGTGGCCGACGAAACCCCGGCCGAAGTGCGTCGTGGCGGCGATTGTGGACAACTCGCGGGCTGTGGACAACTCTGCGGGACGCGACCGTCCCCTGAATAGAGGACGGCCCCAGCCGGGGGGGGAGGAGGCTGGGGCCGTCGGGGTTCAGCCCCGGGGGGTCGGGCTGAACGCGCCTGGAACATGTCCAGGTGACAGCCATACTACACCCAATCCCCGACGGGAACGCAAGCCCCGCGACAAAGAAGTTCGCCGGTTCACACCCGCTATTGCATGCCGGAAGAAAGCACAGGTCAGGACCGCCGAATGCACCCGGCGGCGCAGACACGCCAGGTACGAATATCTATCCTGAACCCGTGACGGACTCCGACGATTCGACACCGCTGACCGACGATCACCCCGGCATGAACAGCCGTATCGCCGCCTTCTTCGACCTGGACAAGACGGTGATAGCCCGCTCGAGCACCTACGTGTTCAGCAAACCGTTCTTCGCCGAGGGTCTGATCAACCGACGCGCGGTGCTGGAGAGCAGCTATGCCCATTTCATATTCCTGCTCTCGGGAGCCGACCACGATCAGATGGAGCGGATGCGCGCCAACCTGACGAATATGGTCGCCGGCTGGGATGTCGCCCAGATCCGGTCGATCGTGGCCGAAACCTTGCACGACCTCGTGGATCCGCTGATCTATGCGGAGGCAGTCGATCTGATCGCCGATCACCGGATTCGCGGCCACGATGTGGTGATCGTCTCCGCGTCCGGGGAAGAAGTGGTGGCGCCGATCGCCGAGGCGCTCGGGGCCACCCATACCGCCGCTACCCGAATGGAGGTCGTCGACGGTAAGTACACCGGTGCCGTCGACTTCTACTGCTACGGGGAGGGCAAGGTCACCGCCATGGAAAAACTCTCCGCCACAGCGGGTTACGACCTGTCGCGGTGCTACGCGTATTCGGATTCGATCACCGATCTGCCGATGCTCTCAGCGGTCGGCCATCCGACCGCGGTGAATCCCGACCGGAATCTCCGGCGGGAGGCAACAGCGCGGGGCTGGCCGGTCCTCACGTTCTCCAACCCGGTTTCGCTGTGGTCACGGTTTCACGCACCGTCGAAAACGACGGCCACCGGTATTGCAGTCGGCCTGAGTGCGCTGGCCGCCGGCGCGCTCACCTATCGACTCCTGCGCCGCCGCTGAAGATGGCTATTCACCTGGTCTTATAGCATAAGCCTCCCATTTACGGGACCGTTCGGGGAATGTTCGGTGATGTTCCGCGAAGCCTTGATGTGAGTGCGCTCACAGTGTAGAAATGGAGTCACGGAAGGACGGAAGGCCAAGGCGCAGCCGGAAGAGAAGGCTCCGCCTCCCGACCCACCCTTCCCAGCACGGACACCAGGTACCCACGCGGAGCTCGCCGCGACAAGGGCAGGAGTGTTGTGGGCCTGCGAAATCCGGTTCGTTGCCGGCGATGGCCTCGCATAGCTGCGGGGATGAGCTGCTGCGGAGCCCGGAGGAACGCCGAGGCCGGAGAACACAACCCATTTCAGCACGCATGGTAACCGGGTAGTCCGTGCTCGCGGGCGGTGAGGTCCAAGGACCACGCCGCCCGCTTTAATGTGCGGGTATCGCCGCGTTCCGGGGCCGGCGAACACGATGGTTCATCCGCAAGGCACTCAGCCGGCTGCCGCCTCCGCGATCGACATCGCTTCCCGGGCGCCGTCTTCGAGTGCCCCGCAACAGAAGACCACCCAGCCGCCGACTCCCGCGGCGGTACCGGCACCGAAACCCGCCGCCGCGTCCAGGTAGGCCTGCCGGCGCCGCAACAGGAACACCTCCGGCACACCGAGCGCATGCGGATCCAGCCCGGTGGACACGGTCACCAGTCGCGATGCC
>NZ_BAFV01000005.1 GCF_000308515.1 Nocardia carnea NBRC 14403 | reverse complement strand
CCACTGCGAGGAGGCATGGTTCCCGCAGTGGTCGGCCGGCAGGGCAGCCCGGCACTGCGGACCGAGATCGCCGGTCCCGGAACTCAGGATCTCGTCGATATGGCCCGCCGCACCAACCGGGCCCGCGGCCAGGTCTGAAGCATCCCAGGCCAGGGGGTTACCGGACTACACCAGGTCTATACGACGCCAGGGGCTGGTCGGGCGTAGCCATAGTCGTAACATTCGAGCCGGCGGTCCACCCCGCCGTCCTTGAGTTCGGCCAGGTCTTCGCATGCCTGCCAGTAGGTCCAGCCGGTGAGGTAGGCGTCGCCGAACTGGCGCCAGTTGCGGTATTTGCGCTGGGCCAGCGGTAGCGCGCGGGCAAGATAGTCCCAGGCGACATCCGCTTCGATATAGCCGGCGGTATAGGCCATCCGGGCCACCGCTACCACCCGGGCCAGATCCCAGGCGTGGATATCGGCGGGCAGCGGCCGGGACAGATGATCGGTGAAACCGATTTTGATCGCCTGGGACCAGATGTCGTAGTCGCGGACCAGGGCTTCGGAATTGTCGATACCGCGGAACGAGGCGACCTGCCGGAGGAAGGCGCGGTGCCGGTCGGCGCGCTCACCGAACCGGTCCCGTTCGCTGGCGTTCAGCGATGCGGTCACCAGCGGGTGGACCAGGGCGTAGAGCGGGGCGTGCATCCCTTCGAGGAGTTGTTCCATCGAGGCGCGGGCCTCGGTACCGTCGGTGATTCCCCAGGCTCCGGTGAGCGTGTCGATGGCAAGTTCGCGCCGGTCACCCAGCGGATGGTCGCGTTCGGGGCCGAGCAGCAATTCGTCGTGGAATGCGTCCCAGCGCGCCGAGTAGAAGGCGCCCAGCGACAATGCCCGCAGGCGGCCATCGTCGATCTGCGCGCCGGACCAATGGTCTTCCTCGCGCTTGTCGAGCTCCGGAT
>NZ_BAFV01000006.1 GCF_000308515.1 Nocardia carnea NBRC 14403 | reverse complement strand
TATCGCCACATCACCGCTGTGGTGGCGGCCGTTGAACGAGTGACCGTATCGGGAATACGAAACCTCTTCCTTACGGCAGAGTGTCATTGCCTGGCGAAACGCGCTGAGCCGGTTGTATCGACCGGCGACCTACAGTCAGGGTCTGTCAAGAATCGTGACTCGCCGGCCGTCGGGATCCACGGTGGATACGGCGCCGCGAGCCGACCGTACGTACTTTACGGCGACTCTGCCCAAAGCTGCCTCCGGGTCGGCAACCGTGAGTGTGATTTCCGGATTCCCTGCTTGATCGTCGTTCGCTTGCGCTTGACGCATGACCAGGCGGGGAAGGATCTCGATAATCCCGTCTCGGGTCAACATTTCTTCGTTCAGGAGTTTCCGTAATAGTCTGCGCAACGCTCGATATCGTGAGTGGACGAGCCCGATATGTTCGGGTCGGTGGCCGAAGATATTCTTTCGCTGCTTCCTCCGCTTATCGGCAAGATGGTCTCGGTCGATCTTGAACGGAGTGTAATGCTGCAGTGGTCCGGCAGAACCGGGCGTCCTACGTATCGCCTGCTGGGAATACGGGCGTGGACGACACCCTCGACCGAACCGACACAGTCGGAGAAGAATGGTTCGGTCACTCGCGATCGGGCGTTGCTCGGCGCCGGCAACGTGTAGTGCCGGGGTGGGGCCCGGCTGCTGGTTGCCGGTCGGCCAGTAGGGAACTCATGGTCTCCCACAGCATTGCGCCCATACTGAACAGACCGATCGCCCGCTCCTAGCCGAGCCTTCGCGGAAACAGGTCGTCGGTCGACTCGCTCCAGCCGAGGTCGTCGCCCAGCGCGGCGACGTAACCAGGGACAGGTTCATGCCGTAGACCAGCTTCCGCATGTCTCGGGGGTCTAGAACAGCTCGACGTAGGAAACGCGGCACCGCCACTCAGGTTGGGCTACCGAACCCCAGCCGAGTAGGCTGCCGCCTACCGATGCCAGCACGATCGAATGCGGGGACGGTAGGCCCACCGCCACAGCGCGGCGAACGAGACCGGCCCCTAGCCAAATTCAGTGGCCGAAGGCTGGTCGGGCTCGTCACGCCAACCCGTGCGCTAGTCCGATACCACCGAATCCGTCGCCGTACCCGACAGATCCAGTCCTGCGGCAGGATGTCGATACAGGTCGTGTGTCAGGCGCGAGAAGCAACGGGGATAGGATGGGATGAGAAGTATTTCTCAGGCGAGGTGGAATGCACTCGCTGGCTACTGTCGTCACCCGCAGGCTGCGCTACTCCTGCAGGAACTTGCATGGTTCGAGTCCCGGTGCGGACGCGTAATCGCATCGGTGGTCGTCGACACCGATGGTCAATACTCGGCGGTAATGCTGGCGCGCGACCTTCGGGAACGGTTCCGGTTCGTCGCGTTGACCGACTTCCACGACCGACCCGAGGATGCCCTCGTCGATCTCCACGACAGGACGAATCGACTGCTTCCAGTAGTGGAAGAGCAACGCGAGCAAGGTGACGAGGCCGGGCCGCCCGTCGATTTCTTCGAACCTGTTGTCGCCGAGAACAAACTGCATTCGAGCTTCCGCACCATTTCCTCGGGGAACGCGTACCGTGCGGCACGCGAGATCATCCGCGTGATGATGCGATGGCATGAAGACGTCGACGGGAATTTCGTCGAGCAGTTCCAGACCTCAGGTTTCGATGCACGGCTCTGGGAGTTGTATCTGTATGCCGTGCTGATCGAAGCTGGGTTGTCGGTCTCCCATCCCAAACCCGCGCCGGACTTTCTGGCGAGAGGACTCTCTGGCGAAGTCGCGATCGAGGCGACCACCATCAACCCCAGCATAGGTCCCGACGGTCGGCCGCAACGGCCACCCACCCCGCGCACTCCTGAAGAACTGGACGATTACAGAAGGAATTACCTGCCCATCCGGTACGCGGGTCCGCTGACAACAAAACTGGGCAAGAAATACTGGAACCGTCCGGCGGTGGCGGGCAAGCCCTTGGTCTTCGCCATCCAGGACTTCCATGCACCGATGTCCATGATCCACAGCGGCCACGCGCTGGAGACCTACCTGTATGGTCTCGAACACGAAGCAGCACGCGATGATCAAGGCAAACTGGTCATCCGTGCCTCCCCGATCAACGAGCATCGGTGGGGAGCCAAAACGGTGCCATCGGGTTTCTTTTCGCTGCCCGAGGCACGGTACGTCAGCGCGGTAATCTTCAACAGCGGCGGAACGCTGACCAAGTTCAACCGGATGGGCACAAGTGCTGGCTTCGGCGCGGACGGCGTCGTTCTCATCCGCGAGGGCAGGGCCTGGAACCCCGATCCCGACTCATCCACCCCGGTCAGTTTCCTGCACTTCGTGACCGAGGGATACCTCGAATCCTGGGTCGAGGGTATGGATGTGTATCACAACCCCCATGCCGTGCACCCCTTCGACCCGGAGTTGTTGCCGATGGCGGCGCATCACCGTCTGATCGAGAACGGGCAAATCGAGATGACGAATGCGACGCCCTGGAAGCCGATAGGTTCGGTTACCTCCATCATCGAACTGAGTGCGAACGCCGCGCCGAGCAGCGACAACGCGCAGTGAACGGCTGCGCAGCCGCCATTGTCACGGCGTCTTGCAGCGAAGCGGCAGAGCGCACGGCTGGCGTCCACACGCAACGAGATTGTCCAGAGTTCGCGAGGCGAAGATCCGCCTTCCTTCAAAGGCCCTGAGCAGCGCTGCTACGACAGAGTATGAGGCAATGGAGGTCGAGGGCCGCCAGGATGGTTCGTCACACGATCTTCTGGAGGTGTTTCGGTCGGATGCTTGAGCAGCGGTACGCCCGGGCCGATCGTGGAGGTTATGGCTGTGGGGCCGATGGCAGGTTGATTGCACCAGTGAGCAACGGTCGAATGATTCCATGAAGTACCTGCTCTTCGCACATGGCCATGCGGTGCTCAAGGTTCATGGAACACATCGGGGCAGACGCTTTGTCGGCCCACTCGGTCACGTCCAAGTAACCGGTCGTTGCCTCACCGTCGAGCACGAGATGCTCCCGGACATCCCCTTCGGTCCACTGCAATGGTGTCCGGAAGGTGAGCAGCGGGGTCAACTCCTCGGTCGAAGCAATTCGTTTCGCCGAGTTTTCGGGAACCAACCAGCGTGGATCCGAAACCGGTGGTTCGAAACCGATTCTGATCCTGCCGAGGTGCGGTGCGAGCACGTGCCCGCGCCGATGACGGTCGATGCGGGCGAGTTCTTCGATCCACCACAGAGCGTTGGAAAAGTGGTCGGGTTCAGCATGGAACGGTTGGATCAGACCCAGCAGGCCGAAGGTCGTGTCCGATAGGGCTCTCAGGTCGGAGCGATGCTGAGGCTTGTAGAACGCTGCGGATTCTGTCTTGATGGGGAAGTAGATGCGCCGTGCGTTCGGTGGCGGGTCTTGGCGGCTGTCGCGTATGGCCAACTGGTATGCGGTTCCATCCAGCGCCGCGCGTAGCTGATAGAGCCACTCGCCGAACAGCGTGCTCAACCGGACAGGGATCGGCGTAACGGTGCGTACCCCGAAGACCCACTCGCCAGACCTTACGCCCGGCACCGCAGTTAGGCGGCGCGGATGCCCGCCGAGGTGCCTTGCCCACCGGCGACCGATTTCGCGGCGAGTCTCCCCTGCTCGATGCACTCGGTCGTCACACAGTTCGATGGCCTGGCCAGTGTCGGCGTCTGTGGTCATGGACGTATTGTTGCTCACGAAGCTCTCCGTTCCGGTGCGAGTGAGCCCACTGCCGAACGGCTCTTCGAGGCGGAAACGTGGCTCCCGTCCAATCCCGTCACTCCCGACCGGGCGCTGTCGGTGTTCATGAATTCCTTCGCCTGTGGTCGGTAGGTTGTGGTCCCATATGCGCATGGCTTCACGGACCCGGCGCCGCAAATTTTGCGTCGGCAGCGTGCCCACAAGGCCGCACACAAGCCGGGAACCGGACCGCCATACCCCGTACTCTGATCTCGGGTATGCAGCATCTGCCTGGGCTCCGGCAATGCATTCGCCCGCACTGACCAGCCGCGAAGCACCCGAGTAATTGCTGCACCAGGTATCCGAGCCGCCCGCAGTTGAAGAACCGACGGGCAGCTCACGCCAGACAGGCTCGCGCACGACCGCAAACGGCCGGCGCCAGCCCTGATGCCAGCACACCTGCGCGCCGATCTCGGCTGCGGCGAGGTCATGGGCGCAACACGATTGCCTGTGCCATGACACCGGCCAGACTTGGTGAGAACGGTGATTCCGACCACCGCGTGTGCATCCGCCGCACACACGTCCTCCGCCGCAACGTCCATACCGCCCTATGGACGACTCGTGTGACGTGTGGGCGCCCGGCGCTCCCCGAGACTGTTCGAGGTCCGGCTACGGTATCTACGGCGACCGGTCCCGGCGGGCCGGAAACTGTCACTGGCAACGGATCCCGGCGCACATCCAGGCCGGATCGTGCTTTCGACCTCCACACAGCGCACCACTACGCCTCCGTGGATCGGTCCTCCTCCTCGTCGGTGTATGTCCGATCATCGATAGCGTCCTCGAAGATCTCCACCACCCAGCCGTGGCTGCCGTGGGAGCTTCGAGGGAAGCCGTCGCTGTCGCGTTCGTCGACAACCCACACAGTCACCGAATGGATCCGGACCGCTCGTCCTCTGCTCGTCGCTTCCATCGCAAGCTCTATTCCTTCACGCAGAGAGCGTTCGACCGGATTCCGACGAGCATCGAGCTTGCCGACTATCCAGCTGGTCCAGGTAGTCTGCGGCTTCAGCCCGTCGAGATGAGCCCATCGCGCCGGATCCACGTCGTCGTAACCGACATCGGGTTCGCCGGTCCGCGGTTCGATGCTCCAACGGACCTGAGGCTCGAGATCGCGGTCCACATAGTTTTCCAAGCGCAGCGGTAAGACCGGCCGTTCACTGGTTACCAGGTCTGTCCCGTGTGACGTCATCACTGCGTAGAGCTCGTCTGCGGTGCGCGGTTCACCGAGTCGGTCTGCATAATCCAGGCTCGAATAGATCGGACCATGCCAACCCCAGTCACCGTATGACGGAGTGCTGCAGTGGCGTTCGAGGAACCTGCGGATGGATTCCCGAACAGGTTCAGGGAATTCGTCCGTCGACGGCAGGGCGAGAGTCTCGCGCGGCATATCGGGTTCGGGCAGGGCCAGTTCCTGCAGGTAGTCATTGAGCCGCGTCACCAGCTTGCTCGCCAAATGCAGATGATCGGCCCCCAGGGTCGTCACCAGCTGGAGGTCAGGACTGGGGATCCCGATGCTGCTGTCGACCATCAAGGAAAAGATCTGTGCCCTGGCCGGGGTGGAGTACTGGATGAAGTAGCGCATGGTCAGGTGTCCTTTGTTTCTCGTGAGCAGCGCACAGCGCAGCCCACCGAATGGTGTTGGCAAGGGGGAGAACAGTCCGCACCGGCATGGTGTCCGACACGGCAACGTCCACTTGATGTTCAGATCGGCATGGTGTCCGACTCGACGTCTGCTCAGCGTAGCAGTCGTCCGCTTCCGCCGCCGGAAGCGAATCCGATGCCCGAATGACAAACATCCCAGGTCACTTCGACGACCTCCTCGCCAGCAGAGACACCGGGAAGGGCCACCATCTCGGCACGCCGACGATATACAGGATTTGCCCGTGGAATCAGTCGATCGTTCAGGTTACCGTAGCGCGCCGAGCGAACCACGCGGCGAGGAACAACATGGTGCCCACACTGCATCAATTTCCACGCGGCGCCAGGACGCCTTCCCGTCCGGGCACCCCCGCGTGCAACAGCCGAAGTCAGCACCGGAACCCTGGGGCGCAAGCCGCGACTTGCGCCCCACTGATCACCCGAACACGAGGCTATCCAGCCAGCTCTCACCTTTTCCCGGATTATGCACCGCACTCTCACCTTTTCCTGGACTATGCCGCATGAGAAAATCCGGAACTACTCGAGAGTTCCCACTACACAGAGTCAGTCCACTCTCACCTTTTCCCGGATTGCACAACCCATTTCACGACTCCCGACTCAGGGCCCACCGCCTGCCTGATGTCCGGCCGAGACAAGCCGGTCGGGATCGTGGAGACTGAATCGAGTCGGTGCTGGACGAGCACGTTTCGGCGCCACGCATTATGTCAACTTGTGCGCGATGAAGACGGCAACGGCTGTCGGCGTGATGGATCACCCCACCAGCGGGAAGCCCGTCCCTGCCACATGAGCAGACAGTTGGGGAACTGGACTTGCACGACAGCGTCATTGGGGACGACGGTCTCATCGAGCTGGCCACATCCCGAGAAGATCAAATGATCTTCCCCGCCTTCTCCCCTGCGCTCAACCGCTGACGGTGCAGCTCTGACTGCGGGGCGTCAGGAGATCCCGTCGGCCCCATTCCCAGAGGGCCAGCGGTCGGTGATCATCTCGGTCATCTCGGTCACCCAGGTATCGTCGAGGGCGGCGTCATGGCGGATGAGGATACGGAAGATCGCGGTGCCCGCCACGACCTCGGCGAGCATGGGCAACTGGTCGTCCTCGCGGCGCTCCTGGCCGTAGCGGGATTCGAAAGCGGCCAGATTGCCGGCCAACCGGTCGATCATCATGCGGTGCACTTCGGGAGCGGCGACAGTGTCGGCGATCAGGCCCGGCAATGCCAGCCGCACTTCCGGTCTGTCGAACATCGCGCGGACCGTCTCGACCAATGCGCGGATATCCCGGCGGACATCACCGGAACCGTCCGGCGTGGGAATCGTTTCGGCGGACAGCACGGCCTCGTGCACGAGCTGCGCCTTTCCCGACCATCGCCGGTAGATGGCGGCCGTGGTTGTCCCGGCTCGCGCGGCGATCGCCGATAACGACAGTGCTGGATAGCCCGTCTGTAGTAGTAGTTCCCGGGTGGCCGTGATGATCGCGGCGTCGATCCTGCCGTCGCGCGGGCGGCCCGGCGTAGATCGCGCAGACCTCTTGCCTTCCCTGCCGCCTTCTGCTGTCATGATCCCATCGTAATTCCAATACGGTGTGCATCATATTTGAGGGAGAGCGTGTGAACCTGAGCCCACTCGACGAGTACCCGATTCATCAGACACCGGCGCCCCTCACCTGGCCCGCCACCTCCGACCGGAATTTCTACGACCGCTCGTACTTCAACGTGCTCGACCGCGGCGGCCGCTTCATGGCCCTGACCGGAATCGGCTACTACCCACGCCTGGGCGTCAAGGACGCCTACTTCGTCGTCCGCCGCGGATACACCCAGACCGCGGTGCACCTGAGCGACGCCATCGACGACGACCGTCTCCACCAGAACGTCAACGGCTACCGTCTCGACGTCGTCGAACCGTTGCAGGAACTGCACCTCACCTTGGCCGAAACCGAGGGCATCGCCGCGGATCTGACCTGGCGCGGGCTGTTCCCCGCCGCCCTGGAACTTCCGCACGACATGCTGACCGAGCGACGAGTGACATTGCAGGCGTCCCGGTTCGCCCAGGTCGGCACGTGGCAGGGCTGGATCGACGTCGACGGCGAACGGCTGACAGTCGATCACGACACCAGTGTGGCGAGCCGCGACCGATCCTGGGGTATCCGGCCGGTCGGTGAGCCGGAACCGGCGGGCCGGCCCGATGCCGCATTCCGCGGAATGTGGTGGCTCTACCTGCCGCTGGCCTTCGACGACTTCCAACTGTTCCTGATCCTGCAAGAAGACCCCGACGGCCACCGGAGCCTCTACGACTGCACCCGCCGCTGGCGCGACGGCCGCGTCGAACAACTCGACGGAGTGCGCGCCACCATCCACTATGCGCCCGGGACACGGATCCCGCAGGGCGCCCATATCTCGTTCATGAACCGCGCCGGGGACCGGATCGAGCTCGATATCGAATCGAAGCTCTTTGCGCCCATCGCGTTCGGGTCGGGCTACGGTGGCGACTCCTCGTGGGCCCACGGCACGTGGAAGGAGGGACCGTTCTCCGAACGGGTCAGCTTCGACCTCACAGATCCCGCGGTGATGGCCCGGGCGCCGTTCAGTCTCATCGACCATATCGGCGCGGCCGTATGCACCGAAGCCGACGGGCAGGTCCGCGAGGGTGCAGGGTTGTTCGAGCACGGTGTGATCGGACCGCACTATCCGTCGGGTTTCTCCGACTGGACCGACGTAGCGGAATAGGCACGACGTATGAAGATCATGACAGCGCTGTACGGCCCCACTGATGCGGTCGAACGCGCGAAAGTGCTGCAGGAAGCCGGCGCGTCCGGAGTGTTCACCTTCGAAGGCCCCTTCGATGTGTTCACGCCGCTGGTGCTGGCATCGGCAGTCGAGGGGCTCGACGTGATGTCCAATGTCGCGATTGCTCTCCCCCGCAATCCGATCCAGCTCGCCCATCAGGCCAACGATCTGCAACTGCTCACGGAGGGGCGTTTCATCTTGGGGCTGGGCACGCAGGTGCGCGCGCAGATAGAGAAGCGCTACGGGGCCGAGTTCGACCGTCCGGTCGCCCGGATGAAGGAGATGGTGGGGGCGCTGCGCGCGATCTTCGCGGCGTGGAACGACGGTGCACGGCTGGACTTCCGCGGCGAGTACTACCGGCACACCCTGATGACGCCGACGTTCGTACCGGGGCCGAACCCGTTCGGGCCGCCGCCGATCTATCTCGGCGCACTGGGCCCCCGGCTGACCAGGGCGACCGCGGAGGTGGCCGACGGTTTGCTGGTGATGCCGTTCGGGACGAAGCGGTTCCTGCACGATACGACGATGCCGGCCGTCCATGCGGGGCTGGCCGCGGCCGGTCGCAGCGAGGACGATTTCGAAGTGGTGCCCGAGATCATCGTGTCGGTGGCCGACGGACGAGACGACGACCATGCCTCGACCCGGATGCTGCTGGCGTTCTACGGTTCCACCCCGGCCTACCGGCCGGTGCTCGACGCCCACGGCTGGGGCGATCTGCAGCCGGAGCTGAACGCGATGTCGAAGCAGGGCCGCTGGAAAGAGATGGCGTCCCTGATCGACGACGAGATACTGCACACCATCGCCGCCTGCGGTACCCCGGCCGAGGTGGCCGCGCATATTCGGGACCGTGTCGATGGTGTATCGGACCGGATCTGCCTGTATCAGCCGGGTCCCATCGCGGTCGACGCGCTCGCCGAGATCGTGGACGCGCTGGGAGGATCGCCGTGTCGGTGACCACGATCGAGTTCGACGACGTCACCGACGACCGCTACGGCGGCAAGGCAGCCGGCCTCGCGCAACTGCGCCGTCTCGGGCTTGCGGTGCCGGTGGGATTCGTCGTCGCCGATGTTTCCGGACCGGGCGTTGTCGAGGCGGCGGCGGAGAGGTTCGTCCGGATGGCTGCCGCCGGTGCGACCCCCGTGGCGGTCAGGTCGTCGGCGGCCGGAGAAGACGGGGACGAGCAGTCCTTCGCCGGGCAATACGACACGGTACTGAGTGTCGATTCCGTGGACGCTTTCGCCGCAGCTGTGCGCACCTGCGCAGCCTCGGTCCAGTCCCGGCGGGCCTCGTCCTACAGCGGACGAGGCAGCGCCACCATGCATGTAGTGGTTCAGCAGATGGTCGACGCGCGCGCGGCCGGTGTCGTGTTCACCGCGGACCCGACGACCGGCCGCCGCGATCTCATGGTGATCGATGCCGTCACCGGGCTCGGCGAAGCGCTGGTCGACGGTACGGCCTCCCCCGACCATATCGTCCTGGATTCGCGCGGTGTGCCCGCCGTGCACGAGGTCGGTGAGGTGCCGGTTCTGTCGCCGGAGGAGATCGCGGATATCCGGTCCGCTGCTCTGCGCGCCTCCGAACACTGGCGCCGGCCGATGGATCTCGAATGGGCGATCGACCGGTCCGGGAAATTGTGGTGGTTGCAGGCGCGGCCGATCACCACGCTGCCCGGCGATCTGAACGAGATGGATTCACCGCTCGCGGGCGCCGACCACGTGTATACGCGCTGCAATATCGGCGAGATGATGCCGGGGGCTTTCTGCCCGCTGACGGCGTCGGTATCCGGTTATGCCATCGATTACGCGATGCAGATGACGCAGGTGGTGGCGCGGGCCCAGCCCGGTTATGAGAAGCCGTGGCTGCAGGTCGGCTATTTCTACGGCCACATGTTCTTGAACCTGACCGAAGGTACGGCGCTGAGTTCGGGTCTTCTGGGTAATTCGCTGGAGCAGTTCTCGATGTCGATCTGCGGTCGGGTGGTCGACGAGCTGCAGGCGAAACCGCCGAAGCCGTTCGCTCGCAAGCTCGTCAACACCGTCCGGCTCACTACGCATGCGCTGTCGGCCGGTCCGGCGATCCGTGGTTTGGGCGACCGGATCGCCGAATTCCGGATCCCGGCCGGTGACGATCCACGGCTCATCATGCGCCAGTTGGAATCCGGCGTCGAACGGTACTGCGACATCACCTTGACCCATGTGCGGTCGTCGTCACGTGCTGCGGTGGCCGCCAATATTCTCGAAAGCGTTCTCATGCGTCAGGCGGTCGAGAAGGGACGCAGTGAGGAAGAGGGCCGGGCCGAAGCGGCGAGGCTGATGGCCGGCGCTTCCGAAGTCGAGAGTGCGCTCATGCTGGAGGAGCTCGATTCGGTCGTGCGCATCGTCGCCGCCGACACTGCGGTCGCCGAGGAGTTTCTGGCGAAGAAGCCGGATGATGCCGTCGGTGAGTTGCAGGCTGCCGACAGTCTCGGGGGTAGGGCGTTGCGGCGTTTCCTGGGCCGTCATGGTCACCGCGGATACCGTGAGCTGTGTATGCGTGATCCTTCCTGGGCGGAAGACCCGGGGGGTTTGGGGGCGATGATGCAGGTCATGCTGCGCTCAGCTCTCGATCCGGTTGACCGTGGGCCGGTGCACGCTCGTATCGATGCGCCCAGCTCGGGCATTGTCGGGCTTCTCGCCCGGCTGGCGCGGGGCGGCGCGCGCGGGCGTGAGGAGACGAAGTCGAAGATGGCTTCGATGGCGCATGCGCTCAAGCTCGGCTACCGGCACCTGGGCGAGGTGCTGGCGGGGTCGGGGCGGCTGCCTGATGCCGATCTCGTCTTCTTCTTCGATCGTGGGGAATTGCACCGCGTCGTCGGTACGGAAGACATCTCCGGTCTCGTGCAGGGCGCCCTGAAGCGTCGGGAGGCGCTGGCGTTCCAGGAGTCGCTCGAGTTCGATGATGTGTCGGTGGGGCGGCCGGAACCTCTCATCGTCGTGCCGCAGCAGGGAATCACCGGCGGCCAGATTTCCGGCCGGCCCGCCGGCCGGGGAACCGTGGAAGGCGTGGTGCGTGTCGCGAAGTCGATTGTCGAGGCACGTGAGGTGCAGCGGGGTGAGATTTTGGTGGCTCCGGTCACCGATGTGGGTTGGACCCCGTATTTCACTGTCATCGCTGCACTTGTCACCGATATCGGCAGCTCGGTATCGCATGGCGCGGTGGTGGCGCGCGAGTACGGTTTGCCGTGCGTCGTCAACACTTTGGTGGCCACTCGGGTGCTTCGGACCGGCGAGCGGGTACGCGTGGACGGGGATCGAGGTCTGGTCACCCGCTTGGATGAGTCGTGGCCATCGAACTGACGAATATCCCTCTCCCCCTTGTCGGGTGAGAAAAGAACGGTTCCCGAATTTCATCACAGTGACGTTGAAGGAGAGGCTTCCCGTATCGCGAACCCCGAATCCTCCACGCACTCCCGGCCCGCCCGCGTCGTGATCGACGACCGCGCGCGGCATTGCCACCACTGGGTAATCTGAGGCTAAACTAACCGACGGCGGTGGCAGCAACCTCCCAGCCACCACACCGGAGCGTTGCCGACCGCGAGGATGTATCTCCTGTGCCCTCAGCCCCCACGACCGCGCCACGTACGGCACTGTCGCGGACGGCCGTGTTACTGCTGCTCACCGCACTCTTGGTCATCCTGCTCATCGGCGGGCTGTTCGTCGGCAGCGGAGATTTCACCATCACCGAGACATGGCGCGCCCTGTTCGACGAAGGCAACCCCACCACCGTCGGCGTCATCCAGGAACAGCGAATACCCCGCACACTGCTGGCCGCCCTGGTCGGTGCGGCGCTCGGGCTCGCCGGCGCGGTAATGCAGGGATTGACCCGTAACCCACTGGCCGATCCCGGCATCCTCGGCGTGAACTCCGGCGCCTACTTCGCCATGGTGCTCGGCTCGATCGTCGCCGGCGCCGCCGGCACCGATTACGTGTGGTGGGCACTCGGCGGAGCGTTCATCGCGTCGATGCTCGTGTACTTCGTCGGTTCCCGCGGGGTGGGTGGGGCGAGCCCGGCCAAACTGGTACTCACCGGGGTGGCGATCGCGTCGATGCTCAGCGGGCTCGCGTTCGGCCTCACCATGATCCACCCCCGCACCTTCGACGCGATCCGGGGATTGCTGATCGGCACGCTCGACGGCCGCGGCCGGCCACAGCTGTCGGCCACCTGGCTCCTGATACTCGTGGGAGTGGTGGGCGCGATTGCGCTCGCCGGGTATCTGAACGCCCTCGCCCTCGGCGACGACCGCGCAGGCGCCCTGGGAGTCCCGGTGACGGCGGTGCGTGCAGGTGGGTTCGTGGTCGTGACAGTGCTGTGCGGGGCGGCCACCGCGGCGGTCGGACCGATCAGTTTCGTCGGATTGATGGTGCCGCACGCGGTGCGGATGGCAGTCGGCCCGGATCACCGCTGGATGATTCCGCTGTGCCTGGTGGTCGGCCCGATCGTGCTGGTGGCCTCCGACCTCGTCGCCAGAGTCGCCACTGCGAGCGAACTTCCGGTGGGAATGGTGACCGCGTTCCTCGGGGCACCGGTGCTGATCTGGCTGGCGCGCCGCGAATCGGGGCCGCAGTGGTGAGCCCCGCGGCACCGGCCGCCGCCCGCTGGCCCCGCCGCGTACGGTTCCTGCGGATCCACCGGCTGGGGATCGGTATGCGCGTCGACCTCGTCTCCGCAGCGGTCACCCTGGCGCTGGTGCTGGTCACCGCGGTGATCGGCATCCGATCACTGGGTGCGAGCACCACCGACACCCCGGGCCTGGGATTCAGCGAAGTACTGCAGGTACTCGCCGGGCAGGTCGGTGGTTCGGCCGCCGATCATGTCGCCGGCTGGCTGCCGGTGGTGGTCACCGCGATCCTCGGCGGGGCGTCGCTCGCATTGTCGGGCGCCATCTTCCAGACCCTGACCCGCAACCCGCTGGGCAGTCCGGACATCATCGGTTTCACCACCGGCGCCAATACCGGGGCACTGGTGGCGATGCTGGCCCTCGGGCTCGGTTCGGGCGGCGCCACGATCGGCGCCCTGCTCGGCTGCCTGGCCACCGCGCTGGTCGTGTATTTCCTCGGGATGCGCGGCGGTACCGGGAACTACCGGTTCATCATCGTCGGTATCGGTGTTTCGGCGATGCTGCTATCGGTCAACGGCTACCTGGTCGCCACCGCCGATGTGCAGAACGCGGGCGCGGCGGCCGCATGGGGTATGGGCAATCTGCGTGATCTGTCGATGGCGGATACGGCGCCGGTGTTCGTGACCCTGGCGGTGCTGGTCCCCGCGTTGATGGTGGTCGCGCCGCGGATGCGGATGTTCGAGCTGGGCACGGATTCGGCCGCGAGCAAAGGTGTCGATACCGAGCGCACACAGATGATGCTGCTGGTGATCGGGGTGGGGTTCGCGGCGGCGACGACCGCGATCGCGGGCCCGATCGCTTTCGTCGCACTGGTGGCCCCGCAGGTGGCGGCGCGGATCACCCCCAGCGCGGGGATCCCGCTGGTCACCTCCGCGGCGGTGGGCGCCACTCTCCTGGTTTCCAGTGAGCTGGTGGCGCGCACGATCCTCGCGCCGCAAACCCAGCTGCCGGTCGGCGTGATCACCACGTCGCTGGGGGGTGTGTACTTGTTGTTCCTCCTGCTGGCGCAGTCCCGAAAGGCCCGCCCGTGACCCACGATTCTCTGCCCGGTGCAACGCCGGGGCGGTTGACCGGCACCGACCTGCGGGTCGGCTACGGCGACCGCACTGTGCTCGCCGATCTCGATGTCGTGGTGCCCGACGGCTCCTTCACGGTGATCGTCGGCCCCAACGCGTGCGGTAAATCGACCTTGCTGCGGACGCTGTCACGGCTGCTGCGGCCGCAACGCGGCGCGGTACTGCTCGACGGGCGGGATGTCGCCGGATACGGCGGTAAGGAGTTCGCGCGGGAGGTGGGGTTGCTGCCGCAGCAGTCGATCGCGCCGGACGGCATCACCATCATCGACCTGGTGGCGCGCGGCCGGTTCCCGTATCAGAAACTGTTCCGTCAGTGGACCGAGGCCGATCAGCGGGCGGTCGATTTCGCGCTACAGGTCACCCGGTTGACGAAGTTGTCCACGCGGCCGGTGGAGGCGCTGTCGGGCGGACAACGGCAGCGCGTGTGGATCGCGATGGCGCTGGCCCAGCAGACACCGATCCTGCTGCTGGACGAGCCGACGACGTTTCTCGATCTGGGGCATCAGATCGAGGTGCTCGATCTGTGCGTGGACCTCAACCGGCGCGGCACGACACTGGTCGCGGTACTGCACGACCTCAACCAGGCCGCCCGCTACGCCTCCCACATCATCGCGATGCGTGACGGCGAGATCGTGGCCGTGGGCCCCCCGCGCGACATCATCACCGCCGAACTGGTCGACCGGGTTTTCGGGGTGTACGCGCAGGTGATCGATGATCCGCAGACCGGGACTCCGCTGGTGGTGCCACTCGCGGAAGGCGCGGTCCGGGCGGACAGCGTGTGAACCGTGCCCGCCGGGCACACAACCGGAAGGAGAACCATGGCGAGGCAGCGGATCGGTGTGGTCGTGGCGGGGCTGGTGGGCGTGCTGCTGGCCGCGACGGCGTGTGTGCAGTCCGATAACACCACCTATGAGGTGTTCGACGATCCCGACGGGGCGCCCGGCTATTCGCTACCGGACAACCCGCGGGTGGTGGCGCTCGGCTGGTCGGACGGCGCGGTCGCGGCGGAACTGGGGGTGCGGCCGGTCGCCATCTACGACTGGATGGGTTTCGGCGCGGACACCAAGGGGGTCGGTGAATGGGATGCGGCGGCGTTCGAGGACAGCACGCCCCAACTGATCTCGGCGCAGAGCGCCGGGGAGTTCAATATGCAGCAGATCTCCGAACTCGATCCTGACCTGATCCTGAATGTGCGTGCGAAGGCGGACAGCGCTGTCACCGCGGAGCTCCGGGAGATCGCACCGGTGGTCACCGCGCCGCAGGGTACGGGTGATTTCGCGGTGAATTGGCAGACGCAGGCCGAGCTCATCGGCGCTGCTCTGAGCAAGCGCGCCGAAGCGGACACGATCGTCTCGGAGACCACGACCCGGCAGCAGGCAGTCGCGGACGAGCATCCGGAGTTCGCCGGCAAAACGTTCGTGTACGCCGCAAAGTTCGGCACCGCCTACGGCGCCTACCTCGCCGGGGACGCCCGGTTCGATTTCTTCGCCGATCTCGGTTTCGTGCAGAACCCGCCGGTCACCCAACTGCAGAGTTCCGGTTTCTTCGCACAGGTGCCTGCCGAGCGGGTGGGTGATCTCGACGCGCAGGTCGCCGTGTTCACCACGATCGGTGTGCCGTTCGCCGATCTGGAGAACGATTCGTTGATCAACTCGCTGCCTGTGGTGCGGGAGGGGCACGCGGTGATGTTGCCGGAGGACGATCCGGCAGTGCTCGCATTGTCCGCGGGTACACCGGGGTCGTTGCGGTTCGCACTCGACCGCATCACCCCGCAGTTGGCGGCCGCGGCACGCTAGCCAGGGGACGTTGTGGCGCGGGAGTCGAGGGTGCGCAGGGTGGTGAGCAGGCACCACAGCGCGACGGTCAGCACGCATCCGCCCGCGCCGTACACCAGGAACACCGACCGTGCCGGGACAGCGCTCGACACGATGCCCGCAACGACCGCGCCCAAGGAGAGGGCGATGGTGAGTTGCGCCGTCCACAGACCGGAGACGCGGCCGCGGAACTCGTCCGGAGTGGCGGCCTGAACGACGGCGAAGCGCGCGATATCGCTCACCACCCGGCCCGCGCCGTGCGCGACGAGACCCGCGAACACCATCACGGTGGTGCCGAGCAGGCCCGCACCGGCGATCCCGGCGGCCGAGACGAAAGTGGCCGCGAAGATCACCTGACCGCCGCGGTGGATGGATCCGGTCCAGCCCGAGGTGAGGGAGCCGAGGACGGCACCGACGGCGGGCGCGGCGAACAGCAGGCCCGCGGTGGCGTCACCGGCGTGCAGTACCTCGGTGACGTACTGCGGGATCAGGACATTCCAGCCGGACAGCAGCATGGTGATACAGCCGACGAGCAGTGTCGCGCCGATGATCCGGTGGCGGGCGGCGAAACGGAACCCGGACAGCGCCGCCCGTATCGGTGACTCGTCGTGCCCGCGTTCGGCGGTCATCGGGCCCAGGCGGGCGAGGAGCAGGGTCGTCACCAGGCTCGCCGCGGCCGCGAACCAGTAGTTGGCCGCGACATCGAGCCAGGCGATCAGCACGCCGGCGAGGGCGGGTGCCGACATATGGCCGAGGTCGGCCGTCAATGCCATCAGTGCGGCTCCCGCCGCCAGTTTCCCGGGCGGTATCAGCGCGGGCATCACCGCGACCAGCGCTGTTTCGGAGATACCGCCGGTGACGCCGTCGATCACGGCGCAGAGGAAGATCACCCACAGTTTCGGTTCGGGGAGCATCGCGTTCACCGCGAGCAGGGCGAAGCCGAGAGTTGCGGCGGCACGTGAACCGACGATCACGAGCCGGCGGTCGTAGTGGTCGGCGGCGGTACCGCCGATCAGGGTGCCCGCGAAGGCCGAGAGACCGATGGTGGTGGCGACGGCGGCGACCATGGCGGTCGAACCGGTGAGCGCGAATACCTGAACGGGTAGGGCGACCACCAGGAAGCCGATACCGAATACCGAGATCGTGCGGGCGGTGAAGACGGTCCGGAATTCACGGCTGGTGCGCAGCGGGGTCACGTCGATCGTGAACCGGCGGGCGGAGATCGACCGCATACCTGGACGGCGGGCACGCTTGTCCCCGGGCATGGGCGACTCCTTCCCTCTGCTGTCCAGCCGGTGCTGCGCGGCGGGTCGAGGGTACCGGGCAGGGACGCGGACCTGCTCCCCCGGCGCATAAAGTCAGCCGATTGCGTACCTGTATGACAGGTACTTCGAGTTCTGATGCAATATGCCTCTTCCTTTGTCTTTTCTTCTTCCGGCGACAGGGCTGGGTGATTCGAGAATCGGATACATGGTTAGATGCGCATATCGTAGTATTCAGATGATTTATCATCGGTCGATGGCCCAGATCCGGGCTGTTCCGGAATCTCCGCGGAAGTTCGCAGCGGTACCTGTGGGGTCCCGAGCGGGACGGAGCCGCGCGTGCCCGCCCCGGCGTTCCCTCATCGCCCGGCTCGGCTCGCCGGGTCTCAGGGCCGGACCGCTCCCCCACTTCCGGGTTGCAGCAGTGGGACTGCTACGCCTGACGCTGGGCAGTGTGATGGTCGTACACGGTGTGGGTCATGCCTTCGCCGGCGGCAAGCTGGCCGTCACCGCGCTCGTTCTCGGAGCACTGGGCCCGGGCCGATGGTCGATCGACCACGCCCTCGGCTACGCCGGTGTTTCCCGCTCGCAGCGTTCGGGAAGTTGCCCGCATAGCGCACGATCGACGGTGTCGTCGCCGCACACCTTCCGGGCGAGGATTTCGAGGTCGGCCGCGCGGCGCAGATGGTTACCGCCTTCGACCGGGAGGACGGCGCCGGTCACCCAGGAGGATTCCGGACCGGCGAGGTAGCGGACGGCCTCGGCGATATCGTCCGCTGTCCCCACCCGGGCGAGTGGTTTCTCCCGCAGTACCCGGGCCCGCTGAGTTTCGTCGGCGGCGATCAGGCCCGGTTTCGCGGCATCGGTGGGGACCAGCCCCGGGCGGATCGCGTTGACCCGGACGCCGAGCGCGCCGAGTTCGTCGGCGGCTACCCGGACAAGTGCTTCCAGTGCGGCCTTGGCGATGGAGTAGGAACCCATGAACGGGAAGGAACCACCGCCGGCAGTGGAGGACAGGCAGATTACGGACCCGCCACCGTGGGCGACCATCGCGGCGGCGCTGTGCCGGATCGCCAGGAGTGCCGTCAGTACGTTGCGTTCGAAGTCTGCGCTGACCACCTCATCGGTCAGGGCCATCACCGGGGCCATGGTGCCGCCGCCGACGGTGCAGACGCAGATCCGCAGGGGTGTGTTGTCGGCCAGGGCGACGGCGCGGGCGATATCGTCCTCGTCGGCGGAATCGCCTGTCACCCACTGCACCGGCGTGGCGTCCGGGGCATTCTGTGTCACCCATTCGGCGGCGCTGCGCAGCGTCGCTTCGGTGCGGCCCAGCAGTGTGTCCGATGCGCCGTCGCGGGCCAGGCGGGTGGCGGCCGATCTGCCGAACCCGCCTCCGCCGCCGGTGATCAGCGCGCCGGAGCCGGCGAGGGGTCGGGACATGAGGTGGACCGCCTGTCTTCGTAGAGGTGGATCGTTTCGTCGTCGCGGGAGCGCCGGGGCGCCGGCGCGGTGACCTGGGCCGGGCGGCGGCCGAGTGTCAGGGCGATCTCCCGGGCGGCGGCAGCGACCAGTGGGGCTGCCCGCTCGAACGGTGCGGTGTCGGCGGGGCCGCAGACCGATAGTGCGGCGAGAGGTCCGCGGGTGCCGCGGATGGCGGCGCCCGCGCAGGCCAGGCCCCGGAAGGCTTCGCTCCAGTCGAAGGCGATGCCGCGGCGCCGGACGAGGTTGAGTTCCCGGTGCAGGGCGGTGATCTCGCCGATCGTGCGTTCCGTGCACCGGTGCAGGCGCTGCCCGTACAGGCCGTCGACCCATTCGGGGGCGAGGTAGGCGAGCATGGATTTTCCGCAGGCCGTCGCGTAAGCGGGGCCGCGGCCGCCGATCCGGGACGGCAGCGTCGACGCGTCACGGCCACCTACTTTGTCGAGGTAGACGTTTTCGCCTCCTTCCAGCACTGCCAGGTGGACGACCATCCCGGTTTGCCTGTGCAGATCCTGCAGTACGGGGGCGGCCGCCGCGCGGATCGCGCTGTAGCCTTCGGAGATTCCGCCCATGCGCAGCGCGCGGCGCCCGATGGTGTAGCCGAAGGGGGTGTGTTCGACCCAGTGGAGGCGGACCAGCTGTTTCAGGATCCGGTGCACGGTCGAACGCGGCAGTTGTGACCGGCGGCTGATTTCCTCCAGGGTCAGGCGGGAAGTGCGGTCGTCGAAGACATCGAGGATTACGGTGATCCGTTCGATCATTGCCATGATGTGTTCCGTCGCCCGGGGTCAGCGCCGCGCGCTGCGCGGGACGGGTACGGGGATGGCTGCCAATAGTTTTTGCGTGTATTCCTCCTGGGGGTTGTGGTAGATCTCCTCGACGGTGCCCGATTCGACGACTCTGCCGCCGGCCATGACCAGCACCCGGTCGGCGATCACTTCGATCAGTGCGAGGTCGTGGCAGACGAACAGGTAGGCCAATCCGAGTTCGTCCTGGAGGTCGCGCAGCAGGTTGAGCACTTGCGACCGGACGGAGACGTCGAGGGCGGCGACGGGTTCGTCGCAGACGATCATTTTGGGTTTCAGGGTGAGTGCGCGGGCGATCGCGACGCGTTGCAGCTGGCCGCCGGACAGTTCGGCCGGGTAGCGGGCGAGGTAGCGGTCGCCGATCCCGACCTTGTCCAGCAGGGCCCGCACGGTCGCGGTACGGGTTTTGCGGTCGAGGTCGGTGTGCACGACGAGCGGTTCGGCGACCGCGTCGAGGATGCTCATCCGGGGGTCGAGTGAGCTGTGCGGGTCCTGGAAGATCATCTGCATACCGCGGCGCAGAGCGCGGAGCCGGGTGGGTGTGGCGGCGCGGACGTCCTGGCCGTCGAAGACGATGCTGCCGGTGTCGGGTTCGATCAGGCGCAGCACGATTCGGCCGACGGTCGATTTCCCGGCACCGGATTCGCCGACCACTGCGAGGCATTCGCCGGTGCCGAGCTGGAAGGAGACGTTCTGGACGGCGTGGGTCCAGCCCGAGCGGCGGCCCAGCATATCGCGGCCTGTCGAGAACGACTTCGAAATATCGGATACCTCGAGCAGGCTCATGGTTGCTGCACTCCTTGTAGTTCGAGCTCGGTGGTGCGCAGGCACCGCGCGGTGCTCCGTTCCCCGGTGGGGGTGGTCGCGGGGTGGGTGGTGTCGCACAGTCCGGGCCGGGCGTGTGGGCAGCGTTCCCGGAACCGGCATCCGGGCGGCCATTCGCCCGCGACCGGTACGCGGCCTTCGATGGCGGTGAGACGCCGGTCGCGGTTGCGGCCCGGATGCGGGATGGAGGCGAGCAGGCCGGCGGTGTACGGGTGGCGGGGTGTGTAGAACAGGTCTTCGGCGTCGGCTTCTTCGATCACTTCGCCCGCATACATGACGACCACGCGCCGGCACAGTTCGGCGACCACGGCGAGGTCGTGGGTGATGAACAGCAGGCCGATACCGGTCTGTTCCTGCAGGTCTCGCAGGAGTTGGAGGATGGTTTCCTGCACCGTGACGTCGAGTGCGGTGGTGGGTTCGTCGGCGATGAGCAGCCGCGGGTTGCAGGCCATGACCATGGCGATCATGACGCGCTGGCACATTCCGCCGCTGAAGGCGTGCGGGTATTCGCGGACCCGTTCGGCGGCGCGGGGTACCTGGACCAGCTCGAGCATTTCCACTGCGCGGGCCATGGCGGCGCGGCGGTCGAGGCCGAGATGCCTGCGGACCGATTCGGCGATCTGGTCGCCCACCGTGTAGGCGGGGTTGAGGCTGCGGCTGGGCTGCTGGAAGATCATGCCCATCCCGGTGCCGCGCAGTGCGCGCCATTCGCGTGGCGGGAGTGCGGTGAGGTCGCGGCCTTCGAATTCCACGGCGCCGCCGGAGATGCGTCCGCCGGTATGTGCGGTCAGTCCCATGACCGCCAGGGAGGTTACGGTTTTCCCGGAGCCGGATTCGCCGACCAGGGCGACGGATTCGCCGGCGCCGACGTCGAAGGAGGCACCGTCGACGACGGTGGTCCAGCGGCCGCGACCGGCGGGGAATTGCACGGTGAGGTCGCGGACCCGCAGCAGGGTGCCGGTGGCCGCGCCGGGAGCGGGTTGCGGCCGCTGGAGTCCGTCAGTTGCTACTGCCATTGCGGCTCCTTGTCAGGGCTCGGCGCACACCGTCACCGAGGTAGGTGAATGCGAGCACGGTCAGGAAGATCATCACGCCCGGTGGCCACACCAGGTGCGGGGCGAGTTGCATATTCGAGGCGGCGGTGCTGAGCATCGATCCCCAGCTCGCGGCCGGGGCCTTCGCGCCGAGTCCCAGGAAGCTCAGGCTCGCCTCGGCGGCGACGGCGGTGCCCAGGGAGACGGAGATGACGAGGACGATCGGGGGCATCACATTCGGCAGGATGTGCCGGATGATGGTCCGCGATGTCGTGCACCCCAGGGCGACGGAGGCCTCGATATAGGTGTCGCCGCGGACGTCCATCGTCGAGGCGCGGGCGACGCGGAAGAACCGGGGTGCCATCACCAGGCCCACCGCGAACATGGCGTTGGTGATTCCGGAACCCAGGACAGCGACGATCGTGATCGCCAGGACCAGGGACGGTGCGCTCATCAAGGCTTCCATGAGGCGGGTGAGCAGGGTGTCGGTCCAGCCGCCGCGGTAGCCGGCGACCACACCGAGGGGCAGTCCGAGGATCAGTGCCAGCGCTACCGCCTGCAGGGCGGCGGTCAGCGAGATGCGGGCGCCGAAGAGCAACCGGCTCAGCGCGTCGCGGCCGTAGTCGTCGGTGCCCAGCAGGTGCGTGGCGTCGGGGGGTTGGAGCCGGTTCAGCAGGTCCTGGGCGTACGGGTCGTGGGGGGCGATCCAGGGTGCGAAGAGCGCGACGAGGATCAGCAGGGCGACGAACAGCGCCGCGGTCGCGGTGGCGGGGCGGCGGCGCAGGAAGCCGAATACTCTGCGGCCCACCCCGGGCCGGATTCCGGCGTCTGCCGGTGTGGTCGCGGTCATGAACGCACCTTCGGGTTGAAGTAGCCGTAGGAGATATCGACGAGCAGATTGACGAGGATGACGACGACCGTGGTGAACAGGACGAACCCGAGGAGTACCGGGACGTCGTGGTTCTGGACGCTGTTGACCGCCAGACTGCCCAGACCGGGCATGTTGTAGATGATCTCGATGGTGACCGCGCCGCCGAGTACTTCGGAGACCCGGAAGCCGAGCACGGTCACCACGGGGATGCAGGCGTTCTTGAGCCCGTGTTTGCCGATCACGCTCGCCCGGGACAGTCCGCGGGCTTCGGCGTTGAGGATGTAGTCACTGCCGAGGACCTGGCCGAGCGCGGACCGCAGTTGCAGTGTCACCTCGGCGGCGGGGAGCAGCGCCAACGCGACACCGGGTAGCACCAGATGCTGGAACCACGGCACCACGCCCTCCGATATCGGCACATAGCCGAAGGCGGGAAATATCTGGTGTGTCACCGCGAACAGCAGGACCAGGACGAGTCCGAACCAGAAGGCGGGGATGGCGATCGCCACCGAGGCCAGGGCGTTGATCCCCCGGTCGACCACACCGCCGGGCCGCAGCGCACCCAGGATGCCCAGGACGACGCCGATCGTCACGGCCAGCACCATCGCGAACAACACCAGCGACAGGGTCGTGGCCATCCGCCGCAGCAGCAGTTCGGCCACTGTCTGGTTCGACCACAGCGACATACCGAGGTCGCCGCGTAATGCCGACCCGAGCCAGTCCAGGTATCGCATCAGGACGTTCTCGTCGAGGTTGAGGTTTTCGCGTAGTTCGCGCAACCGTTTCGGTGTCGCGTTCTCCCCTGCCAGTACGACCGCCGGGTCGCCCGGAGCCAGATCCATCAAAAGAAATATCAACAGTGGAACGATCATCAGCAGCGGGATCGCCGCCAGTAATCGCTGCCCGGCATAACGCAGCACAGGATCTCCTCGTAATTCCGGCGGACTATTCGGTCATTGCCACGTGGCGGAGGTCGAAGATGCCGAGATCCGCCCACGGGATGTCTTGTGCGCCGACGACCTGGCTGGTGAACAGCGTGGCGTTGGTCTGATTGCAGATGGGGACGAACATGGCTTCTTTCAGCGTGAGGTCCCACGCCTGGTGGTACAGCGGTGCGCGCTGTTCGTCGGTGAGGGTGGGGTCGGCGGCCCGGGTCACCAGATCCCGGATCTGCTGATTACCGTTGGCGAGGGCGTAGGCACCGAACAGGAAGGTGTTCACGGTTTCCGCGGGATCGACCTTCGCATTGAAGCTGTTGGCCACCATCGAGGGGAAATCGCCGGCGATATAGCGGGGTTCGTTCTGGGTGTTGGGCACCGGGTTGAGGTCGGCGTCGATACCGGCTTGCGACAGGGTCGATTGCAGGACGTTCGCGGTGTTCTCGGTATTGGTGCCGGCGGCGAAGGTCAGTGCTATCTGTGCGCCGCCGGCTGCCTGCACCAGGGCCCGGGCCTTGTCCGGGTCGTAGGGGTACGGGTATTCGTAGTTCTCGTCCGCGGGCCAGCTGCCGGCCGGATACAGCTGCCGATGGGGTGTGCATGTTCCGGAGAACAGGGCGCTGACGGCTGCGGGGTCGATGGCGGCGGCCACGGCCTGCCGGACCTCCGGTTTCGCGAGATCACCGTCGGGCCGCATGTACAGGCCGAGCACATTGCGGAAGACGACCTCGTCGACGCCCACGGTCCGGTTGAGGCCGAGTGTCTGGGCTTCGACCACTTCGTTGGCGGAACTGACCCAGCTCAGATCGGTCATCCCCGTTTTCATTCCGTTCAACCGGGTCCGGGCGTCGGGAATCCATTCGAACTCGATTCCGGCGAGCTGCCCGGCCTTCGGGTCCCAGTTGGGGGCGCCGTCGGCGCGCGCCAGTGACAGCGATTCCTCGGGTACGTATTCGGTGACCACGTAGGCGCCGGAACCGGCGAGGCCCGGATCGTTGCGGAGGTCGGTGCCCGCGGCGATCGTTTTCGGGCTGACCATCATTCCGACGTTGGTGCTGAACACCCCCGGCAGTTCCACACCGGTACCGGGCTTCAGATGCAGGCGGACGGTGTAGTCGTCGACTTCTTCGACCGAGGTGATGTTCTGCAGGGCGTCGGCGACCGTGCTGCCTTCCATGTTCTGGCCCCGGTGGATATTCGCGGACACGGCCGCGGCGTCGAAGGCCGCGCCGTCGTGGAAGGAGACATCCGAGCGGAGTTTCAGCTCCAGATACGAGCCGTCCCGCGCGAACTGCCAGGATTTCGCCAGTCCGGGAATCAGGTTCCCGTCTTTGTCGACGGTGGTGAGCCGGTCGAACAGGACGGTCAGATACCCCCAGCCGCCGTAGCTGGTCTGCAGGTAGGGGTCCAGGTTCCTGGTCGGGGAACTGCTGGTGACCCGCAGGACGGCGTCCGGGTCGATATCGCCGACCGGGCCGCCGAAACCGCCGTCGATGGGGCCGCCCCCGCAACCGGCCACGACCAGCGTCGCCACGGCCGCGGCCAGTAGGTGCCGGGCACGGCGAAACCTTCTGCGGTTCATGGAGTTCCTTTCACGCACGATATGAGCTTCGGGGTGGGCTGCCGGTGGGTGCGGGCTGCGCTCACATCGGAAATCGCCCGATCACATGGGTTGATGCCGTTACGCGGCTGCTCGGGCCCGTTGCCCGAGGGAGTGTCCGGCCGGGGGTTCGGGGGCGGTGAGTCGCCGAACGTCCGGGGTCGCGGCCGTTGTCAGCGCGGACACGCAGTATTCGGTCCGAGGTCCGCACGTTCGCGCCGGACGCCTGGTTCCGACGGTGGTCCGGTTACTACCGGGGGTTGTTCACCGGAATGCCGGTCCGGCCGTATTTCCGGGTATCGCGGTGCCGGTGGCCGCCGGGACCACTCACCACGGTTCCGACTGCGGCCGGGCAGGTTCGGGTCGGGCGCCGCGGCCGTCGGTGTGTCCTTGTGTCGACGGGGAAATCGGCGGAATCGCCGTATCGAATGAACCGAGACCCATGCTCTCTCCTTGCATGCTGCTTGGTTATCAGCGCTCACCACGGAACCCAAGCAATGTTAGGTTGCTCCAAAGCAATCGCTTGCTTGGAACGTTAGATGGATCACAGCGGCCTGTCAACGGTTTGCCGGGATATCCCTCCCCGAATGCGCGAAGCACGCGGTACCGGAAGACTCCACTGCAACAAGCCAACTCGCATACCGTCAGAGCAAGCAGCTATTACATGGAAGACGGTTCCCCCTGCGGGTTACCGCACCCCGACCCGCCCCGCGTGCGGATATGCAGGTCTGCGCGGTCGTGTAACCTTCGAATCAAGCAAGTGCTTGATCAGGAACCGGACAACACGGCACACGAGGAGACGACAGGTGTCACCCACTCGGAAAGAGGCCATCCTGTTCCACGCCGCGAAACTGTTCAGCGAACGCGGTGTCGCCCGCACCACCGTGCGCGATATCGCCGACGAAGTCGGGATCCTTTCGGGCAGCCTCTACCACCATTTCGCCTCCAAACATGCGATCGTCTTCGAAATCGTCACCACCTTCATCGACGATCTCAACGACCGCTACGAAGCCGCGCTCGTCCCCGGCGAAACCGCACGCGAGCGGCTCGACCGAATGGTCGCGGTCTCCTTCGAATCGGCCACCGACCACCCCTACGCGACAGAGATCTATCAGAACGAGAGCACGCTCTCGTCCCAACCCGCCGACAGCCGGATCGCCACCGCCGTACGCCGCGCCAACCAGTACTGGGCCGATGCGATCGCCCGCGGTATCGACACCGGGGAATTCCGGACCGATGTGGACCCGCACCACTTCCACCGGATGCTGCGCGAATCGGTGTGGTTCACCGTCCGTTTCCACCGGGACTCCCTGGCGACCAGTGCCGACCGGCTGCGCCACGATCTGATCGCGGTCTTCCTCGACGGTTTCGCCACCGCGGGTCCGGCCCTGGAGTCGGCCGTAACCGCCCCCGATGTTGTGGCCGTTCGACCCGCGACGGAGAAGACCGACAGCGAGCCGGCACTCATCGACCTACAGCGAAATATCCGCGAACTCGAGGAAGCCGTCCGGGAGTTACGCCTACAGCGAGGCTGACAAGCTCCCTGACGGTCACTTCATCCTGCGTCTGCGCCCCTCTGCGGCCACGCTATCCGAGGACGCCGGTCGTCCGGTCACCGACGGGCCACCGCTTGCCCCCGCGGGGCGGGGTATCTCCGATTTCGACCCGCCATGTATCCACCCCGCGCGAGACCGCCCTCGAACTCCTTCGAGAAAGCCGAGGGGCCGGAGTGACGCCCCGGCTCGACGGGCCGCAGGGCGGGCGGTTCAGCCGTGCATCGGATTACTCACCCACCCGGCCGAGCGACCCAGGCGCAGTCCAGCGGAGTACCGGCTCTCCTGCCGCGCGGGGACGCGTGACGGTCTTATCGATGAACAGACCCTCCGCGGAGACACACAGCTCACCATCGGCGGTGTGGATCGCACCGACGGAATTGATCTTGTTGCCGTTCCGCGACACCAGCCTGCCGCTCACGGTGAGCGGCACGAACAACGGTGTCGGGCGGTGATACCGCACATTCAACTGCGCGGTGGGACCGTTGCTGCCGGCCCACGTATTGGCAACCCCGAGCGTGTGATCGAGCAGTTGAGCCGACACTCCCCCGTGCACATGCCCCGGCGGGCCCTGATACGGGATGGTCAGGGTGACCACACCGTCGACCGACCCGTCGGCGCGGCCGGTGAGCACCAGAGGCGGTGCGATCGCGTTCTCGGGACCGGTGACCGGGTCATGACGTGTGACACCCTCACCGTGCCACATGTCCACCAGTCGTTCGGCCACTTCCGGAGCGTGCTGCTCGAGATGGTCGGCGATACTGTCCAGCTCCTCGGCCACCCGATCGAGGTTCGCGTTCGCGCGGTCGGTGCGCAGCAATGCGTCGATCACCCGCCGCGCGGCCGCTGTCGCGCGGTCGACCGGTGTATCCCGGGGTGCCGAGGTCAGCACGGTCCTGTCGGCCGCGGTGCGCACGGTGGGACGGGCGGGCGGGTCGTCACTCATTGCGGTCTCTCCGGGGTGCTGTGTGAGCGGACTGGGTGCTCGCTGTGCCTACGCCATTCGCATCCCGGCGTCCCGGCGTTTCCCGGCGAGCGGGAACGCAGCCGGCAGGGGCCCGGCCGCGACGACCGCTCCGGCCGGGCACGACCCTCACGCGACACCGAGCACCAGACCACTCGTCGGCACCGCGGTTCCCGCCGTGACCAGGACATTCTCCACACCGGCAGGCTGGTTCGCCGACGTACCGCGCAGCAGCCGCACGGCCTCCGCGATCCCGTTGACGCCGTGCAGATAAGCCTCCCCGACCTGACCCCCGTGCGTGTTTGCCGGCAGCCGGCCACCGAGTTCGAGGTGGCCGTCGGCGATGAAATCCTTCGCCTCCCCGGGCGCGCAGAAACCGAGTTCTTCGAGCTGCGGGAGCACCAGCGGCGTGAAGTGGTCGTAGAGGATCGCGGCGTCGATATCGGCGGGTTGCAGGCCGCTCTGCCCGTAGAGTTGCCGGCCGACCAGACCCATTTCGGGAATGCGGGTGATATCGGGCCGGTAGTAGCTCGTCATCATGTGCTGGTCCTTACCACTGCCCTGCGCCGCGCCTTTGATCAGCGCCGGTGTGTGGGTGAGGGTGCGGGCGCGTTCGGCGGAGACGACGACGAGGGCTTGACCGCCGTCGGTTTCCTGGCAGCAGTCCAGCAGATGCAGGGGTTCGGCGATCCAGCGGGAATTCTGGTGATCGGCGAGCGTGATCGGCCGCCGGTAGAACCACGCGTTCGGATTGTTCGCGGCGAATGCGCGGGCGGCCACGGCGACCCGGCCGAAATCTTCGCTGGTGGCGCCGTACTGATGCATATACCGCCGGGCGAACATCGCCACCCACTGGGCGGGAGTGGACAGTCCCTGCGGGGTCAGCCATGCGTACGCCGCCCGGTCGGCGGTGCTGTCCATCGGCCGGTCGTGCTGGCCGAGACCGAAGCGGACTCCGGAACGTTCGTTGAACGCCCGATAGCAGACGACGACCTCCGCGACCCCGGTGGCCACCGCCATCGCCGCCTGCTGCACCGTGGCGCACGCGGCGCCGCCACCGTAGCCGACGCGAGAGAAGAACGTCAGCTCCCCCAGCCCGCAGTTGCGGGCGACGAGTACCTCACCGTTCGTTTCGGCGGTGTAGGTGGCGAGGCCGTCCACTTCGGAAGGGTCGATACCGGCGTCGGCGAGCGCCGCGACGATCGCTTCACAGGCCAACTGCAGTTCACTGCGGCCGGAATTCTTGGAGAACTCGGTCGCGCCGATACCGACGACGGCGGCCGCGCCGGACAGTGCGCCTGCTGTCATCGCGCATTTCCTTTCACGAAGGTGACGGTGACGAGGCCGCGTACATGGTCGCCCAGGCTGTTGGCGCCGCGGACCTGCACCGACACCACCCCCTCGGCGATATCGGTCACCTCGCCGCTGAGCGTCATCGTGTCGCCGGGATAGTTGGGGGCGCCGAGCCGGATGGCGACCTTACGCAACGACGCCCGCGGCCCCGCCCAGTCGGTGACATAGCGGCCCACCAGCCCGTTGGTGGTGAGGATGTTCATGAATAACATCCTTCGAGCCGCGTTCGACCGCCAGGTCCGGGTCGTGGTGGACGTCCTGGTAGTCGCGGCTCGCGATGGCCGTCGACACGATCAGGGTGCGGGTGAGCGGGATGTCGAGTTCCGGAAGAACCTCGCCCACCGTGATATCCGCCGCCACTCTCATACCACCGCCTCCGGGCGGGCGAGCAGATCGCCGAGGCGGGCGAGGTCGGCGCTCGCGGCCCCGAGGGTCGCGGCGATCTGCTTACCCCACAGCAGATACCGGTGCACGGGGTAGTCGATATCCACCCCGATCCCGCCGTGCACATGCTGGACGCGATGCACCACGCGTTGCCCGCCGTCGGTGGCCCACCATTTGGCCACCAGCACCGCTGTGCCGGGGTCCTCGCCGTTACCGAGCAGCCATGCCGCCTGCCACAGCGTGACCTGCATCGCCTCGAGATCGATATAGCAGTCGGCCAGTTGGTGACTCACAGCCTGGAAGGTCGACAGCGGGCGCCCGAACTGGCGGCGCTCGTTGAGGTAGGTCACCGCCTGCGCCGTCGCGGCGGCACCCACGCCGGCCTGTAGCGCCGCCAGTGCGACCTCGGCGCGCGAGACCAGCCACTGCACGGAATCTCCGTCGGCGAGGTGTTCGGCCGGGGCGTTGTCGAAGGTGAGATTCGCTGCGAGCGCGCGGGTGGTGGTTTCGTTGGTCTCGGCCCGGACGCCTGCGCCGGCGGGGTCGACCAGGAACAGCCCGGGTCCGGTCGGGGTCGCGGCCGAGACCACGACCCGAGTGGCGATATGCGCCGCCGGGACCACCGCTTTCGCGCCGGTCACCACCCATGTTCCGTCGGCGGATCGGTGTGCCGACGTCTCGGGTGCCGTCGGGTCGGCAGGGCCGAACTCCTCCAGCCCGACGGTGAGGAACAGCTCGCCGGCCGCCGTCGGCGCCACATAACTGCGCTGCTGCTCGGGGGTGCCGAATTCGGCGATTGCGGCGGCGGCGAGCGCCGTCTCCCACAACGGTACCGGGGCGACGCTGCGGCCCTGCTGTTCGAGCAGCACACAGAGTTCGGTGAAACCGAGCCCGCCGCCGCCGGATTCGGCAGGTAGGGCGATCCCCACCAGACCCGCACGCGCGAGCTCACGCCACAGGTCCCGGTCGATCCGTTCGCCGGAGGCCTCGACGGCCCGGACGCGGTCCGGGCCCGACTTGCCGGTGAAGATGTCGGCGGCCAGATCGCGGATCGCGGTCTGCTCTTCGGTGAAGGCGAAATCCATCAGTTCTCCTCGCGTATGACCGGACGGAACGCGGGCAGCGTCAACTCCGGGTCGGCGTCGATCCAGTCCAGTTCCACCGGCATATCGACCCGTACCTCGCCGGGGTCGGCACCGACCATGTTCGCGACCAGCCGGGTGCCCTCCTCGAGTTCGATGACCGCGACGATCAGCGGGTAGTCGAAGGCGTCGAGCCGCGGATGGTGGTTGACCACGAAGCTGTAGACGACGCCGCGGCCGCAGGCGTCGATGGTGTCCCAGTCCAGTGATCGGCAGTGCCCGCACATCGGTCCGGTCGGGTGCCGCAGTGTCCCGCAGGATACGCAGCGCTGGATCACCAGGCGATGCTCCTTGGCGGCCGCGAACCAGAAGGCGTTGTCCTGGTTGATCGCCGGGCGTGGCCGTCGCTCGCGGGCAGTTCCCTGCGCCGCGGGCCGGAACCGCAGCGTGCGCCACCGCTGGGTGGCGACGACCGCGCCGTCGTCGTCCCGGTACGTTTTGACTGTTGTCACGAAATGCCCGGGCCCGAGCGCGGTGTTCTTCTCCGGGGAGATCGATTCGATCACTTCGGTGACATTGATCCGGGTGCCGGGACGCAGTTCGGCGAAATACTCCTGTTCGGAATCGGTGGCGACCACCGAGGTGAACCCGGCCTCGGCCAGGGTGTCCAGCAGCTGGGCGCCGACCTCGGAGGCAGTGCTGCCGGCGGCGGTCGCCGCGTATCCCCGCATCGTCCACGCCTGCACCATCGTGGGTGGTGCGATGAGGCCGTCACGGCCGGTGGCGCGGGCGGCGTCGTCGTCGAGGTAGATCGGGTTGGTATCACCCATGGCTTCCACCCAGTGCCGGATCATGGCGGTGTTCACCGGGTCCGGCGCCCAGGTGGTGGGCTGCAGTTCGCGGCCGACCAGGGTGTTGAGGGTATCGAGTACAGTCATCGGCCGCGGGCCGCCTTGACGGTCCCCAATCCCAGGGTGGCGACCATATCGCGCAGCACCTCGTTGACCCCACCACCGAAGGTGTTGACCACCCCTTGCCGGGAGATCTGCTCGATCTGCCCGGCCAGGACCGCGCCCGGGCTTCCCGGGCGGATCCGGCCCGCGGCGCCGAGGATGCCGAGCAGGGTCCGGTACACGTCGATATGGGTTTCGGTGCCGAACACCTTCGTGGCGCCCGCGTCCGCACCGGAGAGGGTATCGGCCGCAACGGCGGCGGTCATCTTCCAGTTCATCAACCGCATCGCCACCAGCTTCGCGTGGGTACGTGCGAATTCCTGCCGCACCCACGGTATGTCGATCGCACCCGTCTCGCGGGCCCAATCCAGGACCTGATGCCACAGGCCTTCGGTGCGCCCACCCAGCGCGGCCAGCCCGATACGTTCGTGGTTGAGCTGCGCGGTGATCAGCCGCCAACCGCCGTTCGGCTCACCCACCACGGCGTCCGCGCCGACACGGATACCGGAGTAGTAGGTGGAGGTGACCGTCAGGCCGCCGACGGTATGGATCGGCGACCACGAGAAACCCGGGGCGCTGGTCGGCACGATGAGAATCGAGATGCCCCGGTGCTTCGGGGCTTCCGGATCGGTACGGCAGGCCAGCCAGACATAGTCGGCGGTATTCGCGCCGGAGGTGAAGATCTTGTTGCCGTCCACCACCCAGTCGTCGCCGTCACGCACCGCGCGGGTTTCCAGCGACGCCAGATCGGTGCCGGCGCCGGGTTCGGTGTAGCCGATGGCGAAAACGATATCGCCGGACAGGATTCCGGGCAGGTATTTCGCCTTCTGTTCGTCGGTGCCGTATTTCTGCAGGGTCGGGCCCACCGTGTTGACGGTGACGAACGGAAACGGCAGCCCGGCCCGCTGGACCTCGTCGAAGAAGACGAACTGCTCCTCGATGGAACGGCCCTGACCGCCGAACTCCACCGGCCAGCCGATTCCGAGCCAGCCGTCCGCGCCGAGCATCTCGACGATCTCGCGGAACCGGTCGCCGCCCACACCCTGTTCGCCGGCGGCGCGGCGCTCGTCCTCGGGCAGCAGCTTTGCGAAATAGGCACGCAATTCCCGCCTGAGCTCCTGGTGCTCGGGTGACTCCCGCAAATCCATCGTGGTTCTCCTATGCCGTACACGGCTGTCGCGACGTGGTCCGGACGCTAATCCGCGAACCGGTTGCGGGCCCGCCGAGGTCTCACCCAACGGAAAGACCGGTTCCCTTCCAGGGCCGGCCGGGCTGAGATGGGGCCATGGAAATCGGGCTCAACCTTCTCGGCGCCGAGGCGCTGTTCGGTGGCGATATCAGTGGTGTCCCCGATTTGGCGGCCGAAGCGGATCGACGCGGTATCGACCTGATCTCCACCGGTGACCACCTCGGTTTCGCCGCGGACGCCCACGCACAGCGCGTACAGGAGAACAACTTCCCGTTCCCGCTCGACCACCCGTGGTACGAACCGATCTCGCTGCTGTCGGCCGTCGCCGCCGTCACCGAGCGGGCACAGCTGGGTGTGTCGGTACTGATCGCCACCGTCCGGCCCGCCGCCCTGCTGGCCAAACAGATCGCGACCCTCGACCGCCTCTCCCGCGGACGGGTCACCATGGGTTTCGGGGTGGGCTGGCAGGAAGCGGAATACGCCGCCACCGGGATGCCGTTCGACGCCCGGTTCGGCCGGATGGAAGACACGGTGCGCGCATGCCGGGAACTGTGGACCCGGGCGCCGGCACAGTTCACGGGACGTGATTTCGCCTTCGAGAACTTCCACAGCCTGCCGTTCCCGGTACAGGACCGGGTTCCGATCCTGTTCGGCCTCGGCCCGAGCCCCCGCAACTTCGACCGAATCGCCCGCGTCGCCGACGGCTGGTCGGTCAACCCCACCGACCTGCCCGGGTTCACCGGCAGTGTCGCACTGCTGCGTGACAGGTTCGCCGCGCACGGCCGCGACCCCGGCACGCTCCGTATCCAGGTATCCCTCACCCCGGTGCGGCGTTCGGACGGCAGCGTCGATCTGGGCGCCACCGCGCGGGCGGCACAACAGTACCGGCGCAACGGGGCCACAGCCGTCGTTTTCCGTCCGACCGCTTTCGGCCGGGAAGCCGATCGGCTACCCGAACTGCTCGACTGGATGGTCGGGCTCGGGCACGACTGACAGAAGGAGCACCCGGTGACCGACGCATTACAGGAACTACTGCACAAACAGGCCATCTACGAGGTGGTGTTGCGCTACTGCCGCGGTATCGACCGGCTCGACTTCGATCTGGTGCGCGGCGCCTATCATCCCGGCGGGATCGACCACCACACCGGATTCGACGGCACAGTGGACGAATTCATCGAATGGGTGGCCCCGAAACTGCGCACGCTCGGCGGCACCATGCATCACATCGGCAACCACCTGGTGGAGCTGCACGGAAACGTCGCGATCAGCGAATCGTATTCCACGGCGGCCCATTGGGGCGCGCCCGGACGGGACGATTTCACCAGCGGCTGCCGCTATATCGACCTGATGGAGCTGCGCGACGGCCGATGGGCCATCGCCGAGCGGTGGGCGGTCCGCGAATGGACCCGCTCCGATGCCGGCCGGCTCACCGCCCCCGAAGGACGCGGCCCCCGCGGCCGCCGCGACACATCGGATCCGCTGAACCTGCTGCGGGCCCGGATCGGCAACGGCCCT
>NZ_BAFV01000007.1 GCF_000308515.1 Nocardia carnea NBRC 14403 | reverse complement strand
CTCTTCGATCCCGGCGCGTTCTCGCACGGTTTCGAGGGCCTCACCGGATTGGACGCCATCGCCGTCACCCATCAGCACGCCGACCATATCGACCCGAACCGGATCGAGGCGCTGATCGCCGCAAACCCCGGCGCCCGCCTGCTGTCGGATCCACAGACCGCCGAGTTGCAGGAGGGCCCGTGGGAGGCGGTACACGCGGGCAATGTGATCGAGCTCGGCGAGTTGCGGATCACCGGCGGCGGCGGCCGGCACGCGGTGATCCATCCCGAGCTCCCGGTCGTCGACAACACCGTGTTCCAGCTCGGCAGCACCGACAATCCCACCCGATTCGTCCATCCGGGTGATTCGCTGTGGGTGCCCTCCACCCCGGTGGATGTGCTGGCGGTCCCCGCCGCGGCGCCGTGGATGAAGATCAGCGAAGCCGTCGACTACCTGCGTTCGGTCGCGCCGCGGGTGGCGTTCCCGATCCACTACGGAATCATCGCCGAACCCGCCTGGGGCGTGTACTTCGGCCGCCTGGACGAAATGCGCAAGGCCGAAACAGAGTTCACAACCCTACGCCCCGAAAACACCACCACCTTCTGACCCCGCAACACCGCACCCCGCCCGCTCTCGGCGCAGCCCCGAACCATCCCGATCCCCGACCCCGGCCAACAACGCTCCCTCGCCGCTCTCGGCCGAGACCCCCGAACCGCCGCCCCCGTTATCGCCGATCAGGGGCGGCGGAGTCTCAGGCCGCGCGCACCGCGGCCACAACTTCCCGGCGGTACACGTCGCTGCGCGCCCCGTGGTACAGCGCGAGATCGACCGCATCCAGCATCGCCTGCCGCGGACCCGGCCGCCCCAACTGCGCAGCCGAGACCGCCAGCCGCAGAACACCACCACGCCGAGCAGTCCGGGCAGCGCCGAGTACCAGCGCCCGGCACCACCAGGGTTCGGCCCGGAAACCTTCACCGATGCCGTAGACCCGCGCCTTCTGCACGGTATTGCGTTGCAGATCGTGGATACCGGTGAGCCCCAGCGCTACCCGGAAACCCAGTTCGGGCAGCGCCGCGACAGCACCCGCGGAAGCATCCCAGCGCGGAGCGGCGAACAGGCGGGTCCGCAACCCGACCTGCTCCATCACCCGGTCGGCCGCCGTGAGCCGCAGCAGCGCCTCGTGTTTGGGGAGGGTCGCGAATTCGGCGCGGCGCCGTTTGGTGGCGGCCTGGTCGTACCCGTGCAGCACGATGGCGTCCCCGCGCTCCCGGCGGCCGCGCAACCATGTCTGCGTTGTGAGGTCGTCGGTCAGCCGGTACTTACCCTTCAGGCGGGGCGCCACCAGCAGCGATAACCGCACACCGCGCTGATCCATCTCCTCGGCGAACCCGATCGCCGCGTCCCGGGTGGTTTCCCGGACTCCGGACACCGATACGAGCAGCTCAGCGTTCATGTACCAATGGTGGCAGCCGCAGGTGACGGCCGTATGCAATACCGATGACCTATACATGCAGGTCCGGTGACCAAACCGTGCAGCGGGTATGACCGCCCGGCGAACATCCGGACGCGGCCCGGTTGCGCCGCCCCGCGGCCGGATCGCCCATGCGAGCGCCGCCGAACCGATCGCCGCGTGGCTACCGGTTACCGGCCCCCACGGTGTCGAGTACCCACGCGTACTCGAACGCGACCTCACGCCATTTCTCGTACCGTCCGCTGACGCCGCCGTGGCCGGCGCTCATCTCGGTCTTGAGCAGCAGTGGCGCATCCCCGGTTTTGGTGGCGCGGAGTTTCGCGACCCATTTCGCCGGTTCGACGTACAGCACCCGGGTGTCGTTGATGCTGGTGATGGCGAGGATGGCCGGATAGTCCTGCGCCACCACGTTCTCGTAGGGCGAATACGATTTCATGTAATCGTAGACGTCCTTGTCCGCCAATGGGTTTCCCCATTCGTCCCATTCGATCACGGTCAGCGGGAGCGAGGGATCGAGGATGGAGGTCAGCGGGTCGACGAAGGGCACATTGGCCAGTACCCCGGCGAAGAGTTCCGGTGCCATATTCGCCACCGCACCCACCAGCAGGCCGCCCGCGCTGCCGCCGTCGGCGATCATCCGGTCCGCCGATGTGGTCGCGTTGTCCACGAGATGCCGTGCGCAGTCGACGAAATCGGTGAAGGTGTTCTTCTTGGTGAGGGTTTTGCCGTTCTCGTACCACAACCGGCCCATTTCGCCGCCGCCGCGCACATGGGCGATGGCGAAAACCATTCCGCGGTCCAGCAGCGACAGCCGCGATACCGAGAACCCGGGGTCCATACTGGCCTCGTAGGAGCCGTACCCGTAGAGCAGCAACGGTTTCGGGCCGCTGCTCAGGTCCGTATCGCGGCGGGCGACGATCGAGATCGGGATCCGGGTGCCGTCCGCGGCCTCGGCCCAATCACGGTGTTGTACATAGTCTCCGGCGTCGTAGCCGCCGAGCACGGGCTGTTCCTTGCGCAGCAGCAGTTCCCCGGTGTCCACCACATAATCGAAAACCTGGGTGGGGGTGATGAACGAGGTCAACCCGACCCGCAGGGTGGGCTGATCCCATTCCGGGCAGGATCCGAGCCCGGCACTGTAGAGCTCGAGGTCGAATTCGATCTCGCGCAGCTCGCCGTAACCGTCCGGGCCGAGCGGCCACACCGCTACCCGCGGCAGCGCCTCCCGGCGGTAGCTGAGCACCAGCTGCCCGGCGAACGCGTCGATATCCTCGAGCCGTACATCGTCGCGGTGCCCGATCAACGTGCGCAGCTGCGCGGGATCGTCGGCCGGGGCCTCGGCCAGTACGAAGTTCTCCGCCTTCACTCCGTCCACGATGTCGTTGTGCAGAATCAGGAACCGGTCCTGTCCCGCCACCACCGCGTGTTCGGCGGCGTACTCCACGCCCTCACGGCGGGCCATCAGTACCCGGAACTCACCGGTCGGGTTATCCGATTCCAGCACCCAGCCCTCGGTGGTGATCTTGGAGCCGACCCAGATCATCAGGTACTTCTCGGACCTGGTGCCGCCGATGCTCACCCAGTACCGCTCGTCCGGTTCGTGGAAGACCTTGACATCGGTTTCGGTGGCGGCGCCGAGCCGGTGCCGCCAGACGGTATCGGGCCGCCACGATTCGTCGACCGTCTGATAGAAGACATGGCTGCCGTCCAGCGACCAGGTGGCCCCCGGCGCGGTCCGCGCGATCTCGTCGCCGAGCAGTTCACCGGTACGCAGATCCTTGAACCGCAGCGTGTAGCGCTCATCGCCGGCGGTATCGACCGAGAAGGCCAGCAGGTTACCGTCGTGGCTGATCGAGAACGCGCCGAGGGCGAAGAAATCGTGGCCCTCGGCCAGCTCGTTGCTGTCCAGCAGCACCTGCTCGCCGGGGATCTCGGTATCGGTCTCCAGCTTCGGCGGAGTCCAGGCATCGATACCGGCCGCGGCGGCGTCGATCGGGCAGCGGCACTGCACGCCGTACTGCTTGCCCTCGAAGCTGCGCGAGTAGTACCAGTACTCGCCCAGCCGGGTGGGCACCGACAGATCGGTTTCCTGGGTGCGGGATTTGATCTCGTCGAAGATTTTCTCCCGCAGCGGTGCCAGCTGCGCGGTCTGCGCCTCGGTGTAGGCGTTCTCGGCCTCCAGATAGGCGATGACCTCCGGGTTGTCCTTATCCCGCAGCCACTCGTATTCGTCGACGAAACGATCGCCGTGATGCACTCGCTCCTGCGGCACCGTTTTCGCCGTCGGCGCCGTCACCGCCTCGGTCATCGGACCACCAGTGTCAGCCATGGCCACCACCGTAGCGGCCCGGCCCTACGCCCCGATCGCGCGGCCGACGACCGGCCAGGACGCCTTGAGATGGTCGTTCCAGTACGACCAGGAATGGGTACCGACCGGGCTGTAATCGACCCGGATCGGCACGCCGGCCGCCCGCGCCCGCCGCTCGAAGGCGATCACACAGGTATCGACCGCGAACTCGATCGGGCCGCCGAGCACGATGTTCTCGGGCAGCTGCGGTTTCAATTCCAGTTCGTGCGGCCCCGGCAGACCCGTCCCGGTGGACAGGTACAGGGTTTTACCGCGCAACCGGTCCAGCATGAGGGCCGGATCGTGGGCCGCCCAGGCCGGGCTGCCGCCCGGACCCCACATATTGTCGGGATTTCCGCCACGGGTCATGATCGAGAACTGCACCGCGCCGGTGGCCATCCCCGTATCCGGGCAGGCGCTGTACCCGGCGACCGCGGTGTACAGGGCAGGATGCCGAGCAGCCAGGATGTAGGCCGCATGCCCGCCCATCGACAATCCGCCGATCGCGTTCACCCCGTTACCGGCGAAGTTGGCGTCGATGATGGGCGGCAATTCCTGGGTGAGGAAGGTTTCCCACTTGTAGTTGCCCAGGGCCGGGTCGGGACGCTGCCAGTCGGTGAAATAGCTGGCCTTACCGCCGACCGGCAGCACCACGTTCACGTTCTTCCCTTGGAAGAACGGCTCGGCATCGGTGGCGTTGGTCCAGGTGCTCTGCCCGACCCCCGGGTCCAGCCCGTCGAGCAGGTAGTAGCTGGGCCGCGAACCACCACCGGCCGGATGCAGCACCTGCACCTGCACGACCTCGTTCATCGCGGGCGAGGCAATGAACACCGCGGACCTGGTGGGGCTCAGCGCGTCGATCCCGACGACCTCGGCCGCAGCCGCCGGAGCCGGCCGGAGAACCGGGAGGCCGGCAACAAATCCGACCACCGCCAGCATGAGCACAGCTAACCTGAACAACCGCACGTCCACACCTCCGTATCCCCACCCAGAACTCGGCGTAGGCCAACTCACACCATCATGCCCCGGCGATATCGTCGACATTCAGCATTCGAACAGCAAACGGTCCAAAAGTTATTGATACACGACCTTACGTTGCCTCGGACGCTCAACCCCGCGAAACCGCTCCGGCAGTGGGAATCACGCCGGCCGCCCCCGTTATGCGCCCGACCGGGCCCGAATCTCCAGCAGGCGTACCCCTCCGGACGGCGGGTCCCGCCGCCCACATCAGAGGAACAGCCGACAGACCGGAACGCCGGCACCGAGCCGCACACCGGGTGGTGTCGCGAATCGACCGCCGGGCAGTCGGCACACACAGACCGAACAACGGCGAAAACACCCCCTGACCGGCTAGCGAGTGGTTTCGAGGGCACTCCCTAACGCGTTCCCCGCTCCAGCGCGCCCCTGACGGAACCGGCGAGGTAGTCCAGGTCGGCGCGCGGCGGCGTCCGCGGACGCGCCCGCAATCCGAACCCGTCTCCGGGAGTCCGCGGGATGACGTGCAGGTGGACGTGGAAAACCTCCTGGCCCGCGGTCACGCCGTCGGCGAGGAAGAAGTTCACGCCGTCACAGGCCACTTCGCTCGCCCGCAGCGCCGCTGCCAGCCGCTGCCCCACCTTGAACAACTTGCCCCCGATTTCCGGATCCAGCTCAGCGAGGTTCCGGGCCGGGACCTTCGGAACAACCAGCAGATGGCCCGGGGTCAGCGGCCGGATATCCATGAACGCGAGCACATCGTCGTCCTCGTACACCCGGCTGGCCGGAGCCCGTCCGGCGATGATGTCGGCGAAAATCGAATACGGATCCATAACGCCACTATGTCTGAGAAAAGCGTGCCCGAAGCCTCGGATACGCCGTCAGAGAATGGGTGCGGGCGTGTAGCGGGCGGCCTCGGGGTAGGCGTCGGTCAGCTTGCCCACCTGGGCGACGATATCGGCGACCTGGGCGTCCGCCGCGCCGATGAACGCCGACTTGTCTGCCAGCGCCGTGTCCAGGGCGGCACGGTCCAGCGGGAGACGGTCGTCGGCCGCGAGACGGTCCAGCAGATCGGGTTCACGCCCCTGTTCGCGCATTGCCAGCGCCACCGCGACCGCGTGTTCCTTGATCACCTCATGGGCCGCTTCCCGCCCGACCCCGGCGCGGACGGCGGCCATCAGGATGCGCGTGGTGGCCAGGAAGGGCAGGTAGCGATCCAGTTCGCGGGCGACCACCGCCGGGTAGGCGCCGAATTCGGCGAGCACCGTCAGGAAGGTTTCGGTCATACCGTCGAGGGCGAAGAACGCGTCCGGCAGCGCGACCCGGCGCACCACCGAGCAGAACACGTCACCTTCGTTCCACTGCGCCCCCGCGAGCTCGGCCGCCATCGACCCGTACCCGCGCAGCACCACCTGCAACCCGTTGACCCGTTCACAAGAACGGGTGTTCATCTTGTGCGGCATGGCCGAACTGCCGACCTGCCCGGGCTGGAAGCCTTCGGTGACCAGTTCGTGTCCGGCCATCAGCCGGATGGTGTGCGCCAGCGAGGACTGCGCGGCGCCGATCTGCACCAGCGCGGACAGCACATCGTGATCCAGCGAACGCGGATAGATCTGGCCCACGCTGGTGAACACACTGGTGAAGCCGAGATGCCGGGCCACCTGCTGCTCCAGGGCGGCCAGTTTCGCGGCGTCACCGCCGAGCAGGTCCAGCATGTCCTGCGCGGTCCCCATCGGGCCCTTGATCCCGCGCAGCGGATAGCGCTCGATCAGTTCCCGCAGCCGGGTGAGGCCGATGAGCAGTTCGTCGGCGGCCGAGGCGAATCGTTTACCGAGGGTGGTGGCCTGTGCCGCCACATTGTGCGAGCGGCCCGCCATCACCAGCGCCTGGTATTCGGCGGCGCGTTCGGCGAGCCGGGCGGCCACCGCGACCCCGTGCGCGTGGATATGTTCCAGTGACAGCCGGATCTGCAGCTGTTCGACGTTTTCGGTGAGATCGCGGCTGGTCATTCCCTTGTGCACATGTTCGTGGCCGGCGAGAGCGTTGAATTCCTCGATCCGGGCCTTCACATCGTGACGGGTCACCCGCTCGCGTTCGGCGATCGATGCCAGGTCGACCTGTTCGACGACCCGCTCGTAATCCGCGACCACTCCGGCCGGGACTTCCACACCCAGCTCGGACTGGGCGCGCAACACCTCCAGCCACAGCCGCCGCTCGAGCACGATCTTGTGCTCGGGAGACCACAGATGCACCAGCTGCGGGCCGGCGTAGCGGGTGGCGAGGACGTTGGGAATCAGGTCGGAGGTCACGTCCGGTCAGTCTAATGACCGGTACCGGTCCATCGGCTGGTGCGTCGCCGGAGCGACGATATCGATGACCTCCAGCAGTGCTCCGCGGGCCAGCCGCCGAGGTTGCGGATCGGGTTCGCTCAGGGCGGCGACCGCCGCGCCGTCGACCACCGCGACCAGCCTGCGAAGTTGTTCGGGCCGCACGATCCGGTCGGATCGGCGCAGCACATCGGCAAGCAGCTCGTCGAGCTGCCCGCGTAGTCGGAGCTGGACCTCGCGTAGCTCGGGATGCCGCGCGGAGGCGACGGTGCGCTCGTAGCGGGCGATCAACCGGCCCCGCGCGCCGTCGTCCACCCCGTCGGAGCCGATCAGCAGGTCGAGTACCAGGTCGACGGTCGCCTCCGCACCGCGGCGGCGGTGGGTCACCTCACCGACGCGCCGCCGCATCGCCTCGAGTTCGGCGTTACCGCTGAACTCCACGGCGCGTGCGATCAGATCCTCGAGCGATTCGAAGTAGTACGTCGTCGAAGCCAGCGGGAGTTCGGCGCGGGTCGCGACCGATCGGTGCCGCACCGCATCGAAACCGCCTTCGAGCAGCAGTTCAGCGGCCGCAGCCACCAGCGCCTGGCGACGCCGTTCACCTTTCGGAGTCGTCGCGGTTATCACCGTGCCATCGTGCCAGTCGTCATCAGTACATCCGTGCTAAATGAGGGAAAGGGGAAACAGCCATCGATGTTTCTACCGCATCCTCGCAGCGATGGTGTCGTACTGTGCAAAGTTGTTGCCGGGCAGAGAGATTGTGTCAAGCCCGCTGTTGCAGATAACCCGCCAGGCGGGTGAGCGCCGTTTCGATATCGGCGGTGGCTCCGGCGAAGGAAAGCCGGATGGTCCGGTTCCCGTTCACGGTGTCGAAATCCAGGCCGGGCGCCAGCGCCACCCCGGTATGCGCCAGGACGTCCGCGCACCATGCCATCGAATCCTCGGTGAGGTGCCCGATATCGGCGTAGGCGTAGAAGGCGCCGTCGGCGGGGGCGAGATCGGTGATGCCGAGCGCGGCCAGGCCGTCCAGCAGGATCCGGCGGTTGGTCGCGTACCGCTGCACATGGCCGTCCAGCTCGGCCCGGGACTCGGCGTCGAAGGCGTGCACCGCCGCATACTGCGAGATCGCGGGCGGGCAGACGGTCATGTTCGAGGCCAGCCGCTGCAGTGCCGGACGGATCGCCGCGGGAGCCAGCATCCAGCCCAGCCGCCAGCCGGTCATCGAGAAGTATTTCGATACCGATCCGATCACCACCGCCGACCGGGAGGTCTCCCAGGCCGATGCGGTGCGCTCCCCGCCATAGGTGATGCCGTGATAGATCTCGTCGGAGATCAGCAGCGTGCCGTGCGCATCGCACCAGCGGGCCACCGCCGCGAGTTCGGCGGGCTCGATCATGGTGCCCGTCGGGTTGGCCGGGCTGGCCACGATCAATCCGCGCGGCGCTTCGGGCAGGCTGTCCAGCATCGCGACGGTGGGCTGGAACCGCGTTTCGGCACGGCAGTCCAGTTCCACCACCCGGCAGCCCAGCGCCGCCAGCGTGTTGCGGTAGGCCGGATAGCCCGGCCGCGCCACCACCACCGTGTCGCCGGGGTCGAACGCCGCCAGGAAGATCAGCGTGAAGGCCCCCGACGACCCGGTGGTGACCACGACGTCGTCCGGGTCGACCGGGTGACCGTACGTGCGCCGATGATGTTCCGCGATGGCCTCACGCAACGGCAGAATGCCGAAAGTCTCGGTATAACCGAACAATTCGGCATCTATCGCCGCCTTCGTAGCACGCAGCACCGGCGCCGGAGCCGGGGTGGAGGGCTGGCCCGCGGCCAGGCTCAGCACATCACCGTGCGTTCGGGCGCGTTCGGCGGCGGCTTTCCAGACATCCATCACGTAAAAAGGTGGAATGGTCGAGCGCCGAGATTCAGTGGACACCCGACCGACGGTAGAACACCGCTTCGGACGCTTCGACGGCTATGGTCTGCTCTGATGCTCGACAAGGCCAGCCGGCCGGCCGCCGGCCCGCCACCCGCCGAGCCCGGATCCACCGCTTCCGGTAGCGGTCCCGGGCCCCTCCGCCGTAGCTGGAACCGGACCACCCGGCGCGGGGCGACGCCCGTGGAGCAGGAACCGGAATCCGCGACCACGGCGACCATCGGGACCCTGTCGGACGAACCGGAAATCGCCTGCGACGTGGCGCTCCCCGACAATCCGGAAGACGACGGCACACCGGCCCCGGAACCTCGTACGCTGCTGCGCCACGCGTTGACGACGGGCGGTGGCCGGCTCATCGCGCCCGGCTGGCGGGAACGCGCCACGCAGGAACGGGAAACGCACCCGACACCGCGGCAGCGGCTGGCGGCCGCGCACCGGTGGACCCGCCGGCAGCTCACCGCACTGCGCGACCGGATCCCGACCCGCGCCGAGCTCACCGAACTCCTCGAGCGCCGCCCGTCGGCGCAGGATATCGCCGATTCCGCACGGCGGCACCGTTTCCTCCTCGGCGGTCTGGGACTCACCCTGCTACTGGCCGCCGGGGATGCGGGCGCGGGCCTACTGGTGACCGAGCAATCCCCCGCGCCGGGTATCGCCCACCGTGTGGCGGTCGCCCATCCGCTGCAACTGTCCACCCCGGTGCCCTCGGTACGCCGCTATCTCGATGCCATCGACAACGGTGAGCGGCTCCGCGAACAGGCCGTGGTGGCCGCCGCCGCCCGCGCGACCCTGCAGCGCGCGAAAGCAGAGGCGGCCGCTGCGGCTGCAGGGCAGGAACAACCGTGGATCAACAGCGCGCCCGGCGCTCCCGAAGGTGCGCTACCACCCGGTGCCATACCGCCCGGGCCCGGCGGATTCGTCCTCCCGGCTCCCGGCACGTTCACCTCCGGTTTCGGCAGCCGCTGGGGCACCTTCCATCGCGGTATCGATGTCGCCGGACCGATCGGGACGCCGATCTACGCCGTCGCCGACGGTACGGTCATCGACGCGGGTCCGGCCCAGGGGTTCGGCCTATGGGTGCGGATCCGGCACAACGACGGCACCATTTCCGTTTACGGCCATATGTACGATTTCTTCGTTTCGGTCGGCGAGCGGGTGCCCGCCGGTATGCAGATCGCCCGAATGGGCAATCGCGGTGATTCCAGTGGCCCACATCTGCATTTCGAGATCATCATGGGCGGTCAGCATGTCGATCCGCAGCGCTGGCTGGCACTGCACGGCCTTTCTTACGGCTGATCTGCCACCCGGCAAATATTCGGTACCCCGATAGCGGGTGCACCCCGGCACACCCCCGGTGTGATCGATACCTCAGAAATGCCAGGTACAGCCGTTTCTCTCAGCAGAATAGAACCGTCAGTTCGCGACTGGTTCACCTTTTGTTAACCTTCCGCAATCATTCTGTGATTCGCCGGAGAACAGGGCGCAAGCCTGCTTATCGAGGCACCGATATTCATCCGAATATCCATCGCCCCACGACCGCCGACCCCATCGGCGCACGGGATACCGCGTTACCGGCCGCGGACAACTGAACCCTCAGATTCCACAACGCAATCACAAAAGGAAACAGCGCAACAACGGCGCCGGCGATATCGCGGCGGCGTGGATCCCGCGCTGCCGGAGTTCGTCATGTATCTACGAAAACTGTTGCCACTGGCCGTTGTCGCCGCCGCCCTCGCGGTCCCCGTGCAGGCCGCCGCCGAAGCGCCGATTGCCGGCGTCCCCGCGGAACTGCAAGGCCCCGCGCAGCAACTGCAACAGCAGGCCGACCAGTGGCAACAGCAGCTGCCGCAACCGCAGCGGGATCAGCTACAACAGTTCGTCCACCCCCTGCCGCAACCGCTCCCGCAGCTGCTGCCGCCGAGCTTCCCCGACAATCTGGACGGCTGGATCCGCAACGCGCTGCATATCCTCGGCCAGCGCGGTATCCCGGCGAGCTACGAGGGGATCCACCGCACCGCCATGCGGGAGTCCGGCGGTAACCCGCACGCGATCAATCTCTGGGATTCCAATGCCGCGGCCGGTATCCCGTCCAAGGGGCTCATGCAGGTCATCGATCCCACCTTCGCCGCCCACCATGTGGAAGGCACCTCGTGGGATATCTACGATCCGGTCGCGAATATCGCCGCGGCCTGCAACTATGCCGCAGCCCGGTACGGCTCGATCGACAACGTCTTCGGGGCATACTGACCGCACCCGGTTCCGGGGCGCGACGCCGCACCTCCTGGACGGCCGGCGTCGCGCACCTCGGAAGTTCTGCGTCCCGCGACCGGGAGGCTCCGCGTCGCGCCCAGGGAACTGGACCTCGCACTCCGGGAACTCGACCTCGCACCAGAGAACTCGACCTCGCGAAGGGGAGTTCGGCGTCTCGCGTCCGGTAGCTCAGCCTCGCGCCCGAGGAAACGTTGCCTCGCGCCCGGGAGGTTCGCCCTCAGGCCCGCCTGCTACCTCACCTCGCACCCCGCAACCTCTGCCTCGGGACCCCTTGGGGATCGGCAACCGTGCGCCCCGGATGCTCGGCAACGTGCACCCTCGAGAGTCAGAGCTCGATACGGCCCTCGACCGCGGCGAGCCCGATATCCGAGCGGTAGTGGCTACCGGGCAGTTTGATCCCCGCCAAGCGGTCGTAGGCGGCAACGCGTGCGGCAGTCAGATCCGCACCGGTGCCGACGATGCTCAGCACCCGGCCGCCCGCGGAGACCAGTGCACCGTCCGCACGCTGCGACGTTCCCGCATGCAGGACGGTTGCCGGATCATCGGTCGCCGCATCGCTCGCCCCGGTGATCACATCATCGGTGCGCGGCCGGCCGGGATAGTTCTCCGCGGCCAGCACCACCGTGACCGCCGCCCCACCGTGCCAGCGCGGTGCGGGCGTCTCGGCCAGAGTGCCGGTCGCGGTGGCGAACAGCAGCTCGCCCAGGGGGCTGTCCAGCAGCGCCAGCACCGCCTGCGTCTCCGGATCCCCGAATCGGCAGTTGAATTCCACCACCGCCGGGCCCGCCGCCCCCATCGCCAGGCCGGCGTACAGCAGACCGCTGAAAGGGCAGCCACGCCGGACCATTTCGGCGGCGACCGGGGCCACCACCTCGTCGACGATCTGCGTGACCATGCCGTCGGGCAGCCACGGCAGCGGCGTATAGGCGCCCATCCCGCCGGTATTGGGCCCGGTATCGCCGTCGCCCACCCGCTTGTGGTCCTGCGCCGGCAGCAGCGGCACCACTGTCTCCCCGTCCACCAGGCAGAACAGCGATACTTCCGGACCGTCGAGGAAAGATTCCAGCAGCACCGGATGCCCTTGTTCGAGCAGTTCGGCGGCATGATCACGGGCGGCCAGGCGATCCTGGGTGACCACGACCCCCTTACCCGCGGCCAGACCGTCGTCCTTCACCACCCAGGTCGGACCGAAACGGTCCAGCGCGGCGTCCAGTTCAGCCGGGGTGTCCACGACCTCGCTGTGCGCGGTCCGTACCCCGGCCGCGGCCATCACATCCTTGGCGAACGCCTTCGAACCCTCGATCCGGGCGGCCTCGGCCGACGGACCGAAACAGGCGATACCGGCCGCGCGCACGGCATCGGCCACCCCCAGGACCAGCGGCACCTCGGGACCGATCACCACCAGATCTGCGGCCACCTCCCGCGCCAGCGCGGCCACGGCCTCCGCCGATCCGGCGTCCACCGGGCGCACCTGCGCGTGCTGGGCGATACCGGCGTTGCCCGGTGCCGCGATGAGCGCACTCACCGCCGGGTCACGGCGCAGCGCAAGGACGAGGGCGTGTTCACGGGCTCCGGAACCGATGACGAGTACTCGCACCCGGACAGCTTAGAGCGTGCCGGGAAACGGGCCGCGCAGTGCCGGACGCTCACCGCCGCGCGCACGAGGGGTCGCGGATGCCACGGCCGGAACGCCACCGGGCAGCCGGTCCCGGCCTCCCGGGTCGTCCGGTTCCGCCGCGCGGCAGCCCCGTTACCAGCGTGTTCCCGCCGGTCGGCGCCCGCCCGCGCCACCTTGTGGATGATGGTGGTGAAACCCCCGAAGCGGGCGGGTAATTCGCGCACCGGCCCGCCAGGGTCAACGCGCGGACGGGAGGACGGTCGTCATGGGTCTGATGGACGGGATCATGGGGAATGCCGGGCAGGTGGAACCGGCGCAGGCACAACAGGAATTCCAGCGGCTACTGGGCAACGGCGAACAGGTCTATTCGGCCTACATCCTGGTCCGCGACGCCATGTTGTTCACCAATCGCCGCCTCATCCTCGTCGACAAGCAGGGATTGTCCGGCCGGAAGGTGAGCTATCACAGCATCCCGTACCGCGCGATCACCCATTTCTCGGTGGAAACCGCCGGCACCTTCGACCTGGACGCCGAACTGCTGGTGTGGATCTCCGGTTCCGACACCCCCCTGCAGAAGAGGTTCAACCGCCAGGTCGATATCTACGAGGTCCAGGGCATCCTGTCCCACTTCGTCGGCGTGTAGGACACCCGGCGGTGTCCGGCCGGCCCCGGCGCGCCATAAGCTCACCGTATGGCTTCTGTTTTCAGTGCGATCATCGCCGGGGATCTGCCGGGCCGGTTCGTCTGGGAGGACGACGAATTCGTCGGCTTCCTCACCATCGCGCCGGTGACCCAGGGGCACACCCTGGTGGTCCCCCGCAAGGAAATCGATCAGTGGCAGGACATCGAACCCGAGGTCTTCGCGCGCCTCAACGGTGTAGCGCAGAAGGTCGGCCAGGCCGTGCGGGCAGCGTTCGACGCGCCCCGGGCCGGCCTGCTGATCGCCGGGCTGGAGGTCCCCCACCTGCACGTCCACGTCTTCCCGGCCTTCACCATGGGCAACTTCGATATCTCCGGAGCGGATCCGAATCCGGCCCCCGAATCCCTCGACGACGCACAGACCAGGATCAAGCAGGCCCTGCGCGACCTGGGCTACGGAACCAACGTCCCCGCCTGATCGAAGCACCGCGCGGCGACAGCTGCCGTGACCGGCGGATCGCGCCTCCGTCCCCATCTGACGGCGATCAGCCCGCTCCGACGCATTCGAAAGGCCCCCACCGACAACGGTGGGGGCCTTTCGGTCGGAGCCCCCTGTCAGGATTGAACTGACGACCTTTCGCTTACAAGGCGAGTGCTCTACCACTGAGCTAAGGAGGCGTGGGCGCAGCCATCATACTCGGTACCGTCCGCTGCGCGACACCGGAATACGGTGCCGCGCAGCGGTGGTCCGTGCAAGAGGTAAGCGGGCTGCGCTACTTGCGGGCCGCTTCGTCGGCCGCCATGGCGTCACGCAGGCTCTTGGGCCGCATATCGGTCCAGTTCTGCTCCACGTACTCCACGCAGGCGGCGCGGCTGTCCTCACCGAAGACCACGCGCCAGCCGGCCGGGACCTCGGCGAAGGCCGGCCACAGGGAATGCTGTTCTTCGTCGTTGACCAGAACGAAGAAGCGGCCGTCCTCGTCGTCGAACGGGTTGGTGCTCATTTCACCTCACAGGGGTGCTCGCGCGTATGTGTACGGATCTGTCCGGGTCCGGCACGGCAGGAAGGCGGACCTTCGGCTGCCGTTTTTGCGAACCCAACGATGTGTCGACCCTAGCAAGGCCGGCGTTAACTTCGGGTTCCCCCTAGGAGGCGAAGAACTCCAGGAGGATCTTGTTCACTGTATCGGGTCGCTCCAGGTAGCCGTAATGGCCGGCATCCGGAACTTCCTGGTAGCGACCGCCCGGAATGGCCTCGGCGACCTCCCGCGACAGGTACGGCGGGATCATCCGGTCATCGGCGAAACCCACCGCCAGGCACGGCACCCGAATGGCCCGGTAGGCGTGCACCCGGTCGAATTCGTGGTCCATCTTGCGCTGGGCACGGATCCCGGGGGTCGCCGGACCGCCGGTGAACTCGAACAGGTCCAGCCAGTCACGGGCAGCGTTGGCGTCGGCCATGGTCGCGGGGGAAAGGTTCATCACCGCGGTGAGGGCGGCCTCGTACTTCGGCGGCAGCTTCACCCCGCTCTCGTCGAGTTCGTGTTCGCCCAGCGAGAGGGTCTTCTGGAACCGGTCCAGCCGGCCGTGCCCGGCCAGGAACACGGCCTTACGCACCAGCTCGGGCCGGGCCAGGGCGAGTTCCTGCGCCACCCGGGCGCCCATCGACGTACCGGCCACCAGCGCCGGGCCCTCGTCCAGGAACTCGATCAGCCCGGCCGTATCGGCCACCATTTCGTCGATGGTCATGCCGCCGGCGGCCTCGTAGGACGGCGCGATTCCCCGGTTGTCGAACGTGCAGACCCGGTAGCCGGCGGCGATCAGGGCCGGTACCTGATGCAGCTCCCAGACACGGCCCGGGCTGCCCGTCCCCATGATCAGCACGACCAGCGGGCCGCCGCCTTTCACATCGGTGCCCTTGGAACGGTCTCCTTTGATCTGATAGTTGAGCGATATTCCGTTCACCGTGGCCAACGGCATGCTGACGGCCCCTTCCTGATCGTTTTCGCTGCCCACGGTATAGCCCTCGAAGGGGCGTTGTGTTACCGCGGCCGCAGCGACCGCTTCCTAGGACAGATACCATTGACATTTCACATACCAGCGCACCTGCCGGGAGGATTGAGATGGCCGCGAAAAGCAGCGCCAACGGTATCGCCGACGACGAACTGGAACCCCTCGCCGACGAGACCGCTCGTCAGGCGCAGCGGGTCGTGGCCGCCTATGCCGCCGATGCCGACGAATGCCGGATGCTCCTGTCGATGTTGGGGATCGGCCCGGGCGCCCGAACCGAATAAGCTGAGCCTTATCCGCATGGCCGAGCGCCTGGTCACGCAAGCTATCGCCTCCGGGCGCTGACGGTCATGTGGGCCGCCGGCGCCAACGGCGACGTCAGCGGATCCACACAACTACATGGCGTACAGCGCCGCGCGTAAGGATGCGTGAGTGGACCAGATGACAGATCAGCCGTCCAGCGATTCCACCCCCCAGGATGAAACCGGCATATCCGCGGGTCCGTCCGGAACCGGTAACGGCTCCGGACCGGTCACGGGTCCGATCGATCTGGTGGAGGCCCAGCCCGAGGCGGTGGACGCCGAACCCCTGCGCGAGCGCGGGGCCGGTTCCGGTTTCGTCGTCGTGGCCAACCGGCTTCCGGTGGATCTGGAAAAACTGCCGGACGGAAGCACCCGCTGGAAACGGAGCCCCGGCGGTCTGGTGACCGCGCTGGAGCCGGTACTGCGCAGCAATCGCGGCGCCTGGGTGGGGTGGGCCGGCGTGCCCGATGTCGACGTCGATCCGATCGTCGAGGACGGGTTGGAGCTGTATCCGGTACCGCTTTCGGCGCAGGAGGTCGCCGACTATTACGAGGGTTTCTCCAATGCGACCCTGTGGCCGCTCTACCACGATGTGATCGTCCGCCCCGTGTACAACCGGGCCTGGTGGTCGGCCTATGTGCAGGTGAACCGGCGTTTCGCCGAGGAGACGGCCAAGGTCGCGGCCGAGGGGGCCACGGTCTGGGTGCAGGACTATCAGCTGCAGCTGGTGCCGAAGATGCTGCGGATGCTGCGGCCCGATCTCACCATCGGTTTCTTCCTGCATATACCGTTCCCGCCGGTCGAACTGTTCATGCAGATGCCGTGGCGCACCGAGATCGTGGAGGGTCTGCTGGGGGCGGATCTGATCGGGTTCCATCTGCCCGGCGGTGCCCAGAATTTCCTGTACCTGGCCCGCCGGCTGGCCGGCCAGCCCACTTCGCGCGGCACGGTCGGGGTGCGGTCGAAGATGGGTGTGGTGCAGGTCGGCTTCCGGACGGTGCGGGTGGGTGCGTTCCCGATCTCCATCGACTCCGCGGGGTTGGACGAGCATTCACGGCGGCGTTCGGTGCGCGAGCGCGCCGCTCAGATCCGCGCGGAACTCGGCAGTCCCAAACATGTCCTGCTCGGTGTCGACCGGCTCGACTACACGAAGGGCATCGATATCCGGCTCAATGCGCTGGAAGAGCTGCTCGACGAAGGCCGTATCGACCCGGCCGACACCGTGATGGTGCAGCTCGCCACGCCGAGCCGAGAACGGGTCGAAAGCTATATCCAGATGCGTGGCGATATCGAACGCCAGGTCGGGCGCATCAACGGCGAGTTCGCCCGGGTCGGCTATCCGGTGGTGCACTATCTGCATCGCCCGATCGCCCGCGAGGAACTCATCGCCTTCTTCGTCGCCGCCGATGTCATGCTGGTGACCCCGCTGCGTGACGGTATGAACCTGGTTGCCAAGGAGTACGTGGCCTGCCACAGCGGCCTCAACGGGACCCTCGTCCTGAGCGAGTTCACCGGTGCGGCCGCCGAACTACGCCAGTCCTACCTGTGCAACCCGCACGACCTGGACAGCGTGAAGGACTCCATCGTCTCCGCCCTCACCGACGACCGCGAAACCCGCCGCCGCCGTATGCGCGCCCTGCGCCGCCAGGTCCTCGCCCACGATGTCGACCGCTGGGCGCGCGCCTTCCTCGATGCCCTCGCGAAGGGGCAGGTCGCCGGGAAAGCACTGGTCGCAGACTCGGACGACGGGGACGACTACTCCGAATAGGACCTGCGGCGGTTGCGGGCCGACGGGGCGATGCGCCGGTATTGTTCCTGACCGGCCGCCGACTGCTTCGACTACACCTTCACAGCCGCTGACGGGCTTTCATCGAAAATGCCCCCACCGGCACCGGTGGGGGCATTTCGTGAGTCCGCAGTCGAAACCCTGACGGCAGCTACCGTCAGCAGGTCAGATCGGGGTGACCGCGGCGACCAGCCACTGGTCATCGGATTTGTCCAGGGCGACCCGGACACGGCTGCCGGTGGTGGTGCCCTGGGGTGCTTCCTTGCTGGTGGTGACCTGGTTCAGGAACAGCAGCACCTCGGCGTGGGCGCGGTCGGCAGAGACCACGCCGCCGGCCTGGGTAGTGGCCTTGACGGTCAGTTCCTTTTCCTTGGCGCCCGGCACGATCGCCTTCTCGATGAGCTGGAGGAAGTCGCCACGGAAATCGGGGGCCAGGCTTTCGGCGGCCTTGGGCAGTTCCTTCTCCACCGTCTGGTGCTCGTAGCTGAAGATGGCCGAGACCGTGCGGCTCGCGGCGGCGACGGCGTCGGTGCGCGACTGCTCCGATTGGCGGTAGTCCCAGTACCGGTAGCCGCCGATACCGGCCACCACCGCGGCGGCGACGACAACAACCGCCGTGACGCCGAGCAGGATCTTGTTGCGCAGTTTCATGCCGGTCCTCTCGGCGGGGCGCTGTTCCTCGGTCATGCTGTGCTCCGCTGCCGTGTCCGGCTCGCTCCCGCTCATGCCACGAACTCCACGTCCGAGGCGGTCAGGGCACCGTCGTCCGCGCGCTGCACGGTCACCCGGAAGCGGTAGTACCGCTGCTGTTCGCCTTCGGCGCCCGCATTGGTGAGGGTTTGTTTGGCGGCCACCAGGATCACCGCGGAGTTCTCGTCGTCGCGTTCCACGGCGGCCTCGACCACCTCACCCGTGGACTGCACCTTCGCCTGCTTGACGATCTCGGCGAACGGATCCACCCGGCCGTCGAACTCGGTTTTGAATTCACCGGAGGCCATGGTGAGGATGCGGTCGATATCCTCCTTGGCCGTATCGGCGCGGATGGTGGTCAGGTTGATGACTGTCTGGCGTGCGGTCGCCACATATTCGGCCCGGCGTTCGTCACGTTGCTCGGTGGATTGGACGGCGATCATCGAGACCACCGCGGCACCGACCAGGCCGATCACCAGCACCGCAGCGGCGGCGAGCGCGACGATCCGCTTCCACGAGCCGCCCTTCGCGGCGGGTTCGGCCCCACCGGATTCGGTGGCGGTCGATTTCTCCATCGAGACGACGGTCGCGCCGGTTTCCTGGTCACCGGAGTCCGATTTCCCGGCGGATTCCGCTGTGGTTCCGGTTTTGCCCAGCGCCACGGTTTCCGTGGCGGACTTGTCGATCCGCACGGTTTCGTCCGCATCTCCCGATCCGGCGACGGACGCCGATTCGGTAGCGGTACCGATCCGCTCGGTGACATCGTCCGGCTTCGCCGCAGTGACATCGTCCGGCTTCGCCGCAGTGACATCGTCCGGCTTCGCCGCAGTGGCGTCCGCCGGCGTCTCCGCTGAAGCCCCCGCGGATTCGCCCGCGGCGGCGCTCACGGCCTCGCCGGCGGCCTCGTCCGCGGTGGACCCGGCGGCCGCCGAATCGGCGGTGAGCTGTTCGGTCGCGTCCTCGACCGGTGGACCCGCCGTCCGGCTGGCCCGCCTACGGGTACGGCGGGGGTCCTTGGTCTCGCTCATTTCTGCTGCTCCTCGAACATTGCCTGCCAATCCGCGGGTACGGCGCCTGATCCGTCGGGTGCGATATCGCCCTGACGGTAGCTGCGACCGTCGGTTCCGGTATAGACCCCAGTGGCCGGATCGTACGAGAGAGCGGCAGCGGGGGTGCTTGCGCCCGAGAAACTAGCAGGTGCCGGGGGTACTCCCGCAACCCCGGGCCCCGGATCGGGCGCGGCGGCCGGCGCGACACCGGGTGCGGGCGCGGCGGCCGGGGCCACCGGTTGCGGCGGCCCGAACGGCGGGTTCGTGCCCTCGGGAACGAATCCGGTGCGGCACAGTTCCGGGGTCGGTGCGCGGCGGCCCGGGAATTCCATACACGGTGTGTTGCGGATACCGCGCACCGCGCTGATGTCGTTCTGCGGGGTCTTGCAGTACAGGCCCTCGGGTGTCGGGATCGTATCGACCTGGTCGGGGCCGCGGCGCTGGTCGGGCGGCAGGAACCCGGTGGTACAGGCCGGCGGATCGTTGAGCACCGTCATGAAGTCGACGAGCGCGCCGTACTCCATGGGGCCGCGTACGGCGGTGAGCAGTGCGGCGATCAGCGGCGGGTAGACGACGAGGATCTGTTCCAGGCCGGCGTGGTAGGTGACACCGACCTGACCCACACTCACCAGGTTGTTCAGCAGCAGTGGCAGGGTCGGCCGCAGTTCGTCGAACTGCTGGGTGACCCGTTCCATCGCCGCGGGACCGTTCGCGAGAATGCTGCGCAGGGCCGGGTCGTGGGCGCGCAACTGGTCGGTGACGACCGCCAGATCGCGGGTCCACGATCGGATCGCGGCATCGGAGTCGACCTGGGTGTCGAGCAGTGGGCCGATCTGTTCGATCAGCTGTTTGGTCGGCTCGACATTGTCGTTGGCTTCCTGCACCAGCAGGGACGCGGAGTCGAGGAACCGTTGCAGGTCCGGTCCGGCACCGTTGAACGCCCGGAACGCTTCGTCGATGACCTGGCGCAGCCGGGTGTCGGCGACGCTGGCCAGCAGCCGGTCGGCCTGGTCGAGCAGGGCACCCACATCCTGGGGCAGTTCGGTGCGGTCCACGGGGATCACGCTGCCGTCGTACAGGTTGGCGTCTCCGGGCTGCTCCGGCGGAACCAGGTCGACGTACTGCTCGCCGATCGCCGAAACGCTACGTACCAGCGCTTTGGAATCGGCCGGGATCTTGTAGTCGCTGTCGACCGACAGGTGGGCTTCCACACCCTCGGTGGTGAGCCGGACCTCGCGGACCACACCGACGTTCGTCCCGCGATAGGAGACGTTGGCGTTCTGGTAGAGCCCGCCGGTGGCGGCGAGTTGCAGGGTGACATCGATACGCCCAATGCCGAGCATGGCGGGCACACCCACATAGGTGCCGCCCATGACGGCCAGGCCGACCACCGTGAGGATGGAGAAGATGACCAGCTGGATGCGGACGAAACGGCTGAGCGTCACGGGCCCTCGCCCCCTTGCGGCTGCCCGGGCAGCGGCACCGTCAGCCCGGGAATGGCGGGCAGGCCGGGGATCGGCGGCAGCCCGGGAATGGTCGGTTGCGGTTGGTCGCCGGGCGCCGGCGCGCCGGGGGGCGGGGCCAGCGGTGTGGTCAACGGGTTGCCTTGTTCGCCGGCGGGTCCGGCCACCTGGCCGAGTGCGACCTCCACGCCGCCGAACATGCCGCCGAGCCCGGTTCCGGTGAGGAAGTTCGAGTCCAGCCGTTTGCCGGTCATATCCACTGTCATGAACAGGTTCAGGTAGTCGCCCTTGATCGCATTGTCGAGGTTCGTCAACGGGAACGGGAACGAGGCAAGGATTTTCAGCGACTCGGTGAGGTCGCCGCCCGTATCGGCCAGCGTCTGCAGGACCGGGGCGAGGTTGGCCAGGTTCGCTGTCAGATCGTCGCCGCTGTTGGCGATCAGCCGGTTCACCACATCGCTGAGTTCACCCAGCTTGGTGATGGTGGTGGTGATGTTCTGGCGGCGATCGGCCAGCACGGTCAGCGCGGGATGGATTTCCTCGATCGCCGCTTCCACCACATCGGTCTGCTCGACGAACTGGCCGGAGAGCCGGTCGAGTCCGCTTATCGCGGAGATGATGTCGTCGCGCTGGGCGTTCAGGTTGCCGATCAGATCGTTCATCTGCGGGAGCAGATCCCGGATCTCCTCCTCGTTGCCGACCAGGGCCGTGTTGAGTTCGCGGGTGATGTTCTCCAGCTGCGAGATACCGCCGCCGTTGAGCACCACCGACAGCGAGGACAGCACCTGTTCGGTGGTCGGGAAGACACCGGCCCGCTCCAGCGGGATCACGTCACCGTCGGCGAGCTGCCCTTCGGGGGCGGTATCGGCCGGCGGCGCCAGTTCCACGTGGTTGCTGCCGAGCAAACTGGTCTGACCGATCTTGGCGGTGGCGTTCGCAGGCAGCACCACATCGGGGTTCAGGGAGACCGTGACCAGCGCGTGCCAGTCCTCGACCTCGATATCGGTGACCGCCCCTACCGAAACATCGTCGACGCGCACCGGCGAATTGCGGGTCAGCGTGGTGACGTTCGGCATCTGGATCTGCACGGTGTACGAACCGTCACCGGTACCTTCGGTGCCCGGCATCGGCAACGAGTTGAGCCCGTCGTACTGGCAGCCCGTGATCGGGAGCGCCAGTGCGAGCCCGACGGCGAGCGCCGCCGCCCGGCGCCGGATACCCGGCGCGGGCAACTTCGGCCGGATGTCCGGTACCCGCAGCGCGAGTCGGCGCATCATCGTCCTCCTCCGGGCAGGCCGGGAATTTCGGGAAGCGGAATCCCCGGGATCGCCAGCCCCGCAACACCGGCCGGAACCGTGACGGGTGCGGGCGCGGGAGCCGCCGGGGGGCCCACCTTCTGCGGATCCACCTTGCCGGGCAGGTCCGGAGTGGTGTAGTCCAACTGGTCCGGGAACGCGGTGACACCGGTCGCGGGGTTGGTCATGATGGGCACGTAGTTCATCGCCAGCGAGCTGATCACCGGCGCGAGGTATTCGGCGCACAGATCGGCACTGGTATCGGATTCGTGCTGTTCCAGGGACCGTACCGAACCGCACAGGAAGCTGATCGGATCGGCGGCGTTGTTCAGCGAGATGGCGCCGGTCAGCGTGCCCTGGGCGGGTTTGTAGATCTGGTAGAAGTTCACCAGCGCGTTCGGCCCGGAGTGCAGCGCCTGTTCCAGTTCCGGTCGTTTGTCGACCAGGATCTGGGTGACATCGGCCAGCCGCTGGACTCCTTCGGTGAGTTCGGTTCCGCTGCCGTCCAGGAAGCGTTTCACATCGGCCAGCGCCAGGTCCAGATTGTCCAGGCCGGCGCCCAGATCCTCGGAGACCCCGGCGAGGACCGACGATACGGAGGCCAGCCGGCCGCCGAATTGCACGATCTGCTCGTTGCTCTTGGAGAGCACGTCCACGAACTTCTGCAGGTTGCGGATGGTGCCGAACAGGTCGGTGCGTCCGTCGGACAACGTGGTCAGCGTGGCCGACAGTTCGCGCAGCGTGCTGCGGAACGCTTCGCCGTTACCGTCGAGGTTTTCCGCGGCGGTGTCCACGAAGCGGCCGAAGGAGCCCTGGGGATCGTCGCCGACCGGGCCCAGTGCGGTGGAGAGTTTGTGGAGTTCGGTTTTGATGTCGTCCCATTCCACCGGGACGGCGGTCCGTTCGATGGGGATCTCCGCGCCGTCGCTCAGCGTCTCCCCACCGGTGTAGGCGGGGGCGATCTGAATGAAACGCGCGGAGACCAGCGACGGTGCGATGATCACGGCCCGCGCGTCGGCGGGCAGGTCGACGCTGCCGTCGACCGTCATGGTCACCTTCGCCTGCTCTTTGCCGGGTTCGATGGAATCGATCTCGCCGATGGGTACGCCCAGCACTCGCACATCGTCACCGGGGTAGATACCGGCGGTGGAGGTGAAGTACGCGGTGATCTCGTTCTTGGTGAGCTGGTTGTACGCCAGGTAACCGCCGGTGGCGACCAGCGCGATCACCAGTACCCCGGCGACGATCCCCACCCATTTCTTCGGCAGTGCGCGAAGTGTGTCCTTGACCGTACTCATCGCGGCGGCTCCTGTGCGGACGGGCCGATACTGGGACCGGGTTCGAGCAGATAAGCACGCAGCGATTCGGGCAGGTGCTGCGGCCAGACCAGCGCGTCCACCAGCGGATGCAGGGTTTCACTGCTGGCGTTGACGACGTAGGCGTTGAAGTACGGGCCGCTGCCGACCTGTTCGCCCAGCGCCGCGGAGAACGGGCCGAGGCCGTCGAGCGCCTCGGTGATGTTGTCCCGATTGCGCTCCAGCAGATCGAGCACCGAATTGAGTTTGTCCAGTGCCGGTTTCAGCTGGGCTTCGTTGTCGTGGACGAGTCCCGACAACTGCTGGGCCAGCGAGTTGACATAGGTGATCATCTGGCTGATCGCGGTGCGCCGCCGGTCCAGTTCGCCGAGCAGCTGATTCCCGTCGACCAGGAGCGCGTTGATCGAATCGGCCCGGTCGGCCAGGATCTTGGTGACGCTCTGCGCGCGGGAGAGCAGATCCGACAGCGCCTGATCGCGGGCGTTGATGGTGCGCGACAGCGCCGTCACACCGTCCAAAGCCGAACGCAGCGGTGCCGGAGTATCGGCGAAGGCGGCCGACAGCTCGTCCAGCGTCTGGTTCACCTTCTGCAGATCCAGATCCTGCACGGTCTGACCGAGATCGCCGAGCGCCTCGTTCAGCGAGTACGGCGAGGTGGTGCGTTCGATCGGAATGGTTTCGGTGACCGTCAGGGTCCCGTCGCCGTCCGGGTTCACCGCCAGCGATTTACGGCCGAGGACCGTATTGGTCTTGATCGCGGCGGAGGTCTTGTCACCCAGCGCGATCGAATCGTCGACGCTGAACCGGACCAGCACGCGGTCACCGTCGAGGCCCACTTCCTCGACGCGGCCGGATTTCACCCCGGCGACCTCCACATCGTCACCGGTCACGAGCCCGCCGGCATCGGCGAAATGCGCGGTGTACACGGCGCCGCCGCGGATGAACGGCAGCCGCTCGAATTGCAGCGCCGACAGCGCCACCGCGACTGCCAGTACCAATCCGACGACGCCGATGGTCACCGCGCGTGATTGCTCCTTCATTCGCTCGCACACCTTCCGGTCGTCTGCTCACCGGGCAGTTCGAGTAGCAGGGGCTTACCGTCCGGGCCGTCGACCAAGAAGTTGGTCGCGCAGACATAAATGTTCAGGAACGAGCCGTAGGAGCCGATGCGGTTCAGCATCTTGTAGGCCCCCGGCAGTTCGTCGAGGACGTACTGCACGGTGTCCGAACCATTGTCGAGGTTGGTGGCCAGCCGGCCGGTCTGGGCGATGGTCGCGGCCAGATCGGGACGGGCCTGTACCAGGAGATCGTTCGTCGCGCGCGTGGCATCGGCGATCCGCGGCAGCGCGGCGCCGATGGGATCGCGGTCCTCGGCGAGACCGCTGACCAGCCGGCGCAGTTCGTCGATCGTGGTGGCGAACTGGTCGCCGCGGTCGTCGAGCGTTTTCAGCACCGAGTTCAGGTTGTTGATCACGCTGCCGATGAGCGCGTCCCGGTCGGCGAGGGTTTTGGTGAACGAGCCGCTGCTGTTGAGCAGCTCGACAAGCGTGCCGCCCTGGCCCTGGAAGATCTGCAGCAGCGCGTTGGTCAGGTCGTTGACCTGTGCCGGATCGAGTCCGCGCAGCAATGGTTTGAAACCACCCAGCAGCATATCGAGGTCGAGGGCGGGTGCGGTCTTGTCCAGGCCGATGGTGCCGCCCTCGTGCAGGGTGGACGCCTCCCCCGGGCCTTCCAGCAGTTCCAGGTAGCGGTCGCCGACCAGGTTCTCGTAGCGGATCGTGGCCTTGGTACTGGTGAGCAGCTGGTACTTGGTGTCGACATCGAATTCGACATGCGCGTGGTATTCGTCGTCGACCTTCACCGACGAAACCGAGCCGACCGGTACCCCGGCGATACGCACCTTGTCCCCGGGCAGCATGCCCGACGCGCTGGTGAAGACGGCGTGGTAGCCGTTCTGGCTGGAGAAGCGCACCTGGGAGAAGACGATCGCCAAACCGGCGAAGACCAGGCTCATCACCAGGGTGAAGATGGTGAGCTTGACTGTGGTTGCGGTGTTTTTCATGGCTGCCCCACCCCCGGGAGTCCGCCGAACAGGACCTGGAAAACCTTGGGAGCGTTCAGATTCAACTTGGTGGAGGGAATGTAGGGATGCCCTTCGGAGGTATCGGTGACGACATAGTCGGCATGGCTGCCCGGCACGCGGTCGGTTGTCCCGGCACACCGCGGCCCACCTGTGGCATTCACCTTCGGCAGGTCGTTCGGATAGGTGTAGGCCGGCGTGCCGTACATGAAACCGGTGTTCAGGGCCACACCCTCCTGTAGACCACCGAAGACTGCTTCACCGACCGGCATCGCCTTGGCCGCGCCACCGATGAGGCAGGCCAGTGCGGGCTTGTACTCGTTGAGCAGTTCCGTGGTCGGCCGCAGCAGATCCAGGGCGGTGCCCAGCTGTCCCTCGTTCTCGTGCAGGACCGCGCCGGTGGTGTCGGCGAGACCGGTGAGATTGGCCAGCAACGCATCGACATCCGATTCGGCTTCGGCGATGGTGCGGGTGCTCACCGTGACATTGTCGACGGTCCGCAGCAGATCCCCGGAGACATCCGCGTACAAGTTGCCCACGGCCGCGGTGGCCTGCAGATCGCGCTGCAGGGCCGGCAGCATGGGGTTGATCTCGTGGAGCAGCGAATTGCTGTTCACCAGCAGTTGGCCGAGGGATTCACCGCGACCCTGCAGCGCGGTACCCAGCGCGGTGAGCGTGGCGCTCATCTTCTCCGGTTCCACCTGGGCCAGTACATCACTGAGATGCTGGAATATCGTGTTGAACTCGACGGTGACCTTGTCGGTCGTCAGCCGGGCGCCCGGTTGCAGCGATTGCTCCTGCGGGTCCTGCGGGATCACGAAGTTGATGTATTTGGCGCCGAACACCGTGGTCGACCGGATATCGACCGTGGCATTGGCGGGGACCAGACTCAGCTTGTCGGGGTCCAGGGCCAGGCGCAGATCGGTACCGTCGCCGGTGGTTTCCAGCGCGGCGACGGTACCGATCTGCACGCCGCGCACTTTTACCTTGGCGTCCGGGTCCAGCACCAGACCGCTTCGCGGGGCCGCGACTGTCACGGTGACACTGGGCGTGAAACCGCCGAAGAACATGGTCAAGGAGACGAACACCGCCGCCACCAGCACCAGCACCATCGCGCCGCCGGCCAGTTTGAACCCGAACTTCTTCTGGAAACCGGCCCACCCGCTCACCGGGCGCAGCGGCGCCGCGGGTTCGCCGGGATCCTGGACGCTGCTGGTGGCGCCGGGATTGCGCCCGAGTTGATTGCTGTTCGATCGCTTCATCTCAGTCATGGCGCCTATCCGGAAAGGTTGAAGTTGCCGGAGGTGCCGTAGAGGGCCAGGGAGATCAGCAGCGTCACCGAGACGACCGCGATCAGCGAGGTACGGACCGCATTACCCACGGCGATACCGACCCCGACCGGGCCGCCCTTCGCTGTGAAGCCGTAATACGTATGGATCATCATTACCGCCAACGCCATGACAATGGCCTGAACGAACGACCACAGAATGTCGCTCGGGATGAGGAAGGTGGAGAAGTAGTGGTCGTACACGCCCGCCGACTGCCCGTAGATCACGACGGTGGCGAACCGGCTGGCGATGAAGGAGGCGATCACGGCCAGCGAGTACAGCGGCACGATCGCGATCATCCCGGCGAGTACCCGGGTTCCGACCAGGTAGGGCATCGGCCGGATCGCCATGGATTCGAGCGCATCGATCTCCTCGGCCACCCGCATCGCGCCCAGCTGTGCCGTGGAACCGGCACCGATGGTCGCGGCGAGGCCGATTCCGGAGATGACCGGTGCCGCGATACGGACATTGAGGAATGCGGCGAAGAAGCCGGTCAGCGCCTCGACACCGATATTGCCGAGGGAGCTGTAGCCCTGGACGGCGATGGTGGCCCCGGAGAACAGGGTCAGGAAGCCGACGATCACCACGGTGCCGCCGATGACCGCCAGGGCACCCGTCCCCATGCTGATCTCGGCGATGAGGCGGATGGTTTCGGTGCGGTAGTGCACCAGCGCGCGCGGCATGGAGCCGACCGCGCGGCCGTAGAACACGGCCTGTTTACCGAGATCGTCGAACGAGTTCGAGAATCTGCGGACGCGCCGCACCGCCCTGGGGAAGCGGGATTGGATGATCACCGAGGCCGACATCGCGTCACCGCACCGAGAACTTGAGACCGACCGCCGTGACCACGACGTTCACCACGAACAGCGCCATGAAGGCGAAAACCACTGTCTGGTTCACCGCATCACCGACACTCTTGGGACCACCTTTGACATTCAAACCCAGGTAGCAAGCGACCAATCCGGCGATCAGGCCGAAAAGACCGGCCTTTACCTCGGAAATGATCAACTCGGGAAGATTGGTCAGCAGCGTGATGCCGTTGACGAATGCACCCGGATTCACGTCCTGCAGAAATACCGAGAAAAGGAAGCCGCCGACGATACCGATGGTGCAGACCAGGCTGTTCAGCATCAGGGCGACGAACATCGAGGCCAATACCCGGGGCACCACCAATCGGTGGATCGGATCGATACCGAGCACCTTCATGGCGTCGATTTCTTCCCGGATGGTGCGGGCGCCGAGATCCGCGCAGATGGCGGTGGCGCCGGCACCGGCGACGATGAGCACCGTGACGATCGGCCCGACCTGGGTCACCGCGCCGAAGGCCGCACCGGCACCGCTGAGATCCGCGGCGCCGATTTCGCGCAGCAGAATATTCAGGACGAATACGACTAGCACGGTGAACGGTATGGCGACCAGAACGGTCGGCAAGATCGAAACCCGCGCCACGAACCACGATTGGTCGATGAATTCGCGTAGCTGGAAAGGTCGCCGCAAACTCGCCCGGGCCACCGCCGCGGTGAGTTCGAAGAATCCGCCTACGGCCCGCAATGGCACGGCAAGGACGTCGTTCACTGTGGATCCTCCTTGCCTGACTGGTCCCGCTGGCGGCCGTTGGGGTCACACCCCGGGACACGCCCCGCTAAGTAGAACACGTTCATTTCCTATTTGGGGCCATTTTGAGGCTTGTGAACTGTTGACTTGTAACAATCTCAGACAGCGAGACTGGAACCTGTTTCATACGCCTTGGGCATCATTGTGTGAGGCCGGGCACAGTGCGAACCCTTTGTTTACCAACTACTGGACGTTTGTACAACTCTCACCGGCCGGGTCGCACGAACAAATCGCGCAACCCGCCTCGGCAGAATCGGGTCAACCCAGTTCGTGCAGCGCCGTTGCAGAGAAGGTACGGCCTTCGTCGCGCCCGGCGAAGTAACCGGTCAGCGTGGTGGCCAGATCGTCATCAGACCATTGCGCACCCGCCGCGTCGAAGCGCTGCTCGACCTCCGGCGCCGCCATCAACGCGACCATCGGTCCGTAGACCACGAAAACCTGTCCGTTCACCCGTTCGGCGGCCGGGGAGGCCAGGTAGGCCACCAGACGCGCCACATGGTCGGGCGACAGCGGATCCACCTCGTCCTCGGGCGCGGCGCTGAAGACCTGTTCGGTCATAGCCGTGCGCGCCCGCGGGCAGATCGCGTTCGCGCGCACACCCACGCGTTCCAGCGCCCGGGAAGCCGACAAGGTCAGCGCGGTGATCCCGGCCTTGGCCGCCGCGTAGTTGGCCTGACCCGCAGGCCCCAGGAGCCCCGCCTCGGAAGAGGTGTTGACAATCCGGCCGTACACCGGGGCGCCGGCTTCCTTCGACCGTGCCCGCCAGTAGGCACCCGCATTGCGGGTCAGCAGGAAATGCCCGCGCAGATGTACCGACAGGACCGCGTCCCAGTCCTCATCGGACAGGTTGAACAGCATCTTGTCGCGGGTGATGCCCGCATTGTTGACCACGATGTCCAGGCCGCCGAAGGATTCGCTGGCGGCAGTGATCAACGCATCGGCGGTGGACCGCTCGGCGACACTGCCCGCGACGAACTCCGCTTTGGCACCGAGGGCCCGGATCTGCTCCAGTGTCTCGGTTACGGCGTCGGACTCGGCGAGGTCGTTGACCACCACCGAGGCCCCGGCTCCGGCCAGAGCGAGCGCTTCGGCCCTACCCAGGCCCGCACCCGCTCCGGTCACGATCGCAACTCGCCCGGCAAGGCTGGTATCTGTATCGCTCACCGGGCCGACTCTAGAACGTGTTCTTATTCACGGCAAGAGCAGATTCACAGCAAACGCAAAGCCGCTTTCGGACATTGCGCAACCGCATCCGCAACCGCCGGCTCCTGGTCGGGTGCCACCTCACCCTCGGCGACGTGCAGCATGTCCTCGTCATCGAGTTCAAACACGTCGGGAGCGATTCCCGCACAGATTCCGTTTGCTTCGCACTGATCGAAGTCAACGCTGACCTTCATCGAAACTCCTTTTCCCGCCCAATGGCGCAAGCCTAACAAGCGAGGTTCGCGCGGGCGGGCTACATGGGCTGATTACCTTTCAATACTGGAACATGTTTCAGTGCATATGCAATGATCGGAGCCAGGTATCGGAGATCCTTCCGCGCTCCGCGAGGGTGAGCGCGGCACGATCCCACGTCCAAGCCCATCTCCAACCCGCAGAACGAAGGCTCGAGGTACCGCCATGCGCATCGCGTATACCCCGGAACACGACCAGCTACGCGCCGAGTTGCGCGCCTACTTCGCGCGACTGATCACCCCGGAACGGCGGGCGGCGCTCAGCGCCCAGACCGGCGAATACGGGCAGGGCAATGTGTACCGCGAGGTCGTCGCCGAGATGGGCCGCGACGGCTGGCTCGCGCTGGGCTGGCCCGAGGAATACGGCGGCCAGAACCGGCCCATGCTGGACCAGCTGATCTTCACCGACGAGGCCGCCATCGCCGGCGCCCCGGTACCGTTCCTCACCATCAACTCGGTCGCGCCGACGATCATGCACTACGGCAGCGAGGAACAGAAGAAATTCTTCCTCCCCAAGATCGCCGCCGGTGACCTGCACTTCGCCATCGGCTACTCCGAACCCGGCGCCGGCACCGATCTGGCCTCGCTGCGCACCACCGCCGTACGCGACGGCGACGACTACGTGATCAACGGGCAGAAGATGTGGACCAGCCTCATCGCCTACGCCGACTACGTCTGGCTGGCCGTCCGCACCGACCCCGCCGCCAAAAAGCACAAGGGCATCAGCATGCTGATCGTGCCCACCACCGCCGAAGGCTTCTCCTACACCCCGGTGCACACCATGGCCGGCCCCGATACCAGCGCCACCTACTACCAGGATGTGCGCGTCCCGGTGACCTCCCTGGTGGGTCCGGAGAACGGTGGCTGGCCGCTGGTCACCAACCAGCTCAACCACGAACGGGTCGCCCTGACCTCCGCCGCCGCCCTGCAGCTGGCCGTGGCGCAGACGACCGCGTGGGCGAAGGAGACGAAGGCAGCGGACGGATCGCGGGTGTTCGACCGCGAATGGGTCCAGCTGAACCTGGCCCGCGTCCACGCCAAGGTCGAATACCTCAAGCTCATGAACTGGGAGATCGCCAGCCGCGCCGATGCGGGCGGCGACGCCGCCCCCCGGCCGTGGGACGCCTCGGCGTGCAAGGTGTACGGCACCGAACTGTCCACCGAGGCCTACCGGCTGCTCATGGAGGTGCTCGGCCCACAAGCGTCGCTGCGCCAGGACTCCCCCGGTTCGGTACTGCGCGGCCGGTTGGAGCGGATGCACCGCTCGGCGCTGATCCTCACCTTCGGCGGCGGAACCAACGAGGTCCAGCGCGACATCATCGCCATGACCGCGCTGAAGCAGCCCGCCTCCGCCCGCTGATCACGCCCGATTCCAGAAGTAGGAAGTTCACCATGGATTTCACTCCCACCGAAGCCCAGCTGGACCTGGCCCGGCTCACCGGCGAGGTCTGCGAGAAACTGGTCACCGCCGACCGGTTGCGCGAACTGGACGGCGGCACCGCCAAGTTCGACGAACCGCTGTGGAAATCGCTCGCCGAGACCGGGGTGCTGGCGGCCGCGCTGCCCGAGGAAATCGGCGGTAGCGGTTTCGGCACGCTGGAACAGACCGCGATCCTGCGCGAACTCGGCAAGTCCGTGGCGGCCGTCCCCTACCTGTGGTCGATCGTTCTCGGCGCGGGCGCGCTGGCCCGGTTCGGTTCCGCGCCGCAGCGTGAACTCGCTGCCGCGGCTGCTGCCGGCACGTCGATTCTGACCGTCGCCGTGGCCGAGGAGCACAACTGGGATCCGGCTCGGCCCACCACCACTGCCGCCGAATCGGGCGGCACCTGGCAGGTGACCGGTGTGAAGACCACCGTCCCCGTCGCCGACCGCGCCGCCCGGATCCTGGTGCTCGCCTCGGTATCGGGTCAGGCCGCCGTCTTCCTGGTCGATCCGGCCCATGAATCCGTCACAGTCACCGCGCAGCAGGTCACCGACCTCAGTGCGGAATCGCTGGTCGAACTCACCGACTCCCCCGCCGAACTGCTCGGCACCGTGGCCGACGGCGCACAGATCCTCGCCTGGCTGCTCGACCGCGCCTGGCTCGGCCTGGCCGCCCAGCAGCTGGGTACCCTCGAACGCTCCCTGGAACTGGTCGCCGGCTACGCCCGCGAACGCGAACAGTTCGGCCGCGCCGTCGGCAGCTTCCAGGCCGTGGCCCAGCGCCTGTCCGACAGCTACATCAGCGTCCAGGGGCTGCGCCTCACCACCACCCAGGCGGCCTGGCAGCTCAGCGAAGACCTCGACGCCACCGGCGCGATCCACACCGCGAAATTCTGGGCGGCCGAAGCCGGGCACCAGGTGGCGCACACGCTGGTCCATGTACACGGCGGGGTCGGGATCGACCGCGACCACATCGCGCACAACTACTTCACCGCCGCCAAACACAACGAATTCGCCCTCGGCGGAGCAACCAACCACCTACTCCCCCTGGCCCAGTTCGTTCCCGAATCCGCTTAGTGCCCACGGGCTGGTCAGCGGAGTTGCCGCTGACCAGCCCGGGGCATCCCGACGGGTCGACGGCGCGAACTTGCTCTTCGACGGCGTGCTCGGTGTTCAGCGAAGGTGCGACCCTGTCCTCGCGACTGTGGCGCCCCCACAACGGTGCCGGTCGGCGCCGAACGGACTTCAGGTGGAGGCGCGAGGGAAAGTAGTAGTCGATTCCTGTCCGGGTACAGCCGCGGACGAGTCGGACCGGGCGCGCGGTTCAGTGGTCGAGCGTCCTGCCGGAGCAACCGGAAACCACGGCGACTACCGGTTCGCCGTTCCCTGTGAGTAAGCAACCAGGCGACCGGGTTGCACATCCGATCAGTGGAAGCGGACCTCGGGGCTCGCCGGGTCCGGCGCTTCGAGGATCGGCTGCGGAATACCGCGCAGGTGGAAGTCGACGAAGGCGGTGACGTATCGCCGGGTCAGATCCATCGCGCGTTTGCCGTCGATCGTCGTATCCGGGACCCGGTAACCGAGGGCCGCGGCGATCGGCGCGTAGTCGGTAAAGGACGAATGTGACGTGCCGTCCACCGACAACCAGCGTTTCCAGCCGGCGAACCCGTCGTAGGCCGTAGCCCATTTCGCGCCGGACTTGCCGTCGGGTGCGTGCAGCGGTGCCCCCATCATCAGGAACGGCCGGTCGACAGCCCGGCCGTAAGGCGCGGCGGGAAACGTTCCGTCCAGGTTGAATCCCGCGCGGATCCGGCTGTCCTCGGCGAGTGCATAGGGTGCGGTGAAGCCGCCCGCGGAATGGCCCCCCATGGCGATCCGGGAGGAGTCCAGCGGTAGTCGTCCGGACAGTTCGTCGAGCACGAAGGACACATCCTGTGCACGGTTGCGCGCGACCGCCACGGCGTCCAGTCGGCCTCGGCAGGCTGCGCATTCGGTGATGCGACCGTCCGGGAAGGTCACGGCGGAGGCCTCGTATGTGTGGTCGATGCCGAGCACGAGATAGCCGCGGCCGGCGAGTTCCTCGGCGAGGCCGGTAAGCGATGCTCGCGGCATACTGAAACCGGGCGAAAGCACGACCGTGGGTAGTGGGTGCCCCCATCTCGGCGCATCGATATAAGCGTGCGTTCGTATCTTGTTGAGCGAGTCCGGTGCGAAACCCTCCAAGCCGAGGGATGCGAGGATGAGCGCCGACTCCTCGGGCGTGGCATAGGGGTCCGGCCGGCCGATCGGCGCCAATGCGGGATACCAGGCGGAGACCATCAATTCGCGGTCACGATCCGGAACCCACGGGTCGGGCCGATCGTCGACCAGGTGGAACTCCTGGACACCGACCGGGAACGGGCCGGTCGGGGGCGGCAGCGCCGCACCGAGCTCGGACCCGGAGGGGATGGGCGCGGCCGTCCCGGGTGCGGTGGCCGCCGCCCCTAGCGTGACCGCGAGAATCGCTACGAAGGCGAGGAAACGAGTGATACCCACGGACTCACTTTCGATCGGAACGATCACGTCCCGCCGAGTTTCGCAGACGGTTGCACTGCCCTGCATCAGGAAAATCCCCGAATCCCGCCCCGGGACCGATGAATCGGACAGCCGAATGCGGAATACCGGCCACTCGTGGCACCGTACTCGCACCGCGCGGCGTCGCAATCAGCACGAGCGGCCCAGCTATGCCGCGGACAGCCAGACCTTCGCCTGAGTCCCGGGCGACGCCACGAGTGAGTCCCGCGGGATGCCCTGAGCAAGTCCCGCAGGATGCCGGGAGAGTGGCAACAGGCAGCATCCAGCCCCGCCGCGGGTGACACTCCGGAGCGCGGGGGTGGCGGACCGCCTGATCAACCTCCGGGGCGTCCGGCAATTCTTCACGCCTGCGCTGCCAGCAGCTTCTCGGTGAGCCGGGAAAGGCGTTCGGCTGTCCCCGGGTCGAGGGTGGGCAGCGACAGATCCAGGGAGCGGCCGCGATCGATGGCGCGCAGCGGCACCGCGGCCGGAGTATCGACGAAATCGTGGATCGGGTGAATCGCGGTGCGTACGGGCCGGGCGGCGAGCGCGGCGAGGGTTCTGATGGCTGTCCTGGCGACCGGATTCAGTGGTGAGAGGTCGCCACTACGAGTGAATCCGGGGTGGTAAAGGACGTACCCGATCTTCCCGCCGTATCGTCCGGCGAACGAAACTCCCAGCAGGTCGTTCGCCCGCCCGGCTTGCAACTGGGCACGGACCACGCTGTAGCCGTGCGCGAGATGCGGGTCGTCCCAGTTCACCGCCCCTTTCCGGACACCGACTCCGGCAATGTTCACGATCACCGGCTGTGCACTGTGCTCGAGCAGCGGAACCAACCCGTACGAGAGCAGATACCGGCTGAGGTAGTACAGCGCGAAGGTACGCTCGAATCCCTCCTCGGTCTGGATGCGTTTCGGTGAGGTCCGGTTCGCGAACAGCAGCAGCGCATCGACTGCCGCGTACTCCGACGCTATTTCGGCGACGACTTTTCGCGTCTCCGCTACCGAACTCAGGTCGGCCTGCAGAAAACGCGCACGGTCCGAGTCGGGCCCGGCGGCAGCCAGCAACGAATCGCCCTTGGCCGGGTTGCTGCCGATTGCCACTACCCGATCACCCAGGGCAAGCCGCTCCAGCGCGAACGCGCGCCCCATACCATCGGTACCACCACTGATAACAACGGTCCTCGTCATCGCACCTCCATCGGTCCACCTGTCGATCCCCATCCTCGACAGCGATTACCGCCCCCGGAAGAAGGCACTTTTATGTTCCCCACCCCAGCGCAGGTCCCCTCCTTCGCCGCGGCGGAACTCCCCGCGACCGTCCCCAGCGCCGACTATGAGGCCTGCCCGGTCACCGATATCGTCCGAATCCTCGGCGATAAATGGACCCTGCTGGTGATTGCCCGACTGGCGCGCCGCCCCTACCACTACAACGAACTGCACCGCTCGATCGAAGACGTCAGCCGCCGCATGCTGACCCGAACCCTGCGCATCCTCGAAGCGGACGGCCTCGTCGACCGGACGGCCTACCCGACCGCCCCGCCAACGGTCCGGTACAGCCTCACGCCTTTGGGCGAAACACTCCTCGATCCCCTCTCGGCTATTGCCGGCTGGGCAGTGGATCATGCAGGCGATATCGCCGCCGCCAGACTGGCCCACAGCGGAACGGCAGCGGAGACCACGGAGGAAACCCCCGATGCCCAGGTTCGCGAATTATCACACCGGTTTGCCGATCGGCACCGCACACTGATCGACAGGCTTGCCGACTGAGCGCGCTGCAGCCTGCTATCTGACCAACTTGCTGCCGATGGCAGCGCGTAGTATTACGTATCACACGTATTACGTAGAACGGGAGCACGCGGTGATACTCAACAGCAAAGGACAGGTCACTATCCCCTCGGCGCTACGCACAAAATTCAACCTTCGCGAAGGAGACGACGTGGAGGTGATCGAGGTCGATGGCGCACTTCGAATCGTCCGCAGCGATAACACCCCCACCCGCGGCCGGCGACTGGTCGATCGAATGCGTGGCACCGCGAACAGCAAAGAGATCGAGGGTATGAGCACCGACGAAATCATGGAACTGCTTCGTGGTGACTAATCTGCACCCGATCGGCGGCCCGACAACACTGGTCGATTCCTGCGTACTGCTGGACGTACTGACCGACGATAAGAACTGGGCGCAGTGGTCGGCTGACAGGCTGGCCGACGCAGTCGACTACGGCCGTGTGGTGATCAATCCGATCGTGTACGCCGAGGTGTCGGTCGGTTATCAAACAGTCGAGACGCTGGACAGGCTGCTGCCGGCCGACGACTTCATCCGCGAACCGCTGCCCTTCCGGGCCGGATTCTTGGCCGGCAAGGCCTATCAACGCTATCGCCGAAACGACGGCACGAAACGCTCACCCATGCCCGACTTCTATATCGGCGCGCACGCGGCAATTGCCGGATACCGGCTACTGACACGGGACGAGCAGCGCTTCAAAGGATACTTCCCCACCGTGGACCTGATCGTTCCGATCCGGTGAGTCGAGAAGGCATTGCTCAGGCGAGTCTCCGATTCAGTTCGGCGCTCACCGCCAGGACGTGATCGGCAACCAGGTCGAACAATCGCGAATTCTCATCGGCCTGCTCGGCACGATCGTCGTCGGCGAATTGCTCCATGATCCGTCCTCTGGCTTCGAGTTGCGGAGGACCCAGCATATAAAACGACTCGGGACCGCCGAAGTCCGGCAGTCCCGAGTCAATCCGAGATTACGACGAACTACCCGCCTGGGAGTGCTCGTCGGCGTCGCGCTCCTCGGTATACGCCTTGGCCCACTTGTAGTCGGGCTTACCGGCCGGGGAGCGTTTGATCTCGTCGACGAACCACAGACTGCGGGGCATCTTGTAGGAGGAGATCTCCTGGGTCAGCACCGGGCGCAGTTCCTCCAGCGTGGGGCGCTTATCGCCGCGGCACTGCACCACGGCCGCCACTCGCTGACCCCAGCGTTCGTCGGGAACACCGACCACCAGCACATCGAAGATCTCGGGGTGGCATTTCATTGCGCCCTCGACCTCTTCGGGGTAGATCTTCTCGCCGCCGCTGTTGATGCTCACCGAGCCGCGACCCAGCATGGTGACGGCGCCGTCTTCCTCGACCCGCGCGTAATCGCCGGGGATCGAGTACCGGACGCCGTTGAATTCCTTGAACGTCGCCGCGGTTTTCACCGGGTCGTTGTAGTAGCCGACCGGGATATGCCCCTTGCGGGCCAGCAGGCCGACCTGCCCGGAGCCGGGTGCCACCGGGTTGCCGTCGTCGTCGATCACCGCGGTGGACGCGTCGATCTTCACTCGCGGGCCACCGGTGTGGGTGGCGCCCTTGGCGGCGATGGAGATACCACCGAACCCGGTTTCCGAGGAGCCGATCGAATCGGTGATGACCGTGTTCGGGAGCAGCTCGATATAGCGGTCCTTGAGCGATGGTGAGAACAGCGCCGCACTGCTCGCCATGGCCCACAGGCTGGCGTGCTCGTAGGGCTCACCCTTTTCCGGATGGCCGGTCTCGAGCGCGTCCAGCATCGGCCGGGCCATGGCATCGCCGGTGATGAAGATCATGTTGATGGCGTGTGCGTCGACGGCCTGCCAGACGGTGTGCGCGTCGAATTCCGGGATCATGATGGTCTTGCCGCCGTCGAACAGACCGTGGAAGACGGCGGTCTGCGAACCACCGTGGATCAGCGGCGGGATCGGGTACCGCACCATCTGGCCGCCGGCCGCGCCGTTCTTGGCCTGCTGCCATTCGTCCTGCACGTATTCGCCGGTCATGAAGTTGATACCGCCGCCGAGCACGCGCCACCAGTCCTCGTGGCGCCACATGACGCCCTTGGGCATCCCGGTGGTGCCGCCGGTGTAGAGCATGAAGATGTCGTCGTTCGAGCGGTCGCCGAAATCGCGTTCGCCGGATGATTCCGCCAGGGCCGCTTCGTAATCCACCGAGCCTTCGGCGGTGGCGGCGTCGGTGCCGTCGTCGACGACGAGCACGGTCTTCAACTGCTGCACCTTCGACCGGACATTGGTCACCTTGTCGGTGTAGCGGCGCTCGTGGATCAGCGCCACCATGTCCGAATTTTCGAAGATGTATTGCAACTCGTTCTCGACGTAGCGGAAGTTGACGTTGACCATCACTGCCCGCGCTTTGAAGACCGCCAGCATCGACTCGACGGCTTCGATGGTGTTGCGCGAGTAGATGCCGACCTTGTCGCCCGGCTGCACTCCGTGTTCCAGCAGGTAGTGCGCCAGCCTGTTGGCGCGGTCCTCCAGTTGGGCAAAGGTCTCCGAGCGGTGGTCGTCAGCCAGCGCAACCCGGTCCGGCACGAGATCGATTGTGTGTTCGACGAGGTCGGCTATGTTGTACGTCACAAGGTCAAAAATAGAACGTGTTACTGTTTCTGGCAAGGGTCCGAGTAACAGGAGAAACAACGATGCCTCAATGCCTCGTCGAGAAGCGCGGCCACGTCCTCATCGTCACCATGAACCGCCCCGAGGCCCGTAACGCGCTCTCGGGCGAAATGATGGCGATCATGCGCGACGCCTGGGATCAGGTGGACAACGATCCGGAGATCCGGGTCGCGATCCTGACCGGCGCCGGCGGCGCGTTCTGCGCGGGCGCCGACCTCAAGGGTATGACCCAGCAGCACCCCGGGGACTCGTTCGCCGGAGGCGGCTGGGATCTGTCCAAGATCGAGGCACTGCTCAAGGGCCGTCGCCTCACGAAACCGCTCATCGCGGCTGTCGAGGGGGCTGCCATCGCCGGCGGTACCGAGATCCTGCAGGGTACCGATATCCGGGTCGCCGCCGAGAGCGCCAAGTTCGGCGTCTCCGAGGCGCGCTGGGGCCTGTTCCCGCTGGGCGGCTCCGCGGTCCGGCTGGTCCGCCAGGTCCCGTACACCGTGGCCGCGGATATCCTGCTGACCGGCCGGCATCTCACGGCCGCCGAAGCCAAGGACATCGGCCTCGTCGGCCATGTCGTCCCGGACGGCCAGGCGCTGGACAAGGCCCTCGAACTGGCCGACCTGATCGCCGCCAACGGCCCGCTCGCGGTCCAGGCGATCCTGCAGACCATCCGCGACACCGAATGCATGCCCGAGGAAGAGGCGTTCCAGATCGACGCCAAGCTCGGCATGGCGGTCTTCCAGTCCGCAGACGCCAAGGAAGGTCCGAAGGCCTTCAAGGAGAAGCGCAAGCCCACCTTCAGCGGTAAGTGAGCGTTCGGGGTCGCGCATAGCCGACGCCCTGTCCGGCTCACAGCGGCGGCCACGTAAGCGCGGACCGAACAGCAGAATGTCCCGGTCGACAGCTGTCGACCGGGACATTCGTATCAGTACGCGCTGTTATTCGGCGCCGGGGTAGTTCATGTAGAACGGCTCCCACTGGTGCCCGTCCGGATCCAGGAAGGTGCGTCCGTGCATCCCGACCTGTGCTTCCTGCGCCTGCTTATCGGTATTGACCTCTTCGGTACCACCGGCGGCGACGGCCGCATCGGTGAGCCGGTCCACCTCGTCGGCGCTGCCGAGCGAGAGTGCGTAGGCAGCCCCGGTGGTGGCTTTGGTGTCGGCGATCGGGCGCTTGCTGAACACCCCGAAGTGCTCGTGGGTGAGCAGCATCAGGCAGATATTGTCGTCGACCACGATGCAAGCGGCGTTCTCGTCGGTGAAATCGTCGTTCACCTTCCAGCCCAGCGATTCGTAGAAATTCTTGGAACGTGCCAGATCGGTGACGGGCAGGTTCACGAAAATCATTTTGCTGCTCACGGTTTCGGTCCTCTCGAAGCGGTTGGCGTGGTCTCTGGCCGGCTTATGGGTAGAGACGGCGACCGCATCGGAAACTCATCGGCGGCGCCGGAGACTTTTCGCCGCGGCCCGGCGAACTTCGAAGACCGGGAGCATTCTTCCTGTGCCACTCCTCCCGAAGGCTGCCGGCACACGGGTTGCGGGGGGAATGTGATGACGAACATCGGCCACCGATCTCGACGAGCGCCCGAACAGGTCCCGCGCATCCGACGGGCCGTAGCGTGCCGGGCGACTCATTGATCGGCTTCAGGCGCTACCCCACGTCCATAGGGGTGGACGACGACCGGCCGCGGAATCGGCGCTCCGGCGGGCAACCGAGAGCGCCGGACGACCGGGCGCGCCGCCGCCGGAAGGGCGAGACCGGCAGTTTCCGGGCGCGATCCCGCCGAACCAGGACACCGCCGGACGGCGCCTCGACGGATGTCGCATATGTGGCGGTTGTGCCTGCCGGGACTGCAGTGGCGCACCTGTGAACAGGCTTTTTCATCCTCTGTTCACGTGTCGGTGCGCTGTGCCACAGTGGCACCATGAGCGAGCAGACCGGCACGATCGACGCCGACGTACTGAGATCCTTCGAATCACATCGGCGTGAGCTCTGCGCCTACGCCTACCGCATGCTGGGTTCGTCCTTCGAGGCCGAGGACGCCGTCCAGGACGCCTTCACCCGCGCCTGGAAGTCCTACGACTCGTTCGAGGGCCGGTCCAGCCTGCGTTCCTGGCTGTACAAGATCACCACCAATATCTGCCTGGATATGCTCGACGGCCCGCAGCGCCGGGCCCGGCCGATGGACCTGTCCAGCCCCGGCAGCCCCGATCATCCGCTCGGCCCGCCCAAACCCGATTACGTCTGGGTCGAACCCATCCCGAACTCGCTCGCCTTCGGGTCCGATCCGGCCGATCACCTCAGCGCCAAGGACAGCCTGCGCCTGGCGTTCGTCGCGGCCTGCCAGCATCTGCCCGCCACCCAGCGCGCCATCCTGATCATGCGCGAGGTGCTGCGTTTCTCGGCCAACGAAACCGCCGAGGCACTCACCATGAGCACCGCGTCGGTGAACAGCGCCCTGCAGCGCGCCCGCGCCACCATGAGCAAGGTCAAACCGGCCGAAACCGACAGCTACGACGAAACCGATACCGATCAGCGCAAACTGATCAACGATTTCGTCACCGCCTTCGAGTCCTACGATATGGACGCGCTCACCACACTGCTGAAAACCGATGTGGCGCTGTCCATGCCGCCCTTCGATCTTTGGGTCTCCGGCCCGGAGAACGTGGCCGCCTTCATGCTCGGCACGGGCGCGGCCTGCCGCAATTCCCGGCTGGTTCCGCTGGGCGGCGCCAACGGCCACCCGGCCTTCGGCCATTACAAGCCGAGCGGCGAACCGGGCCGCTGGGTGCCGTGGTCGGTCACGGTGCTGGAAATGCAGGACGGCGTGATCGCGGGCCTGAACTTCTTCCTCGATACCGAACGGCTTTTCCCGCTGTTCGATCTCCCGCCGGAATGGACGGAGGAACCGGCGAGCGAACCGGCTTGAGATTGCCGGGTTCGGCGGATTCGGTCCGCCGGCTCGGACGGGCCCGGTATCGGGCGGCGTAAGTGGCTACCCCGCTCAGGTAGTGCTGCCGACCGCCGCCGTCCAGAAGGTCCGGACGACCTTGATGGCCGCGGCAAGGTCCGGTCCAGTGTCGGTGAGACCGGCTTCGGCGACCGGATACTGGTCCCGCCAGAGGGGCGGTGGGTCCGGCAGACGGGGCGGTAGTTGATGCGTCTGTCGGATCCCGAACACATGCTGGACCACAGCGACGAGCACTGCACCCGGCTGGAGACCAGCTTCGATCAGGAGGACGAGATCGACCAAGTCTTTGACCCGGGTATTCGGACGGTCACCATAGTCCTTGGTGAGTGCATGTAGCTTCTCGGCAAAGTGCTGGTTGCGGTCCACAGCTTCGATCACCCGGGGCGGGATTCCGGCGAACTGCAGCATGCCGGGAAGCTCCAACTGCTCGGTCGCGGCGAGCTCTGCGTGTCGGTCAGCAACATCCAAGCGGACTCCTGCAAACGATTTACCACCCAGGAAGGCGTTGAGGGAGAACCGCCAAGCCTCACGACCGCCGGCGTCGGCGCGTAGCGCCGTTGGCTGCGATACTTGGAAGCTGAACCAATCCTGATCTACATCGTCCGCCATCGCGTCGATCAGGAGATCCCGAACCGTATATCCGTCGACCTGTCCTGCGGCGAGTGCCAGATCGATGTCTTTGGTGGCCCGAGCCCGCGGGTAGAGCCGGAACTCCAAAGCCGCGCCACCCTTCAGAATCCAGGTGTTCTCGGGGTCGATTGCCAGTCGCACCGCCAGCCGGTCGAAGACCACGCGACGGCGAAGCCTGCCGAGATCGGTGGATTGTTCATCGGCCTCACGTTTCAAACGGATCTCCAGAGCTTGCCGCAGGTCGACGCCATTGCGGTAACGCTTCACCCGTCTCCTCCTCTGAGGGCACGTTCGATGGCGAGCTCGGCTCGCGGGCCAACCTCCTGTGCGCCGTGTAGCAGGCGCCGGCGGCTGCTGAATCCGCGGTCGAGAAGTTCGGTCACCGCCGAGTCGACCACGTCTTGATCGATCCCTGCTTGGGCCGTTTCCAGCACAGCGCGCAGCGGTGTGGTGACACGGAAACCTTCGTGGTCTTCGATCTCGTGGTCGTCCAGCGTCGCGCGATGGAGAACGACCGCGGCCTTTTTCCGTCGAAAGCCGGGGGGCACGGTCAAGTGGACCTCGGCGGGATTGGCGATACCCAGGTCATGGACGGCAAGTGCGGTCGTATGGGAGGCAACGGCCGCGCCACCGCTCCATAGCATCCAGCGGACGAGATGATCGGTTTCCTGCCCTGGCAGTGCCAGGTATTCACGGAGCCGGTAGATCCCCCGATCTATCGGTATCCAGTTGCCATGGGACTTGTGATGCCGTTGCGCCTGGTACGAATAGCCGACGCGCAGAGCATCGGCGGCAGTGAAGTACCCCCGTTGCCGAGTGGCCAGTTCCCACAGCTGATCGCGACGTCCGCTCTCGTCATGCCGCACAAAACAACCCTAGCACCTAAACATAACCTTTAGTTTTGAGCATCATGGTTCGCAAAACTAAAAGTTATCTTTGGCAATCGGTACTGACCAGGCGTGGCCGTGCACGTTCCGTCCAAATGACCACCGACCCACCGTCCAGATCGCCAGCAACCCACCGTCCAAGTGACCACGCCCTTCGACTATGACGCCGCCAAACCCTGCGTGCGGAGGTCATCCAATTCCGTAGCGAATTCCGGGTGGGCGGCCGATACGGCCAGCGCGAAGCGGTTTTCGTTCAGCCGGGCCTGCAGTATCGGCCGCGCGTAGCTGAATGCGCCACGTGCGGCTATGAGCAACGAGAGGAAAGTAGACGCAAGGAACGAAGCCAGTTGGTGGAACGCAATCGTGTTGTCGTAGATGGCGAGCGAGCGGAACCAGTCCGGCGCGGCTATCGGGACGAGGGATAGGAACGGGATCAGTATCGCGACTCCGACGAGCACGCGGCCCGTCCAGCGAAAGAACCGCATATGGCGCAGGCAGGATGGGCAGCAGGGCCATTGCGCTGTAACTATCGCGTCGGCGGCTGGGGTCCGGAAGGCGTTCACCAAGGAGCCGCGGCCGGGGCCGTCGACTATGTCATGGATGAAGGTCAACTGCTGGGATTCCGGATCGGGCTCGGCGAACTCCGCTTCGATCGATAGCCGTACCGCGGCATCGCGTCCGTGCCTGCTGCACCGATCCGGTAGTGGCTCCGCCACCACGAAGGTCGCGGGGCGCCTGGCCTGCATATGTGCCGCAGGATCGGGTCGAATCGCGATCGACACCGGTCTTCGGTCGTCCATGGTTACTTCACTGTGAGCTACCGGCGGTCGAATCGGCCGGAGCGGGCATTCGATGTGAAGGCGGCCCAGGCCGCAGGGGTGAAGGACAGAGCCGGGCCGCCGCGATCCTTGGAATCGCGCACACCGACTACATTGCCTTTGATGAACGCCACCTCGACGCACTCCCGGCTGCCGCCGCTGTAACTGCTCTTGAACCAGCGGGTATCGGATAGATCGACGCTCACCTTGCGAACTCCCTTGCCTTCTCGCGAAGCAGTTGCCTGCTGTCCTGCTCATTCAAGGCTACCCGCCGCAGGTCAGCGTGCGCGTTTCGATATTGCTCGACCACGTCCGGATCTTCGAAGTACATGTCCCCGGTGTAACCCTCGGCGTAGACGACGGGCGGTTCGGTGGAAGTACCTGCCGGCAGGACTTCGAAGTCCAAAATCATGAACGGCCCGGTCAAGTCTCCCAACGGAATACCCGCGGTGAAGGGGAGCACACGGATAACGATATTCGCCCGTGTTCCTATGTCTGCAAGGTGCCGAAGTTGCGCCTCCATGATCCGGCGGCTACCGATCACCCTGTGCAGCACCGATTCATCCAATACGACGTCGAATGGTACAGGCTCGTTCTTCTTCGTGAGCATGATCTGGCGACGCCCGCGCAGTTCTACACGCCGGGCAATCTCGCTGTCCGGCGCGGATGGGTGCGCGACCCGGGTGAGCGTCCGTGCGTAGTCCAGCGTCTGCAACAGGCCGGGGACGAGTTCTTGGAACGACGTCAGTTTCCGCGCACCCGCTTCCAGGCCCATGTACACGTCGAAGTCCAGCGGGATCAGATCACCGTACTGATGCCACCATCTCTTGCTGTCGCCCTGCTGAGCAAGGCCTTTCAGTGCTTCGATCGTTGTCTCGTCGGCACCGCATACGCGGCAGATCGCTTCGATATCCCATAGCCGGATCCGGTCGGCTGCCCCGGTTTCCAGTCGTTGCACGGTGGTGGCACCGCGTTCGATACGCCGCGCCACTTCCGCGATGGTGAGCCCGGCGCCCTGCCGTAGGTCCCGCAGATATCGCCCGATTTGGCGACGCGGAAGGGTCGACCCGATATCTGCCATGACAACCTACTTTCCCCTGAATCACGCCCTCGAATTTGTTCTGACCACCGGTCGGATTCCCCGCGCATCGCGCTGGAGCCAGCCGATACTCGCACCGATTACGACCAAAGCACAACTGCCCCATTGTGAATCGTTCCATTTGGATATGGCAGTTCCGCCGTGGAACAGGTGGGCCGATGCGCGGTACGCCGACCCGAGCCGATATCCAAAAATGGCATCCGTTTTCTCTGGATGAGAGGGGTGCGGTTCGCGGACGAGCGTCCAGCGTCCGTCGGATCGTGTTCTCGGCCTTCGAATCGATTCGATCGGATCATCCGCAGCACGACTGGATTCGCCGGTTAATCCGCTCTACTGGGCCGGCGATAGAGCACGGCCCGACGAGAAGCGATCGACGAGCGGAGGCAGTCATGCCGCGGATCCACACCGAGCAGTCCGAGACCTGGGCACCCGCGCTACCTCGGCGAACGACACCCAGTCACCGAACGGAAGAGGCAGCGTCCCGACTCTGGCGGGCGGCCGAATGCTACGACCTCGATGTGCTCGAACGAGTTGCGCGAAGCCTGCGCGAGCTCGACACGGGGCGGGGGCACCAGACCCGGACCCAACAGGAAATCGACGGTGTCATCGCCCGATACCGCGCGAACCATCCCGGGGCGCAGTGTGACCGTTGATACCTGCGACCTGCACACCGAGCCTTGGATCCCCCTGGAGGCACTGGACATTGCCCGGCATGACGAGGAAGAACTCATCATCCGATGTCCGGAATCGCTGTTCTGCTTACGCGGCGCCCAGGTGATCGGTGGGCAGATCGCACCGCATTTCCGCAATGTCGTCGGTCTGTGCCCCTGGATCGAGGTCGGGGTCCGGGACGCCGCGCCGCCGTGCGGTTGCGAACCGTTCATCACCACACGACAACTGCGGATCGTCATTCATCACGGTGGGAGACCGTGGGGTCCGATCGCCTCGATCGCCTGTCCTGCTGGATGCCCGGAATTCGCACCGGTCCAGGCGGGACGGATCGGACCGCACGGCTTCTCGCGCTGCCCCTGGACCGATATCCACGTGATCGAAAAGGGTCTGTATCCGCCACTACTCACCGCCGAGGACTACCAGTGAACACCACCCACGATTCTGCGCACAGGTTCGGGCACCGCGCAGGTCCCATGGTCAGCTCGGCACGGAACCCCCTGGAGCGCAGAATGGCCTGCGCATACCGCTACTGCCTGTCAGTAATAGGCGTCTTCGGCTTCTTCGCGGAGGGTGCGTTCGGCCTGGTCGATCCACCCGGCGAAGATGGCGATCAAACCCTGGGCAGTCGCGGGACGCAGTTCGAGGTGGGTGCGGTTGCGTTGTTCGACATAGCGGCCGTCGCCGGTGAAATCGCCCCATTGCAGGACCCGATGGCGGTTGGGGGCGGCATGGAAATTGCCGAGCCGGAGGATGGCCTGCCCACCTCCGTCGGCCGGGCGGCGAGCCAGCTGAGCGAAACGGCCGCGGGGACTTCTGGTGTCCTGGACGGAAAATCCGGCTTCCTTGGCAGCTTGTACGTCGGCGAGGTCGAAAGTGACGGGTTTGTCGCGGCCGGGTTCGCAGGGCGGAAGGGCGGCGGCGAGGGCGGCGGGCAGCTGGTCCGCACGCAGCAACTGGGCCCGGATATCGCTGTCCTCGCCGCGGACAGCGGTCTGGCTCAGCACCACTGCGTGCGCGTAGGTCCGGGCGCCGACGACACGCAGATCCTTGCGGGTGTGGCCGTCGCCGCCCCGGTGTTTCACCGAACCGAACCGGATCTCGATCCGCATATCGCAGTGCGCGAGGGTGTGCACGAGAAGGCCGATGCGCTCCCGCTCGTCGGTATCAGCACCGGCACGGACCGCCGCGCGATGCGCCTCGAACCCGCCGACCGTGGGGAATCGGCTGCGGTAGCGCAGGGGTGCGGGCATCCGGTCGTTGCCCTCGTCGAACCAGTGCGCGGCAAAGGTGTCCGGTTCCCAGGTCCAGGCCATGCGGGTGAAATCCATTCCAGGAGAGCGTTCGCGGGCCGACGATCGGATGATCGCCGACCGAAGGACAGCAGTTTCGGTGGGCGGTATCGGATGGGTACTGCGCACCCGGGGATTGCGGTCATCTGCCGCAGCGCACCACCCGGCAGGTGCCGCCCTGCAACGCGGCCCGACCGGCTCCGGCCGGGGCGGTCGGGGCCGACTATGCCCGGCGGTGCGGCGCGGTCAGTAACCCGGAGGTCGTTCGGCGGGCTGCGCGGAGGGGGCCTCGGCGCCGAGCACACCGCCGGGCAGAGTCGGTGCTTCCTCCCCGAGCAGTTCGCGGGTGTTCTCCTCGTTGATCAGATAATCCGGGGTCTGCCGGTTGCCATCGTCGTCACCGGAACCGCCGCGAGCCCCGCCGGGGGCACCCATCATCGGCATACCGCCACGCCCGGCGGGCGCACCGGACGGTGCTTTGGCCCCGGCAGTGCCCGCCGGTACCCCGGCCGGTGCGGGCGAGCCCTGCACGGTCTGGCCCGGTCCGGGTACGCCCGGCCCCGGAGCCCCCGGACCGGGGGTACCGGCCGGGCTTCCAGGGCCACCGGGGGCACTCGGCATCCCAGGGCTACCGGTCGTGCTCGGCACTGTGGATTGCGGTGTGGTACCGGCGGGTTCGGTGGACGCCGGCTGTGTATCCCCCGGGCCGGTTTCTTCCCCGGCCGGTTGCTGCGCGCCGGGCCGTTCTTCGCCGGGCTGTTCCGCACCGGGGAGTTCCTGCCCCGGGGTGCCCGGCCCGGTCGGATTGTCCGAGGGGCCGGCCGGGTTTCCGCCGGTGCTGGTGTTCCCCGGAACTCCTGGATCACCCCCGCCGGGCTGCTCCACCGCCGCCGGGTCCTTCGGCAGCGGCAATACCGGGATCTGGGAATCCGCCGCCACCACGCCGCTTCGGTAATGGGTGACGAACTGTTCCTGAGCCTTCTCGTCGGCCTTACTCACGTCACCTTCGTGGTCGTCGAACCAGTCTCCGGGGTTCCACCAGCTCTGCGGATCGTCCACCACGGGCGGCAGGTTGCGCTGGGTGTTCAATACCGCGTTCGCCGCATCGTCGACCCGGTTCGCCAATCCCTGCAGGGCAGGGGTCAGGTTCGTGGCGTCGGTCGCGTAATCGTCGATCGCCTTCCGCGCGGACTCTGCCGCCGGGCCCTCCCACGCCGACTGGCTCGAACGCCGGATCCGGGCCGCGAACGTGGTGACGCCTTCTTCCCAGCCCGACGCGAGCGCCGCGTAGTCATCGCTGGCGGCGGAGGCCTCCGTCGGGATCATGGTGTCGAAAACCTGTTTGATCTCCACATGCGAATAGGCCGTCGGGTTATCCTCCGCGTCCTGCCCTCGGATCCTCGACTGCTCGTAGCCGACGTCACTCACTGCTTCCCCTGAAATCCCTGCGGCGCGGACGCCATCACCTCGTTGTAGCGGGACGCGAACTCGCTATCGGTGTCCAGATAGCGTTGCGCGATCACCCGATGCAGCTCCTGGATACCGTCGATGATCACGTAATGACGCTCCAGAATGGCGTGCGCGCTATTGCCCGACTCGTCACCATTGGCCTTGTCGCGGAAACGCTTCACCAAGACCTTGCCCGACTTGATCCAGCTCGCCGGGGCCTCGCCCAGACCCCATACCTCCCGGTCCGCGATCCTGTCGGCGATCTCTTGGAGCTCACGGATCTTGTCCTTCATCGCCTGGCAGTCCCGGTCCAGGTAGACGAACTCCTCCGCGTTGAGCCGGACATCCCCACTGAACGACATCGACAACTGGCCCTCATTTGCCGCGTCGATCTGACTCTGAAAGGGACGCCTACCCTCATCCGCCATGACCCGCCCCTGTTCTGGTACTTCTATACCTCACCGCTACCCTATGCGTCCGCCGGCACCAGCGGAAGCACCTTCTCCGCCAACCGCAGTCCGATATCACAGGCATCCTGGTCCCCCGTCAGCCTGCCCGATGGTGGATTGGTGACCCCGAATTCGAGACTTCCCCCCACCAACTCCGCGTTGAGTGTGCAACTATCCCCCGAATCGTCACGCTGTGTAACGATGACCGTTCGGCCCGCCACAACGGTTTCCCGTACTTGCTGCACATCCTTCTCGCGCGCCATGTCGATGGTCAGGTTCGTCGCACTGATGCTGGTGGAATAACCATCAGACACCACCCAACGACAACCGCTCCACGCAATATCACCGCGCCGCATCTCATCCTTGGACGTAGAGCTATTCGTCGAATGCAGGTTTTCCGTATCGAGAATTTCCTGCGGGATGTCTACACAGGGGTCGAACTTTTCCGGTACCTGCGGTGCCACCGACTGCCCGGCCGCCGACCCCTCCGGCTCCGCGGACCCACCGTTGGACTCCCCACACCCCGCCGCCAGAACGACACTCGCCCCCACCAGCACGGCATACCCCGACCTTCGCCAGTTGCCCACTTTGCTCCCTGTGTCGATCCGGAACATCTCCCGCAGGACCGAACCGGCTCCTCCGCCCCCGCGAGCTTGCAGCGACGGTATCGGACATTCGTCCACGTGCGCAACCGGAACCACCCCTCACCAGCCCCCACGATGCGCCCGTTCCAGAGCCACCCCACGGGCCTGGCACCGGACCCGACCCACCGCGCTTGGACGGGAACCGTCCTGGGATCACTCGGAGTAAGTCCCCCAGTCCATACCGAGCTCGTCGAGCGCGGCGATGCGCTGCTCGCCGATCGTGCCGTCACGCCGCGCGATCCGCTGCGTGCGGAGCCAGGCACCGAGGGCGAACCCGTCCCGGTGCGGTAGCCGTACGGTACCCGCGCGGTGCCGTGTTCCCGGCAGTAGACCGCCAGCGCGGCGCGCCCCTGCTCCCACCGGTGGGCGCGGACGTCCCAGATCATTCCGGCACTGTCGAGTTCGGCGATTCGCTCGGGCGACAGCCGGTCGATGAGGAGGTCGCGGCGGCGATGGGCGACCCACTCCCCCAGGCGAAACCCGTCCAGGGGCGACATACCGCTGCGGCACGAAGGTGTCGCCGTATTCGCGGCGATAGTCGAGCAGCGCGGCGATCCCGGCCTCCCATTTGTTCCGCAGCGGAGTGAATTCGACGCCCAGCCCAGCCAGGATCTCGGTCCTTTCCGCGGACAGACTCCCCTGGGTGTAGTTCCTGCGCTGCACCGCGATCCATTGCCCGAGCTTGTACCGGAGGGGGCCCGTAAGGCGGGCCTGGTCACCTTGGCGACCGAACTGTTCGACGAATTCGGCGACGAAGCCGAAGCCTACGACTTCCGCGCGGCACGTATCTACGGCCGAATCGTCGCCGAACGCCGTCGCCGCGGCCGGCCGATGGGATACGGGGACGCACAGATCGCCGCGATCTGCCTCGCCAACGACTGCCCGGTAGCGACCCGCAACGTCAAGGACTTCACGGACCTGGGCCTCGCTATCATCAATCCCTGGGAAACCACCGAACCGCACTGATTCGGTGCCGAACGTCCGTTGTTCGGCCCGGCCCGAGCCGAACAACGCCGCTGATCGACCTGGGGAGTCGCTCAGGTGGCATGGTTGAGTCGAAGAACTCGAATCACACTGTCTCCACACAGGATTCGCGCTCCCTCGATATAATGTTCCAGGACGTCGCTCAGCGTTCGAGCTGGGTCGAACCACCAGGAACAGGCAGGGGGACTCGGAGTTCGGGATGCCGCGCCGCCGTGCGGTTGCGAACCGTTCATCACCACGCGACAACTGCGGATCGTCGTTCATCACGGCGGAAGACCGTGGGGGCCGATCGCCTCGATCGCATGTCCTGGTGGGTGCCTGGAATTCGCACCGGTCCGAGCCGGCCGCATCGGCCCGCACGGAAACCGGATCTGCCCGTGGAACGGTATTCGTGTGGTCGAGAAGGGGCTGTATCCGCCAGTGTTGTGCGCCGAGGACTACCGATGAGTCGGTGAGCTGTCGCGGCAAATGAATACGTCGGTGGTCACCTTACCGGCCAAGCGGCGCCTTCCTCCACATATTTTCGATAACGTGCTCATCAGAGAGCGTGTCACCCTTTTTGACGAAGTTGACCACAAACCGGCCGCGTACCGGGTCATCCGGAAACCCAGTGAGTATGCCGGCGCCGACAGAACCGTCGCTGACGATCGGAAGCGATGACGGAAGGTCGGGGTGCCGCTCATTCCAGACACGCGCACCGGGCAGGGCGGCGAGACCGTCGATGTATGCCTTCGCCGCATCGGGGCTACCGAAGTCGAATACCGTGATGTGTTGGCTGAAATCCGCGTCGTCGCAGGTGACACCGTTCTCGTATACGCCACCTTCACGCAGTAGCCCTGGCGCCAGGCCCGGGATCGTCGCGTTGCACTGCAATTCGAGCCATCCTATTCCGAACTCGCGGGAGGAGACCAGCTGCGGAAACGTCTCCGCGAGGGCTTGGTTCCGGCTTCCCCATTCTCTGGTGTCCCACTGAGCGATCAACCCCGGGAGGAAGGTCGCAGCGGCAACGCCGACGACCACGACAACGCCGAGCACGGCCCCCACCGCCATCAGCGCCTTACGGGGACCTCGTCGAGCCGGGCGTGACGAGGGCAGCCCTGGCACGTGTTGTATCGGAGGTATGGACTGCATAGGTGGCGGAGCACCCTGTGGCACCGGCATCGCCGCAACCGGGTGCGACGGGGCCGAGAGAGGCTTCGCAATCATCGTCGGCGCCACCCGGCGCGGAGCAGGAGCGAATTCGACGGCAAACGCGGCCCGAGCAGCCGCAACGAATTCGCCGCAACTCGCGAATCGCTCATCTGGCTGCTTGGCCATACCCCGCGCAATGACCTCGTCGAGTACGGCGGGCAAGTCCGGCCGAACCTCGGACACTCGTGGCGGCGGCTTGACCAGGTGCGCTGTGATCACCTGTCCCGCGTTGGTGTAGTCGTACGGTGCTCGTCCGGTCAACAGCATGAACAGGGTGCAGGCCAGCGAGTATTGGTCGGAGCGGTGATCGACGGGTACGCTGGATAACTGCTCGGGTGAGGCATAGGCGATTGTCGCGGTGAATGATCCGTCGGCGGTGAGTCCCGCATCGGATTCCATCAATCGTGCGATACCGAAGTCGGTGAGCACGGCGCGTTCTTCGCGTCCGGCGTCGGCTGCGGCTAGCAGGATGTTGGCAGGCTTGACGTCTCGGTGCAGAATGCCGCGCGAGTGGGCATAGTCCAGTGCGTCACCCGTTTGTGCGACAACGCTCAGGATTCGCCCTGGAGGCGAGTTGTACGGTGTGAGTTGCCCGGCGTGACCACCGCGGATGTACTGCATTGCGATCCACAGATGTCCATCCGTGGCGCCGCAGTCGTACACGTCGACGATGTTCGGATGTTCGAGGCGTGCGATGACACCGGCTTCCTGTTCGAACCGCAGACGCAGTTCTTTATCGGCCGATGCAGTCGGGACGAGCAACTTTAGTGCGACCTGCATCGGTAACCGTGGATGCCGGGCGAGATAGACCGTCCCCATTCCACCTTCGCCGAGCACGCCCTCGATATCGTAGCCGGCGAACGAGTCGCCGACTCCCAGCCTCATCATCTCAGTTCTCCGTCCCCGCACCCAGCGGCGCCTGCGGCCACCACTGCTCGAATACGTCGGAAGCGGAGTGGTTCGCCCATTCGAGCTCGAAGACGAATCTGGACCGCTGTTCGTCATCCGGGAAGCGCGTGTAAACGACACCGTTGGCAAAGCTTCCCGGCGTCGGCGGCTCGATGGTCACCGTCACCTGGCCGTCGGCACTCGGGTGCGTGACAACCTGATCGGCCGCACGATCACGGACAAAGCTATCGACGGTAGCAGTCGCCTCGGCTTCGCTGCCGTACATCTTCACCTGGTAACTGACCCCGGTGTCGTTGTTCGAACAGCGGACCGCGACCACCCGGCCGTCCATATAACTCGTCGAGTAGCAGGTTGCGCCGAGCCACCCAACCGCAAACTGCGCTTCGGCCAGTAGATTCGGGAAGGCATCCGCAACAACCTGGTGCTCATCATCCCACCGGTTGATCCAGGCGGTAATGGCGTCGCGCTGCACGAACACTCCCGCCGCAACCAAGACAACCACGGCACCGATGCCCGCAAGTATTCGTAATGCACGTGACTTTCGGCGCGGTGCGGGCGCGACTCGGGCCGGCGCGGGCACCGCCTGGTACGGATGCACGCCGTACATGTGCTGTTCCGCCGGATCAGTTTGATACATCGGCCCCGGCAGCGGTTGGTGCCCTGCCATCTGCGCTGCCGGATTCACCACTGTTGCTGCTGGATTCAGCACGGTGGCCGCCTGATTCACCACGGTCGGACCGGTATAAGCAGGAACTGGAACCGCCTTGCCGCCCAGCACATCGGATGCAACCGAGGCGAATTCTCCGCAGCTTCCGAACCGCTCCTCACGGTTCTTGGCCAGCGCCCGCGCGAAAACCTGGTCGAGCGCCGGCGGTAGATCTGAGCGGAAGTTCCCCAGCTGCGGCACCGGCTTACTCAGGTGACCTGCGACAACCTGCCCGGGGCTGGTGTTCGCGTATGGAGTCTGACCGGCCAGCAGGGCGAACAGTGTGCAGGCGAGTGAATACTGATCGGCGCGATGGTCCACGTGCTCGGCGGACAACTGCTCCGGCGAGGCATAGGCCAAGGTGGCGGTAAATGTACCCGTGGCGGTGAGCTTGGTACTGGAATCGAGCATGCGCGCAATACCGAAATCCGTAAGTACCGCACGTTCTTCCCGGCCCGTTTCCGACTGCGCCAGCAAAATATTGGCCGGCTTGACATCGCGATGCAGCACACCCTGCGCGTGCGCATGATCGAGCGCCGCAGCGGTTTGGGTGACGATCCGCAGCGCGCGATCTGGAGTCATAGATCGCGGATCCAACTTCGCGACATCGCTGCCCCGGATGTACTGCATGGCAATCCACAGGTGACCGTTATCGGCCCCCCGGTCGTAAATTCCCACGATGCCCGGGTGATCCAACCGGGCGACGACATTGCCTTCCTGCTCGAACCGCCGCCGCACCTCAGGGTCGGCCGAGACGTCACGATTGACCAGTTTGAGCGCCACCGAACGCGGCAATCGAGGATGCCGAGCAAGGTAAACCGTGCCCATTCCGCCTTGACCGAGCACGCTTTCAATGGTGTACCCGGCGAAGGATCCGCCGATGCCAGCCTCCACCCCCAACCCTCCCAGTCAGCCCTGCGATATCGGCATGCAGTGTAACCGCATCCCTACAGCAACGCCGAGTGGCACGGTGGCGCCTCAGCAAGGGCCGGCCCGCGCCCGCCAAAGATGTCAAGGACCGTCATTCGGTTCGCTCATGTCGAGGACGGACGGTGAGCTCAAGCTCGAGAGCGGAGAGTACGTCGAACAGTCGCTCGATCGCTTTCGTCGTATCGCCCTCTTCGAGTTGAGCGAGCGAGTAGCGATTCGTTTGGGCGAGTTCGGCTAGTTCGGCCTGTGTCATCCCCCGCGACTTACGGGCAGCACGGACCACGCGACCCAGCGCAGACGCCGACCGCACACGCAGCCCGTCAGCGCTGCCCATTGTTGCCATAACGCCACATTAGAACCGAGCCCGCCACGTGCCAAGAAACCGCCACATTGACACACACTTGACGGGATGTGGCGATTTCGCCACACGCTACCTGCGGGACGCACAGCGGGTAGCGTGCGGCGATTTCTGAAACAAGTTCACCCGGCGTCGAGCAGTGGCGCCACACGCTTCAGTTGATCTACGTCGGGCACCGAGACCAACAGCATGGTCACACCCGAGGCTTCCCACACACCGATCTGCTCACGGACTTGCGCCTCGTTGCCGATGATCGCCGTCTCCAGGACCAGTTCGTCGGGGACGGCGGCGGCCGCCTCGGCTTTCTTGCCCGCCTGGAACAGCGTGCCGATCTCGTCGACTTCCTTCTCGTAGCCCATCCGGCGATACACCTGGGCGTGGAAGTTGAGTTCCGGCGCGCCCATGCCGCCGATGTAGAGCGAGGTGATCCAGCGCATCCGTTCGATCTCGGCGGCGACATCGTCGGTGATGATGACCTGGGCGGTGGCGGCGATTTCGAAGTCTTCCCGCGAACGCCGGGCACCCGGGCGGGCGAAGCCTTCGTCGAGCCATTCGTTGTAGACGCCGGCCATCCGGGGCGTGTAGTAGATCGCGAGCCAGCCGTCGGCGATCTCCGCCGTGAGTGCCACATTCTTGGGGCCTTCGGCGCCGAGCCAGATCGGCAGATCCGCACGTAGCGGGTGGGTTATCGGCTTCAGTGGCTTGCCGAGACCGGTGGCGCCGGGGCCGGTGTAGGGCAGCGAATAGTTCGGTCCGTCGTTGGTGACCGGGGCCTCGCGGGCCAGCACCTTGCGCACGATATCGACGTATTCGCGGGTGCGCTGCAACGGTTTGGCAAACGGCTGCCCGTACCAGCCTTCGACCACCTGCGGGCCGGAGACGCCGAGCCCGAGAATGGCCCGGCCGCCGCTGAGATGGTCGAGGGTCAGCGCGTGCATGGCCGTGGCCGTGGGGGTGCGCGCGGACAGTTGCACCACCGAGGTGCCCAGCCGCACCCGCTCAGTGGCCGAACCCCACCAGGCCAGCGGGGTGAAGGCGTCCGAACCCCAGGATTCGGCGGCGAACACCGCGTCGAAGCCGGCTTCCTCCGCGGCCACCACCACTTCCGCGGCATGCTGCGGCGGTGCCGCGCCCCAGTATCCGAGCTGCAATCCGAACTTCACAACCGACCCCTTTCCCGGCCTACTGCTTGCCAGCAGAATAAGAACCTGTTCTACTCGATATCGTGACTCATGGGAATACTGCACCCACGGTAATTACGCAGGAACGCCCGCCAGGACTGAAACCGAGCGATGTGCTCAGTGCGCCCTTGCGGATGGAGTTCGACTACACGCGTTCTGTGGGACCCATCATCGGCAAGTTCCTCACCGGCCTGCGCGAACGGCGCATCTTCGGTATCCGGGGCTCGGACGACCGGGTGCTGGTGCCACCGGCCGAGTTCGATCCGGTGACCGCCGACCCGCTGTCGGAGTTCGTGGAGGTCGCCACCACCGGCACCGTCAAATCCTGGACCTGGGTCCGCGATGTGCTGCCCGGCCAGCCGTTCGACCGGCCGTTCGCCTACGCGCTGATCCAGCTCGACGGCGCCGATACCGCACTGTTGCACGCGGTGGATGTGCAGAACCCGGAGCAGATGAGCAGCGGGATGCGGGTGACCGCCCGCTGGGCCGACGAGCTCACCGGGACCATCCACGACATCGTCTGCTTCGAACCCGGTGACGCCCCGACGGCGGAACCGGCACCGGCCTCGGATGCCGAACCGGTCACGATGATCACCACCCCGATCGGGATGGACTACAAGCACACCGCCTCCCCGGAGGAGACCGCGTTCCTGCGCGGCCTGATGGAGGGCAAGCTGGTCGGCGGCCGCGCCGATGCGAACAGCAAGGTGTACTTCCCGCCGCGTGGTGTCGACCCGGTCGACGGACGGTCCACCGCGGACATGGTGGAACTCGCCGAGACGGGCACCGTCACCACCTTCTGCATCGTGAACGTGCCGTTCATGGGCCAGCGGCTCAAACCGCCGTATGTGGCCGCGTATGTACTGCTCGACGGCGCCGATATCCCCTTCCTGCATCTCGTTCTCGGCATCGAGGCGAGCGAGGTGCGGATGGGTCTGCGGGTCAAGGTGGTCTGGAAGCCGCGTGAGGAGTGGGGCCACACCATGGCCAATATCGACCACTTCGAGCCGACCGGCGAGCCGGATGCCGACTACGACACCTACAAGCATCACCTGTGAGAGGGCTCCCCGCGTGACCATCACCGAGCGTTCCATCGACAACGCCACCGAGATCGCCGTCGTCGGCTTCGCGCACGCACCGCATGTGTCGGAGACCTACGGCACCACCAACGGCGTGGAGATGCTGGTGCCCTGTTTCCAGCAGATCTACGACCAGCTGGGCATCACCAAGTCCGATATCGGCTTCTGGTGCTCCGGATCGTCGGACTACCTGGCCGGCCGGTCCTTCTCGTTCATCTCCGCGATCGACTCGATCGGCGCCGTCCCGCCGATCAACGAATCGCATGTGGAGATGGACGCCGCCTGGGCCCTGTACGAGGCGTGGGTGAAAATCCGCTCCGGACAGGTCGAGACGGCTCTCGTCTACGGCTTCGGAAAATCCTCCGCGAGCACCCTGCGCAAGGTCCTCACCACCCAGCTCGACCCCTACCTGGTCGCGCCGCTGTGGCCGGACGCGTTGTCCGTCGCCGGGTTGCAGGCCCGGGCCGGGCTCGACGCCGGACGCTGGACCGAACGCGATATGGCCGCCGCCTCGGCCGCGCACACCGTCGACGGTAAATCGATCGACGAGCTGCTCGCCGCGCCCTACGTCGCCGACCCGCTGCGGGAACACGACTGTGCGCCCATCACCGACGGTGCCGCCGCGATCGTGCTCGCCGCCGGTGATCGCGCCCGCGAACTGTGCCAACGTCCCGCGTGGATCACCGGGATGTCGCATCGGATCGATTCCAGCGTGCTGGGCGCCCGCGATCTGACCGTCTCCCCCTCGGCGGCCGCCGCCGGGCAGGCAGTGACGAACGGCGATACCAGCGGTATCGACGTCGCCGAACTGCACGCACCCTTCAGCCACCAGCAGCTCATCCTCGCCGAGGCGCTGGGACTGAAACCGGAGACCAAGGTCAATCCGACCGGCGGTGCGCTGGCCGCCAACCCCATGTTCGCCACCGGGCTGGAACGCATCGGCTATGCCGCGCTGCCCATCATGGCGGGCACCGCCGAGCGCACGCTGGCGCACGCCACCAGCGGCCCGGCCCTGCAACAGAACCTTGTGACAGTCCTGGATTCGGAGGCCCGCCGATGAGTTTCCCCGCCGCGGTGCTGGGCACCGGACAGACCCATCACGTCGCCAAGCGCGGCGATGTCTCGATGGCCGGGATGTGCCGGGAGGCGATCGACCGGGCACTGGCCGATTCCGGCCTGACCATGGCCGATATCGACGCCATCGTGATCGGCAAGGCCCCGGACATGTTCGAGGGCATGATGATGCCCGAGCTGTACCTGGCGGATGCGCTGGGTGCGCCCGGGAAACCGCTGCTGCGCGTGCACACCGCCGGTTCGGTCGGCGGCTCCACGGCGTGTGTGGCCGCCAATATGGTGCAGGGCGGTGTGCACGAGAAGGTGCTCGCCATCTCCTGGGAGAAGCAGTCGGAATCGAATGCCATGTGGGCACTGTCGATTCCGGTGCCGTTCACCATGCCGGTGGGCGCGGGTGCGGGCGGCTACTTCGCGCCCCACGTGCGGTCCTATATCCGACGGTCGAACGCGCCGCTGCACGTGGGCGCGATGGTTGCCGCCAAGGATCGCCGCAACGGGGCCAAGAACCCGCACGCACACCTCAAACAGGGTGACAAGACCATGGAAGAGGTCCTCGCCTCGCAGGTTCTGTGGGATCCCATCCGGTTCGACGAAACCTGCCCCTCCTCCGACGGCGCCTGCGCCGTGGTGATCGGCGGCGAGGAATCGGCCACCGCAGTGGAGGCGTCCGGCAAGAAGGTCGGCTGGATCCACGCCACCGCCATGCGTACCGAACCGCTGGCCTACGCCGGCCGCGACCAGGTGAACCCGCAGGCCGGGCAGGATGCGGCCAAGGCGCTCTGGGCGCAGGCCGGGATCACCGACCCGCTGGCCGAGATCGATGCCGCCGAAATCTATGTGCCCTTCTCCTGGTTCGAGCCGATGTGGCTGGAGAACCTCGGTTTCGCCGCCCCCGGCGACGGCTGGAAGCTCACCGACAAAGGGGAAACCGAAATCGGCGGAACGCTGCCGGTGAACCCGTCGGGCGGAGTGCTCTCGTCCAACCCGATCGGCGCGTCCGGCATGATCCGCTTCGCCGAGGCCGCCAAGCAGGTGATGGGCCGGGCCGGTGACTACCAGGTCGAGAACGCCCGCAAGGCGCTCGGCCACGCCTACGGTGGTGGCTCGCAGTACTTCTCGATGTGGGTCGTCGGGTCGGAACGCCCATGACGCTGAAATTCAGCCTCGGGGTCGCGCTCAGCCCGCTGGAACAGCTGCCCGAACTGGCTAAAACCGCGGAGGAGGTCGGGTTCAGCTCGATCGCGCTGCCGGATTCGCTGTTCTATATGAAATCCCAGGCAGCGAAATATCCCTACACCCCGGACGGCGCCCGGTTCTGGGGCCCGGACACCCCGTGGGTGGATCCGCTGATCGCCGCGACCGCCATGGCCGCGGTGACCACCCGGCTCCGCTTCTACACCAACGTGCTCAAACTCGGTTCCCGGAATCCACTGCTGCTCGCCCGCCAGGTCGGGTCGGTGGCGAATCTTTCCGGTAACCGGTTCGGGTTCGGTGTGGGGATCGGCTGGGCGCCGGAGGAATTCGAATGGTGCGGGGTGCCGTATGCGCGCCGCGGTGCGCGGGTCGACGAGATGATCGAGGTCATCAAAAAGGTCCTCGCGGGCGGCATGGTCAAGTACCACGGTGAATTCTTCGATTTCGACGAACTACAGATGAGTCCGGCGCCGAGCGAACCGGTTCCGTTCTACATCGGCGGCCATACCGAGGTGGCACTGCGCCGTGCGGCCCGGGTGGGCGACGGCTGGACCTCGGCGATGATGAAGTTCGAAGATCTGCAGTCCACCATCGCCCGGCTCGGTGAACTACGCGCCGAACACGACCGCGCCGATGTGCCGTTCGAGATCCAGGCCGTCTGCGTGGACAAGTTCGGCCGCGACGGCTACCAGGAGCAGTACGACGCCGGCGTCACCGACGCGATCGTGATCCCCTGGCTGGCCGCCGGTATCGGATTCGACGGAGATATCGAGGCGAAGAAGGACGCGCTGCGCAAATTCGCCGACGAGAACATCCAGAACCCGATCACCTGAACGGACAGCCACCACGGCTTGTCGAGAGGAAACTCATGAGCAGCGACGAACATCCCGCACGTGCAGCCGGTCTGGCCTCGCAGGCCGCTGTCCGCGCCCGGGACAAGGACGCCTGGCTCGCACTGTTCGCGCCGGACGGGATCGTCGAGGACCCGATCGGCCCCTCCGGTTTCGACCCCGAAGGCAAGGGACACCGCGGCCCCGAGGCGATTTCGGCGTTCTGGGACAAGGCGATCGCCGGCACCGATTCGATCGAGTTCTTGTTCGGTGATTCCTTCGCCTGCGGCGCGGAGGTCGCGTTCACCGGCACGATCCGCAGTACCATCGGCGGGCATCGTATCGACGCCGAAGGTGTTTTCACCTACAAGGTGGACGACTCCGGGAAGATTCTGGCCCTCCGTGCGTTCTGGGAAGTAGATCGCGCGATGGCCACGGCCACCCCGGTCGGCTGATCGGCGGCAGGCCGACCCCTCACGGTCCGCCCGCCGATCGGCTTTCTATACCGAAACGGCCCCGCACTCCTCGGAAGTGCGGGGCCGTTTCGTGTTCACTCGCCGAATGCCGGCAACCGGCCACGGCACCGGCGGCGCGGCAGCTCCGGCGCAACAGAGCCACGGCCGTCGTCATCGCCCGGCCGGAGAGGTGGGCCCGGATCTCGAGAGCCCGGTATGGAACCGCTCCCGGCCCCTTGCAAAGCTTCGGCCCCGCACCCTGTGGATGCGGGGCCGAACTGTGGGCCGCGCCGCCGCCACAACGGCGCGGGCGCACACTCTGAGCCGGTTACGTTCCGGCCCCGGATACCAGCGGTACCCGGGGCCGGAGGCGTGGTGCCGCGGCGCTCAGCTCGCGGTCTGCCCCGTCACCGGGCAGGTCTTGTAGTCGACCTGGAATTCCTTGACGCCGTTCAGCCAGCCGGACCGCAGCCGTCGCGGATCGCCCAGCTTGGAGATATCGGGCATATGGTCGGCGATCGCGTTGAAGATCAGGTCGATTTCCAGCTTGGCCAGGTTGGCGCCGATGCAGTAGTGCGCCCCGGTTCCGCCGAAGGCCACATGCGGGTTGTCCTCGCGCGTGATGTCGAACTTCATCGGGTTCTCGAAGACGTCTTCGTCGAAGTTCGCCGACCGGTACACCATCAGGACCCGCTGGCCCTTCTTGATCTCCACGCCACCGAGTTCGGTGTCGGAGAGCGCGGTGCGCTGGAAGGTGGTGATCGGGCTGGCCCAGCGGATGATCTCGTCGGCCGTGGTCTTGGGGCGTTCCTTCTTGTACAGCTCCCACTGATCCGGGTTCTCCAGGAAGGCGATCATGCCGTGGGTGATGGCGTTGCGGGTGGTCTCGTTACCGGCGACCGCCAGGAGCATCACGAAGAATCCGAATTCCTCGGATTTGAGGGCTTCACCGTCGATATCGGCCTCGACCAGGGTGGTGACGATATCGTTGGCCGGGCAGGCCTTGCGGGCCTCGGCCATCGCATAGGCGTAGCCGAGCAGTTCGGTGGAGGCCTGCACCGGATCCACATCGATTTCCGGATCGTCGTAGCCGGTCATCTCGTTGGACCAGGTGAACACCTTCATCCGGTCTTCCTGCGGTACGCCGATCAGTTCGGCGATCGCCTGCAGGGGCAGTTCGCAGGCGATCTGGGTGACGAAATCGCCCGACCCGTTCTCGGCCGCGGCCTTGACGATGGCCTCGGTACGCTTCGACAGCTCGTCCCGGAGCGAGTTGATCGCGCGCGGCGTGAACCCACGCGAGATGATCTTGCGCATCCGCGTGTGCTCGGGCGGGTCCATGTTCAGCAGGATGAAACGCTGCAGCTCGATCTGCTCGCGCTCGATATCGTCGTTGAACCGCGGCAGCGCTGTGTTCTCGAAGGTCGAGAAGACATCACTGCGCCGCGAGATCTCCTTGATGTCGGCATGCTTGGTGACGACCCAGAAGCCGTCGTCGTGGAAACCACCGACCTCGGGCGATTTCTCCTGCCACCAGATCGGCGCGGTACGGCGGAGTTCGGCGAACTCCTCGATCGGTACCCGCTGCATGTACATATCGGGGTCCGTGACGTCGAACCCCTCCGGCAGGTTCGGCCGGCCCATGCGCGTATCCACCACCAGATGTCTCCTTCGACAAACTGAAACACGTTCTACAATCATTGAAGCACAGGCATAAGAACGAGGAAAGAAACCGGACTGAACTTACCTCCGCCCGTGTGCGGAACACGTTACAGTTTTCTGTCCGAAACGAAAGGTTCAAGATGGGCACACCCGTTATCGTCGAGGCAGCTCGCACCCCCATCGGTAAGCGCAACGGCTGGCTTTCCGGGCTCCACGCGGCCGAGATCCTCGGTCTCGCCCAGCGCGGACTGCTCGATCGCGCCCACCTCGATCCCGCCAAGGTCGAGCAGATCATCGGCGGCTGCGTCACCCAGGCCGGCGCACAATCCAACAACATCACGCGGACCGCCTGGCTCGCCGCCGGGCTGCCGTGGCAGATCGGCGCCACGACCATCGACGCCCAGTGCGGCTCGGCCCAGCAGGCCAACCATCTGATCGCCGGGCTGATCGCCACCGACGCCATCGATATCGGGGTCGCGTGCGGTGTCGAGGCGATGAGCCAGGTGCCGCTGGGCGCCAATGTCGGCGACCAGGCCGGCCCGCGCCGGCCGGCCTCCTGGGATATCGATATGCCCAACCAGTTCGAGGCCGCCGAGCGGATCGCCAAGCGGCGCGGTATCACTCGCGAAGATATCGACGCGCTCGGTGTCCGGTCGCAGCGGCTGGCCGCCCAGGCCTGGTCCGAGGGCCGCTTCGATCGCGAGGTACTGACGGTCACCGCCCCGGTGGTCGACAAGGAGGGCAACCCCACCGGCGAGAAGCAGGAGGTGAGCCGCGACCAGGGGCTACGGGAGACCAGCGCGGAGAGCCTGGCGAAGCTGAAGCCGGTATTGGAGGGCGGCATCCACACCGCCGGCACTTCCTCGCAGATCTCCGACGGTGCCGCGGCGGTGCTGCTCATGGACGAGAAGGCCGCCGAGCGGGAGGGCCTGCGGCCGCGGGCCCGGGTGGTGACCCAGTGCCTCGTGGGCTCGGAGCCGGAGTTCCATCTCGACGGACCGGTGCAGGCCTGCAGCCGGCTGCTCGAACGGTCCGGGATGACCATCGACGATATTGATCTGTTCGAGATCAACGAGGCTTTCGCCTCTGTCGCTTTGTCGTGGGCTCAGGTCCACAAGCCGGATTTCGACCGGGTAAATGTGAACGGCGGCGCGATCGCGCTGGGCCATCCGGTCGGCTCGACGGGGTCCCGGCTGATCACCACCGCCCTGCACGAACTCGAACGGTCCGATCGCAGCACCGCAATGATTCTCATGTGCGCCGGTGGCGCACTCGCGACGGGAACGATCATCGAACGACTGTGACAGTACGTCGAATTCACGACCGATGATCCAGCGGATCCGGGGTGTTAGTGCCCCTTCACAGGCATGAGCCCCGGATCTCCGTAATTTCCACACGTAGGTTGAACGTTCATCTCACCGTTGAGCAGACGTGTCGTACGCCACACAAAGTGCTATACAGCGCTCCAGAAGGGGCATCAGCAATCCGAAGGCTACTCGCCGCCCGTCCGGGAACACCCCCCGGAGGGGCGGCTACCTGGCGGTATTACCGGCCCACAAGTTCCGTGCGGGGTAACCCGCAAACGCGATACCGCGGTCCACTTCCCCGGATACAACCTAGAAGCTTCAAGGAAATCCTGAACCAGGCGTAGGTTTTCAGTTACTGAGCCGCTAATATCAATGATAGGTATCCGAGATAACGACTGTTAGTACAGTGAAGGGAATTGGGCGGCTCACAATGGCTGATTTCGCGGCGCGGCTGAACAAGCTGTTCGAAACCGTGCATCCCCCGGGGCGTAAGCCGCACACCAATGCAGAGGTAGCGGCCGCACTGACGGCATCCGGTCATCCGATCTCCAAACCGTATCTGTCGCAGTTACGGTCGGGCCAGCGGACGAATCCGTCCGATGAGACGGTCGCCGCCCTGGCGAAGTTCTTCAAGGTCAAGCCCGACTACTTCTTCAACGACATCTACGCCGCGAAGATCGACCACGACCTCGAACTCCTAGCGCAGCTACAGGGTTACGGGCTGCGTCGGCTGTCCAGCCGGGCCTTCGACCTCTCCGAGGAGTCGCAGAACCTGCTGACCTCCATGGCGGAGAAACTGCGTGCCAGCGAGGGTTTGCCCGAAGTTCCTCCGGACGGAACGGAATAGAACCGGAAACAGGCACGGTGCGATCCCCCTCGGGTTCGCACCGTGCTCGTTCCTGCCAGGGGGTAACCGTCATACCGGCGGCCGAGCAGGGAAGAATTTCTGCGGCAGCAGTATCGTCAAGCCTCGAGATCTGCGGTGTCCGATAATCACAGTACCGACCACTCGGCATCATTCCCGAGCCGCTCCGAGTGTTATCACAGTGACGTAACGGACGTACCGCATACCTCGGGCAACTAGCGTGTAGCAGGCTCCGGTTGTGCGGCCTGTTCCGGCAGCGCATCGAAGGCCTGGGCAATCGCCTGCACCCAGCCGCGCGGGCTGATCCCCTCCGGCGGCGCGATCCACCGGGCATCCACCACGGCCGGTCCCAGCGGATGCTTGGCCCACTCGGCAACGCGCTCGGCCCGCCGGCCGATCGCCGGCGGGGGATCACCGGCGGCAGCGATCTCCACTCCCCCGCCCGACTGCAGGTACAGCGCGTCCATGATCTGCGCGACCCGATCCGAGGCCTTGAGCTGGGTGGATGTCCCGGTCTCCTCCTGGACCACCTCCGGGAACCGCTTCACCATCACCTTGTGCAGGCTCTGCACGCGGCGCAGCAACAACCGCGCCCGCAACCACATCTCGACCACGATCCACACCGCACCGAACGCGATCAGCAGCGCGGCAACCTGCCACAGCGGCCACGCCCACGTCGGCATGCCCGGCTCGGCGCCGGGAGCGTCGGTGAGGCCGCGCTGAATCTGCCCGGCGGCCAGGCCGATCACCAGTGCGGTTCCGGCGATATAGATAGCGATACCGCGACCCAGCGCCGTCCAACTGAGATTGCGCAGCCCGGTCACCACGATGAAAATCCCCGCCGCCGCGACGACGGCCCAGCCGAGGGTGAACGACCACAGCACCGCGGCGGCGATCGCCAGAACCCCGAGACCGTATATCCCCCAGGCGATCTGGCGCAGATTCCGGCGCGAAACCACCGGCCAGGCCGCGGAAGCAACCACCGAGGTCGCGGTGACGAACAGCAGCCAGGCACCGACGACCACGCCCTCGGACAGCAACCCACCGGGCAGACCACCGGGCAATAGATTGTCGATCGCCAGCCCCACATCAGGTATCGCCGCGGTACAGGCCAACGCCACGGCGGCAACGGCGACCACGATCGCCACCCGGGCGGTGGTCGCCGGTTTGACGAGAACACGTCCCACCCGAGCGCCGGCGGCGACCCAAACCAGGAGGGCGGTCAACCAGAACGTCATCCCAGAGCCTCATCGAATCGAAGGACCGAGACGCCCGCGCCCCGGCTGTTGAAAACGCGCAAACGTGTCATCAGCATGGCGGCGAACGTTTCGGCCTCCCATTCGGCCTGGTCGTTCTCGCCGTCCTCGACGGCGGTCTGATGTGCACGCTGACTCAGCATGTAGGCGATCAGATCGTCACTCACCTCGAGCGTCACCTCGGTGGCCGGGGCACCCTCGTGGTCGAAAACGATATGGCCCAGCTCGTGCGCGAGCGTATGGTCGCGACTCGGCAGCGCGCTGGCCAGCACGATGATGTCCTTGGCCGGGTAATACCGCCGCTGCCCGCAGACCCCGGGGCCGAGATCGGCGTCGGTGATCTCGATCGGCCTGCCCCGCTCGGTGGCCACTGCGTCCACCACCTGGTCCAAGGTGGTGGCGTCGGCGTCGGCGGCGATCGCGCACACCGCGTCCACGGCGGCCGCGACGCGACGGTAGGCGCGAGTGCTTTGTGTTTTGCTCTGTGTCATCGCGATCACGCACCCGTTCCGAAGAATTCGGAGCGCGCGGCATCGATACGCGCCTGTGCCTGTGCGGCGCTCTGATAGCTCATCACGGCCGAACCGCCACCGGCGATGGCGAGGGCGACGAGCCCACCGATCACCGACAGCAGCGCCGGTTCCGGTAGCACGCCTTCGGCGCTGGTCGGACGCACGGTGTGATTCGGCGGCGCAGCGGCCACGGGTGGCGCGCTCGGAGCAGGCGCCGGACCACCGGGCGCGGCGGGAGCCGGGGCCGCGGGGGCAGGAAGACCCGCCCCGACCGCGACGTCCACCACACTGGGCGCGCCGGGGCCCGCACCGCCGCCACCGGGGGCGGGCAGCGCCAGCGGCGGCCCGACCGGAGCCGGCGGAACCGGCGGCAGGGGCAACAAGAGAAGAAGCAGCGGGGCGGCCGAACCCACACCGGCCGAACCCAGGGCCGCCGAGCCGGTCGCGGCGGAACCGGCGGCCGCCGAACCCGTGGCCGCGGAACCCACTGCGGCCGAACCGAGCCCGGCCGAACCGGTACCGAGTACCCCGACCCCCGCCGAACCGAGGGCCGCCGAGCCCGTACCCAGCACGCCGATTCCAGCGGAACCCACTGCGGCCGAGCCCGTTCCGAGCACTGCGGAACCGGTACCGAGGCCGGCCGATCCGGTGACCCCCAGACCCGCTCCGGCGGAACCCACTGCGGCGGAACCGGTACCGAGCGCAGCGGAGCCCGTCCCCGCGGCGGCGGAGCCGGTCACCGCCAAGGGCGCGAGCGCCGCCGACCCGACCGCTGCCGAACCGGTACCGAGAATCGTGCCGAGCGCGGTGCCCAGACCGATGGGGCCCACGGGTTCGGCAACCTCGCTGGGTGCGGGCACTGATGCGGCAGGAGCCGCGGAGTCGGCTGCCGGACCGGTTTCTGTGGAACTATCGCGGCCCGGAATATCCAAAGTTTGCCATTGCGCGACCTCGCCGGATTCCGAACCACTGCTCCCGGTGGCGCCCGGCGCGGCAGGCGGACCGCTCGGTTCCTGGGCGGAGGGAACACCGGCGGGCGCGGGCGGTGCATCGGTGGGCGCGGGCGCACCCGCACTGCCGGTACCGAGTCCGGCGCCCGGGCGGTCGCCCTGGGCCGGCGCGGCTGCCCCGGGCCCCGCGGGCGTCTCGTTCGCCCGGCCGGGAATCTCGAGGGGTGCACTGGGGCCCGATTCCGCACCGGCATCGCCGGGCGGCGTCGCCCCGTTGCCACCACTTCCGGTCGGCCCCTGCTCCACCTTGGGCGAGCGGCCCGGCTCGGCGGCTGCGTATCCCGGCCCCCCGAGTAGCGCCAGGCAACCCACTGCCCCGGCTACTGCGAGTAATCGCTTGCTGCGACCAACGGCCATGCGCCAGCCATCCCCTCGATCGATATTGCGGATCCCCCGGTGATGACGCCTTCCGGGCAGAACGAACAGCTGGTTGCCCATGGTAAACCAGGGCCCTGACCGGCGCATAACAAAGTCGCGAGACAGCAGCCGCCGCACGCTTCGCCGCAGGTGGAGCGACAGGCCACAGCGGTGATATCGCAATCGAGCATGGGATTACTCACAGTTACCGCTCGATTGGTCAGGTAGCTGAGCCGCCCGGACACCGGACCGAGTCCGGTCGGTGCCCGTCGCCCACAGCCGGGAGTCGCCGGATTCGGACCGGCTCTGGTCGGCCGACCAGAAATCGCCGGCGGCGCTGCGCGGGGGGCATCCCTAGGCCGGAGGACGCCATCGACCGCTCGGTACCAGCCAACGGCGCGAGAACTCCCCAGTTCCCCACACACACCCCGGACCGAGCAAACCCATCCGCCCGCGTGCGCTGTACGCGAAGTAGGCGCTGCACCGCCAACGAACCCACAGGTCACGCCGGATCCGCCATCGCACGAGGGAACAGGTTTTCCGGGTGCGTTCACCCAACCATCCGGGTTCCGGACCGTCCGACGTCCAGAGACCCCGAACCCGCAGGCGTGAATGTCTCGCGGATCGTGCATCCGCCCCGGCTGTGGACGCAGGGAGCAATCGGGCACGATCGCCGAAACAGTGGCTCAGCACGCACCGCCGCTGTTCGTTCAACGGCACGCGAAGGTCCGCTCGCCCCGGCCGGGAAGTAAGGCACGCAGTCGCGAAGGCTACAGCGCGCCCGAACCGTGCTGCCCACGGCTTGCTCGACTACATGGGACGCGACCGGACCGGGTACGGGACTTCGGCAGTAGACGACCGTGGCGGGGCGCAACCGGACATTCGCCCAGCGCGACCGCAGGCTCGCCGGAGGGGCAGGCCAGGGGTGCGTTTACCCGCATTCACTCGCCCGGTCCATCCACGGGCGCAGAGCAACCCGGCGGGCGCAGACTCGACTATGCGGCCCGCCGGGTGCTCGGAAAAGGCCGGCTACGCTCCGTAGACCGGCTCGGGCGCAGCGCCCTTGGAGATCAGTTCCGCCACCACCGGGCCGAGTTCGGCCGGGTCCCAGCGGGTTCCGCGGTCCACCGGAACACCGTGCCGCCAGCCCTCGGCGAGGGCGATACGGCCACCCTCGACCTCGAACATCCGGCCGGTGATCCCGGCCGATTCCGGACTGCCCAGCCACACCACGATCGGCGAGATGTTCTCCGGCGCCATGGCGTCGAAACCGTCCTCCGGTTTGGCCATCATGTCGGCGAAAACCGTTTCGGTCATCCGGGTGCGGGCCGAGGGCGCGATGGCGTTCACAGTGACGCCGTAACGCCCGAATTCGGCCGACGCGGTGAGGGTCAGGCCGGCGATACCCGCTTTGGCGGCGCCGTAGTTGCCCTGGCCGACGCTGCCCTGCAGGCCGGCGCCGGAGCTGGTGTTGATGATCCGGGCGTCGACCGGCCGTCCGGCCTTGGATTCCGCACGCCAATACGCGGCCGCGTGCCGCATGGTGGCGAAATGGCCCTTCAGATGGACCCGGACCACCGAATCCCATTCATCTTCGGCGAGGTTGACCAGCATGCGGTCGCGGACGAAGCCGGCGTTGTTGACGAGTACATCGAGCCCGCCGAAGGTGTTCACGGCCTGCTGGATCAGCCGCTGCGAACCGTCCCAGCTCGCCACATCGTCGCCGTTGGCGACCGCTTCGCCGCCGGCGGCGCGGATTTCGGAAACCACCTGCTCGGCCGGCGTTTCCGCCGTCGATTCACCGCTGAGGCTGGTGCCGATGTCATTGACCACGACCTTCGCGCCCGCGGCCGCGAAGGCCAGTGCGTGCGCGCGGCCGATTCCCCGGCCGGCGCCGGTGACGATGACTGTCCGTCCGGCGCAGATGCCCTCGGTTGCCATATCCGTTCCTATCGTCGATGGTCGTAACTGGTGTTGTCGCGTCGGTGGGGCGGCGCCGGCCGCGTCAGGACTGTGCGGGTTTCGCTGCGCCGGTGGAATGGGCGGCGTTGGCGGCCGAGAGAAAGGCCGGCGGCTCGCCGCCGCCGTGGATCTGCAGGGTGGCGCCGCTGATATATGCGGCGAGCGGGGACAGCAGGAACGCCACCCCGTTGCCGACATCTGCGGGCCGCGCCATCCGGCCCATCGGGATCGTCTGCCCGACAGCGGCCACACCGTCGGCATCGCCGTAGTGCAATTCGGCGAGTTCCGTTTCCACCGCGCCGACGACCAGCGAGTTGATCCGGACCCGGGGCGCCCATTCGGCGGCCAGCGAGACGGTGAGCGCGTCGACTCCGGCCTTGGCCGCACCGTAGGCGGCGGTACCGGGCGAGGGCCGGTGACCGCTGAGGCTGGAGATATTGACGATCGATCCGCCGGATTCCTGTTCGTTCATCACCGCGTGCGCTGCCTGCGCGACGTGCAGGGCGGCGAGCAGGTTCAATTCGATGATCTTGGTGTGGAATTTCGGGCTGGCGTCGGCCGCGAGCGCGTAGGGCGCTCCCCCGGCATTGTTCACCGCGGCGTCGAGCCGGCCGTGCCGGTGCACGATCTCCGCGATCATCTTCCGCACCGCCTCGGCGTCACGCACATCGCAGGGCAGGAAGTCGATGGCGCGCCCGTCCACTTCCACCGGCGTTTCCGCCGGTCGGCGCGCACACGCCACCACGGTCGCGCCGGCGGCCAGCAGGACCCGGCTGATACCGGCGCCGACACCGCGGACGCCTCCGGTTACCAGAACGACGTGATCGGACAGGTCGATTTCGAGTGCCACCGTGTTAACCTACCAAGCAATTGCTTGCTTAGCCAAGATGCTCGAGAATGCGAGATGGGATACGCGATGGGGATCACCCGCCATTCGGAATCCGCCGGTATCGCCGTGGTCACGGTCGACTATCCGCCGGTCAACGCCATACCCTCGGACGGCTGGTTCGCCCTCGCCGACGAGATCCGCGCCGCGGGCCGCGACCCGCAGACCCGCGTGGTGGTGCTGCGCGCGGAGAACCGGGGCTTCAACGCCGGCGTGGATATCAAGGAAATGCAGCGCACACCGGGCCACCAGGCGTTGATCGACGCCAACCACGGCTGCTACGAGGCCTTCGCCGCCGTCTACGACTGCCCGGTCCCGGTTGTCACCGCGGTCCAGGGGTTCTGCCTCGGGGGCGGTATCGGCCTCGTCGGCAACTCCGACATCATCATCGCCTCCGAGGACGCCACCTTCGGCCTGCCCGAGGTCGACCGCGGCGCGCTCGGCGCGGCAACCCACCTCTCCCGGCTGGTCCCGCAACACCTCATGCGCGCACTGTTCTTCACCGCGAGCACCGCCACCGCGCAGCAGCTGCACCACTACGGCTCGGTGCTGAAGGTGGTCCCCCGCGACGAACTCGACGCCGCGGCACTCGATGTCGCCAAGAACATCGCCGCCAAGGACGGCCGCGTGATCCGGGCCGCCAAACGCGCGCTCAACGGTATCGACGTACAGGACGTGCACCGCAGCTACCGCTACGAGCAAGGCTTCACCTTCGAACTGAACCTCTCGGGCGCCTCGGACGAGATCCGCGAGCGGTTCGACGACGACCTGGCAGCGCAGAAGGACAAGAACTGACATGGAGCGTAAAACCATGCGAGACAAGCGGAAATCGCTCGACGAAATCGTCGGCGAACTGCGCAGCGGAATGACCATCGGCATCGGCGGCTGGGGGTCGCGGCGTAAGCCGATGGCCCTGGTGCGGGCGCTGCTGCGGTCGGATGTCACCGACCTCACCGTGGTCACCTACGGCGGCCCCGACCTCGGGCTGCTGCTTTCGGCCGGCAAGGTCCGCAAGGCCTACTACGGTTTCGTCTCCCTCGATTCCGCGCCGTTCTACGATCCGTGGTTCGCCAAAGCCCGCACCTCCGGGCAGATCGTGGCCCGGGAGATGGACGAGGGCATGCTCAAATGCGGGCTGGAGGCGGCCGCGGCGCGGCTGCCGTTCCTGCCGATCCGCGCGGGCCTCGGTTCTGATGTGCCGAATTTCTGGGACGGCGAACTGACCACCGTCACCTCGCCCTACCCGGGACCGGACGGTAAATCGGAAACCCTGATCGCCATGCCCGCACTGAACCTCGATGCGGCGCTGGTGCACCTGAACATCGGTGACGTGCACGGCAACGCCGCGTACCAGGGTGTGGATCCCTACATGGACGACCTGTTCTGCATGGCCGCCGAGAAGCGATACCTGTCGGTGGAGCGCATCGTGGACACCGAGGAACTGGTGAAAACCGTCCCGCCGCAGTCGCTGCTGCTCAACCGCATGCTGGTCGACGCGGTGGCCGAGGCGCCGAACGGCGCGCATTTCACCCTCGGCGGGGAGAGCTACGGACGGGACGAGAAGTTCCAGCGGCATTACGTCGAAGCCGCCAAATCGCCGGAAACCTGGCAGTCCTTCGTCGACACCTACCTCAGCGGCTCCGAAGACGACTACCAGGCCGCCGTCGCGCGATTCAAGGAGGAGCAGTCGTGACCAGCACCGAAACCATCACCCGGGCCGAGGTGTGCGCGATCGCCTGCGCCGAGATCTTCCGGGATGCCGGGGAAATCTTCGCCAGCCCGATGACACCGATGGCACAGTTGGGCGCCCGGCTCGCCAAACTCACCTTCGAACCCGATCTGCTGCTCTCCGACGGCGAAGCGTTCTTCCTCGCCGAAACACCGCCCATCGGCGGTAAGGCACCGGTGGAGGGCTGGATCCCGTTCCGCCGCGTTTTCGACGTACTGGCTTCGGGCCGCCGCCACGTGGTCATGGGCGCCAACCAGATCGACCGCTACGGCAACCAGAACCTCTCCGCCTTCGGACCGCTGCAGCAGCCGACCCGGCAGATGTTCGGGGTCCGTGGCGCGCCGGGGAACACGATCAACCACCCGACGAGCTATTGGGTTGCGCGGCACACCCGGCGCGTGTTCTGCGACAACGTCGATATCGTCGCCGGCATCGGTTACGACAAGATCGACCCCGAGAACCCCGCCTACCGGTTCATGAAGGTCCACCACGTGGTGACCAACCTGGGCGTTTTCGATTTCGGCGGGCCGGGCCACACAATGCGTGCACTGAGCCTGCACCCCGGCGTCACCGCCGAAGAGGTTGCGGAGAACACCGCGTTCGAAATCGCCGACCTGGGCACCGCCGAGGAAAGCCGGTTGCCGAGCATCGAGGAACTGCGGATCATCCGTGAGGTCCTGGATCCCAAGAAGATCCGCGAGAAGGAGGTCCCGCAGTGACACCCCGGCTGCGGACCCCGCTGACCGAACTGGTCGGCATCGAACATCCCGTCGTGCAGACCGGGATGGGCTGGGTGGCGGGACCGAGCCTCGTTTCGGCCACCTCCAACGCGGGCGGTCTGGGAATTCTGGCTTCGGCCACCATGACCTACGCCGAACTGGAAACGGCCATCGCCAAAACCAAGGCGCAGACCGATAAACCGTTCGGCGTGAACATCCGTGCCGATGCCTCCGATGCCCCAGAGCGGATCGACCTGCTGATCCGCGAGAACGTGAAAGTCGCCTCGTTCGCGCTGGCGCCGAAGAAAGATCTCATCGCCAAGCTGAAAGATGCGGGCGTGGTGGTGGTTCCGTCGATCGGCGCCGCCAAGCATGCGGTGAAGGTCGCCTCGTGGGGCGCCGACGCTGTGATCGTCCAGGGGGGTGAAGGCGGCGGGCACACCGGCCCGGTCGCGACCACCCTGCTGCTGCCGTCGGTATTGGACGCCGTCGATATCCCGGTCGTCGCGGCCGGCGGTTTCTACGATGGACGCGGCCTGGCCGCCGCCCTCGCCTACGGCGCCGCCGGCGTCGCCATGGGCACCCGGTTCCTGCTCACCCAGGAGAGCAGCGTCCCGGATTCGGTGAAACAGGAGTACCTGCGCCGGCAGCTCGGCGAAACGGTGGTCTCGACGAAGGTCGACGGTATGCCGCACCGGGTGCTCAACACCGAACTCGTGCAGAAGCTGGAGGGTTCCGGCCGTATCCGCGGACTCACCGCGGCGGTCGGCAACGCCACCAAGTTCAAGAGCATGACCGGAATGAAGTGGTCGACCCTCGTCCGCGACGGCCTGGCCATGCGCAAAGCCAAGGACCTCACCTGGTCGCAGGTGATCATGGCGGCCAACACCCCGATGCTGTTGCGCGCGGGGCTGGTCGAGGGCAATACCGAAGCCGGTGTGCTCGCGGCCGGTCAGGTGAGCGGCATCCTGGACGATCTCCCGACCTGCCAGGAACTCATCGACCGGGTTGTCACGGACGCGGTCGCCCGGATCGACACCCTCGCCGCCCTTCCCCAGGGCGCCGAATCCGCTAGCTGACCGGATGAACACCAGGCCCGCCCACCACGCGTGGGCGGGCCTTTTTCTGCCTGCTCGCCTCCCCGGCCGGAGGTTCTCACCCCGGCCACCCGGCGTCGCATGTAATAGTTTTTGTCGTACAATAGGCAGGTGTCGACTACACGCGCAGGCTCGACCTCGAACGTATCGGTATCCATGCCGACCGACCTGCTAACCGCCGTACGCGAACGTGCCGGTCAGCGCAATGTATCGGCATATATCGCCGAAGCGGTGCGCCACCAGCTGGAAATGGACGGACTGGCCGAGATCGTCGCCGAGTTCGAATCCACGCACGAACCACTCACCGAAGCCGAGATCGAGGCGGCAGCAAGGGATATGTTCGGTCAGGCCGGCGCGTCCACCGGCCGCGGCGCCGCGTGAACGAGCCCCAAATCCGATCGATCGTCCTGGACTGCCAGGCATTCGGGCTGCTGCTACAGCAGGACCGGGCGCTCACCGCTCGGATTGAGGCTGCTCGCCGAGCGGGAGTCGTAGTACATGTGTCTGTGCTGCCGATCGTCGAGGCGGCCCACGGAAGAACCGATATCGCACGCTTGAATTGGTACCTTTCGCGATTACGAGTCGAACCAGCACTACCAGACGACTCGCTGGCCGCGGTGAAATTGCTTCGCGCAGCAGGCGGGTTGCACGGCCACAAATACGCCATCGATGCCCTGGTCGCCGCTATGGCATTGCGGGCCCCTGGCCCCGCGCTGATACTCACCTCCGACCGGGACGACTGGACGAAGCTGTGTGGTGACCGGGTCGTCATCCGGGACGTGTGAGCGCAATGGGTGCGGAGACGTCTGTACCGCGGTGCGATAGGCGCGGCCGAGGCCGGGCCGCAGGTTCGCGGCCCGGCGCTCAGAACGGCGCACCCGAGAAGGGGGCGGCGCGGTCGCAGGGTACGGGTTGCGGATGTTCGGGGTCGAGGGCGTTGAGGACGAAATAGGCCGCTCGGCGTGACCCGGCCAATCCCGCGTGATCTGTGTAGTCGACCGGGCATCCTTCCTGGACCACGATGTTGTGGACGTTGCTACCGCCCGGTGGCAGACCGGAGGTGTACGGAACGATGAGCTCGTCGTATTGCGTGGCGATATTGGTGTATTCGATCTCGGGCAGGTAGTGCCCGCCCGCCCGGATCGCGTGCATGAACGGCGAACCGGGATCCAGTTCGGCGCACGCGTGGCAGATGGGGAAGTGCCCCGGTTGTATGCCGAGCTGCCGAGCGAATGACAGAATGCTGTCCGCACCGGCCACGGCGGTGCCGTTCCAGGCGGGAGCCAGCGAGACGTACTTGCCGATTTTGTCCCTGCCGCCGAGGTACTTCGCGTAGTAGGCCGGCATCACCGTCCCCTGCGAATGGCCCACGATATTCACTCGGGACGCCCCCGTCGCGGTGAGAACACCGTCGACGAACACGCCCAACTGGCGGGCACTCTCGGTGATATCGCCCATTCCCCCGACTGCCGTGGCCGGCCACGGCAGGCCCACCGGAGCACCGTAGGTGAGGGAGAAAACGCAGTACCCTGCATTCTTCAACAACGGAACGTAGGCGCCCCAGTTGGTCTGTTGCGACCCTCCGGTGCCGTGAACCAGCACCACCGGCTCGGGGTGCTCGGGCGCGGGTACACACCCGTAGTCGTTGGACCCGGGCAGCGAACCGCCCGGATTCAGGAGCTCCGGTGCGATACCGGCGAAAAAGTTGAAATCGACGGGAAGTTCGTCGGCGGTGGCCGACCCGGATCCGGCGAGCACCGCCAGCCCTGTCAGCACCGCACCGAAGACTGCCAGCAGCTTCCTCATGCGCGGAACCTAGCAAATGCTTGGTGGATGCAGGGTCGATATCATCCGAACGGGGTCTCCGGACCTTCCCGGATGACCTCGACCAACTGCAGACGTGGCTGCTCACTCCACTCCGAGGGCACCGGGACGTATCGGACCGATCGGCGGATCTGCGACTCGTCGACCTGGTCGTTCCTGGCTCGTCGCACCTGGCGATGCGATTTGGACGCACCGAGCGATGAGTTTCGGCCTCGGCGCGAGTCCTATTCGGCAGACGCAGTGGTCAAGCGAGAGGTAACCGTGATGAACGATGTGTGGTCGATGGTGCACGCAGAGCGTGCAGCACTGATCGATGACCTCACGCACCTGGAGGTCGAGCAGTGGGGAACGCCGTCACTGTGTGACGGGTGGACCGTGCACGATGTGGCCGCCCACCTGGTCAACAACGCTCGGGAGACGCGCTTCGGCTTCGCAGTCGGCCTCGTCCGTTCGCGTTTCGACTTCCACCGTTACAACGCACGCGGTGTACAGCGCGAGCGTGGTACCTCGCCGCAGGAAACGCTGGAGCGGCTTCGTCAGGTCGCAACGCGGCGGTCGACTGCTCCCGCACCGCTGGACAGCAGGCTCGTCGAGGAAATCGTTCATGGTGAGGACATACGCAGGCCCCTGGGACTTACCCGCTCCTATCCACAGGACGCCCTTGTCAGATCGCTGCGGATACAGGCTCGTACCTCAGTGTCCTTCGGGGGAGCCAAGGAATCGGTCGCCGGTATCCGGCTGGCCCCAGCGGATGTCGACCTGTCGATCGGCGACGGCCCGGATGTGAGTGGAACCGCACTGTCGCTGCTCTTGGCCATCTCCGGACGTCGGGTAGCACTCGAGGAACTACACGGGCCCGGAGTCGCCGCGTTGACCACCGCCACTTGACGATCGGCCTACGCCGCTGATCCCGGCACCGCGGAAACAGGCCGAGATTCGGCCACGGTTTCCGAGCCCCTGCAGCGCTATGTGACGCGCCGAAACCATCGCCGGTCCGGCCCGATCCATGCGAAACCCGTCCCGGCGACGCCGCGCCTTCACACCGATGGACAACGACCGGATCGGTCCCACGGGCGCCGGTGCCGCACCGTCGCAAGCGAACAGGGGGTCGCGGGAACGCTCACCCCTGCGGCCACGGCCTCACCTCGCCCCAGCCCCAGGTGGGCATGGGTTCATCCACGCTCTCGGGTGCGTCCGAGCCGGAGAAGAGCAGGGCCATCCTGGTGCCCCATTCCAGATAACCCGCGAAGGCCGAACGGAACTCGGCATCATCCGGTAGCCCCACCTTGTCCGCGGTGTCTGTCAACAGGGTCACCCAGCGCTGTCGCTGCTCCTCGGTCAACTCCCGGCCGCTGTGCCGGGAGATCATGTGCTGGTGTCCACCGTGTCGTTCCGAATAGACGGCGGGTCCACCGAAGACCTCCCCCAGCCATGCGGCCACATGTTTCGGGTGGTCCGGGTGCATACCCGCGAACACCGGCGCCAGCACCGGGTCCTCGTCGACACGGCGGTAGAAGGTGGTGAACAGGGTCTCGAATGCCTCGGCGCCACCGGCCCATTCGTACAGCGACGGCACCAGCGCGACCGGCTCGTAGTGCCGCATCTCCTCGATACCGGCCACATAGTCCTTGATCTCGGCGAAGAACGCGCGAAATTGGGGACTGCCACGGAACTTCTCCAGGTGATCAGCTGCCGAGGTCCAGGTCAGCTGAAGGATGTACACCTCCGGCTCCTCGGTGCACCGGGCAAGGTCATAGGTCCGGCAATACGGCGAGGACTGCAAGGCCACCGCCGCCCGCCGATAGGCGGCCTCGAATGCCGCCGAATCGGTGACGCGGTACCGGATGTACTCGATGATCATGGTTCCAGTCGACCGGCTTGGCGCGGCGAGCACAAGAACGTACTTTTTGGTGCGTGAGTGTGCAACGGGCGGGCTATTCCTGCCCGATCGAACTGGCGGTGGAGACGATCGGCGGGAAGTGGGCGGTCGTCGTCCTCGGCCATCTGAAAGAGCGCCCGTTGCGCTACAGCGAGTTACGGCGCCGCATCGCGGGCATCACGGAGAAGATGCTCACCCAGCGGCTACGCGAGCTCGAGGCCGCCGGGCTGGTCGAGCGCACCGTCCACGACGGCGTTCCCGCCGCGGTGACCTATCGGCTGGCCGATCCGGAACTGCAGCCGGTGCTGCAGGCGCTCTACGACTGGGGCGATGCACTGGCAGCTCGGCGCAATATTTCGATTCGCCCTCTGGAGTCCGAGTCGATCGGCCCGGACTGAGCTACGCCGTTCATCTCATCCGAACGGAGTTTTCGGCCGCTCCTGCAATTCGCCGTCGATATACATATCGACCTTCTCGTTGTAGAAGCAGGCCAAGCCGGCGATCTTCTGACTCTCCGGGGTGGGCGTGCGGTAGATCCACACCAGATCCTCGTACTCCTTGCCGCCGACCTCGATGTTCCAGTAGTCGGCATTGCCCTTGTACGGGCAGCTGGAGTGCGTATCCGACGGCCGCAACAGATCCATCCGGATATCGGTCAGCGGGAGGTAGTAGCGGGCGGGCAGGCCGGTTTCGAACAGGATGCGGGGTGTCCGTGAGTCCGCCACGGTGACCCCGTCGATCTCCACTCGCACGTGCCGGGAACCCGCGAGGATATCGACGCGCGAGTACGGGTCGCGGGGGTGGACGTAGATCGGTTCGTCCTCCTCGAACCATTCGTCCATCGCGTTCCATTCCAGCCGAACCAGCTCGCTGAGCTGCGGTGAGTCGGGGTAGACCCGCGCTGCACCGGCCGCGACGGCCCCGTCGACCACAACGTCGTAGCCGACCCCCTCTCCGCGGCGGCGCGAGGGATGCGTGGTGCCGTCCGGTTCCAGTTTCGCGCGCAGATCGCTCACCGGGATGTAGTAGGCCGGGTAGTAGGGGATCTCCCATACCAGGGCGGGCCGGACGGTATCGGCGACCAACTGCCCGCCGAAGTAGACCCGCACCCGCTTCTGGCTCGTCTCGACCCGGACCTCGTCTCGCTGCGCCTCGGTCATACCTCTCGAGCCTACGCCGGGCACGGCGTGGCCCGGACGCAGAAAGGCAGGCCCCGCCGATGGGCGGGGCCTGCGCCGGGACCTCTTGTGGAGGTCAGTCTCCGACCGTCACCGCCTGCGCTTCCGTCACGCTGTGCGGGGCGGGATCGTGGTCGTCGATATGGGCAAGTGCTTTCCGGCCGCCCAGCAGGACCACCACACCCACGGCGGTACAGGCGGCGCCGACCCAGAACGGCAGGGAGATACTGGTCTCGCCGAGTTTGCCGGCCAGCCATGGGGCGGCGGCACCACCGGCGAACCGGACGAAGCTGTAGGCGGCGGAGGCAGTGGAGCGTTCCACCGGCGCGGAGATCATGACGGCCTCGGTGATCAGGGTGTTGTTCACGCCCAGGAACAATCCCGCAACGACCACACCGGCGATGAGCACCGGTTTGTGGTCGGCGAACAGTGCCATCACGGCCAGGTCGGCGGCGAACAGTCCCACCGCGAGCGCGATCATCGGCAGTGTGCCGAACCGGGCCTGCAGTTTCGGGGCGATGAACACCGAGGAGATCGCGAGCAGGATGCCCCAGCCGCAGAAGATGAAGCCGATGGCGTAGGTGCCCATATCCAGTGGGAACGGGGTGTACGCGAGCAGGGTGAAGAAACCGAAGTTGTACAGCAGTGCGGTGATGCTCACGATCAGCAGTCCACGGTGGCGCAGCGCTTTGAAGGGGGCGGCCAGTGAGGTCGGTTTCGCGGCACGTGGACTTTCCGGCAGCAGGACGACGATGGCGACCAGCGCGATGGCCATCAGCACCGAGACTCCGAAGAACGGTCCGCGCCAGCTGATTCCACCCAGCAGTCCGCCGACGAGAGGTCCGGTGGCGATGCCGATACCGAGCGCGGCCTCGTACAGGATGATGGCCCGCGCGACCCCACCGCTGGCGGCGCCGACGATCGTGGCGAGCGCGGTGGCGATGAACAGGGCATTGCCCAGGCCCCAGCCGGCGCGGAAGCCGACGATCTGCCCGACCGTATTCGACATTCCGGCCGCCGCGGCGAAGACGATGATCAAAGCCAGACCGGCGAGCAGTGTTTTCTTCGCACCGAAACGGCTGGAGACCACGCCCGTGATGAGCATGGCGATACCGGTGACGAGCATATAGCTGGTGAACAGCAGCGATACCTGCGACGGGGAGGCATCGAGCTGTTCACCGATGGGTTTGAGGATCGGGTCGACCAGGCCGATGCCCATGAATGCGATAACGCTGGCGAAGGCGACCGCCCAGACCGCTTTCGGCTGTTTGGTGGCGGTATCGGTGGCCGCACGGGTCGTTGTGCTCATAAAGAGGTCCTCGGTTGCGAATCCTGTTCGGCTGCGGTGTCGATCGCCGCCAGGAGGTCGCGAAGGTCGCCCGCCATGCGGGTGAGTCGTTCCGCGTCGAATCCGGCGAGCCGTTCGCTGAGCGCGTTGCGCATGGCCGTCCGGAAGGCGGCGAGCCGGGCGCGCCCGGCTGGGGTCAGTTCCACGAGTACGCCGCGGGAATCGGCTGGGTCGCGGCGCCGCGAGGCATAACCCTGTGACACCAACCGGCCGATCAACGCGGTCGCGCTGGGTTGTGACGAGCGATCGATCCGGGCGAAATCGCCGACCCGTAGCGCACCGTGATGGTCGAGTACCGCCAGGGCACGCACTGTGGCGCGGGGTAGGTCGTCGGCGCTGATCTCGCCGACCGATCGCGTGAGCCGTCCCGCGGTGACGATCAGGTCGACAACGGTGGCGTCCTGATCGGTCACCGGGTACGGCTGCACTCCAATATTGTTACATAGGCTAACTATCTATTTCCAGCCCTGCCGGTGGGATACCGGCCACATGCCGCAGCTGAGCGAGGAAGGGCGACGATATCGGCATCGGCCCCCTCGACCATGGGCCGGATGAGGTCGCGCATCACCGGCATCACGCGAACCAGTTCCGCCAGGACATGATGGTGGCAGCAACGTCGGAAAGACTCAGCTTGCTGTGGCCGTGCCGGCTCAGCACCTCGAAGGTCGCCCGCAGGATCCACGCCCAAGTTCATTTCAATCAGGCCCACGGCCTCTGGGCATTGTCGAGGTACGCCGATGTCGCAGCCGGGATGAAGGATTTCGCCACCTTCTCCTCGACCGAAGGCATCACCCTGGACATGGTCCTGAACCCCGGACAGCCCAAACCGGCCACGCCCATGATGATCATGATGGACCCGCCCGAGCACACTCGGATGCGCAACCTGATCCGCAAGGTGTTCACGCCACGCGCGATAGCGGAACTGGAACCGATGATCCGGGAGATCATCGGTTCCTATATCCGCCGGTTACCCAGCGGCACATTCGATGTGGTGGCCGATTTCTCCACCCATTTCCCCATCGAAGTGATCAGCTCCATGCTCGGCGTACCCGAGGCAGACCGGGCCCGGCTGCGCGAACTGCACGCCATACCGCTGGGGCACAACCTCGGTTTCGGCTACGGCATCCACAGCTGTCTCGAAGCCGCCCTGGCACGGCTGGAAGGCCGGATCGCGCTGGACGCGCTGCTCGATGTGATGCCCGAATACACCGTGGACCGGGCGGGCCTGTGCCAGGCGACCACAACGAACGTGGCCGGTTGGGCGAACGTACCCGTCCGGGTCGGCTGAACGGAATGTTTTCTGACCGTGCAGGTATCGCCGGTCCGGCGATACCTGCACGGGTTCGATCAGCGCGCTATACGTTCGATGATGGTTGCGTTGGCCGTGCCGCCACCCTCGCAGATGGTGAGCAGGCCGTAGCGGCCGTCGATCCGCTCCAGCTCGTTGAGCAGGGTCGCGAACAGCTTCGCACCGGTCGCGCCGAGCGGATGGCCGAGCGCGATCGCACCACCGTTGACATTCACCTTCTCCGGATCGGCGCCGGTCTCCTTCAACCACGCCAGGACCACGGGGGCGAACGCCTCGTTGATCTCGATCGCGTCGATATCGTCGATGGTCAGGCCGGTCTTCTCCAGCGCGAACTTGGTCGCCGGGATGGGGGCGGTGAGCATGTAGAGCGGATCGGCGCCGCGGGCACTGACGTGGATGATGCGGGCGCGCGGGGTCAGGCCGTATTCCTCGACCGCCCATTCCGAGGCGAGGAGGGTCGCGCTGGCGCCGTCGGAGATCTGCGAGGCCACCGCCGCCGTCAGCGGGCTCCCCTCCTCCAGGGCCGGCAGGGAGGCCATCTTCTCCAGGCTGGTTTCCCGCGGGCCCTGGTCGATCCAGAAATCGCCCACCGGCACGATTTCGGAGTCGAACCGGCCGGCCTTGATGGCAGCGCGGGCCCGCTCATGGCTGCGCAGCGCCCACTGCTCCATATCCAGCCGGCTGATCCCCCACTTCTCGGCGATCATCTGCGCGCCCCGGAACTGGGACACCTCACCGGTGCCGTACCGGTGGTCCCAGCCCTTCGCGCCGACGAACGGGGAATCGAAACCGTATTCCTTACCGGCGAGCATGGCCGCGGAGATCGGGATGGCGCTCATGTTCTGCACACCGCCGGCCACGATCACCTCGGCGGTACCGCTCATGATCGCCTGCGCACCGAAGTTGATCGCCTGCTGGCTGGACCCGCACTGCCGGTCCACCGTCACGCCGGGCACTTCCTCGGGATACCCGGCGGTCAGCCACATGGTCCGGCCGATATTGCCCGCCTGCGGGCCGACGTTGTCGACGCAGCCGACGATCACATCGTCGACATTCGCCGGGTCGAGCGGGTTACGCGACAGCAGGCCCTGCAATGCGGCCGCGCCGAGATCGGCGGGATGGACCTCGGCCAGCGCGCCGCCGCGCTTGCCGACCGGGGTGCGCACCGCGTCGACCACGTAGGCCTCGCGCAGCGGCGTGTAGGGGCGGCGGGCAGCTGTAGCCATAGGTTTTTCTCCTAATCGGTATGGCCCGGCACGGTGAGCCCGTCGAGCACAATGGTGAGGTACTGCTTGGCGAGGGTGTCGACAGTGACCGATCCGCCGCCCGGCTGGTACCAGCGGACTGCCACCCAGACGGTGTCGCGCAGGAAGCGGTAGGCCAGATCGACATCGAGTTCGGGACGGAAGCTGCCGTCGGCAACACCGCTGGTGAGCACGCGCCGCCACAGTTCCCGGAATTCGCGGTTGTATTCGTCGATATAGGCGAAGCGTTCGGAGGTCTGCAGCCGTTTGGCCTCGGACTGGTAGATGGCGACGGCGGCATGCGATCGATCGATCGCCTCGTAGGAGGCCAGCACCAGCGCTTCCAGGGTGGCGCGGCAGCTCAGGCCCGCATCGGCGATTTCGCGGTAGCGGCCGAAGAGTTCATCGAGAAATCCGCGCAGGATCTCGTCTACCATCCCCTCTTTCGAGGAGAAGTGATGATAGAGGCTGCCGGAGAGGATTCCGGCGGCGTCGGCGATATCTCGCACCGTGGTCGCGCGCACGCCCCGTTCGGCGAACAGGTCGGCCGCCAAGTCGAGGAGTTCGGTTCGCCGGGCCGATTTGCTGGGGTCGGGTGCGGTCACCCGGCCATAATACAACCAAGCATTTGCTTGGGTCCATGGTAGTGGGAAATGAGCCGGGCCCGGCGTTTCCGGCTCCCCCCTCATGTATCGGAGCCGGACCCGCCGGGCCCGAAGCACGGAACAGCACTCCCGCACTGCCTTCCGATCTGATTGGACGCGCAGATCCGCGAACCGGTTCCATCGATACGGCGCCGGGTACATTCCACCCATGACGCAGCCGTTTCCGCAGTGGCAGTGGGGATCACCGGACAGCACCCTGTCCCGGGTGGCAGGCAGGTTCGCCGCCACAATCGCCGGTTCCTGGGTGGTGCGCACCCTCACTCCGCTGGATCGCCGGGTGCTGGAACGCACCGGCGCGAAGTACACCGTGCTGGGACCGATCGGAGCACCGGTACTGCTGCTGACCACGACGGGTCGTAAATCGGGGTTACCCCGCACCCAGCCGCTGCTGTACGTCCACGACGATGACACGCTGTACATCATCGGGAGCAATTTCGGGCAAGCCCGCCATCCGGCCTGGACCGCCAACCTGCTGGCCGAGCCGACCGCGACCGTGGCCGTAGCGGGTGAACGGATCCCCGTAACCGCCACACCCGTCGAAGATTCGGCGAAGGCGGCGATCTTTCAGCGTTTCGTCGAATTGACCAGCGCATACGCCGCCTATCGCGAACGGACCAGCCGCGATCTACGCATATTCGCCCTCACCCGGGCCTGACCCGGCCGGCGCACGCTCGCGCACCGGCCGGCCACAGGTCACGCGCGCTGGCTACTGACCGAGACGACCTCGCCGGTGAGGTAGGTCGTGTAATCGCTGGCCAGCATGGCGATGGTGGCCGCCACCTCCCACGGTTCGGCAGCCCGGCCGAACGCCTCGCGTTCGGAGAGTGCATCGAGCAGATCGCTGGAACTGACCTTGTCGAGGAAGGCATGCCGGGCGATACTCGGCGCCACCGCATTGATCCGGACCCCGAATTCGGCGGCCTCCACCGCACTGCACCGGGTCAGGGCCATCACGCCGGCCTTCGCGGCGGCATAGTGTGCCTGGCCGTATTGGGCGCGCCAGCCCAGCACACTCGCGTTGTTGACGATCACGCCGCCGTGCTTCGCGTCCCGGAAGTAGTTGAGCGCGGCACGGGTGCAGCGGAAGGTGCCGTTGAGGGTGATATCGAGGACCTTGTCCCACTCCTCGTCGGTCATATCGGCCACCGGCGTCTCGCCGCCGAGGCCCGCATTGTTGACGAAGATTTCGACCCCGCCGAGCGCCGCGGCGGCGCCCCGGACGAGTTCGTCGACCTGCGCGGTACTGGTCACATCGCAGACGATCGCATGCACCTTGCGGTCGGCGAACTCCTCGGACAGTTCCGCACGGGTCGCTTCCAGGCGCCGTTCATGCCAGTCGGAGACCACCACGTCCGCGCCCTCGTTCAGCAGCCGGCGGGCGGTGGCGGAGCCGATTCCGGTCCCGGCGGCCGCGGTCACCACGGCGCGGCGGCCGGTGAGCAGTCCGTGGCCGGGGGTCTGGGCGGGCGGCACCGACAGCGGCCCGCTCACTGCCGGGCCTCGCGGGGCAGGCCGAGCACACGCTCGGAAATGATGTTGCGCTGCACTTCGTTCGAACCTCCGTAGATCGTATCGGCGCGGGTGAACAGATACAGCCGCTGCCATTCGTCGAGATCACCGTCGGCGGCGACCAGGCCGGCCGCGCCGCGTACCGCCATGGCGAGTTCGCCGAGTCCGCGATGCCAATTCGCCCAGAGCAGTTTGCCGACCGAGGCCTGTCCCCCGTCGTCGGCGGTTTCGGCCATCGTGCGCATGGCATGCGCGCGCAGAACTCGCAGGCCGACCCAGGCACGATCGACCTGTTCCGCGAGCAGCGGATCGTCGAGGGCACCCGATTCGCGGGCCATTTCCTCGATGGCCGCCAGTTCCCGGGCGAAGCGGATCTGCTGGCCGAGGGTGGAGATACCGCGTTCGACGTTGAGCGTGCCCATGGCGACGCGCCAGCCGTCCCCGGGGTCGCCGACCACCAGATCGGCTTCGGTGCGGGCGTCGTCGAAGAACACCTCGTTGAACTCGGAGGTGCCGGTGAGCTGCACGATGGGCCGGACCTCGATACCCGGCTGGTTCATCGGGACCAGCAGGTAGGACAGTCCTTTGTGACGTTTCGAGCCGGGTTCGGTGCGGCATACCGCGAAGCACCAGTCGGCTACATGGGCCAGCGAGGTCCAGATCTTCTGGCCATTGATCGACCAGTGGTCGCCGTCGAGGCGGGCGGAGGTGGAGACCGCGGCCAGATCGGAACCGGCGCCCGGTTCGGAGTAGCCCTGGCACCACAGTTCGGTGACGGTGCGGATACCCGGCAGGAACCGGGCGCGCTGGGCGTCGGTACCGAAGGCCAGCAGCGTCGGGCCGAGCAGTTCCTCACCCACATGCGAGACGCGGGCCGGCGCGTTCGCCTTGGCGTACTCCTCGTGGAAGATGATCTGCTGGGCCACGCTCGCCGCCCGGCCGCCGTATTCGACCGGCCAGCCGAGGCAGGTCCAGCCCGCGGCGGCCAGGGCGCGGTCCCATTCCAGGCGTTCGTCGAATGCCTCGTGCTCGCGGCCGGGCCCGCCGAGGCCGCGCAACTCCCGGAATTCACCGTCGAGTTTTTCGTCGAGCCAGCCGCGTACCTGCGCGGCGAACTCGCTGTCGCTCAGCGCGGCCACGCTGGTTCGCTCGACAGTTTCGCGCGCCTGCGCGGCCGGTTCGCCCGTTTGCCGCCCACCGTTGCGACCGGTACCGGATTCTGAGGTCTGGATAGCACCCACGCCGGTAGGATAACCTACCAAGCACTTGCTTTGTAGACTCCGTTCGAGACCGCGCGCACCGCACACGGCCGCACGACCATGAGGACACCCGTGACAACCCCTGCGCAAACCCCGCCGGTGGCACAGACCATCCCCGCGGCACTGCACGCCGCCGCCCAGACCTTCGGTTCGGCGCCCGCACTGGCCGACGGCCCCGTCCGGTTCGACTGGAACCGACTCCTCACCGAGGTCCAGGACGTGGCCCGCGCCCTGCTCGCCCGCGGAATCCAGGTCGGCGACCGCGTGGCGATCTGGTCGCCCAATACCTGGCACTGGGTGGTCGCCGCACTGGGTGCACACTATGCGGGCGCGACCCTGATTCCGCTCAACACGCGCTACGTCGCGGACGAGGTCGTCGATGTGCTGCGCCGGGTGGACGCCAAGGCACTGTTCATCGCCGGCACGTTCCTGAAACGCGATCGCCTCGCCGAACTACGCGCGGCCGCGCCCGACCTGCAGATCGACACCGTCGTGGTACTGCCCGTCGAAGGCCCGCAGGACCGGATCGAAGGCGCGCTGAACTGGTCCGACCTGCCCGGGACCGCCGCCGCGGTGAGCCGGGAGCAGGTGCTCGAACGCGGCGAATCGATCGGCGCCGAGGATCTGTCCGACATCCTGTTCACCTCCGGTACCACCGGCCGCAGCAAAGGCGTACTGATCGCGCACCGGCAGACACTGTCGACGGCGCGCGCATGGGCCGAATGCGCCACCCTGGACACCGCCGACAACTACCTGATCGTCAACCCGTTCTTCCACAGCTTCGGCTACAAGGCCGGGATCATCACCTGCCTGCTGACCGGCGCCACCATCGTCCCGCAGATCGTCTTCCATGTGCCGACCACCATGCGCCTGATCGATCAGGAGAAGATCACCGTTCTGCCCGGCCCGCCCACGATCTACCAGACCATCCTCGATTTCCCGGACCGCGGCGAATTCGATCTGAGCGGTCTGCGGGTGGCGGTGACCGGTGCGGCGCAGGTCCCGGTCGCACTGGTCGAACGGATGCGCGCGGAACTCGATTTCGATGTGGTGCTCACCGCCTACGGTCTCTCCGAATCATCGGGCTTCGGCACCATGTGCCGGGTCGACGACGATGCCGAGACCATCTCCGGCACCAGCGGCCGGCCCATCGCCGGATTCGAACTGAAGTTGAGCGAGGTCGGGGAAATACTGCTGCGCGGCCCGAATGTGATGCGCGGCTACCTCGACGATCCGGAAGCCACCGCGAAAACCATCGATGCGGACGGCTGGCTGCACACCGGCGATATCGGCGTGGTCGACGAACGCGGATACCTGAAGATCACCGACCGGCTGAAGGATATGTACCTCAGCGGCGGATTCAATGTGTATCCCGCCGAAATCGAACAGGCACTCGCCAAGCTCGACGGTGTCGCCACCGTCGCGGTGATCGGGGTCCCCGACCACCGGATGGGTGAAGTGGGCAAGGCCTATATCGTCCGCACACCGGGCGCGACGCTCACGGAGGACCAGGTGTTCTCCTACGCCACCAAGACGCTGGCCAATTTCAAGGTGCCGCGTTTCGTCGAATTCCGCAACGAACTGCCCTACAACGCCGGTGGCAAGGTGCTCAAACGTCAGTTACGTGAGGAGAATTCGTAATGTCGGAGAACATATCCCCGACCGGGAACGGGAGTATTCCCTACGAACCCGATGTGGTGACCTATGAGCGCCGGGGTGCCGTCGCGGTGGTCACCCTGAACCGGCCGGACTACCGCAACGCGCAGAACTCCGTGATGACCTACGCGATCGACGCTGCATTCGAGCGAGCGGTCGAAGATCCAGAGGTCAAGGTCATCGTGCTGGCCGGGAACGGGAAACATTTCAGCGCCGGGCACGATCTGGGCACACCCGGCCGCGACCATCACGTGAAGTACCAGAACAAGGCCGCGCTCTGGTGGGACCATGTCGACCGCCCCGGCGGCGATCAGCGCTTCGCCCGGGAGACGGAGGTGTACCTGGGGATGTGCCGCCGCTGGCGGGAGATCCCCAAGCCGACCATCGCCATGGTGCAAGGTGCCTGTATCGCGGGCGGGCTCATGCTGGCCTGGGTCTGCGATCTGATCATCGCCGCCGACGACGCCTTCTTCTCCGACCCCGTGGTGCGTATGGGTATTCCGGGCGTCGAATACTTCGCGCATCCGTGGGTGATGGGACCGCGCGCCGCCAAGGAATTCCTGTACACCGGCGATCGTTTCGACGCCGCGCAGGCCAAGGAATGGGGCATGGTCAACCGGGTCGTTCCCCGGGCCGAACTGGAATCGGAGACCATGGCGCTGGCCGAGAAGATCTCGGCGATGCCGCAGTTCGGGCTGGCGTTGACCAAAAAAGCTGTCAACCAGTCCGAGGACCTCATGGGTATGCGGTCCGGGATGGATTCGGTATTCGGCCTGCACCATTTCGCACACGCTCACAACGCCGAGGTCGGCACCGATTCCCTCGGCGGTTTGAACGCCAAATCGATGAAAGCGCAGGCGAGTTCCGCCGCGGAGACGAACGACGGGAAAGCCTGAATGGATCTCGATCTCGACGAAAGCACCCGGGAATTCCAGCGGGAAGTCCGCGAATTCCTGGCCGCCAATGTCCCCGCCGAACCGCTGCCCTCGATGGACACGGCAGCGGGATTCGAAGCACACCGCGAATGGGAGCACACGCTGGCCGAGGCCCGCTTGTCCGTGGTCTCATGGGCGCCCGAATACGGCGGGCGCGACGCGTCGCTGCTGGAATGGGTGCTGTTCGAACAGGAGTACTACGCGGCGGCCGCGCCGGGCCGGGTGAGCCAGAACGGTATCTTCCTGCTCGCACCCACCCTGTTCGAACACGGCACACCGGAGCAGCTGGCACGGATCATGCCGCGGATGGCCCGCGGCGACGATATCTGGGCACAGGCCTGGTCGGAGCCGGAAGCCGGTAGTGATCTGGCCGGTATCCGCTCCACCGCGCGCCGTACCGACGGCGGCTGGGTATTGAGCGGGCAGAAGACCTGGAGTTCACGAGCGGCGTTCGCCGACTGGGCGTTCGGCCTGTTCCGCAGCGACCCCGAAGCCGAACGGCACCGCGGGCTCACCTACCTGATGTTCCCGCTCACCGCCGACGGTGTGACGGTCCGGCCGATCCCGCAGTTGGACGGCGAACCCGGTTTCGCGGAAATCTTCCTCGACGATGTCTTCGTCCCGGACAGCGATGTGATCGGCGCCCCGAACGAGGGCTGGCGGGTCGCGATGAGCACCTCCAGTAACGAACGCGGCCTCTCGCTACGCAGCCCCGGCCGGTTCAGCGCGACCGCGCAGCGGCTGGTCGACCTGTGGACCGAAACCGGCGATACCGGCACCGCGGCCCGCGATTCGGTGGTGGACGCCTGGATCGGCAGCGAGGCCTACCGGCTGCACACCTTCGGCACCGTCACCCGGTTGAACGAAGGCGGCAAACTCGGCGCGGAATCCTCGATCACCAAGGTGTTCTGGTCCGAACTCGATATCGCCATGCACGAAACCGCGCTCGACCTGCTCGGTGCCGGCGCCGAACAGGCGAGCCGCTGGACCGACGGTTATCTGTTCTCCCTGTCCGGCCCGATCTACGCCGGTACCAACGAAATCCAACGCAACATCATCGCCGAGCGGCTCCTCGGCCTACCACGAGGAGGCAGCCGATGAAATTCGCGCTCAGCCCGGAGCATCTGGACTTCGGTGCCAGTATCCGCAAACTCTTCGAATCCGGTTCCACCCCCACCGCGGTGCGCGCGTGGAGCGGCACGGATCCGGCGCCCGGTCGCGCCCTGATCGAACAGCTCGCCGCCGCCGGCGCCCTGGGCCTCACGATCGCCGAGGATTTCGGCGGACTCGGTGCCGAACCGCTCGACCAGCTGGTCGCGTTCATCGAAATCGGCCGCGCCGCGGCGCCCGGACCGCTGGTGGAAACCGCGGCGGCCGTACCGGCAGTGCTGCAGGCCCTGGCCGAGACCGACCCGGCGCCCGCGCAGCGCTGGCTGCCCGGTATCTCGGAAGGCACCGTATCGGCCACCATCGCCTTCGGCGAAGCGGATCGCCCGGCGGTCGCGGTGGACGCGGATCGCGCCGAACTCGTACTGCTGGCCCAGGGCGACCGTCTGTCGACCGGCCGGGTGGGCGAACAGGTGCGGTCGGTGGATCCGGCCCGGCGGCTGTTCGTTGTGGAGGCCGACGAGACCGTCGCCGAGGGACCGCAGGCCCGCGCGGCCATCGCGGCCGGATTCGATTTCGGCGCCCTCGCCAACGCGGCACAGCTGCTCGGCGCCGGTAAGGCCCTGCTCGACGCCTCGACCGAATACGTCAAACAGCGCAAACAGTTCGGCCGGCCGATCGGTGAATTCCAGGCGGTCAAACAGAAACTGGCCGATGTGTTCATCGGCCTCGATCTGGCCGAACCGCTGCTGTACCGGGCCGCGCTCACCACCGGGGGGCCGAACCGGGTCCGCGATATCTCCGCGGCGGCGGTGGCCGCTGCCGATGCCGCCTACCGGGCGGCCCGTGCCGCGCTGCAAGTGCACGGCGCCATCGGCTACACCGCCGAATACGATCTGTCGCTGTGGCTGACCCGGGTCACCGCCCTGCGCTCCGCCTGGGGTACCCCGGATCTGCATCGCGGCCGGGTCGCCGAAGCACTGCGCGCCACCGGAGCGGTGGACCCGTCGGGCGCACTCACCTGAGAACACACGTACCCGGGCGGCGGCCGGGGCCGCACGGGTGCACTGCCGGAGCATCCGGCGCGCTCGTGGCGATGCGAGAACCGGCAGACAGTGGCACAACCGGACGTAGGCGCCTCGGCATCCGTCCGTCAGACCTACGGGAGAAGAGATGATCAGCGAGGAACAGCAGGAGCTGGTGTCGGCGGTCCGGGGACTGCTGGCCAAACGCGATGCCCGGGCGGGGATTCGCCAGGCCATGGACACCGACCTCGGTTACGACCCGCAACTGTGGGCGCAGCTGTGTGAACAGGTCGGAGTGGCCGCCCTGGCGATCCCCGAGGAGTACGGCGGCTTCGGCGCCGGTCTCCCCGAATCCTTGCTGGTGGTCGGTGAACTCGGCCGCACGCTCGCCGATGTGCCGATGTTCGGTTCGGCGGTCCTGGGCGCGCAGGCCGTACTGCTGTCCGGTGACAGTGAAGCCTGTGAGCGGCTGCTGCCCGGTATCGCCGAAGGCAGCCGCACGCTCGCCGTCTGCTGGGCCGGTGCCGCGGGCTGGGACGAGTTCGGAGTGGCGGCCGACGGGGAGACCCTGCAAGGCACCGCGCACTACGTCCTCGACGGCACCATCGCCGACACTCTGATCGTGATCACGGACAGTGGCCTGTTCGAAGTGGACCCGTCGGCTACCGGGGTCGAGCGCCGGCGGATGGCGGCCATGGACCCGTCCCGGGCGCTCTCCGAGATCACTTTCACCAGCACCGCGGCCCGACGGCTCGGCACCGGTGATCCCGCCCCGATCGTCGACCGGCTCCGGCAGATCGCGTGGGCGGCGCTGGCCGCCGAACAGGTCGGGGCGGCCGAATACTGCCTGGAGGCGACGGTGGAATACACCAAGTCGCGGGTGCAGTTCGGCCGGGTCATCGGCAGCTTCCAGGCCCTCAAGCACCGGATGGCCGATATGTACGTCCTGGCCGAATCCGCCAAATCGACCGCTCTGACCGCCGCCATCGCCTTGGCCGAGGAAAGCCCGTCGGCGGCCGAGGATGTCTGGGTTGCCCGCCGTCAGTGCACCGAAGCGTTCTCCACGATCGCGGCCGAAACGATCCAGCTGCACGGCGGTATCGCCATCACCTGGGAACACGACGCGCACCTGTACTTCAAACGCGCCCACGGCGACGGCCAGCTCTTCGGCACCCCGAAACGGCCGGTGGCCCACAGCTGACCGGGCTACCGGGATCCGCGGTGGTGCCGTCGGCGCCACCCGGCAACCGGTCCCGGCTGGGTGTTCTGTTCTGCCAGTTCGGTGCCGCCGAAGGCCCGCCGGTAGGCGACCTCGACGCCGTCCCTGCCGCGCCAAGCTCGACCAAGTCGTACGGCCGTCATACAGCCAGGATCGGCACCTCGTATTTATGGCACCACGGATCGCGGGTGACCAGCGTCAACCCTTCCGCGCTCGCCTGAGCCACCAGCATCCGGTCGAAGGGATCGCGGTGGATCAGCGGAAGCCGGCCGGCCGCGATGGCATGGCCGGCGCTGATCTCGAGCGTGACCAGACCGCTGTCACGGATACGCTCGGGCATATCGAGCGGGCCGCCGAGTTTCCCGGCGGCCTGCTTGATCGAAACCTCCCACATGGACACGACACTGACCGATACGTCCGGATCGTGGTCGAGCCGATCCTTCAGTTCGTCCGATAAGGCCGGGTCGTCGGTGAGCCACCACAGCACCACGTGGGTGTCGAGCAGCAAGCTCATCGGGGCATGCCGAAATCGTCCGCAATCGCCGCATTGGTCTCGTCGGAGTCCCAGTCGGCCCCGAGGTCGACACCGCGCAGCGAACCGCGGGCAGTGCGGTTCACCCGCCGTACCAGGGGCACCACTTTGGCCACCGGATGACCGGCCCGGCTGATCACGATCTCCTCGCCCCGTTCGACGCGTTCCACGATGCGCGACAGGTTCGTCTTCGCCTCGTGGATATTGAACTGTTCTGCTGCGTTGGCGGCCATACCCACCTCCTTAGCTAAGATGTTAGCCCACCTTCTCCGTTGCAGGTAGCGGTGCTGAACCGATCGATCGCGCGATATTCCGTTGCGCGGGCGGAGGCGGCGTGGCAATGTGTCGGGACAACAGCGAGTCGTGAGGGAGGTGGAGAGCGTGACGGTCGGTCGGATTGTCGTGCCGCGGCAGACCGTGCGGGTCTGTGCCGCAGCGTTCCCCACCCTGAACCTCCCTCGCTGAGCCCGGTCGGGTTCGGCGCCCGACGAAGGAATTCCCCACAATGGTCGACTACGACCTGCTCGTCCCCTACGGCTGGAACGAGAGCCTCGCCGAGGAATATCTGCCGTATCTCGATCCTGGTTTCATCCCCGCCCGCATAGTGCGGATGGACCGTGGCGAATGTGATGTAGTCACCCCGGACGGCCCCGTTCGTGCCACCTGCCCACGCGCTGATTCCGAGGTCAGCGGCCTGTGCACCGGCGATTGGGTGGTCCTGGACGCCCGGTCCCATGTCCGGACGCTGCTGCCGCGACGTTCGGTTATCGCGCGCTCGTCGGTCTCCGGCCGGTCCGAACACCAGACCCTCGCCGCCAATGTCGACACCGTGCTGATCTGCACTGCCGCCGACGGCGATGTGGATCTGGGCCGGATCGAACGAATGCTCGCGCTGGTCTGGGAGAGCGGCGCCCAACCGGTCGTCGTCCTCACCAAGGCCGACGCCGCGCAGGAGTTGCCGCTCGATGCGGTCCGGGCGATAGCTCCGGGTGCGACGGCGCTGGCCGTCAGCGCGGAAACCGGCACCGGTCTCGACGTACTCACCGCCGTACTGGACGGCACCGTCGCACTACTCGGGCCGTCCGGTGCCGGTAAGTCCACACTTGCCAACGCTCTGCTGGGCGCGGAGGTGTTCGCCACGAATCAGGTGCGCGGCGCCGACAAGAAGGGCCGGCACACCACGGTGCACCGGGAACTGCGCCCACTTCCGGGCGGCGGCACACTCATCGACACTCCCGGCCTCCGAGGCGTGGGTGTGTGGGACGCCGCCGAAGGTATCGGCCGGACATTCAGCGATATCGAGGAGCTGGCCCGCGATTGCCGCTTCGACGACTGCGCACACGACCGCGAACCGGGATGTGTGGTCCGCGAAGCCGTCGACTCCGGCATCCTCACCCCGCGCCGCCTGCACAGCTACCGCAAACTGGCCCGGGAAAACGCCTGGTTGCAGGCCCGCACCGATAAGCGGCTACAGGCCGAACGCGATCAGGCCTGGCGCAGTATCACCAAACAGCAGCGCCGCATGTACCGGGAACGCGGGACTCGCTGACCCTGGATCGCCTGACGCGACCGTATCGGGCGGCGGTCAGGAGGAGCACCTCCCGTGACCGCCGCCCTTGGGCCGACAGGAGCATCCAAGACATACTTCGAGACTTCTGAAGACGGAACTCCTCAACGGCACCGCCGGGTTCGGCCCGGGGCAGCGACCGGGGCCCCGGAGCCCAGGAAACAGGCCGGGCAATGAGCCCGCGATCTCGAAGGGCGTCGAGCTACATGTTCCGAGACCGCTGAAACGCTCCGAGTACGCCAAGAGACCGAGTGACGCGAGGCCGGGGCAGCGGAGGCGCATGATGCCGGTGACGATGCCCTGCCAGAATTCGCCGTTCGTCGTTGGCCACCCGCCGGTCCCCTACTCCGGAACGTCGAGCACGCCCTCGTCCACGGCCCATTTGATGGTTTTCTGCAACCGTTCGCAGGTGTCCGGGCGACCCGGACCGCGCCCTTTGGCGCTGATCTCGGCGAAGACCGGGCATTGCGCCGCCGGATCGCCGGTCCATTGCACGGAGGTCTGCCGGGAACTGCTCTTACGAACCAGTACCTCGGTATGGCAGGCCTGACACCGCAACGGTGTCAGGCCTTCCTCCAGGTACCGTTCCCGGTCCACGACCGTCTGGGCCCGCACCGCGTCCCGCCGCGCGGGCTGGTCGGCGAAGTCGGGTGCTTTCGCCCAGCTGGGCATGTCAGACTCCTGCCTCCGCTTGGTCTGCGGCCGCCTCTTCTTCGCGCTTACGCCGCAGATTCTCTTCGACCTCGGCTTCCCAGGCCTCGTTCGCCCTGGTCGTATCGACCTCGAACTCGAAGCGCTGAGTCATCTTCTCGGTCACGTCGGCGACATCGACGTAGAACTGGTCGTACCAGCGCCGCAGCTGGTAGACCGGGCCGTCTTCCTCGGTGAGCAGCGGGTTGTCGACCTTGGATTTGTGCTTCCAGATCTCCACGTCCTGCAGGAAGCCGTCGCCGAAGAAATCGGCCATCGTCATCGCCAGTTTCTGCGCGGTGGCGTCGTCGAGGCCCTTCGGCTTCTCGACGGTCAGACCCCACTGCAACATGAAAGAATCCTGCGACACCGGGTAGTGGCAGTTGATCAGATTGACCGTGATCTCGTAGCCGCCGTAGCTGTTGACCAGCGGGTTGACCATGTAGGAGGGCCCGAAGTACGAGGCCTCCGATTTCAGGAGCTGATCACCGGCGTACTTGGCGCCCATCCCGACATCGGGACGCCCCTTGGTCTCCAGGAACTGAGTGGCGACATGCCCCTCGAAAACGTTCTTGAAGTAGGTGGGGAAGGCGTAGTGGATATAGAAGAAGTGGGCCATATCCACCACGTTGTCGATGATCTCGCGGCAGTTCGCGCCCTCGATCAGCAACGAGTTCCAGGTCCACTGCGTCCAGCCGCTGTCGAGTTCCTCCTTCGGGTTCCCGTCCGCATCGGTGTAGGGGCCCTCGATGTAGGGGATGGTGACCTCGGGCGGCGGTTCGTTGCCCTCGTGGTCGTGCCAGACGAAGAACTGGCCGTTACGTTCCAGGGTGGTCCAGCGCCGCGTCCGCGCCAGCGGCGGAACCCGCCGGGCGTAGGGAATGGACGTGCATTTGCCGCTCGCGCCCCACCGCCAGTCGTGGAACGGGCAGGCGATATCGTCACCTTTTACCTCGCCCATACTCAGATCTCCGCCCATATGGCGGCAGTACGCGTCGAGTACATGCAAGTCGCCGGCGCTGTCGGCCCAGATCACCAGTTTGGTGCCGAATGCCTGCACCGAATGCGGTTTGCCGTCCCGGAAATTCTGCGCCAGGCCCAGGCAATGCCATCCGCGCGCGTACCGGGTGGGGGTCGAACCGACGTCGAGCTCCCGCACCTTCGCACCACCGCTTGCCGGGGTTACTGCCATCGCGATTCCTCCTCCTGCTGTACTAGAACACGTTACAAAACTGGCGCCTGGAACGCCAGCTTATTCGCATGACATCCAGCACAAGTCCCATATCGGCAGCACACGAACACCGGTTCTCGACATGAACAAGAACCTGTTCTAGTCTCAGAGGTAAATTCTGCGCTGAGCAGATAACTACCGGTTAGCAAAACAACCAGGCAGGAGCAGGGCCGGAGATGACGCGAGAAGTGACCGAACGGGTCGAAGCGCTATTGCCCACGCTGCGCGCCCGCGCACAGGAAGCCGAAGACCTTCGGCAGATTCCCGACGAATCGATCAAGGACCTGCAGGAAGCCGGATTCTTCCGGCTGTTGCAGCCCAAGCAGTGGGGCGGACTGGCGGCCGACCCGGTCGTCTTCTACGACACGGTCCGCAAGATCGCCGGCGCCTGCGGTTCCACCGGCTGGGTGGCCGGGATCATCGGCGTGCACAACTGGCATCTGGCCCTCTTCGGCCAGGAAGCCCAGGAAGAGGTGTGGGGCGAGAACACCGATGTCCGGATCTCCTCCTCCTACGCGCCCATGGGTGCGGGCACCGTGGTCGACGGCGGTTACCAGGTCAGCGGATCCTGGGCCTGGTCGTCTGGTTCGGGCCACGCCGACTGGACCTTCGTCGGCGGGCCGGTGATCAAGAACGGCAAGCCGGTCGATTTCGGCAGCTTCCTGATCCCGCGCTCGGAATACGAGATCGACGATGTCTGGAACGTGGTCGGGCTGCGCGGCACCGGCTCCAACACCCTCGTGGTGAAGGACGTTTTCGTGCCCACGCACCGGTTCCTGAGCTACAAGACCATGAACGATCTGACGTCGCCGGGCCTGGAACGCAACACCGACCCGGTCTACAAGATGCCGTGGGGCACCATCCACCCCACCACCATCTCGGCGCCGATCGTCGGTATGGCCTACGGCGCCTATGAGGCGCATGTCGAGCATCAGGGCAAGCGTGTCCGCGCGGCCTACGCCGGCGAGAAGGCCAAGGAGGATCCGTTCACCAAGGTGCGGATCGCCGAGGCGTCCAGCGATATCGATGCCGCATGGCGTCAGCTGTCGGGCAATGTCGCCGACGAATACGCACTGCTGCTCGAAGGTAAGGAAATCCCGTTCGACCTGCGGGTACGCGCCCGCCGCGACCAGGTCCGCGCGACCGGCCGGGCCATCGCCTCGATCGATAAACTGTTCGAGAGCTCCGGCGCCACCGCCCTGGTCAACGGCACCCCGCTACAGCGGTTCTGGCGCGACGCGCACGCCGGCCGGGTACACGCCTCCAACGATCCGGAGCGCGCCTACCTCATGTACGGCACCCACGAGTTCGGTCTGCCGGTTTCGGACGGGATGGTGTGATGACCTCGACCGCCGAACTCACCTACGAGTCCACCTCGAAGTTCGCGCAGGTCCGGCCGGATCTGAAACTGCACTATCACGAGGCCGGGGTCGGCAACGGCCCCACCATCGTGCTGCTGCACGGCGGCGGGCCGGGGGCTTCGTCGTGGTCGAACTTCTCCCGCAATATCCCGGTACTGGCCCGCGATTTCCATGTGATCGCCGTGGACCAGCCCGGATACGGGCAGTCCGACAAGCCCACCGAGCATCCGCAGTACTTCGTGCACAGCGCGTCGGCGCTGAAGGATCTGCTGGACACTCTCGACATCACCGATCGGGTCCATCTGCTGGGCAATTCGCTCGGCGGTGGGGCGTCGGTGCGGTTCGCACTCGACTACCCCGACCGGGCCGGGAAGCTGGTCCTGATGGGTCCCGGCGGGTTGAGCACGAACCTGTTCGCGCCCGACCCGACCGAGGGCGTGCGACTGCTGTCGAAGTTCACGTATGAGCCGACACGGGAGAACATCGAGGCGTTCCTGCGGATCATGGTGTTCGACCAGGCGCTGGTCACCGACGAACTGATCGACGAGCGTTTCGAAGCGGCGAAGAAGCCGGAATCGATCGCGGCGATGCGCGCGATGGGTAAATCGTTCGCGAGCGCCGATTTCGAGAAGGGCATGCTCTGGCGCGACTCCTACAAGCTGCGCCAGCCGGTACTGCTCATCTGGGGCCGTGAGGACCGGGTCAACCCGCTCGACGGCGCACTGGTCGCATTGAAGTCGGTTCCCCGCGCCCAGCTGCACGTCTTCGGTGGTTGCGGGCATTGGGCCCAGCTCGAGAAGTTCGCGGAATTCAACCGGCTCGCCACCGATTTCCTGCTCGGCGTCAAGGAGAAATGACGATGAGTATCAAGGCACTCGGCTATATGCGGATCGAAGCCACCGATATGGCGGCTTGGCGCGAGTACGGGCTGAAAGTGCTCGGCATGATGGAGGGCTCCGGCGCGAATCCCGATGCGCTCTATCTGCGTATGGACGATTTCGCCGCTCGCCTGGTGATCGTGCCCGGCGACCAGGACCGGCTGCTGGTCTCCGGCTGGGAGGTCACCGACGGGCCCGCGCTGCAGCGACTCCGGGAAACCCTCGAGAAGGAAGGCATCGCCTACACCGAGGGCACCAAGGAGGAGCTGGACGAACGCCGCGTCGAGGGCATGATCCGGTTCCAGGATCCCTCCGACAACACGCTCGAAGCGTTCTACGGCGCGCAGTACCTCGGCCGCCGGTTCGTCAGCCCCTACGGCCACAAATTCGTCACCGCGGAGCAGGGCCTCGGACACGTGGTCCTGACCTGCACCGACGATGCGGCCGCGCAGGCGTTCTACCAGGATGTTCTCGGTTTCCGGCTGCGGGACTCCATGCGGCTGCCGCCGCAGATGGTGGGTCGCCCGGAGGCCGGGGACCCGGCGTGGCTGCGGTTCTACGGTTGCAACCCGCGCCATCACGCGCTGGCGTTCCTGCCGCTGCCCAACCCGACCGGCATCGTGCACTTGATGGTCGAGGTGGAGAACTCCGACGATGTCGGCCTCTGCCTGGATCGCGCGCAGCGCAAGAAGGTGAAGATGTCGGCGACCCTGGGCCGGCATATCAACGACAAGATGCTGTCGTTCTATATGAAGACCCCGGGCGGATTCGATATCGAATTCGGCTGTGAAGGATTGGAAGTCGACGATCACAGCTGGACCGCGCGCGAATCCACCGCGGTGAGCCTGTGGGGACACGACTTCTCCGTGGGATTCAAGTGATCTACGGCCGGCCCGGTGCGATACTCGCTCCGGGCCGGCCGCAATCCGGCGGTCCGCCCGCCGGCAGCTTTCGTGAACCAGCAAGGACGGTATGAACGTGACGGCATCAGCGGATCCGGCGGACGGCGCCCCCGAAGCGGCAGCCGAGCCCACCATCGACCCCCGGCAGTTCCGCAATACCATCGGGCAGTTCTGCACCGGCATCACGGTGATCACCACATTCACCGACGACAACACTCCGGTCGGTTTCGCCTGCCAGTCCTTCGCGTCGCTGTCCCTCGACCCGCCGCTGGTTCTGTTCTGCCCGACCAAAGGCTCGCGTTCCTGGGCCGCGATCGAGGCCAACGGCCGGTTCTGCGCCAACGTCCTGGCCGAGGAACAGCAGCCGGTCTGCGCGAGGTTCGGGTCTCGCGAACCGGATAAGTTCGCCGGAATCGATTGGCACACATCCGAACTCGGGCTCCCCCGGCTCGACAACTCGCTGGCCACCATCGAATGCGCGGTGGACCGCGTGGTGGACGGTGGCGACCACTACATCGTCATCGGCCGGGTCCTGGCCATGACGGAAACCGCCGCGACGGCGAACGGCCGCCCGCTGCTGTTCTACCGCGGCCAGTACACCGCCATCGAACCGGAGAAGACCACCCCGGCCCCCTGGCGCGCCGACCTGGACGATTTCCTCACCACCACCACCTTGGACACCTGGCTCTAGTTCCGGCGACCGTTCCTCGACACCGGCCGACCGGCGACGCCGCCACGCAGTCGAAGTTGCCGCCGCGAGGCAGCAGCGTGAGCCCACGGATGTCGGCAGCTGCCGCGACCGCTGGTCGGCCGAGTCCGCGCCGCGGAGCATCCCACAGCAGCGCCTATCACGAACCTTCGCTGCGTTCGGCGGCGGACAGCAAGGTCGCCGCCGCGGCGCGCGCCTGCTGTGCCACCCGAGGCCCGTCGCCCTGCACGGCGGCCGTGGCCATGGCGCCGTTGGCGAGAATCATCAACTGGTCCGCCAACCCGGCCGGGAAGGCACATTCGGCGACGAGTTCGGCCAGATAGTCACGCAGTGCGAGCTTGTGCCGGCGGGCGATCCGGCCGACCTCGTCCGAGGTACCGCCCAGTTCTCCGACGGTGTTGATGAACAGGCATCCCCGGAAGTCGGGGTCGGCGAACCATTCGAGCAGGTAGTCGAAAACGGCCAAGATCCGCTCGCGCGGCGTATCGGCCCGCGCCTCCACATATTCGGCAATCGCTGTGCGCACGTCACCGTCGCGCCGCTCCAGGACCGCACATACGAGCGCGGATTTGGAAGGGAACAGCCGGTAGAGCCGTTTCAGCGGTAGTTTCGCGGCGTCGCGGATGCTGTCCATCCCGACTGCCTGCACCCCGCGCTCGTTGAACAGGCGATCGGCGGCGGCGAGCACCTGCACTGCTTCGGCCTCATCCGCCACAATGACCTCCTTGCGTTGAGAACCGTCGTTCTCCTACACTACAGAAGCCCGTCGAGAACGACCGTTCTCACGCAGGCCGCAAAGGAGACAACAATGAGTTCCGGCACCGCGACCAAGACCGCAGTACTCGTGATGAGCGACCCGAACGGCGGCGACGAAGCACTCGGCCGCATGTTCAACGCCCTCGCCGCCGCCTACGATTTCGACCAGGCCGGCGACGAGGTCCGGGTGCAATTCCAGGGCGCAGGCACCCGCTGGCCCGAACTGCTGGAATCACCCGAGCATCCCGCCTACGACGTCTACCAGGCGGTGCGTCACACCATCGCCGGCATCTCATGCGGCTGCAGCGATCTCTTCGGCGGCCGGGAAGGCGCCACCGCCGCCGGCCTCGATCTGATCAAGGACAACCCGCTGCCGGGCACCTCCGGCGTGGCCAGCCTGCGCACCCTCGTCGACAACGGATACTCCATCCTGGCCTTCTGACCATGGAGCATTTCTTCGCGCTCACTTTCGGAGCGGAGGAGCAGGCGCACCAGCGCCGGAAAGGCTCACTCGACCGCTACGAACACGCGCTTTCCGCCGCGCCCGTGCCCACCGGCCTGGGCGCGGCGGAAGCCGAGTTCCTGCAGCACCGCGACAGTTTCTACATCGCGTCCACCGGCAGCAACGGCTGGCCCTACGTACAGCACCGCGGTGGGCCGGCCGGTTTCGTGAAGGTCACCGGCCCAACCCAGTTGGCCTGGGTGGAAAGCACCGGCAATCGGCAGTACATCACCGCCGGTCACCTCGACCACGACGACCGGGTGGCGATCATCGCGGTGGACTACCCGAATCGCAAGCGACTCAAGATACTCGGACACGCGCGATTCGACCCAGAACCGGCGCCCGATACCCTCGAACCACTCAGGGCCACCGGGCGGATCGAAGGCGTTCTCACGGTCGAAGTCGTCGCCTTCGACTGGAATTGCCCCAAATACATCACCCCACGATTCACCGTGGACGAAATGCGGGCCGCCACCGAACCGCTACGAGAACGAATCAGTCAACTCGAGACGGCGCTCGCCGCACAGCAGGCCGCAACCGGTCTCCCACCGGCGTCGTGACCGATCCGCACCCTGAGAGGTTGCCATGACCGATATCCGACCCCCGTTTCCCCCGTTCACCGCGGAAACCGCGCACCAGAAAGTTCGAGCCGCCGAGAACGCGTGGAACAGCCGGGACCCCGAACGAGTGGCCCTTGCATACACACCGGACTCCGTGTGGCGCAATCGCGATCAATTCGTCACCGGCCGCGACGAGATCGTCGCATTCCTGACTGCCAAATGGGAGCGGGAACTGGACTATGCACTCCGCAAGAGCTTGTGGAGCTTCGGCGACGACCGCATCGCCGTTCGCTTCCAGTACGAATGGCACGACCATGCGGGCCGCTGGTGGCGCAGCTACGGCAACGAACTGTGGGAGTTCGACGAGCACGGCCTGATGCGGCGCAGGGAAGCGAGTATCAACGACATCGCGATAGCCGAGGCCGACCGCAGGATCCACGGACCGCGAGCCGAGCACACGGACGAGCCGGATATTCCGCTCGAATAGTGCGTGGCCTGTACGGTCCAGCCGACGGACCGCACGCGCGGCGGCTACGCAGCCGGTCCGGGCGACAGGTGCCCGGACCGGGCCAGTTCCTCGACGGTCGGCACCAACCCTCGCCCGCCCGGCCGTCGGCGAACTGCCGGTCGATCAGGTTCTTTATCGGGCCGACGATATCCGGACCGACTCCGGCGTCGCGGCCGGCCGGACGATCGCGTCGAAGGCCGGTTCGGCCGTCCCGGTCACGTGTGTGCAGTGGCGAAATCCGCGCCGGCCCGCTCGATCACCTCGTCGAGCACCCCCCGGGATCGGACGAGGTCGGCAATCATCCGGTTGATCCGGTCGCGCTCGACTTCCAGCTCGCTCACGAGCTCGGGGGTGGCATACTCGCCGGCGCCGCCGGCGGTATCGCGCATACAGGGCAGGATCTGCACGATCTTCTTACTGCACAGCCCTGCCGCGAACAACTCCTGGATCCGGATCACCCGGTCCACCGCCGGTTCCGGGTAGTCACGGTGGCCGCCCGGCGTACGGTCGGCCGTCAGCAGCATCTGTTCCTCGTAGTAGCGCAGTGAACGTTCACTGACTCCGGTCCGCCGCGCCAGCTCGCCGATTCGCATTCTCACCTCGCAGTTCCTCATTCGGACTTGAACCTCACATTGATGTGAAGTCTTACCGTCCAGACATGACAACCACAGCAACCGGCCGTCTATTCACCCCGGCTCGTCTCGGTGAACTCGAACTGTCGCATCGGCTGGTGATGGCGCCGCTCACACGCAACCGCGCGGCCGCGGACGGTACACCGACCGGCCTGATGGCGACCTACTACGCCCAGCGCGCCACGGCCGGGCTGATCATCGCCGAGGCCGCCACCCCGAATCCGGTCGGTCAGACCTACCCGAACATCCCCGGTATCCACCGCGCAGAGCATGTCGCGGGCTGGCGGCAGGTCACCGAGGCCGTACAGCACGGAGGTGGCCGGATGTTCCTGCAACTGCAGCACGGGGGCCGGGTCGGGCATCCCGACAACAGTGGGCTGATACCCGTCGCTCCCTCGCCGATCGCGCTGCCCGAAACGATTCACACCCCGAACGGCCGCCGGGAAGCGGTGGTCCCAGAAGAGTTGACCATCGACGAGATCCAGCGGACCGTCGCCGATTTCGCGGCCGCCGCCCGCAATGCGGTTGCCGCCGGTTTCGCCGGGGTCGAGGTACACAGTGCGAACGGTTATCTGCTGCATCAATTCCTGGCCTCGAACACCAACCGGCGCACCGACGCATACGGCGGCACGGTCGCGAACCGGATCCGTTTCACGGTCGAGGTCGTCGAAGCGGTCGCGGCCGCCATCGGCGCGCACCGCGTCGGGTTGCGTATTTCCCCGGCGAACCCTGTCAACGGGATCGAAGAAGATGACACCGCGGACCTCTATCCGGCCCTCGCCACCGTACTCGCCGACCGGGGGCTCGCCTACCTGCACACAGTCCGGTCCGACCCGGCCGACCCGCTGCTGCGCCGGCTCCGCGACAGCTGGCCCGGAACCCTCATCGCCAATCCCGCGAATTCGGGCGATTCCCGCGATCCGGCGGCCATCGTTGCCGAGGCCGAAGCCCTGCTTGCCGCCGGTGCCGACTTCATTGCCCTCGGCCGCGCCTTCCTGACCACTCCGGACCTGGTCCGGCGTCTGCGTATCGGGGCGCCGCTGAACGAAATCCGCGAGGGCCGGCTGATGTATGTGGGCGGTGCGGAGGGCTATATCGACTACCCGGCACTGCCGGATATCGCGGCGTGATGCCGGGCGTCGCGACTCGGCCGGAAGTTACGCGGGCCAGTCACACGCCCGGAGCGAACGGCCCCTCGAATACACCGGAGTGGCGTTCAGTCCGCCGAGCCCGATGAAGCCGGGTCGGCGAAGGAATTCGGCGAATCCTCGACCGGCTGGCGGAGTACCGTCCGCAGCTTCTCCGGCGCAACCTTGCGGAAATCGCTCAGGTAGATCTCGTGGTGCCTACCGGCCATGCGCAGTCCGTTGTCCGGGATGAACTCCTGATGCATGCGCGCCAGGACCTCGGCTTCGTCATCGAAGGAGCCGATATGCAAGGTCTGCACACAACGTCCTTCGGACAACGTCTCCAGACGCACGTCGTCCAGGCGGGCCGGGCGGTTCTTCGCCCCGGCCTGCACGACCGCGGCCGCAAACATCTCCCGGTCGGTCCAGTCCGGAACCATGATCATCAGCGTCCAGTCCCACCGCGATTTGTCCCGAGCCCCCGTGAAGGAGTCCATATCGTCGGCCCACCACAGCCCCTCCAGTGGCATTACGACGTAGTCGCGCCCGAGGTCGCGTTTACTCGCGAACTTCAGCTTGTAGGCCACCGGGTACAAGGCTTCGACCGCCGCGGTGAACACGGGTGAGGCGTTCGGATCACCGTGGCCGTCGATCATGAGGTAGTTCATATCGGGTACCTCTACGATCCGGAACCGGTAGCGTTTCGCCTGATAGGCGTCGAGGGTCTTCTTGAAGTCGATTTTGCCCGTCATCGGGCACCGGCGGCGGAACCGACTCGGGGATAGCGGTCGCTGTCCAGCGGTTGACCCGGTTCCCGGTCGGGTACCGGGTCGTAATAGGTGTTTCCCGGGATCGGGCGGTAGATCGCCGCCTCGTCCATGTACACCGTCGCCAGCGAGACCCGTGCGATATCCGTCGTATTGGCTCCGGCGCGATGGATCAGCCGCGAACTGTGGAAAGTGCAGTCGCCCGCCCGGATCGGCACGGTGACCTGTGGCCACCAACGGGCTTCGGGATTGGCTGCGAATGGGTCCTCGAACTGCGGAACCGTATCCTCGGGCCAGCGATGTGATCCGGGCACGAACGTCATACACCCGCGCTCGACGGGCACATCGACGAGTGCCACCCAAGCCGTAAGAGTTACCGGAGCGGCGTCCAACGGGAATGCGGGGTCATCGGTGTGCAACGGGGTCGGCGCGCTACCGGAGGTACCTTTGCGCAGCAGCTCGGATTTATAGAGCCGCAGCGGCCGGCCTGCCAGACGTTCGGCGATCCCGGTGATTCCGGGATGTAATGCCAACCGGCGCATCGGTTCACTGATCCGCTCGGGCTCGACCACCCAGTCCATCACGTTCCCGTCCTCGGCGTCCCAGGCGACCGTGTGCTGCCGGTCCAACCGGTCCCGAGCGTCGGCGAGAAACTCGGTCAGCTCGGTGGGGTCGAGGACATTGCGTACATGGAGATAGCCGTCGTGCCGGTAGCGAGCGACGAGGTTGTCGGGAAGGGTATCCGCGCCGGCGGTTTCTGCGGTATCCGTCACGAACACCAAGGTAGCGACTCTTCCGGCCAGTTCTCGTCCTCAATAACGAAAGAACCACCTGAAACCGATCACCGCACCATCAGTTCGACCACCCTGCTGCCCCACTCTGTTCCAACGCCGCCGCGACCGCTTCGAACTCCGCCAAAGCTGCGGTCAGGTCTTCTACGATCTCGCGGGCGATGATCTCGGGAGCAGGCAGGTTGTCAGTGTCTTCCAACGACTCGTCGCGCAACCAGGTGATGTCGAGGTTGGTCTTGTCGCGGACTATGAGTTCGTCGTAGCCGTACGATTTCCACCGCTCGATTCCGTCCGCCGGGCACGGTCTTCGCCGGGCAAGTAGGCCGCGACGAACTCGTCGAGATGCCGGCGGCGCAGCGGGTTCTGTTTCAGGGTGAAATGCTGGTTGGTGCGCAGGTCGTATACCCACAGTTTGCTGGTCCAGGGCTGTTCAGCGGCAGGCTTCTTATCGACGAAAAGCACATTTGCTTTCACGCCCTGGGCGTAGAAGATGCCGGTGGGCAGCCGCAGAATCGTGTGCAGGTCGAAATCGGTCAGCAGTTTGCGGCGCAGAGTCTCCCCGGCCCCGCCCTCGAACAGCACATTGTCGGGCAGGACCACGGCTGCGCGGCCGTTCATGTCGAGGATCGTCATGATGTGCTGCAGGAAGTTCATCGACCGTGCCACCCTCGAATCTGAAGACGACACCCCGTTCACCCGATTCTCCGACGACGCCCCACGCCCCGCCCGCCGCAAAGCCCACCGCTTCTTCGAACGCTCCCGCAGCAGCGTCGTCCACTTCGCCGTCTACCCCGGCGCCGCCTACGACCACCGCGCCGCCCCGCCCGCGATTTCCACCTCATCGACTACCCCGACGGCCGCTACCGAGTCCGCACCACCGCCACCGTCAACGCCGTCCCCACCACCACCGCCGACCTCGCCATCCACCTCCAGAACCTCCTCGACCGCACCCTGAGCGATCACCGCGAAGACCAAGCAATGTGAGCTATCCGTGGGTTGTAACCGTTCGATTGACAGTGCCCGCCCTGCCAGTACTGTTGGTACAGCGATTGTTCGATGAGTTCGGGGGGACGTTTTGTCAGAGGGGCCAGCGGATCCGGGCTTGCAGGTAGTTCCTGACCATGTCTTGGATGCGGGTAAGTTCGTTCAGCTCACCGCCGACCAGCTGGTGAACGCCCTCCACTCCCTCGACACCGATATCGACGCCGTGCTCGGGGTATGGAAAGGCCACTCCGCCACCGCCTACCGCGCGGGCTGGGACGAAACCAAACGTGGCGCTGTCGAGGTACTGGAAGCATTGTCGACCATCGCCGAACTCCTGGGCGTCACCACCGCATCGTTCGTCGAACAGGACGACACCAATTCCCAGAGCTACCCATCGCTGAACCTTTAGCCATATCCCGGGGGATCCATCGTGCCCGACGATTCACAAGCCTTCCAGGTCGACCTCGACCAACTCGACAACCTCACCGCCCGCGCAGGCAATTTCGTTGGGTTCCTCAACGACAGCCTCACCAGCCTCCAGCAACGCATGGATGCCCTGCAACACACCTGGACCGGTGACGCCGCCCGCGCCCAAGCCGACGCCTACCGGGACTGGTCAACCGGCGCCACCGACGTCAGCGACGGCGTCGACGCGATGCGCCAAGCCGCCCTCGATGCCCACACCCGCTACACCACCGCCATCGACACCGTGCGACGCATCCTCGGCAACCGATAGCGGCTGATGAACTACATCAACGTCGACCCGGCCACCTACTACGACGCCGCCACCCGCATCAACCACGCCGTCGGCGAATTCTTCACCAACTACACATTCCACCTGAAAGCCCTCGAAAGCACCACGGCCATGGCCGGCAGTATCGGACCCGGAAAACAATGGGGCCGACTACTACAACAAACACGTCCAGGACACCGACCAGCTCGTGGCAGCTCTGATCACCGTCGCCGACCGCTACATCGGCGCACTCAACCAGATCGGCCACATCTACGCCCTCGCCGACCACGATCCGACCTCCGGCACACCACCGCCTGCGAAACCAGCCGATCCGCCCCTGATATTCACCCCTCAGCCTCCACCACCGACCTCCGTCGGCGGCCCTGGGGCCAGCCTGGTCGACGACGGACTCGACCTCGCCCGCAAGATCGCTATACCCATCCCCAACGGCGACACCCACAAACTCCACGCCGCTTACACCGTTTGGAACGCTATCGCCGCGGCCTTCGAAACCACCGAGCTGCCCACCGAACTCGGCCGTGTCGCCACACTGTTCGCCACCGTCACCGCACCCGAGGTCGACACTATCGACGACGACCTACGGACCATGAAAACCGCCGCCGAAGACCTTATCGCCACCTTCACCGAACTGGCTGGCGAATGCGCACACCAGAAAGCCGGACACGACAAGATGCGAACCCAACTCGGGGCCATGCTGTCTGTGTTCGCCGACACACTCGACAAGCAAGTCACCGTCACACGCACCCTCGAGATCGAAGCCGCCGTCATCACCTTCGGTGTCGGCACCGCCGCCGTCACCGCCGTCCGCTCCGGCAAAGCCGCCGATATCATCGACAACACCGTAGGCGACCTCCGCACCATCATCGACGCCGCAGAACTACATGACTCGATCACCCTCACTCGCAACATCACCGCCGCCCGCACCGGACTCGAACGCATCCACGAGGACATCGAAACCGCCGAGGACGCCGTCGAAGCCACTTCTGCTCCAGAACGTGGTGAGATAGACGAATCGGAGAAGTCATTCGATCCGGCTGAAAGAGAAATCGCCGAGATACTCGCGAACGAAGGAAAGAATGTCAAGGGAGTGGCGGAAGGAGAAACGAGAACTCCTGACGCGCTTGTGAATGGCGTCCCAACGGAATTCAAAACCCTCAACGAAGGCGCGTCGAACAACACGGTGAAGAATGCGTTGAACTCAGCGAGCGGGCAGGCACCGAATGCAATTATCAACGCGGAACATAGCGGAATATCGCAAGACGAAGCGCAGCGCGGTTTGAATAGGTTCCTCGGCGCCAGTCCGGATAAAATGACCACTGTCCGCATAATTGGCGACGGCTGGGAAATCACTTGGCCATAGGAGGTATGTGGTGAGCTCGTATCACCAGATATTCATCGACACAGACATGGACGAGCCAACGCTAGTTACATCTATCCAGACGATTACTGGCGCCCGCCCACGTACGCAACAAGCGCCTGACGGCGCCACGTTGAAAGCTTTCATTCTCGACAACACCGCCGTGGAGTTAGAAACGTCGCACGACTACGAGGACGACCTCGGAATTCCGTTCTCGAAATTCCGGACTGTTGTCACCGTCCGAGATCTGAATTCGAATAAAATTCGTGAGGAATCAACGGCGCGCTGGCTATTCGATCAATTATGCAGCGCCGACGCCACCCACGGACTTCTGGTCGTAGACCTCCAAAAGGTGATCGACCGCCGTTGATTCATCGACGTGACATCAGAACAGTTACCCCGAAATCGCTGGAAGGATTCATCCGGCACCACCGTTAACGCCGGCAAAGTCGTCAATACCACCGACACCCACACCAAACTCGAACACCTCCACGACACCATCGAAACGCCGAAGACGCGGTCGCAGCCGATAGCAGCCAACCACCTGGCCCAGGGGTAAATCCTGTGCCAGGGATCCCCCTGGAGACGAACCCGAAACAAATTGAGGCCAAATTCAAACACGCCACCGATTTTGGGGTTACCACTCCCCTGCGGAAAAGAGGGGTTCCAAACCTTCTGGAAAATTTGTATCGGGATGGAAGCTGAGTGATGGGCAAAAACAGAATGTACTCGAAGGAGGAAAACTTGGCGATGGATGATGAATGAGAATAGTGCTGCCATTGCACGAATGGTCGCGGGATACAAGCCCATTTTGGAGTCGCTATTATCCGGCAAGTCCGGCGCTGACGAATTCGGACAAAATTACCTTCACCACTTCAAAAACGACAGGAACCAAGCAACAGGACCCGACTTCGATATCTTAGACGAGCTATTCGCATCTGTAGACGATTACGTGTCAGAGCCAGCCCTACGTGAAGAAGTGGGAGGAATAGACGAGAAGGAACTCAGAGTCCGCGCATCAGAGGTATATGGAAAGCTGTTCGGGGAACACCCATGAATTTGGACAGGCGGTAACCGGCCACGCGGCCCGACCGTAAAATTCAATAGAGTTCCACTGACCAGCGACGTCGCCGGCTATGGCCGTGCAATCGTCGACTCCACACGATGGACTGTTCAAAGCGATCTGCTCCCGTAAAGCCGAGATCGCCGGAATACTGCGCGCCAACCTGCCCGGACCACTCGCCGCCCGTCTGGACTTCGACTGTTTGGAGTTGCAACCGGCCGGTTTCGTCGAGCAGAACCTGCGCGCGTTCTACAGTGATCTGCTGTTCCATACCCGCCTGTCCGGCCACAACGCCTACGTTTACGTCCTTGTCGAGCACCAGTCGTGTCCGGACAGGTTCATGCCGATGCGGATGCTGCGCTACATGCTCATGACCTGGACCCAGCACCTCGACGCCCACCCGAACAGCAAAGCTCTACCCGCTGTCATCCCGCTGGTCGTGCATTCCGGGCCCAGAGGTGAACGATGGAACTATCCGACCGAACTGGGCGAGCTGATCGATATCGATGACCGGACTCGCGCCGAACTGGCCGAGTACCTGCCGAGCTTGAAGATCTTGCTCGACGACCTGTCCCAGGTCGATATCGCCGCGATCCAGGCCCGTGATCTCACCCCGCCGGCGCGGCTGGTGCTGATCCTGCACAAAATCACCGCCAAGAACACAAACCTCGGCCATGATCTGCAACGCTTTACCGCCGATCTGAACGACTTGACCACAGATGACCTGTGGCGAGTGTTCGAGTACATTTTCCTGGAGGGCGATACCGGTCTCGAGGATCTGCAAGCCCTGTTGAATCAGCTCGGTCCGCGAGCCAAGGAGGTAGCTGTGACCACCGCAGAACGACTCCGCGCCGAAGGCCGCGCCGAAGGCCGAGTGGAAGGCCGCGCCGAAGGGGAGGCCCGCGTGCTGCTCAAGCTGTTGGCCGCAAAATTCGGGACGCTGCCCGCCGAAACGGTCGACCGGGTGCGCTCCGCCGACACCGACGAACTGGAAACGTGGACACCCCGCGTGCTTACCGCGACCACCCTGAACGAGATCTTCGCCCCTGCCTGACCCGGGCGCACAGCGCTCTTCCGGCCTTGTGCAGCGAGGTTCCGGGCAGCTGCGCCCTCGTCAATCCACGGAAGGACGGGCGGCAGCAGGCGTGGAGGCGGCAGACTGCTCACCCGCCGCGCTGCGACCTGCGCGCCGACCGGAGAAAATGCAGTCGGACAGGGACAACCCGCTGACGTAGGAGTTCACGCAGATTCCGGCGGCGGTGCGGCCGGCGGCGTAGAGGCCCGGGATATCGGCGCCGTCGGCGCCCTTCACCGCGCCGGTGTCCTCGTCGACGACCAGCCCGCCGACGGTGAACATCGGGCAGGGGTTGGTCAGGCTCCGTTTGATCGAGACATCGACCAGCCAGTACGGGCCGGCGCCGACGGGACGGACGTATTCGGCGGGTTTGCCGACCGGGTCGGGGGCTCCAGTGGCGTAGGCGCTGTTGTGCTCGGCGACCGTTTCCCGCAGACCCTTCGCATCGATGCCCGCGGCGGCCGCGACGGCGTCGAGAGTCGTGCCGCGCTTGGCTTTACGGCGCATGACCTCGAACTGCATTCGCTGGAACCAGGCGGCCTGCGGACCGATCTGCGAGATCGCCTTCCGCATGAGTTCCTCGTCGGCGAGCAGGAAACCGATACCGTCGTGCCGTTTGATCAGAGCGTCACCGACCGCAGCGCCGTAGCGGGTCTCGTCGATGACCCGCTGACCCTTTCCGTCCACCAGCAGCGCACCGGTGAACGAGCTCGGCGGCAGCAGGAACCGCCATGCCGAGACATTTCCCATCCGGGCGGTGGCGGCGCCGACACTGCGACCCATCTCGATACCGCTGCCGTCGTCACCGGAACTGCCCAGGGCCAGCCCGTTCTTGTAGGCGGGGGCGTAGGCGTGCACCATCTCCCGGTTGGCGATGAACCCGCCCGCGGTGAGCACCACACCGCGCCGGGCGGATACCCGGATGGTGGTGCCGTAGCGGCGGTCGAGGCGGGCGAGTTGCTTTTCCAGGGCGCGGCGCAGGGGCGGGTAGTAGATACCGGGTTTGGCGGCGATCGCGGCCATCCGGATGTAGCGCGAGCGGACCTGGGCGGGTGCATCGCGCAGGGTGCGGCATTGCACGCCGACCACCGCGCCGGTGTCGTCGGTGAGCAGCGCAGTCGCCGTCGTGAGCGATTCGACGCGCACACCCTTGTTCGCCGCGGACCGGGCGAGCGGCTCGAACAGCTTCTTACCCGACGTGCCCCACCCCTTGACCCGATGACCGCGCTGCGCCGGAGTGATGTCGTTGAAAGCGCCCGAGATCTCGCTACCGGAGTAATAGAGGTAGTAGTCGTTGTTCGGGTACGAGGTCTTGTACGGGCACAGCGATGCCTCGAACGGCACGCCGTGCCCGGTCAGCCAGTCGATCATGGCGGGACTGCCGTCGACGAACCGGCGCAGGGTAGCCGGCGTGACCGCGTCACCCACTTCGCGTTCCAGATAGGCCAGCATCTGCTCGGGAGTGTCCTCGACCCCGCCCGCGCGCTGCACCCAGGTGCCGCCGCCGGCGTAGATGATCCCGCCGGACAGTGCGGTCGCTCCCCCGCCGGTGAACCGGTCCAGGACGAGTACCTGGGCACCGTCTTCGGTGGCCTGCAGCGCCGTCGCCGCTCCGGCCGCTCCGTATCCGACGACCACCACGTCGGCGGTCAGATCCCATTCTTGCGCCATCGAGCCACTCCACCAGAATTGAAACGAGTTTCGCTGCCGGTTACGCGGCAGAATAAGTCTTCTGCCACACAACATAGACCAACAGCGCCATCATTCTATAACGTGTTCTACATGAACGATCGGGAATATGATGTGGTGGTGGTCGGCAGCGGCGCCGCCGGAATGACCGCCGCCCTCACCGCCGCGCACAACGGGCTGAGTGTGGTGCTCCTGGAGAAGGCGCCCTACTACGGTGGGTCCACCGCGCGCTCGGGTGGCGGGGTGTGGATCCCCGGCAACAAGGCCCTGCGCGATACGGGCGGTCCCGACGACCGCGAGGAAGCGCGGCGCTACCTGCACAGCATCATCGGCGACGTGGTGCCCGCCGAACGTATCGACACCTATATCGACCGCGGTGCGGAAGCCCTCGATTTCGTGCTGGCCAACAGTCCGCTGGAAATGGAATGGGTCAAGGGATACTCCGACTACTACCCCGAAGCTCCGGGCGGCCGGGCCGGTGGCCGATCCTGTGAACCCAAACCGTTCAACGCCATGATCCTCGGCGACGAACGCTTCAACATCCACCCGCCCTACTCCAAAGCTCCGCTGAACGTCGCCGTCACCCAGGCCGATTTCGTCCGGCTGAACCTGATCCGCCGCCACCCCAAGGGCATGATCCGGGCGCTGCGGGTCGGCGTGCGCACCTACTGGGCCAAATTCACCCGTAAGCACCTGATGGTGATGGGTCAGGCCATCATCGCCGGTATGCGCAAGGGCCTGATGGACGCGAACGTGCCCGTGCTGCTCGACACCCCGATGAACAAACTGGTGATCGAGGACGGCAAGGTCACCGGCGTCGAGGCCACCCACAAGGGCGAAACCGTCCGCTTCACCGCCCGCCACGGTGTGGTGCTGGGCAGCGGCGGGTTCGAGCACAACGCCGAGATGCGCGCCAAGTACCAGCGCGAACCGATTACCACTGAGTGGACGACCGGCGCCGCCACCAACACCGGAGATGGCATCCTCGCCGGTATGGACGCGGGTGCCGCGATCGGCTTCATGGAGGACGCCTGGTGGGGTCCGACCATCTTCAAGGGTGGAAAGCCGTGGTTTGCGCTGTCCGAACGCAACCTGCCCGGTTCGATCATGATCAACCCGAAGGGTGAGCGGTTCGGCAACGAATCCGCGCCCTACGTGGAGGCCGTGCACACCATGTACGGCGGCGAATACGGGCAGGGTGAGGGTCCGGGCGAGAACATCCCCACCTGGTTGGTCTTCGATCAGCGCTACCGCAACCGGTACATGTTCGCCAGCCTGCAGCCGGGCCTGAAGTTCCCGTCGCGCTGGATGGAGAACGACCTGATCGTCAAGGCCGCGACCCTGCAGGAACTGGCCGAGAAGATCGGGGTTCCCGCCGATAAACTCGCCGCCACCGTCGAACGGTTCAACAAGTTCGCCGATTCCGGCAAGGACGAGGACTACCACCGCGGCGACAGCCAGTACGACCGCTACTACGGCGACCCCACCGTCAAACCCAACCCGTGCCTCGCCGCGCTGGTCCAGGGGCCGTTCTACGCCGCCAAGATGGTGCCCGGCGATCTCGGCACCAAGGGTGGCCTGGTCGCCGATACCGCGGCCCGCGTACTCCGCGAGGACGGCACCCCGATCGACGGCCTCTACGCCTCCGGCAATGTGTCGACCCCGGTGATGGGCCACACCTACGCCGGCCCCGGCGCGACGATCGGCCCGGCCATCGCCTTCGGTTACCTCGCCGTCCACGACATCATCGACCGCAAGAAGGCCGGGTCCGCCGCGTCACCGGCCGAGGCCTGAGCCGAGGAGAAGTTATGCCCATCGATCCACAGGTAGCGCTCGGCGCGGAACTGCCGAGCAAGGAATTCTCCTGGACCGCCTCCGATATCGCGCTCTACCACCTGGGTATCGGCGCCGGTCACCGCTGGACCGATCCCGCCGAACTGCGCTACCTAGACGATCGGGAGCCGCAAGTCCTGCCCACCTTCGCCACCGTCGCGCACACCCTGCGCGATACCGACCCGCCGAAGGTGAAATTCCCGGGCGTCGATATCGACCTCGCGAAGGTGGTTCACGGCGCACAGGAGATCCAGGTGCACCGGCCGCTGCCCGCCTCGGGTAAAGCGACCCGCACCGGCCGGATCAGCGAGATCTGGGACAAGGGATCCAACGCGGTGATCGTGCAGGAATTCACCGTCACCGGCTCCGACGGCGAAGCCCTGTGGACCGAACGGTCCTCCATCTTCGCCCGCGGCGAAGGCGGTTTCGGCGGCGAACGCGGCCCCAGCAACAAGGCCGAACTCCCCGACCGGGCCCCGGATTTCGACGTCACCACCGCGACCCTGCCGCAGCAGGCGCTGCTCTACCGTCTCTGCGGCGACCGCAACCCGCTGCACTCGGACCCGGAATTCGCCAAGGGAGCCGGTTTCCCGGCACCGATCCTGCACGGGCTGTGCACGTACGGGATCATCTGCAAAACCGCCACCGATACGGTGCTGGAGTCCGCGGCGACACGGGTCACCGGTTTCAAGGCGCGGTTCGCCGGGGTCCTGTTCCCCGGTGAGACGCTGCGGTCACGCATCTGGCAGGAACCGGGCACGTTGACCATCAGCGCCACGGCCGTCGACCGCGACGACGCGCCGGTGCTGGGAGACGTGGTCCTCACCTACGCCGACTGACACGTTCCACGCTGTGGTGGCCGACGATCTGAAAGTCGTCGGCCACCTCCAGCGAACCACCTGATCACCGCCGGTAGTCGGCCTTGTTCAGTAGCGCATCGAAATCGCCTGCGATGGACAGCCACGCTCCGGAAGGTGAGGTAGTTGCGGGAGCGATCAGGAACGGACCCGAACGATCGATTCGGAACGGATCGGGACGAGGTTCCGTGAGCACGTACGCCGGGCCCGCTCGCCACCATGACGCGAGTCCTGGCGGACGCGTCCTAGCCGGACGCACCAGCGTGCATGGCTGATCGAGTTCTGCGCTCCGGGAGCAGTATTGCTACGGACAGCTGGTGGCCAGCGGGCCTCCACGCAAGGCCGAGACGATCAGCTCCTGGAACGCGCCGTCGCGTGGTTCATCGCGGTGAATCACGTGCCGGCCCGGGCAGAAATCCTGAACGCCGGCGTTGAACGCGCCCGGCAGCGGCTCACGTTCCGGGCCTTCGTTTTCCGAGAACAGGTGGTAGGCGGTGAGTCCGGGCGGAACCGCGGGTGGTTCGTTGAGTGCCCGCAGAAACGGCGAACCGGGCGCGATATCCAGGCATCCGGGCCAGAAGAGCGAACAGAGCAAGCCGAGCGACTGGCCCGAATTCGGCGTGCCGAAATCGACGTAGGTACCGACAGATTCGCCGCCGCCGAGGAATTTGACCCAGTGCCGGGCGGCGAGCCCGCCCATCGAATGCGCGGCGACATCGACCCGCGCCGCACCGGTCTCCCGCCGGATCTCCTCCACGGCCTGCGCGACCGCGGCTGCCGATTCGGCGATGGGAGCCGACCCCGTCGGCGCCCCGGAGAGGGACGGCACCGCGGGAAGAACCATGGAATAAGCCGAATATCCCCATTCGTCCAAAGCCTCGCGCAGCTTCTCCAGAATCCCCTGGTCGGCATCGAATCCGCCGATCACCAGTACGGGATTCGATACCGTAGGGCCGGGTTGGGCGACCGCCGCCGGCGAGGCCGCGGAACCGAGGCCCAGGCAGACGAATACCAGGCCGATTCGAACGAGCAGCGCGAGAAGGGTTTTCATCGACCTGCTTTCCTGAGCCGTACGCCGACGATCTGCGGAAACCGATACTGCGAAGCCAACGATCTTGGATGCTAATGCGGCGGCACAGAAGTCGTGGGAGGCGCGGCGGCCGGCCGAGCGCCGACCATCGTCCGCACCGGAATCCCACCTCGGCGCCCGATCACCACGTGGCCAGGCGGTCGCGCTGGGCCTCGCACAGTTCCCAGACAACGCGTCGCGTGTTCTTGTCCAGAACAGCATCGGGCCATCGGGCCGGCGCGGCCTTGCTGTTGAAGTACCTGCCGTGCACCTCCTCGACTTCCGGACTGGACGCGAGATACACACTGGAGCGAGTGGCCCTGACCAGTGCCCGGCGACCGTAGAAGATCGGCATGGCGAGCCGCAGGACGGGCACGATCGGGCGTGCCGCCGGCGGATAGGTTTCGGCGGTGAGGTCCTTGTTCATCGACGTGTACGCGTGCCCGGGATAAGCCACGTTCAACGTCACTCGTGTGCCGTCGAGCTCCTGGGCGAAGCGGTAGCTCATCGCCATCTGCGCCAGCTTGGTCTGGTTGTAGAACGACAGTCCGATGTAGGACTGCTCGCCTTGCAGATTGTCCAGGTCGATCCGCCCCTTCGGGATACCACCGGTGATGTTGATGATCCGGGCCGACCCGGCGGCCGTCAGAGCCGGCATCAGCCAGTGCGCAAGACAGAACGGCGCGACCACATTGACCGCGAACGCGGTTTCGATGCCGTCCTCGGTCAGTGTTCGGTGCGATCGCGTCGCCCCCGCGTTGTTGATCAACACGTCCACGCCACCGGTCCGGGCAGCGGCTTCTTCGGCCAGGCGCCGGACGTCGCCGAGCCGGGACATATCGGCTGTGATCGCTGCGATGCGGTGATTTCCGGTGGAGGTGCGGAGCTCGTCCACGGCCGCATCGGCACGACCCTTGTCGCGACCGACGAGGATGACGCCGGCGCCCAGACCGGCCAGGGCTCGTGCGGTCTCCTTCCCGATACCTCCGGTGCTTCCGGTCACCAGCACGGTTTTGCCTTCCATTCTCACCACTCCAATCGGCTGTCACTTGGTGACATTATAGCCACCAAATGACACAAAGTAGTCTGAGTGCATGACAGAAGGACTGCGTGAACGGACCCGCCGAGCAGTCCAGGCCGAAATCGCGCAGGTAGCCCTCGACCTGTTTGTCCGTAAGGGGTTCGACGAGACGACCGTCGAGGAGATCGCCGACTCGGCCGGGATGACCAAACGCAGCTTCTTCCGATATTTCCCCACCAAAGAAGACGTCGTCTTCGACGGTATCGACCTCACCGGAGAGAAGGTGGTCGCCGGCATCGCCGCCCGGCCCCCCGAAGAAGACCCCTGGGCGGCGTTGCACCATGTCCTGCGGGCCTGGCAAGACGAGATCCACGCCGGCGAGCAGGCATTCGCCACCCTCCGCCTCATCCAAACAACACCCGCGCTCGTCGGCGGGCTGCACCACCGGCGCACCGAATGGCGCCGGCGCGTCAGCGAAGCACTGCGAACTCGCTCGGGTGCGGATATCGACGCCTACACCGCGGATCTGCTCACCAACGCAGCGACCGCGGTGCTCGACGCCGTATCCGGCGAGTGGGTGCGGTCGGGCGGAAAGGCGGACCGCGCAGCTCTCCTGGACGAGGGGTTCGGTCGGGTTCGCGTCGATCCCGACACCCGGCGGGACTGAACCCGCCGCTACTGCGGTGTAATCGGCCCGAGCCCGGTCGACCGAACCGGGACCGAACTGTTACCCGGCCGGAGCCCGGTCTCGGATTCTTCGGCGACACGACGTGCATATATGCCCGGTTCCGCGTTCGACCAGCGATACTCGCAAGTCGATCTAGAACTATCGAGTCGAGGCGCCACGTTTTCTGCTCGAAGCCCTTGGTGTTGCGCTCGCGTTCACGGCGCCTTTCGGTTCGATAGCTGCCGGGACCAGCCGTACGCAGGAGGATCGCTATGAAGTCCGGAAAACGCGCGTGGGTCGCAGTGCTGTCGGGATCTCTCATGGTCGCCGGCGCCGTGGCGGTCGCACCATCCGCCTGGACACAACCGGGGCTATCGCAGTCGCAAGGCCCCGGGGGCGAGATTCTTCGTACCGAGGTATCGCAGGTGGCCTTGCCCGTGCCGGGGCTGCCCGGAACGACACCGGTGCGGTCGACACGGCTCACCTATGCCAGCAGCGATACCCATGATGCCCCGACCACGGTGGTGGGCACGTACATGGAGCCGACCGCGCCGTGGCGCGGTCCGGGGGAACGCCCGTTGGTCGCTTATGCGGGCGGTACGCAGGGGCAGGGCCCCGAATGCGCGCCGTCGGCGATGGTGTCGCAGGTGGTCCGGTTCCAGCCGCCGGCCGATATGGTTTTCGAATACGACGTCATGGCGATCCAATACCTGCTGGCCCAGGGCATGGCGGTGATGATGACCGACTATCACGACCTCGCCGCCCCGGGTGTCCACAACTTCCTCAATCGCAAAACCCAGGGTTACGCGGTCCTGGATGCCGCCCGTGCCGCGTTGCACCTGCCCGGCAGCGGCTTCCATCCCGGCTCGCCGGTCGTACTCTACGGCTACTCGCAGGGCGGGATGGCAGCAGCGGCGGCGGCCGAACTGCAACCGGTGTATGCCCCCGAGTTGAACATCCGCGGCGCCTATGTGGGTGGCCCCCCGGCCGGTCCCGCGGAATATATCGCGCGCAGCGACGGCATGCCCGGGGTCGCGCCCGCCATCGCGTGGATCCTCAACGGTATCGCCGCCGATTACCCCGAAACCCGGCCCGTACTCGACGCCGTCCTGAACGACACCGGTAAGGCGATCCTGAACGGTTCGATCGGCAAATGCGGCGGTGGCCTGTCCAACACCCTCACGCAACCGCAGCACACGTCCCGCTGGACCACCAGTGGACAGCCGATCAATGCGGTGATCGAAAGCTCGCCGGAATTGAAGAAGGCGTTCGACGAACAGCGGCTCGGCGGGACGGCTCCGGCCGTGCCGGTGCGTATCTACTCGGCGCGCAACGATGACATGTTCCCGGCCGCTCGCGGTATCGCCGCGAGTTGGTGCGGTGGCGGCACACAGGTTCAGCTGGAAGCCGACGCCGGCGTACCGCCCATATCCGGGTTCCTGAGCACACACGATATGGCGTTCTTCCCGTCGGTGACCACGTCGGTGCCGTGGGTGACCGATCGCCTCGCAGGTGTGCCCGCCCCGGTGAACTGCGCGGCACTGCCTTGATCCGGTGAAGTCCAGACCTGTGCCGGTGCTCCGGCGCCCTGATTCGGCGGCGGGACTGTCGCGATCCCGGGGCGCCGGTCGGCCACGGGAGCGTGATCCGGCGCTACTCGGACGGCCGAGCGCGCGTGATCCCAAACGTCGCCTGTGGATTCTGAGTACCGTAGCGCCGGGTTGCGCGCTCCTGCCGGGGCAACTGGTCGAGTTCACGGGGCTGGCGTTGTTCTGGTGGATCGGTCCCATCGTGGTGTTCGGGGTGATTCCGATTTTGGATGTCACGATGGGCTGCGATGGCAGCAGCCCGCGAGACGAGGACTACGAGGCCTTGTCCAAGGATCGCTATTACCGCTGGTGCACGTTCCTATTCCTGCCGATCCAGTTCACCGGCCTGGCCATCGCGGGATATATGTGGTCGAGTTCCGAGCTACAGCTCGTCGACAAACTGGGGCTGACCGTGACGATGGGACTGGTTTCCGGTATCGGCATCAATGCCGCCCACGAACTCGGCCACCGGGCCGAACACCTCGAACGCCGGCTGGCGCAGATCGCACTGGCACAGTCCGGGTACGGCCATTTCTTCGTGGAGCACAACCGCGGCCACCATGTCCGTGTCGCCACCCCCGGAGATCCGGCCAGCGCCCGCTTCGGCGAATCGTTGTGGGCTTTCATCCCGCGCAGCGTCGGCGGCGGTTTCCGGTCGGCGCTCACGCTGGAGCGGGAACGGCTCTCCCGCAAGGGAAAAAGATGGTTCTGCCGTGATAATCAGCTACTTCAGGCGTGGTCGATGAGCGCCGTGTTGTTCGGGGCGATGACTGTCGTATTCGGGCCCGGCATCGTTCCCTTCCTGGCGTTGCAAGCCGTGATCGGCATCGGCTTGCTCGAGACCGTGAATTATCTCGAGCACTACGGATTGCTGCGCGCACGCCGGCCCGACGGCCGATACGAACGATGCTCACCCCGGCACAGCTGGAACAGCGACCGCCTGGTCACCAATGTCTTCCTGCTGCATCTGCAACGCCACAGCGACCACCACGCCAACCCCGGCCGCCGCTACCAGACGCTACGCAGCTCACAGGAAGCACCTCAGCTGCCGTTCGGTTACGCCACCATGGTCCTGCTCGCAGCCGTGCCTCCGCTGTGGCGCGCGGTCATGGATCCCCGGGTCCTCGACCACTACGGCGGCGACATCACCCTCGTCAACCGGAAGCCTCGCGGGTGAGTGGGTCCGCGGCCGGTGGGCGGGCTCACCCGGGCGGCGGCGCGCCTTCGCCGGCGACGGTCCCGGTAACCGGTTTCGCCGGACGGCGGCGGGTGGCGGTGATGCTGTAGGTGAGGATCGAAGACAGCAGGATCACCAGGACCGGCGCCGCCACCGGCGACCAGGCCAGTTCCACGGGAAGCGCGGCCGCGGCGGCCGCAGCGCCGGTCCAGACGACGGCACCGATCACCGACGGCAGTGTTGTCGGAACCACCCCGCGCGGGGCCGTGACGGTGGCGATGTTCAGCAGGTAGGTGGTCGCGACCAGGCCCGCGGCGGCGGCCGCGATCAGCCCGGCCTCGGACAGGCCCAGGACTCCGATCACCAGCAGCACCGCGCCGACGGCGGCGAGACGCCACCACCAGCCGATGATCACCAGGATGATCGCGGCGGGGGCCGCCCACGGCTGGATCAACGCGACCAGTAGCACCAGCAGTGTTCCGGAGAGGTGGGCGAGGAATTTGGTCATCGGCGTACCCGCCTCATCCGCCGGTGCCGGGGTAGCAGACGCATGGTCTGGTCGAGGCGGGTGTCGGCGGCCCAGCCGACGATATCGACGCCGACCGTGCTCATATCGCGGTACATCGACATCCGCTCGAGCTGCCACATCTTCTCCATGGTGGGGTCGAGGTCGCCGGCGAACGGGCTGCCGCGCAGCACATCCACCGCCACCACCACGTGACCTCGTTTGCGCAGGTCGATGAGGGCGAGCGCGAACTGGGTGTCCAGCAGCGTGGAGAACGCGACGACGACCGCACCGAGCGGGACGGCGGCCCACGGCGCGAGGGTCCCGGTGGTGGGGATGTGCTCGTCACCGACGTCGAGGACGGTGTCGACGATGCGGTAGAACTGGCGGCGGCCGATATCGGGGCGTAGCCAGCGGGGCGATCGGCCGAGGCAGACCACGGCGGTGCGGTCGCCGGCCTGCAAGGTCGATTGCACCACCTGCGCGGCACCGCGGACCGAGAGTTCGAGGGCGTCGGTGGCCGGCCCGGGGGCCTGCTGGGAGGTGTCCACCAGGACGACGACGTCGGCGGAGCGGTTGGTCAGGCGTTCGGTCACATACAACCGGCCGCGGCGGGCACTCACCGGCCAGTTCACGATGCGGAGCTGGTCGCCGGGCGCGTAGGCGCGGATATCTGCGTACTCCACGCCCGGGCCGTGCCGGCGGGTCAGGTGCACGCCGAGTCGTTCGGGAAGTTCGGTGCGCGGCAGCGGTATTCGCTGAGGGTCGGTGACCGGGTAGACGAAGATTTCCCCGGCGGGCAGGGTGACGGTGGCCAGCGCCATCCCGGCTGGGCTCAAAGCCTTCACCCGCACCGAGATCGGATAGCGACCCCACCGCTGCGCCGATACCGTCAGCCGCAATCCGGCGGGCGCTGTCCCGGAATCCGACGATTCGTCGATGGTGACCGTCATCCCGTCGGTGACCACCGGTTTGCAGCGCAGCAGGGCGTGCCCCTGGTCGACGAATGCGGCAATGCTGATCGTGACCTGCTCCCCCTCGAAACACCGCTGGGTGCCGGCGCCGTCCACCTGGATCCGGGTGCGCGATACCTGCCACGGCGCGCTGGCCAGCACCCCGAGCATGGGCGCGGCGAAAACCACCAGCTGCCAGCTGGCCGAGATCACCGCGCCGAACAGCGCGACCGCCGAGGCGATGGCGAGCAGATAGGTCAGCGGGGCGGGGCGCCAGCGCAACCTCGCCTCGACGGTGGCGGTGGCGTCGCGGTGTCTCATTGCGTGGCGGCGCGCGGAACCGGAAGCCGGCGCAGGAGTTCGCCGATCACATCCTCGCCGCGGATCCGGCGCACCCACATTTCCGGCCGCAGGGTGATGCGATGCGCCATGGCGGGTACGGCGAGGGCTTTCACATCTTCGGGGATGACGTAGTCGCGGCCGTTCAGCAGCGCACGGGCGCGCGCCATCTGCACCAGATCCAGTTCCGACCGCGGACTGGCACCGACCTCCACCTGCGCATGCGCGCGAGTCGCCGAAGCCAGCGCCACCACATAGCCCACCACATCCGGGTGCACGGAAACGAATTCGACCGCGTGCCGCATTTCCAGCAGGCCCTTCGCGTCCACCACCTGATTCACCCGCGGCTGCACCGCACCGCGTTCCAGCCGGCGCCGGATCATCTCTGTTTCGTCGAGTTCGGAGAGATAACCGAGACGCAGTTGAATTGCGAAACGGTCCAGCTGCGCTTCCGGCAGCGGGTAGGTGCCCTCGTATTCGATCGGGTTGTCGGTGGCGAGCACCACGAACGGCTGCGGCAGTGGGAAGGTTTCGCCGTCGATACTCACCTGGCCTTCGGCCATCGCCTCCAGCAGCGCCGCCTGGGTTTTCGGCGGAGTGCGGTTCACCTCGTCGGCGAGCAGCATATGGGTGAACACCGGGCCCCGGCGGAAAGTGAAGCGGCCGGTGGACATGTCGTAGATGGTGGAGCCGAGCAGATCGGCGGGCAACAGGTCGGGGGTGAACTGCACCCGGGTGAAATCCAGGCCGAGCGCCGCCGCGAACGAACGGGCGATCAATGTTTTGCCCAGACCGGGCAGGTCCTCGATGAGCACATGCCCGCCGGACAGGATCGCGATCATGATGAGCTGTAGCTCGTCACGTTTACCGACCACGACCCGGGAAACCTCCCGGAGCACGGCTTCGGTGCGTTGGACAGTCGCGTCCAAGGGCATCGTCATGTCTTTACTCGCAATGCGTCGACCCATCTCACATTCTTCGAAGGCGGCTCAGGATCTCGTCCAGAGCCGCGCGACCCGGCGCGGGCGTGTTCTGGTCACGCAACGCCGAATCCGCCGGATCCACCCAGCGCCACAATTCGGCGCCGAAGAGATGGATACCGGCACTTTCCAGCGCCCGCCGGTTCTTGCTGACCCGCAATCCGGCGGACAATTGGAACTCCTTGGCCAGCAGCGGGCGTAGATGCCGATCCCAGTCGGCACGGTTTCCGTCGGCACGATCGACAAGCATTTCGGCGCGGGCATGCCAGTGGCGCAGCATTTCGGCGGGCCCGTTCTCCATCTCGTCGACGAGTTCCTTCTCTTTCTTCTCCGGGCGCAGCAGCACCCAGACGAAGCAGCACAACGCGATCGCCACCGGCACTCCGGCGGCGATCAACATGAATTCGCGGGCCCGCAGATAGGCCACGATCTCGAAAACGGCGACGGCGAGGATCGCGGTCACCACTATCCAGGGGCGGGTCATCGGGCCACCGTCCCGCCGGGCAGATACGCCGCTCGATCCGGTAGTTCCGCATCGGATGCGCCGAGCGACGATGTGCCTTGAAGATCGGACAGCACCACGCGCAACAACTGTTCGGCACGCATCCGCTGCCACTCCAGCATGGCGTGTGGGCTGAACCGGGCCTCCTCGAACAACGCGACCAGCTCGCGGGCGGCGGCATCGTGCAGGGCTCCGTGCTCGAAGGCGCGGGCCAGCACCTCCATGGGGGTGTCGGAGGCCAGCGGCGCCGCGGCGCGGGCGTAGGCGAGCCCGCGTTCCATCGCCAGATAGCAGGCGATGATCGCGGTGCGCGGGTCCTGGCCGGGGGCGTTCATCGCGGCCAACCCCATCTCGGCGGCTTTCACCAGGGACAGGGTCTCCTCACGCAACTGCTCGTCGTCGACGCCCGCGGATTCTTCGGATTCGGATCTGCGTTCCCGGCGCTGGGTGTTCACGGTGACAACCACCAGGCCTGTCACCGCCACGGCCACCAAGGTCGCGGCGGCGGCGGTGGCCAGGATGAGCCCGGTACCGGTGAGCACCGGCTCGTCTTCCTCCATACCGGGCGGTACAGCAGGCGGGGCGGGCTGTTCGGAACCCTGCTCCGGGGCCGCCGGAATCTGCTCGCCGGGGCGCTGGAACCCGATGAAATAGACGGCGAAAACCATTGACGCCAGCACGCCGGCGACGGCCAGCGCGAACAGCACGATCACCCCGAAGCGCCCCAGCCGCCAGTTCTGTTCGGATTCGTCGGCGTCCAGGTCGGGCATGGCCAGCGGCAGCCGGTGCTGGCTGGCGATGACCCCGGCCAGCAGCACCACGATCGAGACGGTGAGCAGGACGGGCATGAGGACCACCGACAGCACCGCGGAGGCGCCGCCGGCGTTTTCCGCCGGGTTTTCCGGCATCCCCGGAATATGTCCGCGCAGCGCGACGACAGCGCAGAACAGCAGCGCGAACACCGCCACAATGCGCGCGATCAGCGCCCGCGACCCGGCCAAAACTTCGACTCCACCATGTGTATTGCCAAGAACTGCCACATATTTACATGCCGGACGGCCGGTCCGGGAGTGATTCGAGAATATGAAATGACGAGTTTTTCATCTTTACCAGCCCCTTGCCGGCAAACCTACTGCCCATTGCGTAATCGACAGTTATATCTTGTTCCCGACTGTGAAAACTCACAAGCGTGCGGGTGCACCGGAAACGGCCCCGCGAAACGGGGGGCCACGACTCCCAACTCGACCGATACGCAATCGAGAGGCCGTGAGCGGCGGCCGGCGTCGCCCGTCCATCAGGATTGACGCGAACACGACCCGGCGAGGGCTCGACGCGCGTGTGCACCCACCGGCCACCGATCGAGCAAACATTGAGGCCGGCCGGTGTGCAGGCCTCCTGGGGGTTCTGTGTCGGCCACGAACCACACCGCCGACGATTGCGCCGAGCAGCGCCTATGCCGCCTACTTCGAATGAACACTCGAACCGAGAAGAGCCTGCGACCGTGGTCAGCGCGCGAGCCGCGATACCGCCCTGCTGGGGAGCGCTCCGATTCAGCTCAGGGCCGGAACCCTCGAAGCATCCCCGCTCCGTCTACCCACCGCTGGTACCGGGCGACCTAACGTATTCGCTCCGGCCGCCCGGGACCGGCTCAGGCGGCGTGGTCGGCGCTGAGCACCAAACCCGAGGTCGGCACCCCGGTACCGGCGGTGACCAGTACGTTCTCCACATTTTCGACCTGATTCACCGAGGTTCCACGCAATTGCCGGACCCCTTCGGCGATACCGTTCATCCCGTGGATATACGCCTCACCCAATTGTCCGCCGTGGGTGTTGATCGGTAGTTTTCCACCGATTTCGATTGCCCCGTCCGCGATGAAATCCTTCGCCTCACCGCGCCCGCAGAATCCCAGTTCCTCCAGCTGCATGAGCACAAAAGGAGTGAAGTGGTCGTACAGAATTGCGGTCTGGATATCGTCGGGACGCAAACCGCTCTGTTCCCACAGCTGGTCGCCGACGAGGCCCATTTCCGGGAGCCCGGTGAGCGCGTCACGGTAGTAGCTGGTCATCACGTACTGGTCGGCCCCGCTGCCCTGGGCGGCGGCGGTGATCACGGCGGACGGGTTGGGCAGATCGCGGGCCCGTTCCGCACTGGTCACCACGATCGCGACCCCGCCGTCGGATTCCTGGCAGCAGTCCAGCAGGTGCAGCGGTTCGGCGATCCAGCGCGACTTCTGGTGATCGTCGAGGGTGATCGGCTTGTTGTAGAAGAAGGCGTTCGGGTTGACCGCGGCGTGTTTGCGGTCCGCGACGGCGATCCGCCCGAAGTCGGCGCTCGTCGCGCCGTAGACGTGCATGTACCGGCGCGCCACCATCGCGACCTGCGCGGCGGGTGTGCCCAGGCCGTGCGGGTACGACCAGCCGGCGTCGATCCCGGAGGAGGTCGGCGCCGCGGCCAGCGAGGTGGAGAACTGGCCGAATCGCGATACCGAACGTTCGTTGAACGCCCGGTAGGCCACCACCACGTCCGCGACACCGGTGGCCACCGCCATCGCCGCCTGCTGCACGGTGGCGCAGGCCGCGCCGCCGCCGTAGCCGATATGGCTGAAGAACTTCAGCTGGGGAATACCCGTGGCCCGTGCGACCGCGACCTGCAGGTTCGTATCCATCGTGAAGGTGGTCAGGCCGTCGACATCGGCCGGGGTGAGCCCGGCGTCGGCGAGCGCGGCGGTCACCGCTTCCGCGGCCAGCCGCAGTTCGCTGCGACCGGATTCCTTGGAGAAATCGGTGGCGCCGATACCCGCGATGGCGGCCCGGCCGGACAGTGGATGATCCGAGTTGCTCATTCCGTACCTCCGCCGCAGCGCGCGATATCGATGACGACCTTCGCGACGATGTGATCGCCGAGGCTGTCCTTGCCGATGACCTCGAGGTTCACCTCGGAGCCCGCGCGCGCGGTCACCTTTCCGGTGAGTGTCAGGGTGTCGTAGGCGTAGAGGGGTACCCCGAGTCGCAGCGAAATGGATTTCACCACCGTGCTCGGGCCCGCCCAGTCGGTGACGAACCGCTGTACCAGGCCGGTATCGGTGAGGATATTGACGAAAATATCCTTGGAACCGCGCTCGATCGCCTTGTCCCGGTCGTGGTGCACATCCTGGAAGTCCCGGGTGGCCAGGGCGGTGCTGATCACGAAGGTCGGGTCGGCGTGGATGGACAGTTCGGGCAGTTCGGTGCCCACCGCGATCGCCGCCGGATCGAATGTTGTGGTCACGGGATCACCTTCCAGAACGGCAGCACCGTATCGTCGTCCAGTTTTTCGAAATCGGCGACGACGGGCAGTCCCACCTCGACCTTGCCGGGTTCGATACCGCGCAGTTCGCCCAGCATCCGCACCCCTTCCTCGAGTTCCACCAGCGCGACCACGAACGGCAGATCGCGACCGGGGACCTTGGGTGCGTGGTGCACGACGAAACTGAACACGGTGCCCTTACCGGAGGAGACGACGTAGTCGACGGGTTCGGTCTTGTCCTGCCAGATCGCGGGTACGGGCGGGTGGCGCAGCGTGCCGTCGGGCAGCTTCTGGATGCGCAGCTCGCCGGCTTTCGCGCCTTCCCAGAAGAATTCGGTGTCCTGGGAAACCAGCGGCCGGACGCGATCGGCGGCCGACGGCTTGGGGGGCGCACCGGTACCGGGCGCAAATTTCAGGATGCGGAACAGCATTTCGGTGACGAGTTCGTCGCCGACGTACCAGCTGGTGCGGTAGGTGAGGAAGAACCCTTCTCCGAGCCCGGTTTTCTTCGGGCCGACGATGCTGTCCAGCGCGCTGGTGATGTTCACCTCTTCGCCGGGCCGCAGGTAGCGGTGGTAGATCTGCTCGCAGTTGGTGCCGACCACCGAGGTGTAGCCCGCGGAATCGAGCAGGGCGTTGGTGGCCTCCATGGGGTCGTCGGCCGGGCGGCGGCCGCCCAGGCCCAGCATGGTCCACACCTGGGCCATGGCCGGCGGGGCGACGATCCCGTCGAACCCGGCCGCCTTCGCGGCGGCCTCGTCGACGTACACCGGGTTGGTATCGCCCAGGGCCTCCACCCAGTTGTTGATCATCGGCTGGTTCACCGGGTCCCGGCCGAGCCGGGGCGCGCTGGCGCCGGCCGCCATGATCTTCTCCGCGGCCGCGGTGATCTCTTCCGGCGTACTGATATCCGGCAAGGAACTGCTCCTTAGGGATAGAGGGTGGGGCACGGGATCCGGCCGAACCCGGTCAACGTGGGACCCGGGGCAGTTTCAGGCCCGCGGTGGCGACGAGTTCGCGCATGACCTCGTTGACGCCGCCGCCGAAGGTCACCACCAGGTTCTGTTTGGTGCGCCGGTCCAGCCAGCCCAGCAGTTCCGCGGTGTCCGGATCGGCCGGATCGCCGAAGCGGCCCACGACCTCTTCGGCCAGCCGGCCGGCTTCCTGCAGCGATTCGGTGGAGAAGATCTTGGTCGCCGAAGCATCCGCGATGACCTGCGCCTGATCGGTGTCCGGATCCTCCGCGGTGGCCGCCACCTGCCAGTTCAACAGTTCGTTGAGCCGGGTCATGGCGTGGATACGGCCCAGCGCGCGCCGCGCTTCGGGTTCGTCGAGGATCGCCCGCGGCTTCGCCCAATCGTGGACCTTGTCGTAGAGCTGTTCGATCTTGCCGGACGGCCCCAGGCTCACCCGCTCGTGATTGAGCTGGGTGGTGATCAGCCGCCAGCCCTTGTTCTCCTCGCCCACCAGCATGCTCGCCGGAACCCGGACGTCGTCGAAGTAGGTGGCGTTGGTGTGATGCGCGCCGTCGGCGGTGATGATCGGCGTCCAGGAATAGCCCGGATCAGAGGTATCGGCGATCAGGATGGTGATCCCGCGATGCCGCGATTCCACCGAACCGGTGCGGCAGGCCAGCCAGACGTAATCGGCTTCGTGCGCGCCGGTGGTGAAGATCTTCTGGCCGTTGACGACCCAATCGCCGGAATCGTTCTTGACCGCGCTGGTCCGCAGCGCGGCGAGATCGGTGCCGGCTTCCGGTTCGGAGTATCCGATGGCGAAATGTATATCGCCGGAAAGGATTCCGGGCAGGAACTTCTCTTTCTGCTCCTGCGTGCCGAACTTCTGCAGGGTCGGGCCGACGGTCAGCAGAGTGACCAGCGGCAGCGGGACATCGGCGCGGGAGGCCTCGTTGTAGAAGATCTGCTGTTCGACCGGGCCGTATCCGTGCCCGCCGTACTCCTTCGGCCAGCCGACACCGAGCCAGCCGTCGTGGCCCATCCGGCGGACCACGGCGCGATAGGCGTCGCCGTGCCGGTTGACCAACATTTCGGCGGACTCTTCCGGAGTGACGAGATCGGCGAAATAGGCGCGCAGATCGTCACGAAGTTTGCGTTGTTCGCTGGTCAGATCGATGAACACCCTGCCCCCAATCGTTCGAGCCGCAGTGCGGCGCCGCCCAGCCAGCGGGCGAGGTCCTTGGACTGTGAGTAATAGCGGTGCATGGAGTGGGTGACATCCACTCCGATACCGCCGTGCAGGTGATGACATTTCTGCATGGCGCGCGGCAATTCCGCGGCCACGGTATAGGCCAGCACGTTCAGATCGTCGTCGATCCGCTGCTGCTGTTCGGGGCTCGGAGCATTCTGCCCGAGCGCCCAGTTCGCGGAAACCGCCGCGACGTGCAGGGTACGCGAGACCACATACAGGTCCGCGATCTGCTGGGCGACGGCCTGGAACTCCGCCAGTGGCCGGTTGAACTGCTGCCGGGTACCCACGTGCGCGGCAGTCAGTTTCACCGCACCGGACAGCAATCCGTCGGCGACGGCGCCGATGGCGGCGAGTACGACCCGGTGCAGCCGCGGGCCCGCATCGGCGAGCAACCGGTCGGCCGGAATCTCCACCCCGTCCAGTTTCACCGAGAATTCAGGGAGCCCGCCGGAGACCGGGGAGGGCGCCAGCGACAGGCCGGCCGCCTTCGCATCGACGACGGCGACCCCGGATTCCGTGGTGACCAGCAGCCAGCGGGCCTGATCCGCGCACGGCACCGCGACCTTGTATCCGGTGATCCGCACGGTATCGCCGGAGACCTCCGCCTTGGTGGTGGGCTCGGTGGTCAGCGGTGCACCGGGCTCGCTGATGGCAGCGGTGAGTACCGCGCCCTCGGCGACCGCCGGGAACACCTCCGCCGCCACACTCTCCGGTACCGCACCCAGCAGGGGCAGGACACCGAAACCCAGGGTGGGCAGGGCGGGTGCGGCCACCGCGTCGGTGGCCAGTTCGGTCAGCAGCACCGATACCGCATCGATACCCATATCGTCGCCGCCGAACCGCTCCGGTAGCGCTACCGACAGCAGTCCGGTCGCCGCCAGTTCGGGCCACAGCGCGCTGTCGCGGGCTGCCTGTCGCTCCAGGAGTCCGACGACGACCTCGGCCACCGCCTCCTGAGCTTCGTCTCGGGTGAAGTCCACGTTCTGCTCTCCAGTCGTCGCACGAACTAGCCGGCCGCGTCGCGGGGCAAGCCCAGGATCCGCTCGGCGGCCACGGTCAACAGGATCTGCTCGGTTCCGCCCGCAATCGACAGACAGCGGGTGAGCAGGAATTCCGAGGTGTCCTCGGTCGTTCGCGCACCGGCCGGGCCGGCCACCTGTACCGCGAACTCGGCGACCGCCTGCCGGTGCCGTACGCCCACCAATTTGCGCACACTGCTCTGCGCGCTCGGATCGGCGCCGGCCAGGATCCGCACCGCTGCACGCTGTTCCAGCAGCAGTCCGGCGATCGCGTCGGCGACGAAACCGCCCAGCCGGTCGTTGGTCAGTTCCGAACCCCGCCCGGTGGCCGGCAGTTTGGTGATCAGCTCCTCCAGCGCGGGCCCGATACCGTTGCCGCTCATGGCGACCCGTTCCGCGGACAGCGTGGAGCGGGCGATCTTCCAGCCGTTGCCGAGCGCGCCGACCACACAGTCGTCCGGTACGAACACCTCGTCGAGGAACACTTCGCTGAACCGTGCCTCGCCGGTGATCTGCACCAGCGGCCGGATATCGATCCCGGCACTGCGCATATCGACCAGGAAGTAGCTGATGCCCTTGTGCTTCGGTGCGGCCGGATCGGTGCGGGCCAGGCAGATCGCCCAGTTCGCTTCCTTCGCCAGCGAAGTCCACACCTTCTGGCCGCGCAGGATCCAGCCGCCCTCGGTGCGTTCGGCGCTGGTGCGCAGCGCGGCGAGATCGGAACCGGCGCCGGGTTCGCTGAACAGCTGGCACCAGACCACTTCGCCGCGCAGGGTCGGCCAGGCGAAACGTTCGATCTGCTCGGGCGTTCCGTGCTGCAGCAGGGTCGGGATCGCCCAGCCGCCGATGGTCAGATCGGGCACGGTCAGACCCGCGCGGCGCAACTCCTCGGAGATCACCAGACCGGTCATCGGGTCGGCGGCGCGGCCGTAGGGCTCGGGCCAGTGCGGCATGATCATGCCTGCCTCGGCCAGCGCGGTGCGCTGTTCGTCGGTCGGCAGGGCAGCGATCCGGGTCACTTCGGTGGCGAGCTCGTCGGTGACGGCGCCGGTATCGGTGCCGCCCACGGCGGCCGCGTCCGCGAACACCCGGTCGGCGCCGGTGGTGCGCCGCTGCCCGGCGCGGGTCAGTTCGGTGACCCGGCTACGCCAGTAGGACCCACCGCCGAGCAGCTGGCGAAGTGCTACCGCCCGGCGCAGGTACAGGTGCGCGTCGTGCTCCCAGGTGAACCCGATACCGCCGAGCACCTGGATGCAATCCTTGGCCGTTTCCACTGCGGCGTCGAGGCTGATGGAGGCCGCGATCGCGGCGGCGATGGGCAGTTCGGCGGCGCCGGTGTCCACGGCGGCCGCGGCATCGGCGGCGACCGCCCGGATGAGTTCGGTCCGGCACAGCATCCAGGCGCAGATATGTTTCACGGCCTGGAACGAGCCGATACTGCGGCCGAACTGCTCGCGGACCTTCGCGTATTCCACGGCAGTGGACAGGCACCAGCCGGTCACTCCCGCTAGTTCGGCCACGGCCAGCGCGACCAGCAGATCTTCGACGGCGTAGGCGGGCGCGAACAGCGCCGCAGCATCCACCCGCACATCGGTGCAGCGCACCCGGGCCAGCGGGCTCGCCAGGTCGAGTGATTCCAGTGGTTCCAGTTGCAGCCCGCCCGTATCCGGCGGCAGCAGACACCAGCGCCGGCCGTCCGGGGTGTCGACCGGTAGCAGCACCGCAGTACCGGATTCGGCGCCGAGCACCGTTTCCCAGGTTCCGGTGAGCAGGTTCGCGTCATCGGCCGATCGAAGCTGTGGCACGGCTGAACCCGCGGCGGGTTCGGCCTCCTCGGCGACGACCGTATCCAGCGCGATCCCGCAGGGCTGATCCTCGGGTAGCGCACCGGCCGTCACGTAGCCGGCCACCGCGGTGGTCAGCACCGGGCCGCCGACCAGGTCGTGCGCCGCTTGTTCGAGGAAAACGGCCAGATCGGTCACCGATCCGCCCGCGCCTCCTGCCTCCTCGGCCACCGCTACTTGGAAGATTCCGAGCTCGGTCAGCGTTGGCCAGTACGAACGCCAGAAGCCGGTGGTCTCGGCCCGCATTGTTGCAATCGGTTGCGCCGCTGCGGCCCATCCGTTCATCGACTGTTGAACGGCTTTATGCTCGTCAGTGGTGGCGATGGTCACAGTCCATACCGCCTTTCCGGCGTGACTCCCACACCTAGAACATGTTCTAATATCCACGGCGGGCGGAAGTCAAGGCATGATCCCACCGACCCGCTCGCGCTCGACCACGTCACGGAAAGGACTCCGCTCCATGGCCAGCCCCTCCCGTTCCCGGCCCGGCGATTCGGATGCGGCCTCGGCCGCGCCCGTCACCACGCTGCGGGAGGACGAACTGAGTTCGGCGGCCCAGCGGGAGCGGCGCAAGCGGATCCTGGACGCCACCCTGGCACTGGCCTCGAAGGGCGGCTACGACGCGGTGCAGATGCGGGCCGTCGCCGAACGCGCCGATGTCGCGGTGGGCACCCTGTACCGGTACTTCCCGTCCAAAGTGCACCTCCTGGTCTCGGCCCTGGCCCGGGAATTCGAGCAGTTCGAGGGCAAGCGCAAACCGCTGGCCGGCAAATCGCCGGAGGAGCGGATGCATGTGCTGCTGTCCCAGATCACCCGCATGATGCAGCGCGACCCACTGCTCACCGAAGCGATGACCCGCGCGTTCATGTTCGCCGACGCCTCCGCGGCCGCTGAGGTGGACCGGGTCGGCAAGGTGATGGACCGGGTGTTCGCCCGCGCCATGAACGACGGCGATCCCACCGAACGCCAGCTTGCCATCGCCCGTGTCATCAGCGATGTGTGGCTGTCGAATCTGGTTGCCTGGCTCACTCGCCGGGCCTCGGCGACCGATGTGTCCGAACGTCTCGAATTGACCGTCGACCTGCTGCTCGGCGACCGTTCCTGACCGGCTGACCCCGTTTTCGCCGTAGCTGCCGAGACCCCCGTCGGGGCGTACCCGCGGCTACCATGATCCGTGTGGGCTTCGCAGGCAACCGCCCGCACTTCCCGCCGAATCGGACGGGCGATGATGACACAGTATTGTCATGCGCGCCCCCTCTTAACGAAAACTCCGATCAATAGGTTGGATGCGTGAGCGCACAGGATCTGCCACTGGAACTCCGCCGAGCGCTGGCGACAGTCGCGCGCGTGCCTCGGCTGCTGGTCGCATCGGATTACGACGGGACCCTCGCGCCCATCGTCTCCGATCCGTCCAAGGCGTACCCGCACGGTGAATCCGTCCGGGCCTTACGCGCACTGGCCGGGCTGACCGGCACCACCGCCGCGGTCATCTCCGGCCGCGCCCTACGCGACCTCGCCGCACTGTCCCGACTGCCGGTAGAGGTGCAGTTGATCGGCAGCCACGGCTCGGAATTCGACGTGGGTTTCGTCCACGCCATCGACAACGACGCCAGACAGCTGCTGCGTGAAGTGGTCACGGCCCTGAGCAAGATCGCCGCGGAGAATATCGGCGCCTCCGTGGAGGTCAAACCGGCCAGCGTCGCACTGCATGTGCGCAACGCGGCGCCGGAGGTGGGGCGCCGCGCGCTCGACCAGGCCCGGAAGGGTCCGGCGTCCTGGGTCGGTGTACAGGTGACCGAGGGGAAGGCCGTCATCGAACTCGCGGTCGTCCCCACGGACAAGGGTTCCGCACTGAGCACCGTGCGGCATCAGGAAAGCGCCTCGGCCGCGGTGTTCTTCGGTGACGACGTCACCGATGAGAAAGCCTTCCGAGTACTGTCCGGCCCCGATATCGGTATCAAGGTCGGCGACGGTGAATCGCTGGCCAAATATCGCGTGGACAGCACCGAGGCGGTCTCGCATGCACTGGCCTACCTGCTGGAGGAACGCCGCACCTGGCTGGCCGGCGCCAGCGCGCCGCCGATCGAACGCCTGAGCATGCTCGCCAGCCCGCGTTCGGTGGCATTGCTCACCCCGGACGCCACGGTGACCTGGTTCTGCCATCCCGAACCGGATTCCGCGGCGGTATTCGCACATCTGCTCGGCGGCCTCGACGCCGGACATTTCTCGATCACCCCGCAGCGCCCCGGCCTGCCGCTCTCGCAGCGCTACATCGACAGCACCATGACGGTGGAGACCCGCTGGGCGAAACTGTCGGTCGTCGATTACCTCCCCCATGATGTGGACCCCGACCGGACCGATCTCACCCGCGTGATCACCGGCACCACCTCGGCCCAGGTGACCTTCGCACCCCGGCCCGAATTCGGCCAGGTGCCGGTATCCATCGAGGTGGAACGCGACGGTCTGCGCGTATGGGGCACCAACGACCCGGTGGTACTGCGCTCCCCCGGCGTCGCCTGGGAGATCCACAGCGACGGCGTACACGATTCGGCAACCGCCGTCGTGGACCCGTCCCAGGGTCCGGTGGTCCTGGAGCTGCGCTGCGGAACGAACGATCTCGGCCCCGCCGCGACCAGCGAGCCGGAACGCCGCCGGATCGCCGAACTGTACTGGTCGGAATGGGCGCGGACGCTGGACCTGCCGGCCCTCAAACCCGACCTGATGAAACGTTCCGCCCTGACCCTGCGCGGTCTGGTGCACGCGCCGTCCGGTTCCATCCTGGCGGCGGCCACCACCTCGCTGCCCGAGGATATCGGCGGCGTACGCAACTGGGATTACCGCTACTGCTGGCTGCGTGACGCCGCGTTGACCGCGAGCGCACTGGTCGCGCTGGGGTCACTGGGCGAGGCCGAGCAGTACCTGGACTGGGTGCATCGCGTCCTGGAAACCCTGCCGGGTCCCGAACGACTGCACCCGCTGTACACCATCTACGGCGAAACGCTGCCCCCGGAAGCGGTGATCGATCAGCTGCCCGGTTACGCCGGATCGCGTCCGGTCCGCGTCGGCAACGCGGCGAATATGCAGGTTCAGCTGGATGTCTTCGGACCGATCGTGGATCTGATCACCAGCCTCGCCCACGCCCGGGAGAAGCAGGGCATCACCGACCCCCGCAAGGTGCTGCCCGACGCGGACTGGGAACTTGTGCACGCCATGGTGTCGGCGGTACAGCGGCGCTGGACCGAACCCGACCACGGCATCTGGGAGATCCGCGGCAACCCCCGCCACCACGTGTATTCGAAGGTGATGGGCTGGCTCACGGTGGACCGCGCACTCACCCTCGCCGAGAAGTTCGACCGCCCGGTCGACGCCGATTGGCTGCCGCTGCGCGAAACCATCGCCGAAGAGGTGAAAGCCAAGGGCTGGAACGACGAGGTCCAGTCCTATACCGCCGCCTACGACGGCACCGACCTCGACGCGGCGACCCTGCATATCGGGCTGAGCGGCCTGATCGATCCCGCCGATCCCCGGTTCGCGGCGACGGTTGTGGCCACCGAAGCGGAGCTGCGCAGCGGTTCCACCGTCTACCGGTACCACCACGACGACGGGCTGCCCGGCGGCGAAGGCGGGTTCCACCTCTGCGCGGCCTGGCTGGTGGAGGCCTACCTGCTGATCGGGAAGCGGTCGGACGCCGAGGCATTGTTCGCGCAGCTGGTGGACGTGGCGGGTCCGACGGGGCTGCTCAGCGAGGAGTACGACCCGGTCGCCGAGCGGTCCCTGGGCAACCATCCCCAGGCGTACAGCCATCTGGGCCTGCTCCGCTGCGCCCAGTTGCTCGGGGCCTGAGCGCGTAACCGATCCACCCGGCCCATAGCGGCGGCACGAACCCGCCGCTATGGGCCGATCGGCCAGCGCCCGGACTCCTCGGCGGAGTACCGGGGGTGGGTTGAACACAAAGAACCGAATGTGGGCGACAAGGCATGTTCAGGCATTCGCGGTAGGACCGGTGACCGCGCTGAGCGCGGCAGCTGCGTCGAGTCGAGTGCGGGCCGTGAAGGGGTCTGCCTACCAACGTGTTCGGCCTGCGAAGCCCGCGGGCCGAACGAAAGACCGCAAGTGCAGCGCTCGACGCGGCCGTTGGACACTGGACGGTCGGTTCGGAAGGTCTCCCGCCTCCTGCTAAAGTAAAACGGAAACGATTTCCATTAAACTCTTTGGTAGGTACGCCGTGTCACTGAAATCTGCCCGTAGCGCCTTACTGCTCACCGTCGGTGTGGCGACGGCCGCGGCACTCACCGCGTGCGGTACCAGCGGGGACGATTCGGGCAAACCGCAGGTGGTCGCCTCTACCAATGTATGGGCCGATATCGCGAGCACGGTGGCCGGGCCGGACGCGGAAGTTTCGGCGATCATCTCCGATCCCGCCGCCGACCCACATTCCCACGAAACCTCCGCCGCCGAATCCGCCCAGATCAGCGACGCCGATCTGGTGGTGTACAACGGCGGCCACTACGACGAGTTCATGGCCAAGGCGATCGAGGGCCGCGGACAGCGCGCCGTCGAAGCCGTCGCGACCCGCGACAGCGCGATCCAGAACGATACGAACGAGCACGTCTGGTACGACATGGAAACCGTCGCGCTGGTAGCCGAGCAGATCGGCACGGCTCTCGGCGAACTCGATCCCGAGCACGCGCAGGGATATTCCGACCGGGCCGCGGAGTTCACCGGCCGGCTCGACGCGGTCACCACCCTCACCGACCGGACCGCCGGCGCGCACCCGGGCACGCCGGTACTGCAGACCGAACCGCTGGCGTACTACCTGCTCCAGGACGCCGGTACCGTCGACCGGACACCGCGTGACTACCAGGAAGCGATCGAACAGGAAACCGATCCCGCACCCGCAGCCGTCGCCGCGACCCGCGATCTGGTCACCGGCCGGCAGATCGATGTACTGATCTACAACGTCCAGACGGAGGACAAGGTCAGCCAGGATCTACGGGCGGCGGCCGACGCGGCCGGTATCCCGGTGGTCGAGGTCACCGAGACGCTGCCCCCTGGCCTCGATTTCGTGACATGGCAGACCCGCAACGCCGAGGCGCTGGCCGACGCCGTCGGCTGACCCCGGCCCGAAAGCGACGAACGGATGCAACCGATGAGCGAAACCGCGTCGGCACACGGTCGCGGCACACCATCCGGCACCGATACGGCCTTGCCCGCGGATACGAATGCGGCAGCTCACGGTGCAGACGCGACCGGCAGCGGGTCGCAACCGCGCATGGGCGAAACCGGCAACGGTTCACATCCACCCGCAGCCGATACCGGCGGCAACAGTTCACAACCACCCGTGGGCGATACCGGCAGCAACAGCTCGGAACCACCCGCAGGCGACACCGGCATCAGCTCGGAACCGTCCGCGGGCGACACCGGCAGTAACGGCCCGGAAGCATCCGCAGGCAACACCGGCAACAGCTCGAGACCCTCCGCTGGCGATACGCAGCAGTTCGATGCGCCCGGCGGGGAGCCGACCACTCCACCGCCCAGCAGTCGGAGTTCGGTATCGCCCGACGGGCAGGGCACGGTATCGCCCGATACGCAGGGGGCCGTTTCACCCGACGCGCGCACTGCCGCACCGGACCGCGAGCGCACTGTCGTGCCGACTCGGGGGCGCACTGTCGTACAGGCGGACGGACCCCGGAACGAGACGCCGGCGGTCGCACTCGAATCGGCGACCCTCGGATTCGGCGACCGCATTCTGTGGCGCGAACTGGACCTCAGCGTCGCCCGGGGCGAGTTCATCGCCGTGCTCGGCCCCAACGGTTCCGGTAAGACCTCTCTGCTCCGGGTACTGCTCGGCCAGCTGGGCCTGTCCGCCGGGCGGGCCCGTATCGGCGGTGCCGAACCGCGCGCCGGGCATCCCGATATCGGGTACATCCCGCAGCAGCGCACCATCGACGCCGGTGTGCAGTTACGCGGTACCGATCTGGTCGGTCTCGGCGTGGACGGGCACCGCTGGGGTCTCGGCCTGCGCGGACGCGCCGAACGCCGCCGTAAGGTCGCCGCCGCGATCGCCGATGTCGGTGCCGAGAAATTCGCGCGCGCTCCGCTGGAGAGCATGTCCGGCGGCGAACAACAGCGGCTGCGGGTGGCGCAGGCGCTGGTCGGCGATCCGGCGGTACTGCTCTGCGATGAGCCCCTGCTCAGTCTCGATCTGGCCAGTCAGCAACTCGTCTCCGGCCTGATCGACCGGCGGCGCCGCGATCACGGCACAGCCGTCCTGTTCGTCACCCACGAGATCAACCCGATCCTGCCGCTGGTGGACCGGGTGCTCTACCTGGTCGACGGGAAGTTCCGGATCGGCACGCCGGACGAGGTGATGACCTCGGCGGTGCTGTCCGAGCTGTATCAGACCGATGTCGATGTGCTGCGTGTCCGCGGCCGGCTGGTCGTGGTCGGCACCGGCGACACCATGGATGCGCTCGGCACCGCCGGCGCCCACTGCCACGGCGACCCCGGTACTCCGCATATTCCCGACCCGGCAGGCACCGACTCCGGCCGGCAACCCCGACAGGCACACACCTAGATGGACAAGCTCTCCGACGTGCTGGCCGAGATCTTCGATCTGCAGACCACCGTTCACCTGCTCGGCTACGACTTCGTACAACAGGCCGTACTCGCCGCGGCACTGCTGGGCCTGCTCGCCGGGGCCATCGGGCCGCTGATCATCAGCCGGCAGATGTCGTTCGCCGTACACGGCACCAGCGAACTCTCGCTCACCGGCGCTGCCGCGGCACTACTCGTCGGCGCCGGGGTCGGTATCGGCGCGATCGCCGGTTCGGTGATCGCGGCGGTACTCTTCGGCATTCTCGGTACCCGGGCCCGCGAACGCGATTCGGTGATCGCGGTGGTGCTGTCGTTCGGGCTCGGCCTCTCGGTGCTGTTCCTGTGGCTCGGACCCGAACGCGCGGGGTCGAAGTTCTCGCTGCTCACCGGGCAGGTCGTCAGTGTGGGCTTCAGCGGGCTGACCCTGCTGGCCACCTGTACCGCGGCAGTGCTGGCGGTGCTCGCCGTCGTCTACCGGCCGTTGCTGTTCGCCAGCACCGATCCCGAGGTCGCGGTGGCCCGCGGGGTCCCGGTACGCGCCCTGTCGATTCTGTTCGCGGTGATGCTCGGTATCACCGCCGCCTTCGGCGTGCAGATCGTGGGCGCCCTGCTGGTCCTCGCGCTGCTCATCACACCGGCGGCCGCCGCGGCGCAGCTGACCGCCGATCCGGTGCGGGCCACGGTGCTCGCGGTGATCTTCGCCGAGATCTCGGCAGTCGGCGGGATCCTGCTGTCGCTGGCGCCGGGGGCGCCGGTATCGACGTTCGTCACCACGATCTCGTTCCTGATCTACCTGGTCTGCCGAGTGATCGGCGCCCGGCAGCGGCAGGTCGCCCGCGTACGGTGACCCCGGCGGGGATCGCTTTGCGGGCAGGTGCCTTCAGTCGGGGACCGGGGGTTTCGTATGCTCGTGCGTAACGCTCCCGGAACGAAGGGCACCACATGATCGACTTCACGATTCCCGCCGACCTGGCCGCCGAACGCGACCGGATCCGCCAGTTCGTCGCCGATAAGATCGTGCCCTACGAGCGCGACCCCCGGCTCACCTCGCACGGCCCCACCGACGAACTGCGCCAGGAACTCGTGGAGCTGGCCCGCGCCGAGGATCTGCTCACCATCCAGGCACCCACCGCACTCGGCGGCCGCGGTCTCACCCATGTCGAACAGGCCGTTCTCTACGAAGCGGCCGGATGGTCCACCCTCGGCCCGGTCGCGATGAACTGCGCGGCCCCCGACGAGGGCAATATGTTCCTGCTCTCCAAGATCGCCGATCCGGACCAGACCGAGCGCTACCTGAAACCGGTCATCGACGGCCACCAGCGCTCCGTTTTCGCCATGACCGAACCCGACGGCGCCGGCTCCGACCCGGCCCAGCTGTCCACCACCGCGACCTTCGACGGCGAGAACTTCACCATCGACGGCCGCAAATGGTTGATCACCGGCGCGAACGGCGCAAAAACCTGGATCATCATGGCCGAGCTCGCCGAGAACCCGCATCTCCCGGCCGGCCCCACCCTCTTCCTCACCGACGGCGACCAGCCGGGCATCGTCATCGAACGCACCATGAACACCATGGACCGCAACTATGTGGCCGGGCACTGTGTGGTTCGGTTCGACGGCCTCACGCTGCCGAAATCCGCCCTGCTCGGCGAAGCGGGACAAGCCCTGCGCTACGCCCAGTTGCGGCTGGCCCCGGCCCGCCTCACTCATTGCATGCGCTGGCTCGGCGCCGCCGAACGCGCCCAGAGCATCGCCATCGACCACGCGAAAACCCGCACCGCATTCGGTAAAACAATCGGTGAGCACCAGGGCGTATCATTCATGATCGCCGATAACGAGATCGCACTGCACCAGTGCCGGCTCACCATCTGGCATACCTGCTGGCTCATGGACCAGGGCGAAAAGGCCCGCCACGAGAGTTCGATGGCGAAATCTTTCGTTTCCGAGGAACTGTTCAAGGTCGCCGACCGCTGTGTCCAGATCCTCGGCGGTATCGGCGTCAGTGATGAAACGGTCGTCGAAATGATCTTCCGCGATATGCGCCCGTTCCGGCTCTACGACGGCCCCACCGAAGTCCACAAATACGCCATCAGCCGGAAAGTGCTGCGCTGATTACGGCCCGAAACCCCGGGCGCGGCCGTTCACCAATACACTCCCCACCATGAGTTCGGAATTGCTCGTCGATGTCTCAGCGGGCATCGCCGTCCTCACCTTGAATCGGCCGGCCAAACAGAACGCGTTCAATCCCGCCATGACCGAAGCCCTCGGGGCGGCGTTGAAGCGGTGCGACGCCGAGGACGCGATCCGGGTCGTGGTCATCACCGGAACTCCCCCGGCATTCTGCGCGGGGGCAGATCTGTCCGACCGGGTGGGCGAGGTGAGCGCAAGTATCGACCCGCCCCCGTTCCGGATCCGCAAACCGGTGATCGCGGCGGTCAACGGGCATGCGGTGGGCGTCGGCCTGGCACTCGCTTTGCAATGCGATCTGCGATACCTGGCCGACGACGCGGTGTACGCGCTGAGCCAGGTGCGGCGCGGCGTACTCGCCGACGGCTACGCCCACTGGACACTGCCGCGGCTGGCCGGTCTCGCCAACGCCGCCGATATCCTGCTCACCGGCCGCACCTTCGACGGCGCCGAAGCCAAAGCGATGGGCCTGGCCAATGCCTGCCTGCCCGCGGTGGAGGTACTACCGACCGCGATGGCGGTCGCGCACGATATCGCGGGCGGTTCGGCGCCCCTGAGCGCGGCCCTGTCGAAACGCCTGCTCTGGGAAGGGGCCGGCCTGGAACCGGCGACGGTGGCGCAACTGGAGGCCGATCTGAACGATCACATCGCCGGCGGCCGGGACGCGGGCGAGGCGATGACGGCCTTCCGGGAACGCCGCCAGCCCACCTGGTCGGGTTCGGTCACCGAGGAATGGCCGACCTGGGAACCCGGGAAATGGACCGGGCAGCAGAGCTTGGACTGATCGCCGTCAGCCGCCGGTGATGAATACCAGGACGAACAGCAGCGCCATCAGCACCGCCAGAATCGTGCCGATGACACCCAGTATGAACCCGACCACGACCTGTGTACGGCCACCGTAGGCGCCGCCCGATTCGTCGATCTGATCCAGTGCGCGTTTACCCATCGCCCAGGCCACCGGCCCGGTCAGCCCGAAACACAGCAGGCTGACCGCACCCAGGAGCAGCACCGCCGTCGCATACGGGTGCTCGACCGGCTTACCGATGGGCGTGTTGGGTATCACCACACAACGAATTCTACGGTGCGGTGGCGGTTTTGCGGTCCGGGCGCGACCGAATCGGCGTGGAACCGCCCGCTGACCGGGACCGCGAGTGGCCCGAGCGCCCCCGTCCCGGACAGCGCCGCGGAGCCGGTCGGCGATGTTGCGCCCGAGCCGCCGATCCCGGCACCACCGAACCGGCCCGACAACGCCACCGCCATCGTGCTGTCCATCAACGCCACCGCCTCCGTGCCCAAAGGGGATGCTGCACCCCAGCATCTGGGCCGGTCATTGCAATACCGGCGCGGCACCGTACCCCGCGCGGGCGCGGAGTACGGTCGGCGGCGACGAGGAAGCGGCGCTCCGAATCACCAGGGCAGCACGGACCGCCGCCGAGCAGTAGATTCCGGGCGCGGTCCCGCCGCGGCGCTACGGAGTCAGGCGCTACGGAGCAAACGGTGGGGGGCCGGCGCGGCAAGGTCAGGCGCGGCGCTGTCGTGCTGTTTCGGCCAGTACGACGCCCGCCGCTACGGAGGCGTTGAGCGATTCCACCGGACCCGCCATGGGAATGCTCAGAATCGCGTCACAATTCTCTCGGACCAGCCGGGACAACCCCTTGCCCTCGGACCCCACCACGATCACTGTGGGCCCGGTGGCATCGAAATCGTCGAGCGAGGTGTCACCGCCGGCATCCAGGCCGACGATCTGGACCCCTTTGGCAGCCCAATCCTTGAGCGTGCGAGTGAGATTGGTGGCGCGAGCGACCGGCAGCCGGGCAGCCGCGCCGGCGCTGGTCCGCCAGGCCACCGCGGTCACGCTCGCGCTGCGCCGCTGCGGGATCACCACGCCGTGCCCGCCGAACGCCGCGACCGAACGCACCACGGCACCCAGGTTGCGCGGGTCGGAGATATTGTCCAGCGCCACCAGCAGCGCCGGTTCCACCGACTGCTGGGCCCGGGACAACAGATCGTCCGGATGTGCGTACCGGTAGGGCGGCACCTGCAGTGCCATCCCCTGGTGTAAACCGTTGGAGCTCATCCGGTCCAGATCGGTGCGCGGCACCTCGAGGATGGATATTCCGGTATCGGCGGCGATACGCACGCTTTCGGTGAGCCGCTCGTCGTTCTCGGTACCGACCGCCACGTACAGCGCGGTCGCCGGGACCCCGGCACGCAGGCATTCCACCACCGGATTGCGGCCCAGGACCAGCTCCGGCCCGTCGTCACCGTGCCGGCCGGCCGGGCGGGCACCACGGCCGGTCGAACTCTTCTGAGCGGCACGCGCTTTCGCGGCGGCTTTGCGGGCCGCGGGATGTTTGGTGCGCGCTTCCGCGGGAGGTGTCGGCCCGCGACCTTCCAGTCCACGGCGGCGCTGCCCGCCGGAGCCGACCACCTGCCCCTTCTTGCTGCCGCCTTTGCGGATCGCACCACGACGTTGTGAATTGCCGGCCATCAGCCCGCCTTTCCAGGGGTAGGTGTGCCCAGCGACCATTCGGCACCGTTCGGGGTATCGGTCACTTCGATGCCGGCCGCCTGCAAGCGGTCGCGGACGGCGTCCGCGGTGGCCCAGTCCTTCGCCGCCCGAGCCTGCTGGCGGCGTTCCAGTTCGGCACCGACCAGTACGTCGAGGGCGGCGTCGGCGGCCGAATGATCGGCGGCGGTATGCCAGTGCGGATCGAGCGGATCGACCCCCAGCACATCGAGCATGGCGCGGACCTGGCCCGCATGTTCGCGGGCGGTCTCGAGCACACCGGCATCCAGTGCGCGATTGCCCTCGTGGACACCGTGATGGATTTCGGCGAGTGCCTTCGGGACACCGAGGTCGTCGTCGAGGGCAGCCGCGAAACCGTCGGTCCATTTACCCATCGGGATATCACCGCCGCGTTCGGCGATCCGCTGCACAAAAGCCTCGATCCGCTGATACGACTGAGCGGCGTCGGCGAGCGCTTTATCGGAATACTCCAGCATGGACCGGTAGTGCGCACTGCCCAGGTAGAAGCGCAATTCCACCGGACGCACGGATTTCAGCACATTCGGAATGGACAGCACATTGCCGAGCGATTTCGACATCTTCTCGCCGCCCATGGTCACCCAGCCGTTGTGCAACCAGTACTGCGCGAAACCGTGGCCGGCCGCCTTGGACTGGGCGATTTCGTTCTCATGGTGCGGGAACACCAGATCCATTCCACCGCAGTGGATATCGAATTCGGAACCGAGGTAGAACTCGGCCATCGCCGAGCATTCCAGATGCCAGCCGGGGCGACCGGGGCCCCACGGTGACGGCCACGTGGGTTCGCCCGGTTTCGCGGCTTTCCAGAGCGTGAAATCGCGCGGGTCGCGTTTACCCGTCCCGGCGCTCTCGCCCTGGTGAACATCCTCGAGCCGGTGCCCGGACAAATCGCCGTACTCCGGGTAACTGCGGACATCGAAATACACATTGCCCTCGGAGGCGTAGGCGTGCCCGCGGTCGATGAGCCGTTGCATCAAGTCGACCATCTGGGTGATATGGCCGGTCGCCCGCGGCTCCGCCGACGGCGGAAGCACCCCGAGCTGCCGGTAGGCGCGGTCGAAGGCGCGCTCGTGCGTCGCAGCCCATTCCCACCACGGCCGACCGGCCGCGGCCGCCTTGGTGAGGATCTTGTCCTCGATATCGGTGACATTGCGGATGAACGCCACATCCAGCCCGCCCGCGGCCAGCCAGCGGCGCAGAATATCGAACGCCACACCGCTGCGCACATGGCCGATATGCGGCAGACCCTGCACGGTCGCCCCACACAGGTACACCGAGGCATGTCCGGGTACCAGCGGCGTGAAATCACGCAGGGTCCGTTTCTCGGTGTCGAACAGGCGCAGCGTCACGGCAGTCGATCCTAGTTTCGTTTGTGGATTGCACTCGGAAGTGGTGCAGCGGGGATATGGGCAGGGTAGCGGCAACGACCGGTACTACGGCATTCGGCCGCACTGTCGCGGCAAGGACAGTTGCGGCGGAGCATGGCAACGATCCTGATGACAGGGCGGTGATCTTTGCCACCGCGACGGGGCCGGCAGTGCCGTGCTCATACGGTGTCGACGGGCCCCGGGCTCTTCGGCTCTTGCTGGGTGAAGCGGCTTCGCTGTCCCCGATCGTGTCCGGTTACCGGTCCTCGGGGAGATCGCTCGGCCGCCCCGGACAGTGCAGCAGTGCGGTGGCGACCGCGGCGATACCCTCACCGCGGCCGGTGAGACCCAGCCCGTCACTGGTGGTGCCGGATACCGAAACGGGCGCGTCGAGCAGATCACCGAGCACCTGCTGGGCCTCCGCTCGCCGTGGCCCGATCCGCGGGCGGTTACCGATGACCTGGACCGCGGCGTTGCCGACCGCGTATCCGGAGTCTTCGAGCAGCCGCCGCACTTCCTTCAGCATGGCGGCGCCGGACACCCCCGCCCATTCCGGGCGGCCGGTCCCGAAGACCGATCCGACATCACCGAGCCCGGCAGCCGACAGCAGGGCATCGCACAGCGCGTGGGCAGCCACATCGCCGTCGGAATGCCCCGCGCAACCGTCTTCACCGTCGAACAGCAGCCCGGCCATCCAGCAAGGCCGGCCCGGTTCGATCGGGTGCACATCGGTGCCGATACCGACGCGGAAATCCATCATCGCCCGGCCACCTGCTTTCCCTCGAGCACGGCTTCGGCCAGGCGCAGGTCGAGCGGCGTGGTGATCTTGAATGCGAGTGGGTCGCCGGGGATGGTGTGCACGTCGACACCCAGCCGTTCGACCAGGCCGGCATCGTCGGTGGCACTCTCCGCATACTCGTAGGCGCGGCGCAGCACATCGGCGGCGAAACCTTGCGGAGTCTGCACCGCGCGTAGGGCGGAACGGTCCGGCGTACCCGTCACGATGCCGGCGGTATCGACCGATTTCACGGTATCGACCACCGGTAGCGCCGGTACGACGGCGGGGCGGCCGGCCCGCAGTTCGGCCACCACCCGGGCAATCAGATCGGGCGGGGTGAGCGCCCGTGCGGCATCGTGCACCAGTACGTGGGCGGCCGCACCGGTATACGCCAGCCCGGCGCGCACGGAATCGGTGCGTTCGGCGCCACCGGCCACGATCCGAGCCGGTGCCGCGGGCGGGAGCAGAGCTGCCGTTGCCTCGACGAGTTGGGCGGGCACCATCACTATGATCTCGTCGACAACCCCGGCAGCCATCAATCCACGGACAGCCAACCCGAGCATGGGTGTGCCGCCGACCGGGACGAACGCCTTCGGAGCATCTGCTCCCAGACGTTCACCACGACCGGCGGCAGGAACCAACGCGATGACAGGTCCGGCGTTACGGCCGGACCCGTCCGGTTCGTACACGGTCAGGACGCCGCGGCGAGAACCTCGTCGAGGAGCGTCTCGGCCTTGCCGTCATCGGTCCCCTCGGCGAGCGCCAGCTCACCGACGAGGATCTGCCGTGCCTTGGCCAGCATCCGCTTCTCGCCCGCGGATAGACCACGATCCTGTTCCCGGCGCCACAGGTCACGAACGACCTCGGCCACCTTGTTCACATCGCCGGAGGCGAGTTTCTCGAGGTTGGCCTTGTAACGGCGGGACCAGTTGGTGGGTTCTTCCGTATGTGGCGCTCGCAGCACCTGGAAGACCCGATCCAAGCCTTCCTGGCCCACGACATCGCGAACGCCGACGTATTCCGCGTTTTCCGCGGGAACCCGAACAGTGAGGTCACCCTGTGCGACCTTCAGGACCAGATACTCTTTCTGCTCACCCTTGATGGTGCGGGTCTCGATAGCTTCGATCAAAGCCGCCCCATGATGGGGATAAACGACGGTATCTCCGACCTTAAAAATCATGTGTCCCGTGCCCCTTTCGATGTTCACAGTTTAACACGCGACTCGATAACGGCGCGATCAACTGCGCAGGTCAGGGCCACAACGACCAGGTACTGGGGCTTGACAGGGCGTGTTTGGTGTGCATCACGTTGGGGCCGAACGGGTGTCGGCCCCACACTCCACCGGACCGGCGGGCACCGCGGTACACCGGGGCCGGGAACCTGGGCACGGAAGCCGGATCGTTACCGGTCAGCGGGGGCCAGGGGCGCCACCGAAGACCCGACCGCACGACCCACCGGACACCCCGCTACGAAGCATTACCCGCTCGGCCGCCCGGAAGCGATACCCGCGGGCCATAGGTGCGACAAATCACACAGTACCGATCCCGCAATACCCCCTGACGCCGCCCGGTGCATCCGGGCCCGTACGGCGACTACTACAGTGCCTAGTTGGAGTGCGCCCACTCGGACATGGAGGACAACCCGTGACTGCCCTGACTGCTGTGACTGCCGCGAGCCCGGTCGCCTCGACTCGGCGGCGCCGGCGCCTGGTGCCGGTCGCCGCGCTCGCCGCCGGAGCGGCCATCATCCTGTCCGGCTGCAGCGCCGGCCAGGTCTCGCAGACCGCCGATCAGGTCGCGGCGATCAACGGCAACACCGCCGAAGCCGGCAGCATCTCGCTGCGCAATGTGCATATCGTCTACCCGGGATCGGGTACCCACACCAACACCGCGGGCGGCCAGGCGGCGCTGGCGCTGTCGATCATCAACACCGGCGAAACCGTCACCGACGAACTCACCGGCGTCACCACCGACCTCGGCACGGTGAAGATCACCCCGGCCGACGGCGACAAGATCGAAATCGCCCCCTCCGAAACGATCGTCGTCTCGACCCCCTCGGCAGGCGCGGAAACCCACACCACGGGCGAAACCGTCGACACCGAGGCCGGGGAGACGGAAACCGCCGCCATCGAGATCACCGGGCTGACCCAGAACATCACCCCGGGCCTGACCTACAACGTGTCGTTCAACTTCAAGGAGAACGGCACCGTCCAGGTCGAGGTCCCGGTCGACGCCGGTATCGAGTCCCCCCGCCACGAATCCGAGCTCTCCAAGAGCACCACCGGATCGGCCGGCGGGCACTGAGTCTTTCGGCGCCGACTTCGTCGGCGCAGGTCTTGCTGTCGGTCGGTGTGCGTAAGGTGCGGGGCTGTGGCAGTGACCAAGACCAAAGCCGTCTATCGGTGCTCGGAATGCGCGCACGAGGTTGCCAAATGGGTCGGTAAATGCCCGGCCTGCGGATCGTGGGGCACCGTCGACGAGGCGCTGCCCGCCGCGGGAGCCGCCGGTGCACCGGCGGCTCGTAAAGCGATGCTGCCGAGTACCGCGGCCGCGCCGATCTCACGGATCGATTCGCAGACAACGACGGCCCGGTCGACGGGGGTTTCCGAACTCGACCGGGTACTCGGCGGCGGTATCGTCGCGGGGTCGGTGGTACTGCTCTCCGGTGAGCCCGGGGTGGGGAAATCGACCCTGCTGCTCGAGGTCGCGCATCGCTGGGCACGACAGCGCGACGAGCGCGCCCTGTATGTCACCGCGGAGGAATCCGCGGGGCAGGTGCGCTTGCGGGCGGACCGGACAGGAGCGGTACACGAACGGGTGTACCTGGCGGCCGAATCGGACCTGTCGGTTCTGCTCGGACATGTCGATCAGGTGAAACCCACACTGCTGGTAGTGGATTCGGTGCAGACCATGCTGGCCACCGATAGCGACGGCGTAACCGGCGGGGTCACGCAGGTCCGGGCGGTCACCGCGGCACTCACCTCACTGGCCAAGACGAGCGGTATCGCGGTGCTGCTGGTCGGCCACGTCACCAAGGACGGGGCGGTGGCCGGGCCGCGCACACTGGAACATCTGGTCGACGTGGTGCTGCAGTTCGAGGGTGACAAGAATTCGACACTGCGGATGGTGCGCGGTATCAAGAACCGTTTCGGCAGTGCCGACGAGGTGGGCTGTTTCGAACTACACGATGACGGAATCGCCTGTGTGACAGACCCTTCCGGTCTGTTCCTGCACCACCGGACCGATTCGGTGCCCGGTACGGCGGTGACGGTGGCGATGGACGGGAAGCGGCCGCTGGTCGGCGAAGTCCAAGGGCTCACGGTGGACACCCAGGTACCGGCACCACGCCGGGCAGTCAGTGGACTGGACTACAACCGGGTCGCCATGGTGCTGGCCGTCCTGCAGAGCCGCTGCGGGCTCTATGTCGGCAAACAGGATGTCTACGCGGCAACGGTCGGTGGTATGCGGCTCACCGAACCCGCTGCCGATCTGGCCATCGCACTGGCCATCGCCGGCGCCGCCCGCGATACCGCGCTCCCGCCGGGCTGGGTGATCCTCGGTGAGGTGGGACTGGCCGGCGAGGTCCGCCGGATCACCGCCACCGGACGCCGGTTGGCCGAAGCCGAACGACTCGGGTTCACGAACGCGGTAGTGCCCCCGGGCGTCACCGCGAAGAACACGGGTATGGCCCTGCACGAGGCGGCCAGCCTGCGGGCCGCGCTGCGGCTGGCGGGCCTGTCGAAGAAGAAGTAGCCCGCGCCACGCTACCGGCCTCCGGCCGGGACCGCTATTCCGCGATGTTGAACGGTTCTGGTGCGCTACGGACCGCCCCGAGCTGCGCCACCACGTGGTAGGCCCCGCTGGGAACCTGCACCCGCTCCCCCGCGCATTCGGGCTGCGAGGTGGTACCGGTCCAGGTCACCGTGAAGGCGGCCTGCTCACCTCGATCGAGAGTGCGCAGATCCGGTTCACCGTCGGGATAGCAATCCGTACTGGCCCACAACTGCCGTCCACCGTCCAGCGTCTGCACCGAGACCCGCTGCAACCCCGACCCCATATCGCGGGTGCAGGGCTCACCGGAGATATTCGTGATCACGATCCCGAAAACCGGTTCCTCCCCGACCCGATAGGTCGGCTGGGCCACCGAAACCTTGATGGCCAGCGATTGGTCGGCGCATTGCCCGGACGCGGCGGGCGCGGGCTGCGACGATTCGGCGGCCGAGGTCGTGGCAGACGACTTCTCCGTGGTGGTCGTGGTGGCCGACGGCGCCGAACTCGCCGCGGCTTCCGAGCTCGCCGTGGACGAGGCCGCGGCGCCGGTCGCCTCGGGCGAACCGCCACCCCGGGTTACGGTCACGGCCAGCCAGATCACCACCGCGAGCGCAACCACCAGCGCTCCGATGGCAAAAGCGCGACGCCGCCAGTAGATCTCCGGCGGTAACGGTCCTGTCGGTTCCAACACGTGTCAACGGTAAGCGCATTCGGCGGTGGTGACGGTCAACGGCACACCACGAGCTGCCCCGGAACTGCCACCGCGAGGGTCCGGCCGGTTTTGCGGCCGGACCACACCTGCCGGTTGCCGTCAGACGGTCTCGCCGATCTCACCGACCACACGCTGCAGTTGAGCACGACCTTCGGCCAGCTTGTAGGTGACGCACGCGATGGCGCAGTCGCCGGCTTCCACCCGCTCGGACACGATCTTCGACCGTTCCATGAGCAGGCTGCTCGTTTCCACCACGTGACGGGCTTCGAGCTCGTCGACTGTTTCCAGCCCCTCGCGACGGCCGATCAGCATCGACGGGGTGACCTTCTCGACAACGCTGCGAATGAACCCGCCCGGCACCTCACCGCCGTCCAGTGCGTCCAGTGTCGCTTTGACAGCACCACAGCTGTCGTGGCCGAGGACCACGATCAGCGGTACGTTCAGCACCGCCACGCCGTACTCGATGGAACCCAGGACCGAGGCGTCGATCACATGGCCGGCCGTGCGCACCACGAACATATCGCCGAGGCCCTGATCGAAGATCAACTCCGCGGCCACCCGGGAATCACCACAGCCGAACAGCAGAGCGGTCGGACTCTGGCCACCGACGAGCTTGGCTCGGTCGGCAATTCCCTGACTAGGATGCTGCAATGTGCCGTTCATGAAGCGCTCGTTACCTTCGCGCAGCGACTTCCAGGCACTCACCGGGTTGGACTGGGGCATGGTGTCCATTCTGCACGATTCGAGATTGCCCCCGGCTTCGGTCCCGTTACGGCACGGCGTCGGTAGCCGCGCCGCCGGTGGCATTGCACAGTGAGAACGGAGCGATTCGGGTGAGCAGCGGAGCAGTCGGCGGACCGGTGACGAAGGCGGGCCACGGCACTGCGGGCGAGATACCCCTGGTCGATTCCGATGTGCTGATCGACTGGTATGCCCGCACCGCCCGCGACCTACCGTGGCGCCGGCCCGGGGTGACCGCATGGCAGATCCTGATGAGCGAGATCATGCTGCAGCAGACCCCGGTAGCGCGGGTGGAACCGATCTGGCGGGAATGGGTGGCTCGCTGGCCGGTGCCTTCGGCAATGGCGGCGGCGAGCGCGGGCGAGGTGTTACGGGCCTGGGGCAAGCTCGGTTATCCCCGGCGTGCCCTGCGGCTACACGAATGCGCGCAGGTCTTGGCGGCCGAGCACGGGGACGAGGTCCCCGGCGATGTCGAGGTCCTGCTCGGATTGCCCGGTATCGGCGACTACACCGCGCGGGCGGTCGCCTGTTTCGCCTACGGACAACGAGTTCCGGTGGTGGACACCAATGTTCGCCGGGTGGTGGCCCGGGCCGTACACGGACGCGGCGAGGCCGGTAATCCGGCTACCAGGGACCTGCACGAAACCGAGGCACTGCTACCCACCCGGGTGGACCGGGCGGCGATCTTCTCCGCGGCCCTGATGGAACTCGGGGCGACGGTATGCACCGCCCGTACCCCCGACTGCACCCGCTGCCCACTGCCTCGCTGCGCCTGGGTGACGGCGGGCCGGCCACGCCAGGAATCGACCCGGCGCACCCAGAAGTACGAGGGCACCGACCGGCAGGCACGCGGCCGGCTACTCGATGTGCTGCGTGCAGCAGCCGAACCCGTGGACCGCGTCCGCCTCGACCTGGCCTGGACCCGCGACCCCGGGCAGCGCGACCGTGCGCTGGATTCGCTGCTGGTGGACGGCCTGATCGAGCAGACCCGGGACGGCCGGTTCGCACTGGCGGGCGAGGGCTGAGACCGGCCGGGCCACGTATCCGAACCCACTGCCCGAGGGCCGGCTCACCCGCCCGGACAGACGGTGCGCCCGCGGCCTGCACAGACGGAACGGTCAGCCGCGCGGTGCTGTTTTCGCGGCGAGCACCCGGGTGAGGAATCGCTGGACCGCGGCACGGTAGCGGCCGGGCTGGTCGTCGTGCACGAGATGGCCCGCCTCGGGGATCACGATATGTTCGGCGTCCGGATGGAGATCGGCCATCCGGCGCATCTGCCCCGGCGGGGTGATGGTGTACTCGCCCTCGATGAGCAGGGTGGGCACCCGCACCTGCCGCCACTGCGGCCAGAACGCACGAGTGCCCCATTCCTCGGAGATATCGCGGAATGTGGTGATCTCGCCGTGCAGCCGATAGCCGTCCGAGGTGCGGTCGAATGAGCGCTGGAAATAACGCCCGGCGACCGGGCCGAAGAATTCCAGCAAGGAAGCCTCGTCGGCGAACGGCTGCGGCCAGGCCTCGATCATGGCCGCCCAGTGCGCGGCAGTACGGCCGGTGAAATCGGCCGCCATATCCTCCACCACCAGTGCCCGCACCCGCTCCGGATGCTCGGCCGCGAAGACCCACCCGTGCAGGGCGCCCATGGAATGACCGATGACGACCATCGGCTCACCGATCCCGCCGGTGGCCGCGGCCAGATCCGCGACGAACGCATCGGTCGTCAATTCGGCCGGAGCGGGCCGCCCGTGCCCTGCCGCGTCGAAGGTATACACATGACCGTAGCCGCGCAGCCAGTCGAGCTGATCCGCCCAGGTCCGAGCGCTCCCCATCAACCCGTGCAGCAGCAGTATCGGAACCCCGGACCCACCTTCGTCGTGCAACACCGGCCCGAGTGTAATTCGCCCCCACAGCCCCCACCCCGAGGCCTGTGTAGCCCTGCCAGAGCCCACCCAGACCGCGAATCCCACCTCTTCGTATGGTTCCAGGGTGGGGCCCGCCCGGTTCTGGAGCGACGGAGCGGGGGAGCGAAGCGGAGGAGCGCAGGAGTGAAGAACCGGGCCCATAAGGGCCCCACCCTCGAGACGCGGAGCGTCTCCAAAATTACAGCCCGCCCCTTTTCGGATAGTCCACCCGACATCACTCCGCCGCGGAGTATCTACCCGACAGCAGCGGTCGACAGCCCCGGAACCCGCGTCCTGGAGCACCTAGAGAACTACAGCACTAAGCTCGCAGTATGGCTGTTGTGAAGATCAATGCGATCGAGATCCCCGAGGGCGCGGGTCCCGAACTGGAGAAGCGGTTCGCCCACCGCGCGCACGCCGTCGAGAACTCCCCCGGATTCCTCGGCTTCCAGCTGCTGCGGCCGACTGCCGGGGAGAACCGGTATTTCGTCGTCACCCAGTGGGATTCCGAGGAGTCCTTCGCGGCTTGGCGGGACGGCCCGGCCAAGGACGCGCATGCCGGGCAGCAGAACAAACCGGTGGCCACCGGCGCTTCGCTGCTGGAGTTCGAGGTGGTGCTCGACGTCTCGGGTAAGAACGCCTGACCGATCCTCCCGAGCCGCCCACGCCACCGTCGAATGGTGGCGTGGCCTGTGCGACCATTCGTGCTCATCACCGCGCCTGGTTATGTGCTGCGGCCCGGGGTGACCGAAGTGGGGGCCGGTTCGCCGGCGCTCACCGAGCGGGGCACGCGCCGCCCTACTCGGGTAGCGGAAAGGACTGCTACGGCAGGGTGATTCCCGTTCCGGTACGGCCGCGGCAGTGTCGGGGGCATGAACGAGATCGGCTTACGCGTTGTGGACAGCGCCCCTGCCACCATGCCACGCCCTCGGTCGGTCACTCTCGCGTTTCGCGCGCTGGTCGCCGCGGTGGGTTTCGGTGTCGCGGAAACAGCGGTCCACAGCGTGGTGCAGTTCGGGCAATCGACCGGGTTCGGCTCCCTTGCCGCCGGATGGCTGATGCGCACCGGTATCTACGTCGTGGTGCTGGTGGTGGCGTGGCGGATGCTGCGCGGTGACCGCTGGGCCCGTCTCACGCTCGCGCTCGGGATCGGCGTATTCGGCACGGCCTCACTGCTGGTGGAGCCGCTCAGCGCGCTCGTAGCAGCCGACAGCGCCGGCGACCTCCTACCCGATACGACGGTCGAGAACGCGCTTGTCGCGATCACCCGTATCGGGCATTTCTGCACGGTATTGATCGCGATCCCGGCGATGTACACGCCGGAGGCACGCGCGTGGTTCACGCGCATGCGCCGCTAGCGGCCGAGTTGCCCGGGCTCCCCGCGTTCGCGGGAGAGCCCGGGCAACGGCTCAGGACTCGAGTGCGGCGTCCAGAGTGATCTCGTCGACTCCGGCCAAAGCCTTGCTCACCGGGCATCCCGACTTGGCCGCGGCGGCCGCCGTGGTGAAAGCCGCATTGTCCAGTCCGGACACCCGGCCGCGCACGGTCAGCGCGATCCGGCTGATCCGGAAGCCACCGGCCGGATCCGGGCCGAGCGTGACCGCGGCCGAGACGTCGAGGCTCTCCGGAGTACCGCCCGCCTGGGCGATCTCGTTCGACAACGCCATCGCGTAGCAGGACGCGTGCGCTCCCGCGATCAGCTCCTCCGGGCTGGTGGTGCCGCCGGCTTCCTCGGCGGAACGTTTGGGGAAGGACACCTCGTACTTACCGACTCCGGAGCTGACCAGCTCGACCTGGCCGGAGCCGTCCTGCAGACCACCGGTCCATGCGGTGCGCGCCGTACGTGTGGGCATCACAATCCTTTCGAAGACGAATATGTTCGGGTCCGTTCCGAAACTACCCGTACCCGTCAACCGATCGCAGCGGTTCGTTCGTCGAGGCGGGCCAGCGCCTTGGGCCAGGTCGCGCGGTAGCGGTCGCGGGCGGCTTCACCGGCAAACCCGCTGTGCCGCAGGCGTAACCGGATACCGCGGGGCTGTTTGACGAGTTCCACCCGGACCACGGTCTCCGCGCCTTCGGTCCCCGCCGCTCCGGTCACCCAGGTCATTTCGACGAGCCGCCCCGGTTCGAGCTGTAGAAAGCGCCCGTAATGCGGGTGCATACTTCCCTCGTGCGCGGTTTCGAAATAGAACGGCTCGTTCACCTCGGGCCGCATCCGCACCGTCGCGGGCTCGGCGAACCAGATATCGAATCCCTGGGTCCATGCCAGGTACAACAGTTCGGGCGATGCTTTCATCACCCGTTCCACTGTCAGCTCGTACGGTCGCGCTGACAGGTCCGGTACACGCACTTGCTGGTCGACCATCTCTGGACCATACCCGCGTCGGGGCAGGTGCCGCCGCAGATGCGCCGATCGTCGCGCCGCCGTTCATCGTTCCGGCTCCGATCGGCGGATACGGACCGGCAAACGCCTTGCTACACCGGGAATCCGGGTGTGCACCGCCGCCTTCGCGCGAAGTGCGAATAGGGTGGTGCAGGTGGAGAGTCCGCGATGACGAACTGGCAGATGTTCGGGCTACTGGGTTGGCTTGCGCTGACCGTCGCCCTGGTGGTGCTGTTGCGGCAGCGCCGCGCACTGCTACAGGTGTACCGGGAGCGTGACGCCGCAACCGCAACCGCCGCGCAGCGGCTACGCGAACTCGAGGTGAGTACCGAACGCCTGGTGATCGCGCGGGAGCTACACGACGTGGTGGGACACAATCTTTCGCTGATCAATGTGCAGTCGGGGATGGCGCTGCAACAGGTCGAGAACAAATCGGCGAAGGCCGCGGGCACGGTGGCCGAAATCAAGACCACCAGCCGTAATGCCCTCGAAGACGTACAGGCGTTGCGCCACGCTATCCAGTCGGTGGAGCCGGCCGAACCGGCGCGGCCCGACCGCGAACGGCGCCGTGATCCGGATCCGGGGGCGCGCGGTGAGCGGGAGAAGCGTGCCCGGCGTGGCGGTTTCGGCCGCCGCGACCGGGCAGGTGGCGCCGGCCCGGCCGGGGCCCCCGAGCAGGCGGGCCGGAGCTCCTCCCCACCTGCGGCGCCTGCCCCACCACCGCGTGAACCGGATCCGACGATGTCGGATCTGGAGGAACTACTCCGTAAGCCTCGGCTGGCCGGCCTGACCGTGCACACCAAGGTGATCGGTACCGCCGGTTCGCTACCGGGTGCCATCGACGAGGCGGCGACCCAGATCATCACGGAGTCCCTGGCGAATGTCATCCGGCATGCGCCCAGCGCCGAGGCCACGGTCACCGTGCGGTTCACCACCGATTCCGTGGACCTCACCGTCGACAACACCCGGCCCACCGGTAAACCCGAACAGACGGGCCCGACGCGCGGTATGGGCATCATCGCCATGCGGGAACGCACCCACGCACTCGGTGGCGCCCTGACGGCCGGCCCGAAACCCAGCGGCGGTTTCCGGGTGGCGGCACGGTTACCGAGCCGGCCGCTACGTATCGCATTCGACCCGGACAAGGCACCGCGATCACGGGCCGGGACGGGATCGGGTTCCGGCTCGGACGAGACCAAGCGGACGACGCCGTCTTCCGACCGGCCGGCCGTCCGTGGTAAATCGCCGGACCGGGTCGAAACAGGACCCACTACAACGGATTAGCCGAGAGCGGGCCGCTTTCGACCGAAGGCACCGAAGTCTCCCGCTCACCGAGGACGGCACCGGGATCGGTCCGGCGACCCGATAGAAAGCGCTTCGGCCGCCACGGCGGGCCCGCCGCAGTCATGGGTACGGGTTGGTATGCAGTCCGCGGCGACCGAGGCGGTTACTGTCCCGGGTTGGACCCTTGCCGCTCTTCGTCGGTGAACCCGGCGGCACGGGCCGCCCCCGGGGCGCCCGGAGCTTGCAGCCGGGACGAATACGCGCCCGCGGCCCGGAAGACCCCCTGCACGCCGGCCGGGGCCGCGCCGTAGGTGATCGACTGCTGGGGCGCGAAACCGAGGTCGGTACCGATCTGCACCGCGTCCATATTGGCGCCCAGGAACAGGAAATCCCAGTTGTAGTCGTTCTGCTGCTGCTGGATCAGCGAACGCACAGCGGAATGGGTCCATTCGCGACTGGAGTTCTCGTGGCCGTCGGTGAGGATGACGACGATCACCGTGCCCGGGCGTTCGGACTCGGGACGCGCCGCCAGCTCGGTACCGATATCGGTGACCAGTTTCCCGATCGCGTCGTAGAGCGCCGTACCGCCGCGGGGGTACAGGACCGGCGGCGGGACCTGTTCGAGCGGGGTATTCGAGTACAGGCATTCGTACTCGGTGTCGAACTGGGCGAAGGTCACCCGTACGGTTTTCTCGACCTTGCGCTGCTCTTCGAAGAAGGCGGCCAATCCGCCTTCGGTATCGGATTTGATCGATTGCATGGAGCCGGAGCGGTCCAGCAGGACGGCGATCAGGCTCTGCGCGGGATCGGTCATCGTTACCCCCATTCGAGTTGTTCCCTTGCCGTCAGCCTACGCGCGCACCCGCCTGCACGCCCCTGAGTTCTGCGATGGAACGTCCCGGGGCTCCGGGCATACGAAAGGGCCTGCCCGGCTGTGTAATACAGCCGGGCAGGCCCTTCGCGTGTTGTTCCTACTCGCCCGAGGCGGCCTCGGTGGTGCCCTCACCGGCACCGGTCAGCACGACCTCCGGCTTCTTCTCACCCTCGTCCTTGGTGAGCTTGGTCTTCGGGGTGAAGGTGAAGTGGGCGTCCTCGCCGGACCCTTCGCCGTCCCAGCCCTCGACATCGACCACCACGTTCTGGCCGGCGCCGATCTCGCCGAACAGGATCTTCTCCGAGAGCTGATCCTCGATCTCGCGCTGGATGGTGCGACGCAGCGGCCGCGCACCCAGCACCGGATCGAATCCGCGCTTGGCCAGCAGGCTCTTGGCCTTGTCGGAGAGTTCCATCGACATATCCTTGTTCTTCAACTGGACGCCGACGCGGTTGATCATCAGATCCACCATCTCCACGATCTGATCGGTGGTGAGCTGGTGGAAGACGATCACATCGTCGATACGGTTGAGGAACTCGGGCCGGAAATGCTTCTTCAGCTCGTCGTTGACCTTGAGCTTCATCCGCTCGTAGTTCGAGCCCTCGTTGTTCGACTGGGTGAAGCCCAGGCCGACCGCCTTCGAGATATCCGAGGTGCCGAGGTTCGAGGTGAAGATCAGCACCGTGTTCTTGAAGTCGACCGTACGACCCTGGCCGTCGGTGAGACGCCCGTCCTCGAGGACCTGCAACAGGGTGTTGTAGATCTCCTGGTGGGCCTTCTCGATCTCGTCGAACAGTACGACCGAGAACGGCTTGCGGCGCACCTTCTCGGTGAGCTGGCCGCCCTCCTCGTAGCCGACGTACCCGGGAGGGGCACCGAACAGCCGCGAGGCGGTGAAGCGGTCGTGGAACTCGCCCATATCGATCTGGATGAGCGCATCGTCGTCGCCGAACAGGAAGTTCGCCAGCGCCTTGGACAGCTCGGTCTTACCGACACCGGACGGACCGGCGAAGATGAACGAGCCGGAGGGACGCTTGGGATCCTTCAGGCCGGCACGGGTGCGGCGGATGGCCTTGGAGACCGCCCGGACGGCATCCTCCTGGCCGATGATCCGCTTGTGCAGCTCGTCCTCCATACGGAGCAGACGGGTGGTCTCCTCCTCGGTGAGCTTGAAGACGGGGATACCGGTCCAGTTGGCCAGCACCTCGGCGATCTGCTCGTCGTCGACCTCGGCCACGACATCCAGATCACCGGAGCGCCACTGCTTCTCGCGCTCCGCACGCTTGGCGACGAGCTGCTTTTCCTTATCGCGCAGCCGCGCGGCCTTCTCGAAGTCCTGGGCGTCGATCGCCGATTCCTTCTCCCGGCGGGCATCGGCGATCTTGTCGTCGAATTCGCGCAGGTCCGGCGGGGCGGTCATCCGGCGGATACGCATCCGGGCGCCGGCCTCGTCGATCAGGTCGATCGCCTTGTCCGGCAGGAACCGGTCGTTGATGTAGCGATCGGCCAGGGTGGCGGCGGCGACCAGGGCGGTATCGGTGATGGAGACCCGGTGATGCGCCTCGTAGCGGTCGCGCAGGCCCTTGAGGATGTTGATGGTGTGCTCGACGGTCGGCTCGCCCACCTGCACCGGCTGGAAGCGGCGTTCCAGGGCGGCATCCTTCTCGATGTACTTGCGGTACTCGTCGAGGGTGGTGGCACCGATGGTCTGCAGCTCACCGCGGGCCAGCTTCGGCTTCAGGATCGAGGCCGCGTCGATGGCGCCCTCGGCGGCACCCGCACCGACCAGCGTATGCAGCTCGTCGATGAACAGGATGATGTCGCCACGGGTGTTGATCTCCTTGAGCACCTTCTTCAGGCGCTCTTCGAAATCACCGCGGTAGCGGCTGCCCGCGACGAGGGAACCCAGGTCGAGGGTGTAGAGCTGCTTGTCCTTCAGTGTTTCGGGGACCTCGCCGTTGACGATGGCCTGGGCCAGGCCCTCCACCACGGCGGTCTTCCCGACACCGGGCTCACCGATCAGCACCGGGTTGTTCTTGGTACGGCGGCTCAGCACCTGCATGACCCGCTCGATCTCCTTCGAGCGGCCGATCACGGGGTCGAGCTTGCCCTCCAGCGCAGCCTGGGTGAGGTTACGGCCGAACTGATCGAGGACCAGCGAAGTGGACGGCGTACCTGTTTCCCCGCGGGCACCGGATTCCACCGGCTCCTTGCCCTGGTAACCGGACAGCAGCTGGATGACCTGCTGGCGGACGCGGTTGAGGTCGGCGCCGAGCTTGACCAGGACCTGGGCCGCAACTCCCTCGCCCTCGCGGATGAGGCCCAGCAGGATGTGCTCGGTGCCGATGTAGTTGTGGCCGAGCTGCAGCGCTTCGCGCAGGCTCAGTTCCAGCACCTTCTTGGCACGCGGGGTGAACGGGATATGGCCGGACGGAGCCTGCTGGCCCTGGCCGATGATCTCTTCGACCTGGCTGCGCACGCCCTCCAGCGAGATACCGAGCGACTCCAGCGACTTGGCCGCGACACCCTCACCCTCGTGGATCAGACCCAGCAGGATGTGCTCGGTGCCGATGTAGTTGTGGTTGAGCATCCGGGCCTCTTCCTGGGCCAGGACGACGACACGCCTTGCGCGGTCGGTGAACCTCTCGAACATCGCTCCCTCACTCTCCTGCTCCGGACTCTATGACCGGCTGACGCCGTGGTGTGTCGTGGACAACCGTCGGACTCAGCCTGCCATGAAGGCCAGGGGTTGCGGCCCCCGCCTCCCACTCTAGTTGGCGGGTGGTCTCACTGCCGCCGGTCCACCCTAATGATCTGTGGGCCGGTCGCAGCGCTATTCATTCATAACGCCCATACCCACGTATTCGTTTCCCACTCCGGTTTTGCCGAGAGCGAACACGCCGATTCGGGCCCGTCGGGATAACCGCAGGTCTACAGGTCGCGATCGCTGATGAGCCCGCTGCGCATGGCGAGCGCGGCCAGCCGGACGCGCTTCTGGTTCTGGGGCAGATCCTCGACGCCGAACTTGGCGAACAGTGCGCGCAGATGTGTCTTGACGGCGTCCACGCTGAGGAACAGTTCGTCGGCGATCTGCTGATTGGTCGCGGGGGCGGCGAAACCGGCATCACCCTTGTACGGGCGGCACAGGGCGATCAGCACACCGCGTTGCGCCTCGGTGAGCGACCGGACGGTCGGCACGGTGCCGCTGGAGGCTCGGGTCGCATCGTCGGCGACCCCGTTGAAATCGTGGAACGACACCATGGAAGTGCCCACCCGGATGCGATCGCCCGGCATGAGGCGGCGGCGGCCGTGCAGCCTTTCGCCGTTGATGAACGTGCCGTTGCGGGACAGCCCGTCGTCCACGATGGTCCATTGCGCGGCGAGGTATTCCACGGCGGCATGTAATCGCGAAACCTCGGCATCCCAGCGCAGCGAGAGGTCCGCGCCGGCCGAACGGCCTATCGTGATCCGCTGCCGGTCGGGGGTCAGCATCACCTCACGCCGCCGGCCTTCGTCATCGGTGAAACGTAGAAACGATCCGACGGATCCGGACACTGCGCCGCTACCTGACCTCTCCATACCGGCAGTACCTGCCGGACACCACCCCGACCGCACAGGCCCGGTACAACCAAACACCCCTATGGTGCCGGGCGAACGGGCGGTGGAGCAAGACTGAACACCGCTGAGCGCAGCGGCCCCGGCACACAGCGCCGGGGCCAGCGGTAATTCCTATTCGCTATCGAGAAAGACCGACCGCCGTCCGCTGCGTAGAAAATATCGAGCGAACGACGGTTGAAAGAAGAACTATCCCTTCGAGGCCTTGTTGTACGCATCGGTGATATCGGCGGAGATACGCCCGCGCGCGGAAACCTTGTGACCATTCCGCCGTGCCCACTCACGAATTGCGGCGCTTTGTTCGCGATCCATCGTGGCACGTCCCTTGCTGTTGCCCGCACCGGCGGCAACCGCGGACTTCACCCGGCGCCGGCCGCTCACGCGCCGGGCGCTGGAAACCCACTGTTCCAACTCGTCCCGAAGCTTCTCCGCATTCGATGACGACAGGTCGATCTCGTACGACACTCCATCGATTGCAAACTCGATGGTCTCGTCCGCGATGGACTCACCGTCGACATCGTCGATCAGGCTAACGGTGACCTTCTTTGCCATGAGATGAACGTCCTCTCGAAATCGTGCGGCCCGGCAAAATCAGGCCGATTACCCGAGGCAAGAATACCTCGAATTCGGAAAATTCCAAGACGAGCGATCGGCTTATGCAAACCGATCGCTCAACGGCCGACCGGCCGCACTATTGGGAACAGTATCGTTTCCCGGATTCCCAATCCGGTGAGCGCCATCAACAACCGATCGATTCCCATACCGGTTCCGGTTGTCGGCGGCATCCCGTGTTCCATCGCGGCGAGGAAGTCTTCGTCCAGAACCATTGCTTCGTCATCGCCGGCGGCAGCGAGCCGCGCCTGATCGACGAACCGTTCGCGCTGGATGACCGGATCGACCAACTCCGAATAGCCCGTAGCCAACTCGAAGCCGCGGACATACAGATCCCACTTCTCGGTAACCCCGGCACGCGACCGATGCTGCCTGGTCAGCGGTGAAGTCTCGACCGGAAAATCACGGACGAAAGTCGGCTTGTCCAGCTTGTCGCCGTAGCCGTGCTCCCAGAGTTCCTCGACCAGTTTGCCGTGGCCGTAGCCCTTGCCTTCGGGAATTTCCAGACCTTCCCGTTCGGCGAGCGCCAACAATTCCGGGACAGTTGTTTCCGGAGTGACCTCGACGCCCAGCGACTCCGATAGCGACGGATACATCTCCACGGTTGTCCACTCGCCGCTGAGGTCGTATTCCGACCCGTCGGCAAGTGTCACGACCTCAGTTCCGAGAGCCTCTCGAGCGACTTCCTGGATCAATTCCCGGATCATCCGCGCGGAGTCGTCGTAGGTTCCGTACGCTTGATAAGTTTCCAGCATCGCGAACTCGGGCGAATGGGTGGAATCCGCGCCCTCGTTACGGAAGTTGCGATTGATCTCGAAGACCCGCTCGAGCCCGCCGACAACACAGCGCTTGAGAAACAGCTCCGGAGCAATGCGCAGGTAGAGATCCATATCGAGCGCATTGGAATGGGTCCGGAAGGGCCGTGCCGCGGCACCGCCGTGCAGAGTCTGCAGCATCGGCGTCTCGACCTCGAGGAAACCCCGGCGTTCGAGCGCGTTGCGCAGCGCCCGCACCACTGCGACCCGGGTACGGGCCATCTCCCGGGCCTCCGGACGCAGGATCAGGTCCACATAACGCTGCCGGACCCGCGATTCCTCGTTCATCTCCTTGTGGGCGACGGGTAGCGGCCGCAGCGACTTGGACGCCATCGACCAGGAATCGGCCATAATGCTCAATTCGCCCGTACGCGACGAGATGACTTCACCGTGGACGAAAACCATATCGCCGAGATCCACATCGGCTTTCCACGCCGCCAGGGCATCGGCACCGACCCCGTTCAGGCTGATCATCGCCTGCAACGTGGTGCCGTCACCCTCCTGCAACTTCGCGAAACATAATTTCCCGGTATTGCGCATGAAGATGACGCGACCGGCCACACCGGCCTGCTGACCGGTTGCGGTATCGGCCGCGAGATCCGGATGGGCGGCCCGGATTTCGGCCAGCGTATGGGTGCGGGGCACCACCACCGGGTAGGCCTCACCGCCCGCGGCGAGCAGCCGTTCCCGCTTCTCTCGCCGGATCCGCATCTGCTCGGGGATGTCGTCGACTTCCACGGAGCGGCTGGATCGCCCCGCGGGAACAGTGCCCGCGGAGCCGCCGGATGACGAGGAGTTCGGGTTGCTCACAGCGAACCACCCTAGCGTGCACGGCAAATCGATTCGTCAGCCGCCCGCCCCTGGACGGCGCCATAAGGAATCGGCGCGGGGATACGCCCACCGACCACGAAAATAGACCATTTGGTTGCTTAGGAAATACCGCCGGTGCGGAGCCGGCACGGAAATGTATTGCGGTCCGGATCTATTCGCCGCCGGACACCGAACAATTCAGAGAACCGCGAGCGAACGAACTTCCCTGGTGAAGTGCTCGGCACCGGTCGCCACCGTGCGCATACCCGCAGCAACCAGTGCCTGGTAACCGCCGACCAGATCGGTCGCGCGATGCAACCCCAATTGACGCAACGAGGCCGCGGCCAGGCTCGACGTGTAGCCCTGCGAGCACACCACGACCCACTCGACCTCATGATCGGTGGCCAGCGCCAGCCGGGCCGAACTGCTCGGATCCAGCCGCCACTCCAGCACATTCCGTTCGATCACCAGCGCACCGGGCAGCGTCCCCTCGGTGTTCCGCTGTGCCGCCGGCCGGATATCCACCAGGATCGCGCCCCGCGCGAGCGCGGCAGGCACTTCGATCGGCTGGATCCGCCGCAGCTGGGATCGGGCGTGGTCGAGCATTTGGTCGATGGTCATCGACGGCATCAGAGATCACCTTCGGGCTGGTCGGTGAGGACGGTGTGGGTACGTCGGAGGTTGCCGTGACCGGTCACCTCGTAATAGGACATGGCAGTCAACGGGGGCGAATAGGCGTGCACGCTCAGCGTCGGGTCCAGCGGGCCGGGGTCGGCACGGCCCGCGACCGCGACCCGGTCGGAAGCACGGACGACATCGTGGACCCAGCCGATCGGGAAAGCTGCCTGATCACCCGCCCCCAGGACCCGATGGCGTAGCTCGGATCCGTTCCAGCGGTACTCCGCGAGCGCGCCGCTGAGCACGGTCAGCGCACCCAGCGAACCGGCGTGATCGTGCAGTTTCGTCGATTTCTCCGGCGTCCAGCTGATCAGCCAGATATCGACTTCGTCATCGGCGGCCAACCGCGTAGCCCACCGGTCCACCAGCGGCCAGCGGCCGTCCTCGGGAAGCAGATGGTCGTATCGGCCGGCGAGCACATCCTCACCGGTCTCGTCGGTCAGCCGTAACAGATCCGCGGGACGCAACCGGGTGGGCAACGCCGGAGCAATCGGGCGATCGGGAATCGGATTCGCCGCCGCGGCGGCGGTATCACGAGCCGAGGCCGGGACTACGGAAGAAAGAACAGGGGAACGCATCTGCGCATCTCCAACAGGAATGAGAACGAACGAGGAATTCGGGATGCCTCGAACGGTCGAGGCGAATCAGCCTCGACAACACTCCTGGGTACGCATGCGGGACAGCACACGGCGAGCTTAGCAATCCGGACCCGCGGCGGCCACACCCGGCGCAGCGGAATACATCACATATCTGCGACGACGTCCCGTGCGCTCAACCGCGACTACGCCGCTGGTTGCGTTCGTAGACGAGCTGCAGGCCGGTCAGCGTCAGATGCGGCAGATGATGTTCGATGGTCTCGGATTCGTCCAGGATCAACGGCGCCGCCGGGCCTGTGGCCACCACGGCGATATCGTCGCCGGAGAAACCATCGATATCGTCGCGGATCCGGTCGACGAGACCGTCCACCAACCCCGCAAAACCGAAAATGGCGCCGGCCTGGATACATTCGACACTGTTCTTGCCGACCACCGACCTCGGCCTGGCCAGCTCGACCCGCCGCAGCGCGGCCCGCTCGATCAGCGCCTCGGTCGCGATCTCCACCCCAGGCGCGATCACGCCTCCGAGGAACTCCCCCTTCGCCGACACCAGATCGACACAGATCGACACACCGAAATCCACCACGATCGAAGCGGTGCCGTATTCGTGATAGGCCGCGAGGCTGTTGACGATCCGGTCCGCACCGACCTCTTTCGGGTTGTCCACCAGCAACGGGATACCGGTCCGCACCCCGGGCTCCACCAGCACATGCGGCACGTGCTGCCAGTAGCGATCCAGCATCAGCCGCATTTCCCGCAGCATGGGCGGCATGGTGGACAGGCCGGCGATACCGGTCACCGTGTCGAGGTCGGCTCCCAGCAGACCGCGCAGATTCATGGCGAACTCGTCGGCGGTGTGCAGTGGATTGGTGTGAATCCGCCAGTGCCGCACCAATTCCGCGCCGGAATCGGTGCCGTTCATCAGCCCGATGACAGTGCTGGTGGTGCGGACGTCGAGGGTCAGCAGCATACGTGTGCCGTCGGCGCTCAGACCAGCGACAGATTACGCGGGCTGATGAGATCCGAGCCTTCCGGCGCATGCGCCGGATCCGAGCCCAGCTCCACCGCCCGGTTACGCGAATCCACGAACACCACCTTCGGGTCGTAGTCGCGCAGCTCGGCCTCGTCCATCATCCCGTAAGCGATGAGGATCACCAGATCGCCCGGATTGACCAGATGGGCGGCGGCGCCGTTGATACCGATCACCCCGGAACCGCGCTCACCGGCGATCACATAGGTCTCGAGCCGAGCCCCGTTGTCGATATCGACAATGCAGACCTGTTCGCCCTCGAGCAGATCGGCGGCGTCCAGCAGATCCTGGTCCACGGTCACCGATCCGACGTAATGCAGATCGGCATGGGTCACGGTGGCCCGGTGGATCTTCGACTTCATCATGGTCCGCAACATCACGGTCGCCCTTCTGTATCTATGGCGTCGCCTCCGGCGCCGCAGGGTTCGGGGCCCCCCTTGGTCTCGTTCTTCACTCCTCCGCTCCTCCGCTTCGCTCCCCCGCTCCGTCGCTCCAGAACGAGACGGGCCCCGAACCTCGGAGGTGAACCGGCTGGAGAGACAGAACATCGTGGGATCGTCGCGTCCCCCGCCGCACCAGGCCGGAGACCCGATGAACCCGCAATCGGGGCGTGCCATCCGCGAAGGGGCGGGCTGTAATTTTGGAGACGCTCCGCGTCTCGAGGGGTGGGGCCCTGGTGGGCCCGGTTCTTCACTCCTCCGCTCCTCCGCTTCGCTCCCCCGCTCCGTCGCTCCAGAACCGGGCGGGCCCCACCCCGGGAGGTGGACCGTCCGAAAGAGAGAAACCCGGGCAGGAACTCAGGGCCGATGTCGGCCGCACTCGCGGTCGACCGACTTGTGTAAGTGGCCGAGGGTGCCGTGGAGTGGTTCAGCTCGGCGCCTTCGCGGAGCAGCGTGGGCCGGGGGTGGCCGGTGGCGGACGTTTCCGCTACATGCGTACTCATCGGCCGGCACTTGTGGTGGTGACGGATTGTTCTGCCTGCGGGGACACGATGTCCGCGTCGGGGTGGCCGTCGAGCTGTACACCGAGCTGGACGGCGGCGTTGTCGATCAAGCGGGTGCTGCCGACGCGGGCCGCGACCAGGAGGCGGGCGTTGCCTGCTTCCGGGGCGGGGCCCAGATCCGCGGCACGGAGTTCCAGGTAGTCCAGTTCGATACCGGGGGCTGCGGCCAGGACCGAACGCGCCGCGTCCAGTACGGCCGGTCCGCCCGCGGCGCCGGAACGGGCACCGGCCAGCAGCGCGGCCGACAGGGTGGTGGCGAGTTCGCGCTGGGCGGGGTCGAGGTAGCGGTTACGCGAGGACAGTGCCAAGCCGTCGGATTCGCGGACCGTCGGGACGGCGACGATCTTCACGTCGAAATTCAGATCGCGGACCATCTGCCGGATCAACGCCAGCTGCTGATAGTCCTTCTCGCCGAAGAAGGCCTCGTTCGGGCTCGCCATCTGCAGTAGTTTCGCCACAACGGTGAGCATTCCGGCGAAATGAGTCGGCCGGGAGCCGCCCTCCAGTTCGGCGCCCAATGGGCCCGGCTGCACCGTGGTCCGCGGGCCGTCGGGATACATATCCGCCGCGCTCGGGGCGAACACCAGGTCGACGCCCTCCGCGCGGAGCAGTTCGACATCGGCGTCGAGGGTGCGCGGATAGCTGGCGAGATCCTCGTTCGCCCCGAACTGCAGCGGGTTGACGAAAATCGAGACGACCACGACCTGGTTGGTGCGCTTGGCGCGGCGAACCAGTTCCAGGTGACCTTCGTGCAGGGCGCCCATGGTGGGGACGAGCCCGACGGTGCGGCCGGAGCGGCGCAGCGCGCGGACGACCTTGCCGAGCACGACCGGGTCGTGCTGCACGGTCAGCTCGCCGGCGCGGTAGGCGTCGCGCAGGGTCTGCTCCGTCATGCTGCCTCCTTCGAATCCGGTGCATGCCATCCGCGGCGCAGGTATCGCCTCATCGGTGTTCCTCCAGCAGTGCGCGAAGTTCGTCGGGCGCCTGTGCCCGTTCGGCGGTGCGCCGCGACATGGCCCGATACCCGGCGGCGATCTGCGGATCGGCCGCGGTCAAGGCCTCGAGATGCGCGGCAACGGCGGCGGTATCGCCCCGGGCGACCGGGCCGGTGAGCGCGGCCTGGCCGCGGCGCAGCGCATTGTCGAGGGCCGCCGAGACCAGCGGCGCGAGCAGCCGTTCGGGCAGGCCGTTCGGCTGGTCGTCGATGGTCTGCTGGCCGAGCAGCCCCGGACCGGCGAGCGCTTCGCGCAGGGCCTGTACGGCGTCGAGTACCAGCGTGACCAGGTGATTGCTGCCGTGGGCGAGCGCGGCGTGATAGAGGGTGCGGTGCTCCTCGGCCACCCGGACCGGTTCCCCGCCCATCTCGATCACCAGCGACTGCGCGATGGCGTAACCGATCTCGTCCGCCGCGGTGATCCCGAAACACGCATTGGCCAGGCGGGACAGATCCTCGTCGTGGCCGGTGAAGGTCATCGCCGGATGAATGGCCAGCGGTCGCACGCCGGCCTCCGCCAGCGGCGCCAGGATCGCGATACCGTTCGCGCCCGACGTATGCGCCACGATGGTGCCGGGCCGCACCGTCCGCGCGCTCGCCAGCCCGCGCACCAGCCCGGCCAGTTCGGCGTCGGGGACCGCCAGGATGAGCAGTTCGCAGCGCGCGGCTACCTCCTCGACCGGGAGGATCCGGGATTCGGGCAGCCGGGTACGCGCCCGCTGCACCGAGGCATCGGAGATGGCGGCGACGCCGAACACCACATGTCCGGCGCGTTCGAGCGCGGCACCGAGAGCGGATCCCACGCGTCCCGCCGAAACGATTCCTACCGTCAGGCGTGCGGGCGCCGGATCACCACTCGCGGGATTACCAGGAGTCACGCGTGGCGAGGTCAACAGTGTCCTCTCGAAAAGTCGTTCCAGTCCCGCGTTGCGGGTACCGGACGTTACGCATCGAGGATATGACTCACGACCGCCGATGCGCCACGGGCGCACCGGGTGATATGCCGCACTTCAGGAGCTGCGCTGCTCTTCTTCCCGGCGCAGGTTCGCCATGATCTCGGCGACCGACAGCCGGCGCGAACCGGCCGGGTCGGATTGGGTACGGCGGCGCCGGGAATTGACCGACCGTGGGGACAACTTGCCCGGGGCGCGGGCGCTGTCCCGGGCCTTCGCCGGAGCCGGTGCCTTGGGCGCTTCGGATTTGGCGGCCGGGCGGCGCGGTGCGGGCGGACCGTGGACCGGCTCGGGGGGTCGCGGCGGGCCCTGGACGAATTCGGCGGGGTGCGGCGGACCGTGCTGCTCGGCATCTTCTGGCACATCCGTGTCGTGGTCGACCTCGGTGAACGCATCGGCCCAGCTCGGGCCCGCGAGCCCCGGCCCCGGCCCAGCCTGAACCGGTTCGTCGTCGAGGCGCACGATCGCCGTTTCGGCCGTGATGGGGTCATCGTCTGGGCCGGCGAACCGGGGCCGGCCCGGATGATTGCTTTCGTAGACGGGGGTGCCGGTATTACGGTCCCCGGTATCGGCGTCCGATTCCGCCCTATCGTCTTCGGTATCGACCCAGCCGTCCGCCGCATGCGACCAGCTCGCCGCGGCATTGGCCCAGGCGTCGACCGCGCGCCGCTCACCGTCCTCGGCCGGCGGCCAGGCCGCCGGGAATCCCGGCCGGTCCTGCGCGCTGGGCAGTTCCTGGACACGGAAGGACGCGGCCCGCAACGCGGGACGTTCCGGCGGGAGCTCACCGTCGAAGAGCCGTTCGAGCTGTCGGCGCAGTACCGCGAGCTCGGCCCGTAGCGCGGCCATCTCGGACGCGTCGGCGCCCACCTCCGAACGCACCCGGGCCTCGATCCCGAGGTCGTGTTCGCGGCGCGCGCTGATCTCGCGCTCCAGTTCCCGTTCGTAGGCGCCACGCAGCTCCCGGACCTTGGCCTGGTATCGGCTCACCGCCCACGCCCCCAGTACAGCCGCCCACAACGCCGCCACCAGCCCCACGCGGATGAGCTGCACGCTATCGCTGAGCACCAGCAGAACACTGGCCACCGCCCCGAGCAGCACCAGGCCGCCGAGGAACAACTTGCCCACATCTTCCCGGCTGCGCACGGAAGAACTACTGCGGGACGGTGACACCATGCCCGCAAGAGTAATCGGGAAAGTCGGACGCGCCCAGGTCAGAATGGGCGTGATCCATCACGAAGAGGTCTAGGATGGCGCGGGCTCATCGGTCGGGTCGTTCGGGGCCCGGCAGCAGTGTTCGAGCCAGAGCGCCGCGACGGCCAGCGCGATACCCGCGCCGCAGCCGATGAGGGCGCCCGGATAGTCCGCGTCGGCGGCCCGCAGGTCCCCGCGCTGCGGGAAGATCCACAGCAGGAATCCCAGCCAGACCCCGGCCACCAGCGAACCCACCTGCGCGGACGCCTTTGCCAGCGCCAACGCCCGGGCCACCGTGATCGGATGCAGCTGGCGCCGGTCGGCACCGATCTCACTGTTGGTCACCCGGGTACGAATATAGAACCCGAGCGCAGCCTCGAGCGCGGCCACCGGGTAGAGCGAGGCCCCCGCGATCGTAGAGATCGGCGGGAAACTCCCGTAGGCGAGCCGAGTGGTCACCCAGGCGATAACGGCCGCGATCGCGATATTGGCCAGCAACTCCCGGATACGGGTGGGTTTCAGCCTCATATCGCCGTCGTCCCCGCCGTTGCCGCCAGTGTTCTTATCGTTGCCCCCGAAGGTCATGGTGCGGCTCCCGCGGCGGGAATCAGGGTGAGATCGGTACGGCGGACCCCCGCGACCTCGCTCGCGTCCAGCTTCGACAGCAGCTCCCGCACCGGGTATCCGGTACCCGCGACGTCAAGCACGGCCCCGGGTTCCACATCCAGCCACGGCACCATGACGAAGGCGCGTTCGTGGGCGCGGGGATGCGGCAGGGTGAGGTCGGGGTCGGTACTGCGACAGGTTCGAAACTCCCCGGCGACGCGTTCGGCGCAGGTGACGATATCCACGTCGAGAGTGCGGGCGCCCCAGCGCACCGTCCGCTCCCGGCCGACGGCCTGTTCGAGCCGCTGACCGTGCGCCAGCCAGGCCCGGCAGTCGTACGCCGGATCGTCGACGACCAGTACGGCGTTGAGGAAATCGTCCTGGTCCACGCCGCCCCACGGGGCGGTGCTGTACACCGGCGAAACCGCGCGGACCCGCGCACCGAATCCGGCGACGACACCGCGCAACAGCGCGAGCCGATCCCCCATATTCGAGCCGATGGACAGGACCGCGCGCGTCATTCGGACCCCTGTTCCCGGCGGCCCGCGGTGACCACGCGGACATCGGCGAAACTGTGCGGGATGGGCGCGCTCGGTTTGTGCAGCACAACCTCGACATCGGCGACACCGGGAACAGCGCGCACCCGGGCGGCGATTTCGGCGGCCACGGTCTCGATGAGATTGCGCGGGGGGCCCTGCACGATCGTCACGGCGAGTTCGGCGAGCGCGCCGTAATCCACGGTGCAGTCGAGATCGTCGGTGGCCGCCGCCGCGGAAATATCGGTCCAGACGGTGAGGTCGACGACGAATTCCTGCCCGTCCCGGCGTTCGTGCTCGAAAACCCCGTGATAGCCGAAGACTCGCAGGCCACGCAGTTCGATCCGGTCCGCGGCCCCGGTGCTCACCGCGCGTCTCCCATCGCGCGGCGCCAGGCGTCGGTTACCGCGATCGCGTCCTGCGAACCGCGCACATCGTGCACCCGGACCCCCCATGCGCCGTGCCAGGCCGCCAGCGCCGAAATCGTGGCGGTGGCGGTTTCCCGCCCGGCGGGCGGGCGTGGATCGTCGTTCTCGGCCAGCAGCGTACCCAGGAACCGTTTCCGCGAGGCGCCGATCAATACCGGGAAGCCGTCCGCGACGAAATCGTCCAGCGCGCCCAGCAGTGCCCAGTTGTGTTCGGCGTTCTTGGCGAAACCCAGGCCTGGGTCGAGAATGATCCGGGCCGGATCCACCCCCGCGGCAACCGCGCGCCGCACCTGGACCCCGAGTTCGGACCGGACTTCGGCCACGACATCGTCGTAGTGGTCGGCCGGGCCGGTGTGCCGGTAATCGGCGGCCGCCCGCCAGTGCATGAGGATCCACGGAATATCGGCGGCGGCGACCACCTCGGCCATCGCCGGGTCGGCCCGTCCGCCCGAGACATCGTTGATCACCGACACACCCGCCGCGATGGCCGCATCCGCGACCACGGCACGCATGGTGTCGACGCTGGTGGGAACACCGGCCGCGACCAGCCCGGCGATCACCGGCACCACCCGCTCGACCTCGGTTTCCGCCTCGACCCGCACCGCACCCGGCCGGGTCGATTCCCCGCCCACGTCGATGATGTCGGCGCCGGACTCGTAGAGCCGGACCCCGTGTTCGATGGCCCGGTCCGGATCCAGATAGCGCCCGCCGTCGGAGAACGAATCACTGGTGACGTTCACGATGCCCATCACCACACACGACCGGCCCGGCCGCGGTTGCACACCCGGCCGGGGAACCACACCGGTCAGGGTAGGAGCGGCGGCGGAACGCTGATCGTTCACTTGCGCAGAATCAAGTCGAGGGCCTCGGAGCGCGAGGCCGAATTGGTCTGCAACAACCCGCGGACCGCGGAGGTCGTGGTGCTGGCGCCGGGCTTACGGATACCGCGCATGGCCATGCACAGATGTTCGGCCTCGATCACCACGATCGCGCCGCGCGGATCCAGTTTGCGCATCACCGCGTCCGCGACCTGACTGGTCAGCCGTTCCTGCACCTGGGGACGTTTGGCGTACAGATCGACCAGCCGGGCCAGTTTCGACAAACCCGTCACGCGGCCGTGCGGACCCGGGATATAACCGACGTGCGCGACGCCGTGGAACGACACCAGATGGTGCTCGCAGGTCGAGTACATCGGAATATCGCGAACCAGCACCAGCTCCTGATGCTCCTCGTCGAAGGTGGTGTTCAGCACCGCGTCGGGTTCCACGTACAGCCCGGCGAACATTTCCCGGTAGGCCCGCGCGACCCGCGCCGGTGTATCCAGCAGCCCGGGCCGGTCGGGATTCTCGCCCACCGCGAGCAGCAACTCCCGTACCGCGGCCTCGGCGCGCTGCTGGTCGAACGGCTTTCCGGTGTGCCGGGCGATCAGCTCCGGCGCCGGGCCGCCGGTCTCGCCCAGTTCGGCGGGGATACCGGTCGTATGGCCGTTGGTCTGCTGATTGGCCGACATTCGAGGACACCTCCACAATCCGGGCGCGGCAGTAATGACCGAGCGCCGTCGGGTCCGAGCGTAATCGGCGCCTGACTACTGCCGACCGTTCGGGCTGTCCCAGGAGTGCGGGCCGCCACGACCGGGCTCCTCGCCGGAACCGTAGCCGGGATCGCCCTGGCCACGGTCGTACGGCGGGGTAGCGCCTTCGCCGCGGTATCCGCCGGTGTTCGGGTCCGGCTGCGCATGGCGCGGCTGCTCGGGAGGGGGGCCTCCGTAACCGCGTTCGGCAGGCGGTGCCTGCTGCTGTTCCCGCGGCGGCCAGCCCGGGGCCGACCAGCCCGCGGGAGCACCGTAATCCGGACGCGACCCCTGCGTGGCACCACGCGGATACGCGGGCGCGGGCTGCTGCGGAGCGGGGTAACCGGCCGGCGGCTGCCCGTATCCGGGCTGCGCGACGGGTGCACCCGGGTATCCGGCGGGCTGCGGGAGACTACCGGCCGCGGGGTCGCCGGGGGCGATACCGGCGGGCACCTTGGGCTCCGGCGGCCAGGGCTCACCGCGTTCGGCCGCGAGTTCACCCGGCGTCTTCACCGGCGGTTTATCCGACGGCACCCGATCACCGAAATCGTTGAAGGCGGTGATACGCGGCCGCTTCTGCACCGCACTCAGGATGACTTCCAGATCCTTGCGATGCAGGGTTTCGCGTTCCAGCAGCGCGGTGGCCAGCTCGTCGAGCACATCGCGGTATTCGCTGAGGATCGACCAGGCCTCGGTATGCGCGGCCTCGATGAGGTTGCGGACCTCCACGTCGATCGCGCCCGCGACCTCGTGCGAATAGTCCGAGGCGGTACCCATGGACCGGCCGAGGAACGGGTCGCCCTGCTCCTGGCCGTAGCGGACGGCGCCCAGGCGGGCACTCATCCCGTATTCGGTGACCATGGCCCGCGAAATCTTGGTGGCCTGGTCGATATCGGAGGATGCGCCCGTGGTGGGCTCGTGGAACACCAGTTCCTCGGCCGCGCGACCACCCATGGCCATGACCAGCCGGGCGATCATCTCGGAGCGCGTCATCAGGCCCTTGTCGTCCTCGGGGACGGTCATCGCGTGACCACCGGTGCGGCCACGGGCCAGGATCGTCACCTTGTAGACGGGCTCGATATCGGGCATCGCCCATGCCGCCAGGGCGTGTCCGCCCTCGTGGTAGGCGGTGATCTTCTTCTCGTGTTCGCTGATGATCCGGCTCTTGCGGCGTGGCCCGCCGATCACCCGGTCCACCGATTCCTCGAGCGCGTCGCCGGTGATCGTGGCGCCGTTCTCCCGGGCGGTGAGCAGCGCGGCCTCGTTGATGACGTTCGCGAGATCGGCACCGGACATACCGACCGTGCGCTTGGCCAGACCGTCGAGATCGGCTTCCGGCGCGATCGGCTTACCCTGCGAATGCACCCGCAGAATCGACCGGCGACCGGCGAGGTCGGGGTTGCTGACCGGGATCTGCCGGTCGAACCGGCCGGGGCGCAGCAGCGCGGGGTCGAGGATATCGGGGCGGTTGGTGGCCGCGATCAGGATGACGCCGGTGCGGTCGCCGAAGCCGTCCATCTCGACGAGTAGCTGGTTGAGCGTCTGTTCACGTTCGTCGTGGCCGCCGCCGAGGCCGGCGCCGCGCTGGCGGCCGACCGCGTCGATCTCGTCGACGAAAATAATGCACGGGCTGTTCTGTTTGGCCTGTTCGAACAGGTCGCGCACGCGGGACGCGCCGACACCGACGAACATCTCCACGAAATCCGAACCGGAGATGGTGAAGAAGGGCACCCCGGCCTCGCCCGCGACGGCCCGCGCGAGCAGGGTTTTACCGGTACCGGGCGGACCGTAGAGCAGCACGCCCTTCGGGATTTTCGCGCCCAGCGCCTGATAGCGCACGGGGTTCTGCAGGAAATCCTTGATCTCGTAGAGCTCCTCGACCGCTTCGTCGGCGCCGGCGACATCGGCGAAGGTGGTCTTGGGCATATCCTTCGACAGCTGTTTGGCCTTGGATTTACCGAAGCCCATCATGCCGCCGCGGCCGCCGCCCTGCATCCGCGACATCACGAAGATGAACAAGCCGAGCAGGATGACCATCGGCAGGACGAACAGCAGGATCTGGGTGAGCCAGCTCTCCTGTTTGACGACCGTGTTGTACGGCGCGCCGGAATCCTGCACGGCCTGGAAGATCTGCGACGAGGTGTCACTGCCACCGGGATATTTGGCGATGATCTGGTTCTGGCCCTCGGTGGCGTCGTTGCCGTTCCTCAGCTCGATCCGCAGCTGCTGCTCGCGATCATCGATCTGGACGTTGGCAACGTTTTCCTTGTCCTTCAGCTGCTCGAGCGCCACCGACGTATCGACGCTCTGCCAGCCGCGGGTGTCGTTGCCGAAGTAACTGAACAGATAGATCACGAGCAGAATGCCCGCGATTATCGCCAGGGTGCGAAACACTGTCTTGCGGTTCATAGAGCGTCGGCCGGGCGGCCAGTCCTTTCAGGCGTCTCCGCGTTTTGCCTAGCGATGCGTCGGTCTCGAGCGGCGCAACCCACTTCCGGGGCCGCCCGGTGGGCGGATTCGGATGCGGACATGCCACGTTACCGCGTACGGTCTACTCGATACATCGCGCTTCCTGACTTATCGCAAGCGAGGAGTTCGGCTGGTGATGCAGTTCAACAGGTAAACGGCCGGAAAACCACGGTGGTTCCCGGCGTCGTGGTCTGTGATATCTCGTAGTGATCACAATCATGGCACGCCCGACCGATCATGATCGACGTACGACCCGAGCGCAGGGGGTATGGACATAGTCGAGTTACGGACACCCACAGCAATAGTTCGGCACGGAGCAGGACGTTTGGTCGTCCTTCGCCCCGAAGCCGACGGCGATACCGAGACCGACGGCGAGCGCGTGCTCGACGTGGCAGTCACCGACCTGCTGGAGGTGCGGCTCAGCCGGCGCGCCGACGATGCGGTCGTCATCGAGATCTACCTGCGTTATCCGACTCCGGTACTGGTCGGAGTGCCCGCCGACCGGACGCCACTTCCGGTGCTGATCGCCGAGCACGATGTTCCCGCCGCCGCCGGTATCGTTTCGCGGATCAACGACCAGATCCTGGCCGCGCAACGGATCGATATCTCCGCACCGGCACTGAACCCGCCGGAGCCCGAGGTCACCGAACGGGGCACGGTCCGCGCGGATGTCGACCGGGCCGTGGGCCGGATGTCGGTCACCGGGCGCGGCGAAGCGGCCCTGCACGATCTGCACGGCCTCGTCGACGGTGACGAGTACGTACTGGAGACCGCGTATGTCATCGCCCATCCACCGGTCGGTGACGACGATGCCTGCCTGCTCACGGTCACGACGAAACGCCTGCTCCTGGCGTCGCTGAGCACGGACGAGCCCTACGCCCACGATCTGCCGATCCCGATGATCATGATGGCGCGGGCCACGGAGGAACCCGGTTCGATGGCCGGCGGGCTGCGCGATGCGGACCGCCGCCCCATCATCGAGGTACGCGACGGCAACACCACGATGTGCTTCACGGGGCTGGATCGCGCCGATACCGAGCGGATGACCTACGCCATCAACTTCGCGGTGCGGCTGATCGCACTGGACGGTTCGGCAGGTCCGGCCGATCCCAGCGTCGCGCAGCTGTACTCCGAATGGGAACTACTGGTCGAACGGCACTCGCTGGGCATGGTCGACGACACCCAGTTCCAGCGCTACGGCCGCGGCATCCTGCGCTCCCTACCGGGTATCTGACGGTCTCGGTGTAAAGGGCGTGCGGACCGAGAGGCCGCGCTGTCCTTTACGCCGGGCCGTGCACGGGTCCGCCGCAGGCCAGGACGAGCCGTGCGCCGTCGGCGGGTCCTTTCTGGAGCCCACTCGGGCAGCTCGCCCACCAATTCGGCGAGAGAGGTGGCAGCCGGACTGCTCCGCCATGCCTCATGCGCCTCGGCCATCT
>NZ_BAFV01000008.1 GCF_000308515.1 Nocardia carnea NBRC 14403 | reverse complement strand
GCAGCCGTACCTCCGCCGCCGCCCGAACCGGGCCGGGACGCTGCCCGCAACCGGCCGCCGAACGGCCGGGCTCCCGCGCCGGCCGCGGAGCCCGACCCCGCAACCACGCTGTCCCAGCAACCGGGCCCCGAGCGTGGCGCCCCGAAGCCCGATAGGGGCGCAGCCCCGAAACGCTCCCGGCAATCACGCAGCACACTCGGCCGACGCGGTAAAGCCACCGCGGCCGCGGTCGACGAGAACGCCACCGACATATTGCCGCCCCTCGACGAGGAGGGCGGAACACGCACCGGCGGGCGTACCGATACCGGTGGCTGGCCCACCTCGGGAACGGCCGAACCCGAAACGGTCGGTAAGCCGAAGTCACGGTCGGCGCCCCGGTCGCGGCGCGAGAAACGGCTACGCCTGGCAGCCCGCGGCGGCGTCGCGTTCCTTTCCGTACTGGCACTGCTGATCACCGGTGGCGGCTGGAGCTATCTGCGCGCCACCGGCAACAGCTTCACCCAGGTCTCGGCTCTGGCCGAGAACGAAGACGATGTGATCGATGCGCAGGCTCAGCTCGGTGACGAGAACTATCTGGTCGTCGGCACCGATACCCGCGCCGGGGACAACGCCGAGGTCGGTGCCGGCACCGTGGAGGATGCCGAGGGCGCGCGCGCCGACACCACGATGCTGGTGCATATCCCGAAGAACCGGCAGCGTGTGGTGATCGTGTCCTTCCCCCGCGACCTGGACGTCACCCGTCCCGAATGCAAAGGCTGGGACAACGCGAAGCCCGGCTACACCGATGAGGTGTTCCCCTCAGCGATGAACGACAAGCTCAACGCCGTATACGCGCGGGGTGGCCCCCGCTGCCTGCTGGCCACTATCCAGCGATTGACGGGCAGTACGATCAACCATTTCATCGGCATCGACTTCGCCGGCTTCGAACAGATGGTGGACAAAGTCGGCGGCGTCGAGGTGTGTGCGAGCAAACCGCTCGAAGACGGCATGCTCGGCACGATCATCCCGGAGGCGGGGCGCCACAAGATCGATGGGAAGACCGCGCTCAACTATGTCCGGGCCCGGCACGTCTACGGCGAAGAGCGCAGCGACTACGACCGGATCAACCGGCAGCAGAAATTCCTCGCTTCACTGCTGCGCGGCGCGCTGTCGAGCAGGATGCTGTTGGATCCCGGCAGGTTGAACGGATTCGTCCAGGCCTTCTCCCAGGCGACCTTCGTCGACCAGGTCGAACCCAACGATCTGCTGATGCTGGGCAAATCGCTGCAGGATCTGGAATCCGGGGCAGTCACCTTCCTGACCGTGCCCACCGCGGGCACCACGTCCTACGGCAACGAGATCCCCCGTACCTCCGATATCCAAGCGATCTTCCAGGCAATCCGCGACGATCAGCCGCTGCCCGGTGAGAAGACCGCACCCGCGCCACCACCGACCTCGGAAGCCCCGGTCCCGCCCGCACTCACCGCAGTAGACCCCAGCACGTTGTCCCTGCTTGTTTCCAACGGTTCAAGTATCACAGGTCTGGCCAGAACCACGGCTAGTCAATTGGCAAATGTCGGCTTCAATATCTACAATGCCGCCAACTACACGGAGGGCACCTCCACCGAAACCAAAGTTCGATATTCCCCAGGACACGAAGCCGAAGCGGCGACGGTGGCGAGCGCTGTCCCCGGAGCCAGCATGGAACTGGATGAATCGCTGGATAGTATCGTCGAACTGGTGTTGGGCGAGGACTATCAACAGGTTGTAAACGAGCCGACGCTCGTAGGCAACCCGATCACCAATGTCCCTCCGGCCAGTTCCGCACCGGTCGAACTGCCGGCCGACCTGGAACATGTCAACGCCGCAGACGACATGTGCGCATAGAGTTCCTTCGACATCCGGAGACCGGATCCGCATACGAAGCGACCGTGACCATACGTGTGTTGTGGGTACCCGGCGGACCGTCGGGTACCCACAACAACCTTTACCCCGAGTTTGGCGGGGCGGTGAGAGCTACATCAGAGGCAGCCGTCACCGCCTGCCACTATCCCAGCTCTACGGGGGACAGCCGCGTCATCACCTGCGGCGCAAAGTGGTGGGCCCGTTCGGATTGCCGTTGTGCGGGAAACATCCATATACACCGCGCACGTTCTCTTTTACTTCCAATTGTTCGAGGGCCTGCCCGCATTGCGTCCCATTGGGGAAAGTCTTGGGAAGTGCCGGCGCTTCACTTGCCGCAGCCATACCGGACGCACCGGAAAGCGCGGCGCCGATCAGTCCGGCGAAAATTGCCGAACGCATTGCAAGATTCATTTTTCCTCCACTGGATCGAACGATTCGGCAGAGCCTCCGATGCAATGCCGAACCACCGTATTGAGCCGTCAATGCGGCTGAGACGACGACGCGAGAACGCGGTCGAAGTACGTTAGACCGATAGATACGTTGCTACCCCCCTGTAAAGTTGATCCAGCCCCGTGCAGAAGAGTAGCCAGCAGACCCACACCCCCGCAACTGCTTTCGCCCCAGTCGGCTCTTGACCGTCTGGGCCAACCAAGACAGCGATGCGACCACCCGGTCCTCGGCGGAGTGGACCGATGGTGGCTGCTTCCGCGGCTACCGGCGACGTGGCGTGCATCTTGCCTCTGGCCGCTCCAGCGACAACCTGCGTCTGTATACGGACTCCCAGCACAGCCCGCCTACCCGGTTGTTCACGCCTTGTTGGTGACGTAGACAGCGGGGCGAACTAGTCTTCGTTTCATGCGTGTCATCTACAACGAGCGAATGGCCGATCTCGCCCACCTGCTGGGCGAGATGGCCGGGCTTGCCGGTTCGGCCATGGATCGCGCCACGCAGGCTCTGCTCCAGGCCGACCTGCCGCTGGCCGAGCAGGTCATCAGCGAGGGGGATCGGATCGCCGAGATGATCGCCGACGCGGAGGAGAAGTCCTTCGCGCTGCTGGCCACACAGGCCCCGGTCGCCGGCGATCTCCGGCAGGTGGTCAGTGCGATCCAGATCGTCAACGACGTCAACCGGATGGGTACGCTCGCCCTGCATGTGGCCAAGGTGGCCCGCCGCCGGCATCCCAACCATGCCCTGCCCGAGGCAGTGAACGGCTACTTCGCCGAAATGGGCCGGATCGCGGTCAGTATGGGCCAGGGCGCCAAGGAAGTGCTGGAATCCCGCGATCCCGAACGCGCTGCGCAGCTCAACCAGGACGACGAGGCGATGGACGATCTGCATCGCCACCTGTTCACCCTGTTGATGGACAGGGAATGGAAGTACGGGGTGGCGCCCGCTGTCGATGTCACCCTGCTCGGCCGCTACTACGAGCGGTTCGCAGATCACGCGGTGGAGATCGGCCGCCGGGTCATCTTCCTGGTGACGGGTGAACTACCCCCGGACACCGACAGCGAGAGCTGAGCCAGACCTGCCCACGAACTATGGACTGTTGCCCGAGGAGTTCCTCGGGCAACAGCCTACCTTCTGCGGGCCCGCTTGCAGCAACGAGCGGGCGGTGATCCATCTACTATCCGGCGTCAGCGCGCAGTAGTACCTCATCGGCGGAGAGCGCCGTACATGCCGTTTCCTTCATTGTCGGGATGGTCGTCCCCGGCTAGGTAGATGCAGGAGCCGTAGCCGCCCGGCGCAGACACCACGATCTCCGCAACACCCAGAGTTTATGGGTGTCGCGGAGATCGCTGAAACCCCGCGAGATCGGGCGGGGGCAGATCCTCGAAGTTGGGTTACCTGCCGACGAATTACCGGTCGTCGACAGCGTAGATTTCGACCGGAGCCGGTATCGCTACTTGACCACGATCCACTCGTACCGACCCTGGCCATGTGAGTAGCACAGCCACTTCGTCGGACCCTCGTGGCGAGTGCTGCCAACGGTATGCTCATTGCAAGGGTCTGTCGGCGCAGCCGCAGCCTGCGGGGCCAGCAGCGTCGCGGCCAGGATCGTGGCCACACCGAGCAATCCACTGGTGAGCAATCGTACTGCCATCACGAAACCTCTTTCCTCGAATAGATTTCGCAGAGGTCGTGTCATTCCCCCCGCCTCAAACAGGATATCGAATCATGTTGGAAGAAACAATAACTCGTCTCGACTCACGCGAGGCGGGTAGTGCGGCGGCAGCTGCGGGTTCGGTGCGATACGAGAGATTCCGGCCCGTACGACGCGGACGGGGAAGCGTGCGAGAATCGTTCCCGCGGGCTTCCCGTCTTCAGCGCCACCGGTGGCTCAGCCGAAACGGCCGAAGATATAGTCCTCTGTGATCTTTCACCCTTCGCAACAAGACCGACTACAACGTCTACGCAACCAGCCAGTCTGTCGGCACATTTCGTGCTTGAAGCGATGATCGTGCGGAGAGGTTCATAGTGTGTTCCCAATCCGTGTTTTGACCTGTGGGCAGCTGCATCACAGTTCCCGATGCCTGGGAGTAGCACTCCGCAGCGCCGGGGTCTTCCGGAGGAGGTCCGGTCGACCCGCGGAGAGGATGGTGCCGAGCTGTTCACTCTTTGCCGTCTTGTGCTTCAGAGAGACAGACTACTTCCCGGCTCTGGTGTGTTTACCGTGCTGATGGTGGGACTTGGACGGTGGCCTGGGGTGCCGGGGGTGTGGCTTGCAGGCCGCGGAGGCTGGAGACCGAGGCGGCCAGGGCGGGACCGGTCCCGAGGGCGGGGGCGGGTTCGCCCGACCGCGGGCCTTGTCCTTGGTCGTCGCCGGTAGTGCCCGGCCGCGATTCGACCGGTTGTTCTTCTTCGGGTGTCTCTGCGGTTCCCTCGTCAGCTGCGTCCTCGGCTAAGTTGACCGCGAGCTGTTCTTCTTGACTGTCGTTGCCGACTGCGCCGGTTTCTACAGGGGTTTCTGGTTGGGCTGAGGCAGGGGGTGTTGCAGGTTGGTTGTCGGCGGCATCGATGATTTTCGCGGTGGCGTCGCCGGCGGCGTTGATGATTTCGTCGAGGTTTCCGGCCAGAGTGCTGACCGCGGTGATCATGTTGGGGATGTTGCCGGTGATGGTGCCGACCGCGTTCACCATCCCGACGATATCCGCAGGTGTCCATTCACCCGGCGTTCCAGTTTCCGCAGGTAGCAGGCTGGAAGAGTTGCCCGGAGGCGGGCTGGACTCGCCACCGGCCGTCGAGCCAGGGTTCGGCCCGGGTGCGTTTCCCATGGCGGAAGAATCATCGGAATTGGACGGGGTGCCGGCACCGGCTGGGACCCCGGAATTGGATTCGGTGCCGAGGTCGGCGGATTCGCTGATCTCGACGCCGGCCGGTGTGCTGGTCAGCGCCAAACCAGGCGGGGTGCCTTGACTTGCCGGTGCCTGCGGAACACCAGCCACGGGTTGGCCCGGGTCCTGTTGTTCGGTTTCACCGCCGGGATGGGTGGATGCCAGAGGGGCCCCGACCGCAGCGAGAAACACCGGTTGCCCGGGGGTGGAAGTGAGTTCGCTGTCCGCCGCTGGGGTACCGCCCGGTGAGAGAAACGTTGAGGGATCGATCCCCTCGACCGCGGTGACCAATTGCTCGTAGGCGCCGGTCACGGCGGTGTGCGCTTGGGAGCACACAGTCGTGAACCGAGCGACCATGGCGTCGATCTCGGGGACGAAGTCCTTGTCGAGCCAGGTCCGGCACCCCGCAACCGGGTCGGAGCCTTCGACATAGCCGGGCAGTTCGCTGCGTAATCGATCCTGTACCGACTGACTGGTGTCGCCCCGCCCTTGGGCAAGGTCGATGAACCAGTCAATCTGCTGTGGCGACTTACCCGCCGCGGTATCGGGGACGAACTCGTTCTTGATCGTGTCCGCCTTGGTACGGACGGCGCTGTCGATCTGGTTGACCGCCGTGGTCGCGGCCGAATGCACGGTGCGCAAGAGATCGATGTTCGAAGTGATCGTGGCACCGGTTGCGGTGAAGAACTGCCGGGCATCATCGGCGGCGGGCGACCCGTTCCAATACGCGGAAACCTCACCGAATCGGGTGGGTTGGGTTGCGGCCTGGTCGCCGAGGCGGCCGTCGAGTTCCTCCCCCAGCACGGTAGCAAGGTTCCGCAGAGACTCCAGATCCATACCTCGCTGCTGGTCGTATTGAGCGGCCAATGCGAAATAGTCGCCACCCGTAGGGGTGTGGCCAGTCCATTCCCGGTACCGCGGGACGAAGACCTCGAAGAAACGTAGCCCTGCAGCGCCGACATCCAGAATGGCGTCGACGCTGTCGGTGTCGGCGGTTCTCATTCGAACCCTCCCGCCACCGCACCGAGATTGACCGCAGTCGACTGATCGACACCGGCACAGCTGTCCGCGCTGGCTTGCAACGCCGAACCACAATCCTGCACGCAATTGGCCCAGGCGAACAATGACCGGCGCAGGTCATCCAAACCACGCCCCACGCGTTCGCCCACCGACTGGTATCCCCGCCCGGCGCCAGCGGTATCGAACCCGCGCGACGCATCGGCGACACGCAGCGCAGCATCGTTCACAGTGTTCGCCGACCCCCGCAAATCACCAGCGATGCCCTGCACCGCCGCCACGTCCATCAACATCCCAGATCCTCCCTGTCCGGCAACACCCTGTATCGCCACACTTCCCCGACCCGGCGAACCCCTTGAACCCGCGCCCTCGCAGACCCGAATCTCGTTCTCTTACAGGGTTTGACGCCCCAGCCGACGACCGGTTCCCCGACTTCCGAAATAATATAGGGGCATGTGACGGTTTCACTGCCCTGCTGTCATCGAAGAACGATGGCATGGACAGCGAGTTCAGCCCGCCCCAGCGACAGAGGCTAATGACTGTTCGGTAGCTCCCCGTGCGTGGACGACGTCATAGGTCAGGGCGCTGTGTCCCTGGTCGCATGGCCGCAGTGTGATGTTGACCGAGCCTGCCCGGCCCGTCTCGGCCCACAACCTTGAGTGACCGTGCGCCCCGTCCAGGGTGACCGGACACTACGCCAAAGGCAGTATCGGTGATGCATCTCATACCATAAACCGAAGGTGTGCTGAACCTGGTTAGTGCTGTGGCGCGTCCAAACGAGCTCGTCACCGGGTTGCGCAATCTCGCAGTGGGATTCGATGCCGAAACCTACCTGTTTGAGAGTTGGTCGTATCTTCCGCGCGCGGATAGCCCGGCGATCAGGCCAGCCGTTCTGGGCCGGCCGGTTCGACGACGAGTCAGCGAGAGTGGAAACCGGCTGGTGTTTCAGCCTCGTGATCGGCTACACCTTCGACATAAGACCCGTCCCACTCCCGCACTCGAAGTGGGTCGAGGCAATCCGCTTTGGCTGCGCAGTGGAGAGCTGCCACCTCGACGCTGATGGCGATTGGATCGGCGCCCGATCTCGTCGAGGACGATGCCGAGCATGCGGGATGTGACCAGCCCCGATAACGCGCACAACGGCAACGCCAGGTTCAGCAACGCCCCGATCTGGGCTTTCGACCTGCCCCAGTCCTTTCGCGCAGCGGTGGGCGTCAAGCTTTCGAGGCACAATGTAGGTTTTGGCCCGTCCCTGCGTTCAGTCAGCGAAACAATGCACCACAGACGCGAATATCGCGCGGTGAACTGGGGACCAAAGGGCGCCAAAACCCCCGCGCCGACGGAGTCGGGGCCAATTTCTCAGCCGAAACGGCCGGAGATGTAGTCTTCGGTGGCCTTTTCGCCGGGGTTGGAGAAGATCTTCTCGGTGTCGTCGATCTCGACCAGCCGGCCCGGTTTCCCCTGGGCTTCCAGGTTGAAGAATCCGGTCTTATCGCTCACCCGCGCTGCCTGCTGCATGTTGTGGGTGACGATGACGATCGTGTATTCCTTCTTCAGTTCGGTGATCAGGTCTTCGATCGCCAGCGTCGAGATCGGGTCCAGCGCCGAACAGGGTTCGTCCATCAGCAGCACGTCCGGGGAGACCGCGATCGCGCGGGCGATGCACAGACGCTGCTGCTGACCGCCGGACAACCCACCGCCCGGCTTGTCGAGCCGGTCCTTGACCTCGTTCCACAGGTTCGCGCCGCGCAGCGAACGTTCCGCGACCTCGTCCAGTTCGGACTTGTTGCGCATGCCCTGCAGTTTCAGGCCGGCCACCACATTGTCGCGAATGGACATGGTGGGGAACGGGTTCGGGCGCTGGAACACCATACCGATGGTGCGGCGCACGCCCACCGGGTCCACTTGGGAGCCGTAGATGTCCTCACCGTCGAGCATGACGGCGCCCGAGACGCTGGCGTTCGGGGTCACCTCGTGCATCCGGTTCAGCGACCGCAGCACGGTGGATTTACCGCAACCGGAGGGGCCGATGAAAGCGGTCACGCTGCGCGGCAAGACGTTCAGCGAGACATCCGCTACGGCATGGAATTTGCCGTAGTAGATGTTCAGGTCTTTGATATCGATGCGCTTGGCCATCTATTTTCCGTTTCCGCCTTATCGGTTCCGCATCAGGAACTTGTTGACACCCGCGGCCGCCAGGTAGAGCAGTGCGATCAGCAGGATGAGCGTGAGCGCTGCACCCCATACGCGCTGGCGGCCCGCGTCTTCGGCGTTCGCCAGTTCCTGGTAGATCATCAGGGGCAGCGAGGCCATATTGCCGTCGAAGACATTCATATTGATCGACTTGCTGTAGCCGACCAGCACCAGCACCGGCGCGGTCTCGCCCATGACGCGGGCAAGCGCGAGCAGGATGCCGGATATCATGCCCGGCAGGGCGGTCGGGATGACGACCTTGACGATCGTCTTCCATTTCGGGATACCGAGCGCGTAGGAGGCTTCGCGCAGTTCGTCGGGGACGAGTTTGAGCATTTCCTCGGTGTTGCGCACCACCACCGGCAGCATCAGCAACACCAGGGCCAGTGCGACCGCGAAGGAGCTCTGTGGGAAGCCCAGGGTCGCGATCCACAGGGCGAAGACGAACAGCGCGGCGACGATCGAGGGGATACCGGCCAGGATATCGACCATGAAGGTGGTCACCTTGGCGAAACGGCCGGTGCCGTATTCGATCAGGTAGATCGCGGCCATGATGCCCAGCGGTACCGCGATCACGGCCGCCACCGCTGTTTGGACGATGGTGCCGTAGATGGCGTGGTAGACACCGCCACCGGTCTGGTCGGGCAGGACGCCCTTCTGCGAGTTCTGCCACCAGTCCAGCGAAAGGATCGCCTCGAAACCGTTGGCGACCACCATGCCCAGCACCCAGATGAGCGGGATGAGTGCGATGACGAAGCACAGGGTGAACAGCCCGGTGGCGACATTGTTCTTGATTTTCCGCGCGGTGCTCACATCGCGGAAAGTCGGCGCCTTGATCGGCTGATCGAATTTGGTCATGGTGGCCATCAGCCGTTCACCTTTCCGCCGGCCACGAACCGGGCCAGCGCGTTGACCACGAACGTCAGTACGAAGAGCACGAAGCCCGCCGCGATATAGGCGCCGGTCGGTAGCGGCGCGCTGAACTCGGCAGCGGCCGATGCGATCTTGGATGCGAAGGTGAAACCGCCGTCGAACAGCGACCAGCCGCCCGCGTCCGCCGATGTTTTCAGGATGAGTAGCACGGCGATCGTCTCGCCCAGGGCCCGGCCCAGACCGAGCATGGAGCCGGCGATCACACCACTGCGCCCGTAGGGCAGCACGGTCATCCGCACGACTTCCCATTTGGTGGCGCCGAGCGCCTGTGCCGCCTCGATATGCGCGGCCGGGGTCAGCGCGAACACTTCCCGGGCGACCGAGGTAATGATCGGCAGGATCATCACGGCCAGGACGATTCCGGCGGTGAAGATCGTGCCGCCGCCGGCGATGGAGACATTGCCGTCGGCGAACAGGAAGAACCAGCCCAGGTTGTCGTTGAGGAAATGCTGGACCGGTTTCAGGTAGGGCGCCAGCACCAGCAGACCCCACAGGCCGTACACGATCGAGGGCACAGCGGCCAGCAGATCGGTCAGCATCGAGAACGGACGGGCCAGCTGTTTCGGTGCGTAGCGAGTGAGGAACAGTGCGATACCGACCCCGATCGGCACCGCGATGATGAGTGCGAAGGCGGAGCTCAGCACCGTCACCATGAACAGGTCACGGATACCGAAGCGGAGATTGTCCGCGTCACCGGTGCTGAACTCCGTGCTGGTGAAGAAGTTCACCTGGTCAGCCCCGAGCGAAGGCACCGCGCGGATGAGCAGGAACAACGCGATCAGCGCGATCGAGCCCACGATGATCGCGGCGGCGGCTACGGCCAGCGATTTGAAGATCAGTTCGGGCCGTCGGCCGTGCCCGCCGCCCAGCGGGCGCAGCGGCGGTTTGTTCGGTTCGCTCGACATGGATGCGGTGTCTCCGGCCTTACGCAGGCTCGCCCCGGTGGACGAGCCCGCGGAGGCTACCTCTGGGTTGACTGTCATATTCGCACTATCAGGAGATGGCGTTGATCGCCGTGGTCAGCTTGGTTTTGAACTGCTCCGGGATCGGTACATAGCCGTTGTCCTCCAGGCCTTCCTGACCGTTGGTGACGGCCGAGGTCAGGAACCCCTTGACCGCGGCGGCGACCTCACCGTCGGCGTACTTGGAGCAGACGATCTCGTAGGTCGGCAGGATGATCGGGTACGAACCGGCCTCGGTGGGCTTGTAGAACGACGAGGTGTCGAGCACCAGATCGTTGCCCTCACCCTTGATCTTCACGCCGTCGATCGCCCTGCCCGCGGTTTCCGAGGTCAGTTCGACGGGCTCCGGCCCGGCCGAGGTGATGACCCGCACCTGGGACAGGTTCTGCGCCTTGGCAAAGGACCACTCGTTGTAGGAGATCGAGTTCGGAGTCGATTTCACCGCGGCCGAGGTGCCCTCGTTGCCCTTGGCACCTTCACCGACGCCGCCGTTGAAGACCTTGCCCGCTTCCTTGCCCCAGGCGCCTTCGGAGGCCGCATCGAGGTAGAGCTGGAAGTTGTCGGTGGTGCCGGACTCGTCCGACCGGTAGATGACCTTGATCGGCTGGGCGGGCAGCTGCACGTCCGGGTTGAGCGCCTTGATCTCCGGTGCGTCCCAGGTCTTGATGGTGCCGTTGAAGACCTTGGCCATGGTGGGGCCGTCGAGCGCCAGATCGGCGACACCCGCGACGTTGTAGGTGATGGCGATCGGACCGAACACCGTCGGCAGGTTCCACGCCGGTGATGCGCAGCGCTCGGCGGCCTTCGCCACCTCGCCCTTGGATTCGCTCAGCGGCGAGTCGGAGCCGGCGAAATCGGTCTGGCCCCCGAGGAATTCCTTCACGCCCGCGCCCGAGCCGCTCGAGGTGTAGTTGAGGGTCTGGCCGTCGCAGTTGGTTTCGTAGGCGGCGGTGAAACGCTCGACGGCGTTCTTCTGCGCCGACGAACCGCTGGCCTTGAGTGCTTCCGTGCCACCGCACTGGACGTCGGCGTTGGCTTCGACACCGGTCGCGCCGGTGTTGTCGTCGCTGCCACAGGCAGCCAACGGCAGGATCGCGGCGGCGAGAACGCCGACGATGGCGCTGCTGCGCTTGAACTTCACTCCAGTCCTCCGGATACATCCTGCTCGCCCGGTCCCTCACCGGCCCGGACGGGCCTCATGGCGTGACGTTCGCAGGGAACTTGCACACCAGGCGGCCTACGACCGCCCAGAATCAACCTAGGTCCCGTCGGTAGACAACCGGACCAGGGCGAGTGAACGGAAAGTGAACACCGGCGGAGTGATAGCGCCCGATATGTGTGATATTTGCCGCGCTGTTACTCAGCACACTCTCGGACGCCGTCGCACGGTCGTTATCACGTGTTCCGGTCGGGCGCCGCGTAGGCGATATCGATATGCGCCGGGCCGAAACCGAGACGGCTGTAGGTCCGGACGGCGGCGGTGTTGTCCGCCTCGGTGTACAACAACACCTCACCCAAGCCCGCGTCCCGCAGATGGTGCAGGCCGATCAGCGTGAGCAACCGGCCGAGCCCGCGACCCTGCGCGGCGGGATCGATACCCACCACATAGACCTCACCGGACGGCGGGTTCTCTTCGTGATGCACCTTGGTCCAGTGGAAACCGAGCAACCGGCCGGGATCGTCGGCGGCGAAGGCCAGGAACAGACCCGCCGGGTCGAACCAGGATTCGGCGCGCCGTTGCGCCAGTTCGGACGCGGACCATCCGCCCTGCTCGGGGTGCCAAGCGAAGGCAGCGTTGTTGACCCGCAGCAGTTCCGCGTCATCGGCCGGGCCGGCGTAGTGACGCACCACGATATCGGCCGGGATCTCCACCTCCGGTAGCTGTGGAGTTGCCAGTGGCCGGCGCATCTGCCACAGCTCGCGCGCCGCTACCAGACCCAGCCGGGCCGCGACCGCCTCCGCCGCGGGGAGTTTCCCGTGCGCCCACACCCGGGCCCCGCTGCCGCCGGCCGCGAGCACGGCGGCCACCACTTCCCGGCCGATCCCGCGGCCGCGGTACGCGGGTGCCACGGCGACCTCCGCCATGGCGGGATGTTCGTCGTGCGCCGGAGTGAGACCCGCGTAACCGGCCACCACACCGTCACTCAGGGCGAGTAGATGCCGGACCGGCGAATCGCCGCGCAGCGCGAGCAGCCCCTGTTCGGAAACAGGGGCGACACCGTCGGCCGCCGCGGCGGCGGCCAGCACGGCGCTCACCTCGTCACCGTTGCCGAGTGCACCGTCGACCCAGCGCAACTCGATCTCGGGCACCGCTTCCACGCTCACTGGACCGTACCGTTCACCGGGGCCATCGAATCCTCGTCCGCACCCTCGCGATCACCACTACCGGCACGGGATTCGGCCTCACCCTTGTTCTGCGACCGAGCCGGCCGCACAGCCTTGTAACCCACATTGCGGACCGTACCGATCAGCGATTCGTATTCGCTGCCCAGCTTCGCCCGCAACCGCCGCACATGCACATCCACCGTGCGGGTACCGCCGAAGAAGTCGTACCCCCACACCTCCTGCAACAGCTGCGCCCGGGTGAATACCCGCCCGGCATGCTGCGCGAGGTACTTCAACAGCTCGAATTCCTTGTAGGTGAGGTCGAGCGGGCGGCCACGCAAACGCGCGGTGTAGGTGCCCTCGTCGATCACCAGCTCCCCCAGGGTGATCTTGCCGCTGTTCTCCGGGCTCGCCGCCCCACCGGTACGGCCGACCAGCAACCGCAACCGGGCATCGAGCTCGGCGGGACCGGTACCGGGCAGCAGAATATCGTCGAGACCCCAATCGGCGTTCACCGCGACCAGACCGCCCTCGGTGAGCACGGCCACGACGGGAACGGACGATCCCGTACTGCCGAGCAGCCGGCACAAACCGCGCGCGGCGGCCAGATCGGTCCGCGCATCCACCAGCGCGATATCGGCGGTACCCGCCTCGAGCAACGAGGCCACCTCGGTCGGCGCGGGCCGCACATTGTGTGCGAGCAGCGTCAGCGAAGGCAGAACCGAATCAGGGTCCGGATCGGCAGTCAGCAGGAGCAGCTCCACGGCACTCCTCCCATCTCGTAGCTACGCGAAAGCCAGCTTCGTCGCCGTCGCCACGTTGCTTATCCACAAGTGATGGCTGCAAGATTAGCGCGCTGGATCACGGCGGCGCGTCCGGCGCCGCAAGAGCGCCTCCGGAAGACGGACCCCGGGCACGCTCCGCAAGGCGTCCATTAGGGTGCATGACATGCGGAAGCTGATCATCGGACTGCTGTGCCTGGCCGGCCTGGCAGTGGTCGTCGATTTCGGCGCGGCCGCATATTCGGAATACCGGGTGTCACGGTCGCTGCGGGTCGGCGCCGAACTCAGTGCCGACCCGGAAGTCACCTTCCACGGCTTCCCGTTCCTGCGCCAGGCGCTCGGCGGCCACTACGACAATATCGAGATCAACGCCGATAGTGTCCGCGCCGATATCCCCGGCGAGATCGCGCTCGAAGCCACCCTGCTGGGAATGCGGTTGCCGTTCGGCGACCTCGTCGACGGCCGGGTACGCAGCCTCCCGGTGGATCAGGTGGATGTCCGGATGCGGGTCGCTCCGACCGAACTCGGCCGGTTGTTCGGCATCCCCGATCTCGAAGTGCATTCGCGGCCCGCGGACAAATCCGACGGAACCGGCGGCTCGGGCGGGTCGGGAATGACCACCGCCGGCGCCCTGGTGCTGACCGGGACGCTACCGAAGGCCCCCAGCGGCCAGCAGGGCGCGAGTTTCACCGGCGAACGGGTCAGTGTGGCGGCGGATCTGCTGCTCGACGGCGACCAGGTGCGGATAGTGGCCACCGGCCTGTACTCCGACGAACTCTCCCCCGTCCCGTCGGAGCCCGTGGTCGACGAAGCCGATATCCCGGCGGTGCTGGCGATGTTCACCCGTACCATCGATACCAAGGAACTCCCTTTCGGGATCCGGCCCATCGAGGTCACCGCGCTGGGTGGCCATATCGTGGTGGAGGGCCGGGGTGAAGATGTGACGATCGACCTGAACAGATTGCGGCGACCATGATCGAGATCACCATTCTGGTGGTAATGCTGCTGGCAGGGCTGGCAGCGGGGCTCTACCTGCGCCACCGCGAAGGCGCGGTACGGAACGCACCGGCCACCCTCGATCGCGATACCGCCGCCCGCGACGAACTGCTGGTGGCCGCCGGGGTCACCGGGGCGGGGCCGGCCGTACTGCATTTCTCGGCCGATTGGTGCGGGCCGTGTGCCGCGGTACGCCGGGTCGTCGCCGACGCCACCGCGGACCTGGCCGATTCCCCGCAGCCGCCGCGGGATATCGAAGTCGATATCGACGCGGATCCGGCGCTGGCCCGGGCATTGAACGTGCTCTCGCTGCCCACCACCTTCGTGTTCGACGCCGAGGGGCGGGAACGGTTCCGTATCTCCGGGGTGCCCAAGACGAGCGATCTGCGCAGTGCTTTGAGCCCATTGACGGCCGCGCTGTAGTTCGGTGGCGGCTCGGGAGCGACTCGGGGCTGCCGATGGTCGCTGCAAGGGGGCCTGACCAGGGGGATACCCCCTACCCATTGGATCCTCGGCGGGATTGGGTAGACTGCGCGTTGTGCAAAACCACCGCGAGCTGATGCTCACCCGTCGCCGCACAGTTGATCTGTGCCGCCTCGGTGGTTGTTGCTGCCTGTGCCGCTGAGCGGTCGGCTCTTTTCCTGACGCCGACCACGGTTCGTCCGCGCGAGTGATTCATCCCCCGGCGAACCGGCCGAATTCCGCCGAACAGTTCGAGCGCAGGAGTTTCGTTCATGTCCCCTATCACCACCTCGGCAAGCGGCCCGAGAACAGCCTCCGGGCAGGTCGATATCCGTGGTCCCCGCTTCGTCGCCTTTATCACCACGGGCGTCCTGGTCGTGGTGTTGCTGCTGGCCGCCGTTGCCACACCGGCCGCCACGGTGCTGATCGCGATCCAGGCCGTCGTCTTCGCGCTGGGCGCGACCCTCGGACCGCGCCTGCATCCGTACGGCCTGATCTACGCTCGTCTCATCGCGCCACGCTCGGGACCGGTCACCGAAACCGAGCCGGCCGCGCCACTGCGGTTCGCCCAGCTGCTCGGTTTCGTGTTCGCTGCGGTGAGCCTGCTGGGTTTCCTGCTCGGCACCTCCGTGGTCGGCGCGCTCTTCGCCGGGTTCGCCCTGTTCGCGGCATTCCTGAATGCCGCGTTCGGTATCTGCCTCGGCTGCAAGATCTACCCGCTGGTCACCCAGCTGGTCCCCCGTTCCCTGTCCGAATCCCCCGCACCGAACTGAATCGCTGTTCACCACTGAAAGGAAACAAATGGCTCGCTCCGATGTCCTGGTCTCCGTCGACTGGGCCGAAGAGAATCTCAAGACCCCTGGCGTCGTCTTCGTCGAGGTCGACGAGGACACCTCCGCCTACGAGGGCGGGCACATCGAGGGCGCCGTCCGGCTCGATTGGAAGACCGACCTGCAGGATCAGGTTCGTCGTGACTTCGTGAACCAGGAGCAGTTCTCCGCGCTGCTCTCGGAACGCGGAATCGCCAACGACGACGAGGTCGTGCTCTACGGTGGCAACAACAACTGGTTCGCCGCGTACGCGTACTGGTACTTCAAGCTGTACGGGCACAACAACGTCAAACTGCTCGACGGCGGCCGCAAGAAGTGGGAGCTCGACGGGCGTCCGCTCTCCCGTGACGCGGTTTCCCGGCCGGCCACCCAGTACAAGGCCGCCGCACCGGACAACTCGATCCGCGCGTTCCGCGACGAGGTCATCGCCGCCATCGGCACCAAGAACCTGGTCGACGTGCGCTCCCCCGACGAGTTCACCGGCAAGATCCTGGCGCCCGCGCATCTGCCGCAGGAGCAGAGCCAGCGGCCCGGCCATATCCCGAGCGCGATCAACGTGCCGTGGAGCAAGGCCGCGAACGAAGACGGCACCTTCAAATCGGACGAAGATCTCGCCGAGCTCTACAAAGCGGCCGGGCTGGACGGCGACAAGGAAACCATCGCCTACTGCCGTATCGGCGAGCGTTCCTCGCACACCTGGTTCGTGCTGCAGGAGCTGCTCGGACATCAGAACGTCAAGAACTACGACGGCAGCTGGACCGAATACGGTTCGCTGGTCGGCGCACCGATCGAGTTGGGAGAGTAACCACCATGTGCGCAGCACCCACCCAAGGTCAGGCCATTCCGGCCGGCGTCGATGTGGAGAAGGAAACGGTTATCACCGGCCGTGTCCTCGGCACCGACGGCGAGCCCGTAGCGGGCGCCTTCGTGCGCCTGCTCGACGGCAACGGTGATTTCACCGCCGAGGTCGTCGCCTCCGGAACCGGCGATTTCCGCTTCTTCGCGGCGCCCGGCGCCTGGACCCTGCGGGCGTTGTCGTCCGCGGGTAACGGCACCTCCGAGCTGAAGCCCGAAGGCCCCGGCATCCACAACGTGGACGTCACCGTCTCGAAGTAGCAGCTGAACGGAACGGCCCAGGACCGACTCATACGAGCCGGTTCTGGGCCATTTCGCGCTCTGCGGCCGATGCGGGATGCTGTTCGGCGCCCGGTGCGGGTTTCCAGAGGCAGCGGTCCGGCAAGGCGATCACGGGTTCGTCCCGCACCGGCCCCGACTACAAACGAGCCCTCGTAAGCCGCGGCCGACACCGAACCGAACAGGACATGCACCGCCACCATTGCGACCCCTTGCCGCCCCTTGCCGCCCCTGCCCAGACCTTCCGAAGACCGCGGCAGGGCCGGTCCCCCGGCAAAGGAGCAGCCATTCGGTCGATACCGAATCCCGGAAGACCAACAGCGGTGCGAAGTTCAGCGATCCCCGCCACGGCTCGTCGGTTCGCGTCGGTCCCGACGTAACCAGCGGCGCAGCCGAGTCTTACCAAGGGGGGCCAAAACCCCGCGCCGCCGAAGGCGGCGCAAAATAAACACAGGGGCCGAAACCCGCGCCGCCGAAGGCGGCGCATAAACTGGCACAGTGGTCCTCTTCTTCGAGATTCTGCTGATCGCCGTATCGGTCCTCATCGGATGGTTCGGCCTGTACGTCTTCTACCGGCTGTTCACCGAATCATGAGTGGTCTCGCGAGCGAGGGTCCCGATCCGGCCGAGCGAGCGAGCGATACCAGCAACGGCGACCCGGCGGCCGAGCCGTCCGTCCGTGACGGTAACGGGCAGTCGGCCGGTGATCAGTCACCGCTGAGTGGCGACCGGGCGGTGGCCGATGCGGCCGAACGCGCCAAGGAGACCGCCGGACGTAATATCCCGGTTCTTCCCGATCTTCCGCTGCCCGACGATACGGCCAATCTGCGACTCGGCCCGGATCTGAATCCGGCCATGCTGGCGCTGTTGCCGATGGTCGGTGTGTGGCGGGGTGAAGGTGAGGGCAACAACTCCGAGCGTGGCGATTACCGCTTCGGGCAGCAGATCGTGATCTCCCATGACGGTGGGGATTATCTGAGCTGGGATTCGCGGTCCTGGTTCCTCGAATCCGACGGCAGCTACGGTGGCCCGGACCTGCGAGAGAGCGGATTCTGGCGGGTCGGGATCGAGGGGAACGACGAGGTGCTGGAGCTGCTGCTCACGCACAGCACGGGCATTGTCGAGCTCTTCTACGGCACCGCGCTCACCCAGTCGTCCTGGGAGCTTGCCACCGATGTGGTGATCCGCAGCCAGACCGGCGCGGTGGTGGGTGGCGCCAAGCGGCTGTACGGGATCGTCGAGGGCGGCGATCTGGCGTATGTGGAGGAGCGGGTGGTGGCCGATGGGCCGCTGGAGCCCCGGCTCTCGGCACGCCTGCAGCGCTATATCGGCTGATCTCCCCGAGCTCGAGCTCGCCTCGCCGTCCGGGCCGATGGGTCCACGGTCGGCTCGATGGGCGGCAGTATCTCGCCGGCGCGCGTCGTTGGGCGAACCGGCAGCTGGTCCCGTGCGCGAGTCCTTGCGGTATCGGTGCCCACCGTGGTCCGGATATGGAACGACCCCCGAGCCATATCGAACGCGATCCCCCGGCGGATACCGGTGGGATCGGCGACCGATCCCGATCGGACGGATCGGGGACTCGGGGGCCGGGTGGCTGCCTGGAATTCGCTCAGCGCATAGGGGTGAACGGAATCCGTGCACAGCCGGCTACAGCGCTCAGCTGACAGCCACCTCACGCGTCCTTTGAATTTCCATTCGTCGGATCACCTCCTTCCTTGTGTACCCACGAACCTAGCCGCGGGTGGCCGGGGTCGGCAACGGAATTTCGTCGACGGCGTAATACGTCGCGTCGCCATCCGGAAAAGCCGCCCGGACCTGGCCGGATTCGTCCACGGTGAGCACCAGTCCGGCGTGGTGCCCGGCCGGGAGTTGATGTGTGACGACCACCACATCACGGTCCGATGCGACCAGACCGCTGCCGGTATCGAGCAGATCGCGCAGCAGCCGGGCGCCCGCGGCGGCGTCCAGATGTTCGGTGGGCTCGTCGAGGAGCAGTACACGGGCGGGCGAGACCAGTGCGCGGGCGAGCAGGATCCGCCGGCGCTGCCCGCCCGATACGGCGGCGGCCCCGCCGACGAGATCGGTGTGCACGCCGTCCGGCAGGCCGTCCAGCCATTCCCCCAGCCCTACGGTGCGTAATGCCCGTTCTGCCGTTTCGGCATCCAGGTCGCCGCGGGCCACCCGCAGGTTCTCCAAGACGCTCGTGCCGAACAAGTGGGCATCCTCGGCGAAGAAGCGCACCTCTTCGTCGGGGTGGTCGAAAAGTCCGGCCCAAGCCATCAGCAGGGTCGTTTTCCCCGCCCCGCTGGGTCCGACGACCGCGATACGTGCGGCCTGCGGGCGTGGCGGTATCTGCCATTGCCCGTCGCCGACCCAGCCGATCACCACACCGTCGGCGCGGCTGTCGGCGTAGGGGAAGGGATGCGGGTTGCCGCCCGTACCGAATCGTTTACGGGTATCGGCCGGTACTCCGGCCGCGGCAGCAGCGCCGGAAGGCTGCGGTTCGACCGGTTCGGTGCGGTGGTCCGGCGAGACCGCGCGCAGCCGGTGCAACGCCGCCCGCGCCACGGTGAGGGACTGAGCCGCGGCCGGTAGCGCACCGGTCGCTTCGAAGGACGAGAGCGGCAGCAGGACGAGCACAGCCATCGCCATGGGTGTCATGGCTCCCGGGGTACCGCCGTCCGGTCCGTAGAGGGAGATCCCGATCAGGAGGGCAGCGAGCACACTGATCCCGGTCGCCAGCGGGGTCGCTGCGGCAGCCCACGCGGTACGGGCGGCGGCGCGGTCCTCGGCCGCGAGGACTCGATCGTCGGCCGCGGCGGCGGTGGCGAGGGCGGTGTCCAGTTTCCCGGCGACCCGTAGCTCGGCGGCGTGGTCCAGAACCGTGAGCGCGTGCGCGGTGAACTCCGCGCGGTCGGCACGCGCCGCTCGTTCGGCGCCGGACGCGGCCCGCGCCGACAGCCACGGCGCGACGACACCGGCGACGAACAGCGCGGCGGCCAGGACGGCCGCGGCCGCCGGGGAGATGAAGGCCAGTAGCGTTACTGCGGCCACCGACAACACCAGTGCCACCGCAATGGGCACGAAGGTGCGAACCACGACGGCTCCGAGATCATCGATATCGGTGCCCACCCGGACCAGCACATCCCCGCGACGCAGCCGGCCGGGCACACCCGGGGCGATGGGCAGCGGTCGTCCGGAAGTCCCCGCCGGGGCCGGGGTTTCGGTCGTACCGGGAAATCCGGTTTCCGAACGGCGGGTCAACCACAGCGGTGCCCGTGCGAGTGCCCGATACACCGAGGTACGGGCCGCGGTCATCGAGCGCAGCGCTACATCGTGGGTGGCGAGCCGCTCGAGATAGCGGCACAGTCCGCGCGAGATACCGAGCGCCCGGACCGCGACCACGGCGACGGTGAGATCCAGTACCGGCGGCATCTGCCAGGCGCGGGCGATCAACCAGGCGGCGAGCGCGGCCAAGCCGAGACCGCTGCCCAGGGCCAGCACACCCCATGCGACCGCGACTGCCAATCGCCATCGGGGGATTTCCAGCAGTTCCCACATCTGACGGGTGTCACGCAGTAGCAACCGCATCCGGACCCAGCGGCGTAGCGGCCCGCGACCCGCCCTTCCGATGGAATGTGGCCGCCGGGGGTTCGAAGGCCGGGTGCTCATCGGGCCACCCGCCGAGCGGTCGACGGGACCGTGACGATTTCGTCCGCGGCAGACAGCAGTGCGGGACGGTGCGCGACCACTACGACGGTGACCCCGGTACGCGCGAGTGTTGTCAATGCGCCCGCCACCGCGGTCTCGCTATCGGCGTCCAGGTGAGCGGTCGGTTCGTCCAGCAGCACGATCGGACGCCCGGCGGCAAGGACCCGGGTGAGGGCAAGGCGCTGACGTTGCCCCAGGGAGAGCCCGATGCCACCGGATCCGACGACGGTATCCCAGCCGGCGGGTAGCGATTCGAGTACGGTATCGAAACCGGTTGTGGCGCAGGCGGCATCGAGTTCGCTGAGCACCCGGGCCGCGCCTCGCCGTGGCGAGCCGGACACGGTGGCACCGAGCAGTTCGAGGTTCTCCCGCAGCGTGCCCGGCACCAGGACCGGCCGCTGCGGCAGCCACGCCAGCCGCTGCCACCACTGGTCCGCGGGCAGCTGCCGGATATCCACTCCGTCGGCGAACACCGCGCCGCGGGTGGGCTCGATCAGGCCCAGGATCGCCTGCAGCACGGTAGATTTACCGCTGCCGTTCGGTCCGGTGAGCGCGGTGACGGCACCGGGGCGCAATTGCGCCCACAAGCCGTCGGGCGCGGCGCCGTCCCGGGATTCGACAGTCAGGTCCCGTAATTCGATCACTCCCCGCCCGCTACTCGCGGCACGTCCCGGCCCGCCCGCACCTGCCGCCGACGACTTTTCCGAGATGGCCTGTTCCCGGTCGTGCGCCGGATCCGAACGGTTACCGTCCTCCGTACCCGCCGGGTCGAGGATCGCGAAAGCTTTGTCGGCGGCCGCCATTCCGTCCTGAGCCGCATGGAACCGTTCGCCCACGGTCCGGAGCGGCAGGTAGACCTCCGGCGCGAGAACCAGTGCGACCACACCGGCATACAGGCACATATCGCCGTGTACCAGCCGCATTCCGATCGCCACGGCGACCAGAGCGACCGACAGGGTCGCCAATAGTTCGAGCACCATCGAGGAGAGGAACGCGATCCGCAGCGCGCTCATGGTGCGCCGGTGCAACGATTCGCCCAGTTCCCGGACCTGACGGCTCATCGTGCGACCGGGGGTTTCGGTGGCCGTCCCGGTTTCCCGGCCGAGGGCACGCAGGGTGGGCATCCCGGCGAACAGGTCGAGGAGCTGATCGGACAGCCGGGTGGTGGCGTCCAGGGTGGCGCGGGCCCGGCCCTCGGTGAGCAGGCCGATGAGCACCATGAAGATCGGGATCAGCGGCAGGGTGATGACCACGATGGCGGCCGAGGTGAGATCGTGCGCGGCGATCACCACCAGCACCACCGGCGGTACCAGCACGGCCAGCAGCAGAGCGGGCACATATCCGGTGAGGTAGGGCCGCAGACCGCTGAGCCCGCTGCTCACCACCACGGCGAGTTCGGTGCGGCGCGTTTCCAGTTCGCGGGGCGGTAGGCCGGCACCCGCGGCGAGGACCGACTGCTCCAGCTCGGCGACCACCCGGACGCCGGCCCGATGCGCGATCCGCGCCTGCCACCAGGCGGCCAGCACCCGGACCGCGACCGCGATCGCCAGCAGCACCAGTTCGGTGTGCCAGGCGGCCACGGACCGCTGCCCCGGATCGGTGATGACACCGGCCAGCACCCGCCCCAGCAGAACCGCGGCGGCCACGATGGCGACCGTGGTCAGCAGCGACAGACCGACGCTGAGCACCAGATAGTTCCGGGCCGAGCGTGCGTACCGCCACAGGCGTGGGTCCACGGGCGGGCGGGCCATCAGGGGTCACTCCTCGTTTGCGATACGTGGGGAAAGTCCGATTCCGGCTGGGATGTGCTCGACACTAATGCGTTTGCGGAACACCCAGTACGTCCAGGCCTGGTAACCGAGGACGACCGGTGTGACGGCCAATGCCGCCCAGCTCATGACCTTCAACGTGTACGGGGTGGACGAGGCGTTGTCGACCGTGAGGTTGTACGCGGGATCGATGGTGGAGGGCAGGACATCCGGGAACAGCGCACCGAACAGCAGCGCGGTGGCGGCGAGGACGGTAAGCGCCGTACCGGTGAACGCCCAGCCGTCGCGGCCGGCGAACAGGGCCGCGGCTCCCCCGAGCAGCCCGAATACTGCGGCCGCCAGCAGGATCCAGGTCCAGTCCGCCCCGTAGGCGAGCTGGGTCCAGAGACCGAAACCGCCGACCACGGCGGCCGTGGGCACCAGCAGCAGCCGGGCGGTGCGCACTGCGTCGGCGCGTACGTCACCCGCGGTTTTGAGCGCCAGGAACACCGCGCCGTGCAGGGCGAACAGCAGTCCGGTGGTGAGGGCACCCAGCAGGGCGTACGGGCTGAACAGGCCCGCGATCGCGCCGGTGAACTGTTTATCGGCATCGAGCGGTACGCCGCGCACGATATTGGCGAAAACCCAGCCCCACGCCAGCGCGGGCACCCAGGAGCCGATACCGATGCCGAGGTCGCACCGGGCCCGCCAGCGCGGATCGTCGATCTTGCCGCGGTATTCGATCGCGCAGATCCGCAGGATCAACGCCACCAGCAACAGCAGCAGCGCAAAGTAGAAACCGGAGAACATGCTCGCGTACCACTCCGGGAACGCCGCGAACAGTGCGCCGCCGGCGGTGATCAGCCAGACCTCGTTGCCGTCCCAGACCGGCCCGATGGTGTTGAGCACCACGCGCCGCCGGGTATCGGAGCCTTTACCGAGTATCGGCATGAGCATCCCGACCCCGAAATCGAAGCCTTCCAGCACGAAGTACCCGGTGAAGAGCACCCCGATCAGTACGAACCAGAATTCCTGCAGTTCCATCCCCGGCTCCTAGTAGGCGAACGAAAGCTGCTCGGCGGCAGGTTTTTCGGAATCGGATTCACCCTCGGGCGGCCGTTCCGGCCCTTCCCGCACGTAGCGGCGCATCAGGTAGAACCACACGACGGCGAGCAGCCCGTAGACAACGGTGAAGGTGATCAGCGAAATCCACACCGTCGCGGCCGCATGATCGGAGACCCCGTCCTGGACCATGAGCCGCAGATCCTGGTCACCGGTCGGGTTGGGCACCACGACCCAGGGTTGCCTGCCCATCTCGGTGAATACCCACCCGGCCGCATTGGCCAGGAACGGGGTCGGGATGGCGAGCAGGCTCAACCACGAGTACCAGCGCTGATCCGGTACGCGGCCGCGGCGGGTCATCCAGAAGCCCGCGAACACCAGTAGAGCCGATCCGGCGGCGAGGCCGATCATGGCGCGGAACGACCAGTAGGTGACGAACAGGTTGGGCCGGTAGTCGCCGGGCCCGAATTTCTCGTTGTAGGCCTGCTGCAGATCGACGACGCCCTCGAGTTCTACGCCGGTGAACTGGCCTTCGGCCAGCCAGGGCAGCACGAAGGGCACGTCGAGCACATGGGTGACGCTGTCGCAGTTGTTGTGGGTGCCGACGGTGAGGATCGAGAAATCCGGGTCGAGCGCGGTATGGCACAGCGATTCCGCCGACGCCATCTTCATGGGCTGCTGCTCGAACATGAGTTTGCCCTGGACGTCGCCGGTGTAGACCAGGGCGGCCCCGGAAACCACCGCAATCAGCAGGGAAACCCGCGCCGCGGGACGCCACATGGTGCGCGCCTCGGCCAGTTTTCCCGCATCACCGCTGCGCGCGTTGCGCACCATCCACCAGCCGGCGATCCCGGCCACGAAGGTGGCGGCGGTGAGGAACGAGCCCGCTACCACGTGCGGGAACGCGGCCAGGGCCGTGTTGTTGGTGAGCAGTTCGACGATGCTGGTCAGTTCCGCGCGGCCCGTTTCGGGGTTGTATCGGGCGCCGACGGGATGCTGCATGAACGAGTTGGCGGCGATGATGAAGTACGCGGAGGCGTTGACGCCGATCGCCACCATCCAGATAGTGGCCAGATGCACGAGTTTCGGTAGCCGGGACCAGCCGAATATCCACAGGCCGATGAAGGTGGATTCCATGAAGAAGGCCACCAGCCCTTCGAGGGCCAGGGGAGCCCCGAAGACGTCCCCGACGAAACGGGAGTATTCGCTCCAGTTCATTCCGAACTGGAATTCCTGCACGATCCCGGTGGCGACCCCGAGCGCGAAGTTGATCAGGAACAGTTTTCCGAAGAATTTGGTCAGCCGGTACCAGTGGTCTTTACCGGTGATCACCCAGGCGGTCTGCATCCCGGCGACCAGGGGCGCCAGGCCGATCGTCAGGGGAACGAACAAGAAGTGGTAGACGGTCGTGATGCCGAACTGCCATCGCGAGACATCCAGGGCATCCACGCGAGCCTCCTATTACTACGACGTGTCGTAGTAATAGATTACGCGCCGGGACGGCCGGATCAATGTGTCCACCGACACCAAATAACCGACAGTTCCGCAACAACTCACATCAGCCCGGTAACCCGGGCGAGACAACTCACCAGTCCGCGATCGTCCCGGCCCGCTCGATCCCCCGACCCACCATCTCGACGATATCGTTCGCCGAATCCGTCGCCGACAGCCGAACCCCGTCCAGCGAGTTGACCCGCGCCGCCAGCGTCACACTGCTGAGCATCCAGATGCTGTCGCAGTCGAACAGGTCGGCACTGAACAGCGGCTCGTAACGGCAGTCGTAACCCTTGCGTTCCGCTTCCGCGTACAGCGCCCGCTGAGTTATCCCCGGCAGCACGCCGTGCTTGGCCGGCGGAGTGATGAGCTGCTTGTCCCGCACGATCATCACCGTCGAACGCGGCCCCTCGAGCACCCGGTGCTCCGTACTCGTGAAGATGACATCGTCGGCGCCCATCCGGGCCGCGAACCGCAGCGCGGCCATATTGGTCGCGTAGGAAAGGGTTTTCGCGCCGAGCAGCTGCCACGGGGCGGCCTGCGCGAGATCGATCGAGATACCGCGGGTCAGGGTCACCACCGCGACACCCTCGGCTCTGGCCGTTTCCACCCTTTCCGGCACCCCCGTGACCATGACATAGGTCGTCGGAACCGGAACAGCCTCGGACAATTCCCCCGAGCGCACCGCCGATTTGGGACCACCCAGTTCGCCCTCCCGGCCCCGGGTCAGCACCAGCCGCATAACGCCCTCGGTCTCGGCTCCCCATTCCTTTGCCGCGGTCTCCATCGCTTCCCGCCAGCGCGCGAGATCGGGTTCGGGTAGATCGAGCGCCTGCGCGGAGCGACGCAATCTGGCCAGATGGAAATCGAGCGCGCAGACCGTGCCACCGCGGACCAGCGCCGTCTCGAAAATTCCGTCACCGCGCAACGTGCCGAGATCGTCGGCATACAACAACGGCTGGTCCGCGTCGCGGACTTCACCGTCGAGTGTTACAAGTACTCGATCCACCATGCGCATGAGCGTAGGCCAACACCGGGCCGCGTGAGGGTCGCAAATATCGACAGTACTGGCAATACCGGCAATCCGATGTCTCGAGCACGCCACTTCGGCGCGTGGCGATCCGGTGTTTCGGCCCCGGGTTTCGGCGCTCGTTAAAGTCGGATCATGGCTCGACGGACGGAGACCGACCCGGCCGAGGTGCGCTCGGCGGTGATCGCGGTGCGCGCATGGCTGCTCGACGAGAACTCGCCGGCCCCGGCACGGCCGGAACTCGCCGCCGCCGTCCGGGGTACCGCCCGCGCGCTGGCCGCCGCGGCACCCGGGCATTCGGTGGAGGTCCGGATTCCGCCTTTCGTCGCGGTCCAATGCGTGGAAGGTCCGCGGCACACCCGCGGCAACCCGCCCAATGTCGTGGAAACCGATCCGCGCACCTGGCTGTTGCTCGCGACCGGGCTCCTGGATTTCCCGGCCGCCGTCGCCGCGGGCCGGGTCGATGCCTCCGGCGGCCGCGCCCCGGAAATCGCCCGCCTGCTGCCGCTGATACCGGTGCACCCGGATCGGGACCGACCCGAAACCCCTGGTTGACACCCCGACCGTGCGCGCCGGCGGGTTTTGCTCCTAGAGTGGAGCCGTGTCCGTGGTCGCCGCACCCAGCCCTGTCCTCGCTGTACCGGGAGCCGTAGCCGCTGTGCCCGGCTCCCCGGACGCTCCGGTCCCCTGGCATTACGGCGACCCACTCGGCGAACAGCGCGCCGCGAACGAACGGCTCGCGCTCGTGGACCGGTCGCACCGTTTCGTCTTCTCCATCACCGGCGCCGAGCGGCTGACCTGGCTGCATACCGTCACCAGCCAGCACATCGCCGAATTGGCCGACGGGCGCAGCGCGGAGAACCTCGACCTGGACCTCAACGGCCGGGTGCAGCATCATTTCGTCCTCACCGAGCTCGCCGGAACGGTGTGGATCGATACCGAGGCCGAGCGCGGCCCGGCCCTGCTGGACTTCCTCGGCAAGATGGTTTTCTGGGCCGATGCCAAACCGCAGGCGGAGCCGGACTACGCGGTGCTGAGCCTGCTCGGCCCGCTCGCGCACACCGCGACTCCCGCCCTCGGCCTGGACCGGCTACCCGAGACGTATGAGGCGCTACCGCTTCCGGGTGGCGGTTTCCTGCGCCGGATGCCCTGGCCCACCGCGGATTCCTTCGATCTCGTGGTCCCCCGGGATCAGCTGATGACGCACTGGACCGAACTGACCGCAGCCGGTGCGCAACCGGCCGGTTCCTGGGCCTACGAAGCCCTGCGGGTCGCCGCCGCACGTCCCAGGATCGGTGTGGACACCGACGACCGCACCATCCCGCACGAGGTGAACTGGATCGGCGCGCCCGACGAGTACGGCGCCGTGCATCTCCAGAAAGGCTGCTACCGCGGCCAGGAGACCGTGGCCCGCGTCCACAACCTCGGCAAACCACCGCGGCGGCTGGTCCTGCTCCATCTCGACGGCTCCGCCGACGAACGCCCCACCCCCGGCGACCCGATCACCGCGGGCGGCCGGACGGTCGGCGTGCTCGGCACGGTGATCGACCACTACGAACTCGGCCCCATCGCGCTCGCGCTGATCAAACGCAACATTCCGGTCGATACCCAGCTCACCGTGGACGATACCGCCGCGGCCGTAGACCCCGATTCGGTGGTCGCCGACGACAGCCCCCAGCCCGGCCGCCAAGCCATCGAACGGCTCCGCGGGCGCTGACCCGACGCGTATCGAGCACGACGATCCGAGAGGAGCGCGGATGCGGGTTGGGCACACCGGCCGGGTACTGGCCGTCTGCGTCGTCCACGCCGAGCTGACGGTGCCGGGCCGGGTCGGGCGCAGCGCAATCGACAAACGCCCCGTCACCGGGCGGGTCCGGGCGCAACGCCTCGGCCTCGACGGCGACCACGTCTGCAATACGAGAGACCACGGCGGCGTACACCAGGCCGTCTACGGTTACGCCGACGAAGACGCGGCGAACTGGTCTGCCGAACGGGGCCGGGAACTGCCCGTCGGCTGGTTCGGGGAGAACCTGCGGATCGCCGGGCTCCCGCTCAGCGATGCCGTCGTCGGCGCGCGCTGCACCGTCGGCGAGGCGGTGTTCGAGGTCAGTGGACCACGGGTCCCCTGCGCCACCTTCGGCCATTGGGCCGGTGAGCCGCAGTGGGTGCGCCGCTTCACCCACTGGGCGAACACCGGGTGCTACTTCCGGGTGCTCACCGAGGGCAGTGTCGGCGCCGGTGACGAGGTCGAGGTCGTACACGTTCCCGAGCACGGCGTCACCGTCCGTGATGTCTTCACCGGTGCGGACCCACGGCGACTGGAACTGCTGCTCGACGCCGAACCCAGCGTCTCCGATATCGTCCGCGCCCAGATCACCCGCCACGCGAAGCGCCGCGGCGCCGCCGGACCGGCGACCGACTCGGTCGCCGGCGGACCCGCCGCGATCGCGACGGCCACCCCGAGGGGAGCCGCAGCGGCTCCTCCCCTTCCGGCCGGAGAAGCCGGGGCGACCGTATGAACAGACGACGCCCGTCGGTGGCAGTGCGGGTATCCCCGGAACGCGGTGGCCGCTCACTTTCGGAGGGCAACGCATGAGCGTCGATCTGGTGGAAGTGGTGCGCTCCGGTTTCCGCGAATGTGTGCACCGCGGTTCGGTGGTGATCGTCGGACCGGACGGTGAGCCGACGTTCGAGACCGGTTCCGTGCACGTCCCGATCTATCCACGCTCCACCAACAAACCGCTGCAGGCGCTCACCCTGCTGAAACTCGGCTTCGACCCGATCGACGAGGACGAGCTCGCCATCGCCGGTGCCTCGCATACCGGCGAGCCGGAACACATCCGGCTGGTCGAACGTCTCCTGGACCGCTACGGCTTCGCCGAGGACGATCTGGCCTGCCCGCCCGATCTGCCGATGGACGAGAAGGCCCGCGCCGGAGTGATCCACCGCGGTGAAGGTCCCGCGAAACGTTTTATGAACTGCTCCGGCAAACATGCCGCCATGCTGGCGACCTGTGTGCTGAACGGATGGCCGACCGCCGGTTACACCGACCCCGGCCACCCGCTGCAGCAGGCGGTCGCGGCGCAGGTGATCGCGGTGACCGGCGAACCGGAAACCGATCTCGGGATCGACGGGTGCGGCCTGCCCATCGTCCCGGTCGCGCTGGTCAACCTCGCACGCGCCTTCACAACACTGGCGACCTCGGTTCCGGGGACCCCGGAACGCCGCATCGCCGATGTCCTACGCGACCGGCCGTGGGTGATTTCGGGCACCAACGGACCCGATCTGCTGACCATGCGCGCGGTGCCCGGACTGCTCTGCAAGATCGGCGCCGACGGTGTGCACGCGGGCGCGTTGCCGGATGGCAGCGCCTTCGCCTACAAGATCGATGACGGCGCCGACCGGGCGAGAATCCCACTGACCATGGCAATTCTGCAGCGCATGGGGGTGGCGTGGTCGGCGGAACTGGCCGAGCTCGCCGCGCCTCCGGTATTCGGAGGAGGCAACCGCGTGGGTGTGATACGCGCCATACCCGAGGCGATTCCGACTAGCGGCTGAGCAGCGAAACATCGGCAAACCGGTCGGTCGATACACCGGATAGCCGACTCATGGAGGCGCAACCGCCGGACACGCGCTAAAGTGTCTGTCAGGAAGATATTAATTCGAACGGGGCCGCCACCAATCCCCAGGCCGCCCCGCTGTGACGCGAGGGGGTCAGCCATGGGCCGTGGCCGGGCTAAGGCAAAGCAGACCAAGGTCGCTCGCGAGCTGAAGTACAGCTCGCCGACGACTGATTTGGCGAGCCTTCAGCGCGAGCTTTCCGGTAGTGACAACGCCCGCCGTGGCGGAGTCCTGTCGGATGAGCACGACGCGGACGACTCCTTGTCCAAATGGGACGAGGACGACAACTACGACGACTGGCGCCGCTGATCAGGTAAACCGTTCGGGGGGAGGCCGTTGGGCCTCCGCTTTGGCCGTTGACGCCGGTTCGCGCCGTTCCCCGCCGGGTTCCCGGGCGGTGGATGACGTGAACCGGCGAGTCGGTCCGAATGGTCCCTGTCGGCAGCGCCGAATCGGAACAACGTGTGAGCAGGCGACCCGCACCGACGGGTCGCCAGTTCATACTCTTCATCCTCGGTCCGATGGCTCGCAGGCGAAGGATCGCTTCGTCCCGCACATCGATAGCCGCACTGTTCGATTGCAGTGGCCCATCGGGTTCACGTTACGGCCGAGCGGTGCTGCTCACGCCGCTATGGGTCCGTCGTTTCCCGGGCAATCCGGTCTGCCGGCCGCTCCGAGCTACCCAGTCGGCCCTGCCGCTGCCGGACTCCGAAGCGGCGACCTCGGATTACCAGCCGTCGCCGCTGATTCGAAGCAGATCGGGCATTCCCCGACAGCACGCCTATCGGGGAACGCCAGGAAGTACGTACTGCTGCAGCCAGAACCGGTGACCCGAGCCGGGTCGACTACCCGAATCAGGGGCGCCGGGGCATAAGACACCCGATTTCGCGGTAGGAGTCGCCCGGCATCTGCGGGTCGGTTCCCACAACCGCGGCCGGCCGCCGGCGCGAGTGCATGGGACACAGTGGGATCGAATGCTCAGGCCCGGGGCTGAGGCTCGGCTCAGAAACGGGGATGGTCGCCCAGGAGGACGGTACGCGGCGCATCGGCATCCTTGGCCTTCTTCACCGTACCCAGCGTCCAGCATTCGATATGGCGTGCGGTGAGCACGGCCAGCGCCCGATCGACATCCTCGGGGGCCACCACGGCCACCATTCCGACGCCCATGTTGAACGTCTTCTCCATCTCGGCGCGGTCCACCCGGCCCCGTTGCGCGATCATCTTGAACACCGGTGCCGGGCTCCACGATCCACGATCCAGTTCGGCCACCAGCCCGGCCGGTAGCACCCGAGCCAAGTTGGCCGCCAGACCGCCGCCGGTGATATGGGAGAAGGTGCGGACATCGGTCTCGGCGATCAGCGCCAGGCAGTCCTTGGCGTAGATCCGGGTCGGTTCCAGCAGTTCCTCACCGAGGGTGCGGCCGAACTCCTCCACATGCCCGCTCAACGCCATCCGGTCGATCTCCAGCAGCACCTTGCGGGCCAGGCTGTAACCGTTGGAATGCAGACCGGACGATCCCATGGCGATCACCACATCGCCGGGGCGCACCCGGTCCGGGCCGAGTAGCTCATCGGCCTCCACCACACCGACGCCGGTGGCCGACAGATCGTAATCCTGGGCACCCATCATTCCGGGGTGTTCTGCGGTTTCCCCGCCCAGCAATGCGCACCCGGCGCGGACACATCCCTCGGCGATACCGGAGACCAGTTCGGCGACCCGTTCCGGCACTACCTTGCCGACGGCGATGTAATCCTGCAGGAACAGCGGTTCGGCACCGCATACCACCAGATCGTCGACGACCATCGCCACCAGATCCAGGCCTACGGTGTCGTGCTTGTCCATGGCCTGCGCAACCGCGATCTTGGTGCCGACACCGTCGGTGGAGGATGCGAGCAGGGGCTCCCGATAGTTCTTCTTCAGCGCAAACAGCCCGGCGAAACCACCCAGTCCGCCCTGCACCTCGGGGCGGGTGGCCTTACGCGCCAGCGGGGCGAACAACTCGACGGCCCGGTCACCGGCCTCGATATCCACGCCTGCTTCGGCATAGGAGGCACCGGCACCGGTAGCGTTCTGCTCAGTCATTGTCGGGGGAAGCTCCAAACCGAATCCGCGGATAATTGCCTGGTCTGAGTCTATGGCGCGGCTCCGGCGCGCGGGGTGCTACCCCTATGTTTGCTTACGGGCCGAACCCCGCGCCGCCCGCGGCGGCGCCGTGTCACGGCCGGCTGAGGGCGCTGGCGTTGGCGTTTTCGGTGAGCAGGCTCGGCGACCGGCCGCCGAATTCCAGGAGGTTCTTGCCGATGGAGGCTTCGGTGGGCAACGGGATCGGGTAGTGGCCGTCGAAACATGCGGCACACAGCCGGGAGCTGGGCTGTTCGGTGGCGGCGATCATACCGTCGAGCGAGATGTAGCCCAGGGTATCGGCGCCGATGGACCGGCGTACGCCCTCGACCATATCGTGCAGTGCCGCCGGGTCGGCGGCCGTACCGGTGGGGCCGTCCGGGTCGGTACCGGCGTTGTTTGCGACGAGTTCCGCGCGGGAGGCGAAATCGATTCCGTAGAAACACGGCCACTTCACCGGCGGCGAAGCGATCCGGACATGGATTTCGAGGGCGCCTGCTTCGCGCAGCATCCGGATCAGGGCGCGCTGGGTATTGCCGCGGACGATGGAATCGTCGACCACGATCAGCCGCTTGCCCCGGATCACCTCACGCAAGGGGTTGAGTTTCAGCCGGATTCCGAGCTGCCGGATGGTCTGGCTGGGCTGGATGAAGGTGCGGCCGACATAGGCGTTCTTCATCAACCCCTGCCCGTAGGGCACACCGGAGCCCTGGGCGTAGCCGACCGCGGCCGGTGTACCGGACTCCGGGACGGGAATCACCAGGTCGGCGTCGACGGGGTGTTCGCCGGCGAGGCGGCGGCCGATCTCGACCCGCGTCGCGTGGACGGACCGGCCGGCGATGGCGCTGTCCGGACGGGCCAGGTAGACGTATTCGAATACGCAACCCTTGGGTTCGGGGTTGGCGAAACGCAGCGACCGCACACCGTCGGCGTCGATGGCCAGCAGCTCCCCGGGCTCGATCTCGCGGACGAAGGAGGCGCCGACGATATCGAGGGCGGCGGTTTCGCTGGCGACCACCCAGCCGCGGTCCAGCCGGCCGAGTACCAGCGGGCGCACTCCGTGCGGGTCGCGGGCGGCATAGAGGGTGTGCTCGTCCATGAACGTCAGGCAGAACGCGCCGCGCACGGTGGGCAGCAGCTCCATGGCGGCCTGTTCGATACTCGAATCGGCGGCGGCATGGGCCAGCAGGGCTGTCATCACATCGGAATCGGAGGTGGCCGAGACGGCACCGGGGCGGCCGGGGCCGCCGACGAGGCCGAGTTCACGCGCCCGGTCGGCCAATTCGGCGGTGTTGACCAGGTTGCCGTTGTGGCCGAGCGCGAGCCCGGAACCGACGGCGGTGGTCCGGAAGATCGGCTGCGCGTTCTCCCAGGTGGTAGCACCGGTGGTCGAGTACCGGCAGTGGCCGATGGCCACATGGCCGGGCATGGCGGCGAGGGTTTGCTCGTCGAAGACCTGGCTCACCAGTCCGAGGTCTTTGAAAACCAGCACCTGCGAACCGTCGGAGACCGCGATACCCGCTGCCTCCTGACCGCGGTGCTGCAACGCATACAGGCCGTAGTAGGTGAGTTTGGCCACGTCCTCCCCCGGAGCCCAGACTCCGAAGACTCCGCATTCCTCACGAGGCGGGTTCTCCGTCTCATCGGTTGCGGTGGGGTTGCTGAGGGCCGATCGATCGGCGAGGGTCACCGTGCGCTCCCTGGTCGGGCGGGTGTGGGGGGCAACCGACATTCTACGGGTGCACGTCCGGGAAGCGGCACCGGATCAGCACCCCGGCAGCAAGCGCGGCCGGGGCGGCCGAACCGCGATCCCGGCAACTCCGCTTCGCGTACCGGCAACCACGAACCAGCAACCGTCCCCACCCAGTTAACCTGCCTTTCACCTGCACAAACAGTGGGGTACTGCCGGGTGCCCCGCCACGGTTTTCCTGCCGGGGCGAGCCACCCGAGGTGCATATCAGGGCGATCGTCCATAAGCCTCGTGGACGGTCGGGCGCAACGTGGGCGATATCACCCGGCGCAGCACTCCCGGCGCAACCCCGGCCGCGAATCAGCGGACGCGGCCGAGCAGCCGGCCACCGGGCGGCAGATAACTGCCCAATTCGGCACCGAGTTCCTCGGCCGCGGTTGTCAGATCCGCCGCGCCGAGCCGCGCCGCGACCACGCTGGGCTCGCCCGCCGTCACGCGCCTGTTCCAGGGCGGCGAGAATTCGAGGTCCAGGCCGATCCGCAATTCCACCGCATCGGCCACGGATACCGCGGTGAAGCTCAGATTGGGTTCGGTGAACTCGAGCCGTGCGGGTTCCGATAGCGGCTCACCGCCGGGTTCGGCTGCGCCGGCGATACGCCGTAGCCATTCGGCCAGTTCGACGGCATCGTCGAGCGTCAGTGCCTGCCAGCGGAAAGACCAGTTCCCCTCGGGGCAGTTCGCGGTGCCGGCGATTATCAGCCAGCTGTACCTGATTCGCGGATCGATATGGTCCGGAAACTGATATCCGGCAACAGTGAGTTCCACACCGTATCCGTCGCTGTCGATCAACCTCACCGGCGAAGTGTGTCACTTTCACGACGTCCGCGCCCACCGGAAACCGGCGAAACCGGCGCCGCGCGAACGGCGTCGAGCCGGGCGAAGACGGCACCGCCCGCATTCACCGCCCAATGCAGCAAGGCCGGCGCGGTGGCGCTGCCCGTCCACCGTCGCAGCGTGCCGAACACCAGCCCGGCGGCACCGGTGAAAATCACTGTGCCGAGCACACTGTCGCCCGCGGCGCGGGCGGGATGGATATGCCACAGTCCGAAAGCAGCGCTGCCGAAGGCGGTTCCGGCACGTTTTCCGAATTCCTTGTCCAGCAGCGGGTCCAGGGTGGCACGGAAGATCAGTTCCTCGGTGTAGACGGTGCCGAGCGGAATATGCACCGCGACCCACTCCACAGTGCTCACATCCGCAGCGCGGTCCGCCGACCCGGACAGCGAGCGACGCACGGCAGGTACCGCGAACGCCACCGCGTACCCGGCCGCGACCAGCGCGGCGCAGCCGATCCCGACCCCGGCACCCCGGGCGGAGACCCAGTTCGGGCGGCCGCGCAACGCGATTGCGTACCCGGTCGCCGCGAGGGCGCCGGCGGCGGTGCGGCCGCGGCGATCCAGCGCGAGCCGCGGCAGCAGCCAGTTGTTCCACAGCAGCGGCGCGGCCAGTGCGGCGACGACCCGGATTCTCATTTCACCTCACGCTCATAGGCCTCGTATGCCTCGATCTCGAGCCTGACCCGCTCAGCCAGTTCGGGGTTCCACCCCGGCGGGTGGGTGACCGCGGCCCAAGCGTCCATGACGAGGCTCCCGTACCGGTGCCCGTGCCCGTCCCGGACGCCCTGGGCGTTCGTGAGGTCCGCGGAGACCTGCCAGAACGTGACCAGCGGGGCCCAGCGCATCCGCGGGGAGACATCCACGCCGCGCGGTTCGGACAGCCAGTCCGGACGGCTGAAGAGGAGATCCGTCGACCACCAGACGATCGGGTCGGAGGCGTGTTGCAGATAGGCAATGCGCGGGGCCCGCCATTCCGGGCCCGGGCGGCCGAGATCGGCGGCGTCGGTGGCGAACCGGATCACCAGTCCGTCGGCGTACACCGGCCGCGTCTCCGGGGAGCCCGGGTCGCGGCGGCTGACGAATTGCTGCCACAGCCGGTTGGAGTTGGGCGGGCCGACCCAGAGCGCGCCGTCGACCTTCGCGCGCAGATCGGCCAGTCCGTCGAACGCGGCCTCCGACCCTTGTGAACCGAGACTTTCCCCGTACACCAGCAGTTTCGGGCGGTCCTCGGGCGCGCGGGTACGTGTCCTTTCGTACACCGCATCGAACAGGTCGCGGCCCGCGGCGGCGGCCTTGCCGCGGTCGGCCAGGAAGGACAGTGCGCTGGGCAGATACGAATATTGACTGGCCACGATGGCGGTATCGCCGCCGTACATGTACTCGATCGCATTGGCCGCCATGGAATTGACCCAGCCCGTGCCGGTGGTGGTGACCACGACCAGCACCTCGCGATCGAAGGCGCCGGTTCGTTCCAGTTCCGCGACGGCGAGTTCGGCCTGGGTGCGCTCGGTATCGGCGACGGACTCGAGCCCGATATAGGCGCGGATCGGTTCGCGGGCCGGCCGGCCGGTGACCCAGGAGATCCGGTCCGCGCTCGGGCCGTGCGAGACGAACCAGCGGCCCTCGAAACCGAGGGTGTCCCACGCCGCCAGGGAATCCGGGCTGCCGGACCGTTCCGGCAGCCGCGGTGGGATCGCGTACTCGGAGGTGGTGTCGTTACGGACGCTGAACGCGGAATTGGCGACGGCGAAGAACGCACGGGTGGCCACACCGTTGAACAGGGTCACCACCAGCAGGACCAGTACCAGCGCGCCGGCCGAGGGGGCCAGTTCCCGCGGTATCCGCACCCAGCGGTTCAACTGCCGGGCGAAGAACAGGATGAGTTCGCGCACGGTGCGATACCCGGCGACGACGAGGATGCCGATGGCCAGGCTCAATCCCCCGGTCCGCAGATACGCCGGGGTGGTGGTGCCTTCCATCCCCATCAATGCCGCGATTTCGCGCTGCCAGTGCGCCGATTGGACGAGCATGTAGGCAGCACCCAGCGCGGCGCTGAGCAGTACCGCGGTTTTCAGCGCGTACCGAGTCCAGCGGGGCGGGGCGGGAATCCGGGTGAGCCGGGGCCGGATCCACAACCGGAACAGCCATTCGAGCAGACACCCCACGCCATAGCCGATGGCCGCGTTGATCCCACTGATCAGGCCCTGGAACATCCAATCGCGCGGCAGCAGCGACGGCGTCACCGAGAGCGCGAAGAACACCGTCGCGACCACCAGACCCACATAATTCAGGTCGACGATCCGCTCGACGCGCTCGATCACCGCAATACAGCGCGACCGCAATCGGGTCACTGTGTCCGCGGTCTCCAGCACCTATCCAGTATGGCGGGCGCAACCGGTACCGGCGGGTGGCTCGGGTCACCTCCGGCGTGGCACGCCCGCCCCGGAATCAGGCGTGGCCGCCGAAAAGGGCCGGCAGCGTGCCCTCGTAGGCGGCGCGGAGTTCGGCCATCGGTACGGAGAACTGGCCCTGTACATCGATCGAATCCGAGCCCTGGTCCACCACCCCGATCCGCACCCACGGCAGTTCGCGGGCGGTGCACATCCGGGTGAACCGGGTCTCCTCCGACCGCGGTACCGCGACCAGTACCCGGCCCGCCGATTCGGAGAACAGCGTGACGAACGGGTCGGCGTCCTCCGGCAGCAGGATGCGGCAGCCGGTTTCGCCGGCCAGCGCGGCCTCGACCACGGCCTGGGCCAGACCGCCCTCGGACAGATCGTGGGCGGCGCTGATCATGCCGTCGCGGGAACCGGCGGTGAGCACCTCCGCCAGCAACTTCTCCCGGGCGAGATCCACCTGCGGCGGCAATCCGCCCAGGTGATCGTGTGCGACCTGCGCCCAGACCGAACCACCGAATTCGTCCCTGGTATCGCCCAGCAGGATCAGGGTCTCCCCCGGCTCCAGGCCGAGGCCGGTCGGAATACGACGGTGCACATCGTCGATCACACCGAGCACACCCACCACGGGGGTCGGCAGGATGGCATTCTCGCCGGTCTGGTTGTAGAAGCTGACATTGCCGCCGGTCACCGGGATGCCGAGTTCGGCGCAGCCGTCGGCGAGTCCGCGTACGGCCTGCTGGAACTGCCACATCACGCCGGGATCCTCCGGCGACCCGAAGTTCAGGCAGTTGGTGACGGCCTTCGGGGTGGCGCCGGTGGTGGCGACATTGCGGTACGCCTCGGCCAGCGCCAGCCGCGCGCCGGTGTAGGGATCGAGCTTGGTGTAGTGGCCGTTGGCGTCGGTGGCCAGCGCGATACCGCGCCCGGTCCCCTCGTCCACCCGGATCACACCGGCGTCGGCGTATTCGGCGAGGACGGTGTTACCGCGGACGTAGCGGTCGTACTGTTCGGTGATCCAGCGGCGGCTGCACAGCTGCGGGCTGGACACCATCTTCAGCAGGGTGTCGCGCAGTTCCTCGGCGGTTTTCGGCCGGGGCAGGTTGTCCGGGGTATCGGCGTTGAGCGCGTCCTGAGTGCCGGGACGCTGGACAGGGCGCTCGTACACCGGCCCCTCGTGCGCCACGGTGCGCGGCGGTACATCCACCACGGTTTCCCCGTGCCAGGTGACCTCGAGCCGCTCACCGTCGGTGACCTCACCGATCACCGTGGCCAGCACATCCCATTTGGCGCAGACCGCCAGGAACGCGTCGACGTTCTCCGGCGTGACCACCGCGCACATCCGTTCCTGCGATTCGCTGGAAAGGACTTCGGCGGGGGTCATATCGGCGGCCCGCAACGGGACCCGGTCCAATTCGATCCGCATTCCGCCGTCGCCGGCAGCGGCCAGTTCGGAGGTCGCGCAGGAGAGCCCGGCGCCGCCGAGATCCTGGATACCGACGACCAGTCCGGCGTGGTACAGCTCGAGACAGCATTCGATGAGGACCTTCTCGGTGAAGGGGTCACCCACCTGTACGCTCGGCAGCTTCTTGCGGCCGGTGCCGGATTCGTCGCCGGAGAAGGTATCCGAAGCGAGTACCGAGACGCCGCCGATACCGTCGAGGCCGGTCCGCGCACCGAACAGGATGATCTTGTTACCGGCACCGGACGCGAACGCGAGATGCAGATCCTCCACCCGCATTACACCCGCGCACAGCGCGTTCACCAGCGGATTTCCCTGGTAGGAGGCATCGAATACGGTCTCACCGCCGATATTCGGCAGCCCCAGCGAATTGCCGTACCCGCCGACACCGCGCACGACACCGTCGACCACCCGGCGGGTATCCGCGGCATCCGCGGCACCGAACCGCAGCTGATCCATGACCGCGATCGGCCGCGCACCCATCGCCATGATGTCGCGGACGATCCCACCGACACCCGTGGCCGCGCCCTGGTACGGCTCGACATACGACGGATGGTTGTGGCTCTCCACCTTGAAGGTGACCGCCCAGCCGTCACCGATATCGACCACACCCGCGTTCTCACCGATACCCGCAAGCATCGAGGCACGCATGTCGTCGGTGGTGGTCTCCCCGAAATAGCGCAGATGCACCTTGGAGGACTTGTAGGAGCAGTGTTCGCTCCACATCACCGAATACATGGCCAGTTCGGCATCGGTGGGCCGGCGACCCAGAATTTCCCGGATCCGGGCATATTCGTCGTCCTTGAGGCCGAGCTCGGCGTACGGCTGCGGCGTATCCGGGTGTGCGGCGGCGGTGGCGACCGTATCGACCTGCTCAGTCACGGGATTACCAGGATCCTTTCGTAGGTTGGCGCGCCGGCGCGCGCGGGCTCCGGTCCGGGTCGCGTATCCGGGCATTCCACGGCTGCTTTTTCGCGTCGGCGCCGCGGGATATCGGGAACACGGGTGGGGCCGGAACACAGGGCCTCGACGGCGGGGCCCCGACAGGTTTGATCCAGCACGAATCTTACGTTCACCTGCGCCGCGCACATTCCCGACCCCATCGCCGCCGACGCCCCGGCTACCGGGCCGCGGCCGGACGCCGCTCGATCACCGCCGATCCCCCGGGGCTCAGCGGCAATCCATCGGTCTACGGGCCGGGCAACGCCATCACCCGCCGGGTCCGGTGAAGCGGCTACTCCCGCGGACTGTCCGCGGGATCATTCCTCGGGAGCGAGGAAGGCAGCCAGCGCGGCAGCGTAGGCGGTGATATCGGCGGCACCCATCATTTCCCGCGCCGAATGCATAGCCAGCTGCGGTGCGCCGATATCCACGGTCGGCATACCGGTGCGGGCGGCGGTCATCGGGCCGATGGTGGATCCACACGGCAGATCGGCCCGATGCACATACCGCTGCATGGGGACACCCGCCTGCGCGCAGGCCAGCGCGAACGCACCCGCACCGACCGCATCGGTCGCATAGCGCAGATTCTGGTTGACCTTGAGCACCGGTCCGCCGTTGATCGCGATCCCGTGCGCGGGTTCGTGCCGCTCCGGATAGTTCGGGTGGGTGGCGTGGGCCATATCACCGGAGGCGCAGACCGACCCCGCCATCGCGGCCAGGAAATCGGCACGACCACCGCCGCGCGCGAGCACGATCCGTTCCAGCACCGTGGGCAGCAGTTCGGATTGGGCACCGCGATCGGATTGACTGCCCACTTCCTCGTGATCGAATACCGCGAGCACCGGAACCGCGGTGCCCGGGTTGTCCACCGCCGTGCGGAACGCCTGCAGACCGGCGTAGCAGGTGCCCTGGTTGTCCAGCCGCGGCGCGCTGATCAGGTCCTGGCCGGCGCCGATCACCCGGCTCGCCGCCAGGTCGTGGGTCATCAGTTCCCACCCGAGCACCGCCGCCGGATCCACCCCCGCGGCCTCGGCCACATAGTCCAGGAAGGAAGCGGGTTCGCTGCCCACACCCCAGATCGCGTTCACGTGACGCTGCGGGTCGAGCGTGACCCCACGCCGATCCTCGGAAAGATGGATGGCCAGCTGCGGGACACGCAGGATCGGCTCATCGATCCGCACCAGCCGCTCGGCCAGCCCGTTGCCCGCGCGCACACTCAACCGGCCCGAAATCCCCAGCTCCCGATCCAGCCAGGAATTCAGCCAGGCCCCGCCGTACGGCTCCAGCCGCACCAGCTGCCATCCGGCCACCGACAGATCGGGATGCTGTTTGACCCGCAGGTTGGGGCTGTCGGTATGCGCCCCGACGACGCGGAACGGACCGGTCTGCGCGGGATCGGCCCAGGCGACCAGCGACCCACCGCGCACGATGTAGTACCGGCCCCCCGCGCTGGGCCAGGGCTGCGTCTCGTCGAGACGAATGAACCCGTCGGCATCCAACTGCTCGGCAATGGTCCGGCAGACATGGAACGGGGACGGCGAGGCGTCGATGAAAGCACACAAACCGGCGGCCGAAGCCGCGGTAGCAGAACTCGGCATAGCAGTGACTCTATGTGTGCCGACGACTGCCGGGGGCTCCCCGTACGAGGACCCGCGCGGGATGCCGGCTCCCGGCGCGGCCCGACCTCGACAGAAACTCCGAGATCACGTGGGCCGCCCGGCCGGGTTCAGCCGGCGACCAGTACGTCCAGGGCCGACAGGAACAACCCCAACCCATCGTCACTGGGGCCGGTGAGCGCTTCGGTGGCGTGTTCCGGATGCGGCATGAGCCCCACGACCCGCTTGTTCGCCGAGGCGATACCCGCGATCGAACGCTGTGAGCCGTTGGGGTTGTCGCCTTCGTAGCGGAACACCACCCGGCCCTCACCCTCGAGCTCGTCGAGAACCGACTGCGGAGCCTGGTAGCGGCCCTCGCCCGATTTCAGCGGGACCAGGATCTGCGCGCCGGGTTCGTAGCGGGAGGTCCAGGCGGTATCGGTGGCCTCGACCCGCAGCCACTGGTCGCGGCAGATGAAATGCAGGCCCTCGTTGCGGGTGAGCGCACCGGGCAGCAGCCCGGCCTCGCACAGCACCTGGAAGCCGTTGCAGATACCGAGTACCGGCATACCTTTGCCGGCGGCCTCGATCACGGTGCCCATCACGGGTGCGAACCGGGCGATGGCACCGCAGCGCAGATAGTCGCCGTAGGAGAAACCGCCGGGGACCACGACCGCGTCCACGCCTTTGAGGTCGGCGTCGGCGTGCCAGAGGTTCACCGCCTCGGCGCCGGCCAGCCGGACCGCACGGGCGGCGTCCACATCGTCGAGGGTGCCCGGGAAGGTGATGACCCCGATACGGGCGGTCACGAGACGCGCACCACCTTCCAGTCCTCGATCACGGTGTTGGCCAGCAGCGATTCTGCGATCGCCGCGATCTGGTCGTCGCTCATATCGTCGCCGACCTCGAGTTCGAACCGTTTGCCCTGCCGGACATCGGTGACGCCTTCGAATCCCAGGCGCGGTAGCGCGCCGGCTATGGCCTGCCCCTGCGGATCCAGGATCTCGGCCTTCGGCATCACCTCGACCACGACACGTGCCACGGGTTGCTCCTCACGAAAAAGGGTGAGCTGCGCCCGGCGCTGCAACGGGCCGGAACGCTGATGGGGTTACCTGAGCAGCCTAATTGCCGCGGCTACCGGTGCTCGCGGCGGGTGAGGTGAAGCAGCCGCGCGGTACTAGCCTGGAGGCATGCATGTAGCCCATTTCGGTCACTCCTGCGTACTCGTCGAACTGCACGGTAAGAAGGTT
>NZ_BAFV01000009.1 GCF_000308515.1 Nocardia carnea NBRC 14403 | reverse complement strand
CGCCCGCGGCTCCGGCCGAACCGTATCGGCCGCCGGCAGCGGAGGTTCATCGTCCGCCCGCGGCCCAGGCGCCGGTTGCTGCCGCGCCCGTGGAATCCCCCGGTGCCGCCGAGCCCGCACCCGCGGCGCCCTATTCCGTAGCGGAACCGGAAACGCAGGCGCCCGAATCGGCCGCGCCGGCCGAGCCGGAGCCCGTCGAACCCGAGGCCGCCCCGGCGCCGGCCGCCGGCGAATCCGCCCTGGCAACGGACGAATCCGCCGCGATCATCAGCGAACCTGCCCCGGCGACCGATGAATCCGCCCCGGCGACCGGTGAACCTGCCGCGGTAGCACCTGTCCCCCCGGCCGTCGCAGACTCACCGGTCGAAGCCGTCCCGCCGGTCGAAGCCGCGGAGTCGCCCGCCGAACCAGCCGCGGAGCCGGCCACCGGAGTCGCCGCGACAGATGTTTCCGAGGCCCCTGCCGCGGAAGCCGGCGGAAATCGGAACGCGGATACCGCCGAACCCGAGCCCGAACCCGCAGAGGCGAAACAAACGCCCGAGCCGGCCGCCAAACCCGCTGCCAAGAAGGCTCCGGCCAAGGCCACGAAATCCACCTCGCGCAGCAAACGCGGTAAGGCGCCCATGCCATCGTGGGAGGACGTACTGCTCGGGGTCCGTAGCTCGGGTCACTGAACGGCCGCGAACCGGCGTGTTTCCCACGACAAGCGCCCGATCCACCCGGTCGGGCGAGTAAGTTCCGCTGTACGGCGACGCGGTCGATGCCGGGGCTGCCCCGATAACGGCCGAGGTGCACGCCGAGCAGTTCACGACCCGGTTCGTGCGCTATCGGAGGTGGGTGGATGCTGTCCAAGATTTCCTCGGTCTGGTACGTCGATACGCCCGACCCGCTCGCGGTCCTGGGTGCCGACCCGGACCCCGACCCGGATGCGGCCTACGCACTGGCCCGGCAATTGCATCCCGATCTCGAGGTCGAACCGACCGCATCGTCGACTCTCGGGGAAGCCACCGGACCGCGACCCGACGAACTGTTCATCGGCTGCTACCCGGGCCTGAACCTGCTGTGCAGTCCTTATGCCGCCCGGATACATCCGACCGAGATCCCGGATCTGCTCGTGCGGCCACTGGCCGAGGAGCATACGTATCTGGTGTCGTTCGATCTCGAATACGGCTGGGGTTCGTTCGCGCATTGGGAACGCGGCGAATTGCGCCGGGCATTCAGTTCCACTCGTCTCAACATCCTGCAGGACCAGGGTCTGCCGCATATCTGGGAGCGGCCGCACTGGGCCGGTGAACATCCGATCCGGTGGCGGCTGGGCGAACTCCCGGATCCGCTGGTGCTGCCGTTCGACCCGCCCGGTTTCGCGGATACGGCGAACTACGAATGGCTCGGATTCCGGTACTTCCCGATGGCCGCGGCGGCGCCGGAGCAGTCGAGCCCGCGGGATTCCGATGCGGCCCGGCCCACGGTGACCCCCGGCGATATCCGGGTCTGCGGTTTCCGGCTCCACCCCAAGGACGAGGGCGCGCACCACGATCCCCGGCCGCCGCGCAACCGGGTCGACCACGAACGCAAGGGCCTGCTGTCCTGGCTGCGCGGCCACGATGCCGCGGTACCCGCCGAGAAGTAACCGTCGTGTTCCGCCGATAACAACCGTTGCGTTCCGCTCAGATGCCGGCGAGCAACCCGATCCAGCCGAGCAGTACACCGGCACCGGCACCGGCCAGCACCCAGCGGGTAACCGGACGACGCCGCCAGCGCCAGGCGGTGGGCGCGATACCGATCGCCGCGACCACATTCACCGCCAGCGAGAACAGCGGGTGCACCTGGGTCAAGGCCGTGCCGAACGCGAACACCCCGACCGCCGTGATTGCCGCGACCAGCGCGGCGACCGTGATCCCCGCCGCCCACGGGGTCGGTTCGCCCGCCGGGCCGGAGTAGCTGCCGTAGCCGGGACGGCCGACGGGGGTCACGAGGCGCGCACCCGCTCGTAGAAGGCCATTGCCGCCGCGGTGGCCACGTTCAGCGAATCGGTGCCCGCCGACATCGGGATCCGGGCCCGCATATCCGCCGCCGCCATCGCCTCCTCGGTGAGACCGGGGCCTTCGGCGCCGAGCAGCAGCGCCACCCGCGGGCCGGTGAATGCGGCGGCGAGGGTCGCGGCCGCCGGATCGGGGCTCAACGCGATCACCTGGAAACCCTGGCGGCGCAGCACATCCAAGCCGGCGGGCCAGTCCGGTACCGGTGCGAACGGGACCCGCAGCGCATGCCCCATGGAAACCCGCACCGACCGGCGGTACAGCGGATCGGCGCAGCCGGGTCCGAACAGCACCGCGTCCACGCCCAGCCCCGCCGCATTGCGGAACATGGCGCCGAGATTCTCGTGATCGTTCACCCCCTCGAGTACGGCGACCGTTGTGGCGCCCGGGAGGAGATCGGTGAAATCGCGGGCGGGCGGCCGGTGGGCCACCGCGAGTACACCCCGGTTCAGGTGGAAACCCACTACCTGCGCCATCACCTCGGCCGGGGCACGGTAGAACGGGATATCGAATTCCGCGAGGTCGGCGGCGAGTTCCTGCCAACGCTTGTCCACGCCGAGCAGTGCATGCGGCCGGAACGGCGATTCCAGCATGCGCCGGACCACCACGGTCCCCTCCGCGATGACCAGTCCCCGCCCGCCGGGACGGTCGGGTCTGCGGTCCGCTGCCTTCAGATCCCGGAAATCGTCGACGCGCGGATCGGCAGCACTGTCCACATCGAGAACCACGGCCACCCGCCTATCCTGCCAAGCCGCGCCATACGGCCCGCGCTGTGGGTGCGGATATCGCGCCACTCGGGCATGCTTGACGTATGAAGCCGATCCAGTTGCTGCTCAATATTCTCTGGCTGATCCTGTGCGGTTTCTGGATGGCGCTGGGATACTTCGTCGCCGCCCTGATCTGCTTCGTCCTCATCATCACGATCCCGTTCGGGGTCGCGGCGATGCGCAATGCCCTCTACATGCTGTGGCCGTTCGGCCGCACCACCGTCGAGAAGCCGGGAGCGGGCGCGGGCGCCCTGCTCGGCAACATCATCTGGTTCGTGGTCGCCGGCTGGTGGCTGGCGCTGGGCCATCTCGGCACCAGCATCGCGCTCGCGATCACCATCGTCGGGATCCCGTTCGCCTGGGCGAACCTCAAGCTCATCCCGCTGGCCCTGTTCCCGCTCGGCCGCGAAATAGTCGACAGCGACCAGCCGTTCGGGGCGAGCTACGGCGCCGCCCGCTGACTATTCGGAGTCCGCGACGATCTGGTTGAGGATCGAGACGGCCTGTTCGAGTACGGCGAGCTGATCGGGGTCCAGGTCGGCGAGCTGGTCACTCATCCAGGCTTCCCGGGCGCTGCGCTCATCGGCGAGGAGGGCATGCCCGGCATGGGACAGCGAAACGATGATCTGGCGGCCGTCGGTCGGATGCGGGTCGCGGTCCACCAGCCCCAGATCGGTGAGCGAGGCGATCACCCGGGTCATCGACGGGGGCTGGACGCGTTCCTTCGCGGCCAGTGAACCGGGCGTCATGGCACCCTCACCTGCGAGAGTGGCCAGAACCGAGAGCTGGGTCAGCGATATCTGCGATTCCGCACGCCGTCCCCGCAGATGCCGCGTCAAACGCACCACTGCCAGCGAGAGGTCGCTGGCCAGCGCCCGCACATCCGAGTCCGTATTCACAAAGTGAACCTTACGTGACACGCTGCGAATCGGCGCGCGTACTGCGGTTACGCTGATCGGATGAACGCCCGGCTCCCGCAGTTCCCACCGTGGCTGACCGACCCTCGCCCGGTGCTCGCGTTGGGCTCCGCGTTGTTCGCGATCGCCACCGTCGTCGTCTGGCTCGGCGGCGACCGCTGGGCGACAGCGCGGCCGGTATGCCTGATGGGTCTGGCCGTCGGCCTGCTCGGTTACACGATCTTCGTCGTACAGCGCCGGGGCGCCCGCCGTGGCGCCAAGGGCGCGCAGACGGGATTGTGATCACCGACCGCGCATAATCCGAGGCAGCGGGGCCGGCCGGCTGCCGGTGTGCCGGGGCCCGGACGGGTCTCGCAGAGCGCGACCGGGAATTGACTGTTCGGACCCGGACCGCCAAACTCGCTCGTGTGTCCTCCCGATTGAGCGTCGAAGAACGACGGGCCCACCTTATCGAGGCCGCGATCGGCCTTGCCGAGAAAAAGGGGGTCGCGGGCGTCACCACCCGTGATGTCGCCCAAGCGGCGGGCGTATCGCTGGGTGTGGTGCATTACTGCTTCGAGAACAAAGACGCGCTGATGACCGAATTGGTCAAGGCGCTGTCGATGGAGCTGCGCGATTCGGTGGACGCCAACGAATCCGTCTGGCAGCAGGCCGGTAGCGGCAACACCGCACTGCGCGATCTCCTGCGCGCCGGGCTGGAACTCATGTGGCTCAATATCGAGGCCACCCCCGAACGTCAGCTGCTCACCTACGAGACCACCACCTACGCCTTGCGGGAGGGCGAGCAGACGCCCGCCAAACTGGCGATCGCCCGGGAACAGTACGACTTCAACGATTCCACGGTCGCCGATATTCTCGACCATGCCCGTGATGCCACCGGCAGCACCTGGAAGGTTCCGGTGCGTCAGCTGTCGCGGTTCACGCTGAGCGTGATCGACGGAATCGTATTGCGCTGGCTGGTCGACGACGACAGCGAGAGTGTGCGCACCCAGCTCGATCTACTGGCCGCGGCGCTGGCCGAACACGCCGAATAGCGGCACCGGGACCCGCGGTCAGTGCACCGGCCCCGGGCGCAGCACATGGACCGTATCGCCGTCCTGCCACCACGGCACCCGCACCGTCCGCGTCACCGCACCCGACAGCCGGACCCGTAGGTCGTCGTGCACCCGGAGCGTGCCCGGCTGCGGCCCGAGCGTGAACATCCGGCGCAGAACCACGCCGAGTGGTTCGCGATCCCAGCCGGTTTCGTGGCCCGCGTCGAGCACTTCGGCATGCACCTCTTCCGAGACCGCAGGCAGATCCAGCAGTACCGACAGATCCGCCGCCGTCTCGGGGTCGGCGACCACGAGCCGATCCGGGGGAACCGCCAGACCGAACCACGGCTTGTCGAGCACCAGCGCGTCCGCGGCGTCGATCACCGCGCCCGACAGTGCACGTACCCGGTCGGGCGGGTCCAGGGCGGTGATATCGAGCCGGTGTAGCGCCGCGCCGAGCCGGGCGTGTACCCGGGCAACCACTTCCGGAGCCGGTGTCTTCGCCGGATCCGCCAACGCTTCGAGCAGCGTTGCGGCGAGCGTGAGATCCAGGGCGGCGGGGGCGGCCAGGCAACCGCCGAGCGCGTCGAGGTCCGGGCCGGACAGCCCGGTTATCGGCAGTTCCGGTAGCAGTCCCGCGAATTCGGTATCGGCCGGGTGCCGGTAGCCGCCGAGCGCGATCCCGTCGATCCGCGCGTACCTGCGCAACCACCATGCGGTGTAGCCGTCGGTGTCACCGAGCAGCGGCCGGGTCCGCTCGTCGGACAGCAACCGCCACAGTGCCTCCGGCCAGGCGGCATCGTCCACCAGGTCCAGATCGCGGACCGCGATCAGCTCGGGCGGATCCTCGGAAAGCCCGGCCCACCAGGTTTCCTCGTCGTCGAGATGATGGTCCGGGCCGGTGGGGTCGGTTTCGGTGACGATCCCGAAATCCCAGCCGACCCCGATCGCCCGCAGGGCGCCGGCGCCGTATTCCTCGGCGACCTCGGTGGTGACGACCCCGAACGGTGAATCCGGTACCAGCAATTCGATCAGCGGGGCATCCGGCAGCAGTAGCTCGTCGGCCGGGCGGGTACCGCCTTCGCTGTCCGGTAATTCCAGCATCCCCAGCCAGGACGGTAAAGCCGCCGTATCGGCAACCGCCGCCAGCCGCAATACCGATTCGACGGTATCCGGATCGCCGGGATGATCGGTCAGTTCCGCCTGCAGCGCGGGATCCGACAGCAGATCGGCGGGGGTCGCCCGCCGGGCACCGAGCCGGGCCAGCAGCGGGTGCGCCGCCGCGGGATGCACCAGACGTGCCCAATGCACAGGCACCGGCTCCGCGAGCGCGGCGAGTTCGTCGTCCAGCAGCACTGTGCGCGGGCCGGTGACCGTTCGGCCGTCGGCCAGCGGTACCGCCAGGGCCCCGAGTTCCTCGACCGCCAACTGGTCGGTGACGAACGGTTCGAGGGCGGTGTACAGGGCCGACCACCACGACGGCGGCCGATCCAGTCCCGCGGACAGTTCCGCGACCCGCGCCGCACCGATCCGGTGCACCCCCACCGTCGCCAGGACATCCGCGTACCGCGTGCCGGACAGGTCCGGGATCAGCAGTGGATCGAGGACATCACCGAGCAGTTCGGCCAGTTCGGCGGTGAGGTCGGGGAAAACGCTGGTGCGGGTGGGTATCGCGACCCGCTCCTCGGGTCGGTCCGCGGTGCCGGGTTCGGGCGTGAGCACCGGAAGCCAGGGGTTGTCGCGCAACTCCTCCAGAATCGACTCCCGCAGCAGCCCGTCCACCTCGCTGCGCGCGAATCCCGGGGCCGGGATCAGCACCGGGCGCGCGGCGGGCGGCAGCGCACGGGCGAAATCGGCGTACCCGGTGGCCAGTTCACGCAACCGGGCACCGGGCAGCGCCCGGCGGCGGTCGGGTTGCATGGGGATATCGGCGATCAGCAGTGCCGGTAACGTCAGTTCCTCGTCCGATCGGGTGGGGGCGCGCAGTACATCGGGTCGCGCGGCGACGGGCCGGCCGTCGCGGACCGGTACCAGCCAGCGCGCCCGCGCCGTCCGGTATTCCCACCAGACCTCCTCGGTTCCGGCCATGTCGATCCGGATCTCGCGCAAACCTGTCTCGCCCATAGCCCGAGCCGTGGACCGAACCGGGAAGTCCTCGATCCGGACCTCGTTCAGCGCAGGCAGCTCCAACAGCAGATCCACCGCCTCGGCGCGCATGGCTTCCAGCAGCGCCGCCGGATCGACATCCGGTCGCAACCGCAGCACGATTTCGCTGTCCGCACCGGCACCCGGCGTCGCCGCGTGCGGCCAGGCCAGCCGCAGCACCGGTGGCGCGAACCCGCCTTCCGTCTCCGGAACGGCGACGCCCGCGGCCGCGAGCTCGGCCCGGGTCTCCTCCCGGGAGAACCGTAGCGATCCGCTGGTCGACCGGAACTCGATCTCCTCACTCACCGCGAGCACCGCGGTGAAACCGACCCCGAACCGCCCGATTTCCCCGGTACCTCCGGTTTTCCCGGAGGAACGCAGCGCAGTCAGGGCGTGCACGCCCGCCAGGTCGAGCGGGGCGCCGGTATTCGAGATGGACAGCGTCCGATCACTGCACCGCACCACGATCCGGCCCGGCACGCCCGCCGCGGCCGCGGCATCCGCGGCGTTCTGCGCCAGTTCGGTGAGCAGCCGGTCGCGGTAACCGGCGCGCACCAGGTCCGCTTCGGTTGCCGCGTCCTCACGCAACCGGGTCGGCGAATCCCGCCAGGCCGCCAGCACGCCGGCGCGCAGCCGCGCGGTGCCGAAGGGGTCGGCGGAGTCGTGCTCTACGGAGGACGATGCCGATCCGCTCATATCGCCCACCGCACCGGTCTCACTCACCGCCACAGCGTACGTCGCCGCACACGTCCGGCCGAACACACGCCTCGGCCGTTCCGGCCCGACCCGCAGCCTATCGATTTATCCGCCATTACCGCTGTCGCCCTGCACTATTCACCGTCCCACACCGATACGATCGGCGAGTCCCCGCCAACCGGGCAGCGACGGACCCTGGCGCATCGCTTCCGCCGGATCGGCGGCGTCTTTCGGTATCTTCCCGCCCGGCCCAGGCCTGTCTCCATCCACACCTCCAACGAGGTGGCCGCCGCTCCGGGGTGACCACGCCGCCCCCACCCCACCGGATCGCCGGATACGGCCGGTCTGGGTATGGCCGCCGCCGTCTCCGGAGTGCTTCGCCTTCCTCACCCCGAATGGGGTCGACAGCCTGTACGGGCAGCGCCTGCCGGGACCGTGGACTGCGATTCCCTCGTGTCCTCCCCCACAGCGGCCTCCGTATACAGGGGCGGCGGTGCGCTCCGGGATCGGCTCAGCGCCCGCCCGAGTAGCCGCCGACGAACTCGGTGCGTTCGGCGTCGGTGCGGGCTGCCCGGGACCGGTCCCACCGACGCGACTCCCTGTGAACTCACGTTCCGCATCCGGGGATTCCGCGGGTGGCTGCTCCGCCGGGCTTTCCGATATCTACTCAGCGGCTCCGGAGTCCGGGGCATCCGGCGAACCCGCGTCGCCGTTCTCCGGTTCGGGTGCAACGGCGGTGGGCGCCGGGGCCGTGCCGGTTTCCGCACCGGCATCGTGCGTCGAATTGCTCGACTGCTCGAGTACGGCGCCGGTCGCGCCCCGCGGTTCGGTGCCTCCGGTCTCGGGATCACGCTGTTCGGTGGTGGCAATCGGCTCGACTCCCGCAGTCGCGTCCGAGGCCGCGGATTCCACGGGCGCCGCCGCGGTGGCAGATGCGGACCCCGCCTCCGCAGGTTTCGGCGATGCGGCCGGATAGACCTCCACCGCGGCATCGTCGTAGGCCTCGTACAGCGGCGACCCGGCTCCGGCCGGCAGCGGCGTGTCCGAATGGGCTCCGCAGCCGTAACCCATATGCACGACATGACCGTCGGCACCCATGGCATTGGCGCAGACACCGAAGGCGGCGCGCAGCGCACCGGCGAGCGGTACGTAGAAACCGCAGCTCTCGCAGGAAGCGGGCGCGGCTTTGGCCATATCGCTGTCCGGGCCGTACTCCTCGTACCACCGCTGCGCGGCGTCCACGCGCCCCTCCAGGCCGAGGACCTGTTTGCGCCCCAGCCCGACCTGGTAGGCCACCTCGTCGATCTCCGGATCGCCGGTCGCGGTGTAGCCGGGCACCAGGCGCGGGTCGTCCGCCGGTGGCGCGAGCAGATCCCCGGGGGCGAGATCCCCCGGGCGGACCCGCTGCTCCCACGGCACGAACTCCGGCGCGATCAGCGCGTCGGGGCCGGGCAGCAGCGCGGATTCGCTCACCGTGACCCGTTCGGTGTCCGGGGCGGCCGCGACCACCACGGCCCATTGCCAGCCGTGGTAGCCCGGGAGGGTCGCCTCGAAGCAGTGCGTGGCGGCACATTCGTTCTCGGCGCGGACGCCGACATGCGCACCGACCCCGGAGGGTTCCAGCTCCAGGAGCGCACGACGAGCCAGGTCGACGGCCCCCGCCAGAATCGACCGTACGTCGGTGTCCGATACAGATACTGCGCTCACGGTCTACATTTTGCCGTATGAAGCACACTCGGCGTACCTGGGTCGTCACCGCGCTGGTCTGCCTGCTCGTACCGGGCGCCTGCGCAAACGCCGATGATGCCGCTGAGCGCCGCACTGTCGAGGTGGTCGCCACCCATCCACACGACCCCGGCGCGTTCACCCAGGGTCTCGAAATCGACGGTGAGGTGCTGTACGAGGGCACCGGCATGGTCGGACAGTCCGATGTGCGCAGTATCGATCGGAGCAGCGGTGCGGAGCTGGCCCGCGTCGAACTGCCGCCGCCCTTCTTCGGGGAGGGCATAACCCGCGCCGGCGACACCCTGTGGCAGCTCACCTGGCAGGAAGGGGTCGCCTTCGCCCGTGACCCGCGCACGCTGGCCGAAAAACAGCGGGTCCCGTACCAGGGCGAGGGGTGGGGGCTGTGCCACCAGGAGGGGCGGCTGGTGATGAGCGACGGATCCGCGACCCTCACCTTCCGCGATCCGGTGACCTTCGCCGTCACCGGTTCGGTCGCGTTGACCAGCCGTACCGATACCCGCCTGAACGAACTGGAATGCGCCGAGGACGGTTCGGTCTATGCCAACGCCTGGCCCACCGAGCAAATCCTGCGGATCGATCCGGACGCCGGGCGTGTCCTGTCGGTGATCGATGCGGCCGGGTTGTTGCCGGCGGACCGGCGCGCGGGTACCGACGTCCTCAACGGCATCGCGCAGATACCGGGCACCGACCGTTTCCTGATCACCGGAAAGTACTGGCCGACGGTCTTCGAGGTCCGGTTCGCACCGGCCTGACAACGCCCGGCGCGGAAGCGATACAGCTCACTTTCGGCCCGCCCTGAACAGGGCGGGGTTTCGCCGCGGACGCCGTGGGCCAGAATTGAGGAGTGCCCACTTCCCGCGAGCCCTCCGGTTCCGATCGCGGTCAGTGGCCCGCCGGCGAGTCTCCGCCACCCCAGCGGCATCCAGGTTTCGACCGCTACCCCCCGCCGAACGTGCCACACCGCAATCGCGAACCCGACCCCGGCAACACCCGCCCCACCCCGCCGCCGACCCGGCCGCTTCCGCTCGACGATCCCGATCCCGCGCGTGGTCACGCCGGATCGGTGCCACGCGCGGCCATACCGGCCTCGGACGAACCTGCGGCGCCGGGGCGAATGAGCCGTTTCGCCCGGGTCTTCGGCGCGCTGGGCGGGTCGCGGAATTCCACACAGCGGTCCGGCGGCCATGGGGCCGCCGGCGCCGGTGGAGACGGGCGGCCCGGATCCATGCGGGAGAGCGCCGCACCACAACGAGACGGCCGCCGGGATTCCGCCGAACCGCGTCGGACACCGCCTGCCGCGGTATCCGACGGCGGTTACCGCGGACGCGGGGGCCGTTCCGGCGCCGACTCCGGTGCACCGGAGTGGCGGTCGGGTCGGCGTAACGACGCACAGGCTGCGTGGGCCGCCGGCACCGGGAGCGGGCTCGGTCCACTCGACGCCACTGAGGGTGACCGTTGGACCCCGGGAGAAGACGCCCGCACCGCTGGTCCGGCCGATTCCGGATACCGCCCCGGAGGCAAGCGTCTGGACGGACCGCACCGGCCCGCTGCCGAGGCCGATCGTCGTTTCGGTGCCGACGAGTCGACGCGCCGCTTCGATGCGGCAGGGCAGTCCGGTGGCGACGCAATCCCCCCGGCTCCGGTGGGGCGGGGCCGGTACCGGGCCGAGAAGGGCCGGGGGGCCGGCGATACGCCCGGCGGCGATCGTCTGCCTCAGGGCTCCACGGTCGATCCTGCGTCCGGCTCCCGGTACGAATCCAGGAAACAGTCCCCGGGCGAACCGCAGGAGCCCGCGCCCGAGCACTCCGGAACCGGCGAGCCAACGAAGGTGTACCGCAGCGGGGACTTCGACACCGAGGAAGATCCCGACGGCCGGCGGCTCCCCCGCAAACTCACCGTCACCCGGGTGGCGGCGATGCGCGGCCGCGAGCTCACCGGGAAAGGTATCGCCACCTTCCGGCGTGCCGCGGAAGCCGACGGCGCCGACAAATCGGGGCTGACCGCGCTCACCTACGCCACCATGGCGAATTTCGCGCTGGACGCGGCGATCGCGGTGGCGCTGGCCAATACCCTGTTCTTCGCCAGCGCGACCGCGGAGAGCAAATCGAAGGTCGCCCTGTATCTGCTGATCACCATCGCGCCGTTCGCACTCATCGCGCCCCTCATCGGGCCCGCGCTGGATCGGTTGCAGACCGGGCGCCGTTTGGCGCTGGCGGCTTCGTTCGCGGCTCGCGCGGTCGTAGCGGTGGTGTTGATCTTCAGTTTCGACAGCTGGGTGCTGTACCCCTTGGCGCTGTGCATGATGGTGCTCAGCAAATCGTTCGCCGTGCTCAAGAGCGCCGTGACGCCACGGGTACTACCACCGGATATCGATCTGGTCCGCACCAATTCCCGGCTGACCGTATTCGGTTTGGTCGGCGGCACCCTGGGAGCAGGCGGGATAGCCGGGGCCACCGCCGCGCTCACCGGTTCGACCGGCGCCTTGATCCTGGCCACCGGTATCGCCGTGGGCGGCGCCTATCTGAGCTGGAAGATCCCGCGCTGGGTGGAGATCACCGAGGGCGAGGTCCCCGCAACCCTGAGCTATCACGGCGACGACCCGCAGACCGAGGTGCTGGAACCCGGCCGCGAATCCGCGGTACCACCCCGCAAACGCCGGCAACCGCTGGGCCGCGCGGTGGTCACCGGGTTGTGGGGCAACGGCAGTATCCGGGTCCTCACCGGGTTCCTGACCTTCTACATCGCCTTCGTCGCCAAGGCCACCGAACACCGGCCGGTGCAGCAGGCGGCAATGCTCGGCCTGGTCGGCGCGGCGGCGGCGGTCGGCAATTTCGCCGGTAACGCCACCGGTGCCCGGCTGCGGCTGGGCCGGCCCTCACTGATCGTGGTGAACTGCACCCTGGCCTGCACGGCCGTGGCGGCGGTCGCGCTGATCCTGGACAACCTGCTCGGGGCGGCGCTGGCCGCGCTGATCGCGGCGGGTGCCAGCGCGCTGGCCAAGGTTTCGCTCGACGCCTCGATCCAGGACGATCTGCCGCCGGAATCGATCGCGTCCGGTTTCGGCCGCTCGGAAACCGTGCTGCAGCTGAGCTGGGTGGTCGGCGGCGCGGGCGGCGTTCTGCTGCCGACCGACTATTGGAAGGGTTTCGCGGTGGTCAGTGCCGTTCTCGCCGCGGGTCTCGTCCAGACTGTGCTGAGTTCGCGCGGGCACAGCCTGCTGCCCGGTTTCGGGGGGCGCCGCCCGCTGCACGCCGAACAGGAAATACCGCACCACGACCATCCACGAGGAGAAACCGCCCGGTGAGTACGAACAGAATCCGCACGACTCTCGCGCTGGCCCTGGCCGGAATTCTGCTCTTGGTGGCCGGGACGGCCGGTGTGGTCTGGCTGCTGGCGCGCGATGCCGAGCCGCACAAACCGGAACTCACCGCGTACGCGCACGGCGAGGCCGTCACCGTGCCGCCGTTCTACTACTGCACCGTGCGGATGGAGAACTGCGAACAGGGCGACACCGTGTTCTTGGAGGTTCCGGCGGGTAACCCGCTGCAGATCTCGCTGCCGTCGGAGGTCGTGGGCACACCGTGGGAATTGCTTCCGTTGTATTCGGACGAGAACGGCGAGGTGGTCGAAAAGCCCAGCAGCTACCGCGACTACCCGGATGGCACCCCGGCGCTGACCGTCGACTCGAATCCCGAGCCGGAGCTGGAGCTGATCGGTGTGGAGTTGCAGGTGATGATCATCGCGATCGATGAGACCGGGCGGGAATTCTCGATTCCGCACGCGATCTGGTCGATCAAAACCGCCTGATACGCGCGCGGGCCGGTCCGGGTGTCCGGACCGGCCCGCCGCCGGTTACTTCTCTCGGATCAGCGATCGAGTTCCCGCGCGACCGCGCGCACCACCTCGGAGATCCGCTGTGCCGTCTTACGGTCGGGGTAGCGCCCCTTGCGCAGATCCGGCTGCACCTTCGCTTCCAGCAGCGTGATCATGTCCTCGACCATGCCGTGCAGTTCGTCCGGACTGTGCTTACGGGCCACGGGCTCTTTGCGGGCGTTGCGTTCCTGGTTCTGCCGGACCGAGGGCGGCGCTTCGACCAGTTTCAGGCTCAGCGCCTGCGGGCCGCGGCGCCCGGCCGCCATCCCGAACTCCACCCGCTGTCCGGGTTTCAGCGTTTCCACACCCTGGGGCAGCGCGGACGAGCGGACGTAGACGTCCTCACCCTCGTCCTGGGAAAGGAAGCCGAAGCCCTTTTCCACGTCGTACCACTTCACCTTGCCGGTCGGCACTGCGCTCACCCGTTCGTCGTTCGGCACCCGGCCCGCAGGCCCGGCACACATGTCTGCTGAAACCCGCCGGTGGGCGGGCCCTGGCCTTCTCTCGAAAGCTCTGCCTGCACTCGAAAAACGCGCCCCGCAAGCATGCAGGACGCGAGATCGCTCCCGAGTCTACCCCGGTGGGCAGGGGGCCAGCACATCAGTTTTACCGTCGACAGGTGACCAACCCCGCTGATCCCCGGCCGTCCACCCCACCGCCCGGGCGCACCCCCGGCAACTGGCTCCTGCGGCTGGCGCTGGGCCTGTTCGTTCTCGGGCTGCTCGCGATCGTGGCGATCTTCCTCACGCCGATCTTCACCGACGGCAAGCCCGGATTGTGGTTGTACCTGGGTGCCATGGTCCTGACCCCGCTGGGCTTCGTGCTGGCGCTGACGTTCGCGCTGCTGTCGGGTCGGCGAGCCAAGTGACCTCTATGCGTTACCCCGACGAATCGCCACCCGAAACTGTTGTGTGATGATAATCACATAACAGAATAATAACGCCTATTGCGGGGGATCGGCACCCCTCGACGCGAGCCCACTAGCTGCACAGAGTCTCCGAGAGCCAGTTGTGACCACTCCGCAACCCCTCCGCACACGCCGGTTACCAAAAAGTGATTTTTCGCCGGATCCGTCGTACCGTCTATCCCAGCCGGGCACTCCGGCCCACCGGCCCGCCGCACCGAACCTCGCCCCGCGGGTACCGGACCCCAAGGAAACGACAGGGGCGAGGGCGGGACGGGCACCCTCTCAGCCTGGACCCGAGCGAATCCCTCGCAGGTGCGTACGAGAGGAAGACGAACCCGAATGAGTGGACGCCATCGCAAGCCCACCAATACCGGTCGCACTGTCGCCAAGGTTGCCGTCACCGGCGCCATGATGAGCGGTGCGGGTGCAGCCCTCGCCGGTAACGCCAGCGCGGCACCCGACTCCGACTGGGATCGACTCGCGCAGTGCGAAGCCGGTGGTAACTGGGGCATCAACACCGGCAACGGCTATCACGGCGGACTGCAGTTCTCGCAGAGCACCTGGCAGGCACACGGCGGCGGAGATTACGCGCCGACCGCCAACCAGGCCAGCCGCGAACAGCAGATCGCCGTGGCAGAAAAGGTCCTCGCCTCCCAGGGCTGGGGCGCCTGGCCTTCCTGCTCCTCCTCGCTGGGCCTGAGCAGCGGCTCGACCCCGCGCGAAGCGCCCTCCGATACCCCGGCCGTGCAGACCCAGAACCAGAGCACACCGGCCGCCCCTGCTGCCCCGCAGCAGGCACAGGCCCCGGCCCAGACGCAGACCCAGGAGGTCTACACCGCGGTCGATCGTGCCCTCGCCACCGTTCAGGCGCAGGGTGTTCAGGTCCCCCAGCCCGCGCTGGACCTGTTCGAAGCGGTCAAGGCCGGCACCCCGCAGCTGGATCCCGCGCTGCTGGGCTTCTACGAGTCCAACAAGGGCCTGCTGCCGAACTGAGCGGCAAACACCCCCTTACTACGAAAGAACCCCGTATCCGATCGGATACGGGGTTCTTTCGTTCCGCCCGCTCAGCGGTTGATCACCGTATGCGGGTGCACGTACGGCAGCTGCTCGGCAGCCACCGGGAACTCGGTGTCCTCGCCGAAGGGCGAGAGGTTACCGGCACGTGCCGACGACAGCTCGGTCACGGCGTGCTCACCGTCGGCCACTTCGGGCCAGCCGTTGTCGACGTAGGGTTTCTTCGATTTGTTCACCACGCACTCATTCTGGCATGTCCGCCCGGCAGCCTCGTACAACAACCGCCTTCGGCGGGCAGGTTCCGCGGCCAGGTCGGCACCGACGGCGAAGATAGGCCTAATCTGGACCGGATGACCGGCCCAGACTCGTATACCGCCTGGCTCGGCGGCCGCTCCGATGCCCAACTGGTGGCGCTGCTCGAACGGCGACCCGATCTCGCGGTACCGCTGCCCGCTTCGATGGCGGTGCTCGCCGCCCGCGCCGAACAGCGCGCCTCGGTGCTGCGGGCCGCCGACGATCTGGATACAGCGGCTTTCGGAATAGTGGAGGCGGTGGCCGTACACACCGCAGCCGGGAACGAGCCACCAACACGTACAGAGTTGAAACGTACGCTGCGCGGCCGCGCGAAGGCCGCGACGGTGGACGCGGCGCTCACCGAACTGGCCGACCGGGCCTTGCTCTGGTTCTCCGGCGACCGCATCCGGCTCGTATCCGCCGTAGCCGAGGCTCTGCCGTGGCCCCTGGGCAGCGGGACCGACACCGACACCCCGGATGAGCCGGAAATCGCCGCAACACTCGCCGGCCTGCCGCCTGCCGAACGGGCCCTGCTGGACAAACTGGCCGAAACCGGCCCGCGGGGACGCACCCGCGACGCGGCACCCGACGCCCCGGCCGACCGCCCGGTTCCCCGGTTGCTGGAGCGCCGCCTGCTGCGCCGGATCGACGACGAGACGGTGGAACTGCCGCCCGCGGTCGGTCAGTTGCTACGGGGCGAACCGGTCACCGATCCGCGCCGCCTGACTCCACCGGAACCGGTGGTCACCGTGCATGCCCTCGCCGAGGTGGACGGTGTGGGCGCCGGGGAGGTCGGCGAGCTCCTGCGGCATTGCGCCGCGATTGTGGAGGTGCTGGGTCAGGCGCCCGCCCCCGCGCTGCGCGCCGGTGGCCTCGGGGTACGGGAAATACGCCGGATCGCCCGCGCCGCCGGTGTCGAGGAATCCCGCGCCGGGTTGCTGGTGGAATTGCTGGCGGCGGCGAAACTGATCGAGAAGGGTTTTCCCGATCCACCGCCCGAGGCCGATGCCGACGAATTCTGGGCACCCACCCCCGCCGCCGATTCGTGGCTGGAGGCCCCGCCCGCCCGCCGCTGGGTACCGCTGGCCCACAGCTGGCTGGAACTGGACCGCTACCCCTGGATGATCGGCCTGCGCGATGCGGCCGATAAACCGCTGGCGGCGCTCGCACACGAACTCCGGGTGCCCTACGCGGTCCGGGAACGCCGAACCGTTCTCGAAGCTCTCGCCGAACAACCCCCGGGGACAGCACTGGCCCCCGCTGATATCGGCCGCCTGCTGGCCTGGCGCACACCCCGGCGGCGACGGCTCTACCGCGGGCAGGTCGTGGACAACACACTGCGCGAAGCGGCCGCGCTCGGTCTCGTCGGCCGCGGCGCGCTCACCGCCGCCGGACGTGCCCTGCTCACCGAACCTCTGTCGGCGGCCGAAGCCGCACTCGAGGCGGCACTGCCCGACCCCGTCGATCATGTGCTGGTCCAGGCGGACCTCACCGTGGTGGCGCCCGGGCCGCTCACCGCCGAACTACAGCAACGCATCGCCCGCGTCGCGGATGTCGAATCGGCGGGGGCCGCGACGGTCTACCGGTTATCGGAACCCTCCCTGCGCCGGGCACTCGATGCGGGACTCACCGCCGCGGAACTACACCACCTGTTCGAACGGCATTCCCGCACACCCGTACCGCAGACACTGACCTACCTCATCGACGATGTGGCGCGCCGCCACGGCCGGTTACGCGCCGGGATGGCGCAATCGTTCGTCCGCAGTGAGGATCCCGCGCTGCTGGCGCAGGTACTCGCCTCCCCCGTGGCGGATACGCTGGCGCTACGCGGGATCGCACCGACGGTCGCGATCTCCCAGGCACCGCTGGGCGAACTGTTCGAGGAACTCCGTTCGGCCGGGTTCGCACCCGCCGGTGAGGATTCCTCCGGCGCGATAGTCGATCTACGGCAGCGCGGGGCGCGGATCAATGTGCGCCCACTGGCTCGGCAGCCGTACCGCCCCGCGCCGCCCACCACTGAACAGCTGGAACTCCTGGTCACCGAGCTGCGGGCCGGTGAGCGCGCCGCCGGTGCGACATCCGGGAAAATGGTACGCAGCGACGGCAGTCGCACCAGCACGGCCGCTGCCCTGGCCCTGTTACAACTCGCCGCGCGGGTGCATCGGCAGGTGCATATCGGCTACGTCGATGCGAAAGGCACCGCGATCCAGCGGGTGGTCGAACCCGTACGGGTCGGCAACGGGCAACTCGAGGCGCTGGACGCGGTCACCGGGGCGGTCCGGCAGTTCACGCTGCACCGGATCTCGTCGGTCGCGCTGCTGGAATAGTCGTGGCCGGTCAGCCGCGCAGACCGCCGGGATAGAGGTACTGGTCCGGCGGTGGGGTGGTGCCGTGCAGCCAGGCATCGAAGAATCCGGTCAGGTCGACCGGCGATTTCGACTGCATGAAGGCACGGAATTCCGGCATCGAACTGTGACCATAGGCGTGGCCGGTCACGAATTCCCGCAGGGCCCCGAAGAACACCGCATCCCCCAGCTGTTTACGCAGGGCGTGCAGGAACAACGGGCCGCGGTAATACACCGAGGTGAACATTTTCTCCGGCCCCGGATCCTGCAGCGGCACCGCCCAGAACTTGGGCTTGTCCATCACCTTTCGGATCGTGTCCCGATATTCGGCGTCCACATCGACGCCCTCCATCCGCTCCGGCCACAGATAGTCGGCGGTATAGCTGGCGAGGCATTCGTTCAGGCAGATATCGGACCAGCTGTACACCGAGACCGAATTACCCCACCACTGATGCGCCGCCTCGTGCACCACCGTGTTCAGATCGGCCCAGTCGGCGTAGACGGGCCGGGTCTGTGTTTCGAGCGAGAACGGCAGCGGGGCGGACAGATAGATTCCGCCCGCGTTGTCGAACGGGTAGGGGCCGTAGATGCTTTCTGCAAAATCGAGCACCTCCGGCAGCCGCTGCTCGTGTGCGCGCAGTTCCTCGGCGCCGGGCGCGAACGCACTCAGCAGCGGCGTACCGTTCGCACGCCGCTGCTCCAGGTATTCGAATCGATCGATGGCGACGGTCGTGAGGTAGCCGATCACCGGGTGCCGCTGTTCCCAGCTCACTGTGCGGAACCCGTCGCGCACCTCGTCACGCACCCGGGCACCACCGGACATCACCTCCCATTCCGCAGGGACGGTGGTGTGCAGGGTGAAGGTGGCCTTGTCGCGGGGGGAATCGTTGAGCGGGTACCAGGTCGCGGCCGAATGCGGTTGTCCCGCCGCAAAAGCGCCACCGGTCGGGGCGTAGGTCCAGCCTTCCCCGGCGGTATCGGCGGCGACACCCGCGTACTCGACGGTGACGGTGAAGGGCAGTCCCGGCAGCAGCGGCAGAGCCGGGGTGACGACCAGTTCGTGCGGATCCTGCCGGATGAAACCGGCGGGCATATTGTTCACCCGGACCGCGCTTACCGGTGGCCCGTCGAAGTCGAGGTTGAAGGCGGTGAGCGGCTGGGTGGCATGCGCATCGATACGCGTGGACCCGGTGAGGTGGTGACCGGCCGGGTCGTACCCCAGCGTGACCTCGTAGTGCCCGACGTCGTATCCGCCGTTGCCGTCCTGCGGAAAGTACGGATCGCCCAGCCCATCCGCACCGGCCAGGTTCGCGGATTGGGCGTGCCCTACCGCGGGTGCCGGGGACAGACTCGACAGCACAACCACCCCGGCGATCAGCCAGCGGGTGAGTTTCATGCGGTTTCCACCTTCCATGGTTCGGCGTGCGAGCACAGCGACATCCCCGATCGACGACGTTAGTCGCAGATACCGCCCGACAGCCGTATGCGACCCGGCGCGCTGCCGGTTTCGCCGAATACGGCGTGCGCGAGCGTAACCCGCGGCAGGTCAGGCGCCGAGGCCCTCCGGTAACTGCCCCGGGTCGAGCAGCAGGCGTTTGGTGGTACTGCGCTGCACCTGATCGGCCAGCGCGAGATTGTCGGCGAGCAGCCGCCATTCGATCTCGTCGATGGCCCCGCGGGCGCGCTCGATCACGACGCCGTCCGGGGTCCCCCAGGCGATCGGCATGGTGTCGACCGGGAGCCAGCGTTCCCCGATCGTGCGCGCCGTCAGGTCGCCGCGGACCGCGATCGCCGGTACTCGTTCCCCCGGCGCGAACCGGTGCCCGGGTAGCCGGCGCACCTTCTTGGTGACCAGCGCATACCGGGACTCGCCCGTATCACGGCGTGCCACATTGACCAGCGCGAGCAGTACCGCGCCGCGGGAATGGAATCCGGAGACGACCGCCGGGATCAGCTCACCATCGGCGTAGAGCCGGGCGATACCGGTGCGGCGCGGCGCCCATAACGCGACCCACAGCGCGGTAGCGGCGCCCAGTGCGCAGGCCAGTGCGAGCGGATAGGACCAGGCGTGACCCAACCGCACCAGATACGCGGTGGCCGTCGCGCAGGCCAGTGTCGCGATCAGTGCCGCCAGGCGCAGCCGGCGGCGTCCCGCGAACACTTCGTTGACCGCCTGCACATGCCGGCGGTCCACCGTGAATTCGAAGTGCCGCACTTCGCCACCCCTTACCCAGTCGGTCGAATCCGCGGGACCCTACTGGTCGTTCGCCCCGAACGCGGGACCCAGCAGATCATCGGCATCGGTTATCCGATAGGCATATCCCTGTTCGGCGAGGAATCGTTGCCGATGCGCGGCATAATCCGCGTCCAGCGTGTCGCGTGCCACGACGGAGTAGAAATGCGCCTGGCCGCCGTCCTGTTTGGGCCGCAGCAACCGGCCCAGCCGCTGGGCCTCCTCCTGGCGGGAGCCGAAGGTTCCCGAAACCTGGACCGCTACCGAGGCTTCCGGTAGGTCGATGGAGAAGTTGGCGACCTTACTCACCACGAGAACCGGGATCTCCCCGAGGCGGAACGCCTCGAACAACGCCTCGCGTTCCTTGTTCTTCGTGGACCCTTGGATCACCGGGGCGTCCAGTGCGGCGCCCAGTTCGTCGAGTTGGTCCAGGTAGGCGCCGATCACCAGCGTCGGGGCGTCGCGATGCCGGTCGAGGATGGATTTCACCACCGCGATCTTGGTGTGCGCGGTGGAGCACAGTTTGTAGCGCTCCTCCGGTTCGGCGGTGGCGTAGGACATCCGCTCGGCATCGGTGAGGGTGACCCGCACCTCGATACATTCGGCCGGCGCGATCCAGCCCTGGGCCTCGATATCCTTCCACGGCGCGTCATAGCGTTTCGGCCCGATCAGCGAGAACACATCGCCCTCGCGGCCGTCCTCGCGGACCAGTGTCGCGGTGAGGCCCAGCCGGCGCCGCGACTGCAGATCCGCCGTCATCCGGAACACCGGCGCGGGCAGCAGATGGACCTCGTCGTAGATCACCAGGCCCCAATCGCGGCTGTCGAAGAGTTCGAGATGTTTGTACTCGCCCTTCGATTTGCGGGTGATCACCTGGTAGGTGGCAATGGTGACCGGCCGGATCTCCTTGCGTTCGCCCGAGTACTCGCCGATCTCCTCATCGGTGAGCGAGGTCCGCGCGATCAGTTCCCGCCGCCACTGCCGCCCGGCGACGGTATTGGTGACCAGGATCAGGGTGGTGGCCTTCGCCCGGGCCATGGCGGCCGCGCCGACCATGGTTTTCCCGGCACCGCAGGGCAGCACCACCACGCCGGACCCGCCCGCCCAGAACGAATCGGCGGCCATCTCCTGATAGTCGCGCAGATGCCAGCCGTTGCCGTGGTAGTCGAGATCGATGGCATGGGCCTCGCCGTCGACATAACCGGCCAGGTCCTCCGCGGGCCATCCGATCTTGAGCAACTGCTGTTTGATATGCCCGCGTTCGGACGGGTGCACGACCACCGTGTCGTCGTCGAGGCGGTCCCCGAGCATCGGGGCGATCTTCTTGTGCCGGAGCACCTCGGCCAGTACCGCCGCATCCAAACTCACCAGGGTGAGCCCGTGCGCGGGATGTTTGACCAGCTGCAATCGCCCGTAACGGGCCATCGTATCGACGATATCGACCAGCAGCGGCTGCGGAACCGGGAACCGGGAGTGGCTGACCAGGGCATCCACCACCTGCTCCGCATCGTGCCCCGCGGCACGCGCGTTCCACAGGGCCAGCGGGGTGATGCGATAGGTGTGCACATGCTCGGGCGCCCGCTCCAGCTCGGCGAACGGGGCGATCGCCTGCCGCGCCACACCAGCGAGCTCGTGGTCGACCTCCAGCAGCACCGTTTTATCGCTTTGTACGATCAGTGGCCCATCCGCCACGGGGCCCTCCTCACCTCGACTTCTGCCCATTGTCCCCGAAGCCACCGACAACGCCGGGTGACGAAGGAGACAGCGCGCGTCCAGTAGGCGCCGACTGGACCGAGACAAGCCCGCATATCCTCGCGAGTATCACTGCATGATCGAAATCTCGGCGGCTGCCGGTGTCGCGGTGGCGGCGCTCGGGTTGGTGCTGACACCCGGCCCGAACATGATGTACCTGGTCTCGCGCACGATATCGCAGGGCCGCGGCGCCGGCCTGATCTCGCTGGCCGGGGTGGCCGCGGGGTTCGCGGTGTATCTCACTGCGGCCGCCACCGGGATCACGGCGGTATTCGCATTGGTTCCCGAGCTGTACACGGCGCTGAAGATCGCCGGCGCCGGTTATCTGCTGTGGTTGGCGTGGCAGACGCTGCGACCGGGCGGGACCTCGGTGTTCGCGCCCGCCGACCTCCCTCGCGACCGGGCGGGCCGGCTGTTCACCATGGGCTTGGTGACCAATCTGCTCAACCCGAAGATCGCGGTGATGTACCTGGCGCTGATCCCGCAGTTCGTCGCTCCGGCGGCCGGCCCGGTGTGGTTGCAGAGCCTGTGCCTGGGTGGGGTGCAGATCGCAGTGGCGCTGGCGGTGAACGCTCTCATCGTGTGCACGGCCGCTACGGTGAGCCGTTTCCTGACGGGCCGGCGGCTGTGGTTGCGGGTGCAGCGACTGCTGATGGGCACGGTGCTGGGCGGTATGGCAGCGCTGCTGCTCACCGACCGGCAGGCGATCAGCGCAACCGGACCCCGGTGAGTTTCGCCGGGTTGGCGATATCGTATGTGCCCTGGATGAGACCGTCCACAACGGTGAAACCCATCACCCGCGCCGGGAAACCGGGGTGCGTGCCGTCGCCCGGGTGGGCCCGGACAAGCGCGCCCAGCTGGCCGTTGACCCGGACGAATTCCACCCCGGTCGCCAGGAAATCCTCGTCGGCCCCGTCCAGGCCGTAGCGGCGGATGAGACCGAAGAACAGGCGGGCCACCTTGTCCGGGCCGACGATCACCTTGCGCGCGGTCGGCGTGGTACCGCCGGAATCGCCGATCATCACCGCGTCCGGATGCAGGACGGCCGCCACCGCCTGCGCATCGCCGGTATTCAGCGCGACCAGCAGCTTCTGCACCGCCGCCTCGTGCTCCCCGTCGGCGGCGGGTTCCGGTGTCTGTTCCCGGACCGCCTTCCGTGCACGCGCCGCCAACTGCCGCGCCGCCTCGGCGGTGATATCCAGGATCGTGGCGATCTCGCCGTAGGGCACCCCCAGACCTTCGTGCAGTACGAACGCGACCCGTTGCGGCGGCGTGAGCTGATCCAGCACTACCAGTGCCGCCAGCCGGAACTCCTGCCGCAACACCACCGTGGCCAGCGGATCGGCCTCGCCGGCCCCGGCCACCGGTGTCACCACCGGTTCCGGAAGCCACTGCCCCACATAGCTTTCCCGCCGGACCGCGGCGCTGCGCAACCGGTCCAGGCAGAGCCGGGAAACCACCGTGGTCAGCCAGGCCCGCAGATCCTCGATCTGGGATTGCGACGCCCCGGCCAGGCGTAGCCAGCTCTCCTGCACCGCATCTTCGGCGTCGGATACGCTGCCGGTCATCCGGTAGGCCACCGCCAGCAGATGCCCGCGATGCGATTCGAACTGGTCGGCGAGAAGCGCGGCTACCACCGCTCGAATTCTACGGAGAGCCGGACAGCGCGTACGCGCCGCATCCGGAAAACCGGATGCCGCGGGCACCGCCGCGATGCGAACATCGGCCGGGTGGAGGAACAGACGCTGACCGACGGCACGGTATGGCTCGACCGGCCGGGCCCGGCCGATATCGATGCCGTAGTCGAAGCCTGTCAGGATCCGGCGATCGCCGAATGGGTCACGATCCCGTGGCCCTACAGCCGCGCCGACGCCGAAGAGTTCATCGGAACCACTGTTGCCGACGGCTGGGCGGGCAGCAGCCCGATCTGGGCCATCCGGGCGGCGGAACGGGGACGATTGATCGGGACGGTCGGCCTCGGGGTCCGGCCGCGTGACGAGACCGCCGCCGAAATCGGTTTCTGGCTGGCTCCTGAGTACCGCGCACGCGGGATCGTTTCACGGGCCGTTGCACTGACCTGCGATTTCGGTTTCGATCCGAACGGCATGGGCCTGATCCGTATCCAATGGCGCGCCTTTGCCGGCAACCGTGCCTCAGCGGCAATCGCCCGCAAGAGCGGGTTCAGGTACGAAGGGCTGGCCCGCCTCGGCGGTGTACAGCGCGGGACCCGGCGCGATTTCTGGGTGGCCGCCCGCCTGAACACCGATCCGCCGGGCCCGGCCGGCGGATGGCCTGCCGAGGTCTGAGCTCCCACTCCGAACGCACCCGAATCGCCGAGGTCGCTGCCGAGGTTGTCCGCACTCGCGGGATCGGGCGACTATATCGGCCACGCGGACGGCAAACCGACCCACCGCGCCCGCGGACCACATACCGGCCCGCGGCGGCGCGGCAGAGTTCCGGCAGCTCAGCGTTCCCGGCGCAGGCGGACCGCTTCGGCCAGCCGGTCCAGCTGGGCGGCGGTGGTGTCCCAGTCCATGCACGCGTCGGTGATCGACTGACCGTAGGTGAGGTCGCCGGCCCGGCCGAGCGTCAGGTCCTGGCGGCCCTCGACGAGGAAGCTCTCCAGCATCACACCGACCACGCTGCGTTCACCCGCGGCCATCCGCTCGGCGATATCGGCGACCACGATCGGCTGGCGTTTGTGGTCCTTGTTGCTGTTGCCGTGGCTGGCGTCGACCACGATCCGCTGCGACAGCCCGGACTTCTCCAGCCGCGCGCATGCGTCGGCGACCGAGGCGGCGTCGTAGTTGGTGCCGTTGGAGCCGCCACGCAGGATCACGTGGCAATCCTCGTTCCCGGCGGTCTGGATGAGCGCGGACCGGCCGTCCAGATCGGTACCGGGGAAGACGTGGCTGGCCGCGGCCGCCCGGACCCCGTCCACCGCGACCTGCACGTCACCGTCGGTGCCGTTCTTGATACCGACCGGCATGGACAGCGCGCTGCTGAGCTGCCGATGTACCTGGCTGGCCGCGGTGCGCGCGCCGATGGCGCCGTAGGTCACCAGGTCGGAGATGTACTGCGGCGTGATCGGGTCGAGGAATTCGCAGGCCACCGGGAGGCCCATGGCGGTGATGTCGAGCAGTAACTGGCGGCCGATTCCCAGCCCCGTGTTGACGTCGAAGCTGCCGTTGAGATGGGGATCGTTGATCAGGCCCTTCCAACCGAGGGTTGTCCGCGGCTTCTCGAAGTACACCCGCATGACCAGGTGTAACCGGTCGGACAGGGTTTCCTGCACGGCGGCGAGCCGGCGGGCGTAGTCCAGGGCGGCCGCGGGATCGTGCACCGAGCACGGTCCGACGATCACTATGAGGCGGTCGTCGGTGCCGTTCAGCACGTCGACGGTGCCGCGGCGGCCGGCGCGCACCGTGGCGGCGTGTTCATCGGTGATGGCGTGGACGCGGCGCACTTCCGCGGGGGAACGCAGCGGGCTCACGCTGAGGGTTCGCTGATCGTCCAGATCGCTGTGGTCGGCATCGATATCGACTGCGGTGGTCATCGTGGGTGGTGTCCTTCTCGTTCAGGCCGACCCACGGAAAAGAAGATTCCCCGTCGAGCCGGTCGTCATCCGGCTCGGGGTGTACTGGTCAGCGCGCGTGGTTGCCGCAGACCGACCCGCCCCGGGCCGGCTTGCTAAACCAGAAATACACGCGCTGCACGATTTGCCACGCTACCAGGCGGCGGAACGCGCAGGTGGAGCCGGGGCGGAATCGGGCGAAAGAAAGTGATGCTCAACACAATTCCGCCCCGGTCCGGTTCAGAACTGCCCGGGCTCGTAACTACCGGCCGGAGTGTGGGCGATGGCGTTGATCCGGTTCCAGGCGTTGATCGTGGCGATGGCGGCGATCAGCCCGCCGATCTGCTCGTCGTCGTAGTGCTTGCGCACCCGCTGCCAGGTGTCCTCGCCGATCCCGCCGCCGTCGGCCAGCCGGGTGGCTACCTCGGTGAGCTCTAACGCGGCCCGTTCGGGTTCGGTGAACACCGTCGCTTCCCGCCAGGCGGCGACCAGATTGATCCGGACCTGGGATTCACCGGCGTGGGCGGCGTCCTTGGTATGCATATCCACACAGAACGAGCAGCCGTTGATCTGGCTCGCCCGGATCTTCACCAGCTCGTAGACCGCCTTGGGCAGACCGGAATCGTCCACCACCTTCCCGGCGGTGACCAGGCGCTTGCTGTAGCTTGCGGTGACTTTGTTGGCGAAGAGATCGATGCGGGGTTCCATATCGAGTTCCTTTCGTGGTGCGGTCTCGTGGTGTCGACGACGCACGCACTCCAGGTGTGACATCCCGCGTTGATTCCTTTTCCGCCGGCCGGCGGTGGGCGTCTCAGCCGGTGAAGTCGAACTTCACCCCGGTCAGCCGTTCGGAGAGATCCCAGAGGGAGCGGGCGGTGAGCTCATCCTCGGCGCGCCGGGAACAACCGGAGGGGCCCGGATATCCACGTGTTCCGCCGAGCCCGGTCGGCCCGTAGTAGCCACCGGGTTCGACCGGTGCGGTAGCGGCGAAAAGTTCCGGTAAGGCGCCCATTTCGGCGCTCTGGGCAGCAAGTTTGTTCCCGAGCGCCATAACCTTGTCCAGAATGGATTCGGTATGCGATTGCAGGCCGGTGGCCGCGTAACCCGGATGCGCCGCGACGGCCAGTTTCGCCGAACCGGCCGCGGTGAGCCGGCGCTGGAGTTCGAAGGTGAACAGCAGATTCGCCAGTTTGGACTGACCGTAGGCGGGCCAGCGCTTGTAGGGGCGACGCTCCCAGTTGAGGTCGTCGATATCGATGGCACCGATGGTGTGGGCACCGCTGGAGACCGTGACGATCCGTTCGCTGATCTTGCCGAGCAGCAGGCCGGTCAGCGCGAAATGGCCGAGATGGTTGGTGCCGATCTGCATTTCGAATCCGTCGGCGGTGCGGCGCAGCGGTACCGCCATCACCCCCGCGTTGTTGATCAGGATGTCCGCACCGTCCACCCCGGCCGCGAACTCACGGACCGAGGAGAGATCGGCCAGGTCCAGTCGCCGGACCTGCGCGCGCTCACCGATCTCGGCAGCGACGGCGCGGCCCTTGTCCATATCCCGGCAGGCCAGGATCACCTGTGCCCCGGCGCCGGCCAGAGCGCGTGCGGCAACCGCTCCCAAGCCGCTGTTCGCGCCGGTCACGATCACGGTCCGGTCCTGCTGATCGGGGATATCCCCGACGCCCCAACCACTCATGGGGCGAGTCTAATCCGCATGGCCGCCGGATACCCGGCGTGCGGCGCGGGGATATGCCGGACCGGCGGTATCCGTGGCGAACACCGCGTGGACTCGCCCGGAAGTGACCCACCCCCTTCCCAAATTAGATAGGGTTGCCTAACCTATTGAGGGACCAGAACGCGCCGCACACAACTTCGAGTCCCTGTCCCCGATGAGGCCTATCGCAACTCTTCCGCTGCCACCGATACCGAATGTGTCGGTGGGGACTCTTCGCCGCCACCCTCGCCGTGGCCCCGAACAGCCGGTGAACAGGTCGGCACAACACTGGCGAATCATCGCTCGGTAGCGCACTCCGGCATCTGACGATCCCGGACACCGGGCCGATATCTGCCCGCATCCGGAACCCTCACCTATCCGAGCTCCACGGCGAGCAACGCACTGGCGGGTAGCGCCTGCGACAGCTCCGGCAAACCGCCCCGTACGGCGCGCGAGCCGTCCATAGTGGTCGCATGGAGTAATTTCGATTACCACTGCCGCCGGCGACCGGCTCCCCGGCGAACGAGCCGCGCACCGACCGCCCCGGACAGCACAGCCGCGAGCCCTTCCGATCGGACGCAGAGGATCCCACACCATGATCGAGAACCTCGGCGGCGCACCGTCGCCGGCCGACGATCCACCGGAATCGGTGGTAGCGCTGGTGGATTCGGCTTCGGGTACCGAACGCGAGCTGATCGGCCGGTGGATCGCCGAGGGCGGCCTGGCCGCCGAACTCGGTGTCCGCGCCCCCGTCACCCAGCTCGATCTGGATGCCGCCGCCGTGGCCGGCCGGCTCACCGGCCGCAGCGACGATCCACTGGTGGTACCCGTGCGGGTGCTGTGGCTACCGCCCGAACGCGACGGCGTCCGCCGGGTGACCTTCGGCGATCTCGCCCTGCTCACCAACCCACGCCGCCCCAACCGGCTCGCACAACGCCGGCTCGTCGGCCGGGCCCCGGACCGGCACCTGGTGCTCACCGGCGCTCCCGCCCGGCTCACACAGTTGCGCGCGAACCATCCGGAAGCGGCGGCACTGCACCACACCGGCAGCGCCGAACCCTTCGCGCGCGCAGTGGTCCGGGCCGCGGTGGTCGCGCTGGAGCGCGCGGAACGCACCGTGATCGGCGACCGTTACAAGGTGCCGCGGCTGGTGGCCGAGGAGATCATGGACTCGCCGGAGTTCCTGCGGCGGCTGGAACGTATCGCCGACGAAACCGGCACCGACCCACAGGACGTGGCGCGGCGCGCCGAGAAAGCACTGAACGAATTGGTCGCCGCGCAGAGCCGCACCGTATCGGACCTGTTCACCCAGGCCATGCGCCCGGTGCACGCATCGACCTGGAACGTGGACTGCGACGAATCCGGCCTGGCCGCGCTACGCGATCTCAACCGGCGGTATCCGCTGGTGTTCCTGCCGTCGCACCGGTCGTATGTGGATGCCTTCGTGCTGGGCGATGTACTGGCGCGCAATGATTTCCCGCCCAACCACGTCGTCGGCGGGGCGAATCTGCGGTTCTGGCCGATGGGCCCGATCGCGCGGCGTACCGGCACCATATTCATCCGGCGCAGTTTCGGCGGCGATACCGTCTACCAGGCGGTCGTCGAAGAATACTTCGGGTATCTGCTGGCCCGCCGCTTCAACCTGGAGTGGTATTTCGAGGGCGGGCGCACCCGCACCGGCAAACTGCGCCCGCCACGCTACGGCCTGATGAACTATCTGGCCGCGGCGGTCCGCCGCGACCGGGTCGCCGACGCACTCCTGGTACCGGTTTCGATCACCTACGAGCGGCTCAACGAACTCGGCGCCATCGCCGACGAACAGGTGGGCGGCCGGAAGAAACCCGAAGGTATCGCCTGGCTCGCCCGCTATGTGCGCAACCAGCAGCATTCGGCCGGCCATGTCTACGTCCGCTTCGGCGACCCGATCTCGGCGCGCGACCGACTGGCCACCCACGGCGATCCGCTCACCGAACCCCCGGTCACGATCCCGCTGCACCGTACCGATACCGGCGGGCAGCCGGTCCGCGCCGAACCGGATCCCCTCGGCGAACATCTCGGCGAACGAGAACGTGCGGCGGTGCAGCGGCTCGCCTTCGATGTGGCTGTCGGGATCAACGCGGTCACCCCGATCACCGCCAACGCACTGGTCACCCTGGCGTTGCTCGGCGTGCACGATCGTGCGCTGACACTGGCCGAGGTCTGCGAAGTCCTCAATCCGGTCATGGACTACATCGGCGAACGCGATCTGCCCTGCGGTGAGGTCGCGAAATTGCGGGACGAACACAGCCTGGTCGCCGTGCTGGAGCAGCTGTCGCTGGCCAAGGTGGTCACGATCTATCGCGGCGGGGTCGAACCGGTGTATGCGATCGAACCCGGCGCGCATCTCGAGGCCGCGTTCTACCGCAACAGCGCGGTTCACTGGTTCGTCGACCGGGCAATCCTGGAACTGGCGATTCTGGCCGCGGTCGAGGCGGCCCCCGACGATCCGGTGGCCGGAGCCGTCGGACCGGACGCCGATGCCCTGGATATCGGCTGGGCGGAGACGTATCGGCTGCGGGATCTGCTCAAGTTCGAATTCTTCTTCCCCGACCGGGCGGAATTCGCCGAGCGGATCACCGCGGAAATGCTGTTGGTGGATCCGGCCTGGCGGTCGCGTCCCCGCAACACTCTGGGCAGTGAAATCCTGGCTGCGCTCACCGGTAGCGGTTTCATGATGGCCCACCGCGTACTGCGTTCCTTTTTCGATGCGCAATTGGTGGTGGCCGAGCGGCTGGCCGATCGGGAACCGACAGCCGAAATCGACCATAAGGAGTTCATCGCCGAATGCGTATCGGTCGGTAAACAGATGCTGCTGCAGAAACGCCTGCACAGCACGGAATCGGTATCCACCGAGCTTTTCGGGAGTGCACTGAAATTGGCCGCGAATCACGGACTCGTCGAGGCCGCCGATCCGGATTCGGAGAAATCCGTGACGGCGCTGGCCGAGGCCCGGCGCGATTTCGCCGACCGGCTGCGCACAATCGGGATCCGCATATCGCAGGCCGCCGCGCTCGACCCGTCCAACCGCACCGCGGGGCGGACTCGATGAGCAGGGCCGCCACCGCGGAAACCGGTGGATTCGGGTCGCTCGACGCGGTGATCACGGCGATCCGTTCGGGTCCGCAAGGCGCAGGTATCGGCGCGGTTTTCGACCTGTCGGCGGTCGCGGATCTGCGCACCATGACGGGCCGCCGGTTCCGCGACCCCGATTCCGCGACAGCCGGCCTCCTGTTCGAGCAGTTACGCCACAGCGGCGACAGTCCGGGGCCTGACCTGCTGGAACAGCTCGCCGGACACGCCGCCGGAAAAACACCCGGTGAACTGGCCGCGCAGGGTGAGCGGGTGTTCAAACGCGGCTGGTACGACCGGGTGTATCCGGAGGCCTGGCGGCTGGTGCGGGAACATCTCGCGGCCGGGCACACCGTGGTGCTGACCGGCACGGTCACCGACTACCAGCTGCATCCCGTGGCCGCGGCGCTCGAGATCGGCCATACTCTCGGTGCCCGGCCCGCAGTCGCCGGAGGCCGGTTCACCGGCGGGTTCGACGGTCCCCTGCCCTACGGCCCGGACAAAGCCGCGCTGGTCGCCGATTTCGCCACCGCCCACGGTATCGACCTGCGGCGTTCCTACGTCTACAGCGGTAGCGCAGCCGATCTCCCGCTGTTGTCGAGTGTGGGAACCCCGGTTCCGATCGCGCCGGACTCCCCCCTCGCGGCCACCGCGGCCGACCAGGGCTGGCCCCGGCCGGTCGTCGCCGCCCGGACCTCCCCTACCACCGCGGACCGGCTGCGCACCGTCGCCGGCTTCGCCGCTCTGCTCGGCGGCGCACTGTTCGGGGTGCTGAGCAAGGCCTATACCCGCGACCGCCGCACCATGGCCGACGCACTGATGCGCTACGGCACCGGCTGGCCGTTACGGCTGTGCGGGATCAGGCTGCGGGTCACCGGCACCGAATACGCCCGGAATCCGCGCCCGGCGGTGTTCCTGTTCAACCACCAGAGCCAGTTCGATGTCCTCATCGTTCCGGCGGTGCTCGGTGCGGGTGTGACGGGGGTCGGGAAGAAAGAACTCATCCGGCATCCGATTTTCGGTCCGCTCATGCGGTTCGTCGGCGTGACCTTCATCGATCGCTCGAACACCGACCGCGCGAAGGCCTCGCTGGCGCCGGTGGTGCATACGCTGCGCGACGGGCTGTCGATAGCGATCGCTCCGGAAGGAACCCGCTCCTATACCTCGCAACCGGGCAAGTTCAAGAAAGGGGCGTTCCATATTGCCGCGCAGGCGGGCGTACCGGTGATCCCGGTGGTAATCCGCAATGCCGCCGATATCGGCCGGCGCGATTCCATGATCGCTCGCCCCGGCATCGTCGATATCGCGATCCTGCCGCCGATCGACAGCACCGGCTGGGATCCCGCGGATCTGGGCCGGGAGGTCGCCGCGGTCCGGCAGCGCTATCTCGACACCCTCCGCGACTGGCCCACCGCCGCCGGTTAGAGCGACCGGCCCAGCAGTAGCTTCCAGGGCATGAGCGCGGATTCCAGCTGTACCGACAGGCTCATCTTGGACGCGCCCAGCGTCCGCTCCTCGAAGCGGATCGGAACCTCGGCGATACCGGCACCCTGCTTCTTGGTCCGGTAATTCATCTCCACCTGGAACGAATACCCGTTGCTGCGGATGGATTCGATATCGATCGCCCGCAGCGTATCGGCCTGCCAGGCCTTGAAACCGGCGGTGGCGTCTTTGATACCGAGCCGCAGGATGGCGTTGACGTAGAAGTTCGCCCAGGCCGAGAGCGCCTTGCGGTACCACTTCCATTCCGCGGCGGTCGAGCCGCCGGGCACGTAGCGCGACCCCAATACCACCCCGATACCGGGACGGCTCAGCTGTTCCAGCATGGCCGGGATCACCTCGGCGGGATGGGAAAGATCCGCGTCCATCTGGATCACCACATCGGCGCCTTCATCGAGTGCGCGGGTGATCCCCGCGATATAGGCGCGGCCGAGGCCGTCCTTCTCGGTGCGGTGCAGCACCGAGACGACGTTCGGCAGGTCCACGGCCAGTTTGTCGGCCACCTCACCGGTACCGTCCGGGGAGTTGTCGTCGACTACCAGTACGTGCAGGTCGGGCACGGGTAGCGCAGTCAGCCGTTCCACCGCAACCGGCAGATTGTCCCGCTCGTTGTAGGTCGGCACAACAACGGTAACCCTCAAGGGTCGCCCTCCCTGGTCTCGCCCGGCGGCCGAACCATGAGCCGCGAGCGTCGCTACGTATTACCCGTGAACGGTAGCCCAACCGCGGACACACAGCTGCGGCGCACCGGTCATACCGGCCGCTTCCCGGGGCGGACGGGCCGATCGTGACCCGGTCCGTCACTGCCCGTCGCGCCACTCCCGGTCCGCCGCGTCCTGTGCGGCGTTGCGTTGCCGCACGATATCGAGCGCGCGCTCGGCGGTGGCGCGATCCGGATACGGACCCATCCGGTCGCGGAACCAGCACTGACGTCCGCGCTCGGCCCGCTGATGTTTCAAGCAGTAGTACCACCGTTCGGCCATGACCCCAGCATTCCATCCATCCGGGGCCAGGACGAACGAAACCCCCGGACCGTTGTGGTCAGGGGGTGGATTGTGGCCAGGGCCGGGATCGAACCGGCGACCTTTCGCTTTTCAGGCGAACGCTCGTACCAACTGAGCTACCTGGCCGCAGGCACCCGGAACGAATGCCATCCGATGGATGGCGGATTGCTCCGCACATCCATTGGCGACCCTGACGGGACTCGAACCCGCGACCTCCGCCGTGACAGGGCGGCGCGCTAACCAACTGCGCCACAGGGCCTTGCTCTGTGCAACCTACTTTCGTAAGTTGTACCCCCTACGGGATTCGAACCCGCGCTACCGCCTTGAAAGGGCGGCGTCCTAGGCCGCTAGACGAAGGGGGCTCGTCCCGGATCTCTCCGGACCGGCTTTTCAACGGCTGTCCGTTGGGAGCTCGCATAGCTTATGTCAGGGTGCGCGTAATTCCCAAATCGGCTGGTCACGCCGGGGAAGTGAGCTCCTCCAGCTGTGCTTGCGCCCGCCAGCCGTGCGTCTGGAACTTCGCGGCCCATTCCGTCGTGCAGCTCGCCTGCACCACGACCTCCAGTACCTCCCGGAACCGGGTCCGCAGATCCGGTCCGCCGCGGTGGGCATCGACGATGTAGCGCTGGCCGATCAGCGCGCCGGCGAGTGTGCGCGTGAAGCGGTCGAGATCGGTGTCCGGTCGCAGCTGTCCCTGATCGACGGCTCCGACGGCCAGTTTTCGAATGGTCGAGCAGAGCATCCGGCAGCCGCCGCCGTCCTGCTGCCCGAAACCCGGATCGATCACCAGACGGAATTCGGCCTGCACGATGATGTCGTGTTCGAGGCGCAGCGCTACCTCGTCGAAGATTCCGTGCAAAATATCGAGCGGACCCAGTTCCGCACGAATGAGCCAACGATCGATGGTTCGGCCGTATCGTTCTACTGCCGATTCGAGTACCGCTCGCGCCAGATCCTCTTTCGAGTCGAAATGGAAGTACATGGCGCCCTTGGTCGCTCGCGACCCTTCCAAAATACGGTTGAGCGAAGCCGCGGCATAGCCGCTCTTCCCGAACTCAACGGCGGCGGACCGGATAATTGCCGCCCTTGTCCGACGGGCCCGCTCTTGCTGCCGTGCCATGCTCGAAACGCCTCCGAAGCCTTGTGCATCCGCCGGAATTTCCACCTGCGGAATGCCCGCGACAGATCAGCTGCTTTCGACGAGCGGGCCGACGTCGCGAACGTATCCTGTTGTATCCGACCTTCGGTCGGTTTTATGACCTGTATAGAACTTTCGGTACGGAACCCAGCCCAAAGAAGAAACACACCGGCTGGTATAATTCGAACGCCCGGGTGCGCCGCAGGGGGTGCGCATCCGGGCAACTCCGTTGCGCTCTTCCTCGTCCCCGATCCGCCTCCCGCAGCGTCGACCCAAGTGACACCCCGAATTCGCTGAATCGTCACGGTACTCGGAATCGGGTACCGACACGCGGTAAACCGATAGAGCCGTCTACGATTTCGCGAACGGGATTTTGCGAACGCAACATGGTCCGCCGGGTCGCGAATGGCCGAACGAATCGAACCGGGCAACACCGAATGTTCACCCGCCGAGGCGGGTTTCGGACCGGAGTTCAGCCGGCCGCTCCCATCCCTCGGTGCATACCGCCTCGCCCAGGGGCGATCACGGACCGCCGACACTCCGGGAAACTCGTCCCCGGACCCCACTTTTGCGAGAATTCTGCCTTTACCGATCCAAAGGCATTGGTATCCAACATATTTGGATCGTATCGTGCTACCCGTTGTATCAACAATGCCAGAGGTACCGTATTTCGATACCCGGTGGTATGGTTTCGGGTCGCCGGGCACCCCGGAACCGACCGGACAACCGCGCTACCTCGCCCGACGTCACACCCGCAAGCACCGGCCACCGGCGCCGGAACACCCGGGGCAGCCGCACCGAGTGATACAAAGCACCAGCGTAACCACCCGATTACGTCCTCGCACCGACTTCCCAGTACACTATCGGCCGCGCCCCTATAGCTCAGTTGGTAGAGCTACGGACTTTTAATCCGCAGGTCCCAGGTTCGAGCCCTGGTGGGGGCACCGCTCGGGCTCCCGGTGATCACCGGGAGCCCGTTTTCGTCCCCGACTGCCGGCCGCCCCGCTGTGACTTCCACCAGGCTCTCCCTCCGGGCACTGTGACCGAAATCGGCCGCCGCTCGCCCCGACCCGAGATGTGCCGTTTCCCACGCCCGCTAACGCAAATGAGAAGGCCATCGATATGCCCATAACCGAGCTTCGGGTCATACACTCGCTGTGACAACCGATGGCAGACGCCGTACATCACCGTGCACTCTGTGTCCGCCGGATGCGTTTCGCATCACACCTACGGTGCCGTAAGGTATGGCCGCATCGGCAACGGTCTACATCAGGTGACCCGCACCAACGCAACATATGAAGGGCTTGATCACATGGCAAGGGATCTGACTCAACTCGAGCTGCTCTCCGAGTTGGAGCCGGTTGCCGAGCAGAACGTCAACCGGCACCTCTCCTTGGCTAAAGAGTGGCATCCGCACGACTACGTCCCGTGGGACGAGGGGCGCAACTTCGCCGCGCTCGGCGGTGTGGACTGGGACCCCGAACAATCCAAGCTCAGCGAGGTCGCGAAGGCGGCCATGATCACCAACCTCCTCACCGAGGACAACCTGCCTTCCTACCACCGGGAAATCGCCGAGAACTTCTCGCAGGACGGCGCGTGGGGGACCTGGGTCGGGCGCTGGACCGCCGAGGAGAACCGCCACGGCATCGCCATGCGCGACTACCTGGTGGTCACCCGCGGTGTGGACCCGGTGGCACTGGAGCAGGCCCGGATGGTCCATATGACCAACGGCTTCGCCTCCCCCGCCGAGGCCGACGCCGGATTCCTGCACTCGGTCGCCTACGTGACCTTCCAGGAACTGGCCACCCGTGTGTCCCACCGCAACACCGGCAAGGTCTGCGACGACGCCATCGCCGACCGGATGCTGCAGCGCATCGCGGCCGACGAGAACCTGCACATGATCTTCTACCGCAATATGTGCGGTGCAGCCCTGGACCTCTGCCCGGACCAGGCACTCGACGCGATCACCCTGATCCTGGAGAACTTCCAGATGCCGGGCGCGGGAATGCCCAATTTCCGGCGTAACGGCGTCCTGATGGCCAAGCACGGAATCTACGATCTGCGCCAGCACCTCGAAGAGGTCGTCCAGCCGGTCCTCAAGAAGTGGGATATCTTCGGCCGTACCGATTTCACCGCCCGCGGTGAGGAAACCCGGGAGCGGCTGGGCATCTTCCTGGACAAACTGTCCAAGGACGTCGACAAATTCGAAGAACAGCGCGACCGGATGCTCGCCCGCGAGGCCGCCAAGCGGGAAAAGGCCCTCGCCTCGACCGGCAGCTGAGGTCACTCACCCGTACCGCACGACACAGACGTAACCGCCGGGAACATCCCGGCGGTTACGTCGTTTCCGGCCCGGCGGGCCGATCAGTTCACGGTGCCGTTCAGTTCATAGGGAGAGCACCGTCCACTCCGCCCACATCGGTGATCTGCCAGCCGGCGTTCTCGTCCAGGGTCACGGTGTAGGTGACCGTTGTCTGGGTGCCGTCCGGGTTCTGCGCGTTGGTCGAGGTCACGTTGACGAAAACGTTCACCTTGAAGATCCCGTCCTGCTCGGACATGACCTTCGCGGTGATGGGGCTCGCCGTGGACGTCCATTGGAGCGGCACCAGGATCTGCTCCAGTTTCGGCGCCGTTTCATCGAACTTCCCGGCCAGCTGCGGGGTGGTGTTCTTCTTCAGCGCCGTGATCCAGGCATCGAGATCCTGGAAGTTCACCGTGGCCGCGCCCACCGCGTACTCGGTGGCCAGTTGTTCGGCATGGCGGTCGTCGGCGGCACGTTCGTCACGTTCGGCCAGATCACCGCGCGCGGTGAAATACAGCACCGCGAACACGATCGCCACCACCGCGAGCACGGCAATCAATGCGCCGCGGACCAAGCTGGATACCTGGATCGATACGGTGCCCGGCCGTTCGGCACCGCGCTGCTCGCCCGGTTTGTCTCCCGGGGAATCAGTGGTGGGGGCTGCGCCGGCGCTCGGCTTGCTACCGGGTTCTTCGGTCTGGTCGGCCATGGTTTGTCGTCCTCTTTCGTTCGCCCCCGGTCGAGTCGAACCCGGGCTGTGCAGGAAACGGTCGGTTATCGGGTTGCCGCCACCCGGAACTGTTCGCGCCGGTCGCATCCGTTGTATTCGGTGACGCCGTCTCGGGCGATGCGGTGTTCGGCCGGATCGCCTCCAGCGGCCGGCCGATAAGGCCGTACCGCGTATCCGTCGTGGCCGCGGACCCGGGTCGGGCCGTGAACACCGGGCGATTCACTTCCAAGAGGCTAACGGTGGCCACGACGCAATCGACCGGCAGGGGCGCGCGCCGGTGAGGCACCCGATAGTGACGCCGGACCCCGCAGCAGGGAAAATGGATCCTCATGCAGGCAGAGTTGGAACAGGAGACAGGTTTGCGGATCGGCCCCTACCCGGTCGACCCGCCGGTGGTACTCGCCCCGATGGCGGGGATCACGAACCTGGCATTCCGGAAACTCTGCCGCGAGTTCGGCAGCCCGACCGCAATCTATGTCTGCGAGATGATCACCGCCCGCGCGGTGGTGGAACGCAACGAGAAAACACTGCACATGATGTCGTTCGACCAGGGCGAATCACCGCGGTCCATGCAGTTGTACGGGGTGGATCCGGCCACGCTCGGCGAGGCCGTACGCATCATCGTCGGCGAGGGCTGGGCCGACCATATCGATATGAACCTCGGCTGCCCGGTGCCGAAGGTGACCCGGCTCGGCGGCGGCGCCGCCCTGCCGTACAAGCGGAATCTGTTCGCCTCGATCGTCCGCGAGATGGTCCGGGCAGCCGAACCGGCCGGTGTGCCGGTGACCATGAAATTCCGGATCGGCATCGACGACGACCACCGCACCCATCTCGACACCGGGCGGATCGCCGAGGCCGAAGGCGCCGCTGCGGTCGCCCTGCACGCCCGCACCGCCGCCCAGCGCTACTCCGGCACCGCGGACTGGTCGGCCATCGCGCAGCTCAAAGAAGCCGTGACCACCATCCCGGTGCTGGGCAACGGGGATATTTTCAGTGCCGGTGACGCCGTCGCGATGATGGCGCAGACCGGTTGCGACGGGGTGGTGGTCGGCCGCGGCTGCCTGGGCCGGCCCTGGCTGTTCGGCGAACTGAGCGCCGCCCTGCGCGGCGAACCCGCCCCCACTCCGCCGAACCTCGGCGAAGTGGGCAGGATCCTGGCCCGGCACGCCGGGCTGCTCGCCGAACATCACGGCGAAGACAAAGGTATGCGCGACCTGCGCAAACATATGGCCTGGTACTTCATGGGCTTCCCGCTCGGGGCCGACCTGCGCCGCAGTTTCGCCACGGTCTCCTCCCTCGGCGAACTCGACGGCCTGATCGCACAGCTCGATCCCGCTGTCCCCTTCCCCGAGGACGCCGAAGGCCCGCGCGGCCGGCAGGGTTCGCCGGGCAAGGTCGCGCTGCCGCACGGCTGGCTCGATGATCCGGACGACGGAACCGTGCCGGCCGCGGCCGATGTGATGCACAGCGGCGGCTGACCGGTTCGACACGCCGAACCGCGGGTAGCCGAAACAGCCGCGCGCCGCGTGAAAACATAGCTCCAGGCAACTTTCCAGCATTTCCCGCACTGCCCGCCCGCTCGAGATGTCCGAGTGGCTCTCAGTGGCGAAATCGTTATCATTGCGGAATCCCGCCACAGCCTTTCGAGCACGGCTGCGGCGGCAGCGAGTTGCGAAAGAGCGAGGTTCATTGGTGGGTGACGATCGGAACGGGCGTTCACCACGGCCCGGAGGTCGCGCACCGTGGGAGCGCTATCCCACGGCAGAGCCCCCCGAAATGGACGACGCACGAGGGGCTCGGCGGCAACGGCAACCGGAGCCGCCGGCAGACCAGGCACCACTGACGGTGCAGGACCTGGTCGATCGGGTAGACAGCGAACGTACGGCCCGGCGCCGTCC
>NZ_BAFV01000010.1 GCF_000308515.1 Nocardia carnea NBRC 14403 | reverse complement strand
CGAATCCGCTCCCGGCATCGGTCAGCACACACACCGGTGCCGCCGTCTCGAGAATGTAGTCACTGCGTTCGGCAGGCTGATCCGGATCGAGCGGCACATACACGCCACCGGCCACCGCCACCGCATACATCGCGACCACGAGATCCACCGACCGCCGCAACGCCAACGCGACCCGAACCTCGGGCCCCACACCCCGGCCGATCAGATACCGCGCCAAACCATTGACCCGCGCCCCCAACTCGGCATAGGTCACCTGCGAACCATCAGCAGCCACCAACGCCACCGTGTCCGCGCCCGCCGCGACGGAATGGTCGAGCAGTGATACCAGAGTCTGCGACGAATCCAGCTCCCGGGCCGTCGAATTACGCTCCGTCAGCGCAACCCGCTCGGCCGGAGCCAGCAGATCGATATCGCCTACGGCCACCGAGGGCTCCGCCACGAGTTCACGCAGCAACCACACGAACCGGTCGACGAATCCCTGTGCGGTGGCGCGATCGAACAACGCGGTGGCGTAGGTCAGAGCGCCGGTGATACCGGCGGGCGCACCGGAGGATTCGTAATCGTCACCGATGATCAGGTGCAGGTCGAACTGGGAGATCTCGGTATCGATATCGACACCGGAAACCGTCAGACCGGGCAGTTCCAGACTCGACTGCGCCAGGTTCTGGAACGAGAAACCCACCTGGAACAACGGATGCCGAGCCGTCGAACGAACCGGATTCAGCACCTCCACCAAACGCTCGAACGGCACATCCGCATGCGCGAACGCCTGCAGATCCACCTCACGCTGACGCGCCAGCAAATCAGTGAACGCCTCACCCTGATCCAGCTGCGTCCGGAACACCAGCGTGTTCACGAACATACCGATCAGGTCCTCGAGCGCCTGCTCACCACGACCCGCGATCGGAGTACCGATGGTGATGTCGTCCGTGCCCGAGAGGCGTGACAGCAGCACGGCGAACGCCGTATGCGCGACCATGAACAGCGTCGCGCCCTGGCGTTGCGCCAGCCGCTGCAAACCGGCGTGGATCTCGGCATCGATCTCGACCGCGATCCGGCCGCCGCTGTAGGACTGCACCGCCGGACGCGGACGATCGGCCGGGAGATCGAGCTGATCCGGAATCCCGGCGAGTGCCGACTCCCAATATCCGATCTGCTTCGCCGCCAGCGATTCCGGATGGGTGTCCGCACCCAGCAACTCCCGCTGCCAGATACTGAAATCGGCGTACTGCACTCGCAACGGCGCCCAGCCCGGCGCCTCCCCCGCGACCCGCGCGGCATACGCGGTCATCAGATCGCGCGTCAACGGCACCACCGAGGAACCGTCACCGGAAATATGGTGCATCACCAGGGCCAGCACGAACTCATCGTGCGAACCTGCGGTGTCGCCGCCGGCTCCGTTGGTCGCAACCGTTTCGGCGCTATCTGCCGTCCCGATGCGGAACAGCGCTACCCGCAACGGCACCTCGGCGGTGACATCGAAGCCGGCCGACGCCAATTCCGATACAGCCGCAACGACCTCACCGGCGGCCACCGACCGCACCGCGAGCTCGGGAACGGCCTGGCCCACCGGCAACACGACCTGCACCGGTCCGGACTCGGTCTCCGGGTACACCGTCCGCAGCACCTCGTGCCGCGCCACCAGATCCGCGACCG
>NZ_BAFV01000011.1 GCF_000308515.1 Nocardia carnea NBRC 14403 | reverse complement strand
GGTATTCGACGACCGAACCGGCGCGAGCCGATCGGCATCCGTTACCGGCGCGGCATCGAAACCACTGGTATCGAGGGCATCCAGGGCCAGCACCGGCACACCCGCGAGCGAGCCCACACTGTCACCGGCGACAGAAGCGCCACGAGTGCCTGTGCCGTCCGACGGTTCGATCCCGACGACCTGCGCATCGGCAGTGGTCGACAGCAGACACACCGGTGCTGCGGTATCGAGGATGTAACCGATCCGCTCCGCCGGATGCGACGGATCCAACGGCACATAGGCACCACCGGCCGCAACGACGGCATACATACCGACCACAAGATCCAGCGACCGGGAGGCAAGCAAACCGACCAGCGACTCCGGACCCACACCCTGCGCGACCAGGTACCGGGCCAGCCGGTTCACGCGAGCGGAGAACTCGCCGTAGGACAGACTTGTCCCCTCGAACGACACCGCTACCCGATCCGGGTTCGCGACGACCGCCCGTTCGAACCCGTCCAGCAGCAACCGCTCGGGCAGCGCATGCTCGGTCGCGTTCCACTCCGCCAGGAGTGCGGCGCGCTCGACCGGGGCGAGAATTTCCAGATCGCCCACGGGAGCCGAGGGGTCCGCCACGATCCGGCTCAGCAACCGGATGAACCGGTCGGCGAAACCCTGCACCGTGGCGCGGTCGAACAGATCCGTGGCGAAGGTCAGGTATCCGACTACCCCGCCGGGTTCGCCCGCGGTGTCGTAGGAGTCGCTCAGGATGAGGTTCAGGTCGAACTGGGAGACCTCGGTATCGATATCGACACCGGAAACGGTGAGCCCCGGCAGCTCCAGGCTCGACTGGGCCAGGTTCTGGAAGGTGAATCCCACCTGGAACAAGGGGTGCCGGGCGGTCGACCGGGCCGGGTTCAGTACCTCGACGAGTCGTTCGAAGGGCACGTCCGCATTCGCGAAGGCCGCGATATCCAGCTGCCGCTGCCGGGCGAGCAGTTCGGTGAATGCTTCGCCGCGATCGAGCTGGGTCCGGAACACCAGGGTGTTGACGAACATACCGATCAGATCGTCGAGCGCCTGCTCGCCGCGACCGGCCACCGGGGTACCGATGGTGATGTCGTCGGTGCCCGAGAGCCGCGACAGCAGTACCGCGAACGCGGTATGCGCCACCATGAACAGGGTCGCGCCCTGCTGCTGCGCCAGCCGCTGCAGACCGGCATGGACCTCGGCATCGATATCGATATCGACCCGGCCACCGGTGAACGACTGCACCGCGGGTCGCGGGCGGTCCATCGGCAGGTCGAGCTGATCCGGGATGCCGGCCAGCGCCGACTCCCAGTACCCGAGCTGCTTCGCCGCCGGCGATTCCGGATCGGATTCGTCGCCCAGCAGGTTGCGCTGCCAGATACTGAAATCGGCGTACTGCACCGGCAGCGGCGACCACGCCGGGGCTTCCGCCGCGGCCCGCGCGGCGTAGGCGGTCATCACATCGCGCGCCAGCGGACCGACCGACGAGCCGTCGGCCGCGATATGGTGCGCCACCAGCGCGAGGACGAATTCGCCGGAGACACCGGCGGTAGCGAGGTCCTGCGCATCGGTCGCGGCGGCCGGATCGTCCAGACGGAACAGGGCCACCCGTAGCGGTACCTCGGCGGTCACATCGAAGCCGGTGGATGCCATTTCCGCCACGGCCGTACCGATATCCGCGGCAGCCACCGAGCGCACCGCGAGCTCCGGAACCGCCTGTGCCACCGGTAGTACCAGCTGCACGGGACCGGACGCGGTATCCGGGTACACCGTGCGCAGTACCTCGTGGCGCGCCACGAGATCCGCGACCGCCGCGCGCATGGCATTGACATCCAGCTCGCCGGACAGCCGGATCGCCATCGGAATGTTGTAGGCGGCGGACGCACCGTCGAAACGGTTGAGGAACCACATCCGCTGCTGCGCCAGCGACAACGGCGCAACATGCTGGACCTCACCCGACTCGGTGACCCGGGTCGGCCGCGGCTGCGGCACCAGGGCCGCCCGGCCACCGGAACCGGCATGCTGTTCGACACGCACCGCCAAACCGGCGACAGTGGACGCTTCGAACAGCGCACGGACCGGGACAGTCGTATCCAGCGCCTTGCTCAACCGCGCCGCAACCTGAGTCGCGACCAGCGAATTACCACCGAGGGCGAAGAAATCGTCGTCCGCACCGACCTGATCGATCCCGAGGACCTCGGCGAAGATGTTCGCCACGATCTCCTCGATCGGAGTCGACGGCGCCCGGAATTCCCGCGCCTCGAACTCGGGCTCGGGCAGAGCCTTACGGTCCAGCTTGCCGTTCACATTCAACGGCAGCGCATCGAGTTCGACGAACGCGGCGGGAACCATATAGGACGGCAACCGCTGTGCCAGCGTGTCCTGGATACGTGCGAAATCCAGGCCGGCGCCGGACGGGACCAGGTAACCGACCAGTCGATCGCCGGTCCGCGGGTCCGACTTCGCGACCACAGCCGCTTGCGCGATCTCCGGCAAGGCAAGGAGTGCGGCTTCGATCTCACCCAGCTCGATCCGGAAACCACGAATCTTGACCTGGAAATCGGTACGACCCCGATACTCCAAACCACCATCACGATTCCACGCAACCAGGTCACCCGTGCGATACATCCGCTCACCGGCCGCGAACGGATCGGCCACAAACCGCTCCGCACTCAGATCCACGCGACCGAAATACCCGTGCGCCAACTGCACACCGGCCAGATACAACTCACCCGACACACCATCCGGAACCGGCTGCAACCGGCCGTCCAGCACATACACGCGGGAATTCCACTGCGGCGCACCGATCGGCACCGATACCGTATCCGCCGGCGTGACCCGGTGCGTCGTGATCGACACCGCGGCCTCGGTCGGGCCATAGAGGTTGAACAACCCCACACCCGCATAATCGGCGAGCATCCGCTGCGCGGTAGCCGCCGGCAACGCCTCACCGATGGCCAGCACCCGGCGCAACGACGGGGATATCCCCTCGTCGGTGGCGAGCAGGGCATCCAGCATCGACGGAACCACCGTCAAGGTGGTCACACCTTCGCGGGCCATCAACCCGTTGAGGTAGGACGGATCGCGATGACCATCCGGCGACGAGATGACCATCCGGCCACCGCATACCGCCGCGGTCCAGAACTCCCACACCGACAGGTCGAACGTGGCAGCCGTTTTGAGCAGAATCGAATCTGTTGCGTCCACACCGAATTCGGCCCGGATGTAGCGCAGCTGGTTCACGATGGCCGAGTGCGGCACCGCCACACCCTTGGGCCGGCCTGTCGACCCCGATGTGAAGATCACGTATGCGGTGTTCGACGACCGCAACGGCGACATCCGTTCCGCATCGGTGACCGGAGTATCCCCGTAGCCGGAGAGATCGAGGGTGTCCAGGTCCACCACCGGCGCACTGCCGGTCT
>NZ_BAFV01000012.1 GCF_000308515.1 Nocardia carnea NBRC 14403 | reverse complement strand
GATACGCCGCCGAATTCTCGTCGAAGCGGTTCAGGAACCACATCCGCTGCTGCGCCAGCGACAACGGCACCGCGTCCTGAACCTCACCCGACTCGGCGACCCGGGTCGGCCGCGGCTGCGGCACCAACGCCGCCCGCCCGCCGGTTCCGGCGTGCTGTTCGACCCGTACGGCCAAACCGGCGACAGTGGAGGCCTCGAACAGTGCGCGCACCGGCACCGTGGTGTCCAGCGCCGCACCCAGCCGGGCCGCGACCTGGGTCGCGATCAGCGAGTTACCGCCCAGTTCGAAGAAATCGTCGTCGGCGCCGACCCGATCGATCTCGAGCACCTCGGCATAGACCCCGGCCACGATCTCCTCGATCGGAGTCGACGGCGCCCGGAATTCCCGGGCCTCGAACACCGGTTCCGGCAGCGCCTTGCGATCCAGCTTCCCGGACGCGTTCAGCGGGAACTCGTCGAGCACTACGAACGCGGCCGGAACCATATAGGCCGGAAGCCGGTCGGACAGCTGCGTGCGCAGCTCGTCGGTGTCGAGGATCGTGTCCCGGGCAGGGACCACATAGCCCACGAGCCGGTCACCGATATTCGGGTCGGACTTCGCCACGACTACGGCGCGCGCCACTGCGGCGTGTTCGGTGAGGGCCGCCTCGATCTCGCCGAGTTCGATGCGCTGACCGCGCACCTTCACCTGGAAATCGGAACGTCCCACGTAGACCAGCTCGCCGGCGTCGGTCCAGCGCACGACATCGCCGGTGCGGTACATCTGCCCACCGGTACCGAACGGATCCGCGACGAAACGGTCCGCACTCAGATCCGGGCGACCCACATAACCGCGGGCCACCTGCGCGCCCGCCAGATACAACTCTCCCGCGACACCCACCGGAACCGGCCGCAGCCGCGAATCCAGCACGTACACCTGGGCGTTCCACACCGGGCCACCGATGGGAACCGCACCGGACACCTGGCCGGCCGCCGCGGCATGCGTCGCGTGCACCGCGAACTCGGTGGGGCCATAGAGGTTGTACAGCGCCACATCGGTCACCCGGCGCACGGCGGCGACCACATCACCGGTGAACGCTTCACCGGCCACGAACAGCATCCGCAGCGAGGCCAGCGCACCCGGGTCCGCAGCGGTGCTCTCGGCGAACACCGACAGCATCGACGGGACGAAAGAGGTCGCCGTGACACGTTGTTCGGCGATGACGGAGGCGAGATAGACCGGGTCGCGGTGTCCGTCGGGCTCGGCGACGACCATCCGGCCGCCGACGGTCAACGGCGCCAACAGCTCCCACAGCGACACGTCGAAGGTCGCGGGGGTCTTGAACAGCACCACATCGTCACGGGAAATCCCGTATTCGCCGACGATCCAGGCGATCTGGTTGGCGATCGCCGCATGCGGTACCGCCACACCCTTCGGCCGGCCGGTCGAACCCGACGTGAAGATCACGTATGCCGCGTTCTCGGGCCGCAGCGGCGCCGACCGGTCGGCATCGGTCACAGTCGAGGCGTCGTAACCACTGGTATCGAGCGCGTCCAGAATCAGTACCGGTGCGCCCGCGACGGCCTCCGCCCCGACCGCGTCGAGATCCGCGACGGTCGTCAGCACGCACTCCGGATCCGCGGTATCGAGGATATGCCGGATCCGCTCACCTGGATGGGCCGGGTCCAGCGGCACGTACGCGCCGCCTGCGGCGATAACGGCATACATACCGACCACGAAATCCAGCGACCGCGAAACCAGCAGCCCGACCAGCGATTCCGGGCCCACACCCTGCGCGATCAGACGCCGGGCCAACCGGTTGACCCGGGCATCCAGCTCCGCGTACGTCACGTCGGCACCATCGGAGGTCACCGCCACGCGGTCTGGGAACCGGGCGAGTGCCCGCGCGAACCCGTCGAGTGCCAGCGTGTCCGGCACCGTGTGCTCGGTCGCGTTCCACTCCGCCAGAACCCGGGTCCGCTCGGCCGGCGCCAGAATCTCCAGCTCGCCGACCGGGGTCGAGGGATCCGCGAGGACCTCGGCCAGCAGGCGGGTGAACCGGTCGACAAAGCCCTGTGCGGTCGCGTGATCGAACAGATCGGTGGCGTAGGTCAGGAAGCCGGTCACCCCTGCGGGATCGCCCGCGGCGTCGTAGCTGTCCCCGACCAGCACATGCAGATCGAACTGCGAAACCTCGGTATCGACCTCGACACCGGAAACGGTGAGCCCCGGCAGCTCCAGCCGCGACTGACCCATGTTCTGGAAGGTGAATCCCACCTGGAACAGCGGATGCCGCGCCTGCGACCGCGCCGGGTTGAGCACCTCCACCAGACGTTCGAACGGCACATCCGAGTGCGCGAACGCCTGCAGATCGACTTCACGCTGGCGGGCCAGCAGATCGCTGAACGTCTCGCCGCGTTCCACCTGTGTCCGGAACACCAGCGTGTTCACGAACATACCGATCAGATCGTCGAGGGCCCGCTCACCACGACCCGCCACCGGGGTACCGATCGTGATGTCATCCGTACCCGACAACCGCGACAGCAGTACCGCGAACGCCGTATGCACCACCATGAACAGGGTCGCGCCACGCTGCTGCGCCAACTGCTGCAGACCGGCATGGGTTTCGGCGTCGATCGATACCTCGATCCGGCCACCCCGATAGGACTGCACCGCCGGACGCGGCCGGTCCGCCGGAAGATCGAGCTGGTCCGGAATCCCGGCCAGCGCCGACTGCCAATATCCGAGCTGTTCGGCCGCAACGGATTCCGGATCGTTCTCGTCGCCGAGCAGTTCACGCTGCCAGAGCGCGTAATCGGCGTACTGCACCGGAAGCGGGGCCCAGCCCGGCGTCTCCCCCGCGGTCCGAGCGGAATACGCGATCATCACATCGCGGGTCAACGGCGCCACCGAGGAACCGTCACCGGCGATATGGTGCACCACCATGGCCAGGACGAATTCGTCCGCCGCACCGTCGATATCGAACAGCGCCACCCGCAGCGGCACCTCGGCCGTCACATCGAATCCGGCCGATGCCAGCTCGGCCACGGCCGTGACGATCTCCGCACCGGCGACCGACCGCACCTCGAGCTGCGGTATCGCCTGCCCCACCGGCAGCACCACCTGCACCGGACCGGATTCGGTCTCCGGATACACGGTCCGCAGCACCTCGTGCCGCAGCACGAGATCGGCGAGCGCTTCGCGCAGGGCATCCACATCGAGCGCACCCGACAGACGGATGGCGAACGGCAGGTTGTACGCGGCCGAGGCCCGATCGAAGCGGTTGAGGAACCACATCCGCTGCTGCGCCGACGACAGCGGCACCCGCTCCGGCCGCGGCCCCGCCACGAGCGCCTTACGGGTCCCCGCGCCGGCCTGTTCCTGAATCCGCGCGGCCACCGCGGCCACCGTGGAAGCCTCGAACAGCACCCGCACCGGCACCTGCGCGTCCAGTGCCTGCCCGACCCGGGCCGCAACCTGGGTCGCGATCAGCGAGTTACCACCCAACGCGAAGAAATCGTCATCCGCGCCGACACGCTGCACTCCGAGAACGTCGGCGAAGACACCGGCGACGATCTCCTCGATCGGAGTCGACGGCGCCCGGAACTCACGAGTCTCGAAGGTAGGCTCCGGCAACGCCTTACGATCCAGCTTGCCGGACGTATTCAGCGGGAATGCCTCGAGTTCGACGACGGCCGCCGGGACCATGTAGGTCGGCAGGACCTCACGAAGCGTATCCAGCAGGACCCCGGAAACGATTCGTTCTCCCGGTGCCGGCACCACGTAGGCGACCAGCTGCTCACCGAGCTGCGAGGCGGCGACCGTGACGACCGCCTGGCTGACCTGCGGCTGCGCCAGAACCGCCGACTCGATCTCCCCCAGCTCGATCCGCTGACCACGGAACTTCACCTGGAAATCCGTACGACCCAAATACTCCAGCACCGGCTCACCA
>NZ_BAFV01000013.1 GCF_000308515.1 Nocardia carnea NBRC 14403 | reverse complement strand
TCCGGGGGCACCGGCGGCTCTGGCGGCACCGGCGGCTCCGGGGGCACCGGCGGAACCGGCGGCTCTGGCGGGACCGGCGGGACCGGCGGAACCGGCGGCGTCTGGCGGCACCGGCGGCACCGGCGGAACCGGCGGCACCGGCGGCACCGGCGGCACGGGTGGAACCGGCGGCTCTGGCGGAACCGGAGGCACCGGAGAGTCGGGGAGGTCGGGGAGCGGCACCGGCCAAGGTTTGCGGTCGTTTTCGAACGGGGCCGGGAACTCCGGCTCCCATTCGTGTGGTCGTTTCGGGATGTGTGAACGTAGGGACGAACCGCGGGGCGGCGGTGGGAGGTAGCGGCGGTCGGTGGCGTCCGGTGGGTTCGGTCCATCGAGGCCGTTGCGGTTCGTGCGGGGGCCGCGCCCGCTAGCGGGTTCTGCCCTGTTCGCCCGGCCGTCGGGGTCGTTCGTACCGGGGGCGCGTTCCGCGAGATCTCCCCCGGTGGGGTCTTCGTCCGGCTGGGTACGGGAGCGGTCGCCGGCTGTCCGGGCGAGTTCGGCCTCGGCGTCGATGACCCGGCGCGCTGCCTCCTCGTACTCGGTGATCCTGCGCTGGTAGGCCTGCTGGTCGTCGACGCGCGTCGTCCGCCCGCGCAGCTCTTCGAGACGCCGGTCCAGAGCGGTATGCGAGGCCAGGTCCGATTCGTCCACCGGGAGGTCCGGGTGTGGCGGCGGGAGCACGGCCCGGGCCCGCTCGACAGCGAGTTCGGCGCGGTCCCGCGCCGCCTGTCGCCGCGCCGCATCGAGTTGCGCGGCGCGATCGGCGAGTTCGGCCAGGGCGGTGATATCGCGGGCGCGCCGGGATACTTCGCCGCGCAACTCGGCCTGTACTTCGGCGAGTTCGGCGGGTTTCAGTCGTTCTTCCTTGTCCAGCCGGCCGTCGCGGTACTTCTCGTAGACCTCGTTCCAGCGGTTCAGCTCGGCTCGTACGCGGACGAGTTCCGGGGCGTCCTCGCCGATTTCGCCGCGCCGGTAGCGGTCGAGCACATCGTCCCAGCGGGCCAGGTCGGCGGGCGGCAGATCGACCCCGATCGTGCGGGCGAAATCGGGGTTCGCGCCGAGTTCCGTAGCGGGAAGCAGATCGGTGTCCGCGGCCAGCAGACCCATCCGCTGTGGGGCGTCCGTGAGGTGACGCAGATCCTCGATCAGGTCCACCAGGTGCCGAACGGCCCGGTGGTGAACCGGGATCTCGGCGCGGCCCACCCTCGGGTCGACGGCGCGCTCGCCGTGCACCGCGGCATCGAAGATATCGGCCTCACCGAGCGCGTTCAGGAAATCGGTGAGAGCCGAGACCAGATCGGGCCGGCTGTACTCCCGGTACACCAGATCCCGGATGCCCGCGCTGATCTGCCCCGGTTCCGTCACCGTCACCGCGTCGGAGAGCGCGTCGAGGCGCCGCATCAGGCGCCGCGTAGCCGCTTCCACCGACGACCGGTCCAGCGAGACCAAGGTTTCGGCGTAGTCCAGAATTCCGGCGATCTGCTGGATCCGCCGAGCGTCGGGGGTCGCGGGAACGGCGATCACCCGGGCTGCCCGCTCGGCGGTCACCGGCGCGGTCTCGTCCGGGTCGACCCGGGTCGCCAGATTGCCGCGGGCCTGCGTCACCTCGTAGTAGGTGTCGATATCCCATGCGGTCCGGGCGTGGTCGATGAGTGCCTCGAGCTGGGCGGCGCGAATCTCGTTCTCGTCGCGCAGTACGGACAATTCTTCGGCGAGCCGCCGCGAATCGGCCGAGTCCGTGTCGGCGATACCGAGCCGTTCGGCGAGTTCGCCGATGGCCTCGTCGATTTCGGTGCGAGTCAGCTCGTCGACGGAGCGCCCGGTGTGCAACTCCACGGGATCGTCCGGCACCACCCGCCAGCCGTCACCATCGTCTATCAGGGTGGCATCGAGGTGGCGGCCGTCGACCTCGGCGGTGAGATGACGGACCCGCGGGGAACCGGCGTCGGCCACGGTGACCAATTCGGGCCCGAACCCACCGCCGGGCAGCGGTTCGCCGGGCCGCACGTGAGTGAGTTCGTACAGCACCTGGAGGTCGCCGTCGTTCACGGCATCGGCGAGATCGGGGTGGCGGGCGAGCGCATCGGCCAGCACCCGGTCGTGTTCGAGCCTGCCGTCGATCACGATCAGCCGCATCGGGCCGCCGGGCTGTTCCGGGGGCAGCAGGCCGAGACCTGCCGGATCGCCGAACATGACCCCGTCGTTGCTGTGCACCCATTCCTGGGCCGCCAGATCACCGATCAGACCGGCGATTTCCTCGGTTTCGGCGGCGCGGCGCAGAAACTCCTCGGCCTGGCGACCGAAATCGTCGATACGGTCCGCGGCCTGCTGGATCCGGTCCAGTTGCGCCGCCAAGGTGTCGGCCAGGCGGTCGGCGTCGAGAGTGTTCAGGTCCACATCGCCGAGGACCTGTGCCCATACCGAGCGTTCGTCACGGATCTGATCGCGGCGCAGGGCCCGTTCCAAGTACTGCCGGGTCCCGTCGTCGCGGCCGGGCTGGTCGGTGTCGAACAGATCGCCCCACTCGCGTGTCGGCTCGCCACCGTTGTTCACGCCCTGCCAGTTGAGCAGGTCGACCGGACCGGGCCAGCGGCGCCGCAGCGCCTCGGGCAGCCACTCCGGCGCCCGCGAGGGCTCCCGGTAGGCGTCGACCACTTCGCGTAGGAGGCGGCCCAGCGGGTTCGCGTCGAAGAAGGTTTCGTACTCGCCGTAGGGGATATCGGCGTGCTCGGCGTTGTAGCGGCGGGCAGCGTCGGCGAGGCCGGTGAGGGCGCCGAGCCGGCGGGCCTGCTGATAGCGGATCAGATCGTGCGCCCGCCGGACGTTCTCCGGTGTCGGATCACCGAGGTCGATACCGAACGCGCGCGCGGCCTCGGCCAGCTCCGCGGCCTGCGCGTCGCGGTGTGCCGCCGCCTCGGCCAGTTCGTCGATCCAGGCCCCGATCTCGCCCGCGCTGCGCGGCACCACGTCGCCCTCGGGTTCGGTGGGAGCGAGCTGGGCCGCCGGCTCGCCCGGCCGGGTTTCGGCGCCCGGCGTAAGGGCCGGGCCGGCCTGTCTCTTCAGCTCTTCGAGGTCGACCCCCGTGACCTCGCGGACGAGGTCGGGGTCGGCTTCGTCGAGCCAGTACCGGTACTCGTTGTCGTTCTCGTCCCGCAGGGGCGGGGCGTCGAGGCTGCGGTCGGCGACCCGGGACGTGAACCGGCGCACGAACGGCAGCAGTTCCCGCTTCTTCCACAGGGTGATGCCTTCTTTGAGGATGCGCGCGGGGTTGAACTTGGTCTGCAGGACCTCGTACTCGTCGCCGGGCACACCCGGTGTCGGATCCTCGGTCTTCGTCAACGGAAGCCCGGACATATGGCCGAGTACCGACTGCCCGGCGCTGTCTATCCCGGACCCGGACGGATACTTCGGCGTCTCCCCCTCGTAACCGTCTCCGAACAGCCGGTCCCAGATCCGGCGCAGCAGCGACTTCCGGCGCTGCGGTGGTGCGGGGTCGGCCTGCTGGGCCGGTGGGCCGGTACGGTCGGCCTCGGCCACCAGCCAGCCACCGCCCTCGTCGGCGACCAGGCGCGCGGGTACCTGTTCGCCTTCTACCACGATGTTGTAGCGGCGGGTTTCGCCCACGGCGGGCGGTTCGCCGCCTGGGCGGGGTTCCTGCCGGGCCGCCTGGGCGCTGTCGGTGAGCGCCGCGAGATCGTCGGCCGCGCGTACCGCCGCTGCCCGAGCCCGGTTCAGGATGGTCGCGGGGTCGCGGTCGAGCGCGCCGGAGTCGAGGCCGAGCAGGCGCGCCCAGGTGTCGCGGGTGTTGCGCAGGTCGGCCCGGGCGATCGGATCGGTCGCGGCGTCGAGGCGCGCCTGTGCGGCGACCAGCGCTTCCACCGCCGCCGCCCGCAGCAGGATTCGGTAGCGCTGATCGGCGACGGTAGCGGCGAGGCGATCCGGGGCGAGCGCCGCGTCGTCGAGACCGAACTGCTGGGCCAGCCGGTCGCGGGTGGTGGTCACGGACTCCGCAAATGGTGTAATCCGGGCGGCCACATCGGCGTCCGGGCGCGCTCCGTCCGATTGCCCGGGTGCCAGGAGCTGAGCGGGGTCGTCGCCGGGTTCGAGCACCTCTTCCGGCCGCTCGGCCGGCAGTCGCGGTTCCTCCACCGGCAGGCCTAGGCGGCGCAGATCCGCACGGACCTCGGCCGCGAGTTCGGGATCGGCCTCGTGGTGCCAGTACTGCTCGTCGCCGTAGCGGTCGGCGGCGGAGAGTTCGGCGAAGTCGTCCGGGTACCGCATCCGTGGCCCGCCGGCGACCTCGTCGAGGAAACCGCGGGCGCGGGCGATTTCGGCGATTTCGGCCAGTGCGGCGAGGGGATCCCGCAGCTGACCGAAAACCTCGTCCAGGCCCAGGTTTCCGGCGAGCCGGCCCGCGTGGCCGGCGGCGGCGCCGGTCAACGGCTGGGCGTCGCGCTGCGCGGGCCGATCCGCTTGTTCCTGTAGGAACGCGATGAGGTCGCGCATGGGATCGCCCGTCGGCGCCGGCGATGCGCCCGGAGCGGACGGCGGTCCGCCGGGGCCGTTCGGTCCGCCCGAGCCATTCGGTGCGCCCAGGCCGGTCGGGTCACCGGGACCATTGGGGCCACCGGATTCGAGGCGAGCGTCCGCACCATCCGGACGATCGGGCGGCGGTAGTCGGGTGCCGTTGCCCGGTGCCGAGTCCCCGCCGTCGCCGGCAGGTAGCGGCGGCCGGGCGGGCGGCGTGCTGCCCGGGCCGCCGGTGGGTGGCTCACCCGGGTCATCCGGATCGGAATCACCGGGGTCGATCGGGTCGTCGGGGTTGTCCGGATCAGGGCCGGACTCGCCCTGTACGGACGTCTGCTCCAGCGTATCGTCGTCCGGCGCTGCCGGATCTCGCCGAGCGGCCGACGCCGGCGCTTCGCCGGATCCTGCCCGGTCAGTACCACCGAACTGCTCCTCCAGCGCGTCACCGTTCCGGGCCGGCGAGTCCTGCTGTTCGCGCGCGCCCGGCGGCCCGGGGTTCTCGTCCGCGGAACGCTGCTGTCCGGGCAACGAGGGTGTCGCGGCGTCGCCCGCGGCGGTGTCTCGCCGGTCCGGCCGGCCGAACTGCTCTCCCGCCGGGAGTTCCAGCGTGTCACCGTCCTGGGCGGGGAGGTCCGGTGACGGCATCTCGAGCGTGTCGCCGGGCCTGTTCGCAGGCTCCGGCCGGTCGGGAGTTCGCGGCGCTGCGCCGGGGCGGGCGGCCGGGGGCAGGTAGGCCGGGTTCGGCTGCACCGGTGGGAGTGCGTAGTGGCGACCCGCCCGCCAGTCGGTGAGCGGAGGGCGTTGCGCATCCCAGTGGTACCCCTGGCCGATGGCATGGGTATTGGCCGCCTGCCAGGTGGCGCCCGGGTTGTCGACCAGGTACTGCGCCTCGGCCAGCGCGTCCTGCAGCAGCACGAAATCGGCGGGCAGCGCGTTGCCGTCGCGCAACCGGTGCCAGGCCTCGGCGATATCGGCCAGGCGGTCCATGGGCAGCTCGCGGACCTGCCCCTCCGGGTCGTCGGCGTCGCGCACCCAGTGCTCGTCGACCATCAGGTGGTTCTTGATCTGCTCGAGTTCGTCGCGGGTGAACCGCGGTATGTCGTCGCGCATCCGGGCGGCGAGCTGCTCGGCGATCTCGTCCGGGTCGACGGGGCGCACGATCTCGTCCGGGTCGGCACCGGGCACGATATCGGCCGGGTCCACCACGCCCAGCAGCATCTCCCGCACCTGGTCGACCGTATTGCGGGCCGCCTTCGGATCGTCCTCGGCGAACCGGTCCGCCGCCTCGTCGGCCACTCGGTCGATCGCGGCCTCGATCCGCGCGAGCTGAGCCGGTACATCCCCCCGCGGGTCGATACCGCCCAGTTCCTCGACCAGCCGCTGCCGGACGAGGTCGACGAACTCCCGAGCCGATTGCCGCTGCCGGTTCTGCCGGTGTTCCTCGATACCTGCGGCGACACGCTCCACATCACCGTCGTCGTCCAGGAAGAGGTCGTACTGTTCGTCGGCCCACTGCTGGACCTCACTCCACAGTTCGGCCTCACGCTCCCATTCCCGGCGCAACCCCTCCGGAACATCGGTGAGCGCAGCCGGTGGCAGGTGATCGCCCGGTTCCCAGCGGCGGTGCATCGGTTGCACATTGGTATCCGGCGGCGCGAACCACTCGTAGCCGCGGAATACCGTCGCGAACGGCGGCAGCTTCTGCAACCACGGCCGTGCGAGAACGAACCGGCCGATTTCCGGATGCCGCTGGATCCACGCCTTGACCGCCGGATGTTTCGGCACGAGGGCGGCCATCAGCACCAACCGCATGAAGTTGTAGGCGTCGGCGCCCCAGTGCTGGCCGAAGATCTTGTTCGGATCCACATCCGAGGTGTCGTACTGTGTCGGCGCCATCGGCGCGTTCACCGGTAGCGTGCTCTCCGGGATCTGACCGGCGGGCACGTCGTCGGTGGGCAGGGTGATGTCGTTGATAACGTCCTCGCTGGCCCAGCCGCTGACGCCGTCGGGAAGATCCTTCTGACTGAACTTCTTCGGCAGCTCGGGTTCGTCACGGTTGGTCGTCCAGCCCGGGCGGGTCGGATCGACCGGATGCCAGTTGTCTTCGCTGTCACGCCATCTCGTCATCTCGAGGCGGTCACCGTTGACCCAGCCGGTGCTCATTCGCTCGATTTCCGGCGGGTGCATGGTGTCGTCGACCCGCCAGTTGTCCTCCCGGTCGGCGAATACCCGGCGATACTCCACCGTCGCCTCCGGATGTGTCAGGCCCTGTGCGACAGCGGCGCTTGTGCGCAGCGCATGGTCGAGAGCGGCGTCGTGATCACGGCGCGCCCGAACCGCATCCTGATCATGGGGCAGGTTCGTCAACTCCGGACGCGGGCCGAAGACGATGATCCGCGGTTCGTCGCCGCCCACGATGCCGACCCGGTCGGTCACCATGCGGCCGCCCGCGGCCTCCACCAGCCCCCGCCAGACACCCGCGACGCGGGCCATATCGTCCTGTAGGCGACCGATCCGATTGTGCGCCAGGTTCACCTCGTCGGCGACCGCGCCCAGCATATCGATCTGCAACAGCCGTTGCTGGTACTGCGAGGGTCGCAATCGGCGTTCCATGAACGTCCGGTACGCCGTATCGCGCAACGTCTGCAGCTCGGATTTCACCCTGTCCGGTTCGAGGGCGCTCTCCCGGAGTTCGTTGTTCTCGTCCAGGAGGCCGAGCCGGCGCGCCAGATCGTCGCGCATGACGCGGCGCGGTTTGATCCGGTGCAGTTCGGCGGCACGCTCACGCGCCAGGCGTTCGAGCTCGGCCGCGACCTCTTCGGAATGAGGCCGGTCGAGATGTTCCCGGTCCCCCTCCATCCCGCTGATCTGCGCGTCCAACTCACGCAACCGGGTACCGAGCCGGTCGAATTCCGCGGTCTGGGTGATCAATTTCCGGATCTTGTCCCGGCGGTCCCGCTGTGCCTGTTCACTGACCGGCGAACGATCTCGCCGCGGGCTCTCCTCGACACCGCCGGCGATATCCACGGTGTCGTACCGGCTCTCCTCGTCGAGCCGTAGCACGATTCGCTCGCGGCCGTCCGGACCGAGATCCGCCCAGCCTTCCGGGTTGTCCAAGCCGACGTTGCGGGCACGATCGGTGATCTTGGCGCGTAGGAACTCGCGTTCCCGGGTGACTGCCTGCCGTTCCCGCAGCAGCCGGTCGTATTCGATCCGGCTCGACAGAGTGCGCACTTCGTCGTGGGCGCGAAGCAACCGCGGCATGAGTTCGGTGAGCTCGTCGACTATCCCGGTGTCGCCGGCGTCGAGGTCACGACCGCGCAGATCACGCACGGTATCGTCGATCCGGTCCGGTTCGAACGCACCGGGTTCCGTTCGGGTGTGCAGTGCCGCGGCGAGCTCCGCAATACGCGCTGCCAGTACGTCACGTCGCAGAATCGCATCGACGAGAGCGTCGCCGAGCAGCCGCCCCGGATCCTGGTCGCCGGGTTTCCCGCCGGTCCGGTCGGTCTCCGCGGTCGGGTCACCCGTAGGCCCGGTCTGCTCGGTCTCCGAGTTCGGCTCCGGCGCACCGCCCCTCGGCTGTCTGCCTTCAGGCTGCGGTAGTTGCGGCTGCTCGCCCGCGGACTTCGGCCGTTCCCCGGCTGCCCGCGGCTGCTCGCCTCGGAGCTCGAGATCCTGATTCTCGGCCGGGGACTCGGAGTCCTCGTCCGGCCGGTGCTTGCCGGTGGTGTCCGACTCGATGCCGGGCCTCGATTCACCGCCGGGTTCCGGATCCGCCTCGGCGGTCGGCGCCGATTCGACCAGCGAACCGGCTTGCGAAGGCTGTGCTGCTTCGGGATCGGAGCCGGTGTTCGGTTTCGGGGCGGTCGGGCCGGGGCCGGAATCGGAGTCGGGACCGTTATCGTCCGGGCCCGACTCCGGCGCCGGCGGGGTGTCCCCGTCTGGATCGTCCGGCGTCCCCCGCAACCAGCGCGCCCGGTCCTCCGCCATCCGGGCGACCCATTCGGCCAGCACCGCCCGCTGTTCGGCCAGCCAGTTGTCCGGTTCGACATCGGCAAGGAAGCGTTTGCTCTCGGCGTCCATGCGGGCGCGCCAGGCCGCCCGGTCTGCCTGGTCGAGCCGGATGCGGTCGAGCCGCTCGCGGGCGTAGCCGAGCTGCCGTTCTGCCTGTTCGGCACGGAACTGAAGGACGTGATCGTCCGGGCGGCCGGCGGCCTGCCGCCGGAGCCAGGCAGCGTTGTCGGCGGCCGAGTCGACGGCTATTTCCGCACGGCGCAGTTCGACCCAGTCCATGAGATCGGCATGAGTTTCGGGCAGCGGGCCAGCGGGCGACTCGTTCTCCGGCCGCGACCCGGATTCGCGCCCCGGTCCTTCGTCCGGTTGTCCGGGCGCGACAGGTGGGTCCGCCGGCGGTCGGCCGCCGCCGCCCGCGGAACCGGGATCGCCGGACGGCGGTCCACTCTCCACGCCGGGCTGCGCTGTCCCAGGCGAGGGAGAGTTCTCACCATGTTCTGCACCGGCCCGGAGCGCAGGTTCGGCGGCGCCCGGCCGGTGCGCCTCGCTGCTCTCCCGGCGGGACTGCGGCCCTTCGGGACGAGGTGGTGGCGGACCCCCATGGCCGGGCGGCAGATCGCCGGCATCATCGGCGAGCTGCCCCCGCTCGGCGCCGGGGACATCGGTTCGAGCACTGCGCGTGTACTCGTCGAACAGCCGGATCAATGCCTTGATCGAATCGGCGCGGTCCCGGACCTCGCGGCGCAACCGGTCGAGTTCGGCGGCGAGTTCTTTCGGACTGAGGCCCTCGTGGTTCTCGATCCGGCCGTCGCGGTATGCCTCGTAGATCTTCACGAAGGTCTTGTCGTCGGCATCGGTCAGATCGACGCCGACCAGCCGCGCCCAGTCCCGGTTCGCGGTCGGCCGCTGATCCGGGTCGTCGTCGGGGATCCGATGACTGTCCGGCCGGGCGGCGGCATCGGCGACGGCGCGGGCGAAATCCTCGGCGCCGATGGCCCGCACGGCATCCGCGATGAGTCCGCGCAACCCACCCATGGCGTCGCGGTCGTGCATCGGGAAGCGCCCGTCGGCGATACGCGGGTCGGCGGCGCGGTCACCGGCCGGAACATCGGTGAACGGGTCGATATCGAACAGGGCACGCACATACTCGCCGAGCGCGTCACGCACCACACCGTCCTGACCGGCGCGTTCCAGCCGGCGGATCACCTGGTAGAGCTTTCGGGCGTCGAGACCGCCGGTGTCCAGGGCGAACAGCCGCCGGCCGCCCGGCCCATCGACATACCCGGGCGGCAGCAGAGCCGCGATCCTGCGGTCGATGCCCGCCCGCTCGGCGGCCCTCGCACTGGACATCTTCCGTGCGATGTCTTCGGATACCAGACGCTCGGCCAGACGATTGCGCGCCGCATCGACCGCCGCCGCGTCGAGCTCCCGCAAGCGTTTCGCATAGTCGGTCAGATCGCCGAACTGCTGGAGCCGCAGCGCCCGGCGCGGACCGGCGCTCAACCGGTCGATCACCGCCCGCGGTGTGAGTGTCTGTTCCGGCGCCTCCGGGTCCGGAATCAGATTCAGTCCCAGACGCTCTGCCAAATGGCTGCGGGCGTCGGTGAGCTCGTTGAAGAGTTCGATATCGGTGGCGGACCGGATGAAATCGGCCAGCGCCTCCAGCTGCACCGCGCGAACGGCGTTGTCCAGCAGCAGATCGGCCGCCGTCCCGTGCACGTTGTCCAGGTCGATACCGTCCGGGGTGAGGCCGAGTTCCCTTAATACCTGCGCGATCTCGGCGGCGACCTGCCGCGCCGGACGCGGCGGCGGATCGCCGAGGGCGCTGCGATGTGCTTCCGCGGAGCCGGTCAGCTGCCGCCATGAACCGTCGTCGTCGCGGACCAGCAAGACTTCGAGCTCGCGGCCGAGGAGCGTCTCCCGCAGGTAACGCAGCTGCGGGACCGGCGCCGGATCGAGCACCGTTTCGCCGGTCCAGTCACGCCGGACCGTCCGGTAGTCCAGCACCAGTTCCCCGGTGTCGAGTTGCCGTTGCAGGCTGCGGTCGGCGGCGAGCGCGTCGGCGAGCACCTGGCTGCGAGGGCGCGGCCCGTCCACGACGACCAGCCGGTCCGGTTGGTCGTCGCCGCCGGGGACGCGCACGATCTGCCGGCCCAGCAGGTCGCCCACCGGATCGCTGAGATCGGGGTCGGGCAGGGTCCGGCGCGCCGCATCGACGAAATCCGCGACCCGCTGCGAGCGGGCGACGTTTTCGGCGCGTAACCGATCCACCACGGCCTGCGGGTCGGCGAGCAGTTCTTCGAGGGAGAGGTCACGCATGGCGGCCCAGCTCGCCAGCTCGTCGCGGATCTGATCGCGGCGCAACGCGTTCTCGAAGAACCGGCGCAATCCCTGGTCGCGGCCCAGCTCGTAGCCGTCACCCCACATCGGGAGCTCATCGGCGCCGTTTTCCACGGGCATGATGCCGAGCAGACCCGGCTCGTAGCCGAAGGCCGCCAGGATTTCGATGAGGAACCGGCCCATCGGGTTCTGGTCGACGAAACTGACCGCGTCGAGGAACGGGACCGCGCGACCTGCCGGGTCCGGCGCCGCGAAGCGAGGCGGGCGGTACGGAGCCGGTGCGTCTTCTTCGTCGTCGAAGAAGTCGTCGAAGTTGTCGTCGGGATCACCCGTGGAGCGCCTCGGCGGCCCGTCCAGTTCGCCCGGCGGTTCCGAACGTGTCAGCCCACCTTGTTCGGTGGCTGCGCCCGGAGCGGGGTCCTGCGTGGTGTAGGGCAGGGTTTGCTCGATGAGGTAGCGACGGACGGCGGCGGCCAGCCCTTCGATCGCGCCGCTTGCCCGGGCCACCCGGTACTGCTGTTCGTCGACGACGCGGGCCAGCGTTTCCGGATTCTCGTCGGGCAACTCGATATCCAGCAGCCGCCGGGCCGCATCGGTCAGGCTCTCCCCGTCCGGCGGCGGGCCTACCGGCAGCTCGGTGCCGCGCGCGTCCCGTTCTTCGTTCAGCGCGTCGGACAGCGCGGCGGCTTCCTCGCCGGAGATCAGTCCGCGGTCGCGCAGTTCTTCCAGAATCTGTTGCTGCCGACCCGGTTCGGCATCGGGCCGGCCCGCCACCGTCAGCAGGTCCCGCAGCCCTTGCTCGGTGGTGATGCGGTGCGTGTCGAGGTCGGCGAGCAGCTGGTCGCGGGCCGCGTCCAGGGTGCCGTCGGTGAGCCACGGCTGGTATTCCGCGCCGTCGCCCGGATACATAGGCACGAATTCCCCCGCGGTATCGCGCATCCGTGCCGACAAACGGCCGAACAGCGGGATGTGCTCGCGGTTCTGGATCCACACCGGTGTCTGCTGCGCGATCCGCAGCAGGGTGGGATCGGGCGGGCTGCCCTCCGGCACCGGCCCCATCACCGGCTGGTCCGGGTTGGGTGGCGGAGTGGGCGGCGCGGGCGGCGGCGCCGGATTCACGACGTCCGGTATTCCGGCGACCCCGTCCGCGATGGCCGCCTGCCCTCGGCTGTCCCAACCGGAGCCGGAGGGATACTTGACCTGGCTCTCGCGGATCGGCCACATTCGCCGGATCGCCTCGATCTCGCGCCGCAGCGCGGCCAGCCGGTCCGGCGTTGCCGACGGGAGTTCGCCCTGCGGGACCAGCCGCCAGCTGTGCGGGCCGTCGGGGACGAGGTCGAAAATGATCTGCTCGCCGCCGAGGTCGAGCACCAGCGGGGGGATGATCGCATCGGGTTCGATCGGGCCGTCGTGCGCCGCGGGTTCGTCACCCTCCGGAGCCGGGCCCCCGGGTTCTTCCGGCGTCGAGGCCGAGTTCGGGGGTCCGGCGGGCGGTTTCTTGCCGCCACCGGCGCCGCCGGTGTCCGGCTTCCCCGGTCCGGGACCGGAATCGTCGTCACTGCGCCGGGGCGGCTCGTGTCCCGAGTCCATCGGGTCGCGGCCCGAGTCCGGCCTGCCGGCACCCGCGCCGAGCCTGCTGCGCAATCGTTCTCCGAAACCGGTCCACGATCGCCCGTGTTCGGCGACTTCCGTCAGCATCAGGAACAGTTCGCGCACCGGGCGCGGCGCCGCCTCGGCACCCAGCATCACGTACTCCATGAAAGCTTCGGCGAGCGCTTCCTTCGCCCAGAGGTCACCGTCGGCCGTTCGGCTGTACCCGCTGAGCTGGTTCAGCCATTCGCCGTACTCGGCGTCCGGGTCGGCCGACGCCCGATCGAGCAGATGGGCTTCCGCTGTCGCTCGCGCGATGCCGCCACCGGCGTAGTCCAGCGCATGTCCGTATTCGTGCACGGTGACGGCATAAGCCGCCCGGCGCAGCACAGTGGCCGAGAAATTGGTGTTGTCCACCGCGGCGTGGACCTGCTCCAGGAAGTTGTCCACGCTGGTGGCGTGCCGGTAGTTGAGGGTGATGTCCGCGGTGTAGAAGGTATCCGTCGCACGATCCAGTTCCGGGCCGGCGTCGGCGAGCGTTCCCTGGCGGCGGTTGCCGATGCCGATGGACCGGATATCGGTCTGCGGGAATCGCCGGTGCATATCGGTGATGGCGCGGGCGTATTCGCGCACCACTTCCGGGTTCAGATCGGGCAGGTCGAATCCGAAGGTGGTGAATTCCGGGTTATCGGTCGCGGCGCGCAGGATCTCACGCAACCGTTCGCCGACTTCCACGGGTGTCAGGCCGGACCATTCGTCCCGGTCCGGGGCGCCGAGCAGAGCGATATCGTCCGCTCGCGTATCGGGTGTGCGCTCCGGCCCGCCGGCGGTGCCGCCCGTATCGTCGCTTGCGGCATTCTGCACGGCATCCCGGCCGAGGCCGGGCCCGGCGGGATCCGGCGTGTCCGATCCCCGGCGTGTTCCGAAAGGTCCCCGGTCCATGGCCCGGGCGATCCGGCCACGTGGTTTGCCGTGTGCGGTCAACTCCGCGCCCGGGTCGTTCAGTACCCCGGCGATCCGCCGGACGAGCCGTTCCGGAGTCGGCTCGGTCATACCCTCGAAATACCGGGCGAGCGCCTGGAAACTGCCACCGCCGTCCGCCGCCGGCACCCGCCAGCCGCCGGCACCGTCGGGCTCCAACATCACCTCGATCCGGCCGGCCCCGATCTCGACCCGGTATCGCTGGTGATGGCTGGGCGCCGGACGGTCGCCCACCAGCGCAATCTGCCGGGTGTGCAACCGATGTGCCACGGCGGCCGGATGCGGCGCCCCGGGGTCCATTCCCTCCGCCAGCGCCCGGCGGTGCCCCGCCTCCAGATAACCTGTGCGCAAGCTACCGTCGGGTTCGCGGAACCGGTCGCCGGGGTGGCGCTGACCGTCCTTGGCGTGGAACGCGTCCGGACCGAGCTGCTTCAACCAGTCGTCGAAACCGAGATCGGTGCTCCCCTGCGCGCGGAACCGCAGATATTCCGCGAGCATGAGGCGCAGCGCCTGGCTCCTGCCCGGTTTCCGGAACTGTCCTTCCGCCAGATCGGCGCTGATACCGCCCTGCGAGCGCGGCACACTCTCGAAGGGTTGCACCGGGTAGTACAGGAGCTCGTGCGAGCCGTCCCACAGCACATCCGCATACTCCGGGTGGAACAGCCCCAGCTCCCGCACCGCGGTGACATGATCTCCGTCCTCCGCCACGATCACCAGCCGCGGCCGGGTACCGGCGGGACCGGAGAAACGTGCGACGCGGTCGGTCAGCCGTTGCGCCGACCGGTCGTCCCACAGCTCCCGCAGTTCGACCAGGTCCCGATCGAGCACCCGGCGCGCCCGGTCGGGGTCCGACCGGATTTCGTCCGGATCCGGCTTCGCGGGATTCGCAGGCACGGTGTCGTTCCCGTCGGCCGATTTCAGCCATTCCGTGAACCGCCCCCAGGCGACGCGATCATCGTCGAGGACCGCGCGCACCACATCCATGACCGTTTCGGCGTTCTCCAGGCCGGACTTTCGCAGGTATCGCCGCAGCGCCGCAAGCCCGGCCTCGTAAGCGGACCGTTCGGCTCCGTGGGCCTTGGTCAGTGCCTTGTCGTAGGCGTCGGTATAGGCACGTTCGAGAGGGCTGACCGGAACGAACCGGCCGAGGTCGCGCGCCGACCGCAGCATTTCGATCTCTTCTGCCAGGTTCCGCGCCCGCAACGCATGATTGCGCGCTGTATCGGCAAGCGGCCCGCGAGTGGCCGGTGGCTCGGCGGTATCCGCCACATCGTGGGCACGGTCCCAGGCGGCGGCGAAATGAACGGCAGGGGCGCGGCCGTCGATCAGCGGACCCCACGGCAGGGCGGCCCGGACAGCGCGTACGGCCGCGCGGTGCGCGGCCATGTGGAAGTACTCGCCGGAACCGCCCAGCGCCTGACGGTTACGGTATGCCTTCGTCGCGGTCCCGTACGCGTCGGCGTAGGTGTCCACATAGGTCTTCGCCAGTAGATCGCCGCCGAATTCCGGTTTCGCCTTGCGCAGATCGGCATGGGTGAGTCCGCGGAAGGACATCGCATACGCGTCGGCAAGGCGGTCCAGCATCACATCGGCGTATTCGTCCCTGGACAGCGCCATCCGTTCCCACGCCGGGTCCACCGCCGCCAGCCGGTCGGACATTCGCGCCGCGAAGACCAGCGCCCGCGCATGCTGCTCGACCGAATCCCCGGCGTAGAGGCGCACGGTGCGGATGGCCGGGTCGTAGCCGGCGGCGGCACCGGCAGCGGTGCGTTCGCCCTCGGGTGCGGTGAGGGTGACCGCGGGGTCCGCGCTCACCTCGATCCTGACCCCGGTGCGCTGCAGCGCATCCTCCACCCAGCCGGCGAGATACGGGACGCCGATCCGGCCCCCGGTCCCGCGCAGGTGTCCCATCGCCGCGGAACGGGCATGATCGGCGGCTTCCACCACTCCACCGTGCTGGTTTCCGGATCTGGCGGTGGGTGCGTGAAGCCCGCCGTCGTCGCGTACCACAATTCCGCGCGCGGCGGCCGGCAGGAAATCCGCCTCGTCGACCAGGTGCAGTTCACCGGAATAGTGCCGCTGGACCCGCAGACGTGGATCGAGCCCCTGGGCCCCGTCGATATCGCGTTGCGCCGTGTAGAGCAGCCCCGTCTGCAACGAAGTATGGTGCGCGGACAGCCCCGTGAGCCGGTCCGTCAGTTCGCCGAGTACGCGCAGATCGTGCGCGACCGCGGGGTCCTCGGTGTGCCGGCCACGCCTTGCGAGTTCGCGGGCGTGCTCGGTACGGCTGTCCGGCCACTGGTCTTCGGCCGATCCGAGCGCCGCCCCGAGACGGTCGGCAACCTCGTCCCACTCCGACGCCTCTCGTCCCGCGCGGCGTATGGTCGCCGCTTCCGCCCGCGTCAATTCGGCGATCTTCCGGGCCGCTTCCGGTGTCGTCGGCACATACTCCCGCGACCGGTAGGGCGACGACTCATCCTGGAGTGCGTCCCACTCCGCGCCGGCTTCCCGCCGGCCGCTGAAGCCGAGTTCCGGTTGATCCGGATTGTCGAACTGCGGGTTGCCCAGGAGCTCACGGATACCCGCGCGACGTGACACGGCATCGAGCTCTTCGCCGACGGCCTCCGCCCGCGCGCGGCCCGCTTCCACCGCACGGTGGTAGGCAGCTTCGGCTTCGCCGCGCCGCAGACTGTCGATCCGGTCGGCCGTGGGCCGGCCGGCGACGTCGTAACCGGCCGCTGCGAGCTCACGATGGAATTCGGCCTGCCGGGCAAACGCTTCGGCTTCGGCCGCCACCCGCGCCGATACATAATCCGCGCGGTCCATCCCGCGGATCCGGCCGGGCAGCACCTCGAGTTGCCCGCTCACCACCACCTCGGCCAGTGCCGCCGCGCGGACGATGGCGGCCGCCTGACCGATCTGGTCCCGGCTTGCGGTCGCGACGACGATATCCATGGTGGCGCCGTCGAAAACGTCACCGCGACCGGCGAGCTCCGGGTTCGCGTCCAGCCGGATCTGCGCGCCGGCGTCGCGGAGCGCAGCCAGCGCGTGCCGGCCGGCGACCGTGCCGGCCACCAGTTCCAGGACCTCGGTCGCCGCCGGACCGCGCGAAGTGGGGGCCCACCGCTCCGCACCGGCACGAATGAGCTCGAGACCCGCGTCCGTCAGTGGCAGTCCTTCGGCGGGACCGTCCGGTGGCGATGCCGGATACGGTGACCCGCCGGGTGGTTCGGTCGCCCCGCGATCCGCGCTCGCTTCCGGGCCTGCTGCTCGATCCGGTGTGGTGCCGGAGACCGGGTCGTCGTCCCCGGATCGACCGGTGCCGGGTTCCGGCGAGTGCACCGTCCCGCCGTCGGTACCCGCGTCGGCGCGGGACCGGGGTGGATGCAACCGCACCGTTTCAGCGTCGAGATCCATGGGCCCGATGTCCGGCCGAGGTGGCCGCAACTGCACCGTGTCGGTATCCAGCTCCATGGGACCGATCTCGGACGTCTCGCCCGGAGTCGTTTCCGGTTCTCGACCGGCATGCTGGATCAGCAGTTCGTACAGTGCGCGTACCGGGTCCGTGGCGGCCCGCTCACGGCCTTCCCGATCGGTTCCGCCGAGGATGTACTCGGTGAATCCGTCGATGAGCACCGATTCTCCGCGCACATAGCCCCGATGATCGGGGCCGGATGCGGGAAACCGGCCGAACCATTCACCGAAACTCTCGCCCGGAAGCCGGCCGGAACGGATCCCGAGAACCAGCTCGGTGCCGAGCCGGGCTCGTAAACTACCGGCGAAATCGAGCGCTCGGCCGTATTCGCGGACCGTGACGCCGTAGACGGGACGACTCAGGGTGACGGCCGGTAGTTCCCCGGCGTCCACGCGGGAGCGCACCTGTTCGACGAAATCGTCGGATCGGGAGGCATGCCGGTGATCCAGGGTGATGTCCTGAATACGTGGCGGAGCCGAGTTCGTGAAATCGTCCTTCCGGGGCCGGATATCGACGACCCCGTCGTAGGCGGGAATCCCGATCCCGGCCGACCGGATATCGGGCTGCGGGTGCTCGCGGTACATATCGGCGACGCCGCGCGCGAATTCGCGGACTATCTCGTGATCGAGGCCCGCCAGGTCGAAGCCGAAGGTCCGGAATTCCGGATTGCCGGTCGCCGCCCGCATGAGATCACCCAGCTTCGCGCCCACCTCCGCCGGCGCCAGACCGGACCATTCGTCCTGATCCGGCGCACCGAGCGCGGCGGTATCGGCCGGGTCGGCGGGCCGGGTATCACCGTCCGGTACAGGTGCGGATACTTCCCGCCCCGGCCGGTCCGGATCGCCGGTAACCGGCGCGGGCGGATCGAGTGCCGGCGGCAACGACTCCCGCGCCGAGATTTCCCGTCCGCCGTGAGCGAACCGGGCCTGATCCAGCAACCGCCCGAAGGCCGCGCCGGGCGAACTCCGGTCCGCGGCCCGGACCAGGATGTCGTGCAGTTGCACCATATGTGCGTCTGCCGCGTGGCGGCCATGCGTCACAACCTGGTCGAAAGCTTCCTCCAGGGCAAACCTGCTGTCGAACTCCCCGATCTCGAAGACGTGTCCGGAGAACTGCCCCCGCAGCCATTCCTGGTAGTCCTGCCGCGTCGCCTGCTCGCGATGGTGTGCGCGTAAAACGTTGTCGACGAGCCGCTGCACCGTTTCCCCGGCGGTGACATCGAGTGCCCGCGCCCACTGCTGGACGGCACTCGTGTACGCCGGGCGGGAGCGCGCACCCGATTTCGGGCCGTACTCGTACTCGGCCCTCCCGCCGCTATGGACGAACAGCGCGAGATCCTGCGCGGGGCCGATACCGAATCCGATCACCGCGGAGCGGCTCGGTTTGCCGTTCGCGTCCCGCTCCGGATAGGTCTCCGCGTAGCCGTAGTTGTCCCCGAAGACGACACGGTGAATATCGGCCATCGGGTACTTACGCGCCATATCGGTCAGCCCGCGCGCGATTTCCCGCACGATATCCGGATGCAACCCCGCGCTGTCGAATCCGCGTACCGTCAGCTCGTCGTTACCCAGTATCCGGCGCAGTTCGATTTGCAGCCGCTCGCCCACCTGTCCCGGATCGAGGGCATTCCAGTCGTCTCGATGCGGAATCCCGAGCACTTCACCGGAATGTTCCAGACCGATCAGGAGTCGCATATCGGCGTCCGGAACCAGCGCGCGCGCCTCGACACCGTCCTGCAATCCCAGCAGATCGTGCAGCAGCACAAAAGGTTCGTCCACCTGCTCCCGGCCGCGGGCCTCGACCACGGCGAACGCATCGGACAAGAGCACGTCCGGGCGCCGTTCTCTGGCCGGCACACTGGAACTACCGAAGACGTCGAGAGCCGACTGCATCCATCGGTGGAAGGCGAGCCGATGCTGTTCGCCCAGCCGGTTGTACGCGTAGTACTGGGCCAAGGTTTCCTCGACCAGGCCTTCGGCCAGCCGGCCTGTCGCATCATTGAGTGCGTTCGCGAATGCCATCGACGTGTACCAGTGCACCCCGGGTGCCGATCCGCCGCCGCGGAGGGGATCGGATTTCAATACGAGCGATCGGACGGGCGCGCCCGTGCCGGGGTCGGTGCTGAGGAACGATTCGACCGGCCACATTTGCGCGGTGTGCCGGGATATCCACACGCTGTCCACCTCGAGCTGCGGATAGCGCGTCAACAGATCGGCGACCGTCCGGGCGTACTGGCGGGCCTGCTCCACATCCAGCGGTATCGGCGGATAGGCGTCCATCGGAAGCCGTTTGCCGGGATCGTCCGGCACCCAATCGAAACCGTGCACCTCGAAATCCGGTTTCCCGAGCACCTCGCGCACATGGGCACGGAGTTTGTCGCCGATTTCCGCCAGGCTCAGCTCCGACCATTCGTCCTTGATCGGGCCCCCGGGCCCGGCAGGGGGTTCCGGTTCATCGGAGGGTGTCGCAACGTCCGGATCGAGACGGTCCGGGTCCTCCCGGGGCGGTGGCGCGACCACCGGCCGTGGCCGAGCGCCGAGCTGATCCAGCAGCAGCTCGTAGACGAGGCGACGCGGTTCACTCACCGGCGGCCGCTCGTCCGGCGGCAGCATCCGGCTCACCTCGACTTCGCTGAACGCCTCGGCCAGTGTTTCCGCCTGATTCAAGGAGCCGTCGGGCCGTAACCCGTATCCGGGCAGCGTTTCCCGCAGCCAGCGCGGGTGGCCGGCAGCCGAACCGCCCACGACATCGCGGTGGTACAGGGCCAAGGCCACATCGAGCTCGGCCCGCGCGGCCCGGCCGCCCGCGTAATCCACCGCGTGACCGAATTCGTGGACACCGACGGCATATGCCGGCCGGATGAGAACATTGCGGTTGTAGTCCCCGGCATCGACTCGCTCGTGCAACCTCCGCAGCAATCGTTGCGGATCGGCGGCGTACCCCGCGTCGAGCGCGATGGAATCGGACCGGACCAGGCCGGTGGTGCGATCGGTGACCGGCTTGTTCACCGCGATCGAGTTGCCCAGATGTCCGATACCGGCACTACGTAGATCGACCTGCGGATACCGGGTGTACATATCGACGATCGACCGCGCGAATTCCTGTACCACCACCGGGTTCAGGTCCGGTAGACCGAATCCGTACACCTCGAAGGCGTCGTCACCGGTCAGTTCGCGCATCACCTCGCGCAGGCGGAGGCCGGCATCGACCGGGTCGAGACCGGACCACTCGTCGTCCGGTGCGCCGAACTGTTCCGTATCCGGCCGGTTGCCGGGGAGATATTCACTGTCCGGCCGCGCTGTGCCGATGGCTCCGGCGCGGTCGGTGTTCGCGGGTACCGGGTCGTCCGGGCCGAGCAGATCCGGGCGGTCGTTCACTGCATTGTCCGGTCCGGAGCGGGACAGCCGCCCCATGATCCGGCCCAACCGGCCGCGCGGCTTGCCCCGGGAATTCAACTCTGCTGTGGGATCGTTCAGCACCCCGACCATACGTTCGCCGAGACTTTCCGGTGTCGGCGCGGACATGCCTTGGAAGTAGCGGGCCAGGGTTTCCGAGCTACCACCGGTTCCGACCGGCGCCGGAACTCGCCAGCCGCCCCGGCCGTCGGGTTCCAGCATGACCGATATATGACCCGCACCGAACGTTATGACCTCGAGCCGATGGTGGTCGGGCGCCCGCACGACACGGGACAGAATCATCTTCCGGGTCCGTATCCGATGCGCCACGGCCGTCGGATGCGAGGCGTCCGGCGATATACCGTCGGCCAGCGCACGGCGGTGGCCGCGATGGACGAAATCGGAGCGCAGTGTCCCTGCCCGGTTCCAGCCCGGACGCCGGGCACTGCGTTGGTCCTCCTTGGTGTGGAACGCGTCCGGGCCCAATTGCTTCAGCCAGTCGTTGAAGCCGAGATCGGTCTGCCCGGCCTGCCGGTACCGCAGATAGCTGTCCAGCATCAGACCGACGGATTCGCTATTGGTCGGCTGCCGGAACGGCCCCTCGGCCTCGTCGGGCGAAATGTGCTCGGAATTCGGCTCACCGTCAGGGCCCAGGTTCGCGGTTCGATAGTCGAATGCGTGCGAGCCGTCCCACAGCACGTCGGAATACTCGGGGTGGGTCAGCGCCAAATCGGTGAGCGCGGCGAGATGTTCGCCGGGGTGGGCCACGACCCGCAACCACGGCAGGCCGTAGTCGGCCCTCGGCGCATAGCGTGCGATGCGGTCGGTCAATCGCTCCGATGGACCTGTGATCTCTCGTCCGCCGGGGTGTTCCGCGACGATCCGGTCGAGTGCCCGGCGCGCCAGATCGGCATCGGGTTGCCCGGTACGCCCGGCCGTTTCGGTTTCCGGCGCATTGGGCTCGGCTGCGACCCACTTGGGAATGCCCCATTTGCTGCGGTCGGTGTCGTGGACGGAGCGCACCACGTCCATGGCGATCTCGGCGTCGGCGAGCCCGGTTCTGCGTAGATAGTTCTTCAGCGCGTCGATGCCGGCTTCATAGGCGACCCGCTCGGGTGTCTGCGCATCGGCCCGTCTGTCACGTAATGCCTTGGCCAGCGCTTTGTCATAGGCGGCGGTGTAGGCGCGCTCGGCGGGACCGACGGGTACGAACCGGCCGAGATCGCGCAGCATTCGCTGCGCTTCGATCTCTTCGGCGAGGTTGAGTGCCCGCAAGGCCTGATCCCGGGGGTTGTCGCCGGGCCGGGCCCGCGGCGCGGGCGGGTCGGCGGCCAGGCTCGGCGCAATGCCGTGGGCACGGTTCCACGAAGCGGCAAGACGCTCGCTGTCGGTGGCACCGTCGACCAAAGGGCCCTGAGTGGCGAGGTGATCGAGTACGGCGCGGAAGCCCGCACGATGGGCGGCCAAGTAGAAATAGGTGTACGAACCGCCCAATGCCCGGCGGTTGCCGCACACCTTCTCGGCTCGTTTGTGCGCGTCCTTGAACGCGTCGGTGTAGGTCTTCGCCAGCGGATCGGTCAGTTCCGACTTCACCGTGTCCAGTTGCGCGTCGACGAGCGGCCGGAACGACAATGCGTACGCATCGGCCAGCCGCTCCAGCATCACGTGCACGTACTCGTCCCGGGGCAGGTTCATCCGTTCCTGCGCCACATCCACTTTCGCCAGCAGCTCGGCCGTTCGCGCCGCCACGATCAACTCGCGTGCGTGGTGGGCGGGGGAATCGGCCGGGTCGAGGACGACCGTGCGCGTGATCGGATCGTATCCCGCGGCGGGCCCGCGCCGGGCCCTGTCGAACGGCGAACGACTCGTCGCGACGTCGGGGTCTGCGCTCAACCGGATCCGGATGTCGTGATGGTTCAGTGTCTCGGTCACCCAGCGGGGCAGATCCCACAGGAACCCCCGGCTAGGGACGTTCTGCAACTCTTCGACGGCGGCGTTACGCGCTGTGTCCACCTGTTCGTCGAGCGTGCTGCGATCCTGCGCCGACGTGCCCGTATCGGCCATATGCTCGGCGCCGGTATCCCGCGTGACCACGTCCGATGCGGGCCCCACGGGTTCCGGCCGGATAGCGCCGTCGAATACGAAGAGAACTCCGGATTCATCCCGGTGCACGCGGATCGGTTCGTTGCCCGAGCCGGTCGTGTCCGCCAGATCTTGCCGCACCCTCGCGGTGATCTCGCCGAACAGCCGATCACGATCAGCGACTGCCCGGGTATGCCGGTCGGTCAGCTCCTCCAGTACGAGGATGTCGTGCCGGAGCCGGGGGTCATCGATGAGCCGGGCGCGCATATCCAGTTCGTCATAGATCGCACGCCGGGTTCCCGACTCCTGGCCGGGCCGCAGCCCGAGGCGCTCCCGGAGCCGTCCGCCGACCCGATCCCACTCCGCGGCGGTGCGCTGCTCGGCTCGGGTTGCGGCGGCATGATCTCGCACCGAGCGTTCGATATCGCGCGCTACCTCCGCCGAGGAAGGCACGTACTCCCGCATTCCCGTGGGGACCGCTACGTTCCGGAACGCCTCCCACTCCGCACCCGCTTCCGACCGGCCACCGATACCGATCGCCGGATCGTCCGGGTTGTCGAACAGCGGGTTGTCCAGCAGTGCGCGAACACCTGCTGTATGCCCGGCCTCCGAGTCGGCACCGGTGTCACGAGATTCCAGATACGCCTGTTCCACCACGCGCTGGTAGGCCTGCGCTACCTCTCGGCGCCGCAGATCCTCGATCATGTGGATGCCGAGACCACCCGGGTCGTCGTACCCGGCCTCCGCGATTTCCCGGTGGAATTCGGCCTGCCGGGCGAAGGCTTCGGCCTCCGCGGCGACCCGAGCCGCCACATAGGCTTCCCGGTCGAGCTCCCGGATCCGAGTGGGTGTCACCTCGATCCGGCCGCCCTGTACCGCTTCCGCCAGCTCCGCCGCCCGGATGATCGCCCCGGCCTGCGCCATCTGGTCACGACCGGCGGTGACTATCACCACTTCCATCGTCCGGCCGTTGAAATCATCGGGCCGGTCCGGATCCTCCGGGTTCGAGTCGAACCGTATCGTCGCCCCGGCGTCGAGCAGCACCGCAAGCGCGCGTCGCCCGCTCTCTGTGCGCGCCAGCAACTCTCGTACCTCGGCCGCCCCGGAGTCCACAGGGCGTCCGGACCAGAGCGTTTCGCCGGCGCGCACGGATTCGAGCTCTGCCCCGCGCTGTTCGTGGTCGCGCTCTTCCGGGCCCGGCTCGGGATCCCCGAGCGAATCGGAACGGTCACTGTGCACAGTGGTTTCGGCACCGGACGGCTCCGCCGCCGGCCGCTCCGGATGCTCGGGCGCTGTCCGATCGCGACCGGCGGGTTCGATTCCCAGGTCGGCCGGCCGCACCCGGCCGCCGGTATCGACGGTGTCGTAGTAGTTGTCGACCGCCGCGCGCAGCAACGCCCCGTACACGATGCGGGCGGGCTCGGTGGCGTCCGCTCCGTTGACGACCACATCGAGAACCGCGTCGGCGAGCATCTCGGTCTGGTTCAGATCACCACGCGCGGTGAAGCTGTAACCACTGAGCTGGTTCAGCCATACACTGAAATGATCGGGATCGAAACTGCCCGTCAGCTCCGTGTAGTAGTCGACCAGCAGGTCTTCGACGCTGCCCCGGGCACGCATGCTCCCGGCGAAGTCCAGGGCGTGGCCCAGCTCGTGGATGGTGGTCGCGAAAGCCGGGCGCCGCGCCGAATTACGCGGTGCGAACAAGCTGTTCTCCGAGCGGCGCCGGGATGCGTAGAACTCGCCGGGATTACGTAACAGCCGTTCGTTCAAGGTGATCGAGCCGGTAACGAATCGATCGATATCGTCCGGGTCGAAGTCGTAAGAGGCCAACCCCCTCGCGTGCTCCTCGTCGTCGGTCGGCGCTATCCGCAGACTGTGCACGTCCAGCATCGGAAACTGCGACATCATCAGGTCGACGGCGCGCGCAACCTCCCGCACCAGCGTCAGATCCAGAGGCGGCACCGCGGGATCGGCCGGGTCCGTGAATCCGGTGATCTCGCGGAACGGATACCGATCCCGCAGGGTCGCGACGATTTCTTCCAGGCCCATCCGGGACCATTCGTCGGTACCGGGTATATCGCGCAGTTCGGCGGCGGACCGCACCCGGAGATCGGCCGGCGGTTCTCGGTCCGGTAACCGGTGGCTGTCGGCGGCGAACCGGCCGCTGCGGAACCGCTCCCGGATACCCGATCCGAAATCCTGGAAGTCGTCGGCAAGCAATCCTGCGACACCGCGGTTCTCGGTGCGCTCGACCGCCGCCAGCAGAGTGTCGTAGATCAAACCCACCACGGCATCGACATTGTCCCGGCCCACGGTCTGCACATGCTGAAATGCCTCCGCCAGCGCCTCGGTCGGGTTGAGCCGGCCGTCCTTGTGAATGCTGTACCCGCTGAGGTTTTCGGCCAGCCAGCGCAGATATCCTTCGGCAGTCTGCTCGCCGAGCTCGTTCGCCGCGTAGTACTCCAGCAGCACCTGGTCCAGCGTGCGCCTCGCCTGCCGCATACCGGCGTTGTCGAGCACATGCCCGAATTCGTGCAGAATCGTCGTGTAGACGGGGCGATCCCGCGAGCTGCCGTAATGGAACCCGGTGTCGTCCGCCGTACTGACCAGGTAAGCCACAGGATCCTTCGCCCAGCGGTTGCCGAACGCGACCGAAGCGGTCGAGTATCCGCGGCGGCCGAATCCCCCCGCCGACGAGGCCACGGCCCAAGCTGTTCTTCCCAGGTCCGCGAATTGGACCGCCCTGAGAATCGGCTGTGGGAACTGGGCCGAAATATCGGTGATCGCGCGCGCAAATTCCCGGGCGATCTCCGGCTGCACCTTGTCGGAGAACCCGTACACCCGGAACCGGCGGTTGCCGGTGAGCTGCCGCATCACCTCCTGCAACCGCTCGCCGACCTCGACCGCGGACAATCGCGACCACCCGTCGAGTGGTGCCCTGAACATCAGGGCGAACGCCAACTCGGCCGGCCGTTCGTCGGACAGCTCATCCCCGGCGGGGAGCCTGGGTTCGACACCGTCCTGAGCGAGCAGCAGATCGTAGAGCACCCGTGCCTGATCGGTGACATTGTCCCGGCCCCGGAGTACGACCTCGGCGAACGCTTCCGCCAGCACCCGACCGGGATAATTCTCGGCTCGAGAACCGGGAGTGGCGGCCTGGGTATCGACCCAATCGCGGTAGGCGAGGCGGTCTCCTGCCTTTTCCGCATAGGTCACGAAATGCCTGATTCGCAAACTGTCGACGAGCCGGGAAGCTTCGTGCCCGGTCGCCTCGTCCACCGCCCGGCCGAATGCCTGAACGGCCTCCGCGTACGCGGGGCGTTCACCCATACCCGCGTGCGGTGTGCCGGCTTCGCCCGCACGGTCCGTGCCCCACTCGGACCCGCGCGCGAATTCGGATCCGAGGCGAACAGCGGGGTACCGGTCAACCGTCCCGGGATAGCCGTCGGCCTCGAGAAGACCGTCCCGGGATCCCGGTCCGGGTTCGACGGTGTCGATCAGCTCGACCGCCCCGACCCGCACTTGCGGGAAACGGCCGAACATATCGACCATCGCCCGCGCATAGTCATGCAGCACATCGACACCCAGACCGGAGTTCGCGAACCCGGACACCGAGAATTCCGGATCACCGGTGGCCTCGCGCAGTACCTCACGCAGACGCTCACCCACCTCCGCGGGCCCGAGGCCGGACCACTGGTCGGTGGCGGTACCGGGATCGTCCAGGAGATCGGGCCGATCCGAATTCTCGGCTCGTGGCGGGGGTCCGTTCTCCGTTGCGGCAGGGAGGTAGGACAGCAACAGGTCATAGATCATCTGCCGCGGCGGCGAGAGCGCCGGCCGCTCCGGTTCCGGGAGCAACGCGGCCAGCTCGGCCTCCGCGAATGCCTCGGCAATCGCTTCGGCCTCGAAGAGTTTGCCGTCTTGCTTGTGGAAGCTGTACCCGGCCAGTTCGCGATGCATCCAGTTCTGGAACTCTGCCGCGGGCCCGCCGACTTCATGTGCGTAGTACTGGAGCAGTGCGTATTCGACGGCCCACCGGGCATCTTGGCGGCCCGCGTAGTCGACTGCGTGACCGAACTCGTGGGCGATCACCCCGAAGGCGGGCCGGATGAGCACGTTCGGGTTGTAGAACCCCATTTCGGCACAGGTGTGTACCGCTTCCAGCAAGCGATCGAGATTACGCGCGAACTTCAGGTTCAGACTGATCGAATCGGCCCGTACCTCCCCGGTCGCGGGGTCGGTGACGGGTTTGGCAGACGCGATCGCGCTACCGATATCGGCGATCCCGACACTGCGCAGATCGACCTGCGGATAACGCCGCTGCAAATCGAGGATCGACCGGGCGAACTCTTGTACCACAGTCGGATTCAGCTCCGACAGACCGAACCCGTACACCTCGAAATCGGGATTGCCGGTCAGCTCCCGCATCTCCTCGCGTAGCTGCCGCCCCACGTCCACCGGATCGAGTCCGGACCACCTGTCGGTCGGGGCGGCCAGCCACTCGGCGTCCGAATCGCTGTCGGCCGGACCGTCCGGATCAGGCGCCGTGTTGTCGGGACGCGCCGTCAACCGGTCGGCCCCATCGGGAACCTCGACCCGGCGGAAGGTGTCGGTCCGGCGTGCACCTTCGGGACCGACCCGCGCGGGCGTGTCCGGCGTGACCGGATCCCGGTCCCCGGTCCGCGGCGCACCCTCCGCATCGCGTGACCGTTCCGGCCCGCTCCGAACCTCGGCGGCTCCCGGCGCCGCGGGGGGTTGCGACCCCGGCCGATCCGGGCGCGGGCCGCCCGCCGGTTCGGGACCGTCACCGGACGGCGGGCTCGGTGGCCGGCCACCGACGGTATCCCACCACATATCGGCGTTGGCCCGGTGCTGGCCGGCATTCCATTCCGCCTGCACGGCTCGGTCTCGATAGGACTCGGCCTCGTCGAACGAACCGGCGGCCTCGAGATCCTCGGCCAATCCGCGCAGATGGTCGGCCCGGTTCTGCTCCAGATCCGCGCGGCTGTCGGAAATCCCCGCCCGCAACCGCGCGGTGAACTCACTCGGTGACTCCTGCCGCAATGGAGTTCCCCCCGCGTCCGGCACATCCGGTTCGCCGACGGCTTGTGGCGGCGCGGCGGGAAGTTCGGACTCCGACCGGGCCTCCGGCTCGTCGATTGTCCTGCCCCTCGGTGCGCCCTCACGTGTGGAACCTGGCTCCGACCGGGGCGCCAGAGTGCCGGTACCGGGCGCCCCGGTATCCCGGCGGGGCGGCAGCACCGGGTCCCGGAGCGGCGGCGCATAAGGCACCCCGGCCCGGGGACCGGTCAGTGGCGGTCGCCGGTCGTCCCAGTGCGGGCCTTCCATCCGTGATACCAGTGCTACGACATCCTCCCAGGTCGCCTGGTATCCGGTTTGGTTGTTCAGATGGTCCAGCATCCGGTGCCACGACCACGCGTCGCGGATGAGCAGCAGATCCTCGGAGTCCGGCGCACCGTCGATCAGCCGCTGCCAGGCTTCGGCGATATGCGGTAGCTGTGGCAGCCCACGCCGGATCTCCGCACCGGAGTCGAGATCATCCATCAGGATGTCGCCGCGGCGCATCAAGAGATCCTTGACCGCACCCACATCACCCGGCGTCAACTCCGGCACCGACGAACCCACCAGATCCGTGAACGGGACCGCTACTTCGGTATCGTTCCCGGCCGGTCGATCGGGGTGGGGAAGGCGCAGCGTCGAATTCAGTATTTCGTCGGTGCTGCGCCCGGCACCCAGCCGGTCGAGCAACTGTTCGACGACAATGCGCCGAACCTCCGGATCGCCGGGGACGAGGCGATAGCCCAGATCGGTGTGGAGCCGATCGATCGCAGTCCCCAGGTCGACGAGTTGCGCGTCGATATCACCGCGCGGGTCGACCTCCGTGCGCGGCAGTACTTCTCGACGAATCCGGTCGAGAATATTGCGGGCGTTGTCCTGGACCTCCTGTTCCCGTCGACTGTTCAGCAGGTCGGCGATTCGCGCGATATCGGAGTCGTCGGCGCGGAATCGGGCGTACTGGTCGTCGGCCCATCTCTGAACCCGGGCCCACTCGGCCCGGCGTTGCCTGTCTCGGTCGGCCAGGTGCTCCGGGGCCTCGTAGGACGATTGCAGCGGTTCGGCCGACGGGACGAGCGGCTGCACGTCCGGAGGTGACGACCGGAACCACGGGTGCCCCTCGAAGCGCGGTCGCAGCCGCGTCGGATTATCCGGATCGCCGTACCAGGTCCAGCCGGAGAGCTTGGCGACCTCGACGAACACTCGCATGACATTGCTCGCCGCATCCGCGAACGGAAGTTCGTAGGTGGGCATGTCTTTACCGGTCACCGGGTTGGGACCACCGACGATATGCGGTAGCAGATCGACGTTCACACCCTCCGGATGCGGCCCCCCGGGCTTGGCCGGGGCCGCATCCGCGAAACTGTCGACAACGGCCGCCTGCACCCGGTCCACCGCCCAGGCGCTGACACCTTCGGGAAGATCCCGATCTTTGTAGCCACCCTCGTCCGGTGTTGTGCCCTGCCGGTTGTAGGTCCAGTCGAGCCGGTTGGGATCGACCGTCCGCCATATGCCGTCCCGGCCGCGCCAGCGCACCGTGTCCCGGTCCGCGGCCGGGTGATCCGCGGGCAGCACGGGCGGCCGCCGTTGTACCTGCGGCCCCTCCGGCCCCGGCTCGACCCGCCAGTCCCCGACCCGGCCCGAATGCACGCGGCGGTATTCGATGGTGGCGTTCGGATTCATCATTGCCCGCACTACCTCGGGCGAGGTGTGCAACGCATGCTCGAGCGCGGCCTCGTAGTCGGTCAGCCCGGACCCGGGCAGATACCCGAGTGGCTCCCGGGGACCGTAGACGATGGTCCGCGGAGCCTCCCCGTCGATCACACCGACCCGGTCGGTCACCATCCGGCCGCCCGAGGCCTCGATATCGCGGAGCCCGGCACCGGACAGTTGCGCCATGGCATCCTGGATCCGGCCGATCCGGTTATGCGCCTCGTTCACCTCTCGGGCCGCGGCCGCGAGCGCATCGATATCTTCTGTTCGGTCCGGGAACGCTGCGCGCAACCCGTCGATCGTATCGGCCAGCCGCGGCGGTGCCAGGGCATCGTCGTTCACGATGCCGTCTTCGACCAGGCCGAATCGCCGGGCCAGTTCCTGTCGGATATGCCGATGCGGTTTCACCCGGCCCAGCTCGTCCGCGCGCCGCACGGCAAGCCGATCCTGTAGCGGGCCCACTTCTTCCAGTGGACGCCGTTCGACCGCGCCGCTGTTCTCCAGGATCTGGATTTCCCGATCGGTCCTGCCCAGCGCATCTCGATAGGCCAGGGTCTGCCGGGCCGCCGCCTCGAGCCGGTGCAGTTCACGCATCCGGCGGTCGCGTTCGTCGGGCGCCAACGATTCGCTGTACCGCCGGAATCCGTCACCGTCGCCGCTGGGCGCGATATCGGTGGTCCGACTGGTCGCCCGGTGCTGTAGTTCGGCCAAGGTGCGAGACAGCGACTCCCGGCTGCCGAACGCCTCGTCGGGTCTGCCGATATCCATCCAGCCCTGCACCCGGCCGTCGCGTTTACCGCGCCAGAACTCCGCCTCCCTCGCCTGGTTGTTCCGTTGCTGGATCAACCTGTCGTATTCGGCATTCGCCCAGGCACTTCCAGCGGCCACGGGATCCGGTTCGCCGGGTGTGCCCGGTTCGTCGGTGGAGTCACGGCCGGCATCCGAACCGCCGGGTTCGACCGGGCCGAGACCGCGTGTGGCCGGACCGGGCCTGCCATGCTCCGGAGTGCCGAAGCGGGCCGGTGTGTTCTCGTCCGCAGTCCGGACCAGCAAGTTGTGGATCAACCCGACGGGGCCCGCCGGGTCCGGCGGCGGAGTTCCCCGCGGGCCGAACCGGCTCATCGTCGCGGCAAGGAAGGCTTCCGCGAGCGCTTCGGCAGGATTCACATGCCCGGCGGGATGGAAACTGTAGCCGCTGAGCGCTTTGCGCAACCACGCCAGATAGTCGTCGACGCTCGCGGTGTCCGGATTGCGCTGGTAGAACTCCCGCAGCAGATGGCCGGTGACCTCACGGCGCGCGGCGTGGTCACCGGCAGCGTCGAGTACATGGCCGAACTCGTGCACCGCCCGCGCATACGCGGGACGGTGCCGCACCCCGTCCGGGAACCATCCGGAATCGGCATTCGCCTCGGTGAAGCGGCGGACCTCCGCGGGATCGCGTGCCATGGCCGGGTTGAAATCGATGCTGCTCGCCCGCCGGACGCCGTCGACGGGCACCCACCAGGTGCGGCCGAAAACCGTCTCCGGGAGACCGTCACGGAAGCGCACCGAATCGAGCTGAGCCGACGGATACTCGGTGAACATATCCACCAGTGCCCTGGCGTATTCGCGGACGACCTCCGGATGCAGTTCCCGACGGTCGAATCCGAGGGCCTCGAAGCGAGGGTTACCGGTGATCGCCCGCAGTTCGTCCTGCAACCGCCGGCCGACTTCCGCCGCGGACAGAGTCGACCAGACGTCGTCGTCCGGTGCGCCCAGTAGTTCGGTATCCGGTGGGCGATCGGTCCCGTCCACGGTCGGCAACGGCTGGGTATCGGCAGTGGTCGGTGCGGGCTGCGGGTTATCGGTTCGCGGCGACGGCTGGGTATCTCCGACCACCGGCAGCGGCCGGGTATCGGCAGCACTCGGCAACGGTGGTGCGTCGGGGGTCGCCGACGGCGACCGGGTTCCGTCCACTCGCGGAATCGGCTGCGTATCACCGATGGACGCGGGTGGGTCACCGGCCTTCGGCGCCGGCTGCCGGTTGCCGGCCACTCCATGCGGCTGATCCTCGTCCGCCGAACGCCCCCGGTCGTGACCGGCATCGTCCCCCGGGTTCCTGCCACCATCGAGGTCCCCGTCGGAATACAGGTTCCCGACGCCGCCGATCATATCGATGCGAACCGGCGCACCGTCGCGGGTGAGATCGAAGTGGCGAACCGTGATATCGCCGTTCGCCGCGGTCCGCACCTGGTGGTATTCGATCTGCAGCGTTCCGTCACGATGAGCGGCCAGCAGTTCGTCGCGAGCGCGGATGAGCGCACGGCCCGGCGCGCTGTCGGGGTCGATACCGCGGGCTCGCATCTGCTCCGGGCTCTCGGTGAGTACGGTCGCGAGATTCTTGTCCATGGCGAGGGTCCGGCGCAGATACTCCGGTGATCCCTGTTGTGCCGCGGAGACCCTGGATCCCCCCAACGTCGACCCGACGCCTTTGGCTTCGACGACCAGTAGTTTCGGCGGCGCGCCGTCGGTCCCGGGCACCAGAACGGCAATGTCGACGACGTTCTTCGCGCTGCTCCCGCCCTCGTACGGCGACAGCTGGACAGCATCGGGATGCAGTTCCGGGTCCAGCGCGTAGGCCAGCCCGCCCAGTTCTCCGAGCCGCTGCGAGGTGGCGACCTCCTGCCGGACCAGATCGTGGTACTGCCCGGCGTGGGAACGGAAATCGTCCAGGAGTGCGAGCCGCTCCTGCCGCTCGTCCTCGCTCAGGCTCTCGTCGTAGAGCGCAACCTCTTCTTCGCGCGCGATCTCCCCTTCGAGCTTGTTCGGGGTGAGATACCGGAGATCGGTCAGATCGGCGCGCGCGACGATCCCGGCGTCGACCGCCAGCAGCGCGAGGTTCTGGGCCAGCCGGTCGCGCCGGGCCTGCTGATCGAGCCGGGTTGCCGATACCTCGGCCAATTGCTGAGCCGCCGGTCCGGGGGCGAGGAGGTACGGCGTGGCTTCACCGAGCTGGGCACGGTGCTGGTATCCGTGGCCGGTGAGCGGATCGGGCACCCATCCGTGCTGGTCGCGCAACCGGAAGTCTTGGTCGCGATAAGTATTCGGCGGGTCGTCGCGATGGTGCAACCGCCCCTCGGAATCACGGTGGACAGATTCTCCGCCGTCCACGCCGGAACGCGGTTCGCCGCCGGATTCGTCCCGCCGTCCCGAAGCAGGTTCGCCGCCGGGCTGGTTCCGGCCGTTGTCGACACCGAATTCCGGCGGCCGGCGGACCCCGGCCCCATTCTCGCCCGCACGATCCGGGGTCCGGTCCTGCCCCTGGGGCATGGGGGCCTCGTCCTCGTCCCCCGCGGCCTGGCTGTCCTCGTCTCGGCCGGCAAGCGCATCTTCATCCCGAGCTGCGGGCCCGCCCTCATCGAGCCCATCGTGATCACGGCCTGCCGGCTCGTCCTCATCGCGCCGCGACGACTCCCCCTCGTCACGAAGCACCGGTTCGCTCTCGTCACGACCGGTGGACTCGTCCTCGCCACGATCCGTATCGTCGGTCTCACCCCGGTTCGCCGGTTCGTCCTCATCGGGCGCTGCCCGCTCGTCGTCGCGGGGCCAGTCCGAAACTCGCGTTTTCGGCGTGCGCCGCGCCTCCTCCCAATGGTTGTCGGCGGTGGTGCGGTGTTCTTCGGCCAACCGGTCGGCCTCGTCGGCGCGATCGCGGAGCATATCGCCGAGGCCGGCTGGTCCGTTCTCGGCGAAGCCGTCCGCCGCCAGCCGCAGGACCTGCGCGCGCCGCCGTTCCAGCAGCGATTGCAGATCGGCGTTCTCGGCTTCCCGGCGCGCCGTGTACTGCTCCTCGGATTCCCGGCGGCCCTGCCGGTTCGCCCGGTAGTCATCCTGGTTGTGCCGCAGATACTCCTCGACCGACGGCCGGACCCGTGCATCGTTCCCGGAGGGCGGTACCACCCGGCCGGCCCCGTCCAGGATCGTCGCGGACACCTTCCGGACCTCCGCCGGAGCATCCGGCGGGTAGCCCCGGGTCGGCGGCGCCGCCGTCGGATCAGAGATCACGATCCGGTATTCACCGGTCAGCGGATCGGCCGCCACCCGCATCGAATAGGCGTGCGATCCCACGCCGTGCTCGTCGACGGGCCCGGCATAGCTGTCGATCACGAACGCGCGGGGTCCGTGGCCCGCGAGCACCAGCTCCGGCGGCATCTGCGCGGCCCGCCGCAGCAATTCGCCGGCCACCGCCTGATGCCGGGGAAGGTCCCCCTCCGGAGCCGGGTAGTCGTAGAGCTTGCCGCCGAGAGCGTCCTCGATGTCGGAACGGCTCATACCGCGCGGCCCGACCGGCTCCTCCGGGGGCGTGATCCGGGTGCTGCCGGTCTCGTCTTGGAGCTGGGCCAAGGTGAGACGCGCACATTCCCCGCGGTTTCGGGGCTCCGAGGCCCCCTCGGGCTCGTCCGGGTCCCGGGTCCGGATGTCGTCGGAATCGTCGGGCGAAGGGGCGAGGTCGTCCGGGTCGTCGGGGTCCGGACGATCGTCGGTGTCCGCGGGCTCCCGGCCCGGGTTGTCCTCGGATTCGCCGGGCCGAATGTCGCGACGCAAGCCACGGGACTCCGGATCACGTGGTGCACTGCGCGTTCCGACGTCTCGCGAAGCCGGATCGCCGAGATCACCCGCGGGCAGCGGAAGCGGCAGCACATCTTCCGGGCCGATCCGGCCGTCACCGATATCGCCCGGGACCCGGCCGCCCGGTGGTTCCTGCCGGTCAGCGGCCGGCGGAGTATCCGCCGAATCGGGGACGGAGACACCGGTCCGGCCGGCGCGTATACCTTCCGTGCCCGGATAAGGCCTGCGGTCACCTGTTCCAGCCCGGTCACCGGAACCCGCTCGATCAGCGACTCCGGCACGCTCGGCAGTCCGCGCGCGCGAACCGGCCTCGCCGGAGCCCGGCGCCGACCGGGAATCACCCGGCGCCCCGGGCTGCGCCCGCGAATCGCTACCACTGCTCGAGGCGGGTGACGAACCGGACGCCGCCGGGCTGGAACCGGGTGTGGCACCGGAAGCGGCCCCCGGGGCGGGCGCAGCTCCGGGTACACCTGCCGCCTGCGGTGCGGCGACGCCCGCCACCGGACCCGTTACCGGGGCGCCGACAATGGCGCCGGGTGCGCCGGCTCGGTCGGTCCCTACCGATGGATCCCCGGTTCCGGTGACCCCGTCGCCGGGCGTACGACCGGAGTGCTGCGCGTCATCAGCGCCGGAATCCTGCCGCTCACCAGTGCTATCCGCGTCTCCGGAGCGGTCGCCCGCCGAATCCGACCCGGAATCCGCGACGGGGCCGGTGGATTCCTCACTCCCGGCCCGGTCCGCGATACCGGCACCGGATTCGGACCGGTCGGCGCCACCGGTCGATTCCGGGGCCGCACCCGAATCCGCGGAATCCTCGCCGCGCGACGTCCGACCGTTGTCGTTCGACGGCGAGTCCGATGCCGCCGGACCCTGATCGGATTCGCCACGTCCCGCGCCGTCCCCGCCACTGTCGCTCGACGAATCGCCGGTGACACCCGCCGGGTGACTGCTGCGCTCGCCGGTGTCGTTGATCGAACCGCGGTCGGAGGTAGAGCTCCCGTCGGCCGAAGAGCTGTTGTTCGGCGAGGAACTACCGTCCGTCGACGAACCACCGTTGCTCACAGAGTCGCCCGCGACCCCGGCACCGTCGGAACCACCCGGTGTCCGCGCCGGACTGCTGCTCTGCGAACCATCGCTCCCCGGACCGGAACCGTCTGCACCCCCGGGTAATCCGGTGCCGGGGTCGAAACCGGTCCGCGAATCCGGCCCGCCCACCACCGCGTTCATCCGGTCCATGAAGGTCCGGTCGCCCCAGGTGTCGCGATAGTTCTGGCTGTGCACACCCCAGCCGTTCTTGGCGGCCAACGCGTTCATACCGCCTTTGCCGCCACCGGTGAGGGCCCCGTTGGTCGCGCCGGAAACCAGTGCCAGCGGTCCGAACTGCTGCGGCAGCGACGACATCGTCTGGTCCATCGCCGTATCGAAATCTCCGGTCTGGTACCAGATGACCGCGAACTGCGTCGGTATGGCGGCGAGAGTTCCTGCCAGCCCCCCGACGAGTCCGGCACCGGCGCCGGTGACGATCCCGTTCGCGGTCTGACGCAGTACGCCCGCGCCCTCGCGGGACAGTGCGTTGCCGATCACGTCACCCACCGGCCCGGCGGCGGCGCCACCGGCGGCGGAGCTCACTGCGGCGATAGCGATCTGGCCCAGATCGAAATCCGGGCGATGTCCCTCTTTGATCTGCCAGCCCTGGATCCCGACTTCCTGAAGGGTGCCGAGAACGGTATCGATTGCCATATGGCGCAGCAGGAATTTGACGAACCGGTTGCTCGCGTACCGCAGGATCGCCTGGACGACCCGCTGCAGCAGGCCGCGCACCACGAGCCGGGTGACCGCGATGGCCGCGGCCTGAACGGCCGGAGCGGTGGGCGGGAAGATCAACGCCGCAGCCAGTTCCGCCGCCAGCAGACCCAGCGACGAGAGATACATCAGCTTGGTGTATTCGATCTCCGTGCCGGTGTTGTACGCCGCATCCCCGAGCGCCCGGAAGTTGTCGGCCAGCTTCGGCACGGATTGATCGGTATCGGATCCGTCACCGGAGATGAGGCTGTCGAAAGCCTTGATCATCTCCTCGACGCCGTCACCCTCTGGATAGGCGTGCAGTGAGGCTCGTTTGGCCTCGATGATGTCGGCGACGATATCGTCGAGTGAACCCCCCGCGTCCCGCCAGTCTCCCCCCAGGCCCCACATCTCGTCTTCGTTGCCCTCGGGCCATTCCACGCCCGCGAGCCATGCGAGATTCTGCGCCCAACCCGGGATGTCGATCATGGTGGGTTACTCGGATTACCAGCTGGAGTCGGTAACCGAGCGGCCACGCCCGCTACCGTCTTCACCGGCGAACGGCAGTCCGCTGCCATCCGGGCCTCCGCGCCGTTCCGCGGGCGTCGGCCGCACAGTGGAAGCCGATACCACTCCCGGTATCTCCGTCTCTTCGATTCCTTCCACGAGATCGGAGAGTTTGGGCATCCGCGCCTTCTGCGTTTCCAATGGCGCCATCAGATCGGTGGTCTTTTCCGCGATCTGATTACAGGCGCCCTGCGTCGCTTCGACGATCGCCTTCGCAATCTCCGAATAGCTCAATTCGTCGATATCGTCGGCAAATTTCACATCGATCACCGTGTTGTCGGCGTTCACGGTGACGCGGACCTTCTTGCCCCGGGCATTCCCGGTGGCGGTCAGTTCGGCGCGCTGCTGCTGGATTCGTGCGATGGTGCGCATCTGCTCGCGCACCCCGCCCATGATCGCGGCGAAATCGGCTTTGGCTTGTTCGTTGGTCATCGTCGCGCCGCAGCCCCGATCAGCGCAGACCGTCGCGGTTGCCGTCTTCCATATCCTGCAGATAGTCGGCGCTCTCGACCTGGCCCTCGTAGAAGGAGTTCATTGTCCCGGCGACGTTTTCGGCGCTGTCGACCAGATTCTTCTTACCCGCGCCGTATCCGTCGTTGTTCTGCCCGTCGAAGAAGCTGTTACCGAGCGTATCGTTACCCCACGGCTCACCGCGGCCGTTGATGCTGGTGGTGAGGGTGTCGATCACGCCGTTGACCCGATCGCGCACGCCGCCCGTACGTTCCGCGGCCGCCCGGAACGCTTCGTCGTTGTAGTCGACCCTGTCGGCCATGGCGTCCACTCCTCCCGCGGTGCCGAGCCACCCCGCACCGTCGTATCCGTTCGAATCGACGATGGCAGCCTGGAGCGAACCCGGCGTGATGCGGGTGTGAACAGCAGCTTTCCCACGGTTTGCGAACGAGAAATACAGCCGGGCAGGAGCTTCTGCGCGGTGCGCGGCGGATGGGAATACCTGTCCCACGGCATCGGCGCGGCAGCCGGCACGGCATGATCGACCGATATGCGAGCCCTACTACAGCGTGTGACCTCGGCGCAGGTCCGGGTGGACGGCGAAGTGGTCGGCCGGATCGACCCGACGGACCGGGGAATCCCGCACGGATTACTGGCCCTGATCGGGGTCACCCATACCGATACCGATACCACTGCCCGCGCCATGGCCGAGAAGATCTGGCGCCTGCGAATTCTCGACGATGAGCGCAGTGCCGCGGATCTGTCCGCCCCGATCCTCGTGGTCAGTCAGTTCACTCTGTATGCCGATACCCGTAAAGGACGCCGTCCCTCCTGGTCGGCCGCCGCACCGGGTCCGCTCGCGGAACCTCTGGTGGAAGCCGTCACCGAGACACTCCGGCAGCTGGGCGCCACGGTCGCCGGCGGCCGTTTCGGCGCCCATATGCAGGTGGAACTCACCAACGACGGCCCGGTCACGATCATGCTGGAGCTGTGAGGGCAGCCGCCGCAGGGCAGTTGAAACACGGCCTGTCACGCCGCACCTGCGCCGTGACAGACCGAATCCTCAACGGCCGGGCGGAGTCCCATAGCCCCCGTACTGCGGATTCTGCGGGTACGGTTGCGGCGGAACGCCGCCCCCGTACTGCTGCGGCGGAACGCCACCGGGCTGCTGCGGCATTCCTCCCGGTTGCGGATTTCCACCCGGATGCCCCGGCGGGACCCCATAAGGCGCGGGCGGCGCACCGTACGGCCCGCCGGCCTGCTGCGCGAACCCACCGGGTTGCCCCTGCGGGGGGCCGGCCTGCTGCATCGGCGGTCTCGGCGCCGCCGACTGTTGTAGCTGCCGGGCCTTCCACCAGGCGATAACGGCGATCGCCACGATCACCAGAACGATGAAGGTGATCACCCACCCCCAGTGGATATCACCCCCGTCCCCACCACCGCCACCACGGCTACGAGCCAACAGCTCGCCACCCGCGGCAAGAACGCCGCCGTCCGCGGGCGCGGATAATCCCGTGAGCAGATTTGCGTAGAGCACGAAAACACCCCGATCTGTTTCGTACGCCTCCTCCAGACGCACGGGGCCCCACGCTAGTGCGCCCTCGCCGCTCTCGCACACACGACATTTACCGCAGAATGGACAGATCCGACGGCGCGCTCCGGCAACCCGGCTTCACGGCCTGCGCTGTGGAGGCACCGGCAGCCGCGGCACTACCCGGCTGCCGGCGAAATATCAGGTTCCGCACTGTGCCAACCGGATCCAGTCGGCGTGAAAACCGCCCGGTGCGATCGGTCGATCCGGCCGGCACCGGGTGTGCTACCCCGTGCCTACTCGGAGTCGGACGGGCGCAAGGTCAGAATCCGCGGACCGTCCTCGGTCACTGCGACCGTGTGCTCCCAGTGCGCGGCGCGCGAACCATCGGTGGTCACCACGGTCCAGTCGTCGTCGAGCACCTTCGTATCCGCGGTGCCCAGAGTCAGCATCGGCTCGATCGCGAGCACCGAACCGACCACCAGCCGTGGCCCCTTACCCGGCTGTCCCTCGTTCGGCAGGAACGGGTCGAGATGCATTTCGCGGCCGATACCGTGCCCGCCGTATCCGTCGACGATTCCGTACGACCGGCTGTGCTCGGCTTCCGCGGCCCGGGTCCCCAGCTCGATCGCGTGTGAGACATCGGTGAGCCGGTTCTCCGGGACCATAGCCGCGATCCCCGCCACCATCGACTTCTCGGTGGCTTCGCTCAGCATCCGATCGGCTTCCGATACCTCACCGACACCGAACGTCCACGCCGAATCACCGTGCCAGCCGTCGAGGATCGCACCGCAATCGATGGACACCAGATCTCCCGGTGCCAAGATCTCTGCCTCGGTCGGGATACCGTGCACCACACGATCGTTCACCGAGGCACAGATCGAGCCCGGGAAACCGTGGTAACCCTTGAAAGACGGGACCGCACCGGCGTCCCGGATCACCTGTTCGGCCACCCGGTCCAGTTCGAGCGTGGAGACCCCGGGGGCGGCGGCGGCGCGGACAGCCACCAATGCGCGGCCGACGATCGCGCCGGCCGCCGCCATGGCGTCGAGCTCCCCTGCGGTGCGGAACGGTACGACCTTCTTGTTCTTACGCCCGAACACCACGACTCTCCCTCGTCGAAGGATCGGCTCCGGACCCGGAAACCGAGCTAACCGGTCGTGGCATTACGGCCCAGTGCCTCCAGGGCGCGCGCGTTGACCTCGTCGACCTCGCCGATACCGTCCACCGAGACGACCAGGCCGTCGTAGTACTTCAGCAGGGGTTCGGTCTCGTCGCGGTAGACACGCAGGCGGGTCCGGATGGTTTCCTCGTTGTCGTCGGAGCGACCCCGTGAGAGCATCCGCTCGACCACGGTGTCCTCGGACACCACGAAGCACAGCACGGCGTCGAGCCCGCTGCCCAGTTCGTCGAGGATCTTCGCCAGCGCGTCGGCCTGGTCGACCGTGCGCGGGTATCCGTCGAGAACGAAACCGCGCGCCGCATCGGGTTCGCCGACCCGGGACCGGACCATACGGTTGGTCACATCGCTGGGCACCAGCTCGCCGGCGTCCATGTAGCGCTTGGCCTCGAGGCCGAGCGGTGTCTGCTCGCTGATATTCGCGCGGAAGAGGTCCCCGGTGGAGATATGCGGTACGCCCAGCTTTTCCGATAGCAGCACGGCTTGAGTGCCCTTGCCCGCTCCCGGCGGTCCGAGTAGTACGACTCTCACTTGAGGAACCCTTCGTAATTGCGATTCATGAGTTGGCTTTCGATCTGCTTCACGGTGTCCAGGCCGACGCTCACGATGATCAGCACCGCGGCACCGCCGAATACCATGCTCTGCGCGCCGCCGGTGGAGCCGAGGAACACAGTCGGCAGGACAGCCACCGCTCCGAGGTACATGGAGCCGGGGAGGGTGATCCGGCTCAGTACGAAGCTGAGATGATCCGCGGTCGGTTTACCGGGCCGGTAGCCCGGGATGAAACCGCCGTACTTCTTCATCTCGTCGGCCCGTTCCTCCGGGTTGAAGGTGATGGCCACGTAGAAGTAGGCGAAGAACACGATCAGTCCGAAGTAGATCGCGATATAGACCGGGTTGGTGGGATCCACCAGGTAGGTCTGGATTATTTCCTGCCACCAGCTCGGGTCGGTCTCGTTCGTGGAGCCCGTCAGCTGCACGACCAGGTTCGGCAGGTAAAGAAGCGAGGAGGCGAAGATCACCGGGATCACACCGGCCTGGTTGACCTTCAGCGGCAGATAAGTCGAGGAACCGCCGTACATTTTACGGCCGACGACGCGTTTGGCGTATTGCACCGGAATCCGGCGCTGGCCCTGCTCGACGAATACCACGGCGATGATGATCGCCAGCGCCGCCGCGCACACCACGCCGAACACCAGACCGCCACGGCTGTCCAGGATGTTTTTGCCCTCGGAGGGGATCCGGGCCGCGATACCGGCGAAGATCAGCAGCGACATACCGTTGCCGACACCGCGCTCGGTGATCTGCTCGCCGAACCACATCACCAGGGCGGCGCCCGCGGTCATCACCAGAACGATGATGATCATGCCGAAGATACTGGTGTCGGCGAGAATATCCTGCTGACAGCCCTGGAGGAGTTGGCCGCGAGCGGCCAGCGCCACCAGACCCGTGGCCTGCAGAATCGCCAGCGCGATCGACAGGTATCGGGTGTACTGCGTCATCTTCGTCTGGCCGGCCTGGCCTTCTTTCTTCAGCTCCTCGAACCGTGGGATGACCACGGTGAGCAGCTGGACGATGATGCTCGCTGTGATGTAGGGCATGATGCCGATCGCGAACACCGACAACTGCAGTAGCGCGCCACCGGAGAACAGGTTGATCAGCTGGTAGATACCGGCGGAATCACCACCGGAAACCAGGTCGATACACTCCTGGACCGCCCTGTAGTCGACGCCCGGCGAGGGCAGCGCGGCACCGGCGCGGTACAGCGCGACCAGCCCCAGCGTGAAGAGAATCTTCCGCCGCAAGTCCGAGGTCCGGAAGGCCGTAACGAAGGCGGAAAGCACAGATCCTCCTGGCGAACGACATGGTCAGGCCATGGAAATTTCAGCGTGTCCCGACTCGGAAATCGCCGAACCCATGACGGGTCTTGGCAGAACCACTTGAACTCTAACAGTGACGCCGGACGAGCCTGCACTCGTCCGGCGGCGCTGTGCCTTTCGACATGGTCGGGAGCGCTGCGTGGTTACGCTGCGCTACCGCTTCCGCGCTTGACCCGACCATGTCGATCGACGTATGGCGTACGTCAGCCCAGTTCGGTGGCGGTACCACCGGCGGCGGAAATCTTCTCCTTGGCGGAGCCGGAGAACTTGTCCGCACTGACCTGCACGGCGACGGAGATCTCTCCCTCGCCGAGCACCTTCACCAGCTGGTTCTTGCGCACCGCGCCCTTGGCGACCAGCTCGTCCTTACCGATGGTGCCGCCCTCGGGGAACAGCTCGGCAATGGTGCCCACGTTCACTACCTGGTACTCCACCCGGAACGGGTTGGTGAAGCCGCGCAGCTTCGGCAACCGCATCTGAAGCGGCATCTGCCCGCCCTCGAATGCGGCGGGCACGTTCTTCCGTGCCTTGGTGCCCTTGGTACCGCGGCCGGCGGTCTTGCCCTTGGAGCCCTCACCGCGACCCACCCGGGTCTTATCGGTCTTGGAGCCCGGGGCCGGGCGCAGATGATGCAATTTGATGGTCATGTCAGACCTCCTCAACAGTTACGAGGTGGCGCACGACATTGATCAGACCACGGTTCTGCGGGTTGTCCTCCCGGATCACCGTCTTACGGATACCCCGCAGACCGAGGGTCCGCAGGCTTTCCCGCTGATTCTGCTTGGCGCCGATCGAGCTCTTGATCTGGGTCACCTTGAGATCTGCCATATCAGACTCCTTGTCCGGCACGGGCACGCAGCATGCCCGCGGGAGCGACGTCCTCGATCGGCAGACCGCGGCGCGCCGCGACCTCTTCCGGCCGCTGCAGCATCTTGAGTGCGGCGACGGTCGCGTGGACGACGTTGATCGCGTTGTCGCTACCGAGCGACTTGGCCAGGATGTCGTGGATGCCCGCGCATTCCAGTACGGCACGCGCGGCGCCACCGGCGATCACACCGGTACCCGGGGAGGCCGGACGCAGCATGACGACACCGGCCGCCGCTTCGCCCTGCACCGGGTGGGTGATGGTGGAGCCGATCATCGGGACGCGGAAGAAGCCCTTACGCGCTTCCTCGACACCCTTCTGGATGGCCGCGGGAACTTCCTTGGCCTTGCCGTAGCCGACACCGACCAGGCCGTTGCCGTCGCCCACGATGACCAGGGCGGTGAAGCTGAAGCGCCGGCCACCCTTGACGACCTTGGAGACACGGTTGATCGCTACGACGCGCTCGAGCTGGTTCTTCTCGGCGGGATCGTTACGACGATCGCCGCGGCGGTCGCCGCCGCCACGACGGTTGTCGCGGCCGCCCTCGGGGGCGTTGGGGTTCTGTCCGGCGGGTCCGTTTCCGCCGTCACGCCGTTGACGTCCCGGCATCAGACGTTCCTTCCGTTCACGCTGGTAAGTGCAGTGGTGTTGATCATCAGAACTTCAACCCGCCTTCCCGGGCGGCGTCGGCGAGCGCCGCGATCCGGCCGTGGTAGTCGTGGCCGCCACGGTCGAACACCACGGCCTCCACACCGGCGGCCTTGGCACGCTCGGCGATCAGTTCGCCGACCTTCTTGCCCTTGGCGGTCTTGTCGCCGTCCAGCGCCCGCACATCGGCTTCGATAGTCGAGGCCGAGGCCAGGGTGCGACCGGCCGAATCGTCGATGAGCTGCACATGCAGATGCCGCGAGGAGCGGTGCACGATCAGCCGCGGCCGAACGCTGGTGCCCTCGATCTTCTTGCGCAGGCGGAAGTGACGCCGCGTCTTGGACAGCCGACGGCGGGTCGAAGCATCCTTGCCCAGCGGAATGCGCTTGGACTTCTGGTTCTCGGTTTGCGCCATGATCACTTACCCGTCTTTCCGACCTTGCGGCGAACGACCTCGCCGGCGTAGCGGATGCCCTTGCCCTTGTACGGGTCGGGCTTGCGCAGGCCGTGGATAACCGCCGAAATCTGGCCGACCTTCTGCTTGTCGATCCCGGATACGGAGAATTTGGTGGGCGATTCCACCGCGAAGGTGATGCCGTCGGGCGCCTCGATCGGCACCGGATGGCTGTAGCCGAGGGCGAACTCGAGGTTGCTGCCCTTCTGCTGCACACGGTAGCCGACGCCGAAGATTTCCATCTTCTTCTCGTAGCCCTTGGTGACACCGGTGACCATATTGTCGATCAGGGTGCGGGTCAGGCCGTGCAGCGAACGGTTGCGCCGCTCGTCGTCCGGGCGGGAAACCACCAGGCGGCCGTCTTCCTGCGCGACGGTGATCGGCTCGGAAATGGTCAGCGCGAGCTGACCCTTCGGGCCCTTCACGGCGACGTCCTGGCCGTTGATGGTCACCTCGACACCCGAGGGAATCACGACGGGATCTTTGCCGATACGCGACATGTCCGTACCTCCCTTACCAGACGTAGGCGAGGACTTCCCCGCCTACTCCCTGCTGAGCCGCCTGACGGTCGGTGAGCAGACCGGTCGACGTGGAGATGATCGCCACGCCGAGGCCGCCCAGGACCTTGGGCAGGTTGGTGGATTTCGCGTACACGCGCAGACCCGGCTTCGAGACGCGGCGCAGACCCTGCAGGCTGCGCTCCCGGCTGGGGCCGTACTTGAGGTCGACAACGAGGGCCTTGCCCACGGTCGCGTCCTCGGTGCGGTAATCGGCGATATAGCCCTCACGCTTCAAGATCTCGGCGATATTCGCCTTGAGCTTCGAATGCGGAGCCTTCACCTCATCGTGGTACGCCGAGTTGGCGTTGCGCAGACGTGTGAGGAAGTCTGCGATCGGATCGGTCATGGTCATAGTTCGACCTCGACACCTTTCTCGCTGCGGTTCCCATACAACACCCGCGCCACGCGGGCGCAGGCCGTGGGCCTACAGCAATTCGGCTGGTCCGGACGGCAATCACCGCCGGATGAGTTCGTATCGCCCGGGGGCCCACGCGGGGCCGCCCACGGACACAGATGTGCCCTGGCAACCGGTCTAGTGTAGGAGCTGGCTCGAATACGACAAAATCAGGGTCCAAGAATGGCATCCTGACCAGGTACTCTGGCCATTATGACAGAGAAGGGGAACCTCGAGGAGCGGGTCACCGCCCTCGAAGGTGAGGTGGGAGATCTCAAGCATCGGTTGCAGCGCAGCGAGAAAGATGCCGCCGCGGCGCGCGTCCTTGCGGGCGGGGCGGACCGCGATACCTCGGAATTGCGGATCGAACTACGCGAGTTCCGCGAACAGAACATGCGCCTGCACAACGCGACACGGGCTGATATCGCCGATATCCGCGGCGATATCAGCGAGATCCGGGGCGAACTCGGGCAGCTGAACGGCAGGGTGGACACGTTGACCCTGGAAATACGTAGCAAGTTCGACATACTGGCGGCGGGACAGCAGCAGATCGTTGACCTGATCAGCCGAGCCGACGATGACAAGGGCGGCGACAGCTAGCCGGATTCTCACGCAACAGGGCCCCTGAAGCGGTTGTTTGCTTCAGGGGCCCTGGCGCACTCTCGGCACAGGCGGCTCACCAGGAGCTCTTGTGCACCTCCGGCAGATCGTCGAACTGCCCGGTTTCGGGCTCGACCGGCTCGGCAGGTTCGTCGGCGGCGGCTGCGCGCAGTTCCATATCGAAGCCCTCGACATCGTGTTCGCCCACTCGCACCTGCGCACTGGCCGGCGCGTAGCCGCTGGCGACCACGGTGTAGCTACCTTCGGCGAGATTGCCGAAGGTATAGGAACCGTCCGCGTCCGTGGTCCGGCTCTCGAGCACATTGCCCAGCGAATCGGTCAGGGTGACCAGCGCACCGGCCAGTGGACGCCCGCCACCGTTGACGACACCCGCGACTCGCACGCCGGGTCGCAGCAGTACCTCCAGGCGGGCGGTGTCCCGGCCGGTCACCTGGGCAGATACGGCGGCCGGATGGTAGCCGAACGCGCTCACCGCGATGGTGAACTCGCCCTCCGGCAGTCCGGTGAGCTCGAACCGTCCGGTGTGATCGGATTCGCCTGCCGCCATGACCTCACCCCGCAGGTCCAGGGCGGTGATCATCGCGGCGGAGACCGGGGTGCCGTCACCGGTACGCAGGACCACGCCTTCGAGACCGGTCAGCGCACTGAGCGTGACATCGTAGGACACGGGGTTGCTGCCGAGAACCGCGGTCGATGCATCCGGCCGCCGCCCCTCCGCGGAGGCGATCAGTACATACGACCCCGGCGCCGGCGCAGCCAGTTCGTAGAACCCGTCCGGTCCCGACCGGGCCCGGCCCAGTTGCTGCCCGGCGGGCGAGATCAAGGTGAGTGTCGCGCCGGATACCGCGCCGCCGCGGGTATCGGACACCCGGCCGAACAGCACCGAACCATTGCCGGTCGGCTGCGGGGACGGTTCGCTCGCACCGTTGCGTTGCGCCGGCGCGACGGCCGGTGTCTCGGGTGCTGCGTGCCGCGGGCTCGGCGTGACAGCGATGTCCTCGGTGACCGCCTTCGCCGCCACATCGTCGACCACCTGCTCGGCTTCCGCCGAGAGCCCCGCGGGCGCCGCCGGGACGGCTTCGGCCACCGCATGCGCTTCGGCCCTCGCTTCGTCGGGCCGGGCGCCGGCGACAGCCGCCGCGGCCGCGCGTTTGGCCGTCGGAATGGTCAGCGCGACCAATGCGGCCGCCACGGCGACACCGCAGCCGATCAGGATGCCGACCCGGAAACCGTCCTCGGTCGGGACGCTGGCCCCGCCGGCGAAACTGACGCTCATCTGCGCGAGGACCGCGCCGACGGCGGCCGAGGCCACCGAGGTACCGATCGAACGCATCAGCGTGTTGAAGCTGTTCGCGGCCGAGGTCTCGGTGATCGGCACCGAGCTCATGATCAGCGCGGGCATCGCACCGTAGGCGAAACCGACACCGAAGCTGATGATGATGCCGCCGAGCATCAACCCCCACGCCTCGCCCATCATCAGGACCGACGACCCGTACCCGATGGCGATGATGACCGAGCCGAGAATCAAGGTGATCTTCGGGCCGGCGATCGCGGACAGCTTCGCGCTCAGCGGCGAGGTGAGCATCATGGTCAGACCACCGGGCGCCATCCACAGGCCCATCGCGACCATCGACTGCCCCAGGCCGTAGCCGGTGGCTTCCGGCAGCTGCAGCAGCTGCGGGAAGATCAGCGCCTGCGCGAACATGGCCATGCCGATGACGATCGAGGCGGCATTGGTCAGCAGCACCCGCGGGCGCGCGGTCACCCGCAGATCGACCAGCGGATCACGCGAGCGCAGTTCCCACAGACCCCACAGCAGCAGCACTACCACCGCGGCGATGAACAGCGAGATGGTGGTGACGCTCGTCCAGCCCCAGGTCGCCCCCTTGGAGACGGCGAGCAGGAGGCAGACCAGAGCGGCGCCGAGACCGAGTGCGCCCAGCACATCGAAGCGGCCGCGTTCGGCACGCGGCGGGGTCGCCGGTACCACCAGGAAGATCAGCAGGCCCGCGATCGCGCCGAGTACGGCGATACCCCAGAACAGGTACTGCCAGCTGCTGTATTCGACGACCGCCGCGGCCAGCGGCAGACCGAGCGCACCACCGACACCGAGGGAGGAGCTGATCAGCGCGATACCCGAGCCGAGCTTGGCGGGCGGCAGCAGATCGCGCAGGGCGGCGATACCGACCGGGATCAGGCCCACGGCCATCCCCTGCAGAGCGCGGCCGACGAGCATCGGCCACAGCGACGTGGACACGGCGCACAGCACCGACCCGATGATGAGCGGAACCACCGAGCCCACCAGGACCACGCGTTTGCCGTAGAGGTCGCCCAGCCGGCCGGCGACCGGAGTCGTCACCGCGCTGGCCAGCAGGCTCGCGGTCACCACCCAGGTCGCGTTCGACGGGTCGGTGCTCAAGATCTCCGGCAGCTGCCCGAGTAACGGCATCACCAGGGTCTGCGTCAGTGACGCCACGATCCCAGCGAAGGCGAGCACCGCAAGTACCGCCCCGGGGCGGACAGCGGGTTCGGTTTTGGTCACGAGCTTGCTCCTCGCAAGAAAAGTTCAGTCGATGTGCATAATACACATAACATGCATGATGCAATCTAACCAATTCGGACACCCCACCACCCGGTCGATCGGACCACCCCGAAACCGGCGGATACGGCACGATATGAAGCGATGCCGTATTCACTCGCCGATGTCCTGCCGTCCGTGGCCGCCTCGTTCGGATCGGACGAACCCAACCCCTTGGGAATCGCACCCAACCGCGACGTGGTGGTGCTGCTGATCGACGGCCTGGGCGCGGAACTACTCGCCCGGCACCGCGACCTCGCCCCCACGCTGGCGGCACATACCGCCACCACACTCACCGCCGGCTTCCCGGCGACCACCTCGACCAGCCTCACCAGCCTGGCCCTGGGCGCCCCGTGCGCGACGCACGGCATCATCGGCTACAGCTTCGCCGTCCCCGGCCCGGACGGTATCCGGCTGTTCAATTCACTGCGCTGGCGGCTCGACGGCGCGACCGGCGACGACGCCCGCGAAACGCATCCGCCCGAAACGGTTCAGCCGGGCACCAGCAGGCTCGAGGATCTCGCCGCCCGCGGGGTCGAGGTGCACTATGTGATTCCCGGATATCAGCAAACCTCCGGCCTCACCCGCGCATCGTTCCGGGCCGCCGGAACCCTGCACCCCGCGACCACACTGGACGAGGTACGCGCCGGAATCCGGGCGGTCGCCGATCATTCCGGTGCGGGTTCGCGTTTCGCCTACGCCTACTTCCCCGATCTGGACGGCAACGGTCATCTGCACGGTCCCGAATCCCCGGCGGCGCTCGCGGTTCTGCGGGATATCGACGCCTTCGCGGCCGACCTGCTCACCGATCTCCCGGATACCTGCACACTGCTGATCACCGGCGACCACGGAATGGTCCACGCCGATACCGTCATCGACCTGGATACCCGGCCCGGGCTGCACGACGGCGTGCGGTTGATCGCCGGTGAGGCACGCGTACGCCATATCTACCTCCGCGACCCGGCCGCACTATCCGATACTTTCGATCGATGGACCGGCGAACTGGCCGGCCACGCACATGTCGTAACGCGTGAGCAGGCACTGGACGAGCACTGGTTCGGCCGTACCCCGCCCGATCCCGTGATCGCGCACCGTATCGGGGACCTGCTGGCGGTGGCCGAGGGCGGCGCCGTGCTGGTGCGGCCGGAATCCGAACCGCTGGAATCGGCGATGGTCGGCCATCACGGCGCCTGGACACCCGACGAACAGCTGGTTCCGTTCATCACCTCGCGCTGAATTTCGTCCGGAGACCGCAGCACCGAAGCCTTGACCTGAACTATTATTCAGGTTTTACCGTCGGGTCATGCGCACCGAAACAATCCGGGAAACCGGCCCCACCGAACCGACAATGCACCAGCTAACGCCCGATCTCTGGGAAACCCGCGAGTTCGTCGTCCCCGGCGGGCCACGAACTCACGCCTACCTGTGGACCCCACCCGCCGGACCGAACATCCTCTTCTATTCCCCCGGTAGTGACCAGGACTTCGACCGGCTCGAACAACTCGGTGGCGTCGCCCGCCAGTATCTGAGCCACCAGGACGAAGCCGGGCCGATGCTGCGTGCCGTGGCCGGGCGCTTCGGCAGCCGCCTGTACGCCCCGGCCGCCGAAGCCGCCGAAATCGGAGCCCACGCACCGATCGATATCGCGGTATCCGAACGAGGTGTGGACGATGCGGGCGTCGAAGTGATTCCCACCCCCGGCCATACGCCGGGCAGCACCTGCTACCTGGTCCCCGGCCACGACGGCCGCCGCTATTTGTTCACCGGCGATACCCTGCTGCGCTATCGCGAGGGCTGGCGAGTGGGATACATCCCGGGTTACAGCGATAAAGACGGCCTGTTCGCGGCGCTGGACACACTGGCCACCGTGCAACCGGACATGGTGGTGTCGAGCGCTTTCGTCGCGGGAGCCTCCGGCTACCACCATGTGGATCGCGACGCCTGGCAGTCCCATCTCGACGAAGCCCGGGCCGCGCTCTCTTGACCATCCTGCGCCCGCGGGCACCGCTCGGCCCACCCGGACCGAGCGGTGCCTCTACTCAACGCATCACGGGATGACGGTCACGCCGATACCGGGTGGAGCACCCACCGGCTGATCGATGATCACCGATAGCGTCGACCCCGGGGTCCGCGCGGCACGACCGGCGTATTCGGCCAGATTCTCCCCCAGACGCTGTTTCGCCTCCGGCGTGAAGTTGGGCGGCAGCGCACCCAGCACCGGTCCCAGATCCAGCGCATCGATCATGCGCGCCTCCACGTCGGTGAAGTTCACCGTGACCGTATTCGGCGCCTGCTCCGTCGTCACCGCCGAGGCAGTACCGGCCCCGAAGACCAGACAGCCGAGCGGAACGGCGAGAGTGATCAGAGGTGTGCGGATTCTCACGAAAAGTATCTCCTGATTTGTGGTGCAAAGTGTTGTTGCACTGACGGATTCGGGCCGACGGCGGCACCGCCGACACGAATGGGACGCCCGGTGACGCTTTTCGGGTGAACCGGAAGCAATGGCCGCCCCTTCTCGTCGGCAATTACCCGTGGTCACGCACACGGCCGGGCTGAACACGTCCGCCCCGCAGCGTTTCCCGGCCACCGATCGGCGCACGCGCTGCCGGCGGAGCCTGGACTACAGGGCTCATGCGTCGGTGGACGAGCTACGTCCACCAATGGACCGTCAGCGCCGGCAGACGCAGAGGTGTAGCAACAACTCCGGGCCCACTGCCCCGGTGGCAGTTCGGCCGGCAGCGCGAGGCCGGTCGTCCCATCGGCGGTAATACGCACCCGCGATCAGCAGTCCGGCGATCAACAGGGCCGGGTACCAGAGAGAGCCCACCCGCGGGCGAACGGCCGGAGCACGGACACAGCGGAAAGGACAGTGCACGGTCTGGCTGCCCGTATCCGGGGACTCCGAGAGGACGTAACCGACCGGTTCGTGGATCGCGACCACCGAGTGGACGAACGAAAGCTTCCCGGGCGGCGTGGGTTCCGGGTTCGAAAAGTTCTGGATACCGAAAGTCATTACCACGGTGGCGAATACCAGAACGACAGCCCGCGCCAAGTTCGGCGGGCGCCCGATACTCCTCACAGCCGCCGATACTAGGGGGCTATTTCCACACCGGGACAACCGGGACGATTCCGGCACTGGGAACGATCCGGATCGCATCGCGACAGCTATCGGACAGCGACCGCGCCCAGACCCCGGCACCCCGGGAACCGGCCGCGCGCGAGCGTCATACTCCATCGACACAGAACAGAAACGGCCACGAAACCTCGGCTCGATACCTTTCGGACGCTCGACCAGCCTGATCCGGAGGTGCCCCATGACCGATTCCTACGCCCGCGCCGCGGCCGAAACCCTCACGCGCGGACTGGGCAGGCGAGGGTTTCTCCGCGCGGCCGCCGCTGTCGGAGCGGTCGGCGCCGCGGCCGCGGCCACCTCCTGCGCCACGGACACCGCGGCCAACTCCGTCTCGGGCTCCCCGACTGCCCGGCCATACACCGGCGGCGTACCGATCCTGCAACCCGGCCAGGGCGATATCCCCGGCGACCACTACCTGCGCTCGGAAGTGGAACAGGTGCTGTGGGGTTATGTCCCCAATATCCACAGCACAGAAGTGCTGCGGATGAAATCCGGCGAGACGGTCACCATCGACGCCGTATCGCACGAAGGCATCCTCGAAGACCAGGGCCGGGACCCGGTGGCGTACTTCGGTGCCGAGGGCGTCGCGAAAGGCGATGTACTGGCCGATGCCGTCGCCATCGCCGAGGGTTACGACCGGACGCCGCGGGATTTCGATACCGACGGCCCGCATATCGTCACCGGTCCGGTATTCGTCGAGGGCGCCCGGCCGGGCGATGTCCTGAAGATCGAAACCCTCGATGCAGTCCCGCGCGTGCCGTACGGCGTGGTCTCGAGCCGGCACGGCAAGGGCGCCTTGGCCCGGACGGCGAAAGGCGAGGCTCCCGCCGGTATCTCACTGGCAGAGGTGATGCCGCCGATATCGACCGACGGCCGCTCCGCCGACGATCCGCGCGATTACGGCAATATCTCCACCTTCACCGCCATCGAGGAAGGTCTGGGCGTTATGCCGTACGGCGAGGCAAAGGTCCGCTTCCCGCTACGGCCCTTCATGGGCATGATGGGCGTGGCCTTCTCGCCCGACACCGATCCGAAAGCGGCCTCGGCCAATTCGATTCCCCCGACCCGTGGCGGCGGCAATATCGATATCCGCCTGCTGGGTGCGGGATCCGCCTTCTATCTCCCGGTTTTCGCCGAAGGCGCACTGTTCTATGTCGGCGACCCGCATATGGCCATGGGCGACGGCGAAGCCGCGCTCACCGCGATGGAGGGCTCGTTGCGCGGCACCTTCCGGCTCACCGTCTGCAAACCGGGATCCGGGGACGCGCCGGAGGTCGCCTACACCTACCCGTTCGGGGAAACCGAGGAGGCCTGGATCCCGATCGGCCTCTCCGATCCGGACGGTTCGCTGGGCGGCCAGTCCGGTGATCTGGATATCGCCATGCGCCGCGCAGTGGTCAACGCACTCGACTTCCTCGAGCAGGAAAAGGGTATGGACCGCGCCACCGCGTACGCCTATCTCTCGGCGGCGGCGGACTTCACCGTCTCCCAGGTCGTGGACCGCACGGTCGGCGTGCACGGTCAGATCTACAAATCCCACTTCGCCTGATCCTGTTGTTTCCGGCATCGGACAACAGCCGGTCACCGGCGCTTCCCCCATGAGGCATGCCGGACCCCGGAGCGACACAGCACCCGTAGACATACATACGGCATGTATGTAACTATCGATGTGGAACCGACCCCGGAGGAAATATGTCGAACACCAACGACCTCGGTCGCATCGATATCGCCCACTTGCCCACCGCAGCCATCCGCTACAGCGATACCGGCAGCGGGCCACCGATCGTCTTCGTCCACGGACTACTCGTCAACTCCGGCCTGTGGCGGCACACCGTCGCGCCGGTCGCGGCGGCAGGTTACCGCTGCCTCGTCCCGGACTGGCCCCTCGGATCGCATTCGATCCCGGTGCCGGACGCCGACCTCACCCCCACCGGCGTCGCCGGTCTCATCGCCGATTTTCTCGACCATCTCGACCTGCAGAATGTCACGATCGTCGCCAACGACACCGGCGGCGCCCTCACCCAGGTACTGCTGACCCACCGCCCGGAACGGATCGGCCGTGTCGTGCTCGCCGCGGTCGATTCCTACGAGAGTTTCCTGCCACAGCCGTTCACCCTGCTACCGCCGCTGGCGCGCGTGCCGGGATCGGTCCGGCTCATCACCGAACTGCTGCGATTCCGTTTCCTGCAGCGCCTGCCGATCGCGCTGGGCTGGTTGAGCAAACGCCCGATCCCACCCGAGACCGTCGATTCCTATCTCCGGCCCAGCCGTGAATCGGCAGCCATCCGCGCCGACCTGCGCCGCTTCCTACAGCACGCGCGGCGCCGCTACACCCTCGATGCCGCCACCCGATTCGATTCGGTGACGGTGCCGGTACTCGTCGTCTGGGCCCGCGAGGACCGGCTGTTCCCGGTCTCCTACGCCGAACGTCTCGTCCGCGATCTACCCGATGCCACTCTCGACCTGATCGACGATTCCTACACGCTGATCCCGGAAGACCAGCCCGAGTTGCTCGCCGGACGAATTCTGGAGTTCACTCGGCTGCATGCCACGCCGTAGCCAGGAGGACCGCTCCCGCACCACCCGCGCCGCGCTCGAACAAGCCGGCCGCCGCCTGTTCACCGAGCGCGGTTTCGCGGGTACCTCCGCGGAGCAACTGGTGACCGAGGCCGGCGTAACCCGCGGCGCACTGCACCACCACTACGGCGATAAACGCGGCCTGTTCCTCGCGGTCCTGGAACAGCTGGAAACCGAGATCACCACCGAAATCGAGAATGTACTACGCACCGCCCCCGCCGAGGACATCCTCACCGCCATGGCCGCCGGCCTGAACACCTTCCTGGAGATCTGCCAGCGCCCGGAGATGATCCGTATCGCCCTGTTCGATGCCCCTGCTGTCCTCGGCTGGGAAGCCTGGCGCGAACTCGAAGCCCGCCACGGCCTGGGCCTCATCACCGCCGAACTGGAACGTGCCCGCGACACCGGCCTGATCACCGCCACCGCCGTCCCCACCCTCGCGCAGCTCATCCTGAGCGCCGTCTCCGAAGCCGGCCTGATCGTCGCCCACGCAGCCGACAAGGACACCGCCCGCCGTCAGACCCAGGAATCGCTGCTACTGCTCGTCAGCGGTTTGCTCCGCACCTGACCGCCCCGGGCACACGGCTCAGTGATCAGGAAACCCGTTGCACACGGTCCGGCGAAGACGCAGGATAAGCCTCATGCCGGACCTCGCCGATTTCGATCGACGCCGTTATCGCGCCGTCGACGTCGCCACGGGATACGACGGCTGGGCTCCGACCTACGAGCAGTCCGTCCTCGACGATATGGATCGGGCTCTGCTGAATCGTCTGGACCGGCCGCGCTGGGACCAGGTCCGCCGCGCAGCGGATTTGGGCTGCGGTACCGGCCGCACCGCTGAATGGCTGCGCGAACGCAGTCCGGCCACCATCGACGGAATCGACCTCAGCGAAGGGATGCTCGCGCGCGCCCGGGCGCGCGGGATACATTCCTCCCTCACACATGGTGATGTTCGCGCGACCGGGTTGCCGGGCGGATCCTACGATCTCGTCATCGCCTGCCTGATCGACGAGCACCTGCCCGATCTCGCACCGCTCTACACCGAAGCCCGCCGGCTCGCGGGCCCGAGGGGCGTATACGTCTCGGTCAGCTACCACCCGCAATTCATGATGGTGACCGGTATGCCCACGCACTACACCAGCCCCTCTGGCGAGCCACTGACCATCTCCACACATTTGCACCGTCTCAGCGACCATGTAACCGCGGGTGTCGAGGCCGGTTGGCAGCTCGCCGAACTGACCGAATCCGCGATCGATGACACCTGGATAGCCGCGAAGCCCAAATGGGCACACCTGCGCGGCCACCCGTTCACCATGGCGTCGGTATGGGTATGAGGCCGAAGAGCCTTCGCCGCATATGGCGAAGCGGCCGACGGCCCACAAGCGCGAAAAGGACCCGAGCCGTAGCTCGGGTCCTTTTCAGTGGTGTGGGATCCCGGTCGGACAGTGCCGCCCGGGATCAGCTCACCAGGAGCTCTTGTGCACGCCCGGCAGCTCGCCGCGGTGCGCCATCTCGCGCAGGCACACACGGCACAGGCCGAACTTGCGGTACACCGCGTGCGGCCGGCCGCAGCGCTGGCAGCGGGTGTAGGCGCGGACAGCGAACTTCGGCTTGCGGTTGGCCTTGTTGACCAGTGCTTTCTTGGCCATGTCTCAGTTCTCCTTGAACGGGAAGCCGAGGTGCTTCAGCAGGGCACGGCCTTCGTCGTTGTTGGTCGCGGTGGTAACAACGGTGATGTCCATACCGCGCGGACGGTCGATCTTGTCCACATCGATCTCGTGGAACATCGACTGCTCGCTCAGGCCGAACGTGTAGTTGCCGTTGCCGTCGAACTGCTTGGGCGACAGGCCACGGAAGTCGCGGATACGGGGCAGGGCGATCGAGACCAGGCGGTCCAGGAACTCCCACATCCGGTCGCCGCGCAGGGTGACCTTCGCGCCGATCGGCATACCCTCACGCAGTTTGAACTGCGCGATGGACTTGGTGGCCTTGCGGATCTGCGGCTTCTGTCCGGTGATCAGCGCCAGGTCGTCGATCGCGCCGTTGATCAGTTTGGCGTCGCGGGCGGCGTCGCCGACACCCATGTTCACGACGACCTTGACCACGCCCGGGATCTGCATGACGTTGGCGTACTCGAACTCGCTGTTCAGCGCGTCCTTGATTTCCTCGCGGTAGCGCACCTTCAGCCGCGGCTGGATCTTCTCAGTGGTGGTCATATCAGATGTCCTTCCCGTTCTTACGGGAGATCCGAACCCGCTTGCCGGTTTCTTCGTCGGTGCGGTAGCCGATCCGGGTCGGATTACCGTCGGAGTCGACGACCATCACGTTGGACACGTGGATGGGCGCCTCCTGGGTAACGATGCCGCCCGACGACGCGCCGCGCAGGTTCGCGGAGTTCGCGACATGCTTCTTGATCCGGTTCACGCCCTCGACCAGGATCCGGTTCTGCTGCGGGAAGGCCTGGATGACCTTACCCTTGGCGCCCTTGTCCTTACCCGAGACGACGAGCACGGTATCGCCCTTGTGCACCTTCATGTCAGAGCACCTCCGGGGCCAGCGAAACGATCTTCATGAACTTCTTGTCGCGCAGCTCGCGGCCGACCGGGCCGAAGATGCGGGTGCCACGCGGGTCGTTGTCCGGCTTGATGAGCACGGCGGCGTTCTCGTCGAAACGGATGTAGGAACCATCCGGACGGCGCCGTTCCTTGGTGGTGCGCACCACGACGGCCTTCACGACGTCACCCCGTTTGACGTTGCCGCCGGGGATCGCGTCTTTCACAGTGGCGACGATGACATCGCCGATACCGGCATAGCGGCGCGACGAACCACCGAGAACGCGGATGCAGAGAATCTCCTTGGCACCCGTGTTGTCGGCGACGCGCAGCCGCGACTCCTGCTGAATCACTTCAGCCTCCTCGACCTGGACGTAAAGCACGCCGGATTGCCGACCCGACGGGCATGGTCTGTTACCACCCGAACGCACGCCTACCAGCGGTTTCATCTGATCTATACGATCAACCGCCGGGGGTTCGTGGCCGAATCGCGGGCTCGGGGCCCGCAGGCAACCGGTCAAGGATAGCGAACCCGCAGCTCGGAGAGAAATCGGGGTGGTGCGCGGCGTCCGGCGCGACGACGCCGGAACCCGCCGGTAGCCTCATGAGGCCGGTTCGCCTAGCGAGGTGCGGGTCCCGCATCGGGGAGAGAGTTCTGTTGAAGTCTTCGGATCGTCGGGTGGCGCTCGATCGCCGCTCGTTCCTGGTCGCGCTGGGACTGGTGCCCGCGGCCGCATGGCTGGTCTCCTGTTCCGAGGACGAGCCGGTGCGGCTGGTCAGCGTGGACATGGACGGCTCGGACCCGGCGGTCCGGCCGCAGGACGATCTGTATCGGCACGTCAACGGCAAATGGCTGCGTGAGTACCAGCTGCCGCCGGACAAGACCTCGTACGGTGCGTTCAGCGAGGCCGCGGAGCGCACCCAGGCGCAACTGCGCGAGATCGTCGAGAGCATCAGCGATCCGGAGCCGGGTAGCGAAGCCCAGCAGATCCGCGATCTGTACGACGCCCGGATGAACCTCGACGAAATCGAACAGCTCGGGTTGACGCCGCTGGATTCGATGTTCGCCGAGATCGATGCCGCGAAGGACAAGCCGGCCCTCGCGGAGGTGATGGGGCGGCTGCCGATCGGCGGGCTGATCGGTATCGGGGTCAGTATCGACCGGAAGAATTCCTCGGCCTATATCGCGTCGATCGGCCAGTCCGGAACCGGCCTGAACGAGCAGTACTATCGCGATCCGCAGTTCGCCGAGGAACTCGCCGGTTACCGGACCTATCTGGAACGCCTCGCCAAGGGCGCGGGCCTCCCCGATCCCGCGGCGATCGCCGCCCGGCAGGTCGATCTGGAGACCCGGATCGCCGCCGCCCACTGGGACAATGTGCGCAACCGCGATACCGAGGCCACCTACAACCTGATGACCTGGGCGGAAGCCACCGGGCTGGCGCCGGAGTACGACTGGGAGCCCTGGCTGGCGGGGATCACCGACCGCCCCCGCGACCTGTTCGCGAAACTGGTGGTGAACCAGCCGTCCTTCGTCACCGAGGCCGGCAAGATCTGGGCCGCCACCGATATCGCGGTGTGGCGCGAATATCTCAAACTGGCGGTTCTGCAGACCTACGCCCGGTTCCTGCCCAAGGAACTGTCGGACGCCAATTTCGATTTCAACGGCCGGATCATGTCCGGTCTGCAGCAACGGCCCGAGTTGTGGAAATCCGCGGTCGGCACGGTGGACGGCAATCTCGGCGAACAGCTCGGCAAGCTGTATGTGGAGAAGTACTTCCCGCCGGAAGCCAAGGAGCGGGTGCAGGTCATGGTCGACGACCTGACGGCCGCCTACCGGGAGAACTTCACGAATTCGACCTGGATGTCGCCGGAGACGCGGCAGGCGTCGATCGAGAAATTGGACAAGATCGGCCTGAAGCTCGGCTACCCCGACAAGTGGGTGGACTATTCGAAGTTGACGGTCACCCGCGGGAAATTGATCGAATCCCTGCGTGCCATCAACGATTTCGAAGTGAAGCGGGCGTTCGATCGGCTCGGGGAACCGGTGGACAAATCGGAGTGGAGTGCCTCACCGCAGACGGTGAACGCCTACTACTCCCCCACCGCGAACGAGATCGTCTTCCCGGCCGCGTTCCTACAGCCGCCGTTCTTCGACAAGGACGCTGTGCCCGCGGTCAACTACGGCGGGGTGGGTGCGGTGATCGGACACGAGATCGGGCACGGCTTCGACGATCAGGGGTCGAAGTTCGACGGTGACGGTAACCAGCGGGACTGGTGGACCCCGGCCGATCGCACCGCCTTCGACGCCAAGTCGAAACAACTCGTCGACCAGTACAACGCGCTGGTGCCGGAGGGTCTCGCGCCGGACCAGCATGTCAACGGCGAACTGACCGTCGGTGAGAACCTCGCCGATCTGCGCGGTCTGCAGATCGCGTTGACCGCCTTCCGGATAGCCGAGGAGCGGGCGGGGGTATCGCCGCCCGACTACCAGACCATGTTCCTGTCGTATGCCCGGATCTGGCGTTCGAAATCGACACCGGAGTACGTCGAGCGATTGCTCCACGGGGATACGCATGCCCCCGACGAGTTCCGCGTGAATCAGGTGGTGCGCAATATCGCCGAGTTCTACCGGACCTTCGGCGTGGTCGAAACCGACGCACTGTTCCTGCCGGAGGACCAGCGGGTCGAACTGTGAGCTCGACGCGGGGAGTGTTCGCGCTCCCCGCTCCGGGTACGGAGATCTCCGCGTGACCGGCCGAATGCGGCAGATTCGAGCCGACCTCGACAGCGGCGCCTCGTGCTCTCCCGAGGAAGGTACGGGCAGTACCGGCGCCGGTTGTCCGGACGGCGGTGTCACGCCGAAGGCGGTGCTCGCGTCAGGATCCGGAAGGTTCCAGGGTCAGGCCGCCGTCTGTCGTCCACAAGGCACGCGGCGCGTCGAGCGCGACTGCCTCGGATACCGGGATATCGGGCGATTCGACGAAGGTCGTGAGCAGCTCTTCGAGGTACCGCGCCAGCAGTTCGGTGGTCTGCCGGTCGTGCCGCGCGGCTTCGGCGCGCACCGTGACCTGCAAACCCCCGTCACCTGTGGAGCCGAACGCGAAGACGAGCCGGTGGGCGATCTCGGCTGCGGAGTCGGTGATCCGCACGGCCACCTCGTCGCCGAGCCAGATCTGCTGTGGCGGGCAGAGTTCGCCGAAATCCACGACCGCCCGGCACAGTTCGTACGGTGAGCGCCCCGGGAGTACGGCCGGCGCGATTGCGTCGATCAGCATGTCGTGGCCGCCGTACACCCCGAACGCGGTACCGCGCGCCCGGTCCAGGACAGTGCGCAGAGTCGGGTCGCCCGATAGATCGTGGCGCAGCACAGCGGCCGTGGAGAGCGGCCCGGCCACCTCGGCCACCGCGCTGTCGGCGCGTCCGGAGAGCGGCGCGCCGAGCGCGATATCGACGCCCGCCCCGAGTGCGTGCAGCAGGGCGGCAACCACAGCCTGATAGAGCATGTACTCGGAAGCACCGACCGTCTCGGCGTGGGCACGCAACCGGCGGCGCAGTGCGCCGGGCACCGTGAATTCCACCGACCGCGCAGGTTCGGCGGCCGGTGAGGTCACCTGCACCTGCGGAGGTTCGAGCATGCCGCGCAGCCCTGCTCGCAGCTGTTGCAGCTGGGGGCCCGCCGATTCGACGACCGTGGACTGCCACAGCGTGTAGTCGGCGTAATCGACGGCCGGTCCCGGCCATCGGGGCGCCGAACCGTTACCGGCGCGGCTCCGGTACGCCGTGGCCAGATCGGTGAGCACGATCCGCAGCGACCATTCGTCGGCCACGAACCGGTCGGCCGTCAGTTCCAGCACATACCGGTCCTTGCCGAGAACGTAGAGCAGGGATTGCAGAAGTGGTTCTGTCGCGCGATCGAACCGGACAGCCGGTGCGCACCCGGACCGCTGTTCCTCCGTGGCCTCGATCACCGTCATATCGGGCAACAGACCCGAGCGGACCACTTGGTACCACTCGTCACCCACGGGGGCCGGAACCGTCCGCAGGATCTCGTAGCGCTCGAACACATCGTGAAAGGCCGCCGTGAGCGCCTCCCGGTCCAGCGGACCGTCCATATGGGCCACCAGCCGAACCGGACCGGTATCGCCACCGGCGAGGACCGCTTGCTGGTTGTAGGACAACGGGATTCGTTCGGGCCGCGGCCGGCGATCCAGTTCGGGCCGGCCCGTCGCGGTGACCGGTGTCGCGTCGACGAGCGCCGCCAGCCCCGAGACCGTCGGAGTGTCGAACGGCGCGCGTACATCGATCTCGACGCCGAATTCCTCCCGGATCAGCAGTATCAGCCGGTTCGCCAGCAGTGAATGCCCACCGAGTTCGAAGAACGAATCGTCGGCGCCGATATCCGCGCAACCGAAGAGTGTGCCGAACAACCCGGCCAGCCGGACCTCGGTGGGCGAACTCGGCGGACGACGCCGGCCGGTTCCGAACCGGCGCGGCTCGGGCAGTGCCCGCTTATCGAGCTTGCCGTGTTCGGTGAGAGGAATTTCCGCGAGCACCGCCCACGCGGTGGGCAGCATGTAATCCGGTAGCGATCTCGCCGCGAACGCACGGACTTCGGCCACATCCACAGTGCCCGCGGCGGGCACCAGGTAGGCAGCCAGCGCCGTTCCGGTGACCGGCTCCTGGAACGCGACCACCGCACAGGCCCCGACCGCGGGATGCGCGGACAGCGCCGCCTGCACCTCACCGGATTCGATCCGGTGCCCGCGCACTTTGACCTGTTCGTCGGCGCGGCCGGCGAATTCGATCTCTCCGCGACTGTTGCGCCGCGCCAGATCACCGGTCCGGTACAGCCGCTGACCGGGCAGGAAAGGGTCGGCGACGAACCGCTCGGCGGTCAGGCCGGGACGGTGCAGATAACCGCGGGCCAGCTGGACACCACCGAGGTAGATTTCGCCGAGCACACCGTCGGGAACCAGCTGTAAACGGTTGTCCAGCACGTAGACATACACATTCCGGTTGGGCACGCCGACGGGGACCATCCCGGTGCCCTGGGGTCCGCGCACAGTCAGATGGGTGGCCGATACGACGGCCTCGGTCGGGCCGTAGTGGTTGCGCAGTTCCGCGTCGAAAACCCCGGCGAAGCGATCGGCCACCTCACCGAGCAGTGCCTCGCCGCCCACCGGGACCCGGCGCAGCGCACGCCATTCGGTCACCTCCGGCAGCAGCAGGAAGGTACTCAGCAGCGAGGGCACCATATGCAGCACGGTCACCCCGTACCGGCCGATGAGTTCCGAGATATACGGGATATCGCGCAGTGCATCGGGTTTCGGAATCACCAGGCAAGCACCCAGCGAAAGCGTGACGAAGATATCCAGCAGGGAGGCGTCGAAACTGACCGACGAGGACTGCAGCAACCGATCCTGTGCCGTCATATCCCATTCGGCGCCGAAACCGCGCAGGTGGTCGGCGATCGCCGCATGTGCGACACCGACACCCTTCGGTGTTCCCGTGGAACCGGATGTGTAGATGACGTAGGCCAGGTTGCCGGGTCGCAGTGGCCGCATCCGTTCGCTATCGGAGAGGTCGTGGCCGGGCAGATCGGCCGCACTCTCCTCGGCGGCCGCCAGTTCGGCGCGGCCGAGCACCAGCCGTGGCCGCGCATCCCGATCCAGGAAGTCGATCCGCTGGTCCGGATAGGACGGATCGATCGGCAGGTAGGCGGCGCCCGCCTTCAGCACCCCCAGCACCGCCACCACGAACTCGGTCGAATTCGCGATCCGCACGGCGACGAGATCGTCGGTGCCGATCCCCTGTGCGACGAGTCCGCGGGCCAGCCGGTTCGCCCGGCTGTTGAGTTCGCGGTAGCTCAGTTCCAGATCCGCACCGTCCGCTGCTGCGGGCGCCACCACGGCGGTGGCGTCCCCCGCCGCAGCAACGCGCTGTTCCACCAGCGCGATGAGCGTCGCCGGCGCCTCGGGCACCAGTTCACCGTGCGATCGCGCGAGCAGTGCCGCCCGGTCGCGGTCACCGAACAGGTCGAGTTCACCGAGCCGGCCTGCGGGGTCGTGCAGCGCGCTGTCCAGCAGCTGAACATAGTGGTCGAGTAGTTGCTCGACCAGCATCCGGTCCAATTGCCCGGACCGGCACTCGGCAACCACCCGCGGCCGATCCCGGTCGGGGACCACCGTGATCCGCAGCGGCACCCGCGCATCCGGCGACCCGGACATCTCGAGGGTCGCGTGCACCCCTGCCAGTTCCGGTACGGCGATCGGCTCCCGTACCCCGAACCCGATCCGCGCCAGCTGTTCCAGCCCGTCCCGTGCGCTTGTGCGGTCCGGATTGATCGCGTGAACCACCTCGTCGATGCCGATATGGCGATACGCGTGGCCATCGGCCACCGTGGCGGCGAGGCCGGTGTGGAATTCGGCGAAGCTCTGTTCGGGACGCGGGGTCGCGCGGATCAGTACGGTGTTGCCGAAATAGCCGATCATCCCGGATGTTTGCGGTCCGCGGGTATCGGCTGGTACGGCCACCAGGAAATCACCGGCGCCCGTATAGCGGTGAACGAGTGCAGCGAAAGCAGCGAGCAGCACGGTGGTTTCGCCGGTCTCGGATTCGGTGGCGGCCTTCCGGGCCAGGTCCAGCAGATGATCCGGCAGGGGCCGCGACATGGTGTCGACCGCTGCCGGCCCGACCTCGCGCAACACCGGCCGACCGGGTAGTTCCAGCGCCTCGGGCAGCGGAGTCAGGGCCTGGCGCCAGTACTCCGGACCGTCGAGCGGCACGGTATCGCCGGCGGGGCCTTCTGCAGTCGGCGCATGGACCGGCAGGATTGCCGCAACGCCTCCGGCCGCCTCGACGGACTGTTCGGCGAACCGGACCGGTTGTGCCGCAAGGGCTGTGCCGTTGTATGCGACAGATAGGTCGGCGGCGAATACCGAGGCCGATTCGTCGTCCCACGCGATCGTATGCACCACCAGCAACAGCAGATATTCGCTCGCGGCAAGGCGGATCAGCGTCACCCGCAGTGGTGTTTCCGCTGCCGGATCGAAGGGCCGGGCCAGCGCCCGCCTGGTGAACACCTCGGCGCGGCGGCGCGCGGGTTCGGCCGCCAGACCGGTGAGATCGTGTTCCTGCCATTGCAAAGGCAGGTCTGTGCGCACCTGTTGATACGGTTCGCCGTCCGACTCCAGTCCGTAAGTGGTGCGCAGGATCTCGTGCCGATCAACGACGGACCGGACGGCGGCGCGAAGCCGTTCGCTGTCCAGCGCGCCGTGCAACCGGTAGCCGACGGGCAGGTTGAGCGCGGTGTCGCCGGGGTCGCGGGTCTGCAGGAACCAGGCGCGCCGCTGGCCGGAAGAGAGCGGGTACCGGTTCGGCAGAGTCCCGTCGCCTTCGTCCGGCCGGGCCGCACGGTTCGCGTCGTTGGCGATGATCGACATGATTCTCTCCGGCCCTGTACTCGTTCGAACGGCTGCTCCGGCCGGTGCGCGGGCACCGGCCGGGCGGACGCTATTCCGGCGTATCGGTCAGATACCCACCGCGGCGGAAGAATTCGGCACCGCTGTACTCGGTACCGTCGGCCGTCCGGACCCGGGTGATCAGCAGGCCATGGTTGTCACCGCGATAGGCGTCCGGACCGCAGACCACGACTCCGCCGCCCTCCTGCACGATGACCCGGCCCGGCGTGCCGCCGTAGCGGGCCGCCGACACACCGGATTCCAGGATCTCGATCCGCTCGCCCCGGTAGTGGCTGAACGCGCGGGGGTAGGGCGCCGACAGTGCGCGCACGAAACGTTCCAGATCCGCGGCCTGCCAGTTCCAGTCCATCCGGCTGTCCCGGTCGGAACGCTTGTGGAAGTAGGTGCGGGCGGCTTTGTCCTGCGGGCGCCACTGAGCGGTACCGGAAGCGAGTGCTTCCAGCGCTTCGTGTACCGCGCCGGGAATGAGTTCCATTCCGGCGAGCACCAGCTCGGTGCCGGTGGCGTCCGGGCCGATGGGTAGCGAATGCTGCACCAGGATGTCGCCGGTGTCGAGTTGTTCGTCCATCCGGTGCACGGTGAGGCCGAATTCGTCGGCTCCGCTGATCAGGGCCCACAGCACCGGCGAGAAACCGGTGAATTTCGGCAGTAGCGAATCGTGCAGGTTGAGGGTGCCGTGGGTGGGCATGGTGTACAGCTCCGGCGGCATCCAGGTGTACCAGCTGTTCACCACGATCACATCGGGTTCGGCGCGTTTGACCAGGTCGATCGTCTCGGTATCGGCCCGTTCGGTGAGATGGACCGGGATTCCGTGTTCGCGGGCCAGTTCCTCCACCGAATCCGACCAGATCCCCTTGTAGGAATCCTCACTGGCGGGGTGGGTGACCGCGAGCACCACCTCGTGCTCGGAATCGATCAGCGCCTGCAGAGTCTTTCGGCCCCAGGTCTGGAACCCGAACGACACGATACGCATCAACGAACCTCATCTATTTGTTGCTGGGTAAAAGTAAGGCAAGCCTAGCCTAGAGTTGGACTGTCAGTGTGTCCGGACGTGTTCCGGCAGCGCCGAGTGCGCCGCCGCACGCGCGGGTGCCGGTGGACTCGCCAAGATCCGGTCGGAAAGTTCGCCCAGGCAACTGAGGTTCGGAAACCCCGGCCCCTGTGCGAGACCGGCCATATTCGGCAGGTACAACTTCGCGGGCAAACCCTCGACCGCCAGATCGAATCCCATCACGGCCTCGATCCGGGCCTGCGTGACCGGGCCGCCCACCGCCAGTTCGAACAGATCCGCGACCTCGTCGTCGAACAGGTCCAGGAACCACAGCGGCTGACCGCCGATCGCGTCGACCACCAGATCGAAAGCGTGCGTCTGATCGGGCCGGGATTCGTTGCGCAGGGTCAGCGCCACCCCGTCGCCCTGATCGGCCACCCGGACCACCCGGCCCTGCAGATGATGCACCCGGTTATCCGCGAGCAGCGTCTCCTGCACTCGCACCGAGAACACGCCCCGATCGGTCCGCCGCACCACATCCCGGCGTTCGGCGACGCTCAGCGCCCGCCATTTGGCGGGATCGCTGAACAGCGAGTTCTCGAAATAACTTTCGCCCCGCGTGTAGATGGTGGCCGCGGGCGAGATCACCGACACCGTCAGCACATCATGACGGACCAGTTCGTCCATGGCCGAACCCGCCGTCTCGCCCCCACCGATCACCGCGGCCCGGGAGGACGGCGGTAGTTTCCGCCGGCCGGCCAGATCCCAGAAGTCGGCGATACTCATCAGCTTCGGATGCTCGGCCAGCGCTCGCCGGCTGTCACCCGGACCGGTGACCATCAACCGCCGCGCGTCGATCTCGGCGGTTACCCCGTCCACTCCTTCGACGGTGACCCGCCAGCCGGCCCCCTCGGCACGAATGGTGCGCACCCGGCCGCGCACCACCTCCACCCCAGATTTACGCGCCACCCACTGCAGGTACTTCGCCCACAAATTGTGTTCCGGACTCGGCCGCCCACGATCCACCCATTCCGCATAGGTGCCGCGATCGACCAGGAAGGCCGTCCACCCGAAGGCCATCATGGCCTGGTTGACGGCGTGATTGTGGCCGCGCGCCCAGGTCGAGTGATACGGGAAGCCGATATCTTTTTCCGGGCTGGTCCCCAGCCGGTGCCGGCCGTCGGTCCACCCGCCGGCCGCCAGCCAATTCCCGCCCACCGCATTGGGTTCCACCACAGTGACCTGAGGCGCCGGCAGACCCAGTTCACGCAACACATACGCCTTGGCGGCAACCGCCATGGCTTTGGGCCCGGCACCGACCACCAGAAGTCTGTCCACTGGTTCTCCCACTTTCCCGACAGCCCGATGGCGTCGCGTTCTACACGGTGGCGCCTGTCGCACGGGACAGTCCGGCCACCCGAGTTCGCATAGGCTTACCTTACATGAGGTTGCCTCGCGAAACCCTCGGTCCGATCGGAAAATAGCGCAGCAGCGCGACCGAATACCCTGTGAACAGCGCGAATACCTACAGCGACAACCGCGGATCAACTGCCACAGCGGCACAGCCCGAGAGCGATGCACTACGGCCGCACTATCCCGGCCGCGCCGACCCGCACCGGCGAAAGCCCGGCCGCCCGATTCGGCGGGAACACCGCCGGGGGCGCGCCCGGTTCTTCGACCCCCTGTGCAGCCACGGAGACCGACCACCATGAAACCGGCCTGCCGCACGCACTCTGGTAGTCGGCGGCGCCCACGACTACAGCAGAATCACCCACGCAGTGCGGACAAACCGCATCCGGCCCGACCCACGCAAGCCGTGCTCAGGATTCGATGATCAACCGGCCCTCGGAGGTCCACCAACCCCGGTGACCCGTCCGGAACAGACGCGCGCCGGGGTCATAGGGATCACCGACGAACCGCTCACGTTCGAGACCACCGGCGAATTCGGTGCCCAGCGCACGGCCGCCGACGTGGACATCACCGACGACACCCGGCGGAACCAACCGGCCTTCGTCCAGCAGCAACACTTTCGCACCGGGCACCGGACGGGTCCAGGCGGTCGCCGCCAACGGCCCCCGTGCGACCGCACCCAGGTAGGCCGAGGCGTGATAGGCGATGGTTGCCACCGCATCCGGCGACAACCGGCGCACCGCTTCCGGCAGTGCCGATCCGCCCGTGGTGCCGACCAGATCCCAGCGCGCCACGGTCGGCAACCGGTCCGCCCCGCATTCGGCCAGCCGGATCGGAAGTTCGGCGTCAGCGACGATCTGCGATACCGCATGGGTTTCGATCAGTGCGGCCAGCGCGACCGGGTCACGGCGCTGCGCTTCGGTCGGCACCACGACAGTCGCACCCGAAGACCAGGCCGCCAACAGGTCGGCAGTGTTCTGTGGATCGCCCCACGGCAGCGCCAGCAGCCGGACATCGGCAGGGCGCATCGCAGGGTCCACCCGGCGCAGCCGGCGGTCGGCGGCGACACCTCGACGATCGGCGACGGCCACGGCGAGCGCATCGGCGCCGAGCAGCAGGCCGGAGCAACCGAAGCGCCCGGCACCGACCCGGGAGGCGGTGACGAATTCGGCGAGCAGCGCGGCGAATCCGGTGGGCGTGGGCAGTGCGGACGAACCCCGGACTCCTTCGATACCGTCGCGCCGGCCGAACAGTTCGCCGTAGGTCACCACATCGCCACCACAGCGGGCCGCGACGCGCGTACCGGGCACCATATGACCGTGCCGGATCACGGTGACCAGCGGGGACAGGTCGTACGGTTCGACACCGGTGGCCCATTCACCGAGGATGCGTTCCCGTTCACCGGCTGTCGGGCTCGCGGCAACGAGCGAATCGATTCCCCGGATATCGTCGACGACGGTCATCAGTCACCTCCTGGCGCGGGCAGCGCACGGGTACCGATCACCACTGGATCGCTCACCACCGCTCCCGCTTCACTGCTCGGCACGGTCACCACCGAACCCTGACACCATATTGCGCTTAGGCTTACCTTACATTGCGAGAGTGGGATTCTCCATATCGACATCCCGCATTTTCATCCCGCAATTCGCTTAGGCTAAGCTAACATCCCGACCTGCGTCGCGCGAACAGGATCCGACCGATACATCCGAGCAGACTCGTCGGCAGGCCCCGGCTAGCAGTCTCGACAAACCCCGACAAGGCTTCGAAGTTAGGTTAAGCTAACCTGCGTGGGCAGAGGCAGCAATGGCGTAATCATGAAGGTGTGGCGGGCCGACGACTACCGGCTGACGGTCACCTCCACCGAGCGGATCACCGACAAATACATCCGCATCGGTTTCACCGCCGGAGGGCTGCTGAACGACCATCCGGTCCACCCCACCCAATTCATCCGGCTGTGGATCCCGGACGCCGACACCGACAGACTGCACCACCGCGGCTACACCCTGATCGACCAGGACCCCGAGAACGACCACTTCTACATCGAATTCGCCGTCCACAACGGCCCGGCCGGCGAATGGGCGGAACGGGCGCAGGCCGGTGAGGTCATCGACACCTCCGTACTGGGCTCGAACTTCGAGCTACCCGCCGACACCCCGGGCGAATACGTGATCTTCGGCGACAGCGCCTCGCTACCGGCGGTGAACACCCTGCTCGAAGCGATCGGCGACATCCCGGCGCGGGTGTGGCTGGAATGGCAGTACGAATCGGACCCCACACTGCCCGTACGCAACAAACCGCACCATACGGTGACATGGCTCCAGCGCGTCGACGACGGCCGCGCCCTCCGCGAGGCGGCCGAAGGGCTCACGGTCGCCACGGATGCGTTCGCCTGGGTCGCCTGCGATACCGCCACCACCCGCGCCGTAGTGAAAACCCTGCGCGCCACACTCCCGAAGAACCGGATCAAGGCCCAGGGTTACTGGAAGTAGCCGGCCGGTCCGCGCCGCAGCCGCCCAGGTCGCGCCGACTATGCTGCGACGATGCGACGAAGGCAGCAGCCCCCGCTGCCGAAGCGGTACGGGCTCGACCCGGCCCGGCTACGGCTCCCCGAGGACGGTGACTGGCCGAGCCTGCGCGAACATCTGATCCACCGATTGCCCCGCGTGGAACCGGCGCGGATCGACGAGATGCTGCGGGCCGGCGATATCGTCGACCTGAACGGCCCGCTCGGCCTCGACTCCCCCTACGTCCCCGGTGGCGCGGTCTGGTTCCATCGCGACCTCCCCACCGAACACCCGGTCCCGTTCGATATCCCGATCGTCTACCGCGACGACACCATCCTGGTTGCCGATAAGCCCCACTTCCTGGCCACCATCCCGCGCGGCAGCCATATCCTGCAGACCGCACTGGTCAAGCTGCGCCGCGAACTCGACCTGCCCGATCTGATACCCGCGCACCGGCTCGACCGCGCGACCGCCGGGCTGGTGCTGTTCGTGATCGACCCGGCATCCCGCGGCGCCTATCAGACGATGTTCCAGCGGCAACACGTCCGCAAGGAATACGAGGCCGTGGCCGGATTACGGCCCGAACTGGATTTCCCGGTCGAGCTGGTGAGCCGGATCATCAAGGAGAAACACATCCTCGCGGCACAGGAGGTGCCGGGCCCGCCGAACGCACGCACCCGCATCGAACTCGTCGAACGGCGCGGTGAACTCGGCCGCTACCGGCTGCACCCGGCCACCGGACGCACCCATCAGCTGCGCCTGCATATGAACTCGCTGGGTATCCCCATTCTCGGCGACGATTTCTACCCGGTGATCACCGATAAACAGCTCGACGACTACCGCCGCCCTCTCCAGCTGCTGGCGGCAACCCTGGAATTCACCGATCCACGCACCGGCGAGCCCCGGCGATTCGAAACCACGCGATCCCTACAGGCCTGGACCGACCCCGACGGGTGGGCCGGTGAGCCGGTCTCCGGTCATCGCGCCGGCTGATTCGGGGTGCAGGTGATATCCGTGGCGGGGAGTTGCCCGGTGCCGAGATAGCCGTTGATCGCGTTGTTCACGCAACTGCTGAGCCCGGGCCGGAACGTGAGGTGGATGCGGACATCGCGCAGCGTCACCAGCCGTGACCCGCTGAGGTGCCGGTGCAGCTGAACCGCCTCGCTGTAGGGCGTCCGCGGGTCACCGGTCGCCTGCACGATCAGCGCCGGCACCTCGTTACGCACCACGGTCGCCGGTTCCACCGGTGGCGGCCAGAACGCGCACGGCTGAATATTGTTCGCGAGCGCCCCGAACAGCGGCTGGGTGGCGCGGGTGGCTTCGATATTGCGCCGGTACCACTGCGGGTCGTCCGGGGCATCGGCGTCACCGCAGGCAACGAACATCAGTTCCGAGTTCTCGCCGGTGAACAGTGCCTCGAGCAGGTCCGCGAGCCCGGATTCGGCGGAACTCCGCGTATCCCCCGCGGTGGCGGCGGCGATATCGCGCACCGTCGCGGCCAGTGTTTCGTTCACCTGATAGCTGCGCAGCAGGTTGTGCAGGATGAAGGGGAAGATATGGTCGTCGATCGGGTAGCCGTCGACCACGATCGGCTCCCGCGCCGTCCGCTGATACAACCCGTCCACCGTCGCGCGGACCTCCGGCGCGGTGGCGCCCAGACCGTAGGTGGCGTTGCGGGCAGCGGCCCAGCGGGCCCAGTCGTCGAAGGCGATCTCATCGGCCGGGCCCCAGTCCTGGACGAGACCGGTCCAGTAGCGGTCCGGATCTATGGCGCTGTCGAGCACCATCCGGTCGCTGCGGTGCGGGAACATCTCGGTGAACACCGCCCCCAGATACGTCCCGTAGGACAACCCGAAGTAATTGATCTTCTCCTCGCCCAGCACGGCGCGAACCAGATCCATATCCCGCGCCGTATTACGGGTCGTGAGATGACGCAGCTTCTCGATATCGCCGTCCAGGCAAGCCGCCGCCAGCTCACCGGCGAACAACACCTCTTCGTCGAAACCCGCGGGGGTCGGCCCAGCCGACCGAACGGCTTCCGAGACCGGCCAGCCGCAGGGCGGCGCGGGATCGGAGGCACCGATACCGCGTGGGTCCATACCGATCAGGTCGTACTGTGCGAGCACATCAGGGCTCAGCACATCCCCCAGCAGCGCCGGGCTGTCCAACCCCGCCGCCCCTGGTCCGCCCGGGTTCGACATCAGGATTCCGCGCCGCCGATCCGGATCGGTGGCCGGTACCCGGGAGATCACCACCGTGAGGGTGCGGCCGTCGGGGTCGGAGTAGTCGAGCGGGACGACCACATCCGCGCATTCGACACCGGGAGTATCGACCGACGGCGTATTGCACAACGCCCAATCCAGTTCCTGGCTGTAATACGGAATCCGCATCCGATCACCGGCCAGCACCGGCACCACGGCCACCAGTACGATCACTGCGAGCAGCCACCCCACCGCTCGCCACCGGGCACGGCCGGAACGCCGCTCGGCGTCCATATCGCCGGTCGACATCACAACCCACTTTCCCCGGAAACAGCTGGTTGTACCGCCGGCAAGCTAAAGCTCGCAGCCTTGCCGCGCCGCATATGCTAATCGAGCATCCGGAGTCCCGCCGGGTGAACGCGGTCGCCCGGCACGTCCCTGCGAGGGGTTCCGGCCGATCCGTACACTGGGCCGAATGCTCCACCCGGTTCCCGAGAAAATGGCTGCTCCGCGGCATAAAATCCACGCTTATATCGATGTCGCGGTCGTGGTGGTCGTACTCGTCTGCACCAACCTGATCGCCCACTTCACCACGGTGTGGGCCAATATCGTCAGTGTCCCGGTCGCCGCCCTGGTGCTGCTGGCGCTGATGCGCCGCCGGGGCCTGCACTGGTCGGAGCTGGGCCTGTCCCCACGGCATTGGCGCACCGGAACCAAATACGCCCTCGCCGCTGTCGGGGTGGTGCTGGCCGCGGTCGCCATCGGCGCCGCCCTCCCCTGGACCCGGCCGTTCTTTCTCGCCGACCGTTACGCCACGATCTCCGGCGCCCTCATCGCCTCGATGATCGTCATCCCCCTGCAAACCGTGATCCCGGAAGAACTCGCCTTCCGCGGAGTACTGCACGGCACACTCGACCGGCTGTGGGGCGCCCGCGGTGTCTTCGCCGCCGGGTCCCTACTGTTCGGCCTCTGGCATATCGCCTCGTCCTTCGGCCTCACCACCGGCAACCGCGGCCTGTCCGGGATACTCGGCGGCGGCCTGCTCGGCCAGATCGCGGGAATCCTGCTCGCCGTAGCCGCCACCGCGGCCGCCGCGGTCGTATTCACCTGGCTCCGCCACCGCAGCGGCAGCCTACTGGCCCCCATCGCCCTGCACTGGGCGGTCAACGGCGCCGGCGCGCTGACCGCCGCCGTCCTCTGGCATACGACTCTCGCCTGAGGTAGAGCGGGTCAGCAGTGTTCGCAGATCCCGGTGGCGGGCAGCTGGATGAAACAGCTCTTGCACACGACCGTCCGCGATTCCGTTTTCGGCGGCGCCGGCCGGGTCGCGACGGATCCACTGGAGCGCTTGGCCGACCCGCCTCGCGAAATCAGCGGCGGGGTGCCGCCGTCGGCGGGAACATCGGCACCGTGCGCGGCATAGCAGGCCCAGCGGGCATACGCGGCGTGGGTTTCGATATCCGCCGGCACCGGCAGCGCGGCCAGCTCCAGCACATACTTGTAGCTGTCGCTCACCTTCAGATTCCGCTTCACGCACAGCGCCGTCAGCGGCGGCTCGCCGGCGTTGTGGCAGCGCCGGGCCACCTTTCGCAGAATCGCGTCCATCCAGGTGCGGGTCGGTGCGTCGGTACGCACCCCCGACATCTCCTGTACCCGCTCGGCCAGCTCCTGCACCGTGACGAAGTACCCGTACTCCGTCGCGGTCTCTGCCAGCACTTCATGAGCGGCCATAGCCCAGGCCACTGCGGCATCACGGAAGGCGACCGCCGTTCCGTCCTCGCTCCGCCAGGCCCCCGAAATCGTTGTCGCAGCGTCCCTCATAGCCCGTACACCGTAGCGCCACCCCTCCCCGCTCGATCAACCGCCCTCCCCTATATCACATTTCACATTCCTCGACCGCCACGGCAACGGCCGTCTCACGCACGACCGTCCTGTCCTGGACAGCCGATGCCCGTGCGGTCGGCCCGCTGCACCGTCGTCGCCGATATCGTCCGGAAGCAGGTCAACGGTCTTCGCTTCGCCCCGCGCGATCCCATCTCACGTTCCGGGCAAGCCGTCCGGAACCCGCTCCGGCTCACCGTGTTCCAGGTAGACCGGCGCCCCACTCGACCTGGCGGCGTGTGCTCGGCGGAGCCGGCGAACCAACCTCGGCACCACGAAATCACCGACTACGCCGATATCGACCCATTCCCACCGATCCAGCTCGGCTGCCTGGAGAACGATCGAACCCGCGACCGCGCCGAGTTCGCCACCGTCGAACACATAAAGGATCTTGTCGCCTTCGCCGGAGCTCGGTGCCCAATCGTGGGCCAGCAGCCTCCCGGGCCGCCGGTCGAACCCGAGTTCCTCCCGGACCTCGCGACGACACGCGGCACTCGGCGCCTCGCCTGGCTCCACATAGCCCCCGGGAATATCCCAGCCGTTCCCGTAGACCTTGTGCACCAGGAGTATGTCGTTTCCCCGGACGAACAGCGCACCGGCCGCCAGCCGCGCTCGTGCGGGAATCGCCGCTTCGTCGATGGTCGCCACCCGGCTATCGGATCACACAGCGGTCGCCATGACGCGTGCGTTCCAGGATTTCTGGCTTGCCAGCATCACATCGGAGTCAGCAATGCACGATCGAACTCCGCGGGACGCTCACCCGCGGCGATCACCTGCGGCCAATCCGGATTCGCCAGCGCGCCCCGGCCGAGTGTCACCACGTCCGCATGGCCCTCGTCGAGCACCGTCCGCGCCAGTTCCGGTGCGTGCATACCACCGTTCGCCAGAACCGGAAGGCCGGTGACGTTCCTGGCCAGTCGCGTGATCGTTCGCCGGTGTCCAAGGTGGCGGTCTCGTACCAGTCCCGTCCCTCGCTGGCGAGGTGCAGGTAGTCGACTCCCGCAGCGGTGACCGCCCGGAAAATCGTCTCGGCTTCCGCCGCCCCGGACCAGCGGTAACCGAAATCGTTCACCTTGGTCTGCGAGAGCCGCAGCCCGATCGGGAACCCGGCTCCGACCGCCGCCCGTACCGCCTCGACCACCTCCACTGCGAACGGCACACGCCCGGCAGCGTCACCGCCGTATTCGTCGTCACGCAGATTGGTGTATTCGGTCAGGAACTGATCGATCAGGTACCCGTTGGCGCCGTGGATCTCCACCGCATCGAATCCGGCCGCCCGAGCCTGCCCGGCCGCGAACGCGAACCCCTCGATGAGGTCACCGATATCTGCCCGGGCGGCCGCCTCGGGTAACGCGAACGGACCCTCACCGCCGTAGGCGGGCATTTTCGCGCCCTTCGGCGGCACCGCGGACGGCGCAATCGTCCGCTCGCTGTGCCGGTTGCCCTGGACCAGGGCTCCGGCGTGCATCAACTGCAGCGCAATACTTCCACCCGCCCCGTGCACGGCGTCGACCACCCGGCGCCAGCCCTCGACCTGTTCCGCGGTCACGATCCCGGGCTGATCGGGATATGCCTGACTGAATCGCTCATCGATTTAGGTGCCCTCGGTGATGACCAGCCCGAATCCACCCGCGGCGAACCGCGCGTAGTACTCGGCCATGGTCGCCGTGGGCACACCGTCGTCCGCGGTACTGACCCGCGACATCGGAGCCACCGCGGCTCGGTTGCAAAGCCGCAGATCGCCGACTCGTGCAGGGGAAAGGACGGGATGGACAGTCACGGGAATCTCCTCGTACACACTGGACAACTGGTTCGGGAACGGATTCCGCGCTACCGGCAATCCCGACGAGTACGGTCTTTTATGTGTCGTAGGCACATCCGGTATACGGATGGAGGTCTAATGCATGCCGAGCGGACTCACATGATCGAGAACACACCGGATTACTGCACCATCGAAGCCGCGATGGAAGTGGTCGGCGGCAAATGGAAGATGGCCATCGTCAACCACCTCTTCGACGGCACCATGCGCTTCGGCGAACTACGCCGCGCCATGCCCACCATCACCCAGCGCATGCTCACCCGCCAACTCCGCGAACTCGAAGCCGACGGGGTGATCCGCCGCACCGTCTACGCCGAGGTGCCGCCGAAGGTGGAATACGACCTCACCGAGATCGGCAGGCACCTGCGACCGGTGGCCGGACTACTCGAATCCTGGGGCGAGCAGTATCGGAAGCACCGCTCCAACCGCCCGATAGCAACGATGAGGTCGCGGCATACCACCCTAAGGCACCTGTAGCTTTTGCGTAGCAAGCCCGTAGCAGTTGGGCTAGTATCAGATGTATGACATCGGCAGCCGAGTTCTCCGAGATTCCACAGCGCGAACTACGCAATGAGGTCAGCCGCGTTCTCCGGGAGGTCAAGGCCGGCCGGTCCTACACGGTCACAGTCGACGGTTCGCCGGTCGCCGACCTGGTGCCCCACCGTCACGCCAAGCGCCGGGTGTCGGTGCCCAGGGCAGAGGCCCTGTCCACCTTCGGCGATCTGTCGTCGTCGCAGAACTATCCCGCGGATCTGGATCGGCACATCGACGATTCGCTCTACGACCCGTACGACCGCGCCTATCGACGTGGTGAGTTCGGTGCGGAATCAGGCGCATGACGACGCCGGGCCGGGGTCTCGTCGATACGAATGTCCTGATTCTGATCAGTCGCTTGATCCCCGAAGAACTTCCCGACGAGATTTCGGTCAGCACGATCACCATGGCCGAACTCGCGGCGGGACCGCACTACACCGACGACCCGATCGAACGCGCCGAACGCATCGAAAGACTCCAGAATGCCGAAGCGCAGTTCGATCCGCTCCCGTTCGATACGGCGGCCGGCCGCCGCTACGGCCACCTGGTGGCTGCCGTCCTACAAGCAGGGCGCAATCCTAGGCCGCGCCGAATCGACCTGATGATCGCCGCGATCGCCTCGGCCCACCGTATTCCGCTCTACACGGTGAACCCGAAAGATTTCAGCGCGCTGGACGGCCTCGTCACAGTGGTTCCGGTGACTCACCCCGACGAAGCCTGAGCGAGGGCCTTGCGTCGGTGCCACGTAGCCCCGGCGGGCTATCGGCATTCGGTCCAGAAGCCCTGAGGTCGGTCGATCGCCACACTCGGGCCGCCCGTTCTATTCGCGCCGCGAGGTCGGTGCAGTCGACCGGCCCGGTGGTGTCGACGCACACGGTAGGCACGATCCCGAGTGGTTCAGCATGCTCAACCCACGTCTCCCAGTGGTTGCGAAGACGCTGACTGTCCTGAAAGAAAGCCGGCCTGCAACGCGCCTCATACCGTGCCCGTGCAATCTCGGCCGGTACGCGACACCACACCTCGACCACACGGTCGACCCGAGCCCGTTCAATGCCGGCCACGACGAATCGCAGATCACGGGGTTTGAACCACCACGAGTCGATCACGACGGACCGTCGGACCGCTGACGCCAATGCCCACACAGCATCCATTGCGACACCGCCCAACTCCGGAACCGCCTCCGCGTCATCGACGCATGCCGCCAGCGCTTCCTTCACCGCGTCCTTCGACAAGAACTGGGCATCCAACGTCGTCGCCAAGGACCGGCCGAGCGTCGATTTTCCAGCACCCGGCAACCCGTTGACCAATACCAGGAGTTCGTCCACAGGGTCATCATGCCGAAGCCTCGAACCCGCGCCCTCCTACCGAGCCAACTGGACGGACCTACCACCTCCGGTTCAGTACCCACACACCGCTCCGCTTCAGACCATCCGGGCACCCGACGACGAAGGACGGCGGACAGCGCAGAGATATCGACGACGACGATCACCGGCGAGCCGACCTATGCTTGATCTGCCGGTAGATATCGGCGCGCATCTCGTCGACTTTGCATGAGCGCCGACTGTGGAAGACTGGCAGTGCGGCACTGTCCCGTGGGCGGTCGGAGGCGCTCGGCAGTGTCGCGATACGGCGGCGTAGGGGTTCGGCTTTGTTCACTCCGGTGGCCACAGCTTCTGCGTCGAGCCGACCTCCAGTCCATGGGGGTTCCGTCCGGTCTCGCACCGCTGTGACGCCAGGCGGCCGAAGAGCAGATCGCCCAGCATGTCCATAATCGGCAACCACCTGGCGTAGGTCTCGCCGTTCTGTTCTATTACGTCCGCCTGCGCAACGATTCGCGATAACTGACCGTCGAGATGGTTGACGGACGGGATGAAAACCGCTTCGGCCCGGTGCAATCTGATTCGGTCTTCCAGCGTCACCAAACGGTGAGAGTGGGAAGCATCGGTGCGTATCAATTCCCGCAGATGGTAGCCGAAACGAATGGACAGGCGCCTCATCCGGTGCTCATCCAGTTCCAGGCCTTCGCCGCTGAGGTCGACACGCAAATACGACACAGCAGGTACGCTCTCGCCCGGCGTCATCGCTACGTCCCAGTCGATTCAGTCGGGCCATAACACCGTGGCCGCGCATCGGTTTGCGCCGCACGGTAGCGGGCAACCACACCATCGATTTCATCCTGTAACCTCGGCGCGCGGGCAATTTGATCCCGCAGTCCCGAGGCAATCCGCGACATCGTTACTGCGTCGGCCGATCCGACTTCACGCAGGATCGAATGGACCTCTGAAAGCTGCAGCCGTTCCGGCACATCGTTCATGGATCAAGAGTCGCAACGCATTCAGCTTCCTGGCTGTGACAATTTGTCACGCGGTCTACGGTCCACTGCTTCCTTCGGTCACGCCAGTGGCCGCATCTCGGTGCCTGGCTGCGTCTTGAACAATGGTATGGATGTCGGAACGGTGGGGGCTCCACGACAGTGCGGACATAGCTCTGGACGGGTCCCCGATGAGCACTGCAGGCTCGGGCGCTGGTGGCCGATGCACAAGTTCAACTCGACGGCCGACGCAGTTCTCAACTGCGGAGACAACATCGAGAACGCTGGTCCCGTGTCCGCTGCCGATGATGTACCGCTCGGTTTCGCCCAGTGGCGGAGGCTTTTCGAGGCACGCACCGAAAGCAGCAGCCGCGTCCTGTAGATGCAGATAGTCTCGAACCGCTTTACCGTCGCCGTTTACCTCCAGTTTCGAATATTCGGCTGCGGCCGCCAGAGCTCGAGGGACGAGACGGGTCGGGTCGGAGTCGAACCCGCCGGCCACATTCATCAACCGCAAGATGGTCGCAGACAAACGGCCCGTACGTACTTGAGCTTCGATTGCCAGCTCGGCCGCAAGTTTGCTGGCGGCGTATGGGTGTGGCGGCGCATCGGGCAACTCCTCGGTCATCGGCTGATGATCCGGGGTTCCATATACCGCGCCGGTGGACGCGAAGACCAGACGGGCGACTCCGGCATCCTCCATGGCGTCCAGGAGAGCGACCGTTCCGCCGGTGTTGACACGAAAGTACGAGAGCGGGTCTACTGTCGATTCCCGTGCCCGGGTAAGACCGGCGAGGTGTACCACCGCATCTATTTCATGGAGGGCTCTCCGAAGACTGTTCTCGTCGAGCAGATCTGATATCCGGACCTCGACAGGTAATAACGTCCGTTCTGTTCGTACCATTGCCACCGGCTCATGCCCAGCCGATATAAGCCGGTCGACGACCGCACGACCCAGGTAGCCGTTTGCTCCGGTAACGAGAATACGCACGTGCCCATACTCGCACTATGGAAGCAGCATTGCCCGATGCCGCCAGGTGAGCGCGATACAGGCGGCAGCAGCGGGGGCCAGTGGCTCGTGGTTCAGCACACGCCGCACATTGTCCGCTGTCCATGGCGTTCCGAGCGTACCGTCCCCGATTGTTTCGATCTCACCTTCGGCGTTCTGGGATACAATCCCCGAGAATGCTCGATCGAATGTCTCCGCGTCGAATACCGCGGTTGTCAGAATTTCACCGGCCGGGGCCAGCGGATCCAAACCCACCCCGAAGCACCACACTCGGATTCCTCCATCTCGGCGAGCTCGAGACAATAGAGCGTAAGGCTCCTCCGCATAATCCACTGATGTACCGCGACTGCCGTCATGCTCCGGCGCATCCAGGAACTCTTCGAAGAATTCTCGGAGCATATTTCGCCAGAGATCGAAATCTCGTGCGACATTCCAAGGGCCGACGGCCGCCGGCTGAAACACCCCTGCGGGAATGATGTGACTCAAACCCGCTGCGAGGGTCACCGATCCCTGTCCTCTGCGGTGGAGGAAGAAGGTGTCGCCATCGTTTCCCCTGCGGATCGTCAAGGTATTGATACTGGGCAGCAGCGCCCGGCGACCTGTATCGAACAAATCACCGATTCGCTGCCGGAACGGTAGTTCCCCAAGGTCGAGACGATCAGGACTACCCGACGCGACCCATGCCGCAGCGGTCTCGTGCGCCAGCGCCTCGCAGACATCGAGCATGTCGAAATAGGTTGTCAGACCGAAACGCATCCGGCCGCCGCGCTGGTCGAATTCAGCATCGAGCAATCTGTACGACGTGCGATTTTCGAACAGTGCGGGTTGGGCAATCGCCCGAACTGCCTGGCTATAACGCTCGTATCGCGGCCCATCGACACGAACGGGTCGCACCGTCTCGCTTTCGACTTCGCCGCCGTTCATCAGTGGTTCGTCCACGTCGGGGGCCAGGTCGAGCTGGACAGCATCGAGATCCAGAGGTTCGGCTGCCAGCCAGCCCGGACGAGACAGACAACGCGTACCTTCTATTCGAACCGGATCCCAATACATGTGCGCAGCGACTGAGGTCAACGCGTGACGGTTCCGGTTCAGCGTCTGCCGGATCACCTTCCACTCGGCGATATCGGCACTCCAGTGCGGACTGTGCGCATTACCGGACAAACCGAAGACCTCTGGAGCGATTTCCATGGCTTCGGCGAAGCGCAGAAGCTGTTCGACATCACGGCAGGTCCTCGACCCCTGCACGTACTTCGTTACAAGACTCCGCTCGACACCGAGAACCCGAGCCATCGCATCATGCGTCGTGAGACCGCGGGTCTTCATATACGCCTTGATCACTTCTCCGAGCTGCGAACCACGGTGGGCTGTCGGCATATCCCGAGCGTAAACCACCAGCCGCTCTGATTCGGTATGTCACGGCTACCGACGACGAAGGCCCGCCTCCCGGAAGGGAAGCGGGCCTTACGTTTATCGACTCGACAAGCCGAGGAGCGACCTTACTTGGCCTTCTCCAGGACCTCGACCAGCCGCCACCGCTTGGTGGCCGACGTGGGCCGGGTCTCCATCAGCTGCACGCGGTCACCGACACCGGCGGCCTCGTTCTCGTCGTGCGCCTTCACCTTGGAGGTGGTGCGAATGATCTTGCCGTAGAGAGCATGCCGGTGACGGTCTTCCAGCTCCACGACGATCGTCTTGTTCATCTTGTCGGAGACAACGTAACCGACCCGAACCTTGCGGCGGCCGCGCTCCTGCTCTTTCTCGCTCATGCCGCATCTCCCTTGTCAGCGGGTCCGGTGGCCAAACCGAGCTCGCGCTCACGCATGACCGTGTAGATACGCGCGATCTCGTGACGCACCACACGCAGCCGACGATTGTTGGTCAACTGACCCGTCGCCATCTGGAAGCGCAGGTTGAACAGCTCTTCCTTCGAGTCACGCAGGCGCTGAACGAGCTCGTCCTCGGTCAGCTCGCGGAGCTCTGCGGCCGGAGTACCGGTAGCCATCAGAACTGCTCCTCCCTCGTCACGATCCTGCACTTCATGGGGAGCTTGTGCATCGCGCGGCGCAGGGCCTCACGAGCGATCTCCTCGTTGGGGTAACTCATCTCGAACATCACGCGACCGGGCTTGACGTTCGCGACCCACCACTCCGGCGAACCCTTACCGGAACCCATACGGGTTTCGGCCGGCTTCTTGGTGAGCGGGCGATCCGGGTAGATGTTGATCCAGATCTTGCCACCACGCTTGATGTGGCGGGTCATCGCGATACGTGCCGACTCGATCTGCCGGTTGGTCACGTACGCCGGTTCCAGAGCCTGGATGCCGAAATCGCCGAACGCCACCGAGGTGCCGCCCTTCGAGAGACCGCTGCGGCTCGGGTGATGCTGCTTACGGAACTTGACCTTGCGGGGCATCAGCATGGGTCAGCCCTCCTGCTTTTCTGCCGGGGGCTCGGCCACCGCGGTAGCGGCGCGCCCGGCCTCGGTGCTGGTCGCAGTGGTGCCGGAAGAACCGGAACGACGCGGGCGGCTCGGCCGCTCCCGGCGCGGGCGATCGCCGGCCGGGGCGCTGGGGGCGGGCAGCTCACGCTTGCCGCCGACGATATCGCCCTTGTAGATCCAGACCTTGACACCGATACGACCGAAGGTGGTCTTGGCCTCGTACAGGCCGTAATCGATATCGGCACGCAGGGTGTGCAGCGGCACGCGGCCTTCGCGGTAGAACTCCGAGCGCGACATTTCGGCGCCACCGAGGCGGCCCGAGCACTGCACGCGGATGCCCTTGACGTTCGGCGAGCGCATGGCCGACTGGATGGCCTTACGCATCGCGCGACGGAACGCCACACGGTTCGACAGCTGTTCGGCGACACCCTGAGCAACCAGCTGGGCATCCGATTCGGGGTTCTTGACCTCGAGGATGTTCAGCTGGACCTGCTTCTTGGTGAGCTTCTCCAGCGCGGCGCGGATCCGGTCGGCTTCGGCGCCACGGCGACCGATGACGATGCCCGGACGCGCGGTGTGGATATCGACGCGGACCCGGTCGCGGGTGCGCTCGATCTCCACCTTGGAGATGCCGGCCCGCTCCATGCCGGTGCTCAGCAGCTTGCGGATGGCGACGTCTTCCTTGACGTAGTCCGCGTACTGCTTATCGGCGTACCAACGGGACTTCCAGTCGGTAGTGATACCGAGGCGGAAGCCGTGGGGGTTGATCTTCTGTCCCATTTACTTTGCCCCTCCCTTCCGGCGGCCACGAGTGCCACCGGCGGTGGGGACGCTCTCGACCTCGATGGTGATGTGGCTGGTGCGCTTGCGGATCCGGAAGGCCCGGCCCTGGGCGCGCGGCTGGAACCGCTTCATGGTCGCGCCCTCGTCGACGTACGCCGTCGAGATGACCAGGGTGTCCGGGTTGAGGCCGAGGTTGTTCTCGGCGTTCGCCGCGGCGCTGGCCACGACCTTGGCGACCGGGGTGCTGGCGGCCTGCGGGGCGAACCGGAGCAGGTCGAGCGCATCGGAGACGCGCTTGCCGCGGACCAGGTCCACGACCCGGCGAGCCTTCATCGGGGTCACGCGCACGTGCTTGGCGGTCGCGCGCGCAGTCGGATTCTGCGTTTCTGTGCTCATCGCCGCTTGCTCTTCCGATCTTCTTTCACGTGGCTACGGAACGTCCTCGTCGGCGCGAACTCACCGAGCTTGTGCCCGACCATGTTCTCCGAGACGAACACCGGCACGTGCTTGCGGCCGTCGTGGACGGCGAAGGTGTGGCCGATGAAATCGGGGGTGATGGTCGAACGACGCGACCAGGTCTTGATGACCTGTTTGGTGCCCTTGTCGTTCTGCACGTCCACCTTCGCCTGGAGGTGGTCGTCGACGAACGGGCCCTTCTTGAGGCTGCGTGGCATTTCTTACCTCCTCCTTAGCGCTTCTTGCCGGTGCGACGGCGACGGACGATGAGCTTGTCGCTCGGACGGTTCGGCTTACGGGTGCGGCCTTCCGGCTGACCCCACGGCGAGACCGGGTGGCGACCACCGGAGGTCTTGCCTTCACCACCGCCGTGCGGGTGGTCGACCGGGTTCATGACGACACCACGGACCGTGGGACGGCGTCCCTTCCAGCGCATACGGCCGGCCTTGCCCCAGTTGATATTCGACTGTTCGGCATTGCCGACCTCACCGACGGTGGCGCGGCAGCGCACGTCGACGCGGCGGATTTCACCGGAGGGCATACGCAGCGTGGCGTAGGGGCCTTCCTTACCCAGCAGCTGGATGCTGGCACCGGCGGAGCGGGCCATCTTGGCACCGCCGCCGGGACGCAGCTCCACCGCGTGGATGGTGGTACCGGTGGGGATATTGCGCAGCGGCAGGTTGTTGCCGGGCTTGATATCCGCGGTGGGACCGGACTCGATCTTGGTGCCCTGCACCACGCCCCGGGGGGCGATGATGTAGCGCTTCTCGCCGTCGAGGTAGTGCAGCAGCGCGATATTGGCGGTGCGGTTGGGGTCGTACTCGATATGAGCGACCTTGGCCGGTACACCGTCCTTGTCGTGCCGGCGGAAGTCGATCAGCCGGTACGCGCGCTTATGACCGCCACCGCGATGACGGGTGGTGATCCGGCCGTGGCCGTTACGGCCACCGCTCTTGGTCAGCGGGCGAACCAGCGACTTCTCGGGAGTCGACCGGGTGATCTCGGCGAAGTCCGAGACGGACGACCCGCGGCGGCCCGGGGTAGTCGGCTTGTACTTACGGATTGCCATGAGTTCTTCTCTGCTTTCTGGATTCCCAGGCGCTTACGCGACCGGGCCTCCGAAGATCTCGATGGGCTTGCTGTCGGCCGAGATGGTCACGAGCGCGCGCTTGGTGTCTTTGCGCTTGCCGTAACCGAAGCGGGTCCGCTTGCGCTTGCCCTGACGGTTGGCGGTGTTGACGCTGGTGACCTTCACCCCGAAGACCTTCTCGACCGCGATCTTGATCTGGGTCTTGTTGGAGTCCGGGTGGACCAGGAAGGTGTAGGTGCCTTCCTCGATCAGGCCGTAGGACTTCTCCGAGATGACCGGCGCCAGCAGGATGTCGCGCGGATCGGCGATGGTGCTCACTTGCTCTCCTCCTGTGCAGCCTCAGCCGGGCCGTGCACGAAGGCGTTGAGCGCCTCGACGGAGAACACGACTTCGTCGCTGTCCAGCACGTCGTAGGTGTTCAGCTGGTCCGGTGCGATGGTGTGCACGTATTCCAGGTTGCGGGCACTCTTCCAGGCGGTGACGTCCTCGCGGCCGACGACCAGGAGGAACTTCTTACGGTCCGAAAGCTCGGACAGGAAGGTCTTCGCGGTCTTGGTGGAGGGGTCCTGGCCTGCGACGAGCTCGCTGATCACGTGGATCCGCTCGCTGCGCGCCCGATCCGACAGCGCACCACGCAGGGCGGCCTGGATCATCTTCTTGGGGGTGCGCTGGCTGTAGTCGCGCGGCTTGGGGCCGTGCACGATGCCACCGCCGGCGAACTGCGGGGCGCGGGTCGAACCCTGGCGGGCGCGGCCGGTGCCCTTCTGGCGGTACGGCTTCTTACCACCGCCGCGGACCTCGCCGCGGGTCTTGGTGGAATGCGTGCCCTGGCGGGCGGCGGCCTGCTGGGCCACGACCACCTGGTGCATCAGCGCGATATTCGCGGTCACATCGAAGATCTCGGCGGGGAGATCGACGGTACCGTTGGATTTGCCACCGAGTTCCTTGACCGGCAGCGTCAGGTTTGCCTTCTTCTCGAGGCTGGTCATGCGTGCGCACCACCCTTCACGGCGCTCTTGACGATCACGACGCCGCCCTTGCGACCCGGGATCGCTCCCTTGATCAGCAGCAGGCCGTTCTCGGCGTCCACCTTGTGAACCGACAGGTTCTGCGTGGTGACGCGGTCGTTACCCATACGACCCGACATGCGCATGCCCTTGAACACGCGGCCGGGGGTGGCGCAGCCACCGATGGAACCCGGGCGACGGTGCACGGCCTGTGCACCGTGCGAGGCGCCCTGGCCGCTGAAGCCGTGGCGCTTCATGGTGCCGGCGAAGCCCTTGCCCTTGCTGGTACCGGTGACGTCGACGTAGGTGCCCTCTTCGAAGGCATCGGCCGAGATCTCCTGGCCGACCTCGAACGAGGCGACATCGGCGACACGGATCTCCGCGACGTGCCGGCGCGGGGTGACACCGGCCTTGGAGAACTGGCCGGATTCCGGCTTGTTCACCTTGCGGGGGTCGATGGCGCCGAAGGCGACCTGCACGGCGCTGTAGCCGTCGCGCTCGACGGTACGGATCTGGGTGACCACATTCGGTCCGGCCTTGACGACGGTGACCGGGACGACCCGGTTCTTGTCGTCGAACACCTGGGTCATGCCCAGTTTGGTGCCCAGGATGCCGGCCGCGGGCCTGCTCTTGTTGTCAGTCATATCGAGAGTCCCCGTCACTGGATATTGACGTCGACGCTGGCCGGCAGGTCGATGCGCATGAGGGCATCCACCGTCTTCGGCGTCGGGTCGAGGATGTCGATCAGCCGCTTGTGCGTACGCATCTCGAAGTGCTCGCGCGAGTCCTTGTACTTGTGCGGCGAACGGATGACGCAGTACACGTTCTTTTCGGTCGGCAACGGCACCGGCCCGACGACCCGGGCCCCGGTGCGGGTCACCGTTTCGACGATCTTGCGTGCAGACGCATCGATCGCCTCGTGGTCATAGGCCTTGAGCCTGATGCGGATCTTCTGTCCCGCCACGCTAAGTGTCCTTTTCTCCGCTTTCGTCCGTGATCCGGATACCGGCTAGGGCGTCCGTACCACCTTCATTTGCACAGCCCGAACACACGATGACGTCTCAGTGGAGACCACGACCAGGGAAAACCCAGTCCGTGCCGCTGTTCATCTGTCATGGTTCTCCGGTCCACGCGGTCGGGCGTGTCGCCTTCTCGCTCATTCCTCGGCCCCGGAAGAAAACTTCGATCGTGGCCTGCGGAACTTCGTCCCGGACGTACCCGCACCGCATACGATGAGGTACTCGCTGGTTTTACTCACCCCGCCCAGCCGTGCCATTTCATGGAAACGACGGCGACCCGGGGCAAGGCAACCCGAACAGTATGCACGAGGCCCCCGAGGCGTTTCAAATCGGGGTCGGCCGAGGTCGCGCACTGCGGCAACCATACCGCCGAACGGCTATCTTACCGCTGAGTAAGATAGCCGCATGACGAACCTAACCGGTACCTACCGCGGCTGGCGCAAACTGCCGGACAACCCCCTCGGCCACGGACTGTTCTCCCTGTCGATGGTGGCCCGCGTCCCCTATTTCGCCACGGTCCTGCCCCGGGTGGTCCGGCTGGAACCCGGCCTGTGCGAGGTCAAGGCCCCCAAATGGTTCGGTGTCCACAACCACCTCGGCACCTTCCACGCCATCGCCGCCTGCAACCTGGCGGAGATCGCCATGGGCATGCTGAGCGAGGCAACGGTCCCCACCACCCACCGCTGGATCCCCAAGGCGATGCAGGTCCAGTACCTGACCAAGGCCACCACCGGCCTCCGCGCGGTGGCCGAACTCACGGAGATCCCCGACTTCGCCACCCTCACCGAGGGCCGCGATCTGACGGTCCCCGTATCGATCTACGACAAAACCGGTCGCGAGGTCGTGCACGCCGACATCACCACCTGGGTGACCCCCAAGAACTGACTCCCAGCCCGGCCCCGCAACCACCATCACAAACAGCCGCCTGTTGCTCTCCCCCGGGTGAACCCCGTTGAATGCCTTGTATGGCAGCCAGTACGGACAAGTTCGATCTCTGCGTCGTCGGGCTCGGCCCGTCCGGCCGGGCTCTCGCCCACCGCGCCACTGTGGCCGGGCTGCGGGTGGCGGCCGTGGATCCGCGGCCCGATCGGCTGTGGCCGCCGACGTTCTCCTGCTGGATCGACGAACTGCCGGAATGGTTGCCGCACAGCGTGATCGCGAGCCGGATCCCGGCACCGGTCGTCTGGACCACTGCCGAGCTCCGGATCGAACGCCCCTACTGCGTGTTGTCGAAACCGCTGCTGCGGGATGCGCTGGCGCTCGACGATGCCCGGGTGTTCGCGCAGCGCGCAGCCCGGGTGGATGCGCACGAGGTCGAACTCGCCGACGGCACGGTGATCCGCGCGGCGGTGGTGGTCGATTCCCGCGGTATGCCGGGTCCGGGTGATCGCCGGACGGCCAGCGCACACGGGATCTTCGTTGCCGCCGAAACCGCTGAGCCGATGGTCCGTGAGGGCGAGGGGCTGCTGCTGGACTGGCGGCCGGAGAACGGCGCGGGCCCCGACGAGCCGCCGTCGTTCCTGTACTCGGTGCCGCTCGGCGACGGCACGGTGATCTTCGAGGAGACCAGCCTCGGGTTGCGGGGCGGGATGCCGCAGCACGAACTGCGTAAGCGAACCCTGAACCGGCTGGCCGCGCACGGTATCGAACTGACCGGGGAGGAGCCGAGCGAGGCCGCGCACTATCCGCTGGACACACCACCACCGGCCAGGGGGGTCGGGCGGGTGGTGCCGTTCGGTTCCCGCGGCGGGATGATGCACCCCTGTACCGGCTACAGCGTGGCCGATTCGTTCGCGCTCGCCGATACCGCGGTCGCCGCGATCGGGCGCGACGAGGATCCGATCGCCGCGTTGTGGCCGTGGCAGGCGCGCCTCACCTACTGGATGCGGATGCGTGGACTGTGGGGGCTGGGCCGGTTGACCACCGAACAGTCCGTCGCCATGTTCGATTCCTTCTTCTCCGCATCCCCGCGCGGGCAGCGGGCCCTGCTGTCGGCGCACGACGACTACGCCGTCCTGGGGTCGGTGCTGTTCAACACCGTCGCCCATACCTGGCCGTTCCGCTGGCGCTACGACCTCGTCGGCTGGACCAACCGCAACCGGTGGGTCGATTACCCCTTCGCCCCCGCGGTGCCGGCCGACAGCCGCAGGTAATCCCGAGCCGAACCCACCGACAGCCGGGAGCAACCCGAGCAGGCCGGCCGATAACTGGGCCTGACTCCGGCGCCGGCCGCGGCGTCAGGCCCGATAGAGTCGGCGGTCCCCTGAGCCACCGGGCCGACCCGCCGAAATCGACCCCGGCCGTGCGCACGGCAACGGCCCCGGCCACCCCGCCGAATGCCGGGAGCGGTCCCCGACGGTGCCCACGGCTGCCGGCAGTATGCCCACCGGCCGGTCCGGGCCGGGTGCGGATGCTTTGCGCCGATCCGATGGCGGCCCGCAGTACTTCGCCGCGGCGGCGAGTTCCTCAGCCGCTGGTTTCCGAAGCCTTCCGGTAGCCGCGGATCGCCGGGTAGCCGAAGATCAGGATGACCCCGCCCACCCACAGCAGGGTGTCGATGAGCGGTTCGGCGACCGGACCGCCGTAGGAGAGCCCCTTCATCGCCTCGATGGCGCAGCTCATCGGCTGGTTCTCCACGGTGGAGCGCAGCCAGGTCGGGTAGGCCTCGATCAGCACGAAACCGGAGTTGAAGAACAGCAGCAGGTTGGTGAGCAACCCGACCAGCTGCACCAGCAGCGGCCCTTCGGTGACGGTGGCGATCGCGGTGATGAACACCGCGAATCCGATACCGAACAGGACCGGGATCCCGATGAGCCCGAGCGCCGCCAACGGCCCCTGTTCGAATCGGAAACCGATACAGAAACCCACCGCGATCACGATCAGTGTGGTGACCAGCACCCGGATCGCTTCGGCCAGCAACCGGCCGGTGAGCCCGGCCGCACGATGGATCGGCATGGTCCAGAACCGGCCGAGGAGCCCCGTGGCCTTCTCGTTCTTGAAGCCGAGGGCGCTCACCACGGCCCCGATCATCGCCGCGATCAGTGTGATCATCGGGACGGTGCCGTAGACAGCCGGTTTTCCGGAGAAAGTCGAAATGGATTCGTCGAGGACGATCCAGAACATCAGCAGGGTCAGCGCCGGGTACACGATGGTCTGGATGGTCGTCGACGGATCGCGCAGCCAGGCTGTCAGCAGCCGTTTGCATTCGACCCAGCTGTGGATGGCCCAGGCCGCGGGCGAGTTCTCGGCGCGGGTGGTGACCTTCGGCAGGTCGATCGCGGCGGCCGTCGGCGCGAAACGTTCACGGCCCGCAGGGGTATCGACAATGCTCATGCCCGCCTCACACTTGCCCAGACCGCGAACGGGACGAACAGCACTGCCCCGGCGATCAGCCAGATCAACCCGACCCGCAGCACCTCCCAGCTCACCCCGTCGCCCGCCATATCGCGCAGGGCGTAGGCGAACTGGGTGATGGGCTGGTTGCGGACGAACGGCTGGACCCATTCGGGGAACTGGGTTTCCGGGACGAACCCGCAGGACATCATGCCGAAGATCAAGGTCGGCAGAGTCAGCGCCTGGCTCAGCGCCTGCGGGCTCTTCGTCAGGCTCCCCAGGCCGTCGGCGCCGACGGCCAGCATGGTGCCGACGGCGAGCGCGAAGGCACAGAATCCGACGGTTTGCCCCCACCCGGCGGTGAATTCGAAGCCGATGATGTGCCCGTAGATCAGCGCGGCGGTCAGCGAAACGACGGACCGGACGAGACCGGCCGCGATCCGCGAGGTCAACGGCACCAGCAGGCCGATCGGCATGGTCTGCAACCGGGTGGTGAATCCGGTGCGCGCCTCGAAGGCTGCCAGTTGGGCATTCGACATCATGGTGAACGCCATGGTCTGCAGTACGACGATGGGCATGACGAACTGCGCGTAGTCGATGCCCTGGAACTGCATCACCAGGCGCAGCGGCAGATAGAAGCCGACGGTGAAGACGAGCGGCGTGAGGATCGCGCCGATCAGCTCACCCTTGCTGACCATGGTCCAGACGGTCCGGCCGGTGAGTGCCCGCCACTGGGCGAAGTACGAGACGTGCGTACGCGGCAGATCAGCGGCGAAGAGACCGGTGCGGTCGAGGGCGGGAGCGCTCATGTGGGCTCACCCGGCCGCTCGGTGCCGGTATGGCCGGTGATCGACAGGAAGACATCATCGAGGGAAGGCCGCCGCAGCCCGATATCTGCGAGCCTGATGTCGGCGGCATCCAGCCGGCGCAATGCCTCGGCGAGTGTCGCGGCGCCCTCCGGCGCGGGGATGGACAGCCGCTCGGAACCGTCGAGATCGGCGGCGACCGCGGACGGGACGAGATCGCCGAGGGCCGCGGCGGCACGACGTACCTCGGCGGGATCCAGCGGCACGATTTCGCAGTAGCTGCCGCCCGTCTTCTCCTTGAGTTCGTCGGCGGTACCTTCGGCGATCACCGTGCCCTTGTCGATCACGATGATGTTGTCCGACAGGACATCGGCTTCTTCGAGGTACTGGGTGGTCAGCAGAACGGTGATGCCCTGTTCCTTCAGGGCGTTCACCAGCTCCCAGACGCCCTGCCGGCTCCGCGGGTCGAGACCGGTGGTCGGTTCGTCGAGGAACACCACTTCCGGCCGGACCACCAGCCCGCAGGCGATATCCACCCGGCGCCGCATACCACCGGAATACTGGTGCACCGGGCGGCGGCCGGCGGCGACGAGATCGAATTCGGCGAGCAGTGTGTCCGCGCGTTTGCGCGCCGCCGATTTACTCAGGCCCATCAACCGGCCGAACAGTTCGAGATTCTCCCGGCCCGACAGGTTCAGGTCCAGCGCCGCGTACTGGCCGGTCATCATGATCGAACGGCGCACCGCGGCCGGGTCGCGCCGGACATCGTGACCGGCCACGATCGCCTGCCCGGCGTCCGGCCGCAGCAGGGTGGACAGGATCTTGACGGTGGTGGTCTTACCGGCACCGTTGGGTCCGAGGATGCCGAGTACGGTGCCGCGCTCGGCGGTGAAACTCACCCCGCGCAACGCGTGGACCTCGCCGAACGATTTGGTGATCCCGTCGACTTCGACCGTCGCCGAACCGGCGGTCGCGCCGGGGCCCGGTATCCGGGGGGTCGCCCGGCTCACCTCCGCGGGAGAGTTGTCCGCCTGGGCCGCGGCGCTCCCATCCGGCTCGGCGCGCACACCATCCGGCTCGGCCGGAGAGATATCGCCCGGCTCAGCCGGAGAGGCAACGTTCCGGGCGGCTGTCCCGGCATCATTCGAACTCGGCATCAACTCTCCACTATCGGCCGGATGGGGCGGTGGGGCGGACCGGCGCATCGGTATCCCGCTGGATGATCCCCGGCGCCGGTCGCGATGTTACCGATCGGCGTTTCGGCGTCCCGGACGCCGCCGGTACCCCGAACGGAATACGGCCAACTGTGCGTTTGCTCACAGCAGCGTATGGGCAGACCATCATTGCTGGTCGGCGGTGCATTGACAGCGCACGGGCAGTACGAGTGCCTTGTCGGCGTGGCCGCCACCACCATAATCTGACGTGCATGGCCGATACCGCGCAGCCCGAGGTGGCGGCGCGTTCGGGAGGACCCGGCCGACCGAGCGTGCTCACCTCCTACGATCCCCGCACCGGAGAGATCGTCGGCAACTACAACATCGCCGGACCGGGCGAACTCGAACGTGCCGTGTCCGATGCCCGTTCGGCCGAGAGCTGGTGGTCGACAGCGGGTTTCGGGCCACGTAAACGATTGCTGCTGGAATGGAAACGCGTGATCGCGCGCCGCGCCGCGCAATTGGTGGAGATTCTGCGCGAGGAAACCGGTAAACCCGAGGCCGATGCCGCGATCGAGGTGATGCTCGCGGTGGAGAACCTCGATTGGGCCGCCCGCAACGCGGGCCGGGTGCTCGGCCGGCGCACACTGGCATCGAACTGGCTCACCCGCAACCAGCACGCGTCGGTCGGCTATCTGCCCCTCGGGGTGGTGGGTGTGCTGGGGCCCTGGCACAATCCGGTTTTCACCCCGATGGGATCCATCGCGTACGCCATGGCCGCCGGTAATGCCGTGGTTTTCAAACCCCATGAACTCACCAGCGGTACCGGTCTGTGGCTGGCATCGACCTGGCGGGAAGTCGCGCCGGACAAACCGGTGCTGTCGGCGGTCACCGGTGACGATTCCACCGCCGCCGCGCTGTGCCGCGCCGGGGTGGACAAGATCGCGTACGCGGGCCCGGAGGCGCCGGGCCGGGAGGTGATCTCGCTGTGCGCGCAGACCATGACCCCGGTCGTGGTGGAGAACTCCGGCAAGGGCGCCATGATCGTGCACGTCGACGCGAAAGTCGATGATGCCGCCGAGGCGGCGGTGTTCGGTGCCATGGCCAACGCGGGCCAGAACGCGACCGGCGTCCAGCGCGCCTATGTCGCGGCATCGATATACGACCAGTTCCTCGACCTGGTCGTGGACCGGGCGCGGGCGCTGCGTCCCGGCGCCGACCGCCGGTCGTCCTACGGCCCGATGATCCTGGAATCGCAGACCGAGGTGGTGCGTAGACAGGTCCGCGACGCCCTCGCCCGGGGCGGCCGAGCGGTGGTCGGCGGCCTGGATTCGATTCGGGAGCCCTACGTCGAACCCATCGTTCTGGCCGATGTCCCGGAGGAGAGCATCGCCATCACCGAGGAGGGCATCGGCCCCGTTCTCATCGTGAACAAGGTGCGCGACCTCGACGATGCCGTTACCCGGATCAACGATGCCGGGCGCGGTATCGCGGTATCGGTGTTCACCCGCGATATCGCCGAGGTCGAAATCTATGCCGAACGCCTGCGGGCGGGAGTGGTCACGGTCAATACCGCCACCACCTACGCGAGCATCCCGGCGCTACCGTTCGGCGGTGTGGGCGAGTACGGGCAGGGCCACAGCCATGGTGATCTGGGCCTGCGCGAATTCAGCCGGACGTTGTCCATCGCCCGGAACCGCTACGGGGAAGCGCTGGGGTTGTCCAGCTTCTACCGGAACGCCCGGCGACTGCGATTCGCACGCGCTGTTTTCCGCTTCCGGCACGGGTGAACGCCCGCCGCCAGAGCGGACGCGTTCAACCGGCGCAGTTGCCCGCGAGCCCGGCCGAGGATCCCGGGCAGGTGAGGTGATACCGGCCCCCGCGGTCGACGGTTATCCACGCCGCAGGCTCGAGCCCGAACCGGAAAGTGTTTCGCAGCGGGTCCGCCGGGTGCGGTTCAGGACGATTGCGGGCCCAGCAGCGTGGCCATCATGAGGGCATGCAACCTGGCCATCTGCTGCGGGCGGGAATCGAAGCGGATCAACCGGCCCACATCGATCACCTGACCGATCGCCGAATGCACCCGGAAGCGCGCCTCCGTGGCGTCGTCGTCGAGCAGGTTCGCCCATTCGTGCACGTTCTGCCGCTGGATCGCACGCAGTTTGTGCTGTTCGGCCTGTGGCAGGTTCGGGAATTCCGCGTAGTACACCGGCATGATCTCCGGCATGGCGAAACTGAGCCGCACATACCGGTCGGCGATCTTGTTCACCGCGTCCGCGCGGCCACTGGCCTCCGCCAGCGCCTCGGTGATCGCGAACGCCAACCGGTCACCGGTGCGGTGGAACGCCGCGGCCAGCAGATCGGATTTACTGCTGAAATACCGGTAGACGCTGGAGGCATTGATACCGACGGCGGCGCCGATCTCCTCGATACTGGCCTCGTGATAGCCGCGGCGGCCGAATATACGGATCGCTTCGGTGAGCAACTGTTCCCGTTTGGAGGTCACCGGTAGACCGCGCGGCTGCGGATCGGCCTCACCGGGGCCGGGTGCGGCCGGGAGTTCGGTATGCACGATCGCCCACGCCATATCGCACAGCAGCGGTAGCAGTTTGGCGCTGGACAGGGCGGTGCGATGCGCCGAGATACTGCCGATCACGCTGAGCACCGCGGCCGCCAGCAGGGCGATATCCTCCGGTGGCGCGTCCGGCCGCAACTTCTCGATCGGCCCGGCGAAGGTCCGGTTGATCTCGTTGTAGAGGGTGCGGATCCGGGCGCGGTCCGGCTGCTCGAGATAGCGGCCCTCCCAGCGGTACAGGCCGGCCTCACGGCGGATCTCGATGGTGTGCTCGGCCACGGCGCGGATCAGGGCGTCCAGATGCTGCTCCGGGGTCGCGCCGGGTTCGTCCGCGCCGCGCGCGGCGTCCAGGAGTTGGCGCGCGCCTTCTTCGGCCGCGGCCACCAGCAGCGCGTACTTGTTGGCGAAATGGCGGTACAGCGCCGGGCCGGAGATCCCCACCTCGGCCGCGATCTCGTCCACGCCGACCGGGTAGTAGCCGCGCTCGCTGAACGCGCGGGCCGCCGCGCGCATGATCTGTACTTTGCGATCCTTGGGACGCCGGCGCCCGCCCTGGCCGTTGCCACGGTCGGCCGGACGAATGCGCACCGGGCCCACCCGGCTGCTCTCCGCGACCATGCATTCTCCGTTCGCCTCGGCGGCGCCGCCGGTGTTGACAGCGCCCGACAAGTCAACCTAAGTTAACCACAATTCGCAATGTTAACCGGTATTCGCGAGCCGGTCGGCACCGGACAGCACCCGATGGAGCACATATGGTCAACACAGATTCCCCCACCACACAGCCGGCGGGTTTCTCCGCGGTGCACGACGGCCGGGTACTGCGGGTGACGCTCACCAAACCCAAACGCAAGAACGCCCTCGACTACGACAGCCTGGTCGCGCTCGGCGATACCTTCCTCGCCGCGGCCGAGGACAAGTCGGTCCGGGTCATCGTGCTCACCGGTGAGGGTGGCGATTTCTGCACCGGCGCCGATCTGGCCGCCAGTGCCGAAGAAGGTGCCCGTGGCATCACCCCGGATATGGTGATGGATGCCGCGAACCGGCTGGTCCGTGCCATTGTCGATATGCCGGTTCCCGTGATCTCCCGGATCCGCGGCGCGGCCGCCGGGGTCGGGGTCGGTATCGCGCTGGCCGCCGACCTGGTCTACGCCGAAGCCGACTCCTACCTATTGCTGGCCTTCATCAATATCGGCCTGATGCCCGACGGCGGTGCCGCGGCCCTGGTCGCCGCGGCCGCAGGGCGCCCACTGGCAGCCCGCCTGGCACTGCTGGGCGAGCGCCTGCCTGCCCCCGCCGCTCGCGCCGAGGGGCTGTTCACCGATGTCCTGGCGACCACCGAGGAGCTCGACGCCGCCGTCGAGGCCGCCGCCGAGAAGATCGGCCACGGCCCCCGCCGGGCGCTGGAACTCACGAAGAAGGCGCTCAACCGCGCCACTCTGGCTGCGCTCGACACCGCACTCGCCGACGAAAAAGCCGGGCAGGTGGAACTCCTGCAATCGCCCGATTTCTTCGAAGGTGCGGCCGCCATGCTGGGCAAGCGCAAAGCGGTCTTCGCGGAGTAGGTGAGCCGTACTCGATGACAGCGGCCCGGTCGGTGCGACCGGGCCGCTGTCGTGTTCCGGGTCCAGGACCGCCGCAAGTACCGGCAGTGCCGTCGGCCGCCGGCAACGAACTACCTCGTGGAAGTCCCGGGGCCACGCACAGATTCTGGGCGGTGGGCGCTGGGGACTCCGACGATGGACTGCGCACATACGAATAAGGGCGGCCCGGTCATCGACCGGGCCGCCCTTATTCGATTTCGCTTATCCGCGTGGCGGGATCAGACGCCGAGACCGCGGGCGAGCACCGGCCAGGAGGCCCGGAACTCGTCTTCCCAGTAGCCCCACGAGTGGGTGCCCGAATCACGGAAGTTGAAGGTCGCGGGGATACCCAGCGAATCCAGCCGGCCCTTCAGGTTGTGGGTGCAGAAGTTCGTACCCGCCTCGATGACACCGCCCACGATGAGCTGGTTGGCCAGGCCGTAGGACCCCGGCAGCGTATGCGGGCCGTTCAGCGTGTCCCAGCGGCCGGGCAGGCCGTTACCGGTGGATACGTAGAGTTCCATACCGCGCAGCGCCTCGGCATGGACATACGGATCGTTCGCGACCCACGCCTCGGAGCCCTGCGGACCCCACATGTTCATGGTGTCGCCGCCGCCCCACGTCTCGACGGTGAGCTTCACGAATTCCGACCCCACCGGATCGCTGGTCTGCGCGCAACCGCTGTAGGAGGCGGCCGCCTTGTACAGGCCCGGTTTCCCGATCGGCAGGGCCAGCACGGTGGTGGCGGAGGTCGACAGGCCGGCGAGGGCATTGACGCCGTTGGTGCCGAGCGCACCGTCGACCAGCGGCGGAAGCTCCTCGGTGAAGAAGGTCTTCCACTTGTTGCGGCCGAGCGCCGGATCATCCTTGATCCAGTCGGTGTAGTAGGTCCAGCTACCACCGATCGGCTGGACGACGTTCACATTCTTGTCGGACAAGAATTCGAGCGTATTGGTCTGCGCCTGCCACGACGCGGAATCCTCGCCGCCGCCCGCACCGTTCAGCAGATACAGCGTGGGCCGGGGCACCGAGGCGTCGGCCGGACGCTGGACATCGACGACGATCTCCTTGTCCATGGCCGTGGAGTGCACGTACAGGCGCAGGTTGCGATCATCCTTGTACTCGGCCTTGACGATCCGCGACCCGTTGGGCGAAGTGGGATCGGCGAGCAGCGTCTTGGACTCGATGATCGGGTCGGCCGCCGCCGCAGTACCGCCACCGAGCCCCGTCATCACTCCCGCGAACACCGCTGTGGCCGCGACCATCGCCGCGGCGCGTCTTCCGCCACGCCGGCTGAGTCGACGTATCAATTTCGCACCTTCGCTTCGTCTCGAATGTTCATCGGGCTCTTTCCACACACCGGCACCCGCCGGCTCCTGGACCCGAACGCCTCACAGTAACCGGGCACGAGTCGGCCGCCCCGGAGTTTCCGCCTGTGTAGTCGTACGGCGTGGACATATCGTTACCGTAGCGTTGTCCGAATGTCTCGGGCCGGTCGCGCTGATCGGGCTAATCATGCCCGCCGCGTCGCGAACCGACCGGCAGCGACCCACCGTTGCGCTCCGTACGACCCAGGTATTCCAGCACACCCTCGCGCCGCCGCACGATATCGCCTGTGCGGTACAACCGGCCGCCGCCGGCCGCGGCGATGAAATGCACGGCGGTGGCCCCCGGCGCATCGTAGAAACCACGCGCCAGCTGCGGCCCGCCGATGTACATCTCGCCGGCGGTGCCCGGCGGCACCGGACGCAATTGTTCGTCCAGCAGATACACCCGGTCGTTGGTGACCGGCCGCCCACCGACCGACCCGACGGTGATCACCCCCGTCTCGTTGTGCCCGTACCAGATGACCAGCTCCGCGCCCGGCAGCAGATTCATGAACCGTTCCACCCCGCCCGACGGCAGGGCGGCACCGTCCACGACGAGACGCCGCAGGCTCGGATGCGCGGCCCGGCCACCGCCGTCGGTCACCGAATCGAGGAACCGGTCCAGCAGCGCCGGGACGACATGCACGACCGTCACCTTGTGGGCGGCGATCGACCGCGACAGATCCGCGGCCCGGCCGGGATGGTCGGGCATCAAGATCTGCGCGCCGCTGTGCAGCGGCCGGAACAGCTCCCAGAGTGTGATGTCACCGACTGTGGGCGCCGCGTGCAACACCAGATCCGCCGAATCGTACGGATGGCTGCGCTGCGCCCGGCGCAACCGTTCGACCATCTGCCGGTGCGTACCCGCAACCCCCGCCGCCATATCCGGCCGGTAGCGGATATCGGCGATATCGTCGGCGGCCACCGCCGGGTCGGCGGCCGGATCGGTCGGCAGGTCCAGGTAGAGCAGGTCGATCGCGACGACCGGGATACCGGTCCCCGTGGTCACGCCGTCGTCGGAAACGCTCAGCACGCAGATCGGCTCCGCCGATGCCAGCACCCGGTCCAAGTCCTCGGCGGAACCACCCGGATTCACCGGTACATAGGCGCCGCCGGCCCGCAACACCGCGCAGACCGCGACCACCAGGTCGATTCCAGGTCGCATGGCCACCGCGACCGGGGTCTGGGCTCCGACACCGAACCGGATCAGCTCCACCGACAGCGCCCGCGATTTACGGTCCAGTTCGACGTAGCTGAGCAGCCGAGCACCCTGCCGGACCGCCGGGTCGGCAGGTGTACGCGCCACCTGCGCATCGAACAGCGACAGCAGGGTGTTCTCGTCGTCGCGGGGGTCGAGATCGCGAATCGGTGACAGGTACGCGGTGGTCTCCACATCGGCGACCGGCCGCAGGAAGGTCGTCGGCTCCGGATCGGCCGTGGACTCCGGCTGCTCGCCACCGGGTTCGTCCGCTACTGCGGCGAGTTCCGGCCGGCGCTGCGGCAGCGGCGCCGCGGCTTCGGGTGCGGACCACCCGCCGGACTCGGGCCGCCGCTGTGGTTCGGCGGTCTGCCCGGAATCTGCGGAACCTTCGACCTGAACAGGGCGTCGCTGCGGCAGCGAAACCGGCCCGGCGGCGGGTGCGGCCTCTCCTGGATCCGTGCCGGTAGGCGACCGGCCCTGGACAGAGGTGGCGGAGTAAGCCTCATCGATGCTGTGATCGGCCGGTCGCGGCCGCCGCTGCGGAAGGCCGGAAGGACGCGGCGAAACCGGCTGCTCCGAGGAATCCGGGCCCCCTTGCAGCGTCGGCCGGCGCTGCGGCAGACCGTTCGAACCCGCACCGGCAGCCTCGTCATGCGGGCTCCCGGAGTCCGCATTCACCTGCGGCACATCGACAAGACCGGCCAGCGGTGATTCCGGACGCTGTGCCCCGGTTTCTCCGAGCTGCTCATCGGCCGGGTGGTACCGCTGCGGCAGAGCCGGGCCGGGTACGGGCTCCGGTGGAAGCGAGCTGTCCGCCACACCGGGCTGCCGTTGCGGTAAGCCCGAATTCGCCGGCGGCTCGGCCGAAAGCGAGCCGTACTGCGACCGTTGCGGCAGGCCGGAGCCGATCGACGGCTCGGACGGAGGCAAACCGCGTTCGGACCGCGACTGTCGCTGCGGCAAACCCTCGGTACCGGATGTGGGCGCGCCACCCGCCGACCGGTCGGCGGACTGCCGGCTGCGCTGTGGCAGTTCCGAGGACGACGGTGACTCCGGCAGCAGCGGGCCGTCGTGTAAACGCGGTTGACGCTGCGGCAAGCCCGAGGAAGGCGATATGGACGGGGCCGACGGTTCCTCGGCAGCCCGCGGTGGAGCGATAGGTGCCGGTGTGTCCGGGTGTTCATTCCCGGATTTTGGACGCCGCTGGGGCAGGCCACTCGCGCTCAGCCGAGAAACCTCACCGGACTGATCTGCGGAACCTCCCGGCTCCTCGCCGACCAGCGGCCGGTCGGTCGCATCGGACGGGAAGGCTTCGGGACGTCGGTCTTCCGTTCCTGCGAGCTGGTCCCCCGTCTGAAGACGGCGTTGTGGCAGACCCGGACCAGCGGATGGAACCGGCGGGGTCGCACCATCCTGCGACCGCGGACGGCGCTGCGGCAGACCATTCGGGACCGGACCGGCTGCGGTTCCGGCACGATCATCGACGTTCGCGGGCTGCCGCTGTGGGAGTCCCTCGACGGCGGATTCGGGGGCGTCCGGAGCTGGATCGCTGGTCCGGCGCCGGCGCTGCGGCAGACCGGAGCCGACGGGAGGAAGCGGTGCGTCGGTGACCGGGCGCAGCAGGGAAGTGACCTCCGCGTCCGGGACCGGCGCCTGCTCCGGCGTGCGCGGATCGTGCTCCGGGAGGGGTTCCCGTTTCGCCGGCTCCTGCGGAGCGACTCCGCCGTAGCGCCATGCTCGGTCGTCGGCGTGGCCGTCGGCAGGTGATTCGGTCGGCGGTTGCTGATCCGGCGGTGCACTCGCGCCGGCCGCGGAATCGGCGGCCTCGTACCCGGCCGGGGTGTACGAATCAGCCGTTCGCGGCGTGTACGAGCCGGGGCCGGCCGTTGTGTACGAATCGGCCGACGGCGGCGCGTACCGGGCCGGGCCGGTCGTTGTCCCCGGATCCGCTACTTGGTCCGGCCCGGTTGTTGCGCCCGGATCGACTGTCTGCGGGGCGTACCGGTCCCGCCCGGTTGTTGCGCCCGGATCGGCTGCCGGCGGGGCGTACGGGGCCGAGGCGGTGGGTGTCTGTGGCGCCGGGGCGGGCGGGGCCGGGCGGAGGCCGTGTTCGGCCAGCCCACCCAAAGCACGAACCCAGTGCTCGGCAAAGGTTTTCACATCTTCGCCGACGAAAACTTCGGTGGCGTAGTCGAAACGGCACAGCAGGCCGTCGTCGGTGACATCGACGGTCAGGACCAGCGGGACCCCGTCGGCCGGGCCGTCGGTGTGCACGCGGGCCGGCCGCAGGTCGCGGTAGCGCAGCGTGAACCGTCCCGAATCGGCGGCGGCGAATTCGGCGGAGGTCTCCGCGCTCAGATAGCGCAGCAGCGCGTACCCGGCACCACCGCCGGGGACCGAGCGGACGAGATCGCGGATCTGGGTGAGCGCGGCTCCCGCGGCGGGACCGCCCACCAGTGCGTCGGCAGTATCGATATCGGCGACCTGCACCGACAGTGGGAACTCGGTGGCGAATCCACCCACCAGATCGTCACTGCGGCTCATCAGCGAGCGGGCATCGGCGTCGTAGCGCACCAGTGAGCCCAGAGCCCCGACGACCGCGCCCTGTTCGCCGGTGCGCAATGCGATCGCGACCGCGGTCAGCAGTACCTCGGGCACCGTGGTCTGGTAGGCGTCGGCCGCGGCGGTCACCGCGGCGGTGCCTTCGGCGGTGATCGCCAGCGATACCCGGCGCCGGGCCCGCAGGTCGACGGTACCCAAGGGTGCCGCGGTGCGGGCACCCGCCAGATTCCGGCGCCACCAACCGGCCTCGTCGAGGAGATCGATGGACCGGGCGCGCTGATCGAGGGCCTGGACGAGCTGCGGTAGCCGCGATTCGGAGGCCGCGGGCGCAGTATCGCCGGCGATCAGTTCATCGACGATCACGCGCCAGGACCGGTCGTCGACCACAAGACCGTTCGCTACGACCACCAGTCGACGCGCCGATTCGGGGCCGGTGACCACGAAATGGATATTGCGACCGGTCGCCGGATCGAGGGCGTCCGCGGCTGCCTGCACCACATCGTCGGTCGCGACCGTGTTCTCGCCCGATTCGGGATCGAGCCACCAGTGCTGCCGGTCACCGCGCTGGTCCCGCGGCGGAACCCACAGGGTGGGCGACCGATCGCCGGTGTCGAGCCGGGCCGACAGCAGCGGATGCCGGGTGACCAGTGCACGAACCACTGCTTCGGTGTGGTCGAGCGGCCGGCCGGCAGGCAGGTCCAGCACGATCGATCGGACTTCGACCCCCGGCAGTGGATTGTCGAGGAGACGGATCACCGTCGGGGTCGCGGGGAGTTCTCCGTAAACCTCGGAGCCACCCGAACTCTCGCCCTCGGCAGCCGGTCCGCGCTGCGGTTCGGAAACCGCCGCAGTGTCGCCCGGGTTCCGGGAAGTATCCGTATCGTTCGCGGCGGTATCGCGCTCGCCGTCGACTACGCCGGATCCGGAACGCACACCGGCACCCGCGAACTCCGCGGCGCCGGTATCGACGACAGCACTGTCCTCCGGCCGAGTATCCGCGCCGATGGCCGTCGCAGGATCGGCGCCGCTGACGGCCTCGGTATCCGGGCGATCGACCACCCCGGATTCCACGGACCCGGCAGCACCGACCGCATCGGCAGCGGAGGTTGCGCCGATCGTGTTTGCAGCATCGCGGGTTCGGCCCCCGGTACGGCCGGCCGTGTCCATGGCCGTGTCTCGGGCACCGGCGCGACCCGGCAGGTCTGCGTTCGCGGTTTCCGCTGCGGCACCACCGGCCATGTTCACGGCGCCGGTATCGCGTACGACGCCCGCGGCCGTGCTCCGGATATCCGACGGGTCGGTGTTCGCGGCCTGCACATCGCCGGCCCCGTAAACGTCGGCTGTCGAGGTCTGCGCGACTCCGGCAGCGGGCTCTCCGCCGCGACTGTCGAGCTGCGCGACGGATTGCACCGGATCCGGCTCGAATGCAGTGGTGAGTGCCGGAATCTCGTCGGGGTCCGGCAGCCGGTCGCTGTCGGGTTCGCCCGCGGAGTTCAACGGAATCTGTTCGACGGCCTGGTACGCCACCGGCAGGAGGGCGGCCGGCAACAGCCGGGCGAGCCCGGCCCGGACCCGGTCGAGGTCCGGATCGGTGCCGGGTTCGAGCACCACGTAGACGGCCGAGCGACTGCCGGGAGCGGTCGGGTCGATCCCCGCGGCGACGGTGCGCGACAGAACGGCGGCATCGGCGATCCCCGGCAGTGTGCGCAGGGCTGCCGCGATCACCTGTGGCCGGAGGCGGTGGCCGCGGAACCGGACCTGGTTGTCGGTGCGGCCGAGCAGGTCCAGACGCTGCGGTGTGGTGTGGGTGGCGTCGCGCCACAGCACCAGATCGCCGGTCCGGTACATGCGCTGGCCGTAACCGAAGGGGTTGGCCACGAAACGGTCCGCTGTGAGCGCGGCCCGGTCGGCGTATCCGCGGGCCAGCTGGTCACCTGCGAGATACAGTTCGCCGGGCACGCCCGGCGGGACCGGGCGCAGGCGGGAGTCCAGGACATACACCCGGGTGTTCCACTGCGGCAGGCCGATCGGGACCGACCGTTCGGCCGATCCGGCGGCCGGCCAGGCGGTGGCCGATACCGCGGTTTCGCAGGTCCCGTACAGGTTGTGCACCTGGGCGCCGCAGCGAGTGCGCAGCGCGGAGACGATTTCCGGCGCCAGCGGTTCGCCGGTCACGAAGATCTCGCGCAGGCTGCCCACTCGGCCAGGCTCGATGAGTTCGGCGAATTCGGCGAGTTCGGCCGGCCCGAAATCGGTGACCGTCACCCCGTGGGCGGTAACGGCTTCGGCGATCTGCCGGGTATTCGCGGGCCCGGTCAATACCAGTTCGGCACCGGCGCGCAGCGGCAGGAAGAAACCCCAGAGGGAGGTGGCGGCGGTGGCCGCATTGCGCTGCAGGTAGACATCGGTGAAGCCCAGCGGGGACTGGGCGAGCATCAGGGTGATCTGGTTGTTGAGGGCGGTATGCGTGAGGATCGCCAGTTCGGGTCCGTCCGCGGCGGCCGATACACACATCACGCAGGCCGCGTTACCGGGCCGTGCCGGGCGGGTCAGTTCCGCGGAGCGTACGGGTTCGGTGGAGTACCGTCCGAGCTCGTCCGAATCGACCAGGAGAACCGGTGCGGACTGCCGGCTCGCGCGCACGGCTTCGGCGGCCCGGGATTCGCTCGCGCGGTCGGCCAAGACCACGGCCGGTACGGCGGTATCGAGGACCTGCGCGGTCCAGTGCGCCGGATCCCGAGGGTCCAGCGGCAGGTAGGCACCGCCCGCGGTGAGCACGGCGTAGATCGCGACCACGAGATCGGGAGTGCACCGGGTGGCGATACCCACCACTGTTTCCGCGCCTACCCCGGCCTCGATCAATCGGCGCGCCAGGCGGTTGACCCGGCCGTCGAATTCCTGGTAGCTCAGCTCGGTTTCCGAATCGGCCACGGCCACCGTATCGGGCCGGATGGCGACGGTTCGGCGGTAGCCGTCGAGCAGGAGTTCGGGCGCCACCGGATAGCGGGTGTCGTTCCACACCACCAGCAGTCGGTCCAGGTCGGCACGCGAGAGGAGGTCGATATCGCCGACCGGGCCGTCCGGGTCGCCGCCGGCGACGGTGAGCACCCGCTGGAATCGCCGCGCGACCTCGACGACGGCGGTGCGCCCGATCCGGTCCGCCGCGAAGCGGAATGCGGCGGCGATTCCGTCCGGGGCGCCGTCGGGCGCCCGGTGCGGATCGATGACCAGGCGTAACGCCGCGCCGGCCGGTGCGGTGGGAACCTCGACGGGTTCGGTGGCCAGGCTCGGCATCTCCAACCGCGGGATATCGGTGTGCCGCAGTGCGATGGCCACATCGAACAGAGAGCCGTCGATACCGAGTGCCTCGGTGAGCAGTTCGAACGGCAGATCCGCGTTGGCGAAGGCCCGGCGATCGGATTCCGCGACGCGTTGCACCAGGTCGAGAAAGGATTCGGCCGGGTCGATACGGGTGCGCAGGATAACGGTGTTGGCGTAGGGGCCGATCGAGTCGTCGAGTTCGCGTTCGTCACTACCGCGCACGGAACTGCCCAGCACGATATCGGTGACCGCCGCCGACCGGGCCAGCAGCACCGCGAAGGCCGCCCGCAGCACGATGAATTCGGAGGTGCCGGCCCGCTGAGCGATTTCGGCGATCCGGCGATGGGTGCGGGTACCGATATCGAAGGCGTGCATACCTTCGCCGGTGGCAGCAGCGGTATCGGCCGGGAACTCGAGCCGCGGCGGCAGTTCGGCCAGGTACTCGCGCCAGTACGCAAGCCGCCGGGCGGCGAGTGAATCCGGGTCGGCGATATCGCCGAGTTCGGCCCGGCGGCCGAGGAAATAGTCGAGGTATTGGATCGACAGCGGCTGCCACAGCGGCCGCGACCGGTTGCGGCGGCCGAGGAATGCCCGCAGCAGATCGCGGAGCAGCAGGCCGGCCGAGACGTCGTCGGCGAGGATCCGGTGGACCACGACCGCGACCACATGTTCGCGCGGACCCAGCTCGGCCAGCGCGAACCGTACCGGGACCTGGTCGGCTGCTGCAGCGTCGAAATCGGTTTGCGATAACGCGTGCAACCATTCGCCCAGGTCCGCGGCGGGCACCGGTTCGGCGACCACTTCGGGCACGGCCTGTTCGCGAGGCAGCACCACCTGTTGCGGTGCCGCGCCCCCCGCCGGGTAGACGGTACGCAGAGTTTCGTGCCGGTCGACCACATCGGCGACCGCGGCCTGCATGGCCGCGGCGTCCAGAGTTCCGGACAGCCGCATTGCCGCGGTGATCGTTTCGACGGCGGTACCGGGCGCGGTCTGGTTACGTTCCCACAACCGCAACTGTCCGGGTGAGAGCGGAATGGTCGCGGGACGTTCCACCGGGTCCGGCGGCCCGGCCGGCCGCACCTCGTCCAGATCGGACGGAACGCCCGGTCCGCCACCGGAGGGATTCGGCAGCTCCTGCTCGGCGGACCAGGCGGGAGGTACCGCCCAGTCCGGCCGGGCGGCCAGTGGCTGTGCGGGCCCGGGTGCCGCGGTATCGCGGTCCGGCTCCCGTCCGGTGGACAGCGGGTTCTCGTAGAAGGCGGTGGCGTCGCTGGGGATCGGCGCGGGGCCGGTGGGCCGCAGGGCGGCGCCCGGCGATAGGTCCGCGGCGGCCGGGAACTGGTTCGCGGGATCCCCGGGGCCCCCCACGGGTCCGGGGAGCTGTTGGCCGCTACGCAACCAGTCGTCGGTCGAATCCTCGAACCGGTGCCGATCGGGGGCCGCGGCGAATCCCGGCTGGGACAACCCCGAATCCGCAGGTTCCGCGCGATCCGCCCGTTCGGCTGCACCGAGTCCTGCTGATTCCGATTCGCCGTACAGACCGGGTCCGGGCGAATCGGCAACCGCCGGTTCGAACGGTTCCGTGGCACCTCGGGGGCCGCGGCCCGGAAGGGTTTGCTGACGGTCGGGCATCTCGAGATAGCCGCGACCCGTCAGTTCCATATCTCGCTGTTCGGAGGCCAGCCGGCTGCCCTTCTCCGGTGACGAGTCCGGGGAAAGCTCGGCGTGACCGGCGAAGCCGTGGCCCTGGGATACCGGCTCGGGCGAACCGCTCGGCGCGGGGCCCGATCCGCGCGGCGCGGAGGTTCCGGCACCGGAATCCGATCCGGGCATCCCGAATCCGCTCGCCATCGGATCGGCGTCCCGCACCGGCCGGTCCGGATCCGCCGGGTCCCGAATCGGCAGGCTCTGCTCGTAATCCGGTAGGTCACCGGCGGGCCACCGGCCGGATGCTGCCGGCGTTTCCGGTGCCGCGGGTTCGCCCGCTACGGGTACGGCTGTTTCGCCGCGACTCGGTCGCGATACCACGGCGGGACCTTCGAGAGCCGGTAACTCGACCCGCCCCACATATTCCATGGCACCGCCGGACCCGCGCCGCACCAGGTCACCGGTGCGGTAGAGGCGGGAGCCGTCCGCGGCGAACGGGTCGGCGATCAGCAGTTGCGCGGTCCGGCCGGGCCGGCGGTGGTAGCCACGTGCCAATTGCAGACCACCCAGGTACAACTCGCCCACCGCACCGTCGGGAACCGCGGCGAGCTGTTCGTCCAGGATATGAGCCGTCACCCCGCGGATCGGTGCGCCGAGAGTGAGCGGAGCACCCGGCACCAGCGGTGAGCTGATATTGGTCATGACGGTGACTTCGGCCGGGCCGTAGCCCTGGTAGAGGACCCGGGACGAACCACCGGTCACCGGAATCGCCCAGCGCTGCACCGACTCGGGCGGGCACGGCCGCCGGCCGGCGATCACCACACCCAGTTCGTCCAGTCCGGCGGGGTCGATCAGTTCGAGTGCGTCCGCGGGCAGGTAGGCATGGGTCGTGCCGGTGCGCCGCAGCAGTGCGGCCAGTTCGTCGGCCCGCGAGACCAGCGGGGACACCACGACCATGGTCGCCGCGCCGCCCAGCGCCAGCAGCAGTTCCAGTACCGACGAATCCGAGGGCAGCGGCGCGAAGTTCAGGGTGCGGTCATCGGGTTCGACCCGGTAGCGACCTTGCTGTTCGCTACAGAGACCGGACAGTCCGGCCTGGGTCACCACGACCCCGTCCGGCAACGTCTCGCCATCGGCGACATAGGTGACGTAGGCGGGATGTTCGGCGCGCAACGGGCGGACGCGGTCGGCGTAGGTGACCGAGTCGGCGGAGAACTGCTCCAGTGAACGAGCCGTATCGACGGTATCGACCTGCAACCATTCGATTTCTTCCGGCAGTTCGTTGCGCACCCAGGACACCGCCAGGCCGTAGACAGCACCTGCGTCGACGAGTAGGTGCGCGACCCAGCCCGGTGGATAGGCCGGATCGATCGGGACGAACCCGGCACCGGTCTTGGCCACGGCCCACACCGCGAGGACGGCATCCAGCGAACGCGGAATGGCCACGGCGACCAGGTCCTCCGGGCCGATACCGCGGGCTATCAGCGACCGCGCCAACCGGCTGGACCAGGCGTCCAGATCGGCGTAACCGACCTGTTCCAAGGGCCCGGTGCCGTCGGCGAGGACGAGCGCGACACCATCGGGATTCGTTTCGACGGCATTGGCGATCAGTTGCGGCAGAGTGGTCACGCGGGGCCGCCGGATTCGCTGCGGCCTGGTCCGGACCGGCCGCGTCATGCTGCGCTCCGGAGGAGGTCATCCCGCTGACCGACTACCGCATCCATCTATCCGCCTCGCCTGCCTATCGCACTTCACCGCCGCGCCGACCGTGGCCGCGGCATGGTGGCAGCCTGCCACAACCCGCCGGTCCCCGGTATGGCACCCGGCAGGTTACCGCCCCGGTCACTGTTCGACCATCCGGCCGGCCGTATCCGGACCGGCAGGCCGTCAGCCGATCAGAGCCGGTAGGTCCAGCACCCAGGCAACCCCGTGCCATGCCGGTCCGGGTGGACCGCCGTCCGCCAGGATCAGCGCGGTCAGGTCGGGTAGTGATCCGGGATGCAGGAACCCGAGTCCCTCGTTGTCGGACCACAGATGGGTGATCCATTCCTCGGCAGGAGTCGCCCTCCGGACGTCGCCGAGGGGCAGGACCACCGTTGCGCCTGCGGCCCCGGCCGCCACGAACTCCGTCACCGCCGCCGGACCGTCACCGCGGCCGTAACCGTATGTCCTGGCCTCGTAGGTCAGCTCGGTGGCGGCATGTACCCGCGCCACCGCGGCCGCCAGCCGGTCGTAGGTCACCCGCCGGCCGGTGGCGTCCACCACCACGAGATCGCCGCCGCGCAACGGCCGTACCCGGTGTGCGTGGGTGACCGGCCGCGCGGACTGCCGGCCCATCTCGGTTTGCATAGCCGGACCGTCCAGTACCAGCCACTCCACCTCCGGCTTCCTCGGCGCGGCGGTCACCGCCATACCGAACTCCACCACCAGACCTGCGGTCGCCGCCACCCGCACGGCGTCGGCGGGCACCAGTGCCGCACCGGCTTTGAGTACCGCCCAGGTGACCACCACCGAATCCATGTCACGGTCGAACGCGGTCACCACCCCGGTCCCCGGCCCGCACCCGCGGGCGATCAGGACCCGCGCCAACCGGGACGAACGGGTATCCAGTTCCTGGTAGGTCATCACCTCGTCGCCGCGGACCACGGCCGGTCCGTCCGGTTCGTCTTCCACGGAGACCGTAAGGGTCCGGGCGAGCGCGATACCCGCGGTCGCTGCCGAAACCGCCGGCCCGGCAGTAAATTCGCTCCCCGCCGTATCCGGCGGTACGAATGCTGCCGAGGCGGGCGAACGCGCCGCAACGCCCGTTTCAACCGTCGCGATCCCGGTCGAACCCGCCGCAACAGCCGACTCGTCCCCGGATGTATTGCCCGATATACCCGCCGGATCAACCGACCCACCACCGGACGCAGTAGCCGCCATACCTGCCGGAACCACTGCCTCATCATCGGGCGTGATGCCCGGCACCTCCGCCGAACCCGCCGGTCCACCACCGGCCCCAGCGTCCGGCACATCCGCCGAAACCACTGATTCGGAGCCGGATGCCGCGTCTGCTGTATCAGTGGGTTCGGCAGCCGGCTCCGGGGCGGAATCGCCGATGATATCGATATCCCCGACCCGCAACCTCGGCTCCGCGGCGACCGCGGTGAGGATCCGGGTCAACCGGTCGCCGAACGAGAGCACCGTCTCCTCGTCGAACAGGTCGGTGCGGTACGCCAGCGCGATCCGGAGCTCGCCGGGAGCACCGTCTCGCTCGCGGTGCGGATCCATATCTATTCGCAGATCGACCTCCGCGTCCGAGATGCCGTGATCCAATCCGCGGACCGTCAGCCCGGGCAGATTCACGACGGCCGGTGTGTCGAGCAGCGACAACAACACACCGAACAGCGGTTCGCCCGCGGGTGTTACGGCGTCCAGGACCTGTTCGAAAGGAGTATCGGCGTTGGCGGAGGCCGCCAGATTCGTTTCCCGGGTGCGGTCCAGCAGCTCGATGAAGGTCTGTGTGGCCCGGACCCGCGTTCGCACGGTAACCGTATTCGCGAACCGGCCGACCAGATCGGCCAGCGCCGGTTCGTCGCGGCCGGTGATCCGGCGGCCGACCGCGATATCACCGGAGCCGGTCGACCGGTGCAGCAGTGCGGTCACCGCCGCGTGCAGGATCAGCAAGACGGTGGCGCCGCGTTCCTCGGCCAGTGCATCCAGCGACCGGTGCAGCTGCGCGGGCAGGACGATATCGATCGCGGCATCGGGTAGCGATATCCGTTGCGGGCGCAGCCGGTCCGGTGGCAGCGCGCTGCTCCTGGCCGATCCCCGCAACTGTTTCTGCCAATATCCCAATTGCTGTGCCGCGAGCGAATTCTCGTCTTCTTCGTCGCCGAGGAGAGCGCGCTGCCAGATTGCGTAATCGGCGTACTGCACCGGTAGCGGCGACCAGCGTGGCGATTCCCCGCTCACCCGCGCCAGGTATGCGGTCATGAGATCCCGCAGCAACGGCGCCGGGGACGCGCTGTCCGCGGCGATCCGGTGCGCCACCAGCGCGAGGATATGCTGGTCGGCGCCGGTGCCGAGCAGCAGTCCACGGATCGGCGCCGCGGTGGTGATATCGAACGCGGTGGCGCGCAATTCGGCGATCCTGCCGGATGGGTCGTCGGTATCCGCGATCTCCAGGCCGCCCCGTAGTACCTGGGCCACCGGCAGGATGTCCTGATACGGCACCCCGTCCGGTCCCACCGGGTAGCGGGTGCGCAGCGGTTCGTGGCGTTCCAATAGATCCGAGATCGCGTACCGCAGCGCCGAGGTGTCGAGCGCACCGGTGAGTCCCACGGCGAGCACGATATTGTGCGCGCCCGGGTCTGCCCGGCCCCGCAGCCATATCCGGTGCTGGTTGGGCGCGAGCGGGATCCGCTCCGGCCGCTCGGCCCGGTCCAGGGCCGGCCGCTGCGCCGCCCGGGCGGCCCCGGGTACCACCCGGGCGGCCAGCGCGGAGACAACGGGGGCTTCGAACACCGTGCGCAGGGTGAGATCGGCGCCCAGCGCTTCGTTGATACGGGACACTGCCCGGCTGGCCAGCAGCGAATTACCGCCGAGGACGAAGAAATCGTCGTCCGCGCCGATCCGGTCGTCGTCGAGTAGTTCGGCGAACACCTCGGCGACAACGGTTTCCGTACGACCCGCAGGCTCCGTATATGGCGCGCGCTCCCCTGGAGGTTCGAGGGAGACGACGTCGACTACTTCGGGCCCGGCCCACGACTCGCGCGGCTGCCGTCGACCGGTGTACTCCAGGTTGGCGCGTCCGGCGAATCCTGCCCACCGCCCGAAATCCCCGGACCGGTACATCCGCGACCCCGGCACGCCGAAGGGGTCGGCCACGAATCGTGTCGCGGTGAGTCCGGGCCGGTCCAGGTAGCCGCGGCCCAGTTGGGCGCCCGCCACGTAGATTTCGCCGGGCACGCCCACCGGTGCGGGCTGTAGCCGATCGTCGAGGACGAGCGCGTCCAGGCCCGGCAACGCCCGCCCGATCACACTGGCCGGGTGGTCCACCAGATTTTCGTCCAAGATCAGGTACGAGGCGTGCACGGTCGTTTCGGTGGTGCCGTACATATTCACCAGCCACGGCGCGTCCCTTTCGCTGCCCGCTGAGGCGCCGTGGCGCTCGTACCAGGGCCGCAGGCGGCGCAGGTCGAGGGCTTCGCCGCCCAGCACCACATACCGCAGGGCGGACGTCTCATCCGGGGCGTTCGTGATGCTGTCGGCCTCGATGAATCGATAGAACTCCGACGGAGTCTGGCCGATCACCGTGACCCGCTCGCGGACGAGTAGTTCGCGGAATCGTTGCGGCGAATCCGCGGTTTCCGCGCCGACCACCACCACGCAGCCTCCGCCGGCGAGGGCGCACCACAGCTCCCATACCGAGAAACCGGAGGTGACGGGATGGAACAGCGCCCATATATCGGCGTCGTCGAAATCGAACAGCAGTTGGGTATTCGCGAACAGCTCCACCACATTGCGATGTGTCAGACCGGTGGGTGCGGCCGGGTGCGCGGCATACATCAGGTTGTCGGGCCACAGTGGCGCGCGCCGGTCCGTGTCGGTGACCGGGTTCGCGGAATGGTGCGTGGTTTCTTCGACAACCACCACGGGCATGCCCGCGGGTACCGCATCGAGTGTCGTCGCGACGGTGAGCACAACGACGGACTGCGTTTCCGGGAACACAGGCTGCACCGTGTCGATAGGCAGGTACGCGGCGCCCGTCAGCAGCACGCCCAGCAGGGCCACCGGGAGGTCCTCGGTGCGCGGTACCGCGACCGCCACCAGGGTTTCCGGGCCGGCACCCGCATCGATCAACCCGCGCGCCACGCGATAGGAGCGGCCGAGCAGTTCGTCGAAACTCAGTACCGCATCACCGGACCGCACGGCGGGGGCCGCCGGGTCCAGGCGGGCGCGGGCCTCGATCAGGTCGACCATTGTCACCGGCGGCACTGCGGCGCCCGCACTGTTCCACTCACGCAGAACCAGTTCGCGTTCCCCGGGGAAGTGCAGGTCGATATCGCCCACGACGACGCCGGGGTCGGCGGCCACGGCGGTCAGGATGCGGAGCAGCCGGTCGGCGTGATCCCCGACGGTCGGTGCGTCGAACAGGTCGCGGGCGTAGGTGAAGGCGAGGGTGGCGCCGGCGCCGTCGGCGACCAGATCGACCCGCAGATCCAGCTTTTCCGGCAGCTCGGCGGGTTCGCTGTCGGTCGACAGCAACACCCGGAAGGGTGGCCGGCCAGCCACCGTGCGGAGGGTGTCGATCAGGTGGCCGAGGCGTTCGCTGCCCCGGCCGGCCGTGCCCAGGGCCGCGGCCCCGGCTTCCCGGGCCTCGACCAGTAGTGCATCGAAACCGTCCGCCGGATTCACGTCGGTATGCAGGACCGACAGCCCCGCCGCGGACCCCTTGGTCGCGAACGCGCCCACCGCGGTTTCCCGATATCCGGACAGTCGTGCCAGCAGTACGGCCAGCGCAGCCTGCACCACGGTGAAATCGTTCGTATCGTATTGCCCGGCAGCAATATCCAGCGCGTCGTGCAGCGCACTGTCCAGTTCTCGGCGCAACACACCGCTGCGCCGGGACGCGGTGGCCGGCCGCGGCCGGTCGGCAGGTAGCTCGCCGTGATCGCCGAGCACTGTGGGAGCGTGCCACCAGCCCGCGGCCGGTAGAGCAACCTGCGCGGGTACGGCCAGCAACTGTCCCACGAGCGCCCGCAGCAGCCCCGACAATGCTTGCGCGCCGAGTTCGCCGACACTGTCGCGGCGGTAGCGCAACCGCAGCAGCAGCCGGTCGCCCGCTTCCACCACCAGCGTCACCGGGTGGGGGCTGTCGATCCGGGTGGTGAGATCCACGACCTCCAGACCGTCGAGCGCCCCGGCCGCGGCGCGCAACCCGGCCGCGTCGACCGGGTCGGGGTCGAAGGCCAGCACGGTGTCGAAAAGGTGGGTGGCACCCGGGGGGATACCGGCCGGGTCGAGATAGTGGTGTTCGAGCAGGGTGGCCTGTTCGGACTGGATCCGGGTGAGCAGTTCCCGCACGGTCCAGCCGGGCTCCGGCCGTACCCGCACGGGAATCGTATCGGCCAGTAGCCCGGCCATCTCGTCCGCTCCACCGAGCTCCGGCGGGCGGCCCGGAACAACAGCGCCGAAGACGATATCCGCGCGGCCGGTCAGACTCGCCAGGACCAGCGCCCACAGGGCCCGCACCACGGTTTCGACCGTGACACCGGAGGCCACCGCGTAGGCGGCCATCGCGACTGTTTCCTCTTCGCCGAGCGCGTGTACCGATTCCCCGTACCCGTCCTCCGGTTGCGCGGGCGGAGCGAGTACCGCACCGAGTTCGGTGGGCCGGGCACCGCGCAGCACCTCCGACCAGCGGGCACGGGCGGCCTCGGCATCGCCGTGCGCGCGCCACCGCAGGTATTCGCGGTAGGCCGGCGGATCGGGCAGCGCCGCTCCGTCGCCGTGCCGGCCGTACAGGGTCAATAGATCGCGCAGCAGAATCGCCGCCGACGCGGTGTCGAACAGCAGCGGATGCGCGACCAGCACGCAATGCGTCCGCCCGGATACCGTGCGGTAGACCGTGAACCGCAGTGGCGGCGCGCTGTCCACGGCGAATCCGGTGCGGTGTTCGGTGGCCAGCAGGTCGGCCATCTCGTAGTCGCCGACATCCTCGACCACCCGCCACGGCACCTCGGCGGTTTCGATGACCAACTGCACCGGGACGCCGTCGGCGCCGGTGGTGAATACCGAACGCAGCGCCGGATGCCGATCGGTGAGCGCCTGCGCGGCACTGTGCAGCCGGTCGAGATCGACAACACCGCCGAGTTCCAGCGCGAAAAGCATCGCATCGGCACCGTCCGCGGTGAGCTGGGAACGGAAGAACAGGCCGGTGCCCAGCGGCCCCAGCGGCAGCACCTCCGCCAGCCGCGGATGCACCGCCCGCCAGGCCTCCAGTTCCGCATCCGCCACTGGTATCAACAGCGAATCGAACCCGCTCGCGGCAGGGTCCCCGGCGTGCCGGGCCAGCGCGCGCACAGCGGCCAGCCAATCACCGGCCAGCTCTCGGACCGCGGATTCGTCGACGATATCGGCGAGATAACCGAACACCACGGTCAGCGCGCCGTCGGCCCGCACGACGGCATCGATATCGACGACCAGGTCCACCGGCATACCCGGATCGGGTTCGGCGGGCACATCGCCCAGTTCACCGGTCGGCGACCAGGCCGGATCGGCGCGTTCGGCCACTCCCCCGTCGCGGCAGGTGAAACCGATCTGTGCAGGGGCCGCACCGGGCTCACCGGGGGTAGCCGGGTGCAGTGCTCCGAAACCGGCTCCCCCGTCCGGAACTGCGTCGAGCTGTTCACACACGGTCTGCAGCAGCGCGGCGGTTTCGGCGCCACCACGTAACGCCGCATCGCCGGCGATACCCGACAGGTCCAGGGCCACTGGGTATTCGGTGCTGAATCGGCCGACGGTCCGAGCGATATCGACCTCGGAAAGTATGGCGGACGAACGGCCGTCCCCTTCGAGCCGGACCCGGGTGAAAGCACAATCCACACCGCGCCGTAACCGCCAATTCCGTACCGCCAACGCCAGCGCCGCCACCAGCGGATCGTCGGCGCCGGTTCCGTACCGGTCCGGTAGCTCGGCCCGGACCTTACCGGCGATACCGGCCGGCACCTCGACCGCGAACCGGCACACCGCCCCGTGGGTATCGGTGGCCGGGTCCGCCGGGCGGGTGCCCAGTAGTGGGTCGGGCGTGGCCAGAACCTCACGCCAGTAGATGTTTTCGCTGTCCCGGTCCGCAGTGGCCAGCGTATGCGCGCAGGTCCGGAACGATATCCCGGTGGGCGGTAGTTCGACATCGCGCCCCGCAGCCATCCGCTCCCACGCCCGGGCCAGATCGTCGACGACAATGCGCCAGGACGCGGTATCGACGACGTATTGATGCACGGCCAGCAGCAGGGCATCCCGGGCGCCGGGCCGCCGCAGCCAGGTGGCGGCGACCATCCGGCCGCCCAGCGGGTCCAGCTGGGCCACAGCAGAATTGGTTGCCGCCCGGACGATCTCGGCCGGCCCGGTACCGCCGGCGCCTGCCGGAACCTCGACCTCGGAGATCAGCACACCGGTCCCCGGCGGGTAGTCCGGCACCTCGAAGCGGTACCGGTCACCCTCGGTCACCACCTGAGCACGCAACATCTCGTGGCGGGCCGATACCGCACCGACGGTGGCGGCCAGCCCGGCGCGATCGATACCTTCCGGCAGCGACAGCACCACGCTCTGCGCGAACCCCGGAAACACCCCACCGGCGAGGTACCGGTCGAGAAGCGGGGTCAGCGGGACCTCGCCCATACCGCCGGTGGCCGTATCGGTCGCTGTCCATGCGAAACCCGGCTCACCACCGCGGGTCGCGGGTCGGCTGCCATCCAGCAAGCCGGCGTCGCCCACCAAACCGCGGACGCCCATCAAATCCGCGTGGCTCGTCGAACCGGCATCACCCCGCAGGCCGGCGTCACTCCCCAGCCCGGCATCACCCTGCAGCCCCGCGCCGCCCGGTAGTTCCGACCCACCCGGGAGCCCCGGCCGACCTGGTATTTCCGGCAACGGGGTCGCGGGGCGAGCGCCGGCGGTGGCTTCCGCTGCGGATTCGGTGATCGCCCCGTTCACCGCCGCGGTCGGTGTCTCTGCGGCGGAATGGGAATCCGGCCACTCGAGCATGGGTTCCGGCAGCGCGCCGAGGTCGGGCTCGCCCCCGGTAGCCCGCGAATAATCACCGGTGTGCACGAAGGCGGCAGGGGTCGCGGGTGCGGGTCGCGATTCGGCCGGGAAGGCCGGCAGGTCGCCACCGTGGGCCTGCGGCCGGGAATCGGCGCTGCCCAAGAATTCGATTTCCCAGCCCCACGGTGTTTCGACGTGCCGGGCCAGGTCGCCCGTCCGGTACATCCGGGTGCCCGGCCGGCCGCCGCCGGGTACGGCGACGAAACGTGCGGAGGTCCGTGCGGGCAGATTCGCATAGCCCTGCGCCAGGACCGCGCCCGCCAGATAGAGCTCGCCCGCTTCCCCCGCGAGGACCGGCCGCAGCCGGGCATCGAGAACCAGCATCTCGACCCCGGCCGCCGCGGTACCGATGGTGCCCGGCCGGTCCGGGGGCGCCGGGCCGGTATTCGTGGCGACGATCCCGGCCTCGGAGCAGCCGTAGGAGGTGACGAAACAGTGTTCCCGCGCCCAGCGCCCGGTCGGCGCGGATCCGTTCCGGTCACCTACGACGGCGACGAGCGCGAGTTCGTCGAGCCCGGCCGGGTCCACCGATTCCGCGACGGCTGCGGTGGTGATCAGGTGCGTCACCTGTTCCCGGTGGATCAGTTCGCCCAGTTCACGCCCGCCGGATACATCGGCCGGGGCGATGACCAGGGTCGCGCCCGCGGTACATGTGAGCAGTAATTCGAGAACAGCGATATCGACGGTCGGCGGGCAACTGTGCACGACCCGGGAATCACTGGATATCCCATAGCTGTCGCCGACCGCGGCGACCACCGCGCCGAGTCCGGCGTGCGGGACCACGATGCCCACGAGTTCACCGGTGGGACCGCCGGGGTAGGTGATGTATGCGGGATGTCGCTCGTCGAGTGTCCGAATCCGGTCGGCGTAGGAGAGGGGATGCCGGGGCCGCCGGGCGATACGGTCGGCCTGGACCGGGTCGTCGAGTTCGATCCAGTACAGGGCGCGACCGAGGACCCGCCGGTACTTCGAGGTGGTCAGGCCGAAGGCAGCCCCGGAATCGGTGGCGATAGACGCGATTCGGCCGGCCGGGGCGGCGGGGTCGATGAAAACGTGGGCGGCACCGGTTTTGGCGACGGCCCATACCGACAGCACCGATTCCGGGCTGCGTGCTATGCCGATCGCCACCACATCGCCCGGTCCGATTCCGCGTTCGATGAGTTCCCGCGCGACCTGCGAGGACCGCTGGTCCAGCTCCCGGTAGGTCAGCTCCAGCTGATCGGCGGGCGCGCCCGTCGGGTTGTAGCGGATCGCGACCTCGTCCGCGGCGGATTCCACCGCGGCGGTCAGTAACTGGCCGAGTGGAGGGGTGCCCGCACGACGCCGGCGACTGCCACGAGGGGAACGACGGGCAGTTTCCATTCGAGTGCATTCACCCTCTCGCATCGAACCCGGATCCGGCCCCCGCGTGCCCGAACAGCGGAGAACCGGTGTGCCCGGGGCGAGCGCGGTCCGGCCATCATATCGGCCGAACCGGTCTTGCGATCAGTTCACAGCCAGCCGCGGCGAATTGCCTGTACCCCGGCCTGGAACCGGGTGCTTGCCCCGAGCCGTTCGAGCAGCCGCGCTGTCCGCCGGACCACCGTGCGCCGCGACATCCCGAGCCGGCGCGCGATCGTATCGTCGGTCGCGCCCATGCTCATCATGGTGAGAATGGCCCGGTCGCGTTCGTCGAGTTCGTCGGCGGCCGGCTGCACCGAGATGGGCGCCGACAGTGTCCACAGCACATCGAAACTTCGGACCAGCAGATCCAGCAGGGGTGAACCGCTGATCCGCAAGGCCATCGGATCGGGCCGGCGTTCGTCGGCGTGCAGGACGAGGCTGGCCCGCTCGTCGTCGGCGACGATCAGCTTGAACGGCGGATCGGGCAGGGTGCGGGCCTGCGCCCCGCGGGCGTTGGTGGCCAGCGTATGCCGCAGCCGATCGGCATCCTGGTAGATCGTGTCCTGGTACAGGATCCGATACCGCACACCTTCGGCCATCCGGGACTGTTTGAGATCGCTGATCCGGCTGTCGCGTTCGGTATCGCTGAGGTGCGGGGTGCGCTCCACCATTTTCACGCCGTATGCCGCGTTGGCGTGCAGGGCCTCGAAATCCGCGAGCAGTTCGGCCCGTTCGAATACGGGGACCACCGCGCCGTTCCAGCCCTGGGCGCGGCGCACCGACCGGAAGGTTTCGCTGAGCCGGGCCGCGGCGGCGTGCATGGTGCTGATCTGTTGCCGGCGCCGGCGGGCTTCGGCCTCCGACAGCGATTCGGGCGCATGCGCGTCCCAGCGCGGTGTGCCGTCGGTATCCACTACCCGGAGTACCGCGCGCAGCTCCGACAATTCGTCCAGGGCCGTTTCGACGGCGGAGTCGGACAGGCCGGTGTGCCGCGCGATATCTGCGGTACCGGACCGTGGCCGCTGCACCAGGGTCGCGTAGACGCGTCCGTGGATGGAGTCGGGTTCGAAGATTTCCGCCAGTTCGGTCACGCCGGGGGTTCGTAGGTCTCCTTGCAGCCCGGTAGGACCGGAAAGGATCGGACGGTCGAGAGAGTTCGAGGAACTCAGCGCGAGGGTCCCCACTCCAGTGGCACCCCCTTGGAAGCCATCCACGTCATCGGATCGATTTTGTTCCCACCCTGATCCCAGATCTCGAGGTGCAGATGCGGACCGGTGGATTGGCCGCGGTTGCCGACGGTGGCGATCACATCGCCCGCCTGCACCCGCTGCCCCTGTGCGACATAGATATCGTTCACGTGGCCGTAGACGCCGGTGGTGCCGTCGTCGTGCAGGACCCGGACCCACATACCGAACCCGGAGGCCGGCCCGGCCTCGATCACCGTGCCGTCGGCGACCGATTTGATCGGCGCGCCCAGGGCATCGGCGAAATCGATACCGTAATGCATGGCGCCCCAGCGACTTCCGTAACTGGAGCTCACCATCCCTGCCACCGGACGCACGACCGGCGCGGGAGCGAACTGCTGGTGCAACTGTTTCAGGGTCTGTTCGGCATGAGCCAGCGGAGCGGCGACCTCGGGCGGCAGATTGCTCAACCCGAAGGGGGCGGCAACAGGAGCCGGGGCAGCGATCTCGGCGGCCTGAACTGGCGCCGGGGCCGGAGCTGCTACATGCGCCTCCGCCGACTGCTCGGCGGGCTGTGCGACCTCCTCGGCGACCGGGGGTGCAGGGGCGGCCTCTGCGGCCTCCTTTTCACCGTTACCCGGGAGCAGCGGCGCGGCGTAGGCCAGCGCCGGCGCGACCTGTGAGGCGGTACCGATGATCGCGCCCGCCGCGACAGCGGCGCCGGCAGCCGCCCGGGCCTTCTCGACGGCGGTGGACGCGGCCCGGTGGCGATGCGGCCGCACGCGGACCTCGTCGCCGATGAGGCTCATAACGGTGATGGAACCGGTGCCTGATCGATGGTGCGCCACTGTCCGTCCTCGCTATCCGGTCAACATGTTCACGAATGCCTCACGTGCGGATCCAGACCCGAGCCCGGTAAACGTAACGTTTAGGCATCCGTTGTGACGGTAACTCTACCGCCCCGTGACCATATCGCAACCTTTCCTCGGAAAGGCCCGGTCAGCGGCCTGAAATGCCGGTGTGAAACGGTCACGATCGCGCGAATTTCCCGTGACCTTACCGGCCGCGAACCGACCTCCGGCGAACACACCCGGCGCCTCCTCGTAGCCGTCCGGCCCGCATCACCCCCGGCCACGATGCCGAAGCCCGTCCGGTCAACCCCCCGCGACGAGCCCGCCGGCCACCGTCGCCGCAAGACGACCGACCGGTTCGGCGGAGACTCAAAATGACCACCACCGAACATCTTTCAATGGCAATCCACTGTTATTGACAACCGATTTCGATTAGACTCGGCCCGGCAGATCTGCCGCGGATTTCCGCATCACCTGTCGCACAGACCAGTTGACCTCAGGAGGTCGCCGTGTCCTTAGATGTCCCCACCGCCCTGTTGGAACGCGCCGAAAGCGGCGAGATCAGCGACGCCGAATTCGTCGAATGCGTCCGCACCTCCCTGCCCTACGCCTGGGAGGTCGTCAGCCGCGTCGCCGATGAATTGCAGACCGGTACCGTGGAATTCGCCGACAACGAAGAGGCTCCCCCGGACGAAACCGCACGTGGCCAGCTGTTGCGCGCCCTGGCCTCCGATGCCATCCGAGGCGGGCTGGAACGGCATTTCGGCGTGAAGCTGGCGTTCCAGAACTGCCATCGCGTCGCGGCGTTCCCGCTCGCGGCCGTCGGCGGTGATACGTACAACCGGTTCATCAGCCCGCGCAACCAGTTGCTCAACCAGAGCCCGGAACTGCGCAACTGCTGAGAACACCGGTCCCCGACGCGGTTTCGCGCCGGGGACCGCGTTTTCCGGTGCTCAGTGCACCGTGGTCACATCCAGTTCCCCGTCGGCATGCCGCGCCCGCAGCCGCTTCTTGTCGAATTTGCCGACGCTGGTCTTGGGCACCTCGTCGACGAAGGTCCAGTACTCGGGCAGCTGCCATTTCGCGAACCGCGACGACAGGAATTCACGCAGCTCCTCCGGCTGCACCGAGGCACCCTCGGCCACCACGATCGCCGCCAGCGGCCGCTCGTCCCATTTCTCGTCCGGAATGCCGATAACGGCCGCCTCCGCCACGGCAGGATGCCCCATCACGGCGTTCTCCAAGTCCACCGACGAGATCCACTCACCACCGGACTTGATCACATCCTTGGACCGATCCACCAGCGTCAGATAGCCGTTCGGCGTGATCTTGCCGACGTCGCCCGTGCGCAACCAGCCGTCGTCGAATTTACCCGGGTCCACCGCCACCCCCTCGGGTGAGTAGTAGGAGCCGGTGATCCACGGTCCACGAACTTCCAGCTCCCCCAGGGATTTCCCGTCGTTGGGCACCACCGACCCATCGTCGCCGACCAACCGCGCCTGCACGCCGGCCGGGAAACGCCCCTGTGTGACCCGGTAGGTCCAGGCTTCCTCCTCACTCACCCCTTGCGGTGGATGCGCCAGGCTGCCGAGCGGCGATGTTTCGGTCATCCCCCAGGCGTGCACCACCCGCACCCCGTGCTCCTCCTCGAACGCCTTCATCATCGACGGCGGCGCGGCCGAGCCGCCCACCACCACCGCACGCAGATGAGTGATGTCCTGCGGTTGCGCTGCCAGCGCCGCGAGCACCCCGCCCCAGATGGTCGGCACCGCCGCGGCGAAGGTGGGCTTCACCGCCGCCATCATCTCCAGCAGCGGGCCCGGCTGGAGGAAGCGGTCCGGCATCAATACGTTCGCGCCGGTCATCAGCGCCGCGTACGGCAGTCCCCAGGCGTTGGCGTGGAACATCGGCACGATGCCGAGCACGGTGTCGTCGATACGCAACCCCATGGCGGAGGGGGTGGTGGCCTGCATCGAGTGCAGCCAGTTGGAGCGATGCGAATACACCACCCCCTTGGGGTCGCCGGTGGTGCCGGAGGTGTAGCACATCGCTGCCGCCGAACGTTCGTCGACGACCGGGAAATCGAAGCTGTCGGGGTATTTCGCGAGGAGTTCGGCGTAGTCGTGCACGGTGACGCCGTCGACCGCGGGCACAGCCGCGACATCCCCGTTCACCACGATCACATGCCGGACCGTTTTCAGCTGCGGCAGATACTGGCCGAACATCGGCACCAGGCTGCCGTCGACCAGTACCACCTGATCTTCGGCATGGTTGGCGACATAGATCAGCTGTTCGGGCGAGAGCCGGATGTTGAGGGCGTGCAGCACCGACCCCATCGCGGGAATGGCGATATAGGCGACCAGATGTTCGTTGTTGTTCCACATGAAGGTGCCGACCCGGTCGCCCCGCCCGATACCGAGATCGGTGAGCGCATTGGCCAGCCGGGCCGAATCGGCGCCGACCTCGCGATAGGTCATGGTGCGCACTCCGTCGCCGGTCCAGGTGGACACCGTGGAATCGCCGACGAAGGTGGACGCGTAGCGCAGCAGCGTCGCCAGCGAGAGCTGGTCGTCCATCATGGTGCTCAACATCGGAAATACCCCTTACTGATCTGGGTGGCGGAGGGCGCGCGATATGAGCCCGGACCTCTTCGGTGAGACACAGAAGTGGGCATGACTCACATCACACCGCCGGAGACTACCGTGCAGTAGCTGGGCATGGGGACGGTAGGCAGGAAACCGTTCGAAATAGGGTCGACGCTGGTCAGCGGGCGAGAGTCCAAGCGCGGCGACGGCGACCGAGTGACGGGATGAGACGCAGTGCCCGCGACGCCCCCTGCGGGCCACCGGCACTGCGTCATCGCCGCCGAGCACCCACTTGTGATAGCCGGGATTTCCGCGCGCTGCCAAGTCAGATAACGAAATGACATCTAAACGAGACACGGTCCCTATTCGTGTACCGACTGATGGGATGAATCCACCACCGGACCAGCAACGCGACCACGCGTTATGGTCGACACGGACCGACGGAGCGGAATAATCCGAAATCACTTACAGATGCACGCGCAGCGACGTCCGAGCCCGGAAATCTGGCCGGAAATATCGATTCACTGACCTCCGTTCCCCTCCGATACGACCGGCCGGCGACCTACGCTTGAACCATGACAACGCCGTCGATCATCATCATCGGGGCCGGCTTCGGCGGGCTCGGTATGGGACTCGAACTCCTGCGGGCCGGAATAGACGATTTCACCATCGTCGAACGCGCCCAGGACCTCGGCGGCGTCTGGCGGGAGAACACCTACCCCGGCGCGGCCTGCGACGTACCGAGCCCCCTGTACTCGTGGTCCTACGAACCCCGCTCCGACTGGCCGCGGCGTTTCTCCGAGCAACCCGATATCCACGACTACATGCGCCGTGTGGTCGGCAAATACGATCTCGAACGCTATATCCGCTTCGGCACCGAGATCAGCGACGCCGAATACGATGAAACCACCGCGAAATGGCAGATCCGCACCAACAGCGGCGACCTGCTCACCGCCGATGTACTGATCTCCGCCGTCGGCCAGCTCTCCCGCCCCGCCATGCCGAACATCCCCGGTATCGACACCTTCGGCGGGCCTGCGTTCCACTCCGCCGAATGGGACCATTCCGTCGACCTCACCGGCAAACGGATCGCCTGCATCGGCACCGGCGCCAGCGCGATCCAGTACATCCCCCGCATCCAGCCGATCGCCGAACACCTCACCCTGTTCCAGCGTTCCGCCGCCTGGGTGCTCCCCAAGGCCGACGCCGCATACGCCGCCCGCCACCACGCCGTATTCAAGTACCTGCCCCCGGTCCGCTGGGCCGAACGCTTCGGCTGGTGGATGTTCTTCGAGGTGATGGCGCTGGCCCTCACCGATCTGCAGGGCATCCAGGCCCCGGTCCTGAAGGTCGCCGAAGCCCACCGCGCCAGGCAGATTCCCGATCCGGTCCTGCGCGAAAAACTCACCCCCGACTACGCCGCCGGCTGTAAACGCGCCCTGTTCTCCAACGACTACTTCCCGGCCCTCGGCCGGCCGAACGTCACCGTGGAAACCGACGCGATCACCGAAATCACCTCCACCGGCGTGCGCACCGCCGACGGTATCGACCACGAGGTCGACGTCATCATCTACGGCACCGGCTTCAAGGGCACCGAATTCCTTGCCCCCATGAACATCTACGGCACCGACGGCCGCAAACTCGCCGACGCCTGGGCCGCCGAAGGCGCCCGCGCCTACCTCGGCATCTCGGTCCCGAAATTCCCCAACCTGTTCATGATGTACGGCCCGAACACGAACGTCGGCTCGGGCTCCATCGTCTACATGCTGGAATCCCAGGCCCGCTACATCCGTCAAGCCGTCGAATACCTCCGCCACCACCCCGGCCGCGGCCTGGCCGCCCGCACGGAGACCGAACAGCGCTGGGACGACTGGCTGCAGAAACGCCTGAAGGACACCCCCTGGAACTTCTGCTCCAGCTGGTACCGCAACGCCTCGGGCCGCATCACCAACAACTGGCCCGGCGCCACGGTCCTCTACCGCTGGAAAACCCGCCGCTTCGACTCCGCCGACTACGAAACCACCGTCGCATCCTGACGTCCGCGGGCCGCCGGACCTACGATGCGGCCCTACAGGGGGTCACCCGGTAGACTGCTGCCCACCGGCCCCCGGCCCGGCCCTCGTAGCTCAGGGGATAGAGCACCGCTCTCCTAAAGCGGGTGTCGCAGGTTCGAATCCTGCCGAGGGCACAACCTGCGACAGCGTTTCCGCAGGTCAACCGGACTTCACGATCCGCGAACGACTCGAGAATCGTCAGCAGAACCGAATATGTGCAGGTCAAAATATGTGCAGGTCAAACGGTTCCCCTAGTTCGATCCTCGAGGAAACACAAAACAAGGGAAACCGGACCGGCAATTCATGGAATTCAGGGTCAGCCAACATCGAAGCGGCCTGCCTGCCACCTCAGCAGTGCAACAAGAGCCTTCGCCTGCGCGGCAGTGATGCGCTCTGCTTCCGCACCGGTGACATACCGAATCTCGAAAGACGTCGTCATCCCGGTTTCTGCGTCCGCTGTCGGTAGCGCCGTTCGGCATAGGCCAGGTCGTCGCGCCACAACCGGGTCGCGGCGCGGGTCATTATCGGCCGTAGGAAGCGGGCGGCGTGGCTGGCTCGGGCGAAGCCGAGGCGAGTCGAGTCGGCTATTACGGCTTCGATGACGGCGGTTCGTGGTTCGCCGTCCGGCCCGGGGCCGAGCGGTGTGGCATGGGTTTCGACGACACTGCCCGATCCTTCACCGTCGATGATGCGCATCGTGACGGTCCGGGGCTCCGGACTGGTGAACTCGGCGCGCACCGGGACACCGAGACGGCCGCCGACCCGAAAGGTGACTGCAACCAGGAACCGGTCGTCGGAGTCGGCCGAATCGTGTTGCTGGGACGGAGTCTCTAGTACTTCCAGCCGGGTGAATGAGTATGGGTGGAACCAGGCGCCGTGCCACGGGTCGAGTCGGTTGGCGACAATATCGGCCGGTTCGCACACCCCGCTGAGGGTTGCTACCGCGGCGATGGCGCGGTGCGCGGGCGGGCGGGCCCCGATAACAGGTGTTTCGAGCGGGCTACTGTCGCCGATATGGTCGAGGCGGACCCACGCCAGTACGCCGTCATCGTGGCACGGTAATGGTGTCCAGCCGGCCTCCCCGCCGCTGTCCAGTCGCAGCCCGTGCCATCGGCACACGAGGGCACCGCAGTCGATATGTGCCTGCGCCAGCGGCGCGCCCAGATGTGGGCACGCTCCCGGACCTACGACAAGTCGTTGCCCTCGGTCTCGCCATGCGACGAGTTCGACTCCGGCGATCGTGAATCCGAACGGGCGGCCGGGGCGAATGTCTCGGCTGGCGGCGAAGACGTACCAGTTCCCGGACGGGCGTTGTTGTGCGCGTTGGAGTGTGGCGGCGATGAGGGCGGGTTTCGCGGCGTGGTAGGTGGGTTCCTGGTCTGCCCAGTTTCCGGGGTCGATGGGTTGCAGTGGCCATCGATCGGGCCAACGCCGAAACAGGAGGTTGTTCATCGGAGGTCCTCGGCAGGTGCGGTTGCCGTTGCGTAGCGGGTGGCGAGTCGGCGCAGTAGGGCGTTGCGGCCGCTGGTCGGCACGGTGTGCAGATCGTGGCCGGGTAAGCCCCATTGGGTGAGCAACGCGTTCGCCGCCGCCCATCCGGTGGTGGCGGCGCGTTCCATCAACGCGACGGGCAGGTCGATGCGGATGCCGTCGCCGGCCAGCACGAGCCGACGGTGTGGTGTGCGGATGGTGGGCCGGTACGCGTGGTCGCCGACACCGAACAAGGGGCAGTCCTGGTTCCATTGCAGGTGTTCGCCGAGGATTCGGGCGTCGGCGGTTTCCGGGTAGAGGCGGTTCAGCCGGGCGCGCAGCCGAGCGGGGATATCGCGCTCCTGGGCCGGTGTCAGCTGTGCGGGCAGGGCGTAGGCGTGGAGTTCCAGTACGGCGCCGCCGTGGCGCGCGGCCCACGTGCGGGCCTGTTGCTCGTAGTGGTTCAGCACGCTGACGTTGTCGAGGGGGGCGAGGCCTCCGGTGGCCAGGAACGCCGGTCGATGCGGCGCGACCGGCTTGTCCAGCCAGATCCGATACACCAGAAACGGTGGCGCGCTGCGTAACCGTTCGATCGATGCGCGCCACACTCGGTCGCCGAGTTGCGGCGAGTTCTCGACGATGCGACGCAGTCCGGCGGCATCTGTGGCGAGGACGACGGCGTCGGCGGCGATATCACGACCGTCCTGTGCGCGCACCCGGAAGCCGCCCTCGCCCGCGGGCTCGACGGCGGTCACCGTGCTACCGGTGCGGATCCGGACATCGTGCGAGATGAGGTAGTCCTGCAGCGGCGACCACAGTGCGGTGTCGTAGTTCGAAGTGGGGACGTCGAACAACAGACCTTCGCTCGAACCGAGGAAGTAGATGTGGAACATGGTCGCCAGCTCGGCCGCCGACAGCTGGGCGGGTGGCGCGAAGAAGCTGCGGGAGAACACGTCGAAAGCCAGATGGCGGGCGGTGGCCGGAAAGTTGATCTGCTGCAGGAAGGTTTCGGCGTCGGTGTGGTCGAGCAGGTCGTAGATCCCGGGTACGGAGACCGCCGCGAGAGGTGCCGCGGCGCGCGCGTCGATGCGGCGCAGGTCCTGCAGGGGGAAAGTGTGGCTGCGGGCGGCGAAAGCGAGGGCATTCCATGGTGGTGTGCGCGGCAGACGCCGGAAGGTGTCGCGGCGTCCGTGGCCGTCGATGAGTGGGTAGTCGTCGATCGCGACGAGCCGATGCAGCTGCGGATCTGTGCGGCGCAGTAGCGCGCGCAGGTTGTAGTACTGACGGAAGAAGGCGTGGAACCCGCGGTTGATTGCGATCGCAGTGCCGTCGGGCAGGTTTTCGGTCCAGCCACCGACCCGGCCGCCGAGGTAAGGCCGGCGCTCGATGATTTCCACGTCGATGTCACGTTCGGCAAGCCCGGTTGCCGCGGCGAGTCCGGCGATACCGGCGCCGATGACCACCACGTGTGGGCGGTGGTCGAGGCCGCGGCGTCCCGAGGCCGCTGGGGCGCGATGGTGGACAGCACGTCGGTCGCGTCCGGAGCCGGCACGCATCATGGAGCCCCTTCTGATTCGGAGCCGGGCCCCGGCACGGTCGCGGTGAAGGTGTGCACGATGTCGTACTGCCATCCGGGCACAGTCGCCACCCGTATCCCGGTGAAGCCGTTCTCACGTAACCGTGCCCGGAACTGGTGCACGCTGTCGAACGCGGTCACGCTGCGACGCAGGTGCCGGTACAGGGTGGTGTCGCCAGTGAGCAGCGCGCCGAGCGGAATGATCACTGCGCCGCAGACCGTGTTCCACACCACGCGGGCGGGCAGTGACCCGCGCACCGAATACTCGTGCACTACGAGCGGGGCACCGGGATGCAACAGCGCGGCGAACGCGCGCAGCTGGGCGTCGGGGTCGGCGAGGTTGCGCAGCAGATATGCGGCGAAGATCCCGTCGAAACGGCCGCCGCAGCCGGCCGCGTCGAGGTCTTCGATGCGGGTGTGGTGGAACCGCACTGTGGAAGGCCAGTTCTTCGCGCGGGCGCGGGCGAGCATTTGGGCCGATGCATCGATGGCGACGATCTCGGCGTCCGGGGCAACCGACAGCAGCGCTGCGGTCGAGGCGCCGGTACCGCAGCCTGCGTCGAGCAGCCGGAGTCCGGCGCCGTTGGCGGGTAGCTGCATACGTCGCGCGGACAGGCGCAGATGCTTGTGATAGCCGGGGTTGTACCCGACGAGACGGTCGTATTCGGCGGCGCCGTGGTCGAAGGTTGCCGGTACCTGGTCGCGTGGGAGCCCGTCCGGGCCGAGCCGGGCGCAGTTCACGGCGCTACCTTCCGGCTGAGGTGGTGTTCGTTTCGGCGGTGATCGCGATCGCGTCCCACACCAGCAGTATGCCCGCGACGGGCAGCACGCTACCGGCAAGACGCGCCGGACACCGGTGGCCCCTGTGTCCGACGAATTCCCGTAGGACGGTCACCATGAGGCACAGGCCCATCAGGATCAGGTGCTGCCAGTGATCCACGATCACCTCCTATCCGTCCACAAGCTGAACCCGGGCGCCGCCGCGAGCTGCGGTACCTGGTCAGCGGCCCACGGACTGATCGGCCAGCGCAAGCCGGCGGCGACGGCGAAGTCGGGCCACGGCACCCAGCGCCAGTCCATCACTTCGGCGGCGTCGGCATGCACCGGTCCGTCGGCGCGGGCGCAGAATACCGGGCAGACTTCGTTCTCCATGGTCCCGTCGGGTGCGGTGGCCGAATACCGGAACCGCGGCAACAGGCAGGTGGGGGTGTCGATGCCCAGTCCCAGTTCCTCGCGTACCCGGCGTGGAACAGCGTCGCCTACTGGTTCGCCGGGTGCTGGATGTCCGCAGCACGAGTTCGTCCACACTCCCGGCCAAGTCCGTTTGCTCAGTGCCCGGCGCGTGACGAGCAGTCGCCCGTCCCGATCGAACAGGTAGCAGGAAAACCCGAGATGTAGTGGCGTATCCGTGTGATGTACAAGCGTTTTCGGCATCGAGCCGACCTGCTCGCCGCTGTCGTCGAGCAGTACCACGCGCTCTTCGGATCGCCCCGTCATGACGGCATCGCCGTAGTGAGTGTGCCGGCGCGACCGCCGCGGCGGGCCCACAACGCGCGAGCCAGTGCGGGCCCCGCCACGGCGGCGCGCCTGGCGCGGCCGACGGTCGCACGCTGGGAGAACACCGCGAATTCTGTTGCCTCGATCCGGTCCAGAATCTCTGCGTACAGCATTGCCGCCGTTGTGACGCAGGGCCGCGACACCGGGTGCAGTAGCTCGATTCCGGCGCGAGCGGTCCGGTACCAGTCGCGAGCGATCGCATGCTGGGCCGCCAGCGCCGAGCGCACCCGGGTGTCGATCTGTCGATGATCGCGGCACCACTGCAGCCGGTCTCGGTCCACGCCGAAGGCGGCCAATTCGTCGGCCGGAAGGTAGACCCGGCCGCGGTCGAGGTCTTCGGCGATATCTCGCAGGAAGTTGGTCAGCTGGAATGCCTTGCCCAGGGCGGCCGCGTAGGGGGCCGCGTTCTCGGTGGGGCCGACGGTACCGAGAACCGGGAGAACCTGCAGGCCGATCACTTCGGCGGACCCGCGCATATACCGATCCAGCGCGGCCCGGTCCGGGTAGTCGGTCACCGTCAGATCCATCCGCATCGAGGCCAGGAAATCCTGGAACAACGCGCGGTCGATATCGAAGCGGGCGACGGTGTCGCTCACCGCGGCCACGATCGGGTCTTCGTCGGCACTGTTGTCGATACCGTCGAACAGCCGCTGTGCCAGTAATTCCAAACGTTCTGCCGGGGTGAAGGGCTGCCCGCCCGGAAGGTCGACGATATCGTCGGCCCACCGGGCGAATCCGTACAGGGCATGGATCGGCGGGCGTTGCGCCGGCGCGAGCAGCCGGGTGGCGAGGTAGAACGTGCGCCCATGGGTGGCGTTGAGGCCGCGGCACCGCCGGTAGGCGTCACGCAGTCGCGGTTCACTGATGCCGGCGGCGTCGAGTTCGGAACTGATCATGGCCGTACCCCGCTGCTGTTCGCGGCCGGTGCCGGGTTGTTGCGGCCGGCGGCGCCGGTGATGCGGTCGGCAGCGAGCCGGCCCGACAGCAGGGCGGTCGGCACTCCGACGCCGGGTACTGTGCCGCAGCCGGCGAGCACCGCATTCGATACGCCGCGCGGCAGGTTCGCCGGCCGGAACGGCCCGGTTTGGGCGAAGGTGTGCGCCAGCGAGAACGGTGTACCCGCCAGCATGCCCCGCTGTGCCCAGTCGTCGGGACTGTCCAGATGCACGATATCGGCGTGCTCAGCGAATCCCGGCAACAGCCTCTGTTCGACGATCGCGGCCAGGTCCGCGCCGTATCCAGGAGCTCGGCGCTGCCAATCCAGGTGTGCGCCACGGTCGAGATTGGGGGCGGGGGCCAGCACCGAGAACAGGTCGTGGCCAGGCGGGGCGAGTGTCGAATCGGTGGCGGTGGTACGGGTGACCAGCAGCGAGGGATCGCTCATCGGCACGCCCTGGTTGATCAGTTCGTCGAATGTCTGCTCCCAGGCGTCACCGAAAAGCAGAGTGTGATGCGCGGTCGTCGCACCGGCCGGCACACCGATATGCGCGACGACCGCCGACGGCGCGGGCCGCGCCCGCACCGGCCGCCGCGGTGATCGGCCCAGCAGCTGGTAGGCCGTGTGCAGTTCGGTCGCCAACACCACGGCATCGCAGGTGATCCGCTGCTGTTTATCGGTGTGTACGGCACCGATGTGGGTGCCGCATCGTTCCAGGTCGGTCACCGCTTCGCCGTAGTGGAACCGCACCCCGGCGTCGGTGGCGGCTGCTGCCAGCGCGGCGGGCAAGGCGCGCATCCCACCGCGCGGGAAGTACACGCCGCCGACGGTGTCCATATAGGCGATCACCGCATACAAAGCCAAGGCTCGTTGCGGTGACACACCCGCGTACAAGGACTGGAAAGTGAAGACCCGGCGCAACCGCGGATCGGTCAAGAACTCGGCGATGACCCGGTCCAGACGGCGGAAGCCCCCCAATGCGACGAGCCGGGCCAGCGCTGGGGTGACCAGTGACAGTGGTGAGTCGAAGTTGGCGGCGATGAACCGGTCGAACTCGATGCGATATATCTCGGTCAGCCATTGCCGCAGTCGTCGATAGCCGGCGACCTCACCCGGTCCGGCGAATTCCGCGATGGAGTGTTCCATCGCGTCGCGGTCGCTGTGCACGTCCAGTGCGCTGCCGTCGGCGAAGCAGGCGCGGTAGGCCGGAACGACAGGGTGCAGATCGAGCCGGGTTTCGATGTCCTCGCCTACCGCCGCGAGGGTATCGGCGACAATTTCCGGCATGGTGAGCACCGACGGGCCGGTGTCGAGGCGGTACCCGCCGATATCGAGTTGCCCCGCTCGGCCGCCCGGAACTGGTTCGCGTTCCACCACCGTGACAGCGCGGCCTCGTCCCGCCAGGTGCAGCGCGGTGGCGAGCCCGGCGAGTCCCGCGCCCACCACGACGACATGGTCGGTGCTCCCGGTTACGGTCCGCATGGGTCCTTCTTTCTTTGTTCGGCTGTCTGGCTGTGTCGCGTGAGGGTGTGCGGGTTCAGGTGCTACGTCGGGTGCACAGCAGCGCCATCTGCTGCAACGCAGCGGTCACCGTTGGGTCGAGAACACTGTCCACGAGAAGCTTCCGCGCGTCCTCGACGCGGTCGGCGATCATCTGCTCGGCGCGCTGGGGCGCACCGCTGTCCACGATCAACTCCCGGGCCGTCTGCACCGCACTGTCATCGAAGGTGTCGCGCTGCCACAGATCGTGTAGCCGAGCTCGCCCGGACGGCCCGGCCAAGTGTTCGGCCAGCGCGACGACGGTGGTGGCTTTGCGTTCCCGCAGATCCGCGTCAGCTGATTTACCGGTGACCGAAGGCTCACCGAAGATACCGAGCAGATCGTCGCGCAGCTGGAATGCCTCGCCGATCAACACGCCGTACTCACACAGTACTTCCAGGACCGGCTCCGCGCAGCCCGCCATCGCGGCGCCCAGTTCGAGCGGCCGGCGCACCGTGTAGTTACCGGATTTGCGCCGCGCGATATCGAGTACCTGTTCCAGCGTCGGCACCCCTGCGGCGTCGTTGACCAGGTCGGCGAGCTGACCCACTGCCAGTTCGGCACGCATCGCGTCGTAGCGCGGCCACACCCGGCCGAGCGCCGCTGCCTCGACACCGCTTTCGCGCAGCATGCGTTCCGCCCACACCAGGCACAGATCCCCCAGGAGCACTGCCGCGGATTCACCGAAACGCGCCGGCGATCCGGACAACCCTTGCTCTTCATGCCAGCGCGCCAGCCGCACGTGAGCGGCCGGGAGACCTCTGCGGGTATCGGATTCGTCCATCACATCGTCCTGCAGCAAGGCGAACCCGTGCAGCAATTCGATACTGGCCGCGGCCCGGAGTGCCGCCTCGGATTCATCGGCACCGCACAACCAGCCGAGGTACATGAACGTCGGTCGCACAGACTTGCCACCCGGCACGAAATCGAGCAGTACCCGGCTCGGATATTCGAACCCGTTTGCCTGCAGCTCTTCCGCGCACCGTGCGTGTACGAAGTCCTCGACGTGGGTGCGCACCGCGGCCCGGACTTGCGCCGTCCACGACTCGAACCATGCGGAATCGTCACTGTCACTGTCCGTCGGAGGGGACAGGGGTGCCGCCTGTTGTGCGTTCACCACTCCGATTGTGGCACTTTTCCGCCAAAATTGCATCGTTTCCGCATCGTTTAATCGAATGGTGAACTACTTGCCGGCCCGCACCAGTCGACTGATCTCGGAGATTGCCTCCTCGAGCGTGCCGACGCGCCGGCCGCCGGGCAGCGCCGGAGCTGCCGGCCAACCGGGTCCGGCCAGGAGTAGTCGAACAAGGCGGCCACTCCCGGCGGGAACCGGTTCCGCTGCCGCCGTCCGGCCCGATTGGGACCACAGCACCACCACGGGACTGCGCGCCTGTTTGGCTATCGCGTCGGCAAGTGCGATACCGGGCACGGCGGAGCCGAGCAACAAGGCCGGTACGCCGGCTTCCGCGAGCGCGGCACGTAGTACCTCCAGTGGAAGTACGTGCCCCTCGCCCGCAGTGCAGGCCAGCAGCACCGGAGCCAATCCGGCGACGTCGGGCGCCGGCGGTACCGCGCGGTGCAAACCGGTGGTGATCGCCCAGGACAGAACATGCTCCACATCGATCAAGTCGATTCCTCGATGCTGGCGGCTCACGATGTCGGTGAAAGCAGGGCGGCACAACCGGTTCCATGTGGCCACAACGCCGAAACACGTCAGATGGGCGGTGATCTCGGCGAGGAGATCGGCGGCTCGAAGCTGCTCGGCAGCGGCCAGGACCGGAGCCACATTTCCCAGTTCGGGCAGTGAATCCGCTCCGGCACGGGCAACCCTCGCGGCTTTGGCCGGGCTCACGCCGGACCGGACCAGATCGGCCATCCGGCTCAGCATCGCCACGTCACTCGTCGTGTAGTGCCGGTGACTGCCCGGGCGGTGGTGCGCGGGTCCCAGGCCGTACCGCTGGTTCCAGCTACGTAGCGTCGCGATGGGGATACCCAGCATTGCCGCCACGACACCGACGGTGTAGCCGGATGTCGAGTCACTACCTCTCGCGCCACCTTCGACCACGCTCGGCACACCTTTCAACGAAACGGCGCAAACCGCGTCACCGTCGAACGGCTGGAATCCACCACGCGACCAGAAGACATACCGCTCGGCACGGCCGAGCGCGGCGCGGGGGTCGGTTGTATATCCGGTTCGGATGCTCAGCGCAGCGACAAGCACCCCTGCAATGTTTGGAAGTCTCCGGCGAATGCGGGACCGCCGGTGCAGGTGGGGGTGGATACCCCAGTGACGGTTACCGCCGCTCCCGGCCCGGCGATACCGATCGACAGCCCGGGACGGACCCCGGTCAGTGTCGCTTGCGCGCCGGGTCCCACGGCGATAGCGGCCGGGCCCGACAAGAATGCCGAGCTCGATGTCGCCGTTCCGCCGTTCTGTGCGATGGCCAGCGACAGGCTCGTCGCGGCCGCTTCGGCAGCCGCGGTGCCATCGACTCCGTACGCGGCGGCCGCACCGCCCGTATTACTCGTCGCGGAGCAGGACGCGCCACCGGTGTCGGTCTGCACGGATGCGGCTCCGGGCGCCGGACACGACGCAATCGGCGCGGCATTCGCCGTCGGTCCGGCGACCAGCGCAAACACTGACGCGGTCCCTACGCCCACCAGCAGACCGAGCGAGCGGGCAGCAGTGAATCGAAACATGACGATCTCCTCCATTGTCCGAGCTTGTCCCTGGCCGTGCCCCACTTTTGGAGTGTTGTCGGCCGTCTGAAATTTCCGCCTGTAAGGGTTCACACTACGCGCTAAATGATGCAGAATCGACGCATCACGAGAATTTGTTTCGAGATCCATGACGGAAAGCAGTCGCGAGTTTCTGGCCGCATTCCTGCACACCCACCAGACCACGAGCCGTCGGCACGTACAGGCTCCGTTCTTGACAGGAAGGCACGACATGAGAATCCGAAAGCACTCCGCGGCGCTGATCGCAGTACTGTCGGCGATGGCTATCGCCGGCTCGGCGTGTACCGACACCGACGAATCAGGCAACGGCGAGTCTCCACCCGCTATGACCACGTCCTCGCCCACGATGCCGGCGCAGGATGACGGTGCCATGGCCGGGCCGGTCGGCGCCGGGTGCGCAGCGTACGCCGAGCAGGTACCGAGTGGGCCCGGCTCGATCGATTCGATGGCGCAGGAACCCGTGGCGACAGCGGCCGCGAACAATCCCCTGCTGACCACACTCACCTCCGCGGTATCCGGTCAGCTCAATCCGCAGGTGAACCTCGTCGACACGCTCAACAGCGGCGAGTTCACCGTTTTCGCGCCGGTGGACGATGCTTTCGCCGCGCTCGATCCCGCCACGCTCGAAACGCTGAAAACGGACTCGGACATGCTGACCAGCATTCTCACCTACCACGTCGTACCGGGTCGTATGTCACCCGATGCGGTCGCCGGCACACACCAGACAGTCGAGGGCTCCGAGGTGACGGTGACAGGAACCGGCGACCAGATCACCGTCAACGAGGCGACAGTGCTCTGCGGCGGTGTCGAAACCGCGAACGCCACCGTTTACCTGATCGACGGCGTCCTGACGCCTCCCACCAGCTAACGCACCCCGCCGGCCACCGCCACATACCTGCGCACTCGATAATCGGTGCCGGGTATGTGGCGTGGTTGATGTTCTCGCGCGACGGCCGGTGTTGATGCCAGGTCCCCAGATAGCGGGTCAGCTCCAATTTTCTCCACCGGGGCCGGCCCGGTAACGGAAACACGGCCGGGCGTCGCGCCCGCTCCGCCGGAGGTCGCGACAGAAACCACGACAGCGGCCGAGGCCACCCCGAACGCAGCCAATCGCTGTCCCCATCGGCGGCGCGACTCGTCGAAGGCAGAACTTGTATGTGAGAACACCCGGTACTTCTCGAATCTCGGTTACCTGGCTCGGGGCTCTACGTCAACAGAACACGATGCGTAATCGATTCATGGGAATTTATCGGTCGCGTGCCCAGGGAGGACGGCCCGTATCCGAGCCTCATGGCCTCGGACGGGTCTTCATCGTTGCGCTCCAGAAGGCGGCCCACAGCACACAGCGGTCCGGGCGCTTGGTGAACCGGCGTCCGGACCGGGCACAATGGACTGATGCCCGCCGGTCAAGCTCCCCTTTCCGACGCGGCCGGATATACGGTCCGCGCGGTAGCCGACCGACTCGGCATTCCGACCGCGACATTGCGCAGCTGGAATCGCCGCTACGCTATCGGCCCGACCCAGCACCGGCCGGGCCGGCACCGTCTCTACACCGCATCCGATATCGCGGCACTCGAGCAGATGCTCAGCCTTATCCGCGCGGGCGCGAGTCCGGCCGGAGCAGCCGCCGCGGTGACCGCCACATCGCCCACCCCCGCGCTCGGAGAGTGGGAGCCACTACTGAACGCCGCGTTCGCGCTCGACACGCGAACCACCTCCGCTCTGCTGGCCGCGCACCTGCAGGCATACGGAGTCGTCGATACGTGGGATCTCCTGTGTCGCCCCGCCTTCGCGGCCGTCGTCACACGCCAGCTCGGCGGCGAAAGCTGCATCGACGTGGAGCACTTGCTGTCCTGGTCGATCACCGTTGCGCTGCATCGCCATACACCGGCACCCGTTCCGGCGGACAACCATGCGGTCGTGCTGGCGTGCACCAGCGGCGAAACCCACGCGCTACCGCTGGAAGCCCTGCGCGCCGGTCTCGCCGAGCGCAATGTCGGCGCGTTGATGCTCGGTGCCGATGTACCCACCGACGCTGTCGCGGCCGCACTCACCCGCAATGATCGGCGGCCTGACGCCGTGCTCTGGTCACAGCAGGAGTCCACCGCGCTGACCTCTGCGGTACGTGCCTGTCACGTCGCCGGTTCCCGAATCTTCGTCGGTGGACCGGGCTGGGATTCGGCGATCTTGCCGGAGTTCGCGTACCGCCTCGACAAGCTCGGCGAGGCGGTCGACCGGATCACAACGCCACGCGGGTCATGACGGACACCACCGGCAGTGGTTAGACGACCGGGACAGAAATAGAGATGCAGAAATGATGCATACGGCGGTGTCGAGGTGGCGTTCGGCGAACTTCGTGTCCGTCCCGCGGGTCGGTCATCGGACGATCGGGGGACTTTGCCCGTCCGTGTGGGTCGCTATGTGCAACCACGATCAGCCCTCGACGTGCAACCGTGACGACTCGGAGGTGCGGCCGAGAACGTGGCGCAGCGCCGATTCCAGATCGGGGTCGCGGAATTCGTGGCCGGCACGGCCGAGTCGATCCGGCACGACTCGCTGACTGGCGGTAGCGAGTTCGCGAGCACCCGAACGGCCGAGCAGCACGGAAGGGCCCAACTCTGGCACGGCGAGGACCGTTGGCCGCCGCAGGACGCGGCCCAATGTATGCGTGTACTCGATATTGCGCACCGGTCGCGGTGCCACCGCGTTGATCGGACCCTGCAACTGAACGTCCCACAACGTGCGGTGATAAACATCGACGAGATCGTCGATCCCTATCCAGGACATCCACTGACGCCCGGAACCGATGCGGCCACCGAGTCCAGCGCTGAACAGTGGGCGCAGCAACCGTAGGGTCCCGCCTCGCGGCGATTGCACGATCCCGGTACGTACCGACACCACGCGAGTGGTGCCGGAAGCGGCAGCCGCCGCGCCCTCCCAGTCGGCGACGACATCGGCCAGAAATCCGGTGCCGCGCGATGACTGTTCTGTGAGGGTTTCCTCGTCGCGGTCGTATCCGTAGTAGCCGATGGCCGAGGCGCTGACAAACACCGCCACGCCGGCCTTCGCACTGAGTTCGGCCAATTTCCGTGTCGGCGAGATCCGGCTGCCGGCGATCGCTTTCTTGTGCTCCTCGGTGAACCGGCCGGCGATCGGCGCCCCTGCCAAATGAACAACCGCGTCCACGCCGTCGAGCAGATCAGTGGCGGGATCGGCCGGATCCCAGCGCCGCTCCCCGCAATCACGTGGCTCGCCGCGCACCAGGCGGATCACGGTATGCCCGCCCGAGCTGAGAAAGGCCGCCAACGCCGACCCGATCAAGCCGGAGGCACCTGTCAGCGCGACCGTGATCGCGCCTAGCCCGTGATCGGCCGCGCGCGCATGTGCTGCCAGGTCGGCTTCGAGCTGCCGGTACCGGTAGGCGAACATCGGACGCAGCATCGCGGCAGGCACCCACGTCTGCACTCGGTCCACGATCCGAGTGTGCGCGGGGTCCACCTCCTCGAATTCGTGAGTATGCCGCCACGACAAAACAGCAGACACGGGCACCGAGGCCGGACCGTCGGCGGTGATCCCGTCGACAAACCGGTGCGGCGGGTCGTATTCACCGGCTTCGTGCCGGGCTACCCAGCGCAAGCGCGCAGGCAAACCGAGCACCGCGCGCCCATCGGCGAGCGAATCGGCCTCGGCGAGCAACGACACCGGCTGCCATGGTGGTGCGAGCCGCGCGAATGCCCCCGGACGCGCGAACCACGCGAACACCTCGGAGCGAGGCGCCGCGACCACGGCCGAACACTCGATGCTCATTACCCGACCCTACGTGGTTTCGCCGAGCACAGTCTCGAGCCGAAGCCTGATCGAAAGGTCGAGCATGCGCGGTTTCGGGTCGCGTCGTTGCGGGTATCGCCTCGGCAGATCACCGCATCTTCCCGGGAAGCTGCAGAGATCGAGAACACGCCGGTTCAAACGAGTAGCCTGCGCGTTCGCCCTCGCTTCAGCTGCGTCTGGCGCGGTTGCCGGCCAGGCTGTAGTAGTCGACGCCGGTTTCGGTGATGTGGCCGCCGAAGGTGAGCGATCGGTGATCGCTGCCCGTGGTTTGAAGCCGCTCGGACAGGTACCGCAACATCTCGAACTCGCCGAACCGGAACCGATGGTGAACCGAGCGACAATCGCCGAACTCAACGACCAGGCCGAGTCCATCTGATCCATTCCCCGTGAACCGACCCCGAACCCGCACCTTCGGTCAAGTCGGCGCGGACCCTGTTCCGACAACCCGCCGACCAGAGTAAATTCCCAGGTCGTCTACTCTTCCCGTCTTCGATGTCTCCGCACAGGTATCGATGAAGATAGGAGCTACGGACGACCGGGTACAGGCAGATCACGATGCCTGGATTCGATAATCACCCACGATGACCAGGCGTTTTCTGGTTGCCCATGTTTTGTGTGTCCTGCCGAGGGCACCGATCTGCGCGCCATTTGCGCAGTTCATGCCCAATTCGATAAGAGGCGAAGACTGGGACATGAGCAAAACAGCAGGTCACCGGTCGCAGGTTCGTGCCCTAGGGTGTTAGCTCCCAAGCCGAATACCGTCCCACTCGATCGGCAGGATCTGCGCGCAAACACCCATGTGAGGCGTCCTTCTATCCGAACACACGGGGCCGCGCGGAGGACGGTTGAGGGCCCGGCGCGCTCAGGTCAGATACTTGCCCATCTGAGGCACTGCTTCCACCGGGTGCTGGGCGTTGACCGTGTCCGCCACTTCACGTAGCTGCCATCCGTGCTCGCCACGAACCAGCACGGCTAGGACGAAACCGCTGGTGGCGTACGGGCTCAGGTCGTGCCGCAGCAGTTCGGTCCCGTCGCGCGCATCCACCAACCGGCAGAATGGATTCTCGATTTCGGCGAAGGTCTGGCCCGTGTAACAGGTGACCAGCAGGATGATCCGGTCGACGACTGCCGGAACGCGGGTGATATCGATCGAGATGATCTCGTTGTCGCCTTTGCCGTCGCCGGTGACGCTGTCACCGAGATGCCGCACGGAGCCGTCCTGGGAGGTCAACTGCTCGTGATACACCGCATCGACCAGCTGCTGCCCGTCGAAGAGCAGTGCCGTCGCGTTCAGGTCGATCTCCCGGTGCCGGATCAGTCTGCGCTGCGCAGGGTCCCAGCCGAGTCCCATCATCAGGAAGTCGATCCGCTCGCCGCGGTCGGTGACCAATGGCAGAAAGTCCACCGTGTCCCCCTTTCGCTCCGGCAACCAGGCGCGGTGACGCCGATCGCACAAGTACTCTCTCGACATCACTACTTTATGCGGACCTGGAGGGGCGATGACCGCGTACCCGCCAGAGGGACAGGCCATTCGGCGAGACCGATCTGGGTCGTGGCTACCGCGGCGGGCCTGCCGAAGCAACTCGCCGAGCGCGTATCCGGCCTGAGCATCGCCTACCCCGGAGAGGTGCCCTTACCCGACCACGCTTATGGGCGCCAACCGGCTACTCCGCCCCCGATCGCGGCACATCGAGATTGCTGATAGCGCAGAGCCGTTCGGCGAACATCCGGCTCGGGCCGTCGCGTACCCCTTGGCCTTCACACCGGTCGCCGGGAGACCAATCCCCGTACAGCGCCCGGGTCGGTGGCTACCGACCCCGCGGGATAGTGCGTCACCGTGGCTGCCCTGGAACCACACCTCAACCAACGGAACCCGAGGAGTCGGCGTCGGGTCAGAAGCGGTAGCGAACCACCCAGACACCACGGCGGGCTTGGGCTCGCCAGCGGGCGAACAGCGCGGCGAGAAGACGGTAGCTGATGTTGAGTTGCCCGACTTCCGGGGAGGCGTCTCCGAATTGCTCTTCGACGAAGGTGAGTCCGGGATTGAGAGCAACAACGTCGCGTGGCTCGCTGATTCCAAAACCGCGGTAGTCGGCGGGCATGCCCACGACCTTCGTGTAGCGGCCGTTCATGCGGGCGGCAAGTTTGGTGTAGGCGTTGAAGACGAGTTCGCCGCTGCCGGTGAAGTGATCGGTGATGTGGGTGAGTATCTGTCTGTTGTCGGATTCGGTGAGGAATCCGAGCACGCCGTCGGCAACGAGGACAGTCGGGCGGTCGGCGGGGATCGTGCCGGTCCAGTTGGGGTCGAGTAGCGAGATGCCGATGTGGTGGGCGTTGGTTCGCTGCGGTAGCAGGGTTTTCCGTAGTTCGATGACGTCGGGGAAGTCGATGTCGTACCAGTCGACGGTGTCGGGTGGATCGAGGCGGTTCATGCGGGTCTCGAGGCCGCAGCCGAGTTCGACGACCACGGCGTCGGGGTGATCGTGTATGTAGTTGCGAACGGCTCGGTCGAGCATGCTGCTGCGGATCGCGATCGCGGCCGGAACGCCGAGTGTCAGCTTGACCGTGTCGAGGTCGTAGTCGAGCCGGCGGATGAGGTCGGCTGCCAGGTCGTCGCCCAGGATGGGTTTCTTCTCCGCGCTGTCGAGGGCTCGGCCTTTCAGCGTGATCAGCAGGGTTTTCGCCAGAGGTGTGAGGCGGTCGAGGGATTGCGTTGTCATTGCTGCTCTCCGGGGTGGTGGCCGAGGTTGTCGTGATATGTCGCGGTGGATTCCCGGATTCGTTGGGCGGTGGGTGAGATGGCGAATTCACCCATGGCGGCGTAGAGGTCCAGCATCGCCGTCCCGATGCGGGTCGCGTGTGCACTGTCGAGTGGGTCGATGCCGAATCGCCTGGCGAGGTGATCGTGGAGTACGACTGTGCCGCTGTGCATGGCGGCCATCACCGAGGCTGCGTCGCGGACCCGTGCCGTGCCCGGCGGGAAGCGGTCCGGCCAGGTGTGGCTGAGGAATTCTTCGGCGCCGGCGGTGAGTTCGTCGAATACCTCGGCCGCTGCGGCCGATCCGTCGATCATTGCCCGTGCGAGATAGCGCAGTAATGGTCCGCTGGTCGTGTAGAGGTCGGTCATCAGGCCCGGTGTGCCGAGGGTGTCTTCGGCGGCGCTACGGGTGAGCTCCCGGCGGAACTTCGCGACGATGACATCGTCGCAGGCTTGCCGCAGCGCGTCCTTGGTCCGGAAGTGGTGCTGCACGAGCCCGAGTGACACACCGGCTGCTTCCGCGATCCCTCGCATCGTGGCGCCTTTGACACCGTGTTCGGCGAACTGCTCCATTGCGGCGTCTCTGATCCGGGCCCGTGCCGTCAAATCCTCCGGGGCGCGCTCCTGGGCGCCGAATACCGAATCCATACTCGAACAATACGCTTGTATGGCAAACAATACAAACGTATTTCCTGCAGGGTCAGTACCAGAATTGCAGGCAGTGAACGGACCTGCCGAGGCCCGCCCGAGTTCACCGGATGGGCGAGATCGGCAGAGCCGGTGGTTGCCACGCCCAGATGGGGTTACTGTCCGGTGCGGTGAGAGTCGCCGCCACGGCGGTGCGGGGGTAGCTCGCTGTGCGAGTCGGGTCAGGTGGTGCGCAGCCCGGTTACCGTGCACCATCTGCTGTCCGGCGCGGCGCGCGTTGCGGACGACTGGTTGTGTGCGTGGCCTGCGTTCCCGGTCGAACCGGGCCAGAGCCGTGTCGAGGTTGTCGGTGGCGGCGAGGGAGGCGTCGAGGACCACCGCGTCCTCGAGGGTTTGACGCGCGCCTTGGCTGCGGTCGGGACTCATAGCGTGCGCAGCGTCACCGATGAGCACGACATTGCCGTGGACGTAGGTCGGCAGCGGTGGAAGATCGTGGATATCGATGCGGCGGACCTTGCCGGGGACGGTGGCGGGTGACCCGTTCCCAACTCGCGAGACCGGCCAGGCGTTCGTATCGAGCCGGAACGCCCGTAGAGATCGATGTCGGACCAGAACACCGGCGACAACGCGAGATGCTCGGTGCCGCCGACGGGGATACGCGGGATTCTGCTCGGAGGACCAGCCGACACACTGCGGATCGGCTTCTCACCGAGCAGGCGCTCGACGAGTACACGACCGGGCCCGTATGGGGAGTTCCCTCGCAACAAGGAGGTTCACCGTGGCACTGCGGTACGCCCGCCGATCGCGGGCGTCATGCATGTGTACCCAGCCGGGATATCATGACCGGAGTTCTCCTCGCGCGATCGGAAACCGCAATGCCCGCCCCATCATCGCTCTACTACTTGGTCGGCCCAGCGGGCCATCCGAACTACGGAGATGAACTCATCACCGCCGGTTGGTTGCGTCATCTCGCCGACATCGCGCCCGATGCGACCGTATGGGTCGATACACACTCACCGGGACCGGCGCAGGTTCTGCTCGGCGACTTGCATCCGCGAGTGCGATTCACCGATACGCTGTGGCGACTGTGCTGGGAAGCACCGACGGACGACCCGTGGCAGGTAGCCGCCTGGGTGCGGCGAGCGGTCAGCGATCCCGGCCTGGCCCCGCGATGGGATCGCGGTATCGCGTTGCTGCATCGCGCCGACGTGATACATCTCCTCGGCGGCGGATACATCAACCGGATCTGGCCGCGACATATCGGGCTGCTGGCGGGCGCGGCCGCGGTCGGCTGCACGTCCGGCGCACGGTGCGCGGCCACCGGACTCGGGCTCTTCCCGGAGCCGGCAGGGACGTCGCAGCTGGTGCAGGCCACGAGCGCCGAGTTCGCGATCACCGAGGTCCGGGATCGGAGGTCCGCAGAGCTGTCCGGGATCGAGCTGGGCGCCGACGATGCCTTTCTGGCGCAGCCGGCCATCCGCAGAGACGAGGAGAACCCGCGCGATGTCATGTTGTGCCTGCAGAGCGACCTGCTCGACATGGACATCAATGCGCTCGCCGCGAGCGTCTTGCGGATTCTGCACGCCTGGCGGATCCCGCCCGAACGGGTCGGGGTGGTCGAAGCCATCCCGGGCGTGGACCGTCGGGTGTTCGACCTGATCGAGCATCAACTCCCAGGCGCACGGTTCTATCCATTCGTCGAGATATGGGAACGCGGGCTGCCGGTCTCGCCAGGACAGACCTGGCTGTCGACACGATTCCACATGCACCTGGTCGCGGCAACGGCGGGCGCGAACGGAGTGGCGATCCCAATCAGTTCCGATTTCTACGCCACCAAGCACCGTTCGCTCACAGAACTCGGATCGGGCTGGACGATACTCGACGACCTGGATCAGGTGCCACAGCGACCGACCGGCACCGGTTTCGACGCCACCATAATCGCGAGCACACGCCGAGCAAAGCAGGCGCTCGCCCGATCGATCTATGCCCCCACCACAGCAGACGACGTGCCCGTCGCACCGATGAAATCACTTGGCCGCCTTGCCGGGGCAGCGAGCCGGTGGAGCTCCGGGTTCGGATTGTACGGCTCCCGCTGATTGCTGTCCCTCCGGCCGGAAACCAGGGAAAAGTCGACACCACCCGATCCCGGCAACGCTGACCTCTTCGCCAGCGACACAACGGAGAAACTCCAGAAATCGACCAAGCGCAATGAACCGTCGACTTATCCGATCGCAGCGGTTCGCGGTTGGGGAATGCGGCCGAGCATACGGCACCAGCTGTCAGCACGATCACAGCTGCTTCTCTGAACTTGCGCCGGTGAGGCGATCGAGTCAGGAGCGCCCGTGTTCGTGGTTGAGTTCGTGGTAGCCGCGAAAGTCGAAGAAGCGCAGGCCGTCGATCACCGTTCCAGACAGGATTTCCGGCAGGGTCCACGGGTGAGTGGTGTAGTCGTCCGTTGCCACACCTCCATGCTCGAGCAGCAGAGCGACCATTTGGTGGACCTCTGCGGTGCCGTCGATCCGCCCGGAGGTGTCGATCTGCACCGCCCAAGTGGGGTGATGTCCGATGGCCGCTTCGAGGAGAGTCACATCCTCGGGATCCCAGTCGGAGAAGAGGTGGCCGGTCTGCTCATCGTCGATGCCGATGTAGAGGTTGCCGTCCAGAGTCCACGGATCCCGCTGCCCAGGCAGATGCCGATCGAGCGAGGCGACGGCCTCAGCTCGCTCACCGGTGGGAAACACGAAGACAGTTCGCATGGGTTGGAGCGTAGCCAGTTCAGCTTCGTGGCGACCACGGATTTCAGGGACGGTGCTGGCCCGTCGATGTAGTGGTGGTGCGGTTGGCGATGTCGGCGAAGGCCGGCATGCCGAGGCCGACTGCGGAGGAGCGGCGGGCTGCTTCAGCATCGAGGTGGTCCAGCTTGTTTTGCGCGCCGGCGAGGCTGGTCTGGAGGCCCTCGACATCACAGCTAGAGCTCCGAATCGCCTAGGAATCGAACGACGTCGCCCACGAAATGCGGATACGAGAGAGTGCCGAGATGGCAGGTGCGCGGGTACAAGATCAGACGCGTGGCCGGGATGCCGTCGGCTGAACCAGCGGATCAAACTGGCACACCGCCAACACCACACCGAGTTTGCGCACCACATCGGGATGATCGGCTGCTAGCTGCAGGGCGATCGAACCACCGGAGGACACACCGAGAACAACAACCGGTTCGCCGAATTCGGTACGCAAAGCGTCGGCATGTTCGTCGCCGAGCCCGGCCATGGCGGCACCAGCCTCGGCTCCCCGCGGGCGGTCCGCGAAAATCTGCGGCACTTCGGGGTTCCGGTAGTAAAACTGCCTCTACCCCCATACCCCCAGTACACGTTTCGGGGACGTGTTCGTGGTGGGCGAGCCCGCGGCGGCGGGTGAGTGTTCGCGCCCTTGGACTGCACCAGGGCGCTACGTGCGGCCAGGTCCAGATCCTCCTCTATGTCGAGCTGGAACAGTTCGCACAGCAGCGCACCGGCCGCCGGGCAGAACGATTCTGCTGCTGCCCCGGCCTTTTCGCACTCAGAAGATGTGCTGGTTTTCGGCGGCGATGGCGAAACCGTGGCCGCCCGCGACACAACGGACACCCTGCGAGGACGAACTGCACGTGTAGCCGTTGGCAGTCAGGGACTCGCCGTAGTTCAGCACCGCGCCACCGGCAGGCAAGCCGTCCGGCGAAATACCGACGAAGATGCCCTGGCTGGTGCACAGGAACTCCGACTTGCCCTCATAGAGGTGCGCAGCGACCTTACGATCCGGCGCATCAGTACAGTTCGGCAGTTCCGGCGTAACGATGGTCGCTTTCGCCAGCTGGCAGCCGACACCGTAAGGCGCCGAGGCGAGGATGCCGCATTTGATGTTCCCGGAAGGTGACTGGAAGAAATAGCTGCCGTCGATCTGATACTTACTCGCGTCGACGTCGGTGAAGCCACCATTGGTAGGAGCGGAGGTCTCCGAGGCATTCGCCGACGCCGTAACAGGCGCTGGTGCCGAACCGGACACCGGCGCCGATGCCGGTCCGGCGGTCTGCTGGCCGGACGTGATGGCGTGCAGGCTCGGTGCCGACGTGGTGACCGGCGCTCCTCTCTGGTCGACCGCGCTGTCGCAGGCGGTGAGGCCCACGGCCGCTGCCACCAGTGCAGCCACCACAAATACTCTTCGCATGAATCTCTCCTGTTCGCTTATCCCCGCCCTCGCAGGGACAATCGAGGAGTAGACCATTTCGTTACGCCTCGATACGAAACGGTGCTCGATCACTAGCGCGTCTGTGACACAAGACATCTGGTACGCCACCTATGGCTCCCGACATGTGTGCGGCGCGCTCCCCCAGCCAGCGCCACGCGCATGCTGAGCGCGAAAACCCTTTCCTAGTTGGCAGCTCCGCTATATCTGCCCGATTTTCAGTGAATGCTATGGCCACCCGACCCCACCGAAACAGCGCGCCGGCGGGCTGCGAAGTGGCGAACACACGGCCACCGTCGCCGCCGACAGCCTCTACACCGCTCTGGTCAGGTCGCGAACCCTGCGCCAACGCCGGTAGAACGCGAGGATCCACCTGCCCGGTGCAGTCATCGGCGGCAAGGCCCGCAGAGGCGCGGCAGTACCTCGGAACGCAACGAGCGAACCCGCCAAGACGTGTACCCGACGCGCCCCGAGAACACCCCTGGGGATCGGACTTCGCCCGGTCCGCGATCCCGGGCGACAACGCCGCTCGGCACGAGGCGAAGCCCTATCCCCAGGCAGCGAAACGGGGTCCGCCCCGGGCGACGCCCGAGTTCCGGGATAGCTCCCGGCCAATTCTCGTGCTGATCACGGTTTCAGGCGTCCAGCATCCAGTACCAGCGTCAGATCGGGCCAGTTGATCGGGTGCTCGGTGTGCTCAGTGCGGCCAGGGGCCTTCCGGCAGTTCCAGCGGCACACCGGGCGGTTTCACCCGGTTCTCGCGTTCCAGGGGGCCGCACGACCTGGGGCCGCGGTAGCACTCGCCGGCAACCAGGTAGATATCCGAGGAACCGCAACTGAGGGTGCTATCGGTCATGACGCCGGGTCCCCGGTCCGTCGGCCGGCCACCAGAACAGCCTTCGGGCAGTTGCCGGCAACGCCGCGAGTGCAGGAGCGGACCACCCGGCTCATGCCTGAACAACCACGTCGTGCACGCTCGCGCCCCCGTTCGGGCACCATACCGATACCTTCCTCGGCCCCGGCGGTACGTTGTCGACGAAGAGGTTCCCCGACGGCGCGACCTCCAGGCTGACGGTTTGTGGCGTACCGAAATAGGGATCGACCCGGCACCATTCCGGCAGGTCTCCGCCGGTGGTGGTCACCGAGACCACAATCCACTTCTTGCCCGCAGTGACTGTCGCGGTCGCATCGGCGGCAGCGACGCCCGTCGATGCTGCCAACATGACCGGCACCGCAACGAGCACGGTGAGGAAACCGAGGATCTTCGATGCCTGCATGAGGTCCTTTCTCGAAATATCACGCCACGCGCTGCCCTACCGCCCGTGGCGACGTACAACCGGATTCTTCCACCCGGACTCACCTGAAGCCTGAACTTCCACGCCCACAACGGCGGACGTCAGATCCGATTTCTCGACATCGTGGACGAGTTCACTCGCGAAGCACTGGCGGTCACCGCGTTCCGGTCGCGCACCGCTGATCAGCTTGTCGACGTACTGGATGAGGCCTTGGCCGCTACCGGCCGGAAACCGGAGCATATCCGTCGGCGGCCTGGCCGTACTTTTCGATCCGCCGGTGGGGGCGCTGAGATTGTCGAGGGAGTGGCCTGAGCACCTACCCGCGGCGCAAATCAGCGATGATGGATTGATCTGCGCCGTCGTCCGTACCCGTGTCGGAACCAGCAATCGGGAGACCGACCTAACCGCTGCCGGTTTCGATGAGATCGAGGACGGGGTTGGATGCGGTGACCTCGACTTGTCCGTTGAAGACCTCGATCCCGTGCGGATTGTCGAGGCAGTGCGCACCCTCGGCGACTTGCAAGACCACCATGACGTGGCGGCTGCCGGGTGCGACATCGGTGAGGACGAATTGCGGATTTTCGGCATTGGCGAGTGGCACCTGAAGCTCACCGTCGATCAGGGCGTATGCACTCCAGCACTGGTAGTCGGACTCTGCCGACACAGTGATCTTCTCGCGCCCTCCGGTGACATTCGCCGAATCGGCGGCGGCAGCGGTGCCGGGTACCGCCAGCATCATCATCGCTGCGGCGAGCCCTGTTACCGCAGTTGCGATCTTGAAATTTCTCATGCACATGTTTAGCACGACGAATATCATCTACGACGAGGCGTTCACGTCGCACCGCGTTGTGTGCTGGGTGTAACTCCGATGCACTCCGACGCGACCTGCATCGATAATCGGGACAGTTTCTCGGCCCCTGTATTCAGGGTCGTTTCGTGCGGGAATTCTGGGCAACCGCTGTGGGTAGCCATCAGGCAGCCTCACCGGTTCCGGTCAGTCCCTCCTGCTCAGCGATCCATGCCCGCGCGGCCATGAGTTCCGCGAGTTCGACCGGGCGAGATAAGGGTCGAACATCGCGCTATCCCATTACCCGGGACGGGATTCTGGAATATCGGCCGGCCCGATGCGACGAATCGAGAGCCACAGCTGCGCCCACGACATCGTCAGGTCCTGACAAAGGAAGACTCGGGTGCCGTTCTCCTGATTCTCGATGCCGTATTCGTTGTGCACGACGGCGACCTCGGTGACCCGACCGCAAGCCTGCTCGGTCCACGCCGGGACTATCGAGGGTGCATCGGTACCCATGACGACGACCGTTGTGTAGCGCTCGGGCGGAGGCCCCCACCAGCCATACGCCTGATGCCCACTGTAGATAGGCGGAAATCGCGTGTCCTGGGCGGAGAAGGCAGGACCGAACTGCGCGATCGCCCCGGCCTGACCGTAATTATCTGCCACCACAACAGTTTCGGTGCGCACGTCGATTGGTAGTCGATCAACGACGTCGGCGACTGTGCGACCCATCTCCGGCCAACCGATCTGTTCACCGATTTCCCCGTTCACACCGACCACCGGGGTGTCCGCGAGCACCGATACCGGCAGTATCGGCAGCGAGAACACCGCTGCGATCGCGGCCGACACGGCAACCAGCAGGCTCACTGCCAGTGTGCGTAGTTGTCGACCACCGGCAGCAACCCACTGCGAGGCGGCGACACCGGCCGCGGCCAGTAATGGCGGGTAGGCGTCGACCAGATAGTGCTGCTGACCGCTGGTGACCAGAAGTAGTCCCAGCAGAGTGAGGAACGCGACACCGAAACAGCGCACCCCGGGCCGTTTCAGCAGCCACCACAGGCCGGCGATCCACACCGGCAGCAGCAGCGGGCCGACGATCACGATCTGGTAGGCCACCAGCTCCCAGCGGCTGTTGTCGGCACTGATCTCGGTCGCCATCTGCCACTGCGGCCACCCGTTGCGGGCCTGCCAGACAACCGTCGGTGCCGCGATCACCACCGCCAACACCACCCCGACCGGCAACCACCGGCCGCGCAGTACCTTCCGTGGCCCCATGGCGACAACGGCGCCGAGGACAATCACGGCATACACGGCGAGGAACACCCTGTTGAGCAGACCGAGACCGAGCACGATCCCGGCGATCGCCCACAAGCGTCGATCGCCGGTACGCACCAGTCGCGCGGCGACGAACACGAGGGCGGTGGCGAAGGCGATATCGAGCGTCGCCGTCGACAGGATGTGGCCGGAGACCAACACCAGGGCCGAGCTCGCCGCGATCACCGCGGCGAAGAATTGCGCGCGGCGGTCACCGCCGAATTCTCTGGCAATGAGACCGATCAACACGATCGTGACGGCAGCCGCCAGCGCCGCGGGAATACGCAGCGCCAGCAACGAGTCCGGCGCCAACTGGTCGGTGATCCGAGCCAGTAGAGGGCTCAGCGGCGGATGATCCGGATAACCCCACGCCAGATGCCGGCCGGATTCACGGATATAGAACTCGTCGCGATGAAAGCCATACCGCTCGGAGCACACCATCAGCACCCCGAAAACCGCGGCCGCAAGCACCATCAGCGGCCAGAACTCGCCACAAGCAGTACGAAAACGGCTACGCGGGACCATGTCCGACTCGCCGATGTCACGGGTTGGTCGATGTCTCAACGGATTTCCGACGCCGACGGCCAGCTCGGGCGCCCTACCGGTAAGAGACAGCGCTGCAGTGCTGTGCGAAGGGCCCGTCGGTCCGTGGTGTCCGGGTGAGGCGATGCCGTTGCCCATGCGACGTAGCAGTCCGGGCGTAGAAGCAGTGCGGTGGGCAATCCGGGTTGGAGGCTTGCGGTGACGATGTCGAGTTGGTCATGCCATTCGGTCAGCGATTCGGCCAACCCCGTATCGCCGGTCAGGTCGAGCAGCAGTGGCCGTGCGTTTCTGGTCAGCTCGGCCAGCCGGACGGTCCCGTCCGGAGTGAGCAGTTCCATGTCCGGGGCGAACCGGCCGATGAGTGGATGGGTATCGGGTCCACCCATGTCGTAGCGAATATCGGTGCCTGCGGTCAGGGCGGCAAGGCGCTGCACCGTGGCCTGATCGTGGAGCAGTTCGGTGAACAGTTCACGCAGGGCAGTGATGTCGCTGCCCGGGCCGATCAGTGCGGACTGCGCCTGGGCGTAGGTGACCATGCGGGCGGCGGCTTGCCGGCGTTCGGTCTCGTAGCTGTCCAGCAACCCGACCGGGGCGCTGCCGCGGATATGGGCCGCGAGTTTCCAGCCGAGGTTGGCCGCATCCTGCAGGCCGAGGTTGAGCCCGGGACCGCCTCCCGCGGTGTAGATGTGGGCGGCGTCGCCGACCAGGAAGACGCGGCGATCTCGGAACCGGTCGGCGATTCGGGTGTGGCCACCGCTCAGCCGCCGCAGCACGTGCGGTCCCTGGCCGGCGGGCGGGCCGAGGGGTATATCGGCGGCGAGTACGCGGTGGACGCTGGCCCGGAGTTCGCCGAGGCTCATGGAAGCGCCGGTATCGGGCTGGTCCCACTCGATGGTGCTGATCAGCGGCGGGTGACCGGGGAACGGCGCGTAGGAGAACCCCCCATATTCGGTGCGCAGCGGCAGGAACGGCCGGACGGTTCCGTAACCGGGCACGGTCAGCGCGCCGGTCGCCGGGTCCACCCAGTCGGACGGGACGGTGGCGTGCGCCGTCCGGCTGGTCGCGCGGTCGTAGCTGACACCGGGGAATCCGATGGCGGACAGTTTGCGGGTGAGGCTGTGGGCTCCGTCCGCGCCGACGAGGTAGCGGGTACGCAGCCGGTAACGTCCGTCCGGGCCCGCGACGTCGACGGTGACCGCGTCGTCGTCTTGCGCCAGGCCGATGACCTCGTGTCCGCGCCGGATCTGCGCGCCTAGTTCGACAGCACGCTTTTCCAGAACCTCCGTGATGCGATGCTGCGGGGCGGGCAGACCGTAGATCGGACTGTCGTCGAGCAGGCTCAGATCCAGGGCCATCGCGGCGAACATGAAGTAGGTGGAGTTCGGTTGCGGCGGTGACGGACTACCACTGAGCTGCTCGTAGAGGCCCCGCCGATCGAGCAGTTGCACGACCTGACCGAGTAGCCCGTTGGCTTTCGGTTCCGCACTCGGTGTGGCCAGCCGCTCCAGCACGAGCGGACGGACCCCGGCCAGGCTCAGCTCACAAGCCAGCATCAGCCCGTTCGGGCCACCTCCGCTGATCACAACATCGACGGTCATCGGTGTCTCTCTTCTTTTGCTCGTGCCGCGATATGGTCAGCCGCCGTAGTAGTCGCCAAGGGCGGTGAAGGCGGCCTTGGGTTCCCAGGACAGGCCGGGATATGTTTCTCCGCAGCGGTTCTCCAGAACTTTGACGATGCCGAGGCTGGCCAGATCGAGGTCGTCACGGGGGTCGCCGTCGGGACGGTGCGGGAAGTTGTCGAGCGCGAAGAGGAACACGAAGGCGCTGTCGACGCCCGCGTCGTCGAATACCTTCAGCAGCTCGCGCAGGTAGATGGCCTGCCCGGGCTCGTCACGGACGTACTCGCCGGTCAGTCGGAACGGCGAGCCGTCCTTGCTGTACTCGGCCACTTCCAGAACGCGACCGCCCCGGTGACCGGCGTCGCGGTAGGCCGCAGTGCCGAACTCCGTGATCGCGACCGGCTTTCCCTGCGCTACGAGTGCGCGGACGCCTGCGGCGAATTGATCGGCGACCTCGGCCGAGCGGTAGAGATCCACGCCGATGATGTCGAAATATTCCCAGTCGACGCGCTCGAGCGGGATGGCGGCGTAGGTGACTTTGCCGCCGAATCGTTCGCGGACCGAACCCACAGCGGCGGCAAGGAACTCGTTGACCCGTGTGCTGAGCTCGCCGATCCGTTCGGCCATGCCATCACGCCTGCTCAGCAACTCGAGCCGGTCCTGCTGTGTGTCGCCCGGCAGGAATCCCTTGTTCATCAAACTCAACTCGGCGCCGGTGACGAATACGACCTCGGCGCCCCCTTGCCGTAGCCGTTCCGCCCGCTCGGCGCAGTCGGCGAACAGCGACAGCATCTCGTCGGCAGTCAGCTCCAGCGGGTAGGGCGAGAACCAGACCTCTAAACCGAGGTCGGCGGCGAAGATGGCGGCACGTTCCATCCGCTCGGGATCACCGCCGATGACGCGGACCGCGGTGCAGTGCAGGTCGTCTCTGATGATGCGCAGCTCACGTGCGACCTCGTCCGGGTCGAAGCGCACACGGGAGAGTGCGCCGTGGCTGACGAAGCCGGTGTCGTAGCTGATGCCTTTGCCTCTCATCGGCCTGGTTCCTGTCGGTCGGGGGTGAGGACCCCAGACTAGAAGACAAAACTGCGTACACGCAACTTTGCGTACACGCAGCTAAGGTGGAATGCTGAGACGGTGACGACACAACGGACAGGCTTGCGTGAGCAGAAGAAACAGGCCACCCGGGAGGCGCTCCGCACGGCGGCACTTCGACTGGCACTCGAGCGCGGACCGGACAACGTGCGCGTCGAGGACATCGCAGCAGCCGCCGGCGTCTCACCGAGGACCTACAACAATTACTTCTCGAGTCGAGAACAGGCGATCGTCGCCGCTGTCACTTCCGAACGAGAAAGGCGGGTCGCGGCGGCAGTGGCCGACCGCCCCGCCACCCGCCTCGCCGACGCCGTCATCGACGCGATCGTGGATCAATACACTACCCACGGCGAATCCGACCGCGACGCGCTACTGCTGATCACCACCCACCCTGCACTGCGCACCGCATTCGTTCATGCCCCCAGCGCGATCGAACACCCCCTCGCCGACGCGATCGCCGAACGCATCAGCGACACCCACCCACACACCGCCCGCGTGCTCGCGGCCAGCGTGGCCGCCGCGGTTCGCGTAGCCCTCCAACAATGGTTGCAGCCCGCCGGCCCTTCCCCAGCGATCAGCGGACTCGTCGTGCCGTCCGGCGCGTTACCGGATTTACTCCGTTCCGCACTCGCGTCACTGGCCCCCGCACTCGATGCCGCCGAAGACGGCCGTACCGCCGACATCAGCGACCTCCGAAACCATGGTTGAGCCCACGCTCTGACCTGCACCGACAACGAACACCACGGTGATGTGAGCCGGAGACACCGCAAGGCTTGTGAACATGGAGACGGTCGGCCGATCCGTGATAACCGACCACTACCGTCAGACCGGATACACACCTGCGATTACCAGCCGTTTTCCAGTTGCCCATGTTGTTCGAATCCTGCCGAGGGCACAATTGGCCTCTGACCTGCATAAATTACCGGCCAAAGGCCATTCTTCACGTCCGCACAATGCTGTAACAGCTAGAAACTTTGCCGGTATAAGTGACCTTATCGGCCAGGACCTCGATGACATTGACGAACTGCTCGAGGTGGATTTATTCACGAAGACTACGTCGAGAACGCAACGGGCGCTCCCCAACCCGGCCACGCTCCCAACCCAGTCCTTCTTTTGTAAGCCCTGATTGTGGCCCATCCGAGGGCGGGCCACGCTCTAGGACTTACCCGCCCTCCGATGGGGGTGGGCGCGGTTGGGGGTTCCGCCGCGTCGGTAGCCGACTTCGTCGGGTGTGCGCGGTCCGTAGCGCCGTTCGCCGAAGTCGACGGCGAGGGACCGATGCGGGTCGAGGCGTTGGAACTCGACGCTTGCCGCGTAGGCGCGCAGCCCAGCGGCCACCAGCGAACGGGTCGCGAGGTCGGGCTCGGGGAGGCCGTGCACGCGACGAAGCAATTCGGGGCAGAGCGCGGCGATAACCCGGGGCGCGGCGGACCGCACAGGCCGGGGCAGGCAGCGCTCGCCGAAGGCGTCGATCAGGGCGCGGGCGATCGCGCGTCCGTCGTCCGAGGCCGCGTACTCGCGCTGCTCGTAGGCGATCGCCCAGCGGGCGAGTTCGGCGCGCTCGTCGGGTAGGTCGACGAGGTGCTGGCGTACCGCCACCGCCCGCCAGAATCGCCAGTGCGCTTCCCGCTCGGCCTCGGAGAACAGCCGGACGCCGAGTTCGGAGGTAATGGCGTGCGGGTCCAGAGCCAACGTCGCGAGGGTGTAGACGGAGTCCTGGTTGCGCAACGGGAAGTGCGCGTGGATCTCGTTGAGCCGTTCGATCCAGGCGCTGCCGATGGCGGAGCCGGGTCCGTGCTCGAGCAGGTTGCCGAAGAAGACGATCGTGTCGTCGTTGCGGCGCAGGGTGTCGCGGACGATATCGCCCGTGCCGCGGCGGTACAGCGTGCGCGCCATCGTCGGCACCGCCACCTGCTCGAGGAAGGCGACGGTGAACAGCGCGTACACCAGCGCGCTGTGGCCGTGCAGGACTGTCAGCGAAAGGCGGGCGATCTCGTCGGCATCGCGGATGGGGTCGAGCGCGGCGATGCGGCGTCGTACCTGCGCCCCGGAGATGTGGTTGTTCGCACGGGTCACAGCCGGGGCTCCACATCGAACTGGAGCCGGTCGCCGAGGTCGAGGGTGAGCGTCGTCCGACCTGCTCGGTCGGCGACGATCTCGCGCTCGATCGCTCCCGTCACGAGGTAGGGGCGCCCTGGCACCAGCCTGTCGACGACGACGGTGGTGCGTACCGGACCCGAGCCGGGCCGCAGAACGCACCGCAGCGCAGCGCCGTCGGAGACCGCCCGGGCCACCAGGACGTCGGGGTAGGCGGCGTCGGCGAGCCGGGGGCCGGTGCGCCAGGGGTCCGGCAGACCGTGCCCGATGAGATCGCGTAACCCGGACGCGCGCCCGAAGCGGGCCATCAGCTCGTAGAGGTTGCCCTGGGTGGAGACGCCGGCGTAGCGCGCCGCCCCGCCCGCGCGGTGGGTGGTCTCGGTGTCGGCCAGGTGGGCGAGTACGCGGGCGGCGACCTCTTCGTCGCCGATCTCGCGGGCAGCCATCGCCAGCAGGATCTGCCCGAACGCCTCACCGCCGAAGGCATAGGAGCCGGAGTCGCAGCGGTTGGCCAACGTCGCAGGCAGAACGAAGCGGCCGTCGCGCTCCTGCAGAACGGTCTCGCGCAGCAGCCGCCAGGATCGGTGCGCGAGTTCGGGGTACGCGGGGTGCAGCCAGTAGGTCGTTGGCAGCCACACGGCGTCGCCGGCCCACGGACTCCACGACAGGCCGAGGGTTTCGGAGCGGACACCGACGACACGGCCGTCGGGGCGATGGAACTCCTCCAGGTAGGCGGTGCGGACGCGCTCGTGCAGTCGGTCGTAGGCGGTGCCGCCGCGCAGGCGGCGGTCCATGAGGAGGGTGTTGACCGCGAAGGTGTTGCAGACGGGGTATATCCACCGAGGTTCGCAGGAGAACAGCGTGAACGACGAGCGCTCCATGTTGGTCGCGATCGAGGTGGCCAGCGCGGGTAGGTCGTAGCTGTAGGCCTCGTCGTCGGACCAGCGGTAGGTGAGCCCGCCCGGCGCGGAGAAGCGGGCGTCGTCGAAGGTCTCGAAGAGGCCGACCGATACGCCCTGCCAGCCGGTAAGCATGACGTTGTCGCCGTTGTCGACCGGATCGCGGCGCAGTGACAGGCGGCCCCACGCGTTCTCCAGCGCCCAGTAGCCCCATACGCGCCGGTCGCCCATCTTCTCGATCGAGCGGACGTGCGCCTCGGTGAGATAGCCTGCGAAGGCAGGGGCGCAGGTGTGGCGGTAGGCCGCCAGCGCGTAGCCGAGCAGACAGAGTTGATAGCGCAGCGCTGCCTCGCGGAACTGGTCACGCCGGTCGAACCCGTCGAAGGACGCCACCGGCTGCAGGGCGAGGTCGAGCGCGAACCGGAGCCGCTCGAGGTCTTCTGGGGTCGCCTCACGCACCGGCGGCTCGACGCGAGAGGGCACCTGGGTGATGGTGGCCGGCCTGGCCAGAACGCCCGCGTTGAGGCGCACAGCTCGCTGTCGGCGCCGGGCGTGCCGCACCGCGTGCGCGGCGAGGCAGAGCGCGGCCAGAGCCGGCCCGGCGACGGCGACTGCGCCCAGTCCGGCGTCGGTGGGGTGGTGGCCCGTCGCGAAACCGAGAGCGAGGTCGAGCGCCCAAACCGTCACAGGCGCGACGACCGCGCCGATCATCCACCAGATCAGCATGGCCGCAACGAGGGCCAGCACCGCGACGAGCGCGTGCAGCGGATGGCCGCTCGCGAGGTGCTGGCCGCCTGGCAGCATCAAACCCGCGCCGAGGAGGCGGAGCCGGTCGTCGCCGGCGAGGGCCAGAGCCGCGCCGAGTAGCCAGACGACACCGAGGCCACCTCCTGCGCGGAGCATGGTCCGCAGGGTGACCGGCGGTAGCAGGGGCGCGCGCTCGTCGAGCGGGGTGAGCGCCACGGTCATCGTGCGCAGCGGCTCGGCCCCGGTGGTCGCGCTCATCGGGTCACCACGTAGCGAGCGGGTGGAGCGAACACCGTCTCGCCCCCTCGCAGCGCGCGTAGGAGTCGGTCGAGCGCGGCCATCACCGCGAGCGCGGCCACACAACAAACCATGACGAGCCTCCTTGAACTGCCGGACAAAAATTCGATTTCAGGAACCGGAACGTTTTGGTTCCCAATAAGGTGACAGGTCGCGGGACGGCGTGTCAAGATGCTCGCCATGTCCTCCGTCGCCCGCCCCTACGGCGGCATGTCCAGCGGAGCGCGGCGCGAGCAGCGTCGGGCGCGACTACTCGAGGCAGTGCTCGACGTCGTCGCCGAGAGCGGTCTCGGCGTGTTGACGGTGGCGTCGGTGTGCGCCTCCGCCGGCGTCGGTAAGCGCTACTTCTACGAAAGCTTCGCCTCGCTCGACGAGCTGGTCGCAGGCGCCCTGCAGCTGATCTACGACCAGGTCGGCCGGGCTATCGAGGATTCCGGGCTCAAACCCGAAGACCCCGCCGAACGATTGCTGGAGGTAGCCGCCCGCAGCGCGCTCGCGGTCATGGACGACCCCCGGGTAGCCCGGTTTTACCTGGAGTCGGCCGGCAGCCCCGCGGGCATGGCCGTCCGCGAGGCCGCGGTCGGAGCCCTGACCGAACAGCTGCTCGTCCGACTGGTCGGCGCCGGCCCGCCGCAGGCGACCGCCCGACTGCTCGGACATCTGCTCGTGGCAGGCACCCACCATGTGGTGGCGCTGTGGCTGGGAGGAAAGTCCGGAGTCGGGCGTGAGGAGCTGGTCGCGCTGCTCGTCGGTATCGGCGTCGACGCCGCGGAGCGGATGCGCCGAGAAGCCTGACGGACCGTGCCAGGTCCGATTTTCTGTCCGCCGTTGAAGTCAGGTTCCCCCGCATTGCTGGAGGGCGGGGATATCAGGTTCCAGCCGGAACCGGGTGATGGGTAGCTCGCTTCGAACTCATCCGGCGATCGCCAACCCAGCAGGGCGGCCCCGGGTCCGGCAAGCCCAGCGATCAGGTGAGGCCGTCGGCTGCTCTTCGGCGTGTTCGCCCATGGGCCCGCAGTGTGCAAGTCCAGGCCGAGCGGGGTCAGCTCACCGATCTGCTCGCGCCGGAGTCGGCCGTGGGCTCATGCCGCCGGAAGATCGTGTCCCCGTACTGGATCACCTATCGAACGTTGCTCGATAGGGCATTAGAGATCATCGGGCAACAGACGAAACGCGGCATCACCAGTGAGCGGGCTGATTGCGCGGAAATCACGTCGGTCGAGGGTCAATACCGCCACCGTTTCGTATCGTTCCGCCAATGAAACATTGGTGGCGTCCGTGAGATCCAGGCGCAAGGCCAGGTATCTGTTCTGCACCCTGCGTGCGACCCGCAACAAGTCCGCCGAGACCGTGGGCACTTCGATGCGTCCGGTGCGCTCTTGCGCCAACAACCAATCATTCACCGCATATGCGGCTCGACGATTGAGATTTCGGGTGGTGATGTGTTCGACTTCCAGCAACACGAGTGGAGAGACGATGGTCAGCGCCGCCTGCTGCAGCGCTGCGCGCGCACGGACGTGCTCGGGATCCGCGGAGTTGAAAGCGGCGACCAGACCTGAGGTGTCGCCGATCACGATCATCCAGCATCGGATTCGGTGTTGGTGATCGCTTCTCGCACAGTGCTATCGATTTCATCCGCCGACACCGCATGCCCGTAGTCGAGTACGGGGATATCCCACTCCTCATCCCATCGGCGAGTGCGTATCGCGGCCAGATGAAAAGCTTCACGAAAATACTCGGACTCCGGCCGCCCTTCACGTGCCGCGGCCGTCTTCACCAGCTCGAGGTCGGCCTCGTCGACCATGACCGTCGTCTTCTTCAGCGCCATAAGGTTATGGTACCCGAACCATAACTTCAGGGCGCGCGCAACATATCTCCCGCGCTCCTCAGAACCGGCATAACCCCACGATGACCAGGTATTTTCCAGTTGCCCATGTTTTGCGTGTCCTGCCGAGGGCAGGATATCGGAGCTGGTCAGCCCGCTTTTTTTGCGGAGACTGACCGGCCCCGACCCGCTCTCGGTACGCAGTGAATACGCAGCAGCGAAACCCGTACGCACTGTATGAGCTCGGAAGCGACCGTATCCAGATCGTCGTCGAACAGGTCGGCGTAACCATCCAGCGTTGTACTCGGCTTGCCGTGGCCGAGCATCCGCCGTAGTTCATGATGCCGACCGGCTGGTACAACGCCGTGACAGCTGCCCGGAGACGGACTTCGCCGCTGGTGAGCGCGGACGCGCGCGTGGCGGAGAAGCGCGGTTCGATCGCAGCCCCGAGTGGCTACCGGCCGCTGTTTGTTACTGGCCGGGCAGGCCCTCGAAGGCGATATTGCCGTTCGCGAGGTTCTTGTCGACAAGGTCGGGCAGATTACGCAGGAAGTTCTCGCGATCGGTGACCACATTCTTCATCGCGGCGTCGACGTTGTCCGTGGTAATCGCGGGCATCCGGTAGACCGGCTTCGCATCCACCGCCTCGCCTTTGGCGAGTTTCGTCGCGACGGCCAGCCCCACCGCCATCTCGACCGTGCCGTGCTGCAGGGAAGTGCCGATGAACTGACCGTTCTTTACCGCGCGCAAACCATCCTCGATGCCGTCGATACCGACGATCGGAACCTGCTTGCCCGCCTCGGTCAGGGCCTGCAGGGCGCCCAGTCCCATATCGTCGTTCTGCGAAATCACCCCGTCGATGGTGTCGCCGAACGCGGAGATCCAGTTCTTCATCTTGTTGACGGCCTCATCGCGCTTCCAATTGGCCGTGTCCTTGGCGAGTACCTTGATGCCGGGATACTTCGCCAGCACGGAGTCGATACCGGCGCCGCGGTCGATCTCGCCGGAACCCCCGAGCGGACCCTGCAGGATGACCACATTGCCCTTACCGCCGAGTCGGTCCACCATCATCTGCGCCTCCTGCGCACCGGCGGCGACATCGTCGGGCTGCACGGAGCCGTCGAGATCCGAATTCTTCAGGGAGGCATTGACGTCGACGAACGGAATGCCCGCGGCCTTGGCCGCCGCCACCTGCGGCGCGAGCGATCCGGCTTGGACCGGATTGACGAGGATGGCGTCGACCTTCTGGTTGATGAACTGGTCGATCTGATTGGCCTGGGTGCTGACGTCGAGATTCGCCGAGTTCCACAGCACATTCACGTCGCGAGCTTCGGCGTAGGCGTCGATACCTTCCTTGCCCTGGGTCACGAACGACGACATATCGTAGACGCTGACCCCGATCGTGATCTTGCCGCTACTGGTATCACCTGCGCCGCAGGCAGCCAACATGGTGGCACCGACCGCGCCGGCGGCGAGCACCGCGAGCGTGCGAAGGGTTCGTTGCATGACTATCTCCTTGCAGTGGATTCACCGATGTGCCGGTGTCAGCGTTTGCGGTATTTCGACGTGGCCAGATCGATGGCGACGGCGGCGACGATGAGTGCGCCCGTGATGACGTCCTGCCAGTAGGCAGGGACAACGAGCAGGTCGAGACCGTTGTTGAGGGTTTGGATGAGTAGCAGGCCCAGTGCCGTTCCCCAGATGGTGCCCCGCCCGCCCATGAGGGACGCCCCACCGATGACAACGGCGGCAATCGCGTCGAGTTCATAACCGCTGCCGAGATTGGGCGCACCGGAGATCACCCGGGAGGCGAGCATCAGGCCGGACAAGCCGGCGAGGCCGCCACTGATCACGTACACGCTCAACAGGATCCGATCGGCCTTCACGCCGGCGATCTCGGCGGCGAGCCGATTGCCGCCGACCGCGTACACCCGCAGACCGAACGCGGTGCGCTTCATGATGATTCCCAGCGCGACCAGGCCGGCGATCATGAGCAGGACCGGAATCTTGATCCCGAGAAATTCGGTATTGGCGAAGGTGCCGAAGTTGTTCGGGAGTCCATTGATCGGCGCGCCGCCGCCGATGACGTAGGCGATGCCGGAGCCGAGGGTCAGCATGCCCAGTGTCGCGATGAACGGAGGCACATTGAGCCGAGCCACCACAAACCCGTTCACCAGCCCGGCGGCCAGCCCGACCCCGACGGCCACCACGAGCGCCAGCCACATCGCGTCCGGGTTGTTCTTGGCCGTCAGCGCCGAGGCCATGGCCGCCATCGCGATGACGCTGCCCACCGAGAGATCGATGCCGCCGGTGATGATCACCATCGTCTGTCCCAGCGCAATGAGGGCGAAGGGCGCGGCGGCGATCAGGATGGTGCTGAAGTTCTCGATCGTGCCGAATCGCGCGCTCCGATACAGAAAGAACGCGATGATCAGCAGCATCACAACGACCATGGCGTGGTCGATGACCAGATTGCGCAGCGTCTGCGGGCGCAGCCACCGTCGTGACCGGAGCGCGAGTGTGGTTGTCGCGGTGTCGGGTTGCTCGTCGATGGTCACGATGGGAATTCCTTCGATATCCGGTCGGTGTCTCCGGAGGCGAACCGGAAGATTCGGTCTTGCACATCTGGCCGGCCCAGCTGGTCGCGGTCGAGTTCGCCGGCGAAACGCCCTGCGTGCATGACGAGCACGCGATGGGACAGCGAGACCACTTCCGGCATATCCGAGGACGCCATGACGACGGCCATCCCACGCTCCGCCAGCTGGGTAATGATCTTGTAAATCTCGTTGCGTGCGCCGACATCGACACCACGGGTGGGTTCGTCCAGCAGCAGCACGTCTACGTCTTCGGTGAGCCAGCGGCCGAAGACGACCTTCTGCTGATTTCCGCCCGAGAGAGTTTCCACCGATTGCGCCAGACTGTGCCGGCGCAACCGCAGCCCATCCATCACCTTTCCGATCGCACGCGTCCGGCCGAGGGAGCTCAGGTAACCGGCGGTACTGAAGGCGCCGGCATGCGGAAGGGTGGCGTTGTCCAGAATGGACATGCCCATGATCGCACCGGCGCGTTTGCGGTCCTCCGGAACGAACACCATCTTCGCGACGATCGACGCGGCCGGATTGCCCGGGCGCACCCGGCTACCTTTGACGGAGATCGTTCCCGCGCGCGGGGTGCGCATGCCGAAGATCGTTTCCAGCAGTTCGGTGCGCCCAGCTCCCATCAGGCCCGCGAGTCCGACGATCTCGCCGCGGCGCACCGTCAGGTTTGCCGGCGGACGCTCGTCGACCGCCAGATCCCGCACTTCCAGCACAATCTCCTCGGAATGCGGTGCGACCGGAGGAAAGAGGGTGCCGAGCTCACGGCCGACCATGGCGGTCACGATCTCGTCGTCGGTGATATCGGCAAGGGGCGTATCGGTGACGAGTTCACCGTCCCGCAGCACGACGACGCGATCGGCGAAGTTGCGGATCTCCTCCATCTTGTGTGTCGTGAACAGTACGGCGACGCCGTCGGCTCGCAGTTGCCGCAGCACTGCTCCGAACCGGGCGACCTCGCCCTTGGCGATCGCGCTCGTCGGCTCGTCGAGCAGCAGCACCCGCACCCCGCGACTGGTGGCCTTGGCGATCTCGATGATCTGCTGCACACCGACCGACAGCTCGCCGACCTTCCGCAGGGGATCGAGATCGAGTCCGAAGGGTTCGAGCGATTCCCGCGCCCGGCGGGCCATGGCGCGGCGATCGAGCATCCCGGCGCGATTGATTTCCCGTCCCAGGAACAGATTCTCGTAGACCGTCATCTCGGGAATCGAGGCGAGTTCCTGGGGAACGATCCCGACGCCGAGCCGGTATGCCTCCTGTGGATCGCCGACGCGGAGCACCTGTCCGTGCACCGAGACCTGGCCATCGTCGGGGTGATACTGCCCGGCGGCAATCTTCATCAGCGTCGACTTCCCGGCGCCGTTCTCGCCGGCCAGCGCGGTGATCGTGCCCGGCTGCAAGGCCAACGACACTCCCTGTAAGACCGGTACCGAATTGAATGCTTTGACAATGCCGTCGCAAGCCAGCGCGGCGCCCGTGGTCACACTCATCTCTGGGGATTCACGATCAACTTCAATTGCGCGGAATCCGATACCGCGCGCAGTGCTTTCCCTGTTTCTTCCAGGGCGTAGTGGCCGGTAACGAGACGGTCGAGGTCGACGCGGCCCGTACGAACGAGTTCGATCGCGGTCGGCCAGGTATTCGCGTACCGGAAGACCCCGGTGACCACCAGTTCGCGGTTCTGCAGCACCGGGAGGGCGACCGTGATGTCGTCCGGTCCCATTCCCACCAGCACCAGGGTTCCGGCCGGGCGCAGCGCCCGCAGCGCCGAATCCATCGCCGCCGGCGCTCCCGAACATTCGATCGCGACGTCGAAGGGGCCGAGATCGGCGACAGCCGACGGCGCGACCGGGTCAATGGGACCGAATTGGGTTGCTCGCTCGCCTCGATTCAGGTCCGGGTCCGAGATGACGACCGTGGTCGCACCGAACGCGACGGCGGTCTGCGCGACGACGACACCGATCGGCCCCGCACCTGTCACCAGCACCCGCTGCCCGGCGCTGACCCCACCCTTGCGAACGGCCGCGATCGCCACGGACAAGGGTTCCATGAGCGCGGCCGCGTCGTCGGACACCGTATCGGGAACATCGAAGGCGAAGCCGGACCGGATGGTGACGTACTCCGCGAAGGCGCCATCGACCGGCGGTGTGCCATAGAAACGCATGTGCGGGCACAAATTATAGTGGCCCGCCAATGTTTCACGACTCGACAGATCGGGGTGCTGGGGCTCGATCGAGACGCGCGCCCCCACCCGATCATCGGAGATATCCGCACCGACCGCGACGATAGTCCCCGCGGCTTCGTGGCCGAGCACCAGCGGGGATTCGACGACGAAATCACCGATTCGGCCGTCGTGATAATAGTGCGCATCGGATCCGCACACACCGACCGCGCTCACCTCGACCAGCACTTCATCCGGCGCGACCGCAGGTACCGGTCGTTCTTCTATCGCGATATCGCCCGGAGCGCGCAGCACGCTGGCTCGCATTGTTCGAGGGATCTGATACATGGACTTCTATTCCTCCAAAACAGGTGGCCGCCGGCGCGCCCGGGGGTACCCGACCCAGCATTCGGCCACATTCACGACGTTCGGCGTGTTCGGCTCTCCCGATGTGACATGAGGCACTGCGTCGACCTTCGGCCACCGCGAATCATATGTGCAACTACCCTGCTCAAATGAGCGGGGTGCTGGCACGGGCACCCCGGACAGGGCATAAAGAGGGGAACGTCGAGTTGACTGCGCGAACATCGGGAGGCGAAGCAGTGCCGAGTCGAACGCCCGGACCGGACGAGGTCGTTCGTCTCGTCTACGCGGCGCGTCAGTACTACGTCGAGGGACGCACCCGGGTCGAGATCGCCGACCGCCTGGGTGTGAGCCGATTCAAAGTCGCGCGCATGCTCGAAAACGCGACGAAACTCGGCGTGGTCCGCTTCCAGATCGCCAGCCCCGGACCGGTCGACGCCGATCTGTCCCTTGCCCTGCGTGAACGCTTCGGGTTGCGGCGGGCAGTGGTGGTGCGCACACCCACCCAGGATCCGCCGACCGTGCAGGAACACCTGGGAGAGGTCGCGGCCGGGCTGCTGTCCGAGATCCTCGAGCCCGAGGACGTGGTCGGAATGACCGCCGGACGGACCTTGAGCCAGATGGCGAGTCGCGTTCGAAACCTGCCGCGTGTCCAGGTCGTCCAACTCGCCGGTGTCGCCGGATTCCGCCAGGCCACCGGGGTCGAGGTCATCCGCCGGGTCAGCACGGCCGCCGGCGGGCGCGCGTGGAATCTGTTCGCACCCATTCTCGCCTCCGATCCGGCTGCCGCCGAGGCAATCCGGCGGCAGCCGGAAACACAGGCCACGTTCCAGCAGTTCCCGCGAGTGACCTTGGCGCTCGTCGCGATAGGGAGCTGGGTGCCCCCGGATTCGGAATTCGCCACCAACTCCGCCCTGTCGGCAGACGATCGCAAGAGGCTGCTCGCGGCCGGAGTGCGAGCCGATGTCGGCGCGGTATTGCTCGACGGTGACGGCAAACCCGTCGACCTGCTGCGTGATCGATGCGTCGCGATCGACGCGGCCGGGCTGGCCGGAATCAACGAGGTGATAGGCGTCGCCGGCGGCGAGTTCAAGACCGATGCGGTACGCGCGGCGTTGGACTCCGGTCTGCTGAATTCGCTCGTTTCCGATAAAGCTCTCGCCGAACGACTGATGGGATTGCCGTCATGACCCAGCGCCGGCTCGTGGCAGGTGTCGACTCCTCCACGCAAAGCACCAAGGTTCTGCTCGTGGATGCCGAGACCGGCCAGATCGTCGCGCGCCGGGACGCGCCGCACCCGGATGGCACCGCCATCGACCCGGAACATTGGTGGCGGGCGCTGGAGACCGCGGTGGACGGGCATTTCGATCCGAACCCGCGGAAGCGCCACGAGCTCGGGCTCCTCGACCAAGCCGCCGCCATCTCCGTCAGCGCCCAGCAACACGGGATGGTCGCCCTCGATGCCGCCGGAACACCGGTATACGACGCGCTGCTCTGGAATGATGTGCGTTCCGCGCCGCAGGCTCGCCAACTCCGCGAGCTCCACGATTCCCACTGGTGGGCAACCGAACTCGGTGTCGTACCGGTCCCCTCGTTTACTTCCACAAAACTGGCATGGCTGGCCCGGACCCACCCCGACCTCGCCGCGCGTATCGATTCCGTTCTCCTGCCACACGACTGGCTGAGCTGGCGGCTGCGCTCATGCGACGGGCCGCCGTCCACCGACCGCAGTGACGCTTCCGGCACCGGCTATTACTCGGTGCCGGGCGATACCTACCGCGAAGACCTCGTCGAAACGATCCTGGGTCACCTGCCCACGCTCCCGACGGTGTTACGGCCCTCCGAGTGGGCGGGAACGACCCGCACCGGGGTACCGATCGCTGCTGGATGCGGCGACAATGCGGGGGCCGCACTGGGATTGGGCATACGGGAGGGAGATGTCGTCATCAGCATCGGCACCAGTGGAACGGTTTTCACGACAACGCCGAATCCGGTGTGCGATCCCACCGGCACCGTCGCCGGATTCGCCGATGCGGCCGGAGGCAACCTGCCGCTGCTCGCGACACTCAATGCCGCCCGGGTTTTCGACGCCACCGCCACCATGCTCGGCGTCGACCTCCACCAGTTCGACCAGCTCGCCCAGGCCGGGCCCCCCGACGCCGGCGGTCTCGTCATGGTGCCCTACCTCGATGGGGAACGTACCCCCGATCTGCCGGACGCCACCGGCATCATCGCCGGTGTAACCCGCCGCAATATGACACCGGAGAATATGGCCCGCGCCGCCGTGCTCGGCGTACTGCATGCGCTGCGTGACGCATTGGACAGTCTGCGGGCGGTGGGCGTGCCACTCGAACACGCCCTGCTCATCGGCGGCGGCGCTCGCTCGGGCGCGGTGCGCCGGGCGGCCGCTCAGGTCTTCCAGATGCCGGTCACCGTCCCGATGCCGGAGGAGTATGTCGCGCTCGGTAGTGCACGTCAGGCGGCGTGGGCGCTCTCCGGCGCCGCGGAACCGCCGACGTGGACCACCCGAATCGACGAGGTGATCGAACCGCGGACCGAAACCTGGTCCGCTACCGCGCGTGACAGGTTTGTGACGGCCCGACGCGCGTCCTATGGACGATGATGGCCAGATGCCACCCGGACGGTGACGCCCTATATGTCGCCGCTGTGCTGTTCGACCTCGACGGCACCCTGATCGATTCGCTCGCGGCCACGGAAAAAGCCTGGAACCGCTGGGCTATCGAGTTCGACATCGATATGCCTCCTATCGTCCACGGCGTCACCGCGAAACACCGTGTCGACCAATTGCTCCCGCCGCCATCGCGGGAACGGGCCCTCCTTCGCATCGACGAACTCGAATTGGAAATTCTCGACGGTATCGCCCTGACCGAAGGCAGTACCGCCCTGCTCTCCCGAATCCCCCGGCAGCAGTGGGCAATCGTGACCTCCTGCTCACCCCAACTGGCCTCGGCCCGGATGCGCGCCGCCACCTTGGCTCCACCCCCCACCATCGTCACCGCCGCCGATGTCGTCCACAGCAAACCGAGCCCCGAAGGCTATCTCGCCGCCGCAGCAGCGCTGGGCGTCGATCCCGCCGACTGCCTGGTGATCGAAGACGCACCCGCCGGCCTGCACGCGGGAAGTGCGGCCGGATGCTGGACCATCGGTGTGACACAACCGAATTCTCACGACGAACTCGACGCCACCTACGTGGTCGGATCGCTCGGCCAGATTCGCGCGACCAGCGAACCGCGCGGCATTCGGATCAACGTCGGCACGCGCGGATGACGACAGCTTGATCAGCCGAGATTTCGATCACCTCAACGCTCTCTCCGGGAGGCCGCCCTGGAATTCGGCGGTTACGGACGAATTGTCCGCCATCGCGTATTGAACCGGGCAGCCTTCGCCGTCGTTGTCTCGGCCGGGCTACGACCCGCCCGGCTCAGCTCACGGCCGCCAAGGCCCTCCACGGCTTTCTGGAACGCGATCGCGGCCGCGGAGCGGCGCATTCGATTCGCCGGTGCGCCTCGGAGGTACTGATCCGCAGCAGATCACTCAACAGCTCCGCTGTATCCCGGTAGCCGGTGTCGGCGGCGAGACCACGGCGCTCGGCCTCGGCGACGGCAGCGACCATGGCCGCGCCCAGGCGTCGGCGGTGGCGCTCGGTTTCGACCAGTGTGCGCAGCAAGTCGACATCGGCCAGGTCCGACCATCTCCGTGTCGGCGCATGCGGTGCCAGTGCAGTCGAATGTGTGTTCACCCCGCCGACTTTACCCCACCCATAGAACATATGTTCGATAAACGGCCTGATGGCATAGGCCGTGTCGGGCAGCCGCACTGTGGCCGACCACCATATCTGTCACATCCGATCGGCACATCTGTTACCGCGAACGCACGGTATTCGGCATGAGGACGTCTCGAGCGGGCGATCACCGCCGGGGCGGCGGTGCCGAACCCGAAGAGGCGAGCGCGGCGGCGCTCGGGCTGCCCGGTTCCGCAATGTACATCGCCAGCTGCAGATCGGTTCCGGGCAGCAGCAGGGTTTGACAGGTAACTTCGAGCTCACCCAGCTCGGAGTGACGCAGATGTTTGTGCAGCGTGGGTACGGGGCGAACATCGTGGTCGCGCCAGCCGGCCGCGAACTCCGGGCTGTGCGCGGCGAACTCGTCGACCAGTTCGCCGAGGCCCCGGTCGGCCGGGTAGCGAACGCCGGCCGAGCGCAACTGGGCGGCGAACTGCCGGGCAAGCGCGCCCTCCTCGCTCGGCGGTGCCCCACAGAGGGTACCGCCGTACCGGATGGCCAGCCGCACAACGTTGCGGTCGTCAGGGGGCAAGAGCCCGAAATCGGTGATCAACGCCGCTGCCGCAGAATTCCAGGCGACGATGTCCAGCCTGCCGTCGACGAGGTAGGCGGGGATCGACCCGAGCCGGTCCAGCAGCTGCTGAGCATCGGCAGGCACCGGGGCGGGACCGCGATCCCCGGCCGGCGGGACCTGCCCTGCCAGGCGCACCAGGTGCTCGAACTCCGCGGCGGTGAGCTGTAGTGCTGTGCCCAATTCGGCCAGCACCTCCGGAGATGGATGCGGGGCGCGGGCCTGTTCCAGGCGTTCGTAATAGCTGAATGACATATTGGCCAGCGCCGCGACCTCCTCCCGGCGCAGCCCGGGGGTGCGCCGGGAACGTCGGCCGGGCGAGTACGCGCGAATTTCCGGAACTCGGTCCGGGTGCAATGCCTCCCGGCGGCGGCGCAGAAAGTCGGCCAGTTCGGCTTTGCTCACCCGGCTCATGGTGCCACGCGGGTCTCCGGTGAGCCACGGACTGGCAGTCCGGGGCTCGGCTGTGGGTTCCCGGGTCTCGAGCCCGCCTCCATTCTGGTCTGGACTGAATACTCCTCGAACAATGGAGGTCCCCGTGCCCCGCACACCCGAAGAAACAATGCGCCGCCTACTGGATTTGCTGCTGGCAAAGGATATGGACGCCGTTGCCGATCTGTGGACAGAGGAAGGCACTGCCGAGTTCCCGTTCGCCGCCGGGGCAGCGCCACGCCGACTCCTCGGTCGAGAAGAGATCCGCGGCTACTTGTCCGGGTTCCCGGAGATGTACGACGTGCGAAAAATCCCGGCACTCACGGTGCATCACACAGCCAGACCGGACACCGTGGTGGTGGAGTACACCGCGCACGGGTATTCGGTCCGCTCCGGCGAGCCCTACCGGATGGACTACATCGTGGTGATCACCGTGCAGTCCGGTGCGATCACCGCCTTTCGCGACTACTGGAACCCGGTTGCCAACGCGACAGCAGCCGGAACGCTGCCCGATCTGCTGACCTCGCTGCAGTCGGAGACGGCCCGATGACCGGTGTGCTGGTAACCGGCGGCACCGGAAAGACCGGCAGCGTGGTGGCGACACTGTTACGCGACCGCGGCGTACCGGTCCGGGTAGCCAGCCGCAACCCGGAAGCCGGCCGCTCCGGCGCCGTCCGGTTCGACTGGGGCGACCCGGCCACCCACCCGGCCGCACTGCGCGGGATGGACCGGGTCTTCCTGGTGCCTCCGATCAACAGCGTGGACCCGGCCCCGCTCGTCGATCCGTTCTTGGACGAGGCACAACGCCTCGGCGTGCGCCGGGTGGTCCTTCTCGGCTCCGCCATCACGCTGCCGAACGCTACCGGTGCGCTGGAGCTGGCCGACCGGGTACGGACCCAGCCCGGCTGGGTCGTTCTGCGCGCAGCCGGGTTCATGCAGAACTTCCTGAGCCCGCATCCGCTGGGCGAGCGAATCCGGCAGCACGGCGAGATCCACACCGCTGCGGGTGACGGCCGACTGGGCTGGATCGACGCGCGCGATATCGCATCAACCGCGTCCGCGCTGCTGGCCGGGTCGGCCGTCGAGCCCGGCGATCAGCGCGACTACCTGCTCACCGGCCCGAAAGCATTGAACTATTCGGACGCAGCAGCGATCATCGCCGCTCGTACCGGACGGCCGGTCGAGGTGGTGCAGATCGGAGTCGACGAGCAAGCGGCCCGATACCGTGCCGCGGGTATGCCCGCCGAGTTCGCTGCCGCCCTCGCCGCCGTGGAGGAGGGCATCAGAGCCGGCCGGGAAGAGCAGATCAGTACCGCGGTACTCGACCTGACCGGCCGTCCACCTCGCACCTTCACCGATTTCGTCCAGGACCACGCAGCCGAATGGGCGGGAAGATCGCGATGGTCACCGGCGTGACGCCCTCCCGTTCTCGGCACGACTCTTCGCCGACTGCCGCTGCCGCACCGTGCCGCCGAGGCGCAGGACCACCGAGCGCACCGCCTCGGCGGTACGGCTCGACGGCACGAACATCTGCTGTTTCAACCTGGCAACGCGCTGATGCCTGCCGATGAACGGGCGCAACCGCGACTCCCAGGCGGTCAGTGCCGTATCGAGGTCGTCCGGGGATTCCCTCAGCGCCTTGCCGAGCTCGGCACCACCTCGGAGGGCGCAGCCGGCGCCCATTCCCGAGTACAGGTTCGGGCACCATGCCGCATCGCCCGTGAGCACGACCCGCCCTTCACTCCACCGGGGCATCTTCACTTGGTGCACCGAGTCGAACAGGAACTCCGGCGCTTGTTCCAAGGAGTCCAGGACATGCCGCACCGCGGGGTCGTCCATACCCGAGAAGACGGTGCGCAGCCGCTCGATCCCGGACCCGCTGCGCTGGCCTTCGGTATCCCCGGTGCGGTAGGTCAGCAAGGCGGTCGGGGGCCGGTCGGCAAATCCGAACACCCACACCGCACGGCCCGCGCGGGCACTGATGATGCTGTCCGACTCGGCGAAGGACGGCACCTGCTCTCGGAGCTGGAACGCACAGATCATCGCGTCCCAGTCCGTCATGTAGTTCTCGTGCGGGCCGAAGATCAGGCGGCGCACGCCCGACCGCAGTCCGTCGGCGCCGACGACGAGGTCGAAGTTCTCGCGGTAGCGAGCGCCGGCGGCCTCGAGTAGCACGCGCACGTGGCCGCCGGTGTCGTCGATCTCGACGGGTTTCGTCGCGAACCGTACCTCGATGGGCTCGTCCGTCGCGTCGCCGCGGATGCCTTGCCAGAGTGCGGCTTCGATATCGCCGCGGACCACTGCTACGGGGTTGCCCGGCTGATGCAGGAATCCCAGCCCCGGCTCACGGTCCCCACGCCGGTTCAGCGACCATGCCTTCCCGCCGTCGGGTGGATTACGGGTGTGCAGGTGGCCGTCGATACCGAGGTCGGCGGCGGCCTGCTTGCCCGCCGCCGACAGACCGACGAAGTAGCCGCCTTTCCGGCGCTGCGGGGCCCGTTCGGCGATCACCGGCTGCCAGCCGGCCTGCCGCAGCCCGATGGCCGCGGCCATACCGGTGATCCCGAGCCCGACGACCAGTGCGCGTTTGCGCATGATGCCGTTTCCCTTCCGCTCCGGTCTGCCCGGTCAGTCCGGGACGACGACGGCCCGGCTACCACCCTGATGCGCCCAGGCTTCGCCGATGCGGCCGAGCGGGTACGCGGTGTACGGCGCGTCGAAGGTACCGTCGGCGAACCGGGCGAGAATGGCGGGAAACTCGGCGATCATCTGTTCCTTCGAGACCGAGCCCAGACCACTGCCGCTGATCCGGATCCGGCGGCTGCGCAGTAGTGCCGCGGGCAGCGACGCCTCGGTTCCGGCGAGCGAACCGATCTGTACGTAGTCGGCCGGCACGCTGTTGTCGGCCGGGCGGGAACTTCCCAATGCCGTGAAGGCGGCCTCGGCGACGGTGCCCCACACATAGTCGAGGACGAGGGTGGGCTGCGCCTCGGCGACGGCCGCTGCGAGGGTGGCCGACCAGGAGTCGGGCGCTTCCGGTGCGAGCGCAACGGTCACTACCCCCGGGCCGCGCAGCTGTTCCAGCACCGCGCGGTTGCGCCCGGCCGCGACGACCTGTTTCGCACCGAGTGCCAGTGCGGCCCGCACCGCCAGGCCACCGGATGCGCCGGTCGCGCCGAGCACGAGTACGGTGCCGAGCTCGCCCGCCTCCTCGCGCCGGGCGGTCAGCGGCATCCACCCGGAGAGAGCGGGATTCATACCGGCGGCGACGGCGAGCGGATCGGCCCCGGCGGGAAGCTCCGCCTCGAACGGCGTGACCATCCATTCCGCCATGGTTCCCCATGGCGCCCGAGCGAACCCCGTGTAGACCAGCCGCCCGTCCTCGGTCCGGGCCACGGCATCGATGCCCGGTACGAGGGGATGCGCTCGGCCGCCGCCGTAGTGGCGGCCGGAGGCCTGCCCACGGACGACGTGGTGCAAACCGGCGCCGACCAGCCTCAGCGGCGCTCGTCCCGGCTGCTGTTCCGGATCCGGAAAGTCCGCGCAAACGGGTGTCGCGTCGGGGGCGTTGACGACTGCAGCGCGCATGAGATGACTCCTTAACTAAGTTAATCTCCGATGCCGACAACGGTGCCTTAACTTTGTTAAGGTGTCAACCGTGGCAAAAGGAATCACGCGGGAGCAGATCGTGACGGCGGCACTCGAACTGCTCGACGAGCAGGGCATGGACGCCCTCACCGTCCGCGCGCTCGCCTCCCGGCTCGACGTGAAGGCCCCCGCCCTGTACTGGCACGTCCACAACAAACAGGAACTTCTCGACGAGATGGCCACATTCGTCATGCGACGCGTCACCGACGCCCTCGCGGCGATCCCGCGCGGCGGAGACTGGCGTGACGACATAGCCGCCTACGCCCGCGTCCTGAGGTCGGAGTATCTGATGCACCGGGATGGGGCGCGCATCTTCAGCGGCACGCGTGTCGCCGACCCCGAAGTGGTGAAGGCGAAAGAATCGTGGCTGGAGCGCTTGACCGCGGCCGGATTCTCACTGCCCGAGGCCGACGACACCCTCGACCTGACCACCGCCTTCGTGGTCGGCTTCGTCATCGAAGAACAGGAGCGCAGCCCGTCCACCGGTGCCGATCCCGCTCGATACTCGCTCGCCGGACGTGACGCATGGCTCGGCGAAGGCGCCGAACTGGTCAAGGCCGCAGGGCATCTCCGCGACGACGGCGCCCCGAGGTTCGAACGGCAGCTCGGCGTTCTCCTCGACGGACTCGCGGCCCGGCTGCACTGACGGCCGTTCAGCCGGGCCGCCACAATGGGCGGTCCCGGGGCTCGGCCCCGAAGGGTCACTCCGCCTCGAGGCAACGATCTTCTCCCACTCGCCGGACGCCGACAGCGCCGACTTCCCCTCCCGCGCATGACATGACGCAGCCCCGCGCCCATCGGGCGCGGTAGCCACCCGGGCAGGGCCGAAGAACTCCGCGCGCACAGGCGCGATATCGGACGCGGTGACGACTGCCGCCCGCGTCACCCCTCCCTATTCGAATTCGACCGACCGATTGCCACCCCTCCTTAACTTAGTTAAGGTGTTGGCTCGGGGCGGGGAATCATCCGGGATCGAACCGTGGCGGCAGCGCTGAAACTGCTCGACCATCCGCAAAGGAGCTTTCGTGGACACCACGCCGGACACCGGCCTTCCACCGGGCACGACACGGCACAGACGGTGGAACAAGCGCCTCGCCGCACAAATCGCCGCACTCCTCATCGGGAATCTGATGGCGGACACCGTGATCGTGGCGCCGCTGCTCTTCCTCCCGCAGATACTCGAGCACTTCCAGACCGATCAGGCGGCCTGGATCAGCTCGAGCGCGGTGCTCGCCGGTGCACTATGGGCCCCACTGCTGGGCCGGAGCGCCGACCTGCGCGGCAAACGCCGGATGCTCGTCATGACGCTGCTCATCGGCTGCACCGGCTCCGTCATCTGCGTGCTGGCTCCCAACCTGCTGGTATTCACCCTCGGACGACTGGCCCAAGGCGCCGTCATCGCATCGGTCTTCCTCTCCGCCACGATCGTCCGCGAACTCTGCGAACCACGGATCGCGATGCCCGCGGTCGGAATCGTCACCACCGGCACCGCTGTACTCAACTTCGGCGCCGCCTTCCTCTACGAGAATCTGGTCGCCGAGCTCGGCTTCCGCGTCATCTTCGTGACGGCAGCCGCACTCGGCGGCGCCGCCGCCGTCGCCGTGCGCGCCGTCATCCCCGAATCCACGATCAGGACATCGGGCCGACTCGACGTCGGCGGGGCTCTCTTACTGGGCGCCGGCCTGGTCTCGGTGCTCGGCTACATCAGTCTGGGCCCGGAGATCGGCTGGTTCGGTGTGGTCCCGTTCGCCCTCCTCGGCGCCGGTCTGGCCGCGCTGGCGTACTGGGTACGGCACTCTCGGCGGGCCGCCGATCCCGTGATCGATATCAGCAACCTCGGGCGGCCCCTGCTGCTCACGCTGCTCGTCATCGTGCTCGCTACGGGAGCGACGCAGAGCATGGATCAGCTCCTCGCCCTGATCGCCCAGGTCTCGCACGAGCAGCAGCTCGGCTACGGGCTCGACGCGCAGGGCATGCTGGGGCTGCTGTTCGGGATGCCCGCCATCGGGGTTGTCGTCGGCGGAGTGCTCTCGGGCTGGCTCGCGACCCGGATCGGACCGGCGGCCACGCTGGCCGTCGCCACGACGGTCGGCGCTACCGGCGCCGCGGGGATGCTCACGGGGGCGTCCTGGCTGCCCGCGGCAATCGCCTGCTCCTTTCTGCTGCAGTGCACGATGGGCGCCCTCCTGACCACGGGCTTCAACCTGGCGGGATCGCTCGTATCGGCCGATCGCCAGGCAGCGGTCTCGAGCATGGTCTCGGTCGTGGGCGCGATCGGCTCGGTGGTCATGACGTTCGTGGGTGCAGCCGTCCTCTCGTCCACCCGGACGATCATCGACGGTGCGGCGGTGAACTCCGCGACGGGCGTGTACGGCTACATCGCGATCGCGACCGCCACATTGGCGATCGCCACTGTGCTCGCCGTCGGCTCGGCCCGTCGGCTCGGCCCGTCGGCGACCATCCGAGCCCACCGTCCCCGATGGCCGGCCACGCCCGTGAGGGCGATCGCGGGCCGGATCCGGTGCCGCAGCGTCGTCATGCTTCGTCTCGTCGGTCGATGCCGAGGGTGGCGATGAGGTCTTCGTGGAGTTGGAACCAGACACGATGACAGGAGTCTCTATCGGTTTTGTCGATCCAGCCGGGCAGTCCGTCTGCGGCGTTCCGCAGTGCCTCGCCGTAGCGGGCCGCGTACCCGTCGAATCGTGCGAGAACGCGCGACAGGGCGCTCCTCCAGCGGAGCGAGTGCGGCACCGACCGCCGCGAGCTCGTCGAGGATGCGCTGATCCCGGGCGCTGTCGGTGCGATCGTTCGGGGCGCACAGCATGCGTTCACCGGCGATCTTCCCACCGAATCCCGAGTGGGCGAACTCGTCACCGAAGCCCACCGGCGCTATGCCGGCCTGCACGACGGGCAGGTCGCCGACTACATCCCGATCCTGGCCGAAGCCGATCCGAACTGGTTCGGGCTGACGCTGGCCGGGACGAACGGGCGTACCCACTCGGCCGGTGACACCGGGATCGCGTTCTCGATCCAGTCGATTTCGAAGGCCTTCGTCTTCGCACTCGTCTGCGAGGCGTACGGGCACCAGGCCGTTCACGAACGTGTCGGCGTGAACAATACGGGGCTGCCGTTCAATTCCGTGATAGCCGTCGAACTCAATGCGGGCAGCCCGATGAATCCGATGGTCAACGCGGGCGCGATAGCGACGACGGCGCTGATGCCCGGCGCGACCCCGGCGGAACAATGGGAGAACATCCGCACCGGCCTGTCCCGTTTCGCCGGGCGGTATCTCGAACTCGACGGGGTGGTCTATCGCTCCGAAATACTCACCAACCAGCGCAACAAGGCGATAGCGCGACTCCTGGAGAGTTACGGGCGCCTCGACACCGACCCGCTGGAAACCGTGGACATCTACACCCGCCAATGCGCCCTCGCCGTAACCGCTACCGACCTCGCGGTCATGGGCGCAACCCTGGCCGACGGCGGCGTCAACCCGATCACCCGGGAGCAGGTGGTCTCGTCGGAGGTATGCCGCGACACCCTGGCCGTGCTCGCCTCGTGCGGGCTCTACGAACGGTCCGGGGAGTGGTTGTTCGAGATCGGATTGCCGGCGAAATCCGGTGTCGCGGGCGGCATCGTGGCGATATCGCCGGGCAAGGGTGCGCTGGGCACATTCTCACCGCGGCTGGATGCGGCGGGAAACAGTGTCCGCGGGCAACGTGCCTGCGCCTACCTCTCGCGCGCCCTGGGCCTGAATCTCTTCGCGTCCTCCGTCCACCAGCCCGTCACAGCCGCCGACAGCGCGAAAGGAGCCTGACCGTGCCGGACAACACCGTCGCCGCCGCGGCGATCATCGTTCCGGCGCTGGTGGCGCTCATCGCGGAGAACTACACCGGCGATCAGCAGGCGACAGCGGTCGGCTCGCTGGGTTCGGCCCGCGCCATCTCCGGTGTCAGCGCATTCCTGATCGGCGGCACGCTCGGAACCCTGGTCGGCTGGCGTCCCGTTTTCGGTGTCACGCTGGCGATCGCGGTCGCCGTCTTCGCGCTGAGTTTCGGCCTCCGCACCGATGAGGGCGACCCGAATATCCGCATCGATATCTTCGCCTCGGTGCTGATCGGATCCGCAATCGTCGTACTCACCCTGGGCTTCAACAACCTGAACGCGTGGGGCATCGTCTTCGCGAAAGACGCCGCGCCGTTCTCGATACTCGAACTCTCACCCGCGCCGGTGCTGGTCGTGGCCGGTGTGATCCTCGGCCAGTTGTTCGTCATATGGACCAGGCGCCGGACGCGACAGGGCAAGGTTCCGCTGATCGATCTCGGCGTGCTGGGGCGGCCCACCGAGCGTGCCGCCATCTACGCGATGTTCGTCATCGTGGCCATGGAAGCCGCGGTGAACTTCACCATCCCCACCTACATCCAGGTCGTGCAGGGACGCAGCCCGTTCGATACGTCGCTGGCGATGATCCCGTTCAACCTGACCGTTTTCGTGACCGCGACACTGATCGTCCGGTTCTACAAGCAGTACCCGCCACGCGTGATCGCCCTCTTCGCGTTCGGCCTGACGACGGTCGCGCTGCTCTGGCTCGCCTTCGCCGTGACGAACAACTGGGAAACCCTTCCGACGATCTTGGGGCTCATCGTCTTCGGGATCGGGGAGGGCGCGCTGGTCACGCTGGTGTTCAATGTTCTGGTCACCGCCGCGCCCAAGGAACTCGCCGGCGATGTCGGATCGTTGCGGGGTACCGCGCAGAACCTCGCCTCGGCCGTCGGCACCGCCGTCATGGGCGCCGTGCTCGTGACCACGCTGAGCTTCGGGGTGACCCAGTCCGTGGAAGAACACCCGGAGCTGCCGCCGGAACTGGCCGCGCAGGTGGACCTCGACAACGTCAACGTCGTGAGCAACGAGGAACTGCGCACCCTTCTCGAGCAGACCACCGCCACTCCCGAACAGGTCGATGCCGCCGTCACCCTGAACGAGGAACAGCGGCTGCGCACCCTGAAGCTCGGTTTCCTCATCCTCGCCGGTATCAGCGCCGCCGCCGCGCTGCCCGCATCACGACTGCCGAAGTACCGGCCGGGCGAAATCCCCGCACCCCACTGATGCCACGACCGAGCGCCGCCCGTGGAACCGGGACGATCACCGATATTCGCGACGTCAGCGCGAGTAATCCCGGAAGGTCATCACGCCGCCGACCAGGAAAACCATCACCGCGAGGATGTAGACGGTGACGCGGAACCACGTCGGCCCGTAGTAGCTGACCGCCATCGCCGCACCCAGCGCCGCGAGAATCAGTACCACCCCGTAGAACGGTGTGCGCTGCTCCCTGTCAACCATTCCTCCAGTGTCCGCCGGTGGCGTCCCGGTAGCAATGAACATCACACAGATCGTGCTCTGACCTGGTGCGCTGTCGCTCTCCGCACCTGCCGGGCCTCTTCAGCAATCGGCCCGATTGCCGCACAGGTAAAGCGTGTGTGGCAACCGGGCCGAGAGCATTCACCCGCTGTGATCAGGCAGCGGACATGGTCGACAACATCTGCGCGAGCTGCGCCATCCCTGCCGCTTCGTTGGCCGAGGAGCCCGGGGCGATCGGCAGCTGCACCGATTCGGCGGACGGGGCTGTCACCTCGGTGGCCGGTTGCAGCGGCAGCCCGGTTCCGGCACTTGCCTGCGCCGCACCGGCTACTGCGCCGATCGCGATGGCCGCGACGGCGATGCTGCCCGACAGAAGACGTTTCATACTTTTTCTCCCATTGATCTTTCCGCGGTTGCGGATTCCTCCCGACCCGTTCCCATCCAACTCGCTCGGCCCGGGGGCGGGCAAGCCCCTTCGGTTATCGCATGACCCCGGTGTGCCCGGTCGAGTAGCGGCCTGGTTGCGGCCACACGGTCAAACCGTGCGGTCCTTGGCCGACAGGGATACGAGCCAATAACTTCCAATCGATGATATCGATCGCGTAGACCTCGTCGTGTTTGCGTCCGGATACCCAGAATGTCCGGCCGTCGACTGACAGGTTACCCATGTCTGGGCTGCCACCGCCCGGCAGGAACCATTTGTGCACGAGAGCATCAGCGGCGAAATCCCATACCGAGATACTGCCTTCGTCGCGGTTGGTGATGAGCATCTGCTTGGAATCCCGGGTTACATACAACCCGTGCGTACCGGCCCCGGTCGGGATGAAACCGGTGTTGTCGAAACTCAGTGCGTCGAAGGTGTAGATACCGCCGGCGTGCATATCGGCGACGAAGAAGGTGCGGCCGTCCGGGGAGAGTTTGACGTCCTGCGGCATCCCGTGCCGTCCGTGCGGCAGATCGATGGTGCGTACCAGGGTGCGCCCGGCGATATCGATAACCGACATCCGTCCGGCGAATTCGCAGCTCGCCAGGGCGAACCGGCCGTCGGCGGTGAAATCCATATGATCGATCCCGGCACAGTCCGGGACCGGGATCGCCTGCTTCTTCTCCCAGGACACCGGGTCGTATAAGTCGAGCGATTTATCCGCCTCGGCGACGACCAGGGCATATTTGCCGTCCGGTGTGTAATACATGTTGTACGGATCCCGCACCGGGAAACTTTCCCCCGGCTTACCCGTGCGTGGATCGATCGGCAGCAGACTGCCGCCGCCGATCGGCAGATCGTTGGTGACATACAGGGTTTGCAGATCGTAGGACGGCACCACATGCTGCGGTTCCACGCCACCGGCCGAGAAGGTGTCGATCACCTGGAAGGTCGCGGGGTCGATCACCGAGACATCATGGGATCGGCTGTTCGGGACATACACCAGTTCGCGATGCTCGGCCACCGCCGGACTCAGCTCCCGGTTGGCCGCGTAGATATCGTCGAACCGCAGCGGCGGAGGCATTCCCGGCAACAGATCCGCCATAGGTTCGGGTGGCGGTGGCGCACTCGCGGAAGTTGCCGAGGCCCGGCCGGATTCGTTCGTCGATACCGCCTCCCCCGAAGTACAGCCCGTCATCGCAACGAGGACCGCAGCTGCCGCGGTGAGCCGGACCGACCGGTCACGCCGCAGGGTGGTTACTGACACCGATGTCCTTTCGTCCTGCCGAGTGTTCACCAGGTCGAAAGGAGATGCCTCGAGTCAGAGTCTCTTCCGGGCACATCGGTGGTAACACTCGAGCGCAATATGAGACAACAGTTCGTGCACGATTTCCGCATCCGGAAGCGTAGTGGAGAAATGGGACTGCTGTTCGAGACACGGGCATCGGATTCGCCGTGGGTGGAGTCCGTGTGGATCTGCCGGAGCGAGCAGGTCTCGGAGATGACATCGGTGGCGACCGAGACCTGGGGCCTGGTGTTCTGGGAACTGGAGGGGCGCCGCTATACGGCGATCACCGGACCGGAGAGCCGCACGGCTACCGCACCCGTGCCGGAAGGCGCGCAGTTCGTCGGTATCCAATTCGCGGTAGGGACATCGCTGCGTACGACGGCGACGCCGGCTCTGGTGGACGGCGGGATCGCGCTGCCCGATGTGACCGGCCGGACCTTCTGGCTCGACGGCGCCCACCGGGAAACCCCGCGGGCCGACGATGCCGAGGCGCTCGTCGACCGGCTCGTCCGCGAAGAAGTCGTGATCCGCGACCCTCTGGTCGCGGCGACACTGGCGGGTTCACCACCGGCGGTCACCGAGCGAACTCTCGAACGACGGTTCCGCGCGGCGACCGGGCTCACCCAGGGCGCCGTCCGGCAGATCGGCCGCGCCCGCACCGCCGCGCTGCTGCTGGCCTCGGGCGAGATGCCCGGCGATGTCGTCGCCAAACTCGGGTACTACGACGAACCCCATCTCGCCCGCGCACTACGCCGGTACGTCGGCCGGACCGCTCAGGAGTTGCGCACCCGGACCGGTGGCGCGCTCGCGCTCGATCCCGGTCAGTGTGCGACCTCGTAGACGAGTTTGGTCACTCCGTTGGAGTAGGTCGCCGAATCCCGCAGCCGCAGCGTCTGCTTATCGCGGTCCGACCGGGCGAACAAGCTCTTCCCGGCCCCCAGGAGCACGGGGAACACCAGCAGGTTGTACCGGTCGATCAGGTCGGCGTCGGCGAGGCGGCGGGCTAGTTCGGCACTGCCGTGGATGTAGATCGCGCCGCCGTCGGCCTGTTTCAGCTTCGCGACGTCGTCGGCCGATCGCAGGATCGTGGTCGGACCCCAGCCCTCGACCAGGGAGTCCTCGCTCAGTCCGGCGGAGACGACATACTTGGGCAGATCCTTGTAGGCGGCGTGATCGTCCGAATCGCGCCAGACCGGGGCGAACGCCTCGTAACTGCGGCGGCCGAACAGCAACGCGGTCGTATCGGCCAGCTCCTCGGCTTTGAGAGAATACGCTTCGGGCACGAACTCGGTGTCCATCACCCAGCCGCCGCTGCGGTGCCCCTCGGCTGTGCCACCGGGCGAGTCCACGACGCCGTCCAGCGACATGAAACCCGTGTAGACCAGTTCGCGTGTCATCTAATTCCTCCAGGGCATGGGCGTCGGATTCGATCTGCATTCAGCCTAGAAAGTGCCGCTGCCGATGTCTTGGACGAAACCGACACCACCTGCAGGTCGGCGAGCCCGCCGTATTCACCCGGGGATGAGCGGCCGGCCCGATCGGGGCGAACCACAGTTGCCGGCCGAACGCTTCGCGGAGGCGGCCCCGCTGCCGGGCTGCGGTGTGGCGGCGGGCCGGTTGGTGGGACGAGGCCGCACGCGGCGGGCGGTAGGCCGGTCGCGGCGCGCCGGGCCGTCGGTCCGGCGGGGCAGTTCGGCACGGGTCAGGAGGCGTTTACCGACTCCGAGGTCGTCGTGATCGGACCCGGCCGCACCGAGCAGCCGGGGCTCGTACGGCAGAGCGATATCGAGTTGCTGTTCGAGGACCGTCACGCTCTCGGAAACCGCGAGGCGGGCGTCGGCCGGTAGCTCGGCAGGGCCGGGGCGGGAAACTTCAGCCGGTACAAGGGCAGCGGCGGTGCTCGCCCGTATCGATTTCCGCATGCTGAGAGCGAGCACTGCGGCGAGCACCGCGACCAGGCCGCAGACGAGTGCCTGATTCGTCAACACCGCGGTAGCCACCGGTGCGGTATCGGGGCCGGATTCGCTGCCGCCTCCGAAGAGCTTGCCCAGGATATCGCCGAGCGCGGTTTTCAGTTCGTCGTGCTGTTCGGTCATCGCGTGCAGCTCCGGCGCTTTGCCGTTGAGGTGCAGCAGCGCCGCGGGGACGAGTACGGCATTGGCCGCACCGGCACCGACCATCGCCGGCAATCCGATACCGAACATCCGGTACGACCACGCCGCGGCCACGGTGATCACGGCGGCCGCGGCGGCCAGGATGCCCCACAGCCCGCTGATGGAAACGATGCTGTCGGTGAGGCGTTCGCCGACGTTGCGGAGCGCGGGAACGGAACCGTCGAGCCGGCCGAAAGCATCCGCCTGCACGTCACCACGGGGTCCCGAAGCCGACAGCCAGGGCTGGAACAGCAGGATGAGAGTGAGCAGGCCGAGCGCCGAAATGGACCAGCATTTCCAATCGGATGGTAATTGCGAACCCGGTCGGTCGATATTTCCGGTCCTGGGTTGTGGTGAATATTCCGACGTATTTCTGGTCTCGACCCTGTGGTCCACCGTTTCGCCTTACCGCGCGAATGTCAGGGGTGCGGCACCGTATCCGGCCACATCCCCGATGAGCCCTTGCCGCCCATCGACTTTCATCAGCTTAGAACACCACACCCGCAGGTCAAGGGCCATTCGGACGATAAAGAGAGCTGTGCCACAATACCTTTCGGTAACATAGCTACCCGACGTAGTCGACCATAGACCGGTACATTCTTGTGAAATAGCTTGAAATAGGCGCTATTCGGGCGAAAATGCCCGCCGGGGATACGCCGGCGATCCATGCGCTCGTTGTGACCGGTTCCACGAATGAGGCACCCCTCTCTGTTTCGTGAGCGAGCACACCGGAAACCATCCGGCCGACCACGGCGAGACGACCGGACCGGAACTCTGGACAGATCACGGGCATACCCACACTTCTTCATCAACCAGAAGGTTGACTACATCCCCGCAAGAGCCCTACCTTGTTAATCAACCAGAAAGTTGAGGACGATCGTATGGATGAATCCGGGGAACGGCTCAACCGCGTGTTCGCGGCACTGGCGGATCCGACCCGGCGTGCACTGGTGGCCCGGCTGGCGGCGGCGGACGCGACGGTGAGCGAACTCGCCGAGCCCTACGAGATGAGCCTGCAGGCGATCTCCAAACATGTGAAAGTCCTCGAGGACGCCGGGCTGGTGACCCGGAGCAGAGACGCCCAGCGGCGGCCGGTGCATCTGGACGCCGAGATATTCGACCTGATGACCAAATGGATCGAGCGTTATCGACGCACCGCGGAACAGCGCTACCAGCGCCTGGATGCGGTGCTGGCCCAGCTGGCCGACGACGAACAACCGCAGGTATTCCCGCCGAAGGAGGCATCATGACCACAACCGGGTACGACACCAGAATCGTCGCGGACGAGAACGTTCCCACGATCGAGATCGTCCGGGAGTTCGATGCGGAGCCCGCCCAGGTGTTCCGGGCACATATCGACCCCGGCCTCTACGCGAAGTGGGTCGGTCCGCGTTCGCTGAGCACGAAGATCACCCGCTGGGACGCCCGCACGGGCGGCGCGTGGGCATTCGCCAGTGAAAGCGACGGCGTGGAGATCGCCGCCTTCTACGGCAGTTTCCACGAGGTACGGCCGGCCGAACGGATCGTGTGGACTTTCACCTATACCGGCGAACCGGACGGGGTCGCGCTGGAAACGCTGACCTTCGAGAGGGTCGGCGAGCGACGCACCCGGCTGCGGACGTTGAGCGTAGTGGCCGATTTCGCGACCCGCGACGGGATGCTGGCCAGCGGTATGGAGACCGGTGTGCGCGAGGGTTACGACAAACTCGACCACCTGCTGGCACCGGAGTCCGGAACACCCGCGGTCGCAGGCCCCGCGACCCGGCATTTCGAGGACGCGGCCCGGTTCACCGCACTCGTCGAATCCGCCTCCGCCGAGGAGTGGACGCGTCCCAGCCCGGTCCCGGAGTGGACGGCCCTCGATATCGTGCGGCATCTGATCGAATGGTCGCGCGGGTTCCTCGGCGGCGCCGGAATCGAGCTGCCCGCCCTGGATATCGCGGCCGACCCGGTGACGGCATGGAAACGGCACGTCGCCGATATCCAGGGCATTCTCGACAACCCCGCCGGACGGGTCCACAGCAATCCGCACACCGGGGACCAGCCGGTGGACCAGGCGATCGATACCTTCTACACAGCCGATATCTGGATGCACAGCTGGGACCTGGCCAAGGCCCTGGGCCGCGAACCCGACCTGGGCGAACAGCGCTGCCGTACCGCACTGGAGGGTATGGCGCCGATGGATCGGATGCTGCGCGAGAGCGGACAGTTCGGACCGGCCGTACCGGTCGGCGAGAACGCCTCGGCTCAGGACAAGCTGATGGCCTTCATCGGCCGGGACCCGGCCTGGCAGCCGCCCGCCACCGCGTCCTGAACCGGAGGGCCGACGCCACTCCCCGCACAGCCCCGGACCAGGCGACAGTGGCGGTACGCTGCCGATCATGGCAGCCGAATCGAGCCGGCCGGCCGATGGGGGTTCGCTTCCACCGGCGATATGGGCAGGTGCCGCGCTCGTCGTCGCCACACTCGGCGCCCTGACCCGTCCCTTCGAATGGGCAGCAACAGGTTTGGTCGTGATCATTGCCGGCGCGGTACTCGTGTACGCCGTTCGCCGGCCGTCCGAGCCGATTTCGCCGGGGCCACGACTGCGCAACGGCCTGTTGCTGTGGTCGCTTCTGCTGCTGGTGATTTCGAGCTGGGAACTGTTCGCACTGTCGCGGCAGGAATCGTGGAATGTACCGGATCGGTCCCATCCCACCCTGTCCACACTGCTGGATCCGGCGCTCGAACAGGGCCCGGGCCGTTGGGCCGGCTGGCTGATATGGCTGGCCGCCGGGTGGCGGCTGCTGCGATGACCGACCGGGCTCTCGTTCTCCTCGGGTTCGCGGCGCTCGCCGTGGCGGGTGTACTGGCCGAACTCGCGGCGCGCCGCTCACAGCGCTGCACCACCTTCGGTGAAACACTCCGCCTGCTGTTGCGGTCCCGCGTCCTGCGAATACTCACAATCCTGGTGTGGGCCTGGCTGGGCTGGCATTTCCTGGCCCGATGAGCATGTGCCGTATCCGTGCGAACAGGCGCTGACCAGGCTCGATCAGATCAGCGTCCGGTGGTAGCGTTTCTGTATGAAGCTCGGTGCCCGACCGGCGGGCCGGGCCGGAACGGGTGAACCGATATCGCCGGATCCGGCGCCGCCATGACGGTCACGGCCCTGCTCGGTGGTGATCTCATGCTCGGCCGTGGCGTGGATCAGCTCCTGCCGCGACCGGGGCATCCGGGATTACACGAGCCGTGTGTCCGAGATGCCCGGCGCTATGTCGAGCTGGCCGAGCAGGCCAATGGGCCGATCCCCCGGCCCTACGGGTTCACCGGCCCCTGGGGTGCGGTGAACCGGCTCCTCGAGGAACTCGCACCCGATCTTCGGCTGGTCAACCTGGAAACCGCCATCACCGCCGACGGCAGTTTCGCGGCCGGCAAAGGGGTCCACTATCGCATGCACCCCGGCAACCTTGCGGCGCTCACCGCATTCCGGCCCGACGCCTGCGCACTGAGCAACAACCATTCCCTCGATTTCGGTCTCCGCGGACTGGCCGACACCCTCGAGGCGCTGTCCCGCGCGGATATCCGGGCCCCCGGCGCGGGCGCGAACCTCGCTGCCGCACAGCAACCGGTGGAGGTACCGGTTCCGGGAGGTCACCGCGTACTGATCGTGTCGATATCGACCCGGTCCAGCGGTGTCCCCGCGAGCTGGGCCGCGGGCCGCGACCGCCCGGGAATCTGGCTGATCGACCACCCCGGCGCCCGCCACGCCGACGAGGTGGCGGCCCGGTTCGCACCACTCGCCCGCAGCGGTGACCACACCATCGTGTCGGTGCACTGGGGGCCCAACTGGGGCTATGGCACCGGCCTCAGCGAGCAGGAATTCGCCCACCGGCTGATCGACGCAGGTATCGATATCGTGCACGGCCACTCCGCACACCATCCCCGCGCGATCGAAATCTATCGAGGCAAACCCATCCTGTACGGCTGCGGCGATATCGTCGACGATTACGAGGGAATCGGCGGCCATGAGTCCTACCGGCCCGAACTCCGGCTGCTCTACCTCGTCGGCCTCGATCCCGGTGAGCCCGCCGAAGTGCGCATGCTGCCGCTGCACATCAGGCATATGCAACTCGAACGGGCCGGACCCGCCGATACCCGATGGCTGAGAAATACGCTCGGCGAGATCAGCGCCCGGTTCGGCACACGAGTCGTCAGCGGCCCCGGCGGTCTGCTGACGGCATCCCGGTAGCCGCCCCGCCGCCGGGCGTCAGCAGAAGACGACCGACGACCCGGTTCGTCGCCGTTGTCGATCTCCGATCCCGGCATCTCACCGCCAGGTTCGTTCCCCGGCCGGCGTAACCGCGTCAGGACCGTGAAGCCGGACCGGGCTCGCGAGCGAGCACGCTCAGCCCGCGTTGTGAATTGTGCTCGGCAGTTCGGTCGGATCGGTCAGGGACGGGTCCGGCTGCCGCCCGGTGGACGCCCATTCGGCGATGGTCTGCTGGACCTCAGGTGCTTGCATCCCGGAGGGGTCCATGTAATAGGCGGCCCGCCGCATGGCCTGAGCGACAGCGGGATCGGTGGTGGCGGCGGCCACCGCGAACGCTTCGCCCGCGACGGCTTCCGGATCCGGCGGGGTGTAGTTCACGAACTCGGCGCCGGGGAAGAACGCATCGGTGTTCGCGGCCATGGCGAAGGCGTAGTCGGTCCACGGCGCCAGCTCGGCCGCGAACTTCTCCGCGATCCCGGTGACCGAGCCGTCCGCGGACGCGACGACCTGCGCGAGCAGGGAGGCACCGATCGCGGCGATCGTCATCCCCTGGCCGTAGATCGGGTTGAATGCCGCGACGGCATCGCCGATGACGACGAATCCCTCTGGCCGCCGGTCCAGTTGCTCCCACAGCCTGCGCTGATTGCCCGGCATCCGGTAGGTGTCGGGCTCGACGATCAATTCCCCGGCGCGCACGACGCGGCCGAGAAGGGGGCTCGGGGCCTCGTCCAGGTAGTCGAGCAGTTCCGCATACCCGGCCGGCGGGTAGTTCTTCGACATCCCCATGGCCGCCACCACATGCTGTCCGTTACCGCAGGGCAGAATGGCTCCGCCTTTGAGATGCGCGGGGTTCGGGGTGGCGGCGATCCCGCGGAACCCGTCCGGTAGCGCGCCCTCGGGCAAGCGGACCACCATCGTGGCGTAACCGAGGTGCGGCCGCACATGCTGTTCGGCCGGCGGTGTGTAACCCAGTTCGCTCAACCAGTTCGGTGCCTTGGATCCGCGGCCCGTCGCGTCGACCACGAGATCGGCGTCCAGTTTCTCGCCGTCGGCCCCGGTCACCTTCACCCCGGTGACGGCGGTGCCGTCCGCGCCGGCCAGCAGCCCGGTGGCGATACCGTGCACCGCGCGCACATTGGGCAGCGCCAGCACCCGCCGCCGTAGCACCCATTCGAAGGTCGGCCGGAGAAAGCCGATGACGTCCATGCCTCCGGCGACCCGGGCGGCCCAGCCCCGCGGGTACAGGATCGCGACATCACGGTCGACGTCATAGCGTTCACAACCCTGCTCGAGGAGGTCGTCACCGAACCCCGGTAGCAACTCTTCGATCCGCGCCAGACCGGCCGGCATCAGCTGATGCACTTGATTGCCCTGTGGCACACCGCGGCGCGGCACGGCACCTTCGGAGAGCTGATCCCGTTCGACGATCGTGACGGTGCCGAAGTTCTTGCTCAACGCGGCGGCCGAAAGCAATCCGGCGACACTCGCGCCGAGTACCACGGCATGAGAAAGGGACATCCGAAGCCTCCGAAACAGATTCGACATCACATTCACGGCCACCGGCCCGCCGCGACGACCCCGGGCATGCCGAAGTCCTGTTCGCCGACCGTACCCGATCCACGCGGGCCGACTGTATCAAGTCGTGTACTTTCGCTACAGAACCATATTGGAACGCAATGACATTCAGCGATCCGTGAGCGCGGTTTTCACGATCGGCCCGGGCTGCGTGCCGACGGAGTAGCCGGTGGGCCTATTGCGGTCCCACCGTCGGCGCACAAGGAGTTGTCGTACCCGTGAGAACCCGGATGTTTTCCTCACCGATCGAGCTCGACGGCCCCGCCGTACCGATCTACACGCCCGAGTTCGCCGCGAACCCACACGCGGCATACCGGGAAATGCGGCGAACCCACGGTTCGCTGGTGCCGGTGGAGATCCAGCCCGGAATGCCGGCGACCCTGGTGATCGGTTACCGGGAAGCGCTGGAGATCCTCAACGACCACGAGCATTTCTCCTCCGATCCGCGCACCTGGCAGGCCGGGCCGGCGCCGGGCACGCCGGTGGAACGCACCGCCACCGGACTGATCAACAGCTTCTGCGAAACCGGCTCGGCCGAACTCGTTTCCGGGTTCAGCGTGCCACTGTCGTTCCAGCTGGTGAACCATATGCTGGGCTTCTCGCTCGAGACCGGCCAGCGGCTACTGGGTGCGATCGGGGGTATCCGGATGGCGGAGAACGCGGAAGCCGCCGAAGTGGCCAACCAATCGCTGATCACGATCCTGCTGGAGGAGCTCGACGTCAAACGCGGCGCCCCGGCCGACGATGTCACCTCGTGGATGATGGCGCACCCGGCCGGCCTGGAAGATCTCGAGGTCGCACATCAGGTGGTCATGCTGTTCGGCTCGGGAGTCGAGCCGATGTCGGATCTGATCATCAATTCGCTGGTACTGCTGGTCACCGATCCCCGTTTCGCCGATTCCCTGCTCGGCGGCGCCCTGTCCATCAAGGAAGCGATCGAAGAAGTGCTGTTCACCGACCCGCCGCTGGCGAATTTCTGTATCCGGTACCCGCGCCGGCCGCAGCTCGTCGGCAAGGTGTGGCTGCCGGCGAATCAACCGGTGATCGTGAGCTCCGCGGCGGTCAGCGGCGATCCGGCGGTGGTCGGTATGGGCACCGGCGACCGTTCCGGTAACCAGTCGCATCTGGCCTGGGGCGCGGGACCCCATGTCTGCCCGGCCCAGGACCCCTCCTTCGTAATCGGCCATTACGCACTGGAACAGCTACTGGACGCGCTACCCGAAATCGAACTCGCGCAGCCGGTGAACGAACTGTCCTGGCGGGTGGGCGGTTACAACCGCGCACTGGACGCGCTACCCGTCCGGTTCCCGCCGGCGCCGCCGATTCCGCTTCCCTGAGCAGCCGATACGGCGAATATCGCCTGGTTCGTGCGGTGATTTTCGAGGTACGCCCACCGAACCGCCGCCCACCGCCGGGCGGCACCGCCGCGCACTAGTGTGTCGAGGAGAATGTCCGGCGAGCAGGGAGCGACGATTTGAGCACCTATCCGGGCGGGTGGCCACCGCCGCAGAACCCCGGGCCGAACCGACGGCTTCTCGTCGTGCTGCTCCCCCTTGTCACTGTGCTGCTGGTCGGCGCAGCGGTCGGCGCCGGGCTGCTGGCCCGCAACGCGATGGCGGAGACGATCCCCGGTACCGCGGCGGCGGTCGGCAGCGGTTCCGGCCCCGCGAACGTCGCGGCCGACGGCGCGGTCCGGATCGGCGAACCGGACGCCGACGTGACCGTGCGGGTCGTCATGGATCTGCAGTGCCCGTTCTGCAAAGCCTTCGAGGACGCCAACGGCAGGGTGCTCGAGGATGCCGTGCGCGAGGGCACCGCGGCGGTCGAGTACAGCGTCATCTCCTTCCTGGATCGCGCCAGTACCACCGAATACTCCTCGCGAGCGGGTAACGCATCGTTCTGTGTCGCGAACTCGGGGCTGGACAGTTACCAGACCTGGCTGGCGGAAATGTTCGCCGAACAGCCGGCCGAAGGCGGCGCCGGCCTGCCCGACAGCGACTTGATCGCTATCGCCGAATCCACCGGCTATGCGGATTCCGCGGTGGCAGAGTGCATCACCGACCGCCGCTACGACACCTATCTGCGCACCAAGACCGACGAAGTCCTCGCCTCCGGCGTCAACGGCACCCCCACCGTCTACGTCAACGACGAGGAAGTCACCGATTCCGAGGCCCTCCTGGGCCAGGACGGCCTCGCCCCGGTCATAGCCGCCGCCCGCTGAGCGGCGCGATGGCAGGCGCCCGTGCCGGCCGAGTCCGGGCCGTTGCCACACTGTGTCGCATCACAACCCTCACTGCCCGTAGGGCCGGGTGGCACGGGCCGCACGCAGCGCCTCGCCCCACCAGACCAGCTGATCCAACAAGGTTTTCGCGGCCGTTTCAGCTTCCGCGGTGGCGATCGGGTCGTCCTGTGTAGCACTGTTGCGCCACGGGTTGTGGAAGCTGACGGTATCGCGCACGGTGACCGCATGGAGTTCGGCGAAGACGCCGCGCAAATGTTCGACCGCGCGCAGGCCACCCGAGATCCCGCCGTAGCTGACGAAGCCGACGGGTTTCGCCTGCCATTCCCGCCCGTACGCGTCGATGAGGTTCTTCAGCGCCGCGGGATAGCTGTGGTTGTACTCGGGTGTGACGATGACGAAGGCGTCCGTGTCGGCGAGCGCGGCCCGAGTCTCGGCGGCTCGGGGAGTAGGGGCGCCGAAGGTGTGTGGCAGGTCCAGTTCGCCCACGTCTACGACGTCGACCGTGAAGTCCGGTCGCGCAATCGCCCGGGTACGGAACCAGTCGGCCACGGTCGGCGCGAAGCGGCCCTGCCTGCTGCTGCCGATCACGAGGGTCAGCCGCAACGGTTCTGCGAGGGTGGTGGTGCCGGTCGATATCGTCATCGGTTTCTCCCCTACTACGTTCGGCGGCCCCGTCGGCCACCCGCAGACCACCTTGCTTCCTCAACAATTGTTGAGGTCAAGCTCTGGGGCGAAAGACCCTGGTGAACCACGACCTGGCCTGACAGCCAGGCACCGCCGTCAGCGAGCGAGCACGGTGGTGGCCAGCTCCCGCCAGTCCGCTTCCGAACCCTCCCGCATCGCCTCGGTGAACTCCGCTTCGCCGAGGCGATCCCGCACCGTCTGTTCGACGCGGACCGCGTCCGGCTGGGAGCGATCGGGCACCCCGTGGACCACCGCGCTCACTGCGAGCAACCGCGCGGCCTCGGGATCGCGGCCCGCGCGCAGCGCCCAGTCCGCGATCCCGACGAGCACCTGGGTGACCAGGAGCGCATGACCGGCCTCGGTCGCTGCCCGGAAGGCCGCGGCATGATGTTCGCGCGCCTGCTCGAGATCGCTGCCGAGGTAGCCGCGCAGGGTGTGGACGGCCGCCGCGAACTGCGGCATCTCGGCTTCGCCACCCGAGACGGTTGTCGCGATATCGACCTGTTCGAGGGCCTGCTCGGGATCGCCGCTCCAGCGGGACAGCTCCGCCCTGGCCAGCGCGAGTTCGGCCAGCGCGAACGGCCAGACCACCCGATCAGCGCGGCGCTGCGCCTCGGCCACCGCGGCCGCACTCGCCTCGGAGTCGCCTGCCAGCCAATACAACTGGGCCTGACGTGACAGCAACGCCACGATATCCTCGGCCGAGCCGATCTCGGCGACAACGGCAATGCTCTCCTCGTAGAGTTCGCAGGCCGAGACGAATTCGCCGCGGGTGGCGCGCCGGTTCGCCAGCTCGGTCAGCGCGAACGAGATCCCCCACCGTTCCCCCAGCGCCCGGAACTCGGCGAGCGCCCCTTCGAGATATTCGTCCACATCCGGCCCGTCCTGCCCGACCACGATCCGCATCTTGCCCATCTGCAACCGGGACAGCGCGCGCACCCAGGGGTCGTCATCGGTGAGCAGTGGTTCGAACGCGGTCGGTAGCGCCGCCGGCCCCTGCAACATCGCTTCCAATGCGTCGATGAACGCGAGCGTGGGATGACCGGCCTTGATACCGCGGCTGAACCGGTGGGCTTTGCGGATCCACTCCGCCACCTGGACCGCGTCATTGCGGCCGGAACTCATGAAATGCGTGACCAGCCCGTATATCAATGCGCGGGTCGCATCGTCGACCTCGGCGGGTTCGTCGGCAACCGCCATGAGCAGTTCCTGACCTTCGGCTTTGTGACCGCCGAGCCACCAGTACCAGCCTGCGGCCGCGGCGAGCCGCAACGCCCCGGTCGTATCGCCCGCCGCGAGCGCGGTGCGCATCGCAGCCGAAATATTGTCGTGTTCGGCCTCCAGCACCGCGAGCCATTCCAGTTGCTCGGCGCGCCGCAGATGCGGTTCCGCGGTATCGGCGAGACCGGTGAAGTAGGCGAGATGCGCCCGGCGCACCGCCTCCGCTTCCCCCGACTCCACGAGCCGTTCGTACGCGTACTGCCGGATCGTCTCGAGCATCCGGAAGCGCGGCTGGCGTTCCCCCGCAGCACCCGGCACAAGCGGCCCGGCGCCGGCCGCATCGCCCACCATCCCTCGTTCTGCGGTGAGCAGTAGCGATTTCTCGGTCAGCGTGGTGAGCAGATCGAGCACCTCCAACTGCTCGACCACCACCGGCCGTCCGTCGCCCGGATCGGCACAGACCTGTTCGGCCGCTTCCAAGCTCGCGCCTCCGGCGAATACCGCGAGCCGGAGCAACACCGCCCGTTCGGCTTCACTGAGCAGCTCCCAGCTCCAGTCGACCACCGCGCGCAGTGTCCGATGCTGCGGTATCGCGGTGCGACTACCACCGGTGAGCAGCCGGAACCGGTCGTCGAGGCGTTCGGCGAGCTGATCCGGCGAAAGAGTGCGCAGCCGGGCGGCGGCCAGTTCGATCGCCAGCGGTATTCCGTCCAGTGCCCGGCAGACGCGGGCCATGGTCGCGAGGGTGCCGGGATCGGCGGTGAGGTCCTTGCGCACCGCGCGGGCGCGGTCCCGCAGCAACTGCACGGCCGGGGAGGATTCGATCGCCGCGGGATCGGCGTCTGCAACCGGCAGGGCCAGCGGCGCGACCTGCCACAGCGCCTCACCCGTGATACCCAGCGGTTCGCGGCTGGTCGCGAGGATCCGCAGCCGCGGGCACTCCCCCAGCACCCGGTGCGCGAACGCGGCCACGGATTCGATCACATGCTCACAGTTGTCCAGGATCAGCAGGGTTTCGCGGTCACGGACCGCCGCGATCAGCCGGTCCACCGGTTCGGTGTTCACGGCATTGCCGAGCAGTGCGTCGCGGAGGCCGATCGCGGCGAGAGCCGACTGTGCCACATCACCACTCGTACCGACCGCGGCCAGCGCCACCAACCAGGCACCGTCCGGCAGATCGTCGAGCAGGGTCTGCGCCGTTTCCCCGGCCAGCCGTGTTTTCCCGGAACCGCCGGTCCCGGTCAGCGTGGTGAGGCGATGATTCGCGATGAGGTCACGGACGGCGGCGATATCGGCGACTTTGCCGACGTATTCGGTCAGTTCGGCGCGCAGGTTCGTGCGGCGCTCGGCGGTCTGCTTCGCACCCACTTCGCCGCGCAACAACGCGACATGCAGCGCGGAGAGTTCCGGTGAGGGGTCCACGCCCAGCGTATCGGCAAGGGCCTCGCGGGCGTTCTGGTAAACGAGCAGTGCCTCGGAACCACGCCCGGCGGCGCCGAGAGCGCGCATCAGCGCGGCGGCCAACCGCTCCCGCACCGGGTTCCGGGCCACCAGCTCGGTCAATTCGGGTACCAGCTGCGCCCCGAGACCGAGGTTGATCTCCGCTTCGTACAGATCCTCGAGCGCCGCGGAATGCAGCCCCTCGAACCGGGTGATCACGGCGTCGACGGCCTCGCTGTCACGTACCTCGATACCCTGCATCGGCGCTCCCCGCCACAGGTCGAGCGCCTCACGGAGCACCCCGGCGCGATACGCGTCGCCACCACCGCGCGCCCGGTCGACGAGCTGTTCGAACCGGACGGCGTCGACAGCATCGGGTTCGATCACCAGCCGGTACCCGCCCGACTCACCGTCGAGTGACCCTTCCGGCAGCACCTTGCGCAACCGGGAAACCAACGCCTGCAAGGCATTGGCTGCGTCGGCGGGCGGCTGTTCACCCCAGATCCAATCGACCAGCGTCGTTTTCGGGACCGCCCGCCCGGGTTCGAGCGCGAGCGCGATCAACAACGCCCGCAGCCGGGCACCCGGGACCTCTATCGATCCGCCGTCATCTGTCCGGATCTCGAGGGGCCCGAGCAACACGATCTGCACCCGGCCATTCTGCCGTGCGCGGCCGGTCGGCAGTTATTCTGCCGGGCTGGGTTGCCGACCATCTGTCAGCGGGCTTATCAGGCGGGTGTCAGGGCGGTATCAGCGGGGGCCGCGACAGTACTCACATGAACAGCACGGCACCTTCCGGACCACGGAAGAACTCGCACCTGGGCGGGCACGCACCGATGGAACTCCGGGTCGATCGCGAGCGCTGCATCGGCGCCGGGATGTGTGTACTGACCGCCGCCGGAGTTTTCGACCAGGACGACGCGGACGGGCGGGTGGTCGCGCTGATCACCGCACCCACCCACGACCAGGAGTCGGACGTCCGCGAGGCAGCCCAGATGTGCCCCGCCGGCGCGATCACCCTCCTCACCCACTGACCCCACACGAACAGGAAACCTCGATGACCCGCACAGTCCCCGTACCGCACGGCCTGCCCACCGAACGCAACGCCGGCCCCTTCGACCCGCCCCGCGAAATCACCGAGCTGCGTCAGGCGCGCCCGGTCAGCCCGATGATCTTCCCCGACGGGCACCAGGGCTGGTTCGTCACCGGTTACGACGCCGTCCGGCAGGTGCTGGCCGATACCCGGTTCAGTTCGCGCCAGGACATCGGCGTACTGCACGCGCTGGACGCCGATCCCGATATGCCTGTCCAGACCGAACCGTCCCCGCAGATCCCGGGCATGTTCATCGCGATGGATCCGCCGGAGCACACCCGGTTGCGCCGCAAGCTCATCAGCGCGTTCACCGTCAAACGGATGAAACAGCTCGAAGAGCACATCATCGAGATCGCCGAGCGACAGCTCGACGAGATGGCGCTGCTGGCACCGCCGGTCGATCTGGTCGCGGAGTTCGCGCTACCACTGCCCTCCCTGGTGATCTGCGAAATGCTCGGCGTCCCCTACTCCGACCGGGCGGGTTTCCAAGCCAACTCCGCGAAGTTCATGCTGCGGGAGCAGCCGATCGAGGAGAAGATGGCCGCCTATGGCGCGATGATGGCGTACCTGGGTGGACTGGTCACCACCAAACGTGCGGAACCCGGCGACGATATCCTCTCCGACCTGGCCCGCGACGCGGACCTGAGCATCGAGGAACTGACCGGGATCTCGTTCCTGCTGCTGCTCGCCGGCCACGAAACCACCGCAAATATGCTGGCCCTGGGCACGTTCGCGCTGCTGGAACATCCCGATCAGCTGGCCGGGCTGCGCGCCGATCCCGAGCTGGTTCCCGGCGCCGTCGAGGAACTCCTGCGCTATCTGGCGGTCGCCGATATCTTCTACCGCTACGCCACCGAGGATCTCGAACTCGGCGGCGAAACGATCCCCGCGGGGTCGACCGTCGTCGTCTCGCTGCTGGCCGCCAACCGCGACCCGAAGCGTTTCGACGACCCCGACACCCTCGATATCCACCGCACGGCTCGCGGACTGGTGTCCTTCGGCCACGGCGTGCACCAGTGCCTGGGCCAGCAACTGGCCCGGGTCGAGATGCGCGCCGGTTTCGCGGCCTTGATCCGCCGCTTCCCCACGCTCGCCCTCGCCGTCCCCGCGAGCGAGGTGAAGTTGCGGACCGATATGAACATCTACGGCGTGCACGAACTGCCGGTCACCTGGACCGAAACGTCCCGCTAGTCCCGTCGGCGGCAATACAGACCGTGCGAGTCCGCCGCCCGTTCACCGAGCACAACACATAGTCAGAGGAGTACCGCCATGCCTACTTTCCAGACCCCGGCCCCGATCGCCGTCACCGTCGAGGTGCTGTCCGCCGACGTCTTCGTGCACGCCACCGACCGCACCGAAACCGTTGTCGATATCCAGCCGGCCGACGCGTCCAAGAAGGGCGATATCCGCGCCGCCGAGCAGACCTGGGTCGATTTCACCGACGGTGTCCTGACCGTGACCACGCCGAAGGACTGGCGTACCCACACCCCCTTCGGCGGTAATCCGACGATTGCGGTGACCATCCAGGTGCCATCCGGCTCCCGGTTGAAGAGCTCCGCCGGAGTCGGCCGGATCGAGGCGACCGGCGAACTCGGCCGGAGCGACCTCGAAATAGCCGCCGGCGATATCAGCATCGAGCGCGCCGGCGATTCGGTGACCGCGAGAGTCGCCAAGGGCGATATCCGTATCGGCGAAGCCATCCGCGGCGAGTTGCGGCTCGAAACGTCCATGGGCGAACTGGAGATCGGGATCAGCCACGGTAGCGCGGTCCGGCTGGAGCTCAATGCCGTGCAGGGCAGCGTGCACAACCAGATGGGACCGGCCGACCGACCGCAATCCGACGAGGACACCGTGCGCGTGTACGCCCGGAATTCCTACGGCAATATCGCCATCCGGCACGCCACCGCCGCCTGACAGCGCACTCCGAGCAGTACCGCGAACGGCCCCGGTCGACCCCACCTCGGTCGACCGGGGCCGCTCCTGTCCGGCCGCAGCCCTGTGCGCACTGCCGGGTTCAGGGCTCGGCACGGTGCGCTGCGACGCCGACCACGGCCGTGACGACCTCCTCCTGGAACCGGGGACATTCGGTGAAGTCCTCATGGCGGCAGGTCAGCACATGGGTGATCAACTGTTTCGAGGTCTGGATGCGCTCGATCTGCTCGTCGAGAGCGCTCAGCTGGGACTGCAGGATCCGGCGCCGGCCGCGACCGTCACAGGCGTCGAGCAGGTCGCGAATCTGCGCCAGGCTCAGACCGATCTCCTTGCTGCGCAAGATCATCGCGACCCGTGCAAGATGCGCCCGGGTATAGCGCCGCCGGCCGCCGACCCGGGTGGCCGGAGTGAGCAGGCCGACGGATTCCCAATGCCGGAGTACATGCGGTGCTAGGTCGAAGTAGGCGGCGATCTCACCGATCGAGTACGTCGCGTCGTTCACGCCGCCGGACGGGCTTGACTTCATGTTCACATTAACTTGCACAGTGGGCTGTGTCGTCAAGATATCGCCACCGAGGAGTACAGATGGAAATCCGGACACCGGCCGACCTGTGGAACGAGCGCTATACCGAACCGTTCGCGTCGTACGGCACCGAACCCAACGACTACCTGCGCGAAGTCGCCGGACAGATCCCTGCCGGGCCTGTGCTGTGTCTGGCCGAAGGCGAGGGGCGTAACGCCGTGTACCTGGCGAAACGCGGCCATTCGGTTACTGCAGTGGACCTTTCCGAGGTGGGCTTGGCGAATGCGCGGAAACTGGCGGCCCGGCACGGGGTCACCATCGATACCGTCGTCGCCGACCTCACCACCTACGACTTCGGCGATACGCACTGGTCGGGGATCATCTCCATCTGGGCGCATATGCCCTCGGCGGCCCGCCCGGCACTGCACGCGGCCTGTGCGCGAGCGCTCCGGCCGGGCGGCGCCTTCGTCCTCGAGGCCTATACCCCGCGCCACCTGGATCGCCCCGGCGTCGGCGGACCACCGGTCGCGGACGCACTGCCGACCCCGGCCGAACTGCGCCGCGATCTCCCCGGCCTACAGCTGGAACACTGCCGGGAAGTGAATCGCGAGATCACCGAGGGGAAATTCCATCACGGTCCGAGCGCCACGGTCCAGGTGCTGGCATTCAAACCGCCGGCCGGCGCGGCAGGGCAGGATTCGCACGACGACCGGCGGCATTGATCGATCGGCGCCGCTCGCGGGGCGCGGAGCTCAGCCCATCCAGCCCTGGGAGAGCATCACATGCGCGGCCAGGTCTTCGATCGTCATCATTTCCGGATGGCTGTAGTACACCAGCTCGAAGCGGCGCCACCGCCATTGCACCGGGTCCATCCGACCCTCGTGGCTGGTATCGCACAATGCTTCCAGCCGGTCCAGATCGAAGGGCTCCTTACCGCGGGCATGTGCGTCCGCTTTGACGGCGGCCAGCCGTTCCGGCCCGGACAGATCCGGGCGCCGCCATATTGCGCCCGCGAACCGACGGGCGCCCTCGACATCCATTCCGTTCCCCTGCCTGCTCGCGAATTCGTCCGAACCCGCTGCTGTCGAGGATAGAGCCGTCCGGTCCCGGAGCGGCGTTCAGGAGGTGGGGCGATCGGACAAGGCAGGTAGGCATTTTCGCCCGGCGACCAAATCCCGTGCGAGGGCCTCGTAGGCGATGTATTCGCGGACGAGCCGCCGGCGGTTCGGCCCTGCGGGGCCGTCGAGCACGAAGCGGTCGAAACTGATGGTATACAGATGCGCCATCCGGCCGAATACCGCGCCGAGCCCCTCGCGATGTGGCATCGAATCGGGGCGCGCCGGCCCGAGAATACGGCGCGCTTCGAGATCGATCGACAGCATATGGCGCTGCACGTCGTCGCAGGCGCAGGCGAAAGGGTCGGTATCGGAGCCGGTTGCCACCGGCCCCGGCGGATCCTCGGGCTGCTCCCAGGGCAACACGATCTCGTCCCAGACCGGTCGCGCCGCGGCCATCCTGCGATGCGCCACTACGAGGCCCGCCAGCGATTCGAGCATTGCACAGCCGAATTCCGCGGCGGTGGACCGATCGAATTCGGCCGCACGAGTGAATACCGCCGAGATGATCCGGCTGCTCGGGAACGGCCCCAGTTCATCGGCGTCGCTCACCCCGGTCCCCTTTCGTCCCCCGGGTGTGACCGCTGAAACCCCCAGCCCCCCGGACATACTCTGCGGCCGGCGACCCACTCGCCGGCTCCCCTGGCAGATTCCCGAGCACAGGTTAGCCGGTTCCGGGCGGCCGAGAGGACTGTTCGGCGGTTGCCGATCGCCGAATTTTCAATTGGGACAATACTTTCCACAACCACCTGATTGCTCGAAGCGACCATGGACGGCGCCTCGGTATATCAGCGGGAAACCGTGACGCCGGGTATACAGCGCACCACCCAGCGCCCCTCCCAGGTCTCCCCCGGCTCCAGATGGCGCAGACCGTCTCCGGAATTGAGGGCGTCCGGAGCCGCGGTCATGGGTTCCAGCGCGACCGCGAGTCCGGGCCCCGCCGGTCGCGGAAATTCCGTTGCGGTGAACACCTGGAGATAGCGCCAGTCGTCCTCGAGCAGAAGCTCTACCCGCGTCCCACCCGGCGCGGTGAGCCGGGCGGCGACGCCCGGAACCACTCCACCGAACGGGGTATCCAGCGTCAGGTCCGCCAGTGCGACCCCGGCCCGCAGATCGTACGGCGTGCCCTCGACGGGATGCACCGCGACGGGATTCATCCGCGCATCGACCTCGTAGTAGGTGGTCGCGGCGACGGTGAGTTCCAGCTCCTCCACCGGAACCGCGCCGACCCGGAAGTACGGATGTGCGCCCACCGCATACGGCGCCGGCCGGTCCGAATGATTGACGACCCCGTGGGTCACCGCCAGCCCGTCGGGGCGTAGTTCGTAGCGCACCCAGGTATCCAGCAGGAAAGGCCAGCCGTGCTGAGGCGGTATCAGCGCGCCGAGGGTCACCGAATCCGGGGCCTGCGCCCGGACTTCGTAATCGGTGTTGCGCAGCAGGCCGTGGATCGCGTTCGACCGTGCGACCTCGGTGATATCGAGTTGCTGCGGCCGACCGTCGAGCAGCCAGACCGCATCGCGAACCCGATTGGGCCACGGCGCCAGCACAATACCAGCGGCCATCGGCGGCGCGGCACCGGCGGGAAGCGGTTCGGTCACCGCGATACCGCCGACGGTGAGACCGCGCAATACGGCGGCCACCGTCCCGATTTCGGCACGTACCGCCGCCGCTGCCAACACGATCGAACGGCCGGTCGCGGAGGGGCGGGATGCGGTCACGTCATCAGCGTAGATTCCCCGGCGCCGGATTCGGCGGCGGCGCGGCCGCGCCACGGTCGTCGCCCCGCGATGCCGGGCGATGCGATGTCCGCCGGCAACCGGCGACGAATCAGCGCCCCCGCGGTACGGCTACAGGCCGTTGATGATCACGGCATTGCAATCGGCCGCCGCCTGCCGCAGCGGGATCGCGGCCTGGTATTCCTCGGATTCGTACCACGCACGCGCGGCCTCCGGGGACTCGAACTCCAGCACCACGGTCTGGGTGGCGGGCCACTCCCCTTCGAGGACCTGCGGTTTCGTATCCACCGCGAGGACTTTCACGCCGTTGGCCATCGCCTTTGCGGCTGCCTTGCCGTATTCGGCCATCCCCGCCGGATCCTTGATCGACTCGGTCACGATGACATAGCCCTTGGCCATCCCGGAACTCCTCACTCACACACGAGCCGGACACTTTCGGCTCCCCGACGACCATACTCAAAACGTGATTTCCTAATAAGGGAATCCCATATGGTGAAACCGGCTGCGGCGCTCTCGATCGCTGGGCGATGCGGTCCGGCCGGCTTGATGTTCAGGACTTGCCGTTACGCCGGAGTAGATGCGGACGCAGCCGGTTGAAACCCCGGACCCGGACGCTGCGCAGATTCCGGATGCTGAACTCCGTCTCCCCTTCCAGCTCCGCTGCCGCGCCGTCGTCGACCAGGATCGTGCCCGGCCGGGCGACGCCGGTGAGCCGGGCCGCCATATTCACCACGGACCCGTACAGATCGCCGAAGCGTTGCAGCACCGGCCCGTAGGCGATCGCTACCCGCAGTTCCGGAGTGGTACCGACGGTCATGGTGGATTCCTGGATCTCCAGCGCGATCCGGGCCGCGATCATCGGGGATTCGGCCGCGTACATGACCTCGTCCCCGACGTTCTTGATCACCCAGCCCCCGTTTTCGGTGATCGCCGCCGTGGTGGTGGATTCGAACGCCTCCAGCAGCGTGGACAGCTCGTCGGGATGCAGATGCCGGGTGAGCCGGGTGTAGCCGACCATATCGGCGAACCCGACGGCCAGCGTCCGGGTGGAATCCTGGGTCGGCCCGGTCTCCTGCAGATGCCGGATGAGCGCCGCATCCAGGTGGCGCCGCCAGGCATAGGACAGCAGGCTCTCCATGAGCTCCACCGTTTCCGCGGTGGCATTACGGGTGATCTCGTCGGGGTCGGCCCCGGGCCCGGCCGCCGCGACCCGCCGGTCGATCTCCTCGAGCACCAGATCGACCTGCCATTCGGCCAGCCGCGCCATGGCCTGCCCGATAGTGCGGGCGGTCGCGGCCTGCTGCCGGGAACCGGCCGCGGACAGCACCTCGACCTCCCGGAACCGGTGGATGGCCGCGATATCGGAATCGGTGTACTCGGGCGCGCTGTCGTCCTCGCTGGCCGGGAACCCCAGCGATACCCACAATCGGCGCGCCAGCTCGGGTGTCACCCCCGCCTTCTCTGCCACCTCTATGCGGTTGTACCGCCGGCTGCCGGCGAGCAAGCTCGTCTCCGCCGCCGACCGAACCAGTTCGGACCTCTCCTGCGACCCCATGCGCGCCACATTACGACCCACCGGCCGCTACGCGGGCAAACCGGGCAGATGCATCGGTGATCTGCGTCATGCGCGTGTGGACACCGGCCGGAATACGGCGTCGCAAAACGCCCACGGGCCCGGCGACGGGCGGACGCAAGGATCCGCAGCTACGGCGCCACGGCACCCGCTGTGCCGCATCACCGGAGAATCCGGCAGCGACAGCAGGCCCGGACAAGCCGACTACCACGAGGTCCGGCGTCGTACTTGTCGGGCGGCGGCCGGTGAGAGTCCGAGGGCGAGACCGTCCCGGCCGATAGCGGCGCGCGATGGGGTGCCGGGTAGACGCTACGGCTGCGACGTCGCGGACCTCGGTGAGGTGTATTCCGGGATCGGCGCGGGCGACCGGGTCGGCGCAACGGCAGGTGGCGTCGACTGCGGCTGCGGCCCAGCAGGTGCCGGGGTATTCCGTACCGGCGGCTGCGAGGACTCGGCAGGGCGAGGAGCTTCCGCGGCCCCGGAAGGTTCCGCCGGCGGAGCAGCCGGCGCGGCCGGAGCCACCGCGGGCTGCGGAACTGCGGACGGGCGCCCCGGGGCGCCGGGCAGTGGGCGGTCGGTGGGGAGGTTGATGAAGCTGGGGGCGGCCGGGTCCAGCGCGAGATGCTGAGGTTTGAGTTCGGTGTCGTTGAGCATCGGCCGGAATGCCAGCGCTTTGGGGGCGTTGGCGGCGAATACGTCGAGGCGCAGGCGGTGGCCGGGTTCGAGCACGGCCTGGGTGGGGATCACCCCGATATCGAGCGCGACCTGCTCGCCCGGCGCCACCGGCTGCACGCTGTCCAGGGTGATCGGGTTGAACGGGGCGGTGAGGTCGCCGTTGGGTGAGCGGGTGCTGCGGGCTTCGTCGATCGCGCGCAGGGAGGCGGTGAGCTGGCCGGTGCTCAGCACGGTCGAGGTGCCGTCGGGCGAGACATCGTTGACCGTGACGCTCCAGTAGCCGTCGGCAGCGTCGTGCACCGTGTTGAGATGCACGTTGATCGGGCCGGAGATCACGGTCCGTTCGGTGACTTCGGCGCTGGTGAAGGTGAGCGCGCCACGTTCGGCGATCCGGGAATCCTTGGCGCACGCATCGAATACCGCGCCCATCCCGGCCGACCCCTGGGCCATATCCCGCGAACAGAGCGTGCTCAGTCCCGGCGCCACGGTGAGCTGGGTCTTGTCCCCCGGCTGACCGATCAGCGATCCGTCGTGCACGCTTTCGGCGCTGGTGCCGCTGGGTGCGCCCGACAGATACACCCGCCGGTGCGCCATTCCGGGCTGCGGGAATTGTTCGAGGAAAACCCAGCCGCCGCCCTGTTCCCAGACGATCACGGGCCCGTAGTCGGCGATACCGTTGTCGATATCTTTCAGCCAGTGGTCGAACCAGGCCCGCTGCAGGACATCCAGCCGCGGTGGTGCGCCGGGCCGCCCGGTCCCGGCCCCGGGGTTGGCGTGATAGGTGTCGCCGACGACGAGTTGTTTGTGGCCGGGTGGGAGCGGGATGTCGTTGTAGAGGGTGGTGGCGCTGTTGGCGAAAATATCGTGCCAGCCGCCGTAGACGAAGGTGGGGACGGTGATCTTCGACGGATCGCCCATGATGCCCTGCCGGAACGGGCTGTTCTCGTCCAGCGCCGCGGCCAGTGTGGGCGGCATCTTGTTCAGCGACGGCGTGAGCAGTGCCTGAGCGAGCAGGTCGTAGTTGGTGGCGGGATCGGCCAGCCGGTCGGCGAGCCATTGCCAGTCGAAGGTGCCGTTGAGCATCGACTGCACATCCGGCATGAGTTTGGCCTGATTCACCTGGTTGAGCCAGAGCGGCAGGAAGGTCACACCGACACCGCCGCCCGGCGCCACGACATCGCGCATGAGATCGCTACCGGGTTCCACCGGGAAGATGGCCTGCAACGGTTCCGGGGCGTTCTCGGCGGCGCGCAATTGATTGATGCCGGAGTAGGAGCCGCCGCTCATCGCGACCCGCCCGTTCGACCACGGTTGCGCCGCCGACCATTCGATCACCTCGCGGGTGTCGAGTTGTTCGCGCGCACCGAGGGTGTCCCACAGCCCTTGCGACTGCCCGGTACCGCGGACATCCACCGAGACCACGGTGTATCCGGCGTGCACCAGTTTGCTGTCGAGGCCGAGCACCGTGGCGACGGTGCCGCCGTCGAGGGCGTGCAGCAGATCCTCGAAACCGCTGATCGGGGTGCCGGACAGGTTGATCCGGTTCACCAGGTCCATGGTGAACTTCTGCGCCTCGGGATTGTTCATCGCCGAATCGATAAGGGCGGACATCATTTTCGAGTACGGCGTCATCGTGACGATTGTGGGCAGCGGTTCGGTCTCCACCCGGTCACCCGCGTGGGCGGGCCGGTACACATCGGCTTTCAGCACCACGCCGTCGCTCATGGTGATGTGCACGTCTTTGTCGATATGCACCTCGGGGTAGGGCTGTGGGCCGTCGTGGGTGCCGGTCCACTGCTGTGCGAGTTCGGCCGGGGACGCGGCCGGCGCGGTGTCGCGGCTGACCGGGTGCCGGGCGGCCTGCGCTATCACCAGGATTACGGCGAGGGCGACAACGGTGATCGCCGTTGCGGCCGCGAACCCGTGGATCCGGTACAGCCGCATGAACAACCCTCCACCTCATGGTTCCGGTTTCCGCGCACAGATTCCGCCGACGATAGCAATCAGCTCTCGTCGCAGCGTGTACCGACGCGCGGTATCCGGATTCGGGTGGCGGTGGCGATTTTCCGGCGCCGGCCGCCGCGGCCTCAGTTCGCGCGACGCAACCGGAGGACGAGGTCCTTGACCTGATGGCCGGCCGCGGGGCGGTTACGGTCGCGCCGTTCGTCCACCTGCACCGTCCACTGATCGTCGAGCAGGCCGACGACATCGGCGGGCAGGTAGTAGGCGTAGGGGTCGAACTGGGGCCCATGCCGTTCCTGCTCGTGCGAATGTTCGTCCGGCTCGGGGAATTCGGTCGGGTCGTGGGCTACGAACAGCAGCGTGCCGCCCGGTGCGACCGATTCCAGCAGACCGCGCACGGTGGCGTGGTCGGGTTCGTGTGCGATCGGGAAGTAGTGCGCCGACACCAGATCGAACGAGCGGGCCGGCAGCGGTGTGACGGTGATATCGGCCTGCCGCCAGGAGATCTCCGGATGCCCGGCCGATGCGCGTTCGATTGCCACCTTCGAAATATCCACCGCGGTGACCTGCCATCCGCGCTCGGCAAGCCAGTAGGCGTCGGCCCCCTCCCCGCTGCCGAGGTCGAGTGCCTGACCGGGCGCCATACCGGTCACCTCCGTGACAAGGGCGTCATTCGGCAGGCCGCTGAATCTCTGCTCGCTCTCGCCGTACATATCGTCCCAGAACTGCTGGTCCATCGGTATCTCCTGATCTGCTCGGGGCTTGTTCTCCAGCATCCGGAGGCAGCGGCATCTTGACAAATAAATTTGCCATAACTGCAATAGAGGCATGGATCCGGAGTTCGGCGATGTCATCGACGCGATCGGCCCGCGGCTACGTGAGCTGCGGCGACGCAACGGCACCACCCTGGCCGCACTGTCCGAGCTCACCGGCATACCGGTGAGCACGCTGTCACGCCTGGAATCGGGTCAGCGTAAACCCAGCCTCGAACTGCTGCTACCGCTGGCCAAGGCACATCGCGTCCCGCTGGACGAACTGGTCGCCGCGCCGGAGACCGGCGACCCCCGGGTCAATATCCGGCCGATCACCCGGCACGGCCAGACCCTGATCCCGCTCACCCGCAAACCCGGCGGCCTGCAGGCCTACAAGCAGATCCTGTCCGGCCGGTCCTGGGCCGAACCCGATCTGCACACCCATGAGGGTTATCACTGGCTTTACGTCCTCAACGGCAAGATGCGCCTGATTCTGGGTGACCGGGATATGGTGCTGACCCCTGGTGAGGTCGCCGAATTCGACACCCACCTCCCCCATTGGTTCGGCAATGCCGACGAACACCCCGTCGAATACCTGAGCCTGTTCGGACCGCAGGGCGAACGGTTCCACATCAAGGCGCGGTATCGCCCGTCGTAATTCCGATATGCCCCATACGCTGGACCGATGCGAACCGTTACCGTTCCGTTAGCCAACTTGTCCGTGTCGTTTCCGAAGTCTGCGCGACGGACGGCGAAACATGACTCCCCGGGTTTGCAGGACCGACATATAGCTGTGGTGTATTTCCAACGCTGTTCGAGTAGTCGGTGAATTCCTCGCCGCGCAATCGGCGGTGAAAGTTTTTGCGATCCACCGGCTCTCGACCTGAGCACGGAGGACCGCAATTATGGAGTCAGTACCGCTAGTCCGAAAACGCATGGCCGTCATGGCCGTTCTCGCCGCGGCGGCAGGTTCTCTTCTCTGCACGGCCGCACCCGCCGAAGCCCGGCCGGTCACAGTGCCCGGTCTCGGCGTTTTCGAAGTTCCCGATCATATTCCGCTACCGGCCGGGATTCCCGGTATCGCCACCCCGGAACCGGCGCCACAATTCACTCCTGCCCCGGGCGATCTCGCCATCCAGGCGGCGCGCAGCAAACTCGGCGCCCCGTACGTCTCCGGCGGCACCGGACCCAACACCTTCGACTGCTCCGGACTGGTCAAATGGGCCTACCAGCAGGCGGGCGTGGACGTCCCCCGCACCAGCTGGTCCCAGCTCTCCGCCGGCACGCCGGTCCCGCTCGACCAGCTACGGGTCGGTGACGTGATCTCCTACAGCGGCGGCGGCCATTCCGCCCTCTACGCCGGTGACGGGCAGGTTATCCACGCCGCAACCACCACCGTGGAGATCTCCCCCATGTCGTATTCGCCCGTGGTCGGAGCACGCCGCTACTGACCCGCGGCAGCGTCGTGGCCCCTCTCCGGCGGCAAGCCCGAACCACAGCCCGGGCCCACGACGCACCGATGGACCGCCCCTCCAGGCGTACGGCAAGGAGGTGGCGGTCCGTCCGGTATCAGAGCCGTTCGACGATGGTGGCGTTCGCCAGCCCACCCGCTTCACACATGGTCTGCAACCCATAGCGACCACCGGTCTGCTCGAGATGATTGACCATGGTGGCCAGAATCCGCACACCCGAGGCGCCCAGCGGATGCCCGAGCGCGATCGCCCCACCGCGCGGGTTCAGCTTCTCCGGGTCGGCGTGCAGTTCGTGCTGCCACACCAGCGGCACCGGGGCGAAAGCCTCGTTCACCTCGTAGGTGTCGATATCGTCGATCGTCAGACCGGCCCGATCCAGCACCTTCTTCGATGCCGGGACGGGCGCGGTCAGCATGAGCAGCGGGTCGTCGCCGAGCACCGCGAACGAATGGAAACGGGCCCGCGGGGTCAGCCCCAGCTTCGCTGCCATCTGCTCACTCATGATCAACGCCGCCGAGGCGCCATCGGTGAGCGGCGAGGAGTTACCCGGGGTGATCGACCAGTCGATCTCCGGGAACCGCTGTGTGTACTGCTCCTCGGCGAACGCCGGCTTCAACCCCGCCAGTTTCTCCGGAGTGGACCCGGCCCGGATGGTTTCGTCCGCGGTGAGCTCACCGGCGGCCACGAGTTCCCGGTCGAATCCGCCCGCCGCCGCGGTCTCGGCCGCCAGCCGATGCGAACGCGCCGCGAATTCGTCGAGGGTCGGACGGTCCAACTTCCACCGGGCGGCGAGGATCTCTGCCGCGACCCCCTGCTGCACCAGCCCCTCCGGGTACCGGTGCGCGATCGGCCCGCGGTTGGCGTCCTGCCCCTGCGCATTGGAGAACATGGGCACCCGGCTCATCGACTCCACCCCACAGGCGATGGCGATGTCATAGGCCCCCGACATCACCCCTTGCGCCGCGAAATGCGCCGCCTGCTGGCTGGACCCGCACTGCCGGTCCACGGTCGTCGCCGGCACCGACTCGGGGAACCCCGCTGCGAGCACGGCAGTCCGCGAAATATTGAACGCCTGCTCACCACTCTGGGTGACGCACCCGCCCACCACATCGTCGACCAGCGCCGGATCCAGATCGTTGCGCTGGATCAGCTTCTCGAGCACCCCGGCCAGCAGGGTCGCCGGATGCACCCCCGACAAACCCCCGCCCATCTTGCCTTTCCCGGACGGCGTACGAACCACATCGACGATGACCGCGGACTGCATGGGTCCCTCCTGACCTGCTCGGCACGGTCGCCCAAGTTAGTGACCGTTCGCTATTAAGTTAACACGGATTCGCAACGGTAAGCCAGAGTGGATCCAGGGACGACAACGGTTCGACCGGGATCCGAACTTTGCGGAAGTACATTCAGCGGAAATATATTTCCTCAATAGTTCGACACCACCGACACTCAGCGCGCCTGCTATAGCAGGGCTGGGTTCGTATCGCCCTACACCGAGCGGCCGTCGGCGCCAATTGCGTACGGGTCGGTCAGCGACGTCGGCGTACGGGCAATCTCGAGGACAGTCTCCGGAAACTGCGGACCGGCGACATAGATACGAGCACGGGTGCGCCCCATCGGTTCCAAAATCTCCCTGCGCGCCAGCTCGCGCAGATCGCGCTGAGCTTGCTGGAGGTTGAGGTTCTCGTTCTGCTCGTAGCGACTACGCCGCACCCGTCCGGATATCGCCACATCGTGCAGGGCGGTCACCAGACGTTCGTCCAACGACTTTGCGCGGGCGAACTCGGATAGCCGCTCCCACACCCGGCCGGAGCGCACAAACCGCGCCCGCACGGTCTGCGCCTGCTGGTGATAGGCGGTCAGATTGAATCGGACCCACTCCGATACATCCTGTTCCGGCCGGTATTCATTGCCGCGCCGACCGAGCACCTGGTAGTACTCCCAGGTATTTCCCGGTCGGCCGAGCCATGCCTCGATCGACGAGAACTCAGGCGCAAGCACCCCTTCGCGCGCGATCATCAGCGTTTGCAACGACCGTGACATCCGGCCGTTCCCATCGGCCCAGGGATGAATCGACACCAGATGCAGATGTGCCATCGCAGCACGCACCAGCGCATGTGTGCCATCGTCGACGTTCAACCACTCCACCAGTTCGGCCATCAACCCAGGAACCGCGGTAGCCTCCGGCGCTGTGTACGCGGCAATACTCGGATCTCGAGCATCGGTGACATACACCGGCCCCCGCCGCCACTGCCCCGCCGGCTTTCGCGTGGAATATCGATGTCCCTGCAACATCCAATGCAGGGCATTGAACAGCCCCTTGCTGAAACCGAAATCCTCGACATCATGGAGCGTTTGGATGTAGGTCATCATCTGCTCATAGGCGAGCGTCTCCGCCCGGTCCTCTTCGGAGACATCCACATCACGCTCACCCGCCATCAAGTCCTCGACATCAATGGTGGCAACCTTGAACCCTTCGATGGAATTCGAAGCTGCCACAGCATCCGCCGTGAGGAACTTGCGCAGACCACCCGCCCATTTGCCCGGCACTTTCTGCAACTGATGCCGCAATTCCTCACGCATGTCGTCGACCTCGGACAACACACGCTCATCGCTGCCGGCGAGCGCCGGGGTTGGGTACAACACAACGCGACAATATAATGACGCAATCATTACGTCAACACCATGGCCCACGGAAGAGTCCGTCGAGCTCAGTCGAGCGACCCGGTTACCAAACGCACCAGCTCCCGAGCGAGCACCGGGTTTGCGGCGATCGTGTGACGTGCACGGACGCTGTGTTCTGTTCCGTCGGAGTCCAGCACGACTGCGCCGCTCTCTCGCGCGATCACGACGCCTGCCGCCATATCCCACGGCTTGTTCGACAAGATGACACACCCATCCGTCCGGCCTTCGGCTACCCATGCCAAATCGAGTGCCGCCGAGCCGAACATTCTGATTCGTTCGACGGATTCTGCAAGCTTTCGAGTGAGAGCGAATCGGTTGTGGTTCGCGACAGCAGCGTCAGGGCCGACCGCGTAATCGCCGATCGAGACAATGGCCTCGCGAAGCTGTCGCGCCGCACCCGCCGACAACCGCACGCCGTCAGCGAATGCGCCGACGCCTTCGGCGGCGTAGTACTCGGCCCCGAGAAAAGGTGCGCGGATTACACCGACCTTCGGCTGTCCATTACGAACAAGAGCCAGCGAAACTGCGCAGAGCGGAAGACCGTGTATGAAGTTGGATGTGCCGTCGATGGGGTCCAGGATCCACACCTGCTCAGTTTCCGGGCCGGTGACCGCATCGATATGCGATTCTTCGCCGAGAAATCCGACCCCCGGGGTAGCAGCATGCAGATACCGCTGAACTGTCCGCTGTATCTCCAGATCCAGCTCGGTAACGAAGTCGCGGTCGCTCTTCGTGTGCACCTCACCTGGAACCGCCCGCGACAGCAGATCCGCGCCTTCCGCAACAGCCTTGCGGGCAACAGACAGCAATCCGGCGAGTTCGGTCACGAACCGAGCCCCTTTCCTCGCGCCCATATCCCATCGAAGACACCGACAAAGGTATCGAAGATCCCTGCGGCCTCGGACTTGCGTGCGACCAAGGTGGGCGATTCGAGTCCTCGAACCAGTGGCAGGTAAGGCTGGACGACACAGAGTGCCGAGTCGACAGCAACGATGTTGAACCGGGCAGTTTCATCGTAGGTCCGAATCTGCAGCGAACCCGCGCTCGCAGGGCCCGAATTCTCGCGGATCCGCTGCAATACCCCTATATTCAACGCGGTCAGACCTGACAATGCGCCCGGCGCCTGGCCTTCCTCCGCCTCACGCCGCGAGATCTCTTTCCCCTCGGGGTCCAGAAACAGACACCTCACCGCCGTCCCAGATTCGAGGAGTTGCACAATTTCCCGGTCGGAGTACTGCTGACACAGCAAGTTCAAAGAGATGCCGACGATGTCGATCGTTCTCGCGCCCCCGAACAACTGCTGCGGCGACATCGCCTGAGTGAAGGCGATCCGGCTCGGGAAAACAGAGTCGACATCAGCGGTGCCGGACAGACATTGCCGCGCAGGCGGCAGCACGCCCGATCGAGCACACTCGGTCGACGCGGCCTCGCCCTCGGCATCATGCTGCCTGAACAGCTCATCGACAGTCCTGTCCGGGAACATCGACTGCAGAACGCGACAGTGATGGGGGTACGGCAATCCCGTGATCTCCCCTGACAGCCATCGGTAGAACTGCGCCTTCTTCGGCCCGGCACCGACAAGTGTGGAATCGACCTTCATCGCATGTCGGTCGTACTCCCTGTTGAACGCCGACAGCGTTTGGATATGACGTTGCTGCAGCAGCGCTTTCAAAACCGTCGCCATGTTCCATCCCCAGGATTACGCGATCGCAGAGAAGAAGAGGCCTAGAAGATACCGCCGCGCACCAGGCGAGACACCGGCGGCGGCGCGAAGATACAACGCTTCCCGAGATTCTCGATTCCGGCCCCGCCGTCGGGTCGAACACTTCCTTCCTCGACGGCGGGTGCCAGCCAACAAGACCAGGACAGAACCTGAACGGGAGTCAGTATGCGGCGACAGTCGAGGGCTATCGGGACTGGCCGTTCTCATTACTCCTATGCAGGTCTATCCGCATGGCTACCGCTGGCCCGATCCGGTGACAGAGGGTGGCGCTCGATGATCTGGGATCTTCGGTTGATTGCGTTGGTGATCGGATTGGTGTGCCTTACCACCATCCTGGCTCTGCCACCTCGGGAAGACCGGCCGGAAGACAATCTATCCGATCCATCACGATCGGGGAGGTCCTCGCGCTCCGGGAATTGCCATCATCATTCACTCGGTCCTCGCTCGGCGATCATCCGGGCGCGCCGGCCGTTGACAACTCCGGACGGTGCGGAGCATGGTCGGGGACACAGTCCGAGTACGGGGGTGAGGCAGATGCGGGACAGGTTCGCCGCTACCGTCGCCAGGGCAGTCGCGCGTATCGCGGCTGCGGCGGGCCCGAAGCGGATGCGGGCACTTGCACGGTTCAATCGACATGTCACGAATCCCGTCCAGCGGCTCTGGGCCCCATATCTGCCGTACATGGCAGTCCTCGAACACGATGGCCGAAAGTCCGGCAACCCCTACCGCACACCGGTTCTGGCGTTCATCGAATCGGGTGCCATCACCGTTCCACTCAACTACGGAACGGAATCGGACTGGGTGCGCAATATCCAGGCCGCGGGCGCGGCCGGAGTTGTTCACCGCGGTAAGCGCTACCGGTTGACCGCTCCACAGGTGTTACCCGCCGATTCCGATGAGCTACCGGCCGTGATGCGGACGGTCGGAATCCCGGGCCGCAGTGTGCTGTTCGGCGCCCTCGGCCCAGAAGGACCCAGCTGACCTTCCTCCGGACCGATTCGGTGCCGGCCGCCGCGAACCGAGAGACGTTCTACGGCATCGCACGTTGTACCAGTATCGCGCCGACGAGCAGTATCGCCGCACCGGCCAGTTGAGCCGGGCGCAGCCCTTGCCCGAGCAACAACCAGGCCAGCACGGTGGCAACCACTGGTTCCACCATGGCCAACACGCCTGCGAGTGGCGCGGGCAGATCTCGTAAAGCCCACAACCCAGCCAGGTACGGCACCACGGTGCCTGCCACTGCCAGGACCAGCAGCACCACCCAGACGGGAAAGTCCGAACCACCCAACACAGCAGACAGCGTCAGGCGATCGAAAGGCAGCGTCCACGGCGGTACGACCACGACCATCACCACAGCGCCGATCACCAATCCGACCGCGGTCATCCCGAACGGATCGTGCCGGCTCGCGCCGTGCTCGCCGAGTAGGAAGAACCCGGCCGAACAGGCCGCCGCGCCCAGGCCCGCCGCGACACCGACCGGATCCAGCCGGGCACCATGCCAGACCTGCGCGATCAGGACCAAACCGGCCAGTGCCAGCCCGATACCCGCCCACACCGATCCGGGCAACCGTGTTCCGCGCACGCCCCGTATCCACAACGCGACCAGGGCAGGTGCCAGGTTGACCAGCACCATCGCCACACCCACCGGGACTCGGGCGACAGCCACGAAGAACAACAGCTGCACCCCCGCGACACCGAGCAACCCATAGCCCAGCAGAAGCCAGAGATCGCCGCGACCGAACCGCAGTGCCCGTGGCCGCCACAGTGCGACCACCAGAACCAGTAATACGGCGGCCGACCCGATGCGCACCGAAGTCACAGCCGCCGGTGACCAGCCCTCTACCATCACCGCTGCGGCCAGCGGACCTGAACTCGCGAACAACACCCAGGAGAGCAGGCTCAACTCGATCGCCCTCGAACGGCCGGGTACGCGCGCCACCTTCACTGGCCTGGTCACGCTTGCAGCTTCGCCGAGCGATCACCCGCACGCCAATCAATATCCGGCAGAATTCGCCGGTCTTACGGTCAAAGGTCGTCGGGTAGCAGCCGGAACGCCTGGTGGCAGGTCAATGGTGTGAGCGCCCGAAAGTCACGGCGGTCGAGAGTGAGTACCGAATTCGTTTCGTATTCGGCAGCCAGCGCGACGCTGACAGCGTCGGCGAGGTCGAGTCGCAATGCCGGATACAGGGTGCGCACGGCGTTCGCCTGATCGAGGACGTCTGTTGTTACTGTGGCGATCTCGAATGCTCCCCGACGCGCTTCGGCGGCGATATCCTCGATCATCGAGATGGCGTGCCGCTGCCCGAGAGCGCGACGACCCACATGGTCGAGTTCTGCCAGCACGAGCGGCGACAGGACGACGAGCCCTGCCGAGCCGAGGGCCGCAAAGGCCCCGTCACTGTCCGGCGAGGATGTATCGAAGGCCGCGATGAGCCCCGACGTGTCCGCGATGATGATGCCCGCGCCGACCGGAATTGTAGAGCGGGTCATTCTGTGTCGTCGTCGGCGAGAATCTCGTCGACACGATCCGCCAGAGTGGGGTCACCGCTCGCGAATCGCCGCAGACGTAGCGGTTCGGAGCGCCGGCGCACTCGCATGGCGGCCAGGTGAATGCCTTCTCGAATGATTTCGGCCTCGCTGGTCTGAGTGCGCGCTGCCGCTTCCTTGATCGTCGCCAGGTCCTCGGCATCGGCGTACACCATAGTGCGCTTCAGAGACATATGCGTATGGTGTCATATATGTCCGGCGCCCGGCAAGAGCCCAAGAGCACCGCCTACTGAATTCGCTCCCAGCCGCGCCGCTCGTGCCGGGACCCCAGCTCCACATCGCGACTCCGGTAGACGATATAAGGCCTGGTCAGATAGCCGATGGGCATGGAGAAGACGTGCACGAGGCGGGTGAACGGCCAGAAGGCGAACAGGACCCAGGCGGCTATGACGTGGAGTTGGAAGCCGAGGGGGGCAGCGAGGATCAGGTCGGTGTCGGGCCGGAAGGAAAGGATGGAACGGAACCAGGGGGAAACCGTGTGGCGGTAGTCATGGGGTTGACCGATGGCGTTGCTGATCACCGTGGTCCCGAAGCCGAGAACAAGGGTGCCGATGAGCAGGACGTACATGATCTTGTCGTTGCGGGTGGTCGCGGAGAACACCGGGCCCGTGGTGCGGCGACGGTAGATGAGGATGGCGGCGCCGATGAGCGTGGCGGCGCCGGCGAGGACGCCGAGGCCGACGGATAGTGCGTGGTAGACGGGTTCGCTGATACCGACGGCTTCGGTCCAGCCCTCGGGGATGAGCAGGCCGACGATATGGCCGAGGATCACCAGCAGGATTCCGAAATGGAACAGGGGGCTGCCCAAGCGGAGCAGGTGGTTTTCGTAGAGCTGAGAGGAGCGGGTGGTCCAGCCGAACTTGTCGTAGCGGTAACGCCAGTAGTGGCCGACCAGGAAGATCGCGATGGAGGCGTAGGGCAGGGCCACCCACAGGAGGATGTCGACTGTGGTGAGCTGTTCGGCCGCCTCGGCGTGGAAGGTTGTATTCATCGACGCACCTCCGTGAGTTCGGCGTCGCCACCGGCGGCGTGGAGTCCTGGATACCTATCCGGGTCAGTGCGGAACATGACTTCGGCGCTCTCGCGGCATGGCTGGGTCGGGGAGGTATTGGGGTGGGGTGAAGGGGGCCAGACCGACGGATTCCTCCGGGGGGCCTTCGGCGATGAGGCGGGCGATGGCGTCTTCTTCGCGGCCGGCCAGAGCGGGGAGGGTCGCGAGCACCGAATCGAGTACATCGCCCCAGGGCGAACCGGTTTCGTGGAGTCCGCGGCGCATCAGTTCCAGGCCCGCGCGATGTTCGGTGAGCAACCGCACACCGGTTTCGGCATGTCCGGAGGCCGCGAATTCCAGAACCACGGAGAGATGGTCGGGTAGCTCTTCCTCGCTCAACCGGAGCCCGGCGGCCTGGTAGGCCTGTTTGAAACGCAGGAGCGCCACCCCGCGTTTGCGGGTGTCGCCGTAGGCGAAGTAGGTGAGGTAGGGACTGAACCGTTTGCGGTGGTCGAAGGTGGCGACATAGTCGGCGGCCAGTTCGAACAGGGAGCTGCGCTGCACGTGGGCGAGGAAGCGGGCGAGTGGATCGCCGACCGTGGGCGGCAGGGTCGCGGCCACTGCGCCGAGCAGATGCAGGTTGCGGTGCAGCGTCTCGTCCGGATACCCGACCAGCAGGGATTGCGCCTGCCATGCGGCGGACCGGAGAGCGGGATCGGTTTTCACGGTTTTCTTCACGGCTGCTCCGATCCGGACGAGTTGTCGTCGGTGGGCGGGAACAGGCCGTCGGGTGCTTTACCGTCCCAGTTGAGCAGGTTCACCCGCCCCTGCCCGCGCACCGTGGTGGGCGCGTCGGCGGTCTGCCGGTTGCGCAGCATATGGAAGTTCTCGACCGCGATCGGTGCGGGCCCGCCGGAGCTTTCCCCGAACGGACCCGACGCGGTCATCCCCGGGCCACCTTCGTAATCGAGGCTGCATTCGGTGGCGAGTTCTTCCAGACCGTGTGCCTGTTCGGCGTGTGTAGGCGGAATAACGTAGCGCTCATCGTATTTGGCGAGCGCGAGCAGGCGGAACATATCGTAGACCTGTGCACCGGTCATCCCGACCGCCTCGGCTATCCGCTCGCGGGGTTCGCGGCCGAAATTGATATCGCGCATATAGCTGCGCATGGCGGCCAGCTTGCGCAGGACATCGGTGACCGGGGCGGGATCGCCGGCGGTGAACAATTGGGCGAGATAGTCGACCGGGATACGCAGGGCCTCGATGGCAGCGAAGAGGTTGTCGTAATCCTCCGCGTCGTGACCGGTATCGCGGACGATATCGACCACCGGCGACAGTGGCGGGATGTACCAGACCATCGGCATGGTGCGATATTCCGGATGCAGCGGCAGCGCGACCTTGTAGGTGTTGATGAGCGCGTAGATCGGTGACCTGTCCGCGGCTTCCACCCAGTCGTAGGGTATTCCGGCGCGTTCGGCTTCCCGCCGGACCTCCGGATCGGCCGGGTCCAGGAACACATCGCGCTGCGCCTGGTAGAGCCCCTGCTCGTCGGGAGTGGCGGCGGCTTCCAGCACCTTGTCCGCGTCGTAGAGCACCAGGCCGATATAGCGCAACCGGCCCACGCAGGTCTCCGCGCAGACGGTGGGCAGCCCCACCTCCACCCGGGGAAAGCAGAAGGTACATTTCTCGGCTTTTCCGGTGCGGTGATTGAAATACACCTTCTTGTACGGGCAGCCGGAAACACACATACGCCAGCCGCGACAGCGGTCCTGATCGACCAGGACGATCCCGTCCTCACTGCGCTTGTAGATGGCGCCGGACGGGCAGGATGCCGCGCACGACGGGTTCAGGCAGTGTTCACAGATCCGGGGCAGGTAGAACATGAAGGTCTGCTCGAATTCGAACCGGACCTTTTCGGCGAGTTTTCCCAGTAGCGGGTCGCGGTCGCCGTATTCGGTGGCGCCGCCGAGGTCGTCGTCCCAGTTCGCCGACCATTCGATTTTCGTATCCTTACCGGTGATCAGCGATTTCGGCCGGGCGACCGGGGTGTGCCGCTGGGCGGGGGCGGTGGTGAGGTTCTCGTAGTCGTAGGTCCAGGGTTCGTAATAGTCGCCGAGTTCGGGCAGGATCGGGTTGCTGAAGATGGTGAACAATTTCCGCCACCGGCCGCCGCCTTTGAGTTTCAGGTTGCCGCGGCGGTTCAGTTCCCAGCCGCCCCGCCATTTCTCCTGGTCCTCGTAGGTTCGCGGATACCCCTGCCCGGGCCGGGTTTCCACATTGTTGAACCAGACGTATTCGACACCGGAGCGGTTGGTCCAGGCCTGTTTGCAGGTCACCGAACAGGTATGGCAGCCGATACATTTGTCGAGATTCATCACCATCGCCATCTGCGCCATGACCCGCATCAGTAACTCACCTCCTGTCCGCGACGACGGATCACCGTCACCTCGTCGCGTTGATTTCCGGTGGGACCGAGATAGTTGAACGCGAAGCTGAGCTGGGCGTAACCACCGATGAGGTGGCTGGGTTTGATCAGCAGGCGGGTGAGGGAATTGTGGATACCGCCGCGCTGCCCGGAGGTTTCGCTGATCGGGACATCGATCAGCCGGTCCTGCGCGTGGTACATGTACACCGTGCCGGCGGGCATCCGATGCGAGACCACGGTCCGCGCCACGACCACCCCGTTGCGGTTGACCGCCTCGACCCATTCGTTGTCCGCGACCTCGATCTTCGCCGCGTCCTGCGGTGACATCCAGATCGTGGGCCCGCCCCGGGACAGGCTCAGCATGAACAGGTTGTCCTGGTATTCGGAGTGGATGGACCATTTGCTGTGCGGGGTGAGGTAGCGGACGGTGACGCCGAGTTCGCCCACCGAGCCGATACCCGGTTCACCGAACAGCGCCGCCATGTTCAGCGGCGGGCGGTAAACGGGTAGCCCCTCGCCCAGTTCGGACATCCAGTCGTGGTCGAGATAGAAATGCTGACGGCCGGTGAGCGTATGCCAGGGTTTGCGCCGTTCGACATTGATCGTGAACGGGGAGTACCGGCGGCCGCCCGACTCCGATCCCGACCATTCCGGTGACGTGATCACCGGTACCGGCGCGGCCTGGGTATCGGCGAAGGTGATGCGTTTGCCCTCGTGTTCGGCGGCCAGATCGGCCAGCGGCACGCCGGTGCGCTGCTCCAGGGTGCGGAACCCCTCGGTGGCGAGGCGGCCGTTGGTGGTGCCCGACAGCGCCAGGATCGCCTCGGCGGCCTGGATCCCACGCTGTAGCGACGGCCTGCCGTCGGCAGGGCCACCGCGGATCATGCCGTTCTTATGCCGTAGATAGTCGACTTCGGGGGCGAGGTCGAAAGTGACGCCCTTGGTGGTGGCGCCGAGTTTCTCCGCGAGTGGCCCCAGGGCACGCATCTTGGCGCCGACAGCGCCGTAATCACGTTCGACCACGACGAGTTTCGGCATGGTGACGCCGGGGACCGGTTCGGCTTCCCCGTACTTCCAATCCACGACCCGGCCGTGCGGTGTGGCGAGTTCGTCCGGGGTGTCGTGCAGCAGCGGCACCGCGACCACATCCTTGCGGACCCCCAGTCGCGGCCCCGCCAGCTCGCTGAACTTCTCGGCGATCGCCTGGAAGGCGTCCCAGTCGCTGCGGGTCTGCCAGGGCGGTGCGATGGCCGGGTTGAACGAATGCACGAACGGGTGCATATCGGTGGTGTTGAGGTCGTGTTTCTCGTACCAGGTGGCGGCGGGCAGCACGATATCGGAGAACAGGGTGGTGCTGGTCATCCGGAAATCGAGGGTGAGCAGCAGATCGAGTTTGCCGCGCGGCGCCTCGGGCCGCCACACCACATCGCGGGGCCGGGCACCGGCAGGGGTGGGTGAGGCGCGCAGCGAGGATTCGGTACCGAGGAGATGTTCCAGGAAGTATTCGTTGCCCTTGGCCGAGGACCCGAGCAGATTCGCCCGCCACACGCTCAGCACCCGCGGGCAGTTCTCCGGCGCATCCGGATCCTCACAGGCGAACCGCATTCGTCCCGCCCGCAGTTCGGAAACAACGTAACCGGCCAGCGATCCGCCGTCCGCCTCGGCCGCATCGACCAGATCCAGCGGATTGCGGTCGAAGGTCGGATAGGACGGCATCCAGCCCAGCCGGGCCGCCTGCGCGATCACATCGGCGGTGGTCATATCGGCCAGGCGACCACCGCCGTGCGCGGCCGAGAGTGTGTCGGCGCCGAACCAGTCGTAGCGGAACTGATCGGAATGCAGGTACCAGTAGGCGGTCTGGATCATCTGCCGCGGCGGGCGCGACCAGTCCAGCGCCGACGCCAGCTGGGTCCATCCGGTCACCGGCCGGCATTTCTCCTGACCCACATAGTGCGCCCACCCGCCGCCGTTGACGCCCTGGCAGCCGGTGATCGTGGTCAGTGTGAGGAAGGCCCGGTAGATGGTGTCGGAATGGAACCAGTGGTTGGTACCGGCGCCCATCACGATCATCGAACGGCCGTGGCTCTCCTCGGCATTGGTGGCGAATTCGCGCGCGATCCGCAGCACCGCGGCCGCCGGAACCCCGGTGATCGCTTCCTGCCAGGCCGGAGTGTAGGGCTGGGCGGGGTCGTAATAGTCGACCGGCCACAGCCCCGGCAGACCTTCGCGGTGCACCCCGTACTGCGCCAGCAGCAGATCGAAAACCGTGGTGACCAGGTGACCGTTCACCCGGCGCACCGGGACGCCGCGTTGCACGGTCGCGCCTTCACCGCCGGCAGTGTCGAAGCGCGGCATCAATACGGTGACCGCATCGTCACCCAGCAGGGTGATCTGCGGCCGGACCCCTTCGAGGTCGAGATTCCAGCGGCCAGCACCGGTTTCACCGAAGCGATACCCCAGCGAACCGTTGGGCACCACCGCCCTGCCCTCGGCATCGAGTACCACCGTCTTGAAGGCCGCGTTCTCGGTTCCGACGTATTCGTCGAGGTCGGCGGCGGTCAGGAACTTTCCCGGTAGATAGCCGCTGTCGCTCTCCTCCAGCCGCACCAGAAACGGCAGATCGGTGAACTGCCGGATATAACTGGCGAAGTAGGGAACCTCCCGTTCGACGAAGAATTCCCGCAGCACCACATGCCCCATCGCCATCGCGAGGGCGCCGTCGGTGCCGGGGTGCGGGGCCAGCCATTCATCGGCGAATTTCACGTTGTCCGCGTAATCCGGGGATACCGCCACAACCTTCTGCCCCCGGTACCGGGCCTCGGCCATCCAGTGCGCGTCCGGGGTGCGGGTCACCGGCAGATTGGATCCCCACATGATCAGATAGCCGGCATCCCACCAGTCCCCCGACTCCGGAACATCGGTCTGATCGCCGAACATCTGCGGGGACGCGACCGGCAGATCGGCGTACCAGTCGTAGAACGACAGCATCGCCCCGCCGATCAACGAGACGAACCGCGCCCCCGAGGCATGCGACACCATCGACATGGCCGGGATCGGGGAGAAGCCCGCGATCCGGTCCGGGCCGTACCGCTCGATGGTGTGGATATGCGCGGCGGCGATCATCTCGGTCGCCTCGTCCCAGGTCGCCCGGACCAGACCGCCCTTACCGCGCGCGGCCTTGTAACGCCGGGCCGATTCCGGGTCCTCCACGATGGAAGCCCAGGCGCGTACCGGGTCACCTATGGCGTTCTTCGCCGCCCGGTACATCTCCAGCAGGACGCCGCGGATATACGGATACCGCACGCGGGTCGGCGAATAGGTGTACCAGGAGAACGCGGCGCCACGCGGGCAACCGCGCGGTTCGTACTCCGGTTTGTCCGGGCCCACCGACGGATAGTCGGTCTGCTGGGTCTCCCAGGTGATGATCCCGTCCTTGACGTAGATCTTCCACGAACACGACCCCGTGCAGTTCACTCCGTGCGTGGACCGCACCACCTTGTCGTGACTCCAGCGGTCCCGGTAGAACTCGTCCGCCTGCCGCCCGCCGGTTTCGTACATCGACCGCCGGTCCGGCGAGACCTCGGCGCGGGTGAAGAACCGCCGGGTGCCCACCAGCGCGTCGGTGAGCTCACCGTCGAGCCGCGTCCCGCCGGAGTTCCGTCGCCCACCGGTCATACGACCTCCTCGGAAGAGTGCACCTGTGATTCACGGAGACCGATGCGGCGGTGACGCATCTCGAGACCTCCCGGGAGCGGGGTACATCGGCGGAGGTGTCGCATCGTCGGTACTCCTTCTGCATATTCGATCGGGACACCTCAGCTGCGTTGCCGGGTAACTTCACGGCGGACGACAGTGAGTGTGAATACGAGCGCGGCCAGCGCGACCGCGGCCAGCGCGAGCAACCCCGGGCCGTAATCGGCGGTCGATTCGTAGATGGCACCCATTACCAGCGGCGGTACGAAACCGCCCAGACCGCCCGCGGCTCCCACGAACCCGGTGATGGACCCGACCTTGCCGGGCGGCGCGATCTGCGCGACCAAGCCGAAGGTCGCCCCGCTACCCGCGCCGAGTGCCGCGGCCAGCACGAGGAACGCGATGGTGCCGACCGGCATCAGGTCCGGGGTGGCGGCCTGTACGGCCGCGGCGGCGACCACGAATCCGAGGGTGGTGGCGAGTACCACCGGCCCGTTGAACCGGTCGACCAGCCAGCCGCCGACCGGCCGCATGACCACCGCGAGCAGTACGAACCCGGCCATTCTGTTTGCTGCGTCCGCCTGGGAAAGGTCGTAGGCGGTGCGCAGATACGACGGCAGGTACACCGAGAACGCGACGAACCCGCCGAATGCGACGGCGTACAACGCCGAGGCTTCCCAGGTGGCGGGCAGGCGCATGGTCTGCTTCAACCGAGTGGTCATCGATTCGGTGGGGGCGGTCCGGCCGGGAGCGTCGCGCAGCAGGTACCAGGCGACGATCGCGTAGACGGCCAACGCGGCGGCGCACAGCAGGAACGGGGTCGCGGTATCGCCCATATCCACCAGTTGCACGGTGGTGAGGGCGCTGATGGCGGTACCGCCCATCCCCATCCCGTACACCCCGATCGCCAGCCCCTGCTTCTCCGGCGGGAACCAGCGGCTCACGAACGGCACCCCGACCGCGAACACCGTGCCGCCGACTCCGAGGAAGAAACCCCCGATCAGCAACGCCGCCAGCGCCGAATGGCCGACCAGCCCCAGGAACAGCACCGGCACCACGGTGATCAGCGAAACCACCGGGAACATCAGCCGCCCGCCGTAGCGATCGGCCAACGCCCCGACGGGTATCCGGCCCAGCGATCCCACGATCACCGGAACCGCCACCACCAGCGACTCCTGGAACGAATTGAGACCGAGTTCGTCGCGTAACCGCGGTGCCAGCGGGCTGAGCAGGGCCCACGCCCAGAAGTTGAGCGCGAACCCGACGGTCGCCAGGACCAGCATCAGGGTGCGTCCACCGGTCATCGTGTGATCACCGGCCAGGGCGCGGCCGGAGTTCAGCGGAGTCGAAGAGGCCACCATTGCTCCCGAGGAGGGTCGGTCCGGCAAGCTCTTTGCGCCCGGTCCACAACCGCTCGACGGGCGATTTCGGTCAAACGCGACCGGGACCGCAATCACGTCCCGGGCCGCCGTGTTGCGCTATCGGTGACTCGTGGCGGGTAGCTTCATCAGCCACCTCCACGCGACCTGGGCGAAGGCGGCGGCACGCCTTATTCTGCCCGCAACATTGCGAAGTTGTCGGCCCACCCGGGATTCCGGGAGTTTCGTGCAAACGGCGGATCGCAGTCCCTGCCGATCCCAGCTCGGGACCCGGCTCTACGCTCGACCGGTGGATATCGACTGGCCCGAGCTGCGCGCCCGCTGCCTGCTCGCCGAGGACGAGGCGATTCTGGCGCTGAACAAACCCGCCGGAATCTCGGTCACCGGGGAGCGGCACGACATCGATATCGTCGCCGCCGCCGAGGCCACGGGGGAGAAGTTGTATCCGGTGCACCGGATAGACAAGGTCACCTCCGGTCTGGTGCTGCTGGCCCGTCAGCTTCCGGCACATGGGCAGCTGACCCGCCAGTTCAACAAGCAGACCGCAGCGAAGAGCTATCTGGCCGTCGTCGCCGCCGGACCCGAACCGCTGCCCGACCGCGGGGTAATCGAACTGCCGCTCAGCGTCGGCCGGAAGAACCGGGTCCGGGTGGCCGCGCCCCGCGAGACGATCCAGCGCACCGGTGATCACTGGTTCGTCGCCGACGCCGACCTGCTGAACACGAAGAACTACCCTTCCCGCACCGAGTTCGCCGTCGTGGCCCGGCACAGCGAGTACACCGTCGTGGCCCTGTATCCGATCACCGGCCGCCGCCATCAGCTCCGCGTACACCTGGCCTGGATCGGCTACCCCATCACCGGCGACCCCCTGTTCGATCGCACCGGCACCCACCCCCGCACCCAGCTGCACTCCTGGCGGCTGCGCCTCGGCGCGGACTGGCGTCCCGACGGCCGGCTCGACCTGGAAGCACCCCCCGACGAGGATTTCTGGGCGCCGCTCCCCCACCCACCGGCCGCTCTCCCCGACTGACTGTGGTCATACACACCGGAAGAGGTCGTGGCGTGCCTCATAGCCCCGCCGTTGCCGCTGGCCAACTGCCCTAAGCTGGGTGACGTGACATCGGCCTGCGGAACCACCGTGGTGCCGAGTTCAGCGAGGCCCTGGGAGGGTTTCGGCCCCGCGCGCCGGAGGCGCGCCGATGAACACAGGAGCACCGATGATCCTGGTGGCTCAGGTCAGCGATACACATTTCGATCTCGGGACCCGTAATACCGAGCGCGCGCAACGGGTGATGGCCTATCTGGCGGATCTGCGGCGGCGGCCGGATGTGATCGTGGTGACCGGCGATATCACCGATTCCGGGAAGCCCGAGCAGTATGCCGAGGCCCGGATGTCGCTACAGGCCGATCTGCCGGTGCTCGCGATTCCCGGGAACCACGATGAGCGGGCAGCGTTCCGGGAGGTGCTGCTGTCCGGGTCCCCCTCGGACGATCCGGTGAACCAGGTGCACCGGGTCGGCGGGCTGACCTTGATCCTGCTGGACTCCAGCGTCCCCGGGCAGTCGGGTGGCCGGCTGTCCGACGAAACCTACGACTGGCTGGACGACACCCTCGCCGCAACCGCGCCCGACGCGGCCGTGCTGCTGGCCCTGCACCATCCACCGGTTTTCCTGCACAGTCCGATCGTGGACACGATCGCACTGGACGAGCCGGAGCGGCTGGCCGCGGTGATCACCGGTGATCGGCGCATCATCGGGACCTTGGCCGGGCACGCGCATACCGCCGGGGTGAGTACTTTCGCGGGCAAACCGCTGCTCATCGGTCCGAGCACGGCCTCGGTGCTGGGCGGCGAATGGGAACTCGCACCGCCCGAGCGGGTGATGGACTACGGGCCGGACCCGTCGGTCGCCCTGCACGTGATCGACGACGACCATCGGCTGATCACCCATTTCCGCAGTGTGCCGATGGGTGGCTGGATCGCGAGCCCGTACTGATCGTTCAATACCGTCCGGCGCGGGCTCGGCGGTAGGCGGCGGGGGTCGCGCCGGTCCAGCGTTTGAAGGCGTAGATGAAAGTAGAGGCCTCGGCGTAGCCGAGCCGGATCGCCACATCGCTCACCGACAGCGGGGTGGTGGTGAGCATTTCCTCCGCCAGGGCCTGGCGTACCTCGTCCAGCAGTGCGCGGTAACTGGTACCGGCGGCATCGAGGTGCCGGCGCAGGGTGCGGGTGCTCAGGTTCAGGTCGGCGGCGACGGCGTCGATACCGGGCGGTGCGGTGAAACCGTCCAGCCCGCCCCGGGGCACCAGCCGGGCCCGGACCTCGGCGGCGATCCCGGTGCGGGCGCGGCGCCGATGGACCAGATCACGGCATTGCGCCAGGCAGATGGCCAGGGTGTGTTCGTTGGCCTGTGGGAGCGGCTGATCCAGGATCGCCGGATCGAGAGCGACCAGGTTTTCCGGGCGGCCGAACCGCGGCGGGGCCACGGTGACCGCGGCGATCCGATCGGCGTACGAGGGTTCGGGGAATCGGAATTCGGCCCGGATCAGTTCCAGGTGCCGGCCCAGCAGATCGCTCATCACCTGATGCATGGCGGTCACATCGCGTTCCACCAGGAACTGCCGGAGATCGGCCGGGACGGAATCGTCGAGGATCCGGCCGACGAATTCGCCGTCCTCCCACTGCGTCACCGGCAGGCAGAAGGCGAAGCTCAGTTCCATATAGCGCAGGGCGAAATCGATCGCCTCGGCCAGAGTGGGACTGCTCACGCAGGCGAAGCCGAAGATACCGAAGGTGGTGATGCGGTAGCGGCGGCCCACTTCGATGCCCATACCGGGGCGGTCGAGCTGACGCACCAGATTCCGGACCACCGCGAGTTCGGTATGGGCGTCGATCTGGACGTCGGGGTCGCGTAGGCGGGCCTCGGTGAGATCGGTGCCGCGCAGCAGGGCCGCGGGCGCGACCCCGTGTTCGGCGCCGTAGCCCACCATCAGCGCGACACTGGCGACACCACGCGGGAAATCCCAGTCCCGGACCGACGGACGCTGCACCATCCCGCCATTATGGCCGAATATCTCTATCGGCCGGGCAGCGGCTACCAGGACAGTTCCGTGCAGCGACGGGCGGTATCGGTGGTCTCGATCTGCAGGGTGGCGTGCTCGATATGGAAACGCTCGGCGAGCAGGTGCTGGGCTGCACGCAGGATATCGTCGCGCATATCCGGACCGGACGTGGTGATATGCGCCGAGGCGACCTCCATTCCGGAGGTCAGTGTCCACACGTGCAGATCGTGGACATCGCAGACCCCGGGGACCGCGGCGAGTTCGGCCGCGACGGCCTCGACGTCGAGCTCTTCGGGGCTGTGCTGGAACAGGATCCGCAGCGAGCGGCGCGCCAGCAGATAGGTGCGGGGCAGCACCCACACACCGATCGCCACACCGACGACCATATCGGCGTAGTACCAGCCGGTGGTGAGAGTTATCGCCGCCGAGACCAGCACCCCGAACGACCCGATCATATCGGCGAGGACCTCGAGGTAGGCGCCGCGCACATTGAGGCTCTCCGCCGCGCCGCGCCGCAGCAACAAGAAGGACACGATATTGGCGGCGAGACCGATCACGCCCGCGATGAGCACCGGCACCCCCGGGACCTCCGGAGGTTCGCCGAAGCGGCGCACCGCCTCCACCAGGACATAACCGGCCACTCCGAACAGCAGGACGGCATTGGCCAGCGCGGCGATCACCTCGGCGCGGTAGTAACCGAAGGTGCGGGTGTAGCTGGGCCGGGTGTTGCGGGCCAGCAGGATTGCCGACAGCGCCATCGCGATACCGACGACATCGGTGAGCATATGCGCGGCGTCGGAGAGCAGTGCCAGCGAACCGGTGGCCAGCGCGACCGCCATTTCGACGAGCATGAATGCGGCGCCGATGGCCAGCGCCAGCGCCAGGCGTCCGACGTATTTCCCGGAGGCGCTTTCGGGTGATACCCGATGCGTATGATCATGTCCCACGCAGACAACATATGCGTTGATGCGCATGCTTGCAATACCGTCGATTCGCGCCCGGCCGCGTGGCTGGCAGACTTGACGTCGTGAGTGACCAGCCCGCTACCGCCCGGCCCGGCGCATCCGACCGGCCCGCCCGCGACCCCCGAGCCGCGGCACTACGGCCGATCGAGCTCGCCACCGGCGCGGTTCTGGGCGGCGCGACCGTCGGACTCGTCACGGTCGGCTCGGTGATCCCGTTCGCCGCGGCACTCCAACTCGTCGCTGCCGTCCCCATGGGCCTGCTGGCGCACCGCTATCGATTCCGCGCCCTGTTCACCGCCTCCGTCTCGGCCGCCCTGGTCACCTTCGTCGCGGCCGGACTCACCGCTGCCATGGCCATGGTCGCCACCGCGACCATCGGCGGTATCGTCGGCACCGTCAAACGCCGCCGCGGCGGCCTCATCACGGTCACCGGGCTCTCGATCGTCGCAGGTCTCGCGTGGGGCGCGTTCTCGATCGGTTTCCTGCTGGTCTTCTCCGCCACCCGCGACCTGCTGTTCGACAACATCCGCAATACCGCCACCGGCCTGGCCGACATCACCTCCCGGCAAGCCCAGCTGGCACCGCTGGGTCGCGGTGTACTGGACGTGGCCGAGGTCGTCCTGCAGTGGTGGTGGATCTATATCGGCGCCACCGTCGCCCTCGGCACCGTGGTCACCGCACTCGTCTCCTGGTTCGTCCTCGGGTCCGTGCTGGACCGGCTCACCTGGCTCCCCGGCGCCGACCGGCTCGACGCCCCCGCCGACGATCGCCCCATCGCGCCGCTACCGGTCACGCTGCGCGGGGCCGGCTATCGCTATGCGGGCGCGGCCGATGATGCACTGGCGGCGATCGACCTACGCGTGGCGGTCGGCGAATTCGTGGCTGTGGTCGGGCACAACGGCTCCGGGAAATCCACCCTCACCCGGCTGCTGGCCGGGCTGCCACCGAGCAGCGGCACGGTGGACCGGCCCGGATCGGCGGGCCTCGGCCATCTCGGCGGCACCGCCCTCGTTCTCCAGCGACCGGAAAGCCAGACCCTCGGAGTACTGGTCGCCGACGATGTCGTCTGGGGACTGCCCACCGAACTGGCGGCCGAGGTCCGGATCGACGATCTGCTGCGCGAGGTCGGGCTGGACGGAATGGGTGCAAGGGAGACCGCGACCCTCTCCGGTGGTCAGCAGCAGCGGCTCGCCGTGGCGGCCGCGCTCGCCCGGCGCCCGGCGCTGCTCATCGCCGACGAAGCCACCTCCATGATCGACCCGGACGGCCGCCGCGAACTGGTGGCACTACTGACCGAACTGCCGAAACGACATCCGATGGCGGTAGTGCTGGTGACCCACCACGAAGCCGACGCGGCCGCCGCCGACCGGGTGATCCATCTCGCGGACGGCCGGATGGTCGACCGCCTGCCCGCCTGGCCGAAACCGGCCCGCGCGCACCGCCGCCACCCCATGGGTGCTCCGATTCTGGAGCTGCGCGGCGTCCGGCACACCTACAACCGCGGCACACCGTGGGAAGCGCAGGCCCTGCACGGGATCGACCTGACGGTTTCCCGCGGGGAAGCGCTGCTGGTGGTCGGCGGGAACGGGTCCGGGAAATCGACCCTGGCCTGGATCATGGCCGGACTCATCGCCCCCAGCGTCGGCCGCTGCGAACTGGCGGGGAAACCGGTCAGCAAACAGATCGGCAGGGTGGAACTGGCCTTCCAGCATTCCCGGCTGCAACTGCAACGCCATACCGTCGGCGAAGAGATCGCCGATTGGGGCGGAGACGGCACCGGATCGGGCACGGTCGGCAAGGCCCTCGACGCCGTCGGCCTGGACCGCTCACTGACCACCCGCTCCATCGAAGAACTCAGCGGCGGCCAGGCGAAACGGGTGGTGCTGGCCGCCATCGTCGCCAGTCATCCACAGGTCGTGGTACTGGACGAACCTTTGGCCGGACTCGACCCCGAGGGCCGCGCCGATATCGTCGACCTGCTGGCCCGCCTCCGCGATTCCGGGCTCACCCTGATCGTCATCTCACACGATGTCGAGGATGTCGCGGCCATCTGCGACCGCACCGTCCACCTGCAGGCCGGGCGTATCCCCGAAACCGAGGCCGCACACATCCCGGCCCCGGAATCGGACGCCGATACCGCACCCATCCCACCGGTCCGCCCACCCGGACCAGTCCACCAACCCGCCCCAGGCACGGCGTGGCGGCTACCCGGCGACGCCCACGGAGGTGCCCGATGAGCACCGTACTGCTGCGCCAGGTCCCGGTCGCCAGCCCGATCCACCGGCTCTGGGCCGGCACCAAGATGATCGGCGTCTTCCTGATCAGCCTGCTGCTGATGTTCCTGCCCAGCTGGCCGATCCTCGGCGTCACGATCGTCTTCCTGATCGCGGTCGGGGCCCTCGCTCGCCTCCCCCTCGGCGTCGTACCCCGGCTACCGTGGGTGTTCTGGCTGCTGATCGCACTCGGCGCGGTGATCAGCGCACCGGTCGGCGGGGTCGCGCTGCTGCGCTACGCGCAGGTCGTGGTCTTCGGGCTCATCCTCCTGTCGGCATCCATGCTGATTGCCTGGACCACCCCGATGAGCGAAATCGCCCCCGCCCTGGCAACCCTCGGCCGCCCGCTGCGCAAGCTGAGGGTCCCGGTCGACGAACTCGCCGTCGTGGTGGCACTGACCCTGCGCGGACTACCGCTGCTGCTGGAAGAGATCCGGGTCCTGCGCGCCGCACGCCGGCTACGCCCCAAACCCGATCTACTGCACCGCACCACCGACCCACTGATCGATATCCTCACCGCCGCCATGGCTGTTTCGACCCGCCGCGCCGGCGAACTCGGCGAAGCCATCACCGCCCGCGGCGGGACAGGCCGGCTCACCGCCCACCCGGCCGGCCCCGGCCGCAACGATGCGGTCGCGCTGGCCATCGTCGTAGCGGTCTGCGCCGGAGCTCTCGCCCTCGACCTGCTGACCTGAGCCGGTGGTTCAGCCGTTCCGGAGCGACAACCCACCGCGCCGATATCCGAGGTACAACAGCAGCACGGTCGCCGCCGAACAGACCAGTACCGAGACAATGCTCGCTTCCGGTCCGAAACTCCCCCCGGACAACCAATCCGGGCCTGTCGTGACCGCTGTGACCAGCGATTCGCGCGCCTCACTCCCCGAGACGACGGTGCCGAAGATCCCCATGGTTGCGGCGTTCCAGCCGAAGTGCATGCCGATCGCCAGCCAGAGCGAACCTGTTGCGAGGTAAGCGGCACCGAGCAGCAAACCCGCCTCGACGGCGATCGCGATCGCGCCCCATACCGAAGCATCGGGATTGATCAGATGCACGAGGCCGAAGATCAGGGAAGATACGGCAAGCGCGACCGCGGTCCCCCAACGCCCCCAGAGGAGCCGGAAGACGACACCGCGGAAGAAAACTTCCTCCGCGACGGCGACGGCGCACATGGCGCCGGCGACCGCGAGAGCACCGGAGACCGACCCCCACCCGCTGATTCGATACACGCCGGCGAGGGCAAGGAAACCGATCGCCACCGCCGCAAGGCCCAGCCCGGATACCGTGCCGACCACAAGATGGAGCCCGCCGCCGCGACGAGGGAACTCGACAACCCGGCGGCGCTCGATACGGCGTCCGGCCCAGATGTAGAGCCAGACCACCACGCCCGCCAGCACGGGGCCGACGACAAGGGCAGCCACGGGATTGTGAACCGACGAAGCAATGGAATTCGAGACGAGCATCACGACGGCGAAGCCGACGACCATGATGGCCGCCCGGCCCATACTCAGGCCGCTGGGAACACCGGAAGCAGCCCGCGCCCGGAACTCCCTCCGGGCGGAACTCACCACCTACTTCTGCTGATCACGTACGGCTTTACGAGCGGCCTCCTGCGCCTTGTCGACCTGCGACGCGTATTTTCCGCCGGTCTTCTTGTCCACCGCGTCGCCGACCTTCTCGATCAGCGGGTCGACCTTGCTGGAGTTCTTACGCGCCAGACCCAGCGCTTTGTTGGCCAGCCCTTTGAAATCCATGGTGTGCTCCTCATTTCCACTCGCTACGTAGGTAACGATACCCAGGGGAATCGCGGCGAGCGGGGGAACTACGGCAGCGACGGCTGTCACACCTCGCCGAGCCAGGCAGGATGCCAGAAGCGTCCGCCGTCGGTCCAATCCATGTAGCGAACAGTGCCTTTGATCTTCGGTGTCACCCAGATCGCGTCCCGGAGTTCATCGGCCGACATCTCGTTGGTGAACGGCGGCGTCTTACGTTCCGACCGGCGCAGCCGGGCCGCGAGTTCGGTCATCCCCGCTTCGTCGAACCCGGTCCCGACCCGGCCCGCATACACCAGGCCGTCCTCGGCCGGTATCCCGACCAGCAACGAGGCGAACGGTCGCGCCTTACTGCGCCGCATACCCCCGATCACCACCTCCTGGGTACGCCAGTTCCGGTGCTTCACCCACGAATGCCCGCGGGTCCCGGGCAGATACACCGAATCCAGCCGTTTGGCGATCACGCCCTCGGCGCCATCTTCTTCGCTGCGGTGCAGGGCCTCGGTGCCGTCGCCCTCATAGCGCGGTGGCACCCGGAGTTCGGTGGTGGTCGCGGCCAGCGCTTCGAGCACGTGCCGCCGATCGCGGTAGCGTTTGCGCAGCAGTGAAGTGCCGTCGAGGAACAGCAGATCGAACGCCAGGAATTCGGCGCGCCGCGGATTCGCCTTCAACAGCGCGATATTCACCGCGCCGTCGGGGCCGCGGACGATGAGCTCACCGTCGAGTATCACCTGATGGTCGGCCAGCTCCTCGGCCAGCACCGACAACTGGGGATAGCGCGCGGTGACGTCGTTACCGGCCCGGCTGCGCAGCCGCATTTCGCCGGCATCGATTTCGACGAGCAGCCGGTATCCGTCCCATTTACGTTCGAACGCCCACTCCGAGTCCGGCAGCCCGGCCACTTCGCCACTGGTGGCCAGCATGGGGGTGAGTCCACGCGGCAGTTCCCCGGTCGCGGGCTGGTCCTTCATGAGATGCATCAGCCATTGATCGCCCTCGGTCCGGATCATGGCGTACCGGCCGTTGAGCCGCTCGCCCCGGAAAACCACGATCACCTCGTCGTCGCGCCATTTCTCGGCGCGGTAGGTGCCGGTATCCCAGACCGACAGCTCCCCTGCCCCGTACTCGCCGGCCGGGATCGTGCCGTGGAAGTCCAGGTATTCCAGCGGGTGGTCCTCGGTGTGCACGGCGAGCCGATTCTGCCGGGTGCTTTCCGGCGGCCCCTTGGGCACCGCCCACGACACCAGCACCCCGTCGCGTTCCAACCGCACATCCCAGTGCAACCGCCGGGCGTGGTGTTCGTGGACGACATAGCGGTCACCGGGGCCGGGCCGGGGCGAATGCGGCGGTACCGGCTCCGGTGTACGCGCCGGGTCACGCATCGATCGGTATTTCGTCAACGCGTCGTTCAGGGGTGTATCCAGGCCGGCCAGCAGATCACCCTCGGACCGATAACGCTCCAGAACTTCGTCGAACCGCAGCTGCCGCAGTTCACGGGCGTCCTCGAGCTCCGCCCAGTGGCGTGGTGCGGCGACGTTCGGCTGCTCGCGGCCGCGCAGCGAATACGGTGCGATGGTCGTCTTGGACGGGTTGTTCTGACTCCAGTCCAGGAACACCTTCCCGGCCCGCACACTCTTCGCCATGGTGGCGGTGACCAGGTCGGGAAGGAGTTTCTCCAGATTCGCGGCGACCTGTTTGGCCACCGTGGACGCCCCGCCGGGGCTCAGCACCCGGTCCAGCGGGACGTACAGGTGGATACCTTTGCTACCGCTGGTCAGCGGGAACGCGCGCATCCCGATTTCGGCGACCATATCCCGCACCCCGAGCGCCACCCGCGCGCATTCGGGCAGTCCCGCGCCGGGGCCGGGATCGAGATCGAACACCAGCCGCGTCGCGGGTCCGCGCGCATCGCCGTCGAAGCGCCATTGCGGTACGTGGATCTCCAGGGCGGCCTGCTGACCCAGCCAGACCAGGCCGGCCTGCGACGAGATCACCGGATAGTGCGCGGTGCGGTCGGAATGTTCCTGGGCACGGCGCGGTAGCCACGACGGTGTACCCGCGCCGAGGTTCTTCTCGAAGAACGACGATTCGGCGACACCGTTCGGCCACCGTTTCCGGGTGATCGGCCGGCCCGCGATATGCGGCAGCATCGCCGGGGCGATTTCGGCGTAGTACTCGATGACCTCGCCCTTGGTGGTGCCGGTCGCCGGATAGAGCACCTTGTCCAGGTTGCTCAGCCGGACCTCGATATCCGGCTGCCCCGGTTCACCGCCGAACGCCCGGTGCACGCCGGGTCACCCGCGTGAGCGGTCGGCCCGGTACGGCACCCGGCCGCGGCTCACGGGCGCGGGCCGGGCCCCGGTTCGCCGGGCTGTCCCGGACCACCCTGCTGCTCGGGCGGAACCACCTTGCGGGCGGCTTCCTTACCCTTCTGGATCTTGTCCGAGTACTTGCCCTTGGTCTTCTGGTCGACGAAATCGCCGGCCTTGTCGACCGCCTGGTTGATCTTGTCGGAGTTCTTGGCCGCCGCCTCCTGACCCTTGCCGGCCAGATTCTTCAGGTTGTCCATCAAGCTCATTGCCGAATTCCTTCCTGTCGCCGAGCGGAAGTGTTCACTCCATATCCTCCCACCAGGAACGCCCTGGCGCGAGATCCCCGATATCGAGCCGTTGCCCGGGCACCGGCACCACGATTTCGGTACCGGCCGCGGCCGCGGCCGCCACCAGCCGGCGCACCGGCTCGTCCCAGGGATGCGGAGCCAGATTGAAGGTCGCCCAGTGGATCGGCAGCAGCACGCCGTGGCCCGGTTCGCCGCCGCACAGGTCGGCGTGGGCGCGCACCGCTTCTTCGGGATTCATATGGATATCGGCCCAGCTGTGGTTGTAGGCACCGATGGGCAGCAAGGTCAGGTCGAAGGGGCCGCACTGCGCCCCCGTCTCGGCGAATGCCTTGGTGAACCCGGTATCGCCGCCGAAGTACACCCGATGCGCCGGACCGGCCAGCGCCCAGCCCGCCCACAGGGTGGTGTTACGGACCAGGCCGCGGCCGGAGAAATGGCGGGCCTCGGCGCAGGTGATCGTCAGCTCGCCACCCGACTCGTCCCGGGCGGGCAGCGAATGCGACTGCCCCCAATCCAATTCGACGATCCGCGATTCCGGTACACCCCAATGCCGCAGATGCGCGCCGACCCCCAGCGGGACCACGAAGACCGCGCGCTGGGTGTGCAGCAGGGTGGTGATGGTATCGGCGTCGAGATGGTCGTAGTGGTCGTGCGAGACGACCACCGCGTCCACCGGCGGCAGCTCGGTCAGCTCGACCGGCACCGGGTGGATCCGGCTCGGACCCACCAGCCGTGACGGTGAAACCCGCTCACTCCACACCGGATCGGTGAGCACCCGGAAACCGTCGACCTCGATCAGCGCGCTGGCATGCCCGTACCAGGTGACGGCCAGATCGGCGGCCACCGCCGGATGTTGCGGCTCGGCCAGCGGCACGGCCCCCTTCGGCCGCCCCGTCCGCATGGCGGACGCCATCGACAGCAGCCCGGCGGGATTGTCGGGTACGACGATCGGGGACGCGGGCTCGGTATTGTGGAACTGACGGTTGCGGTAACTGCGCGCTCCCGTAGCGGTGGGCGCGATCGCCGACACCGAGGCACCCAGCGCTGCCGGTAGCCCGTCCAGCGCACGCAGCACCCAGCCCAGTACGGTCATCCCGGCCAGTCCCACCACCGCGGCGGGCAGAATACGGGGTCGCATCACCGGCCCACGAATTTCGGCGAACGCTTCTCCTTGCGGGCCTGCCGGCCCTCCTCGGCGTCCTCGCTGTTCCATGCTGCCTCCAAGGCGGACTGCTGTTCCTTGGGCGACTGTCCCCGGGTGCCGTCGTCGTTGAGTTCCAGCTTCAGATGCCGCAGCGACAGCGGTGCGAGTTCGGCGACCGATTTCGCCCAGGTCTGTGCGTCCGCCAGGGTACCGAGGCGGTTGGCGAAGCCGAAGGTGTAGGCGTCGGCGGCCGAGATGGGTTCAGCACCGAGCAGGACGGTACGGGCCGGACCGCCACCGAGCAGCGAGACCAGCCGCCGGGTCGTCCAGCGATCCACGGAGATACCGAGTTTCGCCGCGGGGATCGCCAGATACGAATCCGGCGCCATCACCCGCAGATCCGCCGCCATGGCCAACTGCACACCGGCACCGAGCGCGGGACCGTTGAGAGCGGCGATCACCGGCACCGGCAACGCCTCGACCTCGTGCAGCATCTCCAGCAGAGTGTCGAGGAATTCGGTGGAGTACACACCGTCGAGATCCGCGCCCGCGCTGAACACCGGCCCCCGGCCGGTGATCACGATGACGCGGGCGTTGTGAGCTGCCTGGAGGAGCGCCTCGCGCAGTTGTACGACCAGATCCAGGTTCAGCGCGTTACGACGCTCTTCACGCTGCAGTTCGATGGTGACGACGTCGCCGTCGCGGCTGACCCCGAGCATGTGTGTCCTTCCCCGCTCAACGAATACCGATCCAACAGCCAATAACGAAGCCTTACCGACCACTTTGCCACAGTGACAGGCGGGCCCACCCGGCACGACGCGGGGAGCCGCCACCGGGGACGGCGTGGTGGTGGTGCGCGGAACGCGCGGGCTCAGGTTTCCAGGCCGACCGCGAAGGTCGCCGGATCTGCCCCGGTCCGGGCGCCGCTGTCCAATCCGGTGATCGCGTTCATCTGCTCGGCGGAGAGTTCGAAGCCGAAAACATCGAAATTCTGCTCGATCCGCTCGGGCGTCACCGATTTCGGGATGACGATATTGCCGAGCTGCAGATGCCAGCGGATGACCACCTGCGCCGGTGAGCGGTCCACTTCGCCGGCGATCCGGGTGATCACCGGGTCGCCGAGCAGGGTGCCCTGGCCGAGCGGGCTCCACGCTTCGGTGGCGATGGCGTGTTCGGCGTGGTATTCGCGCAGTTCGCGCTGGACGAGCCGGGGATGCAATTCGATCTGGTTCACCGACGGCGTCTCCCCCGTTTCGGCGACGACCCTTTCCAGATCGGTCACGCGGAAGTTCGAGACACCGATGGAACGCACCCGGCCGTCGGCCTTCAGTCGCTGGAAGGCGCGGAAGGTGTCCACGAATTTGTCCGCCGCGGGAACGGGCCAGTGGATCAGGTAGAGGTCCAGGTACTCCAAGCCCAGCCGGTCGAGGCTGGCCGCGCAGGCACGCAGGGTCGATTCGTAGCCCTGCTCGGAGTTCCAGAGCTTGGTCGTGACGAAGACCTCGTCCCGGGGCAGGCCGAAGTGCCGGATGGCGCGGCCGGTGCCTTCTTCGTTCTCGTAGGCGGCCGCGGTGTCGATACTGCGGTACCCGGCGCGCAGCGCGGCGGTCACGGTATCGAAGACCTGGTCCGGCGGTACTTGGAAGACCCCGAAACCGAGCTGCGGAATCAGGCTCCCATCGTTGAGCACGATGGGCGGGACAACACCGATCTCACGTCTAGTGGTCACCGCCTCGACGGTAGGAGCGGTTCGGCGGCAGGTCAACGATCCGGGCCTCGTGTCCGAATCACCTTGACAGATCGTTGGGTTTTTACAACACTATGTTGTGTGAGCCCAGTAAGACGCGGGGAAACCCTCCCCATCTACAACCGCATCGCAGTACTGCGCGCGGAACACCGGATGTCGCGGGCCGCACTGGCGGAGGCGGTGAACGTCAACCCCCAGACGATCGGCGCACTCGAACGCGGCAACCACTACCCCAGCCTGGACCTGGCCCTGCGGATCTGCGAGGTGTTCGGGCTACCGGTCGAGGCGGTGTTCTCCCGCACCGAATTCACCCCGCTGTCGGCCGAGCTCTATCCGCGCGAGAAAGGAAAGCTGCCATGACCGCAGCCACCGGACCGTCCACCTTGATCGATCGCTATCAGGCCTACCGCGTCCGGCGGTGGCTCGTCCGGGAGAAACAGCTCGCCGGCATGCTGCCCCGCTGGCGTACCCGCGGCCGCCGGCATGCGCTGGTGATCACCGCTACCGTGGCCCTGACCGCCATGTTCGTCAGCGGCGTACTGTGCGCGTTCGGCCTCGAATGGGCGGCCCTCCTGGCGGGCCTGGGCGCCCTGCTCTTCCTGCCCTCGTGGACCATGGTGCGGATCGTGTCGCACGCCCAGGACAACGCGCCCGCCGAAACCCTCGACGAATTGGAGATGGCCCAGCGCGAAACCGCGCGCTCGATCGGCCTCACCATTACGCAGTCACTCTGCGTGATCCCGGTGATGTACCTCATCTACAGCGGCGCACTGTTCCCGGAGGCCGATGCCTTCCGCACCGCCTACGCCGGCGGGGTCATGCTCCTGGCGACGCTACTGGCCGGCGGTTGCGCACCGGCGATGATCCTCGCCTGGTCGAAACCGGAACCGGAACCGGAGAGCTGAGCGAAGGCGGTCTCAGAACCATCCGTGCCGCGACCGGTCGGCGGTTCCGAACACGGCAGCGAGGGCCGGTCGGTACGCGGCGCAAACCCGTCGTCGGCGCACGACCGAACTATCGGTCCGGCAGCCCCAGGCGGCGGTACCGGAGGTGCCGGATCTCCCGCAACCGATCCGCGGGGCGGGTCGATAGCGCAGTCAGTTCCTCGGCGATGGCAGCAACCATGCGGCGTGAGAATTGGTCCGGTTCCGCTGCCGCGTCCGGATATTCGGGCACAATTCGATCCACGATCCCGTCGGCCAGCAGATCCGCCGACCGGATCCGCTGCTGCGCAGCCAATTCCGCAGCGTGCTCGGTATCGCGGTGGACGATGGCGCTCGCGCCCTCGGGCGGCAGCGGCGCCAGCCAGCCGTGTGTCGCCGCCAGCACCCGGTCGGCGGGCAGCAGGGCCAGTGCGCCACCGCCGGTTCCCTGGCCGAGTAGCACCGAGACGGTGGGGGTGTCCAGGGTCACCAGATCGGCTATACAGCGGGCGATTTCGGGTGCCAATCCCCGCTCCTCGGCTTCCTTGGACAGCGCGGCACCGATCGTATCGATCACCAACACCAGCGGGAGCCCTAGTTCGGCGGCGAGCTGCATACTGCGCCGCGCCGATCGCAGGGCGGCCGGGCCCATGGTGTGCTCCGGATCCTGATGCGCACGATCGTGACCGAACACAACACACGGACGGCCCTGGAAACGAGCCAGCGCAAGGACCACCGTGCGATCGGTTTCCCCCTGTCCCGTTCCGCTGAGCGGCACCCGCTGCCTGCTCCGGCGCAGAAGTTCACGAATACCCGGACGCTCGGGTCGCCGCGAAATACGCACCGACTCCCATGCTTCGACCGGTATCGGCTCGACACTGGAACAACGATCTCCGGCTGCAGGTTTCGGCTCATCCGGGACCCCGCTGAACACGCTCAGGGCCCGGTGGGCGATCCGCCGGAAGACCGATACCTCGACCACTCCGTCGATGACCCCGCTTCGATACAGGTTCTCCGCGGTCTGCACACCGGGTGGGAACGGGCGGCCGTACAGGGCCTCGTACACGCGCGGCCCGAGAAAGCCGATGAGTGCGCCGGGTTCGGCGAAGGTGATGTGCCCGAGCGACCCCCAGGACGCGAAAACCCCGCCCATGGTCGGGTTCCGGAGGTACACGATATAGGGGTGACCGGCCGATTTATGGGTGGCTACGGCACCGGCGATCTTCACCATCTGCACGAAGGCGACCGTGCCCTCCTGCATTCTGGTGCCGCCCGACGTCGGTGAGACGACCAGCGGTAGTCCCTCCGCTGTCGCCCGCTCGACGGCGGCGACGATCCGTTCGGCCGCGGCGACGCCCACCGAGCCCGCCAGGAACGCGAACTCACACGCGATAACCGCGATACGCCGCCCACGCAACCGGCCTTCGCCGGTGCGGACCGATTCGTCGGTACCCGCCGCGTCGGCCGCCTCGGCCAGCGCGGACCGATAGGCGCCGGTCGGCGCCACCGCTATCGGCGGCGCATCCCAGCTCACGAATGTTCCCGGATCGAGCAGCGCGTCGAGCAGCTCGCACGAGCCGATCCGGCGTTTCGCCGGCGTCATCCGAGCCCTCCCGGGCCGCCCGGCACCTCAACTGTCCCTACCGGCACGCCGCCCAGTATGACCGGCACCGCATCAGTACCCGCGGGTGACCTTCTGCAGGGCGTACTCGGTGAGCCGCACCAGCGCCTCCTTGGCCGGTTCCCGGCGCCGGGCGTCGATCGGCATGATCGGCACATCGGCGGGAACCGCCAGCGCCTGCCGAATATCCTCGATCGGGTACTGCGGGGCATCGTCGAACTGGTTGAGCGCGACGAGGAACGGCAGGTTGCGCGCCTCGAAGTAGTCGACCGCCGCGAAGCTGTCCTCCAGGCGGCGGGTATCGATCAACACCACCGCGCCGATGGCGCCACGGATCAGGTCGTCCCACATGAACCAGAAGCGGTACTGGCCCGGAGTACCGAACAGGTACAGCACCAGATCGTCCGCCAGGCTGATACGGCCGAAGTCCATCGCCACCGTGGTGGTGGATTTGCTCTCGATACCCGCGAGATTGTCGATCCCGGCGCTGGCGTTGGTCACCAGAGCCTCGGTTCTCAACGGGACGATTTCCGAAACTGCCCCCACCAGCGTCGTTTTGCCCACGCCGAACCCGCCCGCGACCACGATCTTTGCCGAGGTCGGCTTGATGACACGGGTATCGACCTGCGCCGTCGAATCATATACGCCGGAGTCCACTGAGAACCCTTTCGATCAGCTCGCGACGTTCATCGTCGCTGGAATCGTCTTTCAAAGTCGCCGAAACGCGGACATGCCCGGCTTCGATCAGGTCCGCTACCAATACACGCGCCACCCCGATCGGTATACCCAGTCGCGCCGCAAGTTCGGCGACCGACGGCGACTCCCTGCACAACTCGACTATCGAGTTCTCGATATTGCTCAGTTCGTACTGGCGTTCGAGCGGAATGGGATGGGACGCAACGAGAGCCTCGAGCGCCAGCTCCACCTTCGGCCGGGTACGACCGGCGGTCAGCGAGTACGGGCGCACGAGACTGGGCTCGGAACCTCCCACGCGGTGATCCTCTATGTCCATCCCACCATCAGGAACCCATTGTGACGCGCGGAGTGGCCTGAACTGTCTGGCCCACGCGTTCGACCAACAAAGCCATTTCGTATCCGACCTGTCCGATATCGCAGGACGTATTGGTCAGAACAGCGAGGTATGACCCGTCACCTACCGCCATCAACAGCAGGTAGCCGTGTTCCATTTCGACGACGGACTGCAGGACCGTCCCGCCCTCGAAGAGATTGGACACACCCACCGAGAGACTGGCCAGACCTGCCGTAACAGCCGAAAGCTGTTCGGCCCGATCGACCGGTAGCTGGGCACTCGCCGCCATCAGCAGGCCGTCGGCCGAGACCAGAACGGCATGGGCTACGCCAGGAACCTCGCCTGCGAAGTTCGAAACCAGCCAATCCAACTGACGGTTCGTACCACCTAGTTCGGGGTTCATCGGTCTCCTTTGTCTCCGGTTAGGTTCATTGCTCGCATTGCACGGCCATCCCGAACACCTTGCTGGTGCCGACTCAAACTAGACCGGATCGTTTCGGGATTGCGACTCGGCGTCCGCTCCTGGGCGCCGTTGACGGCGCCGGGCACCAGCCGGCCGCCCGGATTACGTTGCGGAAGACCGGCCGAGGTGCGGGTTTCGGGTTCTGCCTCGCTGGCCCGTCGAGCAGCCGTCCAGCCCTCGTCGCCCGGTGATTCGAAGGAGGCGACGGCCTGGGAACGGTCGGCGTTCGGATCCGACAGCCAGGCCGACATCATCTCCGCGAAAATGGGCGTACCGCCGATGATGTTGTCGGTTTCCTCGGCCGGCTGCAGTCGGGTCTGGAAGAACGAAGCCGTCTTCGCCGGGTTGGACTTGTAACTGTGCCGGCCGGACTCACGGGCCGGCGCCGAGTCCTCGGCGGGTTCCGGTTCCCGGGGCAGCGCGACACCCGGCGGGTTGTCGAACCGTTCGGCGGTGTATCCACCCGGCTGCCGCCGCGGCAGCCCTCCCGTCTCCTCGGGGCGGGGCGGGCGCTGCGGGGCAGCGTTCTCCCGCTGCGGCAGACCGTTCTCGGCTCCGGCAGGTTCGGGACGTCCGTTACCGGCCGAGTTGCGCTGCGGCAGGCCACTGCCGCTCGCAGCTCGCTGCGGTAACCCGCTGCCCGGGGATTTGTGCCGGGGCGGCGGACCGCCGGCGGGGCCCCGCTGGGCGGGGAGTTCGCCGGAAGATTCCCGCGACGGCCGGCCCTCGGCCGGTCCACGCTGCGCCGGCAGTTCACCGGAGGTATCGCGGGACGGCAGACCGTTACGTGTGGGTTCCCGCCGGGTGGACAGGGCACCGGACGCGGTATCGGCCTGCGGCGGCCGTTCCTGGTCGCCCGCCGGACGACGCTGGGGCAGACCCGGGCCACCGGATTCGCGGGCACCGTTCGTACCGGGTTCGCGTTGCGGCAGCCCGTTGGGCCCCTGCGGGGCCGGACGCCGCGGGGGTACCGGTCCGGCAGGACGCTGTGGTGCCGCCGTTTCCGACGCGGTTTCGGCGGGGCGCTCGGAATCGGGACGCGCGGGCGGTGTCTGGGGATTTCCGGGGGCACCGTTCGCGCCGGGACGACGCTGCGGCAGACCACCGGACCCGGATGACGTTGCTTCGCCGCCGGCCGGCTGACGCTGCGGCAAACCGCCGGGGCCGGATTGCGGTGCGTCACCGGTCGGCTGACGCTGCGGCAGACCACTCGGGCCGGGCCGCGATGCGTCACCCCCACCCGGCTGACGCTGCGGCAGGCCACCGGGTCCCGGCTGCGGCGACCCACCACGCTGCGGCAACCCGCTGAGGCCGCTCTCCGTGGGGCGCGCGCCGCCCGCGGGCGAATCGCCCGGGGTACGCGGCGGCAGGGTCGGGGTGGCACCGCCACCGCCACCGCCGGGGCCGAGATTGCGTTTGGGGAGGTTGGCCGCGGCAAGTTTGCCGCGCTGCGCGGTACTGCCCGCACTGGCCTGGCGCAGGCTCGTGGTGCCCTGTTCGCCGTCACGCAGACCGCCGGCCATCGCGGAACCGGGCTGACGCTGCGGCAGGCCACCCGGGCCCGCCGGCGCCGGACCGCCCGGACGCTCGCCCGGCTTGGGACGTTCGACCGCCGGCAGCGGACCGCTCATCCCGGGATCGACGGTGACCATCATGTTGCCGTCGGCGGTACGACTGATACCGCGGGTCTGCATGGACTGGCCACCGGCGTTGCGCAGTGCCGCGGCGGCTGCCTCGTCGGCGGATTCCTCCGGCTTCGACTTCTTACCGCCGTCGCTGGGCACCAGCGGCTGCGGGCCCGAACCGGTCGCCAGCGGCAGGATCTGGGTTTCGCCGGCCACGATCAGGCTCATCGGCACATGCACGGTGACCGTGACGCCGGGATCGCGGGCGGTATCGAAGGTCGGCCGCAGCCGCACGTTGAGACCATGCCGTTCCGCGAGCCGGCCGACGACGAACAGACCCATATGGCGGGCGGTGTCCGGGCCGGGTTCGGCGGTGTTCTCCAGCCGGCGGTTGATCTCGGCCATCTCGCTCGGCGGCATACCGATACCCCGGTCGGCGACCTCGATCAGCAGACCCTGGTCGTGTGCCTGCGCGAAGGTGAACTTCACATCGGTTTCCGGCGGCGAGGCCCGCAGCGCGTTGTCCAGCAGCTCGGCGAACAGATGCGCCATATCGGAGGCGGCCGGTTCGATCAGGGCACCGCGCGGGGTGGCACCCAGCTTGACGCGTTCATAGTCCTCGACCTCGGAGATCGCGGCGCGCAGCACATCGGCGATCTCGACCGGCGCCGATTTCGCGCGGCGCTGTTTGGTGCCGGCCAGAATCAGCAGGTTGTCGCCGTTACGGCGCATACGGGCGGCGAGATGGTCCAGCCGGAAGAGGTTCTCCAGCAGTCGCGGATCCTTCTCGTCGTACTCCATCGCCTCGATGAGGCTGAGCTGATGGTCGACAAGCGATTTACTGCGCCGCGCCAGGGTCTCGAACATATCGTTGACCTGGGAACGCATCTGCGCCTGATCACTGGCCAGGCGCAGCGCCTGACCGTGGATATCGTCGATCGCGCGGGCCAGCTGGCCGATCTCCTCCTCGGACCGGATGGGCATCGGTTCGAGTGGGACTTCTTCCGGTGCGGCACCGGTCCGCAGCTGGGCGACCTCGTCGGGCAGATCGCTTTCGGCGACGCGCAGCGCGGCCAGCCGCAGCCGGTGCAGCGGCACGATCATCGAGCGGGCCACGAACACGGCGAGCAGCAGGGCCGCGAGGATGGTCAGCAGCACCACGATGGAGTAGATGACGGCGTCGGACAGGGCCCGGTCGGCCATCCGCTGCACACCGCTGTCGATTTCGGTGGTCGCCTCGCCGATGAGTTTATCGGTGGTCGAGGTGCTCGCCAGCAGCGATTCGCGGGCTTCGCCCAGCGGTATCCGGCCCGCTTGCGCCTCCGGCGTATCCAGCATCGCCTGGCGGTTGATGACGCCCTCGCGCAGGGCCACGATATCGGGGTCTTCGGCGTTGTAGCGCTGGCTCAGAATGTTCAGCAGCGCGAGTTCGGTATCGGTCGCGGCCCGGTAGGCCTGCTCACCGGTTTCCTGATCGCGTAACAGCTCGGCGGCGGCGGTGATTTCGCCGACCATGGCGGAACGCAGATTGAGCGCGTCGACCAGCCGGAGTTTGTCCGGGTCGATCGACGGGTCGCCGACCTCGCCGATGATCGCTTCCACAGCGCGGACACCGGCGTTACGGGCTCGGTCCAGCTCCGCGACCGCCTCGTCCGGTGAACCCGACGGTGCCAGCCCGCCGGTACGCACCTGCTCGGCCTGATCGATCATCTCCGACAACGCCTGGTGCGCGCCCGGAAGGTCGTCGAGGTCGACGAGCGCATCCTTGGCCACGGTGATGGTCTGGTCCAGGGTTGTCAGATTTTCCTCGGTGACCATGGAACGGTTGGGCGCGATCGCGATGGCCTGTGAACCCGCGACGGTCGAGGTGGCCGAACTGAGATCGAGGACCGCCGGAACGAGACTGACGTTCTCGGCAGACGCGCCCAGCCGGTTCGCCTCGCCCCATTGCGCCGAAATCCTCGACACACCGAGTCCGACCGCGACCGCCAACGGCACAGCCAGGACGGCCGTAACCTTCCAGCGAAGGTCCCAGTTACTAAGCGCCCAGCGCTTCGTGCCGGACCTAGCGGCGTCACGCATTCCCACTCACTTTCCAACCTGGCCCCAGCCATGCACCACAGGGGAACTCCACACTCGCATAGTGGCTCGACGGGTGGAGCTGCCCGTGGGTCGCGGCTGGCCGAGAAATTGCGTCTACGACGGACCGAATTCGTGTCATCAGATTCTAACGGATCAATAACTTCTTGGTGTACTAGGCCCGGGTCGGCGCACACTGACCAGCCGATTACAGGCATAAGCCATGGTCGCGACACCCGCCAGGGGGTCGCGTGAAGTCTGCCACAATCGTGCTGATCTATCGAGGCGAGGATTGCTGCGAGGCTAGGGAGCACGGGTGAACGCGAGGAACGAGTATCGACCGGTCTATCAGACCAGTTTGGTCGATCCCGCCGAGTTCTGGTCCCGGGCCGCGGCAGATATCGACTGGGATACCCCGCCGGAACAGGCACTCGACACCGCCCGCCCGATTTCGCGCTGGTTTCCCGGAGCCCGCCTCAATACTTGCTACAACGCGCTCGACCGGCATGTGATCGGCGGCCGCGGCGAGCAATCGGCATTGATCTACGAATCGGCGATGACCGGCGAAAGCCGGGTCTACACCTATTCCGAACTTCTCGACCGGGTCACCCGATTCGCCGGCGCCATGCGTGACCTCGGCGTCCAGGCCGGTGACCGGGTCGTTATCTATCTGCCGATGATTCCCGAGGCCGTGGTCGCGATGCTGGCCTGCGCCCGGATCGGGGCTGTGCACTCGGTGGTGTTCGGGGGGTTCGCCGCGCCCGAGTTGGCGGCACGTATCGACGACGCGGAACCGGTGCTTATCGTGACCGCCTCGGGCGGTCTCGAACCCGGTCGCACCATCGATTACCCCCCTATCGTGGCCCGGGCACTCGAACTCGCGGAGACCGCGGCCCCCGGAACCGTCCTGGTGAAACAGCGCGCCGGGTTTCCCGAGCACGATTTCGGTGCGGTTTCCGGAACGGCGCGCTGGCTCGACTGGGATGTCGCGGTACGCGATGCCGCCCCCGTGGATCCGGTATCGGTGGCGGCGACCGACCCCCTGTACGTGCTGTACACCTCGGGTACGACCGGTAAACCGAAGGGTGTGGTGCGCGACAACGGCGGGCATGCCGTCGCCCTGACCTGGTCCATGCGCAATATCTACGATGTCGGGCCGGGGCAGGTGATGTGGGCCGCCTCCGATGTGGGCTGGGTGGTCGGCCATTCGTATATCGTCTACGCCCCACTGCTGGCCGGGGCCACCACACTGCTGTTCGAGGGCAAACCCGTGGGCACGCCGGATGCCGGCGCATTCTGGAAAGTGGTCGCCCGGCACCGGGTGCATACCCTCTTCACCGCGCCCACCGCGCTGCGGGCCATCCGCCGCGCGGACCCCACCGCCGAATCGGCCCATGAGCACGACCTATCCTCCCTGCGCGCCTTGTTCTGCGCGGGCGAACGGCTCGACCCGGCCACCTTCACCTGGGCCGACGAAACATTGCTCGCCGGCCGCGACGACTGCCCGGTGGTAGATCACTGGTGGCAGACCGAAACGGGCTGGCCTATCTGCGCCAATCCACTGGGGATACAGCAACTGCCGATCAAACCGGGTTCCGCCTCGGTGCCGGTGCCGGGCTACCGGTTGCGGGTCCTGGATTCCTCGGGTAATCCGGTCGCCGCGAACACCGAGGGCAATATCGTTATCGGCCTACCGCTACCGCCCGGCGCACTGACCGGCCTATGGCACGACGAGGAGCGGTTCAAACGCTCCTACCTGGCGGCGTATCCGGGCCATTTCCTGACCGGCGACTCGGGCTATTTCGACGAGGACGGCTACCTTTTCGTCCTCGGTCGCAGCGATGATGTGATCAATATGGCGGGGCACCGCCTTTCCGCGGGCAGTATCGAAGCCGCCGTCGCGGGGCACGAAGCCGTGGCCGAATGCGCGGTGATCGGGCTTCCGGATGAACTCAAGGGGCAGCGGCCGATCGCTTATGTAGTACTCAAATCCGATGCCCGGATAGATATCGAAACGCTGCGCGACGAACTGAGTGAGCGGGTGCGGACCCAAATCGGCGCCGTCGCCGGACTGTACAACGCCGTTGTCGTCCCCGCGCTGCCGAAAACCCGCTCCGGAAAGATCCTTCGCAAAACCATCCGCCAGATGACAGCGGGCGAGGATTACGAAATACCTTCCACGATCGAGGATCCCACGGTGCTCGACGAACTGGCCCGGATCATCCAGCCGCCACAAAGCACAAAGTCCTCTTAAGAAAACCTCAGAGTCGGGCCAACACTGCCCCATACGGTCTGAGGGGTCCACGAGCAACGGCTCGACTCGACACATAGGAGGCAGTAATTCCCATGGCACACAACACGAACCGGCGGTTCGGCAAGTTCGGTCTCACCACCCTCACCCTGGGAGCGGCCGCCGCGGCCACGGCCTTCCTGAGCCCCGCCGTCGCCTCGGCAGGCCCCATGGAGATGGTAGAACCCCTGCTGACCAGCGACTGCTCCTTCGCTCAAGTCGATGCCGCACTCCACGACCAGGCCCCGGACCTCGCGGCCATGCTGGATGCCAACCCGGATGCCAAGGCCCAGCTGCAGGCCAAGTTCGATCAGCCGGTCGAACAGCGCAGGGCCGAGCTGCAGCAGTACATCGAGCAGAACCCGCAGGCCGCTCAGCAGGCCCAGGACGATCCGCGCGCCCAGCAGATGCAGGCCACCCTGCAGGGCGTGGCCGATACCTGCGACAGCTACTGAGTTCTCGGCGCACCGAGGATGAGAACGACCGGGCGTCCGGTTCGCGGGAGCGGGCCGGACGTTCGGGTTCCGCCGGCTCCGGCGTCGCACAGATGCTTGCCGCGGCGGCACCGCGCACGGATTGCTCGTCAATACACTGGGCGGTGTGGTGGATCGGACCAAACCGGCAGTTCTGGTTGTCGATGACGACGAGGATGTACTCGCGTCGGTCGAACGAGGCTTGCGCCTGTCCGGGTTCCAGGTGAGTATCGCCCGGGACGGGGCGGCGGCGCTGCGGGCGGTGGCCGATAACGGGCCCGACGCGATCGTGCTGGATATGAATATGCCGGTACTCGACGGTGCAGGGGTGGTGACCGCGCTGCGGGCGATGGGTAACGAGGTACCGATCTGTGTGCTCAGCGCACGTAGTTCGGTGGGCGACCGGATCGCCGGGCTGGAATCCGGAGCCGACGACTACCTGGTCAAACCGTTCGTTCTCGCCGAACTGGTCGCCCGGATCAAAGCGCTGCTGCGCCGGCGCACCGATACCGCGTCGACCGGGGCATCCGACACCATCGTCGTCGGGCCGCTACAGGTCGATACAGCCGGATACCGGGCAGTTCTGGGCGACCAGGAGATCGACCTGACCAAACGCGAGTTCGAACTGCTGTCCACACTGGCCCGCAACGCGGGGGTGGTACTGAGCCGGGAACGGCTCCTGGAACTGGTATGGGGCTACGATTTCGCCGCCGATACGAATGTGGTCGACGTTTTCGTCGGCTACCTGCGCCGCAAACTGGAGGTCGACGGCACCTCGCGGCTACTGCACACGATCCGTGGCGTCGGATTCGTCCTGCGGGACACCAGGTGAGCGACGGCATCACCCGCCGGAGCCGCAGATCGTATTCCCTGCGTACCCGGGTCGCAGGGGCGGCGGCCGCGGGATCGGTACTCATTGTCGCGCTGGTCAGTGCCATCGCCGTACCGGCAATCGAACGCAACAACTTGCGACAGACCGACCAGCAGTTGCAGATCGCGTCCCGGCTGGTAGTGATCGACCCGGTGATCGCGGTCGGGATCGTGAACCTGGTGGGACCGGATCGCGATATGGCGCTGACCGTCCGTGACGACGGTCAGATGGTGGCCTCCAGCGTCACCCGGCTACCGGAACTGGACCCGGGATCACGCACGGTCACGGTGGACGACACCCCGTACCGGGTACTGACCACCACCGAGAACCAACCCACGGGCCGCACGGTGTCACTGGGCATCCCTGCCACGGACGCCGCGCAGGCGACGGCCGACCAGCAACGGTGGCTGCTGTTCGCGGGTTTGGCGGCAATCGCCGCGTCGGCGGCGCTGGGCTGGCTGTTCGGCGGCCGGGCGGTCCGGCCCATCGTGGTGCTCACCCGCCAGGTCGGCGCCCGGACCGGCTACCGTGACGCCACCCCCGAACCGGTGGACAGCTCCGGGGTGCTGGAGGCCGAGCAGTTGGCGGACGCGGTGAACACGATGCTGCGCCGGGTAGACCAGGCGCAGACCGAAACGGCGGCCGCTCTGGAGACCGCGCGGGATTTCGCCGCGGTCTCGGCGCACGAACTGCGCACTCCGCTCACCGCGATGCGCACCGACCTCGAGGTGCTGGCTACGCTGGACCTGAACGAGGAACAGCGCACCGAAATCCTCGCCGACCTGCAACGCAGCCAGGAACGAGTGGAAACGACCCTGGCCGCACTGGAACGACTGGCCTCCGGCGATCTGACCTCCGAACGCGACCATATCGACACCGATATCGCCGAACTGTGCGATCTGGCCGCCCACGACGCAATGCGCCACTACCCCGGTCTTGCGGTCCGCGTCGATACCGATGCCGAACTGGTCACCCGCGGTCTGCCCGCGGGTCTGCGGCTGGCGGTGGACAACGCCCTGAAGAACTCGGTGAAACACGGCGAGGCCACCGAGGCAGTGCTGTCGGCCCACCGCCATAACGACGGCACCATCGTCATCTCCGTCGACGACAACGGCCGCGGGATTCCGCCCGACGAACGGGGATCGGTTTTCGCCCGCTTCGCCCGCGGTTCCGGCGCCCACAAGGGCGGATCGGGGCTCGGACTGGCACTGGTCGCCCAGCAGGCCCAGTTACACGGCGGCCGGGCCTACTTCGACGACGGCACACTCGGCGGAGTCCGCCTGGTTCTCGTTCTGCCGGACGACCGACGCGCCGGCACGCTCTAGTAGCCAACCGGCCGGCGCCAGAGGTTCGAGCGAGTCCGTCTCCGAACCGGTGGTGCGCTGCTCGGCCCCAGCGCGGCAGTCCAGCGGGCGCGCGCGCTGCGCCCGGACTGCTGATGAAACGCATGCACGGCGCCACGAGTCCAGGCATCGGCAGCGGACGAGGCGCCGCAACCCCCGCAGACGCAGGAGCCGGCTCCCTCGACGCCTCGGCGCGCGCCTCCTGGAGGAGGCGCGCGCCGAGCGGGATTGTTCAGGTGTAGCCCGGGTCTACTTCGCGTCGAGCAGATCGATCACGAAGACCAGGGTCTTGCCGGAGAGCGGATGTCCGCCGCCCGCGGGGCCGTAGGCCAGTTCCGGCGGGATGGTGAGCTGTCGGCGGCCGCCGACCTTCATCCCGGGGATGCCGTCCTGCCAGCCCTGGATCAGGCCGCGCAACGGGAAGCTGAGCGATTCGCCGCGGTTCCACGACGAATCGAATTCCTCGCCGGTATCGAATTCCACGCCGACGTAGTGCACTTCTACGGTGCCGCCGGGCACCGCTTCCGGACCGTCACCGACGGTGATGTCCTTGATGACCAGCTCGGTGGGCGGCGGACCCGCCTGGAATTCGATTTCCGGTTTGCTCATGCCTTGAATCCCCTTCGATTCAATCGGTTCAGCGGTTGGTGATCTCGGAATAGTCCCGTGCACCGTAACCGGTGTAGATCTGCCGCGGACGGCCGATCTTGATGGCTTCGCTGTGCATTTCCCGCCAGTGCGCGATCCAGCCCGGCAGCCGGCCCATGGCGAACAGCACGGTGAACATACGGGTCGGGAAGCCCATGGCCTTGTAGATGACGCCGGTGTAGAAGTCGACGTTCGGGTAGAGCTTGCGCTCGACGAAGTAATCGTCGGTGAGCGCGGCCTCTTCCAGAGCCTGGGCGATATCGAACAGCGGATCGCTGCCGAGCTTGCTGAGGATGGTGTCGGCGTGCTTCTTGGCGATCGCGGCGCGCGGGTCGTAGTTGCGGTAGACCCGGTGCCCGAAGCCCATCAGCTTCACACCGTCTTCCTTGTTCTTGACCTTGCGGATGAATTCCTTGACGTCACCGCCGGCGGCCAGGATACCGTCCAGCATTTCCAGCACCGCCTGGTTGGCGCCGCCGTGCAGCGGGCCCCACAGCGCGTTGATACCGCCGGATACCGAGGTGAACAGGTTGGCGTCGGAGGAGCCGACCAGCCGGACCGTGGAGGTGGAGCAGTTCTGCTCGTGGTCGGCGTGCAGGATCAGCAGCATATCCAGGGCGTTGGCGATCTCCGGGTCGACCTGGTAGGGCTCGGCCGGGAACCCGAAGGTCATCCGCAGGAAGTTCTCCACCAGCGACAGCGAGTTGTCCGGGTAGAGGAACGGCTGGCCCACCGACTTCTTGTACGAGTACGCGGCGATGGTCGGCAGTTTGGCCAGCAGCCGGATGGTGGACAGCTCGACCTGTTCGGGATCGCGAGGGTCCAGCGAATCCTGGTAGTAGGCGGACAGCGCGTTGACCGCCGAGGAGAGCACCGGCATGGGGTGCGCATTACGGGGGAAGCCGTCGAAGAAGCGCTTGAGATCCTCGTGCAGCAGCGTGTGCCGGCGGATCTTGTCGGTGAAATCTTCCAGCTGATCCTGGGTGGGAAGCTCGCCGTAGATCAGCAGATAGCTGACCTCGATGAAGGTCGAGTTATCGGCCAACTGTTCGATCGGATACCCGCGGTAGCGCAGAATTCCCTGTTCACCGTCGATATAGGTGATCGCCGATTTGGTCGACGCGGTATTGACGAACCCGGGGTCATAGGTCGTATATCCCGTGCTCGCCAGCAGCTTGCCGAGATCGATACCGTCGTTTCCTTCGGCGGCCTGGGCGATCGTCATGGGGTACTCGCCACCCGGATAGGTCAGAACCGGTTTGGCGTCATTGATGTGATTCTCCGGCACGGAAGGTTCCCTCTCAGGCTGTGACCATCGGCATCGCATGCGGTCGGCACGCGGTGCGTTATCGGTAGACGCTAGTCCTTGCTCCGACGGGACCGGCGAGGAGGGTACCCGCGTTGCGATCTCACAATACGGCCCGCGCGGGGGTGCGTTTCGGCCTGCCGGATAACGTTCGGCACCGCTGTGACCGGCCCGATTACGGACCTGCGCCGCTGTGTCGCGCCCCCGATGCAACGATCGGCGTCGCGGTGGGTGAACCGCTGCGACGCCGGGTAGCAATATGGTACCCACAGCACGAAAAACAAAACCGTGCGGAATATCACCGAAAGGCCTGCACACGGGCGTAACGGGCCCTGACGGCGGGCGATCGGCCCCTCACGGCTGCAGACGCTGCACCGACATTCCGGTTGCGCCGACCCGGACGAGGATCCGGTTGTGCAGCCGGCCCCGGCGCCCCTGCCAGAACTCCGCTTCGTCGGGCCGTAGTAGATAACCGCCCCATTGCGGTGGCACCGGAATCTCGGCGGCGGTGGCGAAGCGGGCGGTGGTCCGGACCAACCGCCGATCGAGCTCCTCGCGCGAGGCGATCGGTTGCGATTGCTCCGATGCCCACGCACCCAGCTGCGATTCACGGGGGCGCGACCGCCAATACTCCTCGGTGGTTCCGGCCGGCACTCGCTCCACCCGGCCGCGGAGATGCGCCTGGCGCGCGAGTTGCGGCCACAGGAAGGTCGCCGATGCGTACGGCACCGCCGCCAGTTGCGCACCTTTGGCCGAGTCGTAATTCGTATAGAAGATGACCCCGTCGGGCGAGAGCCCTTTACACAGGACGGTGCGGGTCACCGGCCGGGCCACGGGCCCCGCCGAATCGAGCGTGCCGAGCACCATGGCGTTGGCTTCGGCAATTCCGGCCGCGGTGGCCTGGTCGATCCATTGCCGCAACAGCGGCTCCCAGCCACCGGCCACCGAATTCTCGTCGAGTTCGGTATCGCGCACACCGAGCAGCGGCCCCTGTTCCGGTGAACGCGGATGGGCCGCACCGTATTCGGCACGCATCGCGGCGAGATCGGCGCCGGAATCCTCCACATCGGACATGGGCCAGACGTTACTCCGGAGTAGCAAAGCGCTAGAGTTCTGTTGAAAGGAGAGTCGCGTATGACCACCAATTCCGGCATTTCGGGGGCCGGCCAGGTCCCGGACGATTTCGTCAGCGGCCTCGAGGGGGTGGTCGCGTTCACCACCGATATCGCCGAACCCGATAAAGACGGCGGCGCGCTGCGCTACCGCGGCGTGGACATCGAAGATCTGGTCACCAACCGGGTCACATTCGGCGATGTCTGGGCCCTGCTGGTGGACGGCGAATTCGGGCACGGCCTCCCGCCGGCCGAACCGTTCCCGCTGCCGGTGCACACCGGCGATGTCCGGGTCGATGTGCAGGCCGGTCTGGCCATGCTCGCACCCATCTGGGGTTATCAGCCGCTGCTGGATATCGATGAAGCGACCGCGCGGGAGAACCTGGCCCGCGCCTCGGTGATGGCTCTGTCTTATGTCGCGCAGTCCGCGCGCGGTATCTACCAGCCTGCGGTGCCGCAGCGCCGGATCGACGAGTGCACCACGGTCACCGAACGGTTCATGACGCGCTGGAAGGGCGATCCGGACCCGCGGCACACCGAGGCCATCGACGCCTACTGGGTATCGGCCGCCGAACACGGGATGAACGCCTCCACGTTCACCGCCCGCGTCATCGCCTCCACCGGTGCCGACGTAGCGGCGTCGCTCTCCGGCGCCATCGGCGCCATGTCCGGCCCGCTGCACGGCGGTGCACCGGCTCGTGTGCTGCCGATGATCGAGGAAGTCGAACGCAGCGGCGATGCGCGTGCGCTCGTCAAAGGCATCCTCGATCGCAAAGAAAAGCTCATGGGTTTCGGCCACCGGGTCTACCGCGCCGAAGATCCGCGCGCCCGGGTGCTGCGCGATACCGCCCGGCGCCTGGCCGCCCCGCGCTACGAAGTGGCGGCCGCCCTGGAACAGGCGGCGCTGGCCGAACTCCGCGAACGCCGGCCCGATCGCGCCATCGAAACCAATGTCGAATTCTGGGCGGCGGTCATCCTCGACTTCGCCGAGGTCCCGGCCCATATGATGCCGGCGATGTTCACCTGCGGCCGGACCGCGGGCTGGTGCGCGCACATCATGGAACAGAAGAAACTCGGCAAACTGGTCCGCCCCGCCGCCATCTATACGGGCCCCGCCCCGCGGTCACCGCAGGACGTCGCGGGCTGGGACAGCGTCGCAGCCGTATAAGTTGCGCCACGTCCGGCGGGCGCAGGTTTGTCCCGCTCGGCACATGGGTTCTGTCTATGGGTCCTGTGCGGGCAGGACCCATAGATGTGCCGATACTTCTGAGCGCTTCGTAGGAGCGCTGCTTGTCGCGCCGGGTTCGGTGCGGGCCGAGGTGTCGCGCCGGCCTCCCCGGTCCGGTGGATGCCGGCGCCACGGATTGCGGTGTACTCGCCGAGGCGTTCGATTACCGAATTCGCGTGGGGTCGGCGCTCGCGCCGGTCACTGTCCACCACAATGCCGGCCGGAGGCGTGCAGGCGGCGGTGAGCACCGCCTCCCGCACTCGCGGATCCGCGAGTGCGCGGCCTCGCCACAGCGCGCGGGGCGACCGTGGCCCTTTCCGTCAGACGCAGTCCGGGTCTGCTTCCCAATCGATCGCGACCGAGTCGCCGCTGTCGACCGCGAAGAAGGCGACCCGGAGTTTCGCGCCCAGGTCCAGGAGTTCTATCGCGGACAGGGGCACCGGCTGGACCACCCGCACATGCCAGGGGTCCGGTTCGTCCCAGGCACGTAACTCCAGGTCCAGGCGCATCACCGGATCGTCGCAGCCGCAGTAGTCGACTTCGACGGGATTCACCGCCAGTACGGTCGCGGTGGCCCGGCGGCCGTCGGCCAGGATTTTCGCCAGGGCGGCCCGGCCCGGATCGGCCTCACCGGGGGGATACAGCACCATGCGGTCGCGGTCGTCCGGGTCCACCCGGCAGCACACCAGATCGCCGGGGCGCATCCGGTCCAGTTCCCCGCCGGATACACGCTGCCGGACCTGGGCCTCGTAGGGCGGCAGCCCGGGCAGCCGGACGCGGACCCGGAAGGTGTAGCCGGGTTCCCGTTTGCGGGTACCGGCCGCCAGTACCGTGGCCGATCCGGCCGTACCGTAGGTCAGCAATTCCCGGCGATCGGCGCCGCTGGGCGCCTCACCGCGCCGGCGGAAACGCCGCGGCAGCAGTCCGCGCAGCCACCCGCCCGGCGCCGGTGGACCCGGTTCCTCGCCGTGACCACCGCCACGGCCATCATCGGATCGATCTCCGGCAGCGCCCCTCGACGACCGCATGCTCATACCCACTCACGTTAGCCGGAGTGTGGTACGCGGCACAGCAACGGCGCGGTTACGCTGTTGGCCATGACCAGTGCGTTCCCGACCATCCCCGATGAGCTCAAGCCCACCGACGGTCGTTTCGGTTGCGGCCCGTCCAAGGTCCGCCCGGAGCAGTTGCAGTCCCTGGTGGAGGTGGGTGCCTCGGTGTTCGGCACCAGCCACCGGCAGAAACCGGTCAAGGATGTGGTCGCCCGCGTGCGATCCGGGCTGCGGGACCTGTTCTCGCTACCCGAGGGCTACGAGGTCGTCCTCGGCAACGGTGGCACCACGGCGTTCTGGGATGCCGCGGCGTTCGGCCTGGTCCGCGAGCGCTCTCTGCATCTGACCTACGGCGAGTTCAGCTCGAAGTTCGCCAGTGTCACCAAGAAGAATCCGTTCCTCGGCGATCCGATCGTCGTATCGGCCGATCCGGGTAGCGCACCGGAACCGGTCGCCGACCCGGCCGCCGATCTGATCGCCTGGGCACACAACGAAACCTCCACCGGTGTCTCGGTTCCGGTACTGCGGCCCGCGGGATCGGACAATGCACTCGTCGCCATCGACGCCACCTCCGGCGCGGGCGGGTTGCCGGTGAATATCACCGATGCCGATATCTACTATTTCGCGCCGCAGAAATGCTTCGCCGCCGACGGCGGGCTGTGGATCGCGCTGATGAGCCCCGCCGCGCTGGCACGGGTGCAGGAGATCAAGGATTCCGGTCGCTGGACCCCCGATTTCCTGTCGCTGCCGATCGCGATCGAGAACAGCCTCAAAGACCAGACCTACAACACCCCGGCGCTGGCCACCCTGCTCATGTTCGCCGATCAGATCGACTGGCTGAACCGCAACGGCGGCCTGGACTGGGCGGTGAAGCGGACGCTGGATTCTTCCTCCCGGCTGTACGCCTGGGCCGAGGCCAGCGAGTACGCCACCCCCTTCGTCACCGATCCGGCCCACCGCTCCCAGGTGGTCGGCACCATCGACTTCGCCGATTCGGTGGACGCCGCCGCGGTCGCCAAGACGCTGCGTGCCAACGGGATCGTCGATACCGAGCCGTACCGGAAACTGGGCCGCAATCAGCTGCGCATCGGTATGTTCCCGGCCATCGATCCGGAGGACGTGGCTCAGCTCACCCGCTGCGTCGACTGGGTGGTCGAGAAACTCGGCTGAACCGGATCACCTGCGAATTCGGGCCCGTCGCGCGTGTTGCGCGGCGGGCCCGCTGCCTCGACATCCGGTTCATCCGGAATCGACTTGATACACAAGGGAATAGAGCAGATTAGCCGTAGATGACGGCCACAGGGTACATTTCGGTGCCGCGTGTCTTGCCACACGAATCCCAGAAGTGCACTACTGTTCCAGAACGTGGGCGGTATCGCGAGCGACGCGATAAGGAGGTAACGGTGCGTGAACTTCGAGTGATCGGGGTGACGCCCGACTCCGCCCATATCGTGTGCGTCGACACGGAAAGTGGCCAGAAATTCCGGCTTCCCGCCGACGACAAACTCCGTGCCGCGGCCCGCGGCGACCTTGCCCGATTCGGCCAGATAGAGATCGAAATGGAAGCAACTATGCGTCCTCGCGATATCCAGGCTCGAATCCGCGCCGGCGCTTCCGTGGAACAGGTGACCCAGGAATCCGGGATGCCGTTGAGCCGGGTGGAACGTTTCGCCTATCCAGTACTACTGGAACGCGCACGGGCCGCCGAACTCGCCCAGAAGGCCCACCCGATCCGGCCCGACGGGCCCGCGGTGGAAATCCTGATCGATGTGGTCACCGCGGCGTTCACCGCCCGCGGTCATACCCTCGACAATGCCGAATGGGACGCCTGGAAAGACGAGAAGGGCTTCTGGGTCGCGCAATTGCAATGGCAGAACGGCCGTTCCGAGATCGCCGCGCATTGGCGCTACCAGCCGGACGCGCACGGCGGCACGGTATCCCCGCTCGACGATCCCGCCACCGATCTGATCGATCCGGATTTCGGCCGGGCGCTGCGCGGGCTCGCCTCGATTCTGCCGGTCGAAGCCGAAGCACCGGCCACCCCGGAACCCGTTGTGGCCGAACCCCGCCGGGAGCCGGCGCGACCGGCCGCGGTGGACAACTTCTACGAGCAGCGCGCTGTCGCCGCGGGCGGTAGCGCGACACTGCCTGCTCCGGCGCCGCTGTCGCCGGGTACCGGCCGGCCCACCGGCGCGACT
>NZ_BAFV01000014.1 GCF_000308515.1 Nocardia carnea NBRC 14403 | reverse complement strand
GGGGCACCCACTTCCGAACTGGGGACCGCCGGGCTCATCGGCGAAGAGCTAACCGGCGGTGTCGACCCCGAATCGGCACACCCGGCGAGAGCCGCCAGCATCGCCGCCACCACCAGTAAACGCCCGGTACGCATATGGCCGATGCTAACCGCAGCGGTCACTGTCCTGCGGTAACGCCTGCTCTCACGGTGTGGCCCGAGTACCGGCCGCCGGCCGCCGCACGACCCCCGCGACCATGCCCTGCGAAGCGTATCCACCGGGGCGCGCGGCAGCGCACGGCAACGATCTAGCACACTTGTCACGTGCGAGACGTGGAGGACCTATTGGGACGGTTGCGCCGCTATCCGGATGTGGAGGCCGCCAACCTGTACGCCGTCGACGCCGCGGACCGCCTCATCCTCGATGTGGCCGCGGATACGCTCACCACCACCGAGCCCGGAAAAGTGGTGGTGATCGGCGACAACTACGGCGCCCTCACCCTCGGCGCCGCCGCCACCCACGACTTGCACCGGATCCGTGTCCACCAGGATCTGCTGACCGGTGAACTCGCACTCGCCACCAATGCCCGCGCGCTCGGACTCGGCGACCGCTACACCGCGCACTCCCTCGACGAAAACCTGCTGCGCGACGCCACCGTGGTCCTGCTACGACTACCACGGGTACTGGCCGGGCTCGCCGAGATCGCCGACGCCATCGCCCGTTACGCCCATCCCCAGGTGCAGGTATTCGCCGGCGGCCGGGACAAGTACCTCACCAAGGCGATGAACGACGTACTGGCGGAATCCTTCACCGAAGTACGGGCCAGCCGCGGCCGCCAGAAATCCCGTACCCTGCTGGTGCGCGGACCGAAACCGGTGGGCGAACCACGATTTCCGCTACGCGAGCACATCGGCGAATTCGGCATCGATGTGGTCGCGCACGGGGCCGCGTTCTCCGGGCCGCGCCTGGATATCGGCACCCGATTCCTGCTGGAACATCTGCGCGCCATGAAACCCGATGCCCGCGACGCCATCGACCTCGGCTGCGGAACCGGGATACTGGCCGTCGCACTCGCCCGATCCCGCCCGGGAATCGCGGTGGTGGGCACCGACCAATCCGCCGCGGCCGTGGCCTCCGCGACCGCAACCGCCGCGGCCAACGCGGTCGCCGGGCAGGTCACCGTGGTGCGGGACGACGCCATGTCGGCCGCCGCCGACAACAGCGCCGACCTCGTGGTGTGCAATCCCCCGTTCCATGTGGGTGCCGCCGTGCACACCGGGTCGGCGATCAAGATGTTCGCCCGGACCGGCAAGGTGCTGCGGCCGGGTGGCGAGCTGTGGACGGTATACAACAATCACCTCAACCACCGCACAGTCGTCGAACGCATGGTGGGCCGCACCGAAGTAGTGGGCCGGAACCGGAAGTTCACGGTCACTCGTTCGGTGCGCGGGCTGCACGGGTTCGACGGCGCTGTCCCTGTTTGATTGCGCTGCCCGGCGTGCCAAGCCAGGACTTCTCGCCTTCGCCGAACGATCACCCTTTCCAAAATTACAGCTCAATCGATTCGGCGGCGGTGGGCCCAGCGGGTCAGGGCGTTGCGGTTGGACTGCTGGGTTTTTCGGAGGACATTCGAGGCGTGGGTTTCCACGGTTTTCACCGAGATGAACAGTTTTTCGGCGATCTCCCGGTAGGTGTAACCACGGGCCAGCAGGCGCAGCACCTCCAGCTCACGGGGTGTCAGCGAATCGAGTTCGGGGTCCAGGGGTGGCTCGGGTACCGGGGATTTCCCGGTGAACGAATCCAGGACGAAACCGGCCAGCCGCGGACTGAATACGGCATCCCCGCCGGCCACCCGGCGGATTCCGTCGGCCAATTCGGCCCCGGAAATCGTCTTCGTCACATAACCGCGAGCACCGGCCCGGATCACCGCGATCACATCCTCGGCGGCGTCGGAAACACTGAGCGCCAGACATACCGGCCCGCTGTCGATCCCGTTCAGCACCGCCACCCCGCCCCCGGCGGGCATATGCACATCGAGCAGCACCACATCGGGTTTGGCGGCATTGATACCCGCCACCGCCTCGGGCACACCCCCGGCCTCCCCGACCACCTCCATATCGGTTTCCCGGCTCAACTCGGCCCGCACCCCGGACCGGAACACCGCATGATCGTCGACGAGAAAAACCCGCACAACCAGCCTCTCTTCATTCATGGCGCCGCCTCGGGCCTCCCTCGGAGACTACCCATGTACGGCGGGCCGGGGCTGCAGCCGGCCCGCAACCAGCGGTACGACACCACGCCCGATTCCGTTCCACCTCACGACTGTTCGGCAAGCGGACCCCGCAACGATTCGTGGTAGCGGATCCCTTTCCACCGTCATCGGTTCGCCGCGCGATCAGCGTGTTGCGGCCGTCGACGATCGAGGCGATCGTGGCTACATCGAGGTGTGCCCATCCACTCCGGTATACCTCTACCAGGGCGGCAATTCCGGCGGTCAACGCACTTCCTCGCGGCGTGTACCGGCGCCGCGTGCCTGCTCAGGGGTGACCTGAACGAGCCCGGACGTGTGCACTACCTCGGGGTGTTCGGTCTGCGGATGTTCGGCCGCGCCGCCGGTGGGAGCAGTCTCCGGAGTCCGGAGGCGGTCGCGACCTGTGTCTTCGTCATCGGTACCGGAATCGGTGCGGGGCAGGAAGATCCGCACCTCGGTGCCACATCCCGGCGCCGAAACGATCTCCACCGTCCCGCCGCGCCGCTCCACGCGGGCGCGAATGGATCGCGCGAGCCCGTGCCGGTCCTCGGGGATCGAATCGGGGTCGAAACCGGTACCGCGGTCACGGACGAACACGCTGACCTGGTGCGGTTCGGTCTCGGCGAACAGGTCGATATCGGTGACGCCGGCGTGTTTGGCGGCGTTCACCAGCGCTTCCCGGGTGGCGCCCAGGACGGCGGTGAAATGTTCCTTCGGCAGGCCGGACCCGCTCTCCTCGCCGTCCATTGCGACATCTCCGACGGTCACCGGGGTGACCTTCACACCGTGCTGATCCTCCACCTCACCGGCGATGGTGCGCAGGGCGACGGCGAGACTGGATTCGGCGGGGCCGGTATCGGCGAACAGCCAGCGCCGCAGCTCGCGTTCCTGGCTGCGCGCCAGGCGCAGCACCTCCTGTTGATCGCCGGCCTGCCGCTGGATCAAGGCCAGCGTCTGCAGCACCGAATCGTGGAGGTGGGAGGCGATCTCCTCGCGTTCCTCGTTGCGGATCCGGGCCGCGCGTTCGGCGTTGAGCGAATGCATCATCCGCAGACCGAGCGGGACGGTCAGCAGCCCGACTCCGATCAGGGTCGCCGCCACCGCCAGCAGCGCCGAACCGAGCGAACCCCAGTCGACCTGCGACAGCACCACCACCCCCAGCCCTACGAAAACGAGGGTGACCCCGGCGATGATCCGCGACCAGGTGACCACCGACGGTTTCGCCGGTATTCCGACCAGCGACCGCGGGCCGTCGGCATCGTATTCCCGCCACACCAGCGCCGCGCCCACCGCGATCACCAGCAGCGGTGCGATCACCCGGGCCACTGTTCCGCTGAACGCCCACGACACGACCACCGACAGCCCGAGGCCGAGCAGCGCCAGCCCGATCGCCTGGCGGCGTTCCGTACCGGAGGGCCGGGTGTCGTCGCCACCGCCGGGCGCGAAGATCCACAACAGGCCGTAGGCGATTATCCCGGCTCCGGCCAGCGCCGAGAGCAGGACGAACGCCATCCGCACCTTGAGTACGTCGACCCCGAGATGATCGGCGACGCCACCGGCGACCCCGCCCACGATCCGGCCGCCGGATCGGCGCACCAACCGCCCGCCCGTGGTATCCGGCTCGACCACGGGACGGTCGGTACCCGGGGCGTAGAAGGCAGGTCCGAACGGGCACATACCTTCGATACTGGCACGTCCGCAACCCACCCGGCCATGGGGAAACACCCTGATCTGTATCTATGGCGGCTGTGTCATGGCGCCGCCTCCGGCGTCGCGGGGTTCGGGGCCCAATGGGTCTCGTTCTTCACTCCGCCGCTCCTCCGCTTCGCTCCCCCGCTCTGTCGCTCCAGAACGAGACGGGCCCCGAACCATGGGGGCAGGCGTTTTCGAATGGCGGACCCCGGTGGGGGTGCATTAACGGGTCAACCTGCCGGGCGAACATCGGCGCGGGTCAGGTGGTGATCAGGAGTATTTCGGGAACAACTTCAGGGTTCCCCCCGATGTGAGAGAGCCCGCAGGAGGCGGAGCATGGGTTTCATGACGAGAACCAGCTTCGGTGATCAGCTTCAGCAGATGTGGCAGACCCGGCCGGCCCGCCTGCCCCGGCACGGGCCGATCGCCGGGGTCGCGGCCGGGGTCGGGCACCGCTACGGCATCGACCCGGTGCTCGTGCGGGTGGCGTTCGTGGTCTCCACCCTCTTCGGCGGGGCGGGAATCGTGCTCTACCTGTTCGGGTGGCTGATGTTCCCCGAAGCCGGCGAAGGCGCGTCGATGGCGGAATCGCTGACCCGTAAACGCCAGGATTCGCAGAGCCAGACCAAGACGATCGTGCTGATCGTGGCGCTGGCTATCGCGGTGAGCACGATGGGCCCGGTGGGTGTCGGGCTCGGTGGGTCGGGGGTGATCGCGCTGGCGCTCATGCTGGCCGGTTGGTGGATGCTTTATCTGCGGGCCCCGCAGCCGCCGCCGCTGCCCGCGGGGGTGGCGGATCCGGAGTCGCTTGCGGGCCCGGGGACAACCGGATACCCCGGTGCCACGTTCCCTCAGGGCGGCGCGGATCCGTATACCTCACAGTACACTGGAATATATACCCCCTACACGAAGCTGCCGGATCAGTATGTCCCCGACAACGCGGCCGCGAACCGCGTGCAGAGTGACGAAGAAGCTTCCGGAACGGCCGACTCCGAAACGGCAGATACCACTGGCCCGAGTCTCACCAAGGCCACCGCCTCGGGACCTGCCTCCGGTCCGGCAGTCGTATCGCCAGGCGATCCGGCCCCGGGCGCGCCCGATTCCACCGCTACCGGAGACCCGGTCGCGGCTCCCCCTGCCGAATCGGACTCGCCCCGGGGCGCAGGCTCGGACGGACCGGTACCTCCACGCCCCACCATCGAAATGAGCAAATCCACCGGCCTCGCCGACCGCACCCCGCCCTCCTGGGACCCACTCGGTGTCGCGCCACTCGCTTGGGACCTACCTGATCCCAGCCCGGCACAGCCGGTTGCGGTGATCACCGAGAAGCGTCCCCGTTCGCGTTTCACGGCGGTCGTGCTCGGCCTGGCCATCCTCGCCGCGGCGGGTGCCGGCGCGGTGGCGGTGGCGGGAGCCGAATGGATGACACCCGGGCGGATCGCCGCGATCGCGCTCGCGGTGATCGGTCTCGGGTTGATACTCGGTGCTTTCCGGCGACGCGGTCACGGGCTACTGCTGGTCACTGCCCCGCTGGCGGCGTTCGTCATCCTGGCCGGCGCCGTGGGCCCGGTCGATTTCCAGAGCACCACCATGGGTGAGCGCACCTGGGCTCCCGCTTCGGCCGCCGATATCCGGCCGGAGTACACGGTAACCATGGGGTCCGGCACGCTGGACCTGCGCGGCATCGAACTGACCGCGGATCGGACCGTCGACCTTTCCGTGCAGATGGGTGAGGCGGTGGTCCTGGTACCCGACAATATGAATGTGCGCTCCGAATGCACCGTCCGGATGGGCGAGGCGAATTGCCCGGACGGGCTCACCGGTCCCGGCGGGGACGCACCGGTGCTGAATTTGAACGTGCAGGTCCGGATGGGTGAAGCGGAGGTGCGTCGTGGCTGATCAGGAAACGAAACCGCACGTGGAAACATCGAGCGACGCCGGAACCGCCGGGCGTGCGCACCGCGGAGGCTTCTCCGCCGGCTTGTTCGTCACCGGTCTGCTCGCGCTGCTGGTGAGTATCTGGGCCCTGGCCGGACCGGACCGGTGGAACATCACCTCCATGATCCCGGTCGGCTGGATCGTCGTCGCCGCCGCGATCGTGATGGGCGTGGTACTGGTCGTCTCGCCGAGAAAGCGCCGGTAGCCCGGCCACCGACGCCGGTTCTCGTCGAACGGCGCCGTACCGAGCAGAACGCCCGGACCCTCATGAAGGGCCCGGGCGTTCTGCTGTTGGTCACTCCCACTCGATAGTGCCCGGCGGTTTACTCGTCACATCCAGCACCACGCGGTTGACCTCACTCACCTCGTTGGTGATCCGGGTCGAGATCCGTTCCAGCACCTCATACGGCAGCCGAGTCCAGTCCGCGGTCATCGCGTCCTCACTGGACACCGGGCGCAGCACGATCGGATGCCCGTAGGTACGCCCGTCACCCTGGACGCCGACACTGCGCACATCCGCGAGCAGGACCACCGGGCACTGCCAGATCTGCCCGTCGAGCCCGGCCGCGGTGAGTTCCTCGCGGGCGATGGCATCGGCTTGCCGCAGCGTCCGCAACCGGTCCTCGGTGACCTCACCGATGATCCGGATCGCCAGGCCGGGGCCCGGGAAGGGCTGCCGGGCCACGATCTCCTCGGGCAATCCGAGCTCCCGGCCGACCGCCCGGACCTCGTCCTTGAACAGCAGCCGCAACGGTTCGACCAGTTCGAATTCCAGATCGTCGGGCAGGCCGCCGACATTGTGATGCGATTTGATGTTCGCGGTGCCGCTGCCGCCGCCGGATTCCACCACATCCGGGTACAGCGTGCCCTGCACCAGGTATTCGACCGCCGGTACATCCTGGCCCGCGATCTGCTCGCCGACGACCTCGCCGACTGCATCCTCGAAGGAGCGGATGAACTCACGACCGATGATCTTGCGCTTCTCCTCGGGGTCCGTGACACCCTTCAGTTCGCCCAGAAACTTCTCGACCGCGTCGACGGTGACCAGCCGGGCCCCGGTAGCGGCCACGAAATCCCGCTGCACCTGTTCGCGCTCACCGGCCCGCAGCAGTCCGTGATCGACGAAAACACAGGTCAGCTTGTCACCGATGGCCCGCTGCACCAGTGCGCCTGCCACCGCGCTGTCGACGCCGCCGGACAGCGCGCAGATCGCATGCGCGTCGCCGATCTGCTCACGCACCCGCTCGATCATCGCATCGGCGATATTGGCCGGCGTCCAGTCCGGCTTGATCCCTGCCATTTCGTGCAGGAACCGGCTCAGCACCTGCTGCCCGTGCGGCGAGTGCAGCACCTCGGGGTGGTACTGCACACCGGCCAGCCGGCGGGCCCGGTTCTCGAAGGCCGCGACCGGCGCACCCACCGTCGTCCCGGTGACCTCGAAACCTTCCGGGGCGTCGGTGACCGCGTCCCCGTGGCTCATCCACACCGGCTGCAACTCCGGCAGCCCCTCGTGCAGCAGCCCGCCGTCGATATCGAGTTCGGTGCGGCCGTATTCGCGGGTACCCGTATTCGTCACGGTGCCGCCCAGCGCCTGCGCCATCGCCTGGAAGCCGTAGCAGATACCGAAAACGGGGATATCCAGGTCGAACAGCCGCGGGTCGAGGGACGGCGCACCTTCGGTGTACACGCTGGCCGGGCCACCGGACAGAATCACCGCCAGTGGTTGTTTCTCGGCGATCTCCGCCACGGTGGCCGTATGCGAGACCACCTCCGAGTAGACACTCGCCTCCCGGACCCGGCGGGCAATCAACTGCGCGTATTGCGCACCGAAGTCGACAACAAGAACGGGTCTCTGCGAATGTGTCACCCGCACGAGTCTAATGAGCGCCGATCAGCCACTCGCACGCCCATACCCTTGCGCTCAGGCACGGACGCTGAGGCCGACTTTCTGGAATTCCTTGAGGTCGGAGTATCCGGCCTTGGCCATCGAGCGGCGCAGACCGCCGACGAGGTTCAAGGATCCGAACGGATCGTCGGAGGGGCCCGTCAGCAGCTGTTCCAGGCTGGGACGCACCGGAGCCGGCGGGGCCTGTCCGAGCAGTTCCTCGGCGAGATCCCACGGCTCGTCCAGCGAAAGCAGCGAACCGCGCGGCACCGAAGGGTGCGCGGCGGCCGAGGGCCAGTACCAGCCGCGACCGGGCGCTTCGGCGGCGATGGCGAGCGGCGCGCCCAGCATGGCCGCGTCCGCGCCGCAGGCAATGGCCTTGGCGAGCTGACCGGAGGTGTTGATATCGCCGTCGGCGATCACGTGCACGTACCGGCCGCCCGTTTCGTCGAGGTAGTCACGGCGGGCCGCGGCGGCGTCGGCGATCGCGGTCGCCATCGGTACGCCGATACCGAGAACTTCGCCGGTGGTGGTCGCGCCCGGCTGCGAACCGTAACCCACGATCACCCCGGCGGCACCGGTCCGCATCAGGTGCAGTGCGGTGCGGTGATCACTGACACCGCCGGCGACGACCGGCACGTCCAGTTCCGCGATGAACGTTTTGAGGTTCAACGGTTCGCCGTCGCCCACATGCTCGGCCGAAATAATGGTGCCCTGCACCACCAGCAGATCGATCCCGGCCTGTACCAGGGCCGGGGTGAGCGCCCGCGCGTTCTGCGGGCTCACCCGCACCGCGACGGTGACCCCACCGGCCCGCACCTGGCCGACCGCCGCGGCCAGCAGATCGGGCTGCATGGGCGCGGCGTGTAGTTCCTGCAGGAAGGCGATCGCCCGCTGATAGCTGCCCTTGTCGGCGAGCTCGAGCAGCTGGTCGATCTTGGCGGAGACATCCGCGTGCCGGGCCCACAGCCCCTCACCGTTGATCACGCCCAGCCCGCCGCGGCGCCCGAGCTCGATGGCGAATTCCGGGGAGGCCAGCGCATCGGTCGGATGGGTGAGGAAGGGGATATCGAACCGGTAGGCGTCCAGTTGCCACGCCAGCGATACCTGGCTCGCCGAACGGGTCCGGCGCGAGGGAACGATATCGACATCGTCCAGTTCGTAGGTCCGGCGAGCCGTCCTACCCATCCCGATCTCGACCATATCGCGCACAAATAGCTCCTGTGTTGAGGCGCCGCCTCCGACGGCGCAGGGGTCGCGACCCTCCGCGTCACCTGTCGGCCCTCGAGACCGGCCTCCGCCGGCGCATACCCACGGAGAGGGAAATGATCGTCACCCTCTGCAGGCCTCGTGGAACTCGGCACCGATGTCTCTGCGTTTCACCTGGTGAACTCGCATATTGCGACTAAACCTTACACACCCGGGTCAGCCGCGAGTCGGTCGGTTGGTCGTCTGCGCACCAAACCTGGGTTCACTGCTGAACGAGCCCAGCCGTGGTGCCGAATTCAGCGAGGCCCTGAAACCCGCGCGCCGGAGGCGCGCCGAAGTCACCGCCCGGTGTAGTTCGGGGCCTCGACGGTCATCGTGATGTCGTGGGGATGGCTCTCCTTGAGACCCGCCGCGGTGATCTGGACGAACTGGGCTTCCTGCAAACCGGTGATGTCCTGTGCACCGGTGTAGCCCATGGCCGCACGGAGGCCGCCGACGAGCTGGTGGATCACCTGGTTCACCGGACCCCGGAACGGCACCCGGCCCTCGATGCCTTCGGGGACGAGTTTGTCCTCGGCCAGCACATCGTCCTGGAAGTAACGGTCCTTGGAGAAGGATTTCGCCTGGCCACGGCCCTGCATGGCGCCCAGCGACCCCATACCGCGGTAGCTCTTGAACTGTTTACCGCCCACCAGGATCAGCTCACCGGGCGATTCCGCGGTGCCGGCCAGTACCGAGCCCAGCATGACGGTGGAGGCACCGGCGGCGATGGCCTTGGCGATATCGCCGGAGAACTGGATTCCGCCGTCGGCAATCACCGGCACACCCGCGGGCGCGCAGACGGCGACCGCTTCCAGGATCGCGGTGATCTGCGGCGCGCCGACACCGGCCACCACGCGAGTAGTGCAGATGGAGCCGGGTCCGACACCCACCTTCACCGCGTCGGCACCGGCTTCGACCAGCGCCCTTGCTCCGGCCCGGGTGGCGATATTGCCGCCGATGACCTGGATACGGTCACCGACCTCGGCCTTGACCTTGCTGACCATGCTGAGGACCTGCCGCTGATGCCCGTGCGCGGTATCGACGACGAGGATGTCGGCGCCGGCGTCGGCCAGGGTCATGGCCCGCGACCAGGCGTCGTCGCCGACGCCCACCGCGGCCCCGACCAGCAGCCGGCCGTCACGGTCCTTGGTGGCGTCGGGGTACTGATCGGTTTTGACGAAGTCCTTGACGGTGATCAGACCGCGTAGCCGGCCCTCACCGTCGACGATGGGGAGCTTTTCCACCTTGTGACGGCGCAGCAGCCCGAGCGCGGCCTCCGCGGTGACGCCCTCCTGGGCGGTGATCAGCGGCGCCGGGGTCATCACATCGGCCACGCGGCGGTTCTGATCCACCTCGAACCGCATATCGCGATTGGTGATGATGCCGACCAGCGCGCCCGTTTCGTCGACCACCGGCAGGCCGGAGATCCGGAACCGGGCGCACATGGCGTCGACCTCGGCCAGGGTATCGGTGGGGCGGCAGGTCACCGGATCGGTGACCATCCCGGCCTCGGATCGTTTGACGGTCTCCACCTGGCCGGCCTGATCGGCCACCGAGAGATTGCGGTGCAGTACACCCATGCCGCCGGCGCGGGCCATGGCGATCGCCATCCGGGCTTCGGTGACGGTATCCATCGCGGAACTGACCAGCGGTGTCCGCAACCGGACCTCTCTGGTCAGCCGGCTGGATGTCTCGACCGAGCTGGGGATGAGATCCGACGCGGCGGGCAGCAGCAGCACGTCGTCGAAGGTGAGGCCGAGCATGGCGATCTTGTTCGGATCGTCACCACCCGTAGGAGGGCGG
>NZ_BAFV01000015.1 GCF_000308515.1 Nocardia carnea NBRC 14403 | reverse complement strand
GAACCCGGCGGCGTACCCACCGGCGTTCCGGGCGGCGAACCCGGCGGACCACCCACCGACGCAGCCGGCGAACCCGGCGGCGTACCCGGCGGCGTACCCACCGGTGTGCCCGGCGGACCACCGACCGACGCAGCCGGCGAACCCGGCGGCGTGCCCACCGGCGTACCAGGCGGACCACCCACCGACACAGCCGGCGAACCCGGCGGCGTACCCGGTGCAGACCTACCTCCGGAACCGCCGTTCCGCTCCTCGCCCGGTCCGCCGGCAGCGCCACTACCACCGGGCTGGTCCCGGACAGCGAACGCACCCGGTCCTTCGTACTTGGAGAAGAACCAGGTGTTGCCGTGTATCCACGAGTTCTTCCGGAAGGCCGACATATTCGTGAATCCGTCGGTGGTCTTCGGCACATAGCTGTTGTATGCCGAGGCACCGCGGACGCCACCCACGATTCCGCCCTGGGCTGCGTTTCCGACCCAGCCCGCGGCGTTCGCGAACATCGAGAAGTCGCCGCCCGATGCGATTGCGGTCGCCAGGTTTCCGAACACCGCGCCGAACATATCGGCGGTCGCGCCGATGAACATTCCGTTCGCTGTCCGCCCGAGGGCGTTGTTCAAATACCTTCCGCCGATGTGTTCGATGCCTTCACCCAAGTAACGGCCGAATTCGCGCGCGGGGATCGCACCGGCGGCACCACCCAGACCCGATAGCAGGTGCTGTTGGACGTTGAACTCGCGCCGGTGGCCTTGCCCGATCTGCGCCACCTGCACGGTTCCGTCGATCGCCATCGGAACTATGGCCCCCTCCAAAGCTCGGGCACCGTACACGCCCCACCCCTTCGCAGTGGGAGCGACCAGATTTCCTTTGGCGAGTTCTTTCCAGAAATGCCGCTTTGCCACCGGGGCGCCCATCCGCTGAGCGATATTCGCGATGGTCTTCTGCACGAAGTCCTGGATGACCTTGAGAATGGATCGGGTCGAGGCGATCGCGGCGGCTTCGACGGCGGGCGCGGTGGGCGGAAACAGCCAGGCCCAGGCGATTTCGACGGCCAGCCAGCACAGGGTGATGATGATGGTGAGTTTGGTGGCCTCGACCTCGGTGCCCATATCGAAGGTGGAGTCCTGCTGCGTCTGCATCAGATTTACGAGATTTTCCACCGACGTTTCGCCCCGGCGCAGCTGCTCGTACCGGTCGCCCATCGCGTCGCGGACTTCGCCCTCCGGATAGGCTGCCATAGCGTCTTCTTTGGCCCGATCGATATCACCGAGCAGCTGATTCAGGGCGTCCTTCGCCACCCCCCACGCATCGGAGACCGCCCAGGCCTTGTCCTCGTCACCGTCGGGCCACTGTGCCCCCGCGATCCAGCCGAGCCAGCGCAGCTCCTCCGGCAGGTACAAACTCATCGTGGTGTGGCTCCGACGGGATCGGGGACCTGGGTCGTGTAACCATCCTCATTGTGGGGCCCCTCGCTGAATACCTGGTGGCCCGCAAGCGAACTCGCCGCCATCTCCGCGCGACAATGCCAGGTCCGCCGCCGGTCAGGCCTGCAAGCGGGCGCCCTCCGGCCAGGCTCCGTCTCGCTGCAGCCGGGATTGGGCCCAGCTGACGGTATGTGTGCAGGTTACGTGAATATTCTCGGCCTCTGTGCGGTAGCGGTAGGTTTCCTTGTCGATGGTCAGCACGTTCTCCACGGGCGGTTCTTCGGGGGGAACTTGTAGGGAGACGCCACGGACCCGGTACTGCACTTCCGTGGGCGTTTCGCGCATCCGCTCCACCTCCATCTCCCAGGTCGGCGGGTACACCTGGTATCCCTGGACCGGGCGGGCCGACCGGATATCGTTGTCATACATTTCGGCGATCATCAGCGGGTGCAGGCTCGCGTGCGCGGTGACCACGCCGGTCACCCGGTTCACCACATAGTTCCCCAGTCCGAATCCGGCTTCGGGGTCGTTGGCCGGTATAGCCTCCCGGCACACCCACCCGAACTCGGACGGGTACACCGTGAACTCCGCCTCCGGGCCGAAGGCCTCGGCCAAGTAGCGCTGCACATCCTCCACGGTTTCCAATACCTCGGCCATATCGCTTCCTCCAGTCCTGCGGCGGGCCATTTCGGTCCGGCTGTTATCGGATCAGTTCAAGGTGAACGGTTTGTCCACCTCCGGTTCGTCCGGTGGTGTGCCGGTACCGTCCGAGGCCGCTGGATCGTCCGCGGCCGGCCCGGTGGATTCCGGAGTGTTCTCCCCCTCTTCCGGTACGGCGCCTTCCGGCAGCCACGGTTTCCCGGCCGAATCCGGAGCCTCGAAATCGTTGGGCAGCGACCATTCCTTCGGGCGCACACGCTGCGGACGGCCGTGCCCGCGGTACCGAACCCGCCGGCCTTTCGGAAGCCCGGATGTACCGGCCGGATCGTCGGATGCTGTTCCGAGACCGGCCGAGTCCGGCTCGACCTCCCGCAGCGTCCGTACGGGGCGTTCGGGCGAGATCGAATTCCGGTCCAGCGGCCAGCTGACAGTGCGCGAGAAGTTTCGCAGCCTCTCCGCATCGGCCGCGACGTAGGAGAGGTCACCGGCCTCGGCCAGCAATACCAGCGCCTCGTCGTGTGAGTAGGTGGCGTTCGTCATCGTGTTCCACCACTTCGGCATGGGCCGGCCACCGCCGGTATCCGGCTCCGGGTGTACCAGCACGAGCCCCGCCTTGACCGGAGTCCGCGGATCACCGGAGGACACCTCGACGAAGGCTGCCGATCCGACGCCGAGCTCGACAACTTCGTCATAGATCTCGGTGAGCTGCTGAGCTCGCGTACCGGCCTGCGGGGCCGTGATCGGCGCACCGAACATCTCCTCGACGAGTTTGCGGCCGCCCTGGTACAGGGCCTCGTCCGGCAGGGGCCGCCCGCCCGGATTCAGGTGATCCCAGTTCGGGACGGCGAATACCGGCCGGCCACCGAAACTGGACAGCCCTGCCACCGCCGACTCGTAGAAACTGAGCCGGCCGCCCGGCGGGAAACCGCCGCCGAGGTTGACGAGTTCACCGTAGGGCACGCCGCCGGGGACCGCGGTGTACGTACCGGGATCGCGATGCGGGACGAACTCGTTGCCGCCCGCGCTCAGTGCCGCCTCGAGTGCGGCGCGATGTTTCGCGGTGGATACGACGGTCTCGTTCGTACCGATGACGAAGGACACCGCTGCCGCCCGTTTCAGGAACGCTTCGGGCGGGCGACTGTACCCTTTCCCGATCTGTGGGTCGTACCAGACCGGCCCCGCGGGTTTCTCACCTGTCTGAACCGGATCCACCACGATGATGTCGTGCCCGCGATCGAACCTCGGCGATCCGTCGGCGTGATACAGCTTCTCGCCACGGTCATCGGTTGCGTGCCAATTCATCTCGACATACACCGCCGTTCCGGGGCCCAGCGCGGCGATATGCCGGTGCGCTGCCCGGAACTGTGCGCGGACCGAACCTGCGAAAGTAATGACCCGGTTACCGGCGAACCGCTGCGCCTGCGCTTTCCCGGTGAACAGGCTGCCCGGTGCCAGTCCGATCCGCGGCGCGGCAACCTGCGGTTTACCCACCAGGGAGGCAAACAGCGACAGCGCGGTGTCCTGACAGTTGTCGTACCGGCCGGGCCCGCGCCGGCCGGGCCCGTTGATGAGTTCCCCGAACGGCCGGCCCCCGGGCACCGCGGTGAAAGTTCGCGGATCCTTGAACCGGGCGAAACCCGTTCGGCCGGAGCGACGCAGGGCCTGCTCGAGATTCTCCTGATACGAGGGGCTTTCCAGCTCGCCCCAGATCCGGCCGTCGCGGTCGTCGGCGAGCTGCGCTATCACCGCCAGCTCTTCGGCAGGCAAGGAAGCCAGTGTGCCCCGTCGCTCCTCCTGGCGCACCACCGGTGTGGGCCGGGACAGCAGTCGGCGTATCCGCGCACGCACCTGCGAAGGTACGCCGCTGAGCGGACCACCAGCGGCCAGTAGCGTCGAGTCCAGCAGGTGCGCTGTCGCGGTGCCGCCCATCGCCGGCTGCGTAGCCGGTTCCGGTACCTCGTGGGCCTGCCCACGACCGTCCGGCTGCGTGGCCGATCCCGGTACCCCGTCCGCCCGCCCACGACCGTCCGACTGCGTGGTCGATCCCGCTTGCCCGGAGCGCGCGGCGGCGACCTGAGCGCGGAACCGATCCCATTGCGGGAGGAGCAAACCCGGATCCGCGCCCGGCCGGCGCCCCATCCCCGCGAACGGACCCGACCCGCCGGCTGCGACCGTGGTGCTCGATTCGGCGCTGTTCGGCACGGTGGACCGCGCATCGGGTTCCCGCCCGGCACCGGCCGACGCCGGGAACTGCCCGCCACGGTGAACCGCACCACTGTCCTGCGACTCGCCGTCCGGTAGTTCCGTCACCCGTTGCGCCCCCGGCAGCGCGGAACCGACAGACCGGCCCGGCGGCACCACGATGAAGCCGAGCCCCGCGCTGTCGGCAATCAGCGCCTCCGGCGGATGCGACCAGCTGTCACTGTTGGCCGGATCCCACCAGCGCGGACCGGGCGGTGGGTGCGGATTGTCCTTGGACTGCCGCGTCGGATAACCGATCACCAACGGCTCGAAGTGCGAGATCCGAGTTTTTCCGTGCTCGTCACGGACCCGCTCACCGGTGTCCGGGTCCGTCTCGGGTATCGCCCGGAACACCAAGGCCGCCGCGCCCGGTCCGAGCATGGTGATCCAGGTGTGCAGGGCCGTGTACTGATCGGGCAGGTCCAGATCGGCGCTGAACTCATTGGGCCGGCTCTGCAACCACTGGCAGGCCCGGCCCACCCCTTCGGCCTCATCGCTGCCGGTGGGCCGGCCAGAACCTGGATTCGGGTGCAGGGGAACGGCGGCCAGCGGAAAGCCCAGAAACGACGCCAGGCCCGCCAGTGCGGCGTCCCATTTGTTGCCCTCCCGCCCGGTACCGGCGGGCCCGCCGAGGTTGATCCGCCAGCCGTAGGGGTTCTGCGGGCTGGGATAGGTCGCCGGATCGGCGCCGGCCACGAAATTGCCGCTGTCGTCCCGCAGTGCCTGTTCGACCGATGTCTGCAACGCGGGATGTTCCAGCCCGGCCAGCCGGCCGTGTCCGTACCGGCGGCTCTTCGACGGATCCGGCAGCCGCCGCGGCGGCACCGGGCGAGTGTGCACGGGGGCGAGCACCACCTGCTGCGTCGGCGCCGGCCGTGCGATTGCGGGCACGCCGGAGTCCGGTCGGCCGGCTTCCGGCGTTCCCGCGATCGTAGGGCCCGGCGGGATCGCCCGGAACTCGAGGCGCACCGATTCCCGTGTCAGTCGCTCAGGTGGTAGATGGCTCATCTCGCCCGACTGCGGATCCCACCACAGTGGCCCCTCGTCGATGAGGTTGCCGTCCTCGTCGAGGTTCGCCGGAACCGGCTCGGGGTAGACGAGCAACGTATCGTGCGCGGTACCCGGCACCGGCCGGCCGGCCGCGTCGTACACGAGCGCCCCGGTATCGGGGTCCTTCGCCTGCCACACAGTATGTACAACGGCCGCCGAACCCGGGCCGAGTGACTGCACATAACCGTGCAGCGCGGTGAATTGCTCCGATACCGGCCTGTTTCCGTTGTCGAAGGAGTTTACGGGGGTCCGCAGAATCGAGTACGTACGGTATCCGCCGTTGCGCTCCGGCCCGATCGGGCACACCACCCCGTTCACGGTGTCGGGGTAGCGCGGTGCGGCGACCAGTGGGTGACCGAGGAAGGTCGCCAGCCCGGAGAGCACACATTCGAGGCAGTTGGTGAAACGGCCCGGTTCGACGCCGTAGCCCGGATTGATCCGCGCGCCGTACGGCGTTCCACCGGCCGGATACGTGCTCGGGTCGGCGTAGCGGACGAATTCACGGTCCGTGCCGCGCATCGAGTCTTCGAAATCTGTCTGCAGCGCCGGATCTTCCAGCGGGGCGAGCAGTCCCGGCCCGAAGACACGGCTGGTGGCCGGATCCACCAACTGCTCCGGCGGCTCCGGTACCCGGTGGTTGGGCACGGGGACCAGCGACCGGGCGCCGGGGGTCAGTACTGTGCGGTCCCCATCTCCGGCCAGGTCCCGTCCTGTTCCTGATACCAGCTCGCCCATGCCGCGGCCACCATCGCGTCGGTGGTCGTCGGTTGCGGTAGCCGGGTCTGTTTGTCGATCACCATCGTGAACTGTTCCGGCGGTTTCACTTCCGACCGGACGTTGACCCGGTAGTCGACCCGGTCCGGAGTCTCCTGGATCCGCAGGAGCTCGACCCGGGTCTGCCGCGGGTAGATCTGCCGCGCCTGCGGGGTCCGGCCGTTCGTCACCGCCTCCGTGTAGTCCTCGATGATCATCCCCGCCGACCAGCTCGGATACTGCAGCACCACCCCGGTTTCCGCGTTCGCCACCAGACTCGACATCCCGACCGTCCGGCCCGTCGCCCGATCTTCCTCGGTGCTGATCGGCTGAATCAGCCATGCCCCGATCGGTATCCGGCCGATCCGGAAGTCCCGGCCGTCCGGCACCAGCTCCCGTATATGTTCGCGCACCTGCGCCTCCGTGCGCAGCGGTAGGTTCATTGCCCACTCCTTCGGAATAATCGACGCTGCCCTGGTCTGCCCCGGGGTCGGGCCCATACCCGGGCTCGCCCCCTTCGGTAACCTCCGGCCGCGACGGCTCGTCCCCGGCCAATTCGAACCGGGGCGGCTCATCCCCCACCAACTCCGACCGCACCGGCATATCGCCCGCAAGCTCCGCCCGCTCCCGCGGCACATCCCCGGCAAGCTCCGACCGCACCGGCTCATCACCCACAAGCTCCGCCCGCACCAGCGGCACATCCCCGGCAAGCTCCGACCGCACCGGCTCATCACCCACAAGCTCCGCCCGCACCAGCGGCACATCCCCGGCAAGCTCCGACCGCACCGGCTCATCACCCACAAGCTCCGCCCGCACCAGCGGCACATCCCCGGCAAGCTCGCTGCGCTGGTCCGGACCGGGGGCCGGCTCGATCGCCGTGAGTTGCCGCGGCTCCACCGGAATCAACCCGTCATCGATCGCGGCTACCGGCGCCGGCAGCACCGCCGGGTTCCGGGCGGACGAATCGACGGTGGTGCCCGCGGGCAGCGCGATGAAGGTGAGCGCCGTCGTACCGCCGATCAGCGTGATGGGCGGGCTGTCCCAGTACTCGTTGGTCGACGGCCGCCACCACCGCGGTCCGGTCGGCGGGTGCTGATCGTCGCCGCCGAACTCCGGGTAGATGACCAGCACGGGCTCGAAATGGGAGATACGGAGGGTCCCGGTGCCGGGTTCGGTGGCCGAGACAGCCCGCATGGCCAGGGCCGCCGAACCCGGCCCGAGTGCGGCGACCCAGTAGTGCAAGGCCTCGAACTGTTCCCGCACCGGCCGGGAGACACCGAAGTTGTCGGGCCCGGTTCGCAGCCAGGCGAGTGCCCGGTTGAGTCCATCGATATTCCGCTCACGATGGGTGGTCCCAGACTGCTTGTCTCGGAACATCGCAATCAGCGGATTGCCCAGGAACGTCGAAACACCGGCCAATGCCGCGTCCCATTCGTCCACATAGAGCCGTGCATCGCCGATGCCGCCGTCGTTGATCATCCACCCGTAGGACAGGTTCGGTGCCGGATAGGTCTGCGGATCGGCCCCGGTCACAAAGTTGCCGGCCCGGTCCCGCAGCGAATCCTCCAGAACCCGCTGCACACCGGGGTGATGCGTAGTGGGATTCAACCCGCCGACGCCGAACCTGCGTCCCCACGCCGGATCCGCCAGCCGCGCCGGCGGTGCCGGATGGTTGTGCACCGGTGCGGTCAGCGGCCCGGGCGGTGGCGCCCCGGCAGCATGCGACCGCTGCCGGGGGGCGGGGCGCCGACCTGCAGGGGCGGCAGCTCGGACACTTCGCCCGGGCGGAATGGGCACATAGCGGACTCTGGTCGTTGCCCGGACGTACGAATTGATCGGTTGCCGTGACATTGCACCGGTCTGCGGATCCCACCACAGCGGTCCCTGGTCGATGATCTTCCCGTCCGCGCCGACCTGCGCCGGGTCCGGCTTCGGGTAGACGACCAGCAGCACATGGCTGGACGGCGGCGGCGGGCTGCTCGTGTTCGGCCCGCCGGACGCCGGGTCCGGCACCCGGAAATCGACTTCGACAACCGCAGCCGACCCCGGCCGCAGCGATCGGACCATATCGTGCACCGCATCGAATTGCTGCGGTATGGAGAGGTCGGTGTTCTTGAAACCGCGCCACGGCGTTCGGAGCATCCAGCGCTGCCGGCGGTTGTTGCCGATATCGGGAACCTCCCACCGCAGTACACCGTTCTGAACCAGCGGGAAGGTCGGCACGGCGGTAGTCGGCAAGCCGAGGAAGGTCGCCAATCCGGACTGGACACAGTCGACACAGTTGGCGGCGCGGCCCACCGCTGTCCCGAAGCCGGGATTGATCCGCGCGCCGTAGGGGTCGGCGCTGGATGGAAACGTACTGGGGTCAGCGTATCTGGCGAACTCTCCGTCCGGTGTCCGCATCATATTCTCGAGCGTTGTCTGCAGCCCGGGATCTTCCAGCCCGGCGAGGAACCCCGGCCCGAAGAACCGGGTCTGCGCCGGGTCGATCAATTGCATCGGCGGTTCCCGGGCGGGCACCGGCTGCAGGTCCGGCGCGACGACGTCCGCCACGGCCGTATCCGCGCCCGGCCGGGTGGAATTCTGCTGTTCGGCCGGATCGTGGCGATCCTGATTCCCGGCGTGATCGACCCCGGCCACCGGCCCGGAATCCGGTCCACCGCCAGGTTGGGAATCCGCCGGTCCTGCGGTTTTCGCGGGTTCCCCGGTCACGTCGCCCGACGACTCTCGGGTGAACATATAGGCCGGATAGAAGCCCGACGGCTGCGACAGGTGCTGCAGCAACTCCGCGCCGGCGGCCGATACGAACGAGATACTGCCGAATTCCGGCGTCCGGGCCACCAGACCTTGTATCTCGTCCTGCGAATACCGGGTGTTCGTCATGGTGTCCCACCACACCGGCGGACGCTGCTGCCCGTCTGGGCCAGCGTCCGGATAGATCAGCACCATCGCCGCGATATCCGTACCCGGCACACTCTGCCCCGTGGTCTTGTCAGTTGTTTCCGGCGACGCGAGGAACGCCACGCCCACCGACCCGGTACCCGACCGCAGCACCTGCTGGTAGGCGGAGTCGATCTGCTGCGGCAGGGACTGCGGATGTGGCGATACCGGGCCCAGCGGTTTACCGAAGTAGTCCTTCACCCGGTCCCGGGCGCCCTCCAGCAACGCCGCATCGGAGGCCTCCCGGCCCTCCGGATTCAGATAACTCCAGCTCGGGACCGCGAAATTGGGCCGGCCCAGGAAGCACGACACCCCCGCCAACGCCGACTCGGAGAAATTGACCCGGCCGCGCCGGTCACCGCGACCGAATACGACGAACTCACCGTAGGCTCGCCCGGAACGCGCCGGAACGAACGGATCCTGGTACCTCATGAATCCGCCCGCACCGTCACTCATCGCCTCGCGCAGCGATATGCGATGACGCAACGCGGCCACATAAAGGTCGGGGCGGCCGACCACGATATTCACTTTTCCGGCCAGAGCCATGTACTCCTCCGGTGGCCCGTGGTCCTGCGACATCGGGTCATACCAGACAGGAGACATCGGGTCATACCAGATAGGACCACCGGCCGAACCATCGTCGGGGTAGAAAGCGATCGTGCCGTGTCCACCGAGCAGTTTGGGCGAACCGTCGGCATTTGACCGCGGCCGCCCGTCCACGTCGGTGGCCTGCCAGTAGTTGTTGATCTGCGCTACCGTTCCCGGGCCCAATTGCCTGATGAGTTCGTGCGCTGCACGGTATTGCTCGGCGATCGATCGGGTGCCGGGATCACCGAAGTAGACGGAACGATTGCCGAGCAGTTGAGACGCCTGCATATCGCTGTATGTGAAGTAATCTCGCGGCGGCCGGCCGGTCCGCCCCGCCCCGGTCTGGGGTACGCCGTAGAACGTCACAATCGACGAAAGCGTCAGATCCGCACAATTCACCCGGCGCCCGGGCGCCCGGGTGCCCGGGCCGTTTGATCAATTCCCCGGCCGGCTTTCCGCCTGTTGCCGAGAATTCCGCCAAATTCTGGAACTGCAGGAACCGGCCTGTCCGCGGATCCCGCACTGCCGCTTCCAGCGCAGCCTGATCCGCCGGGTCGACCGGCTCGTATCCGTTACCGTCACGGCGTTCGGCCGGATCGGGTACCAACGCCAGTTCCTGCTCGGTCAGCCGCGGAAGCACACCGCCGGCCCCGGCGCGCGCCCGAGTCGACATTCGCGACCGTGCCGCACCCAGCAGGTGACGTAACCGCTCCCGGATCCGCAACGGAGTCCCGGCCGTATCACCCGACTCCCCGGCTTGCCACCCGGCCTCGGACGGAACGCCCAGCCGCCCAGCGGAATCCACCTGCGGCGCGGCCGCCGGCACCGCGCCCGTCGCCGGATCCACCGCACCTGTCACGTCGTCGCCGACGGCAGGCGCCTCCCCGCCTCGGTCGGAGACACCGTAGATATCCTCGTCGACATCCGGCGGCTCACTGTTGACCGGTGTCTCCGGGCCGGGAACGTCGGCGTGCTCGGTCGCGTCCGGCGGCGCAGGGGCATTCGTCGGGCGCTCCAGCGCCGGGTCGATCGTGGTGCGACTATCCACCGGGATGAACGCGAGGGCGATACTGCCGGCCATCAGCGCCGTCGTCGGCTGGACCCAGATCTCGCCGGTCATCGGGTTCCACCACTTGGGCGCCGGGGGTGTTTCGGGAGCGTCGATCGTGTCGAACTGCGGGAAGACCACCAGCAGCGGAGCATAGTGGGAGAACACGAACTTGCCGTCCCGCACCAGTGGCCTGTTCGTGGACGGATCGAGCGCAGGCATCGCCCGCAGCGCGACCGCCGCCGTACCCGGGCCGTTGGTGGCCACCAGCAGGTGCAGTGCCGCGTACTGCTGCGTGATGGGCAAAGGCCCGCGGAAGGTATCGGGCCGGCTGCCCAGCCACGCACAGAGCCAGGAGACCCAGCGCGTATCCACGGCTCGGGCCGGATCGGGATCCGGACCGGGATGCCGGGGATACGCGACCGTGGGGTACCCCTTGAACGAGGCCAGTCCGGCCCGGATGGCCTCCCATTCGTTCTCGGTCCGGCCCCGCATGGCATAGCCGCTCTGCAGACCGTTGACCCGCAGCCCGTACGGGTCGTTCGGTGACGGATAAGTCTGTGGATCGGCGCCGGTGACGGTATGGCCGTTGCGGTCGCGCAGCGACTGCTCCACTGCCTTCTGCATACCGGGGTGCTCGAGCTGATCGAGAAATCCGGGACCGTAGGGCCGGGACCGGGCGGGATCGGGCAACCGCAGCGCGGCTTTGTAGTTGTGGGTCCGGTACAGCCCGTGGTCCGGCCGCCCACTCGCCGCATCGCTGATCGGTGCGCCGACGGTGCGATCCGCGGGGATGACGATGAAACCGAACGAGGCGCTGCCCAGCAGCGGAGAGAACGGCGGGTGGGTCCAGGTTTCGTTGCTCCACGGCAGCCACCACACCGGCCCGGTCGCCGGATTCTCGTTGTCCCGTGCGGTGATCCGCGGATACGCGATCACCATCGGCTCGTGGGCGGCGCGAATGCCGCCGCCGGGATCTCGTACCGGTTGGCGCGTCGCGGGGTCGATCTCGGGAATTACATGGATCACCAGGACCGCTGTCCCCGGTCCACGGGTGCGGACCAGCTCGTGCAGCGCCGCATATTGTTCCGGTAGCGTGCCGGCGGCGAAGGAATCGGGCCGGGTCTGCAGCCACCGCACGGCCCGCTGGAATCCGGCTGTCCCCTCGTTATGGTCGTTGTGGGGAGGGAGCCCCACCTCGGATCGCGGCAGGGCGGCCGAAGGGTAGCCCAGGAACGACGCCAAGCCGGCCAGCGTCGCATCCCATCGGTTGGTGCGGCGTCCGAGGGGGAAGAATCCCGCCGCATTGACCAGGCGGCCGTACCCGGCGCCCGGGACCGGGAAGGTGCGCGGATCGGCCCCGGCTACCGTGTTTCCATCGCGGTCCCGGAGCTCGGCATTCAGAATCTGCTGCAGGACAGGGTGTTCGATGGGGGCCAGCTGCCCGGGGCCGAACCGGCGGCTCGCTGCCGGATCGGCCAAGCGCAGCGGAGGTTCCGGCCGGTTCCAGACCAGGGCGAGCGTGGGCTGCGGCCGGACGGAGACCGGCTCCGGGTTCGCCGCGGATGGGTCCGTGACGTCGGTGCGCGGGCGTTTGCGTGGGGCCGCCTCGTCATCCGATACCGACCGCTTACGGAGGGCCGGCTGTTGCGGCTCGCCGGCGGCAGGGCGGGTGTCCCCTGGAGCATCCGGTCGGTCGTTGCCCGGATCCCCGGCGATCGGTGCGGCGCCCGGCTGCTCGGCACCACCCCGGCCGGCCGCCGTGCCCACCAGGTCGGGTTCCCGCGGATCGTCGTCGGGCAACTCGAACACCTGCCCGGGGCCCCGGGGCCCCACATCTGCGGCGCCGCCTTGCTCCGCCCCCGTGGCCGGGGCCAGAGCCCGAGCGTGCGGAATCCCGGGAGACCCGGCCACTCCGAGTTCCTGCACTCGCCCGGGCCCGTGTGCCGGGTCCCCGGTGGCCGTCGGGATGTACAGCGGATTCCGCAGATGCGTCAGTAGCTGCTCGCCGGTAGCGGCCACGATTCCGAGCGCCTCGAACTTCGGCTCCCGGACCAGGTGGGTCAGTGCGTCCCGGTGCGAGTATTTCTTGCCGGTCGTGGTGTTCCACCACTGCAGCGGCATATCGGCACCGTCGTCGGATCTGGGGTAGAGCAGGAGCAGCGCACTGTGCTCGGCGCCGCGGGGCCCGCCGGAAACGACCACCAGCCCCAGCGAGCCGGAACCCAGTTTCCGCACCATCTCGTGGGCTTCGGTGAACTGCTCCGCGATCGTCCGGCCGTCCCGCGCCAGCGATACCGTCTCGCCACCGAACCAGGTCCGGGCGATTTCACCGTCGTCGCGGTCCAGGTCGCGGTAGCGAGCCGGCCGGCCGCCCGAGTTGAACGCGTTTCGGTTCGGCACAGTGAAGGTGGGCATACCGAGGAAGCTCGCGGCCCCGGCAATCGCCGCGTCGAGGTAGCCGAACCGCCCCCGGGGCCCGGCGGCGAAATCGACCAGCTCGCTGTAGGGGCGACCACCCGGCACCGGCGTATACGAGGGCGCCCGGTACCGCACCGGCCGGCCCTGCTCATCGCTCAGCGACTGCCACAGCGCCTTGCGATGCTTGGCTGCCGCCACCACCGAAGCGGGTGTACCGAGCACGAAATCGACCCGCGCGGTGTTCTCCGGAATCGCTGCCGGCGGACCGCCGTAGCTGAACTCCTTGGTCTGGGCGTCGTACCAGACCGGTCCCTTGTCGTCCGCCGGGTCCGGACCGTAATCCGGATACAGGACCGCCAGGGCATGCCCGCCATCGAACTGCGGTAGCCCATCGGCCTGGTATAGCTTTCGCCCGTCTTCGCTCTTGTGCCAGGCCAGGTTGACGAACATCGCCGCCCCCGGCCCGCGGGATTCGATCAGTTCGTGCGCCTTCTCGTACTGCCGCTCGATCGAGCGGACCCCGTCGTCGAACGAGGTGTATCGGTTACCGAAGAAACGGCCGGCCTGGGAGCGGCCCATCTTCAGCAGATCGGTGGTGATATCACCGATCTGCGAGGCCGCGGCCTGGGGCATACCGTAGAAGGTGGCGATCAGCGACAGCGTAATATCCTGGCACGCCATGCCCATGCCTCGCCGGCCCTCGGCAGAGATCAACTGCCCGTAGGGCTTACCGCCCGGCACCATCGTGAAGGTCACCGGGTCCTGGAACGGGGCGAACCGGTCCCCGACCCACACCGACGCTTCGAGGGCATCCTGATGCCGCTGCGAGACCCCACCCCACACGGCACGATCCTGATCCTTGAACAGTTTCGGGAGCAGGGCACGTTCCGCGGCCGTGAACCACGGAACGGTGTTCATCGGTGTCGCTGCCGCCGGTTGGATCTGTGGCACGATCCGCGCCGGCGGGGAGTGCCGGTCGGCGCCGGCCCGGCTCAGCTGGATCAGCTGAGCCGCGCCCTGATCGCCCTCGGTATCGGCCGCGTCCGGATCATCGCTGTCCGCGCCGTATTCCTCCACCTCGTCCGGCCAGATGATGCTGTCCGAATCGTCGCCCGGCCGCCCCGGTTCGGAGTACCGGCCGGCTTCCGGATCGGTGGCGGTTTCGGGACCCGTGGCCGTCGCGGCGAGTTCGGCGATCCGGGACTCGAACGGCGCCTGCGCATCGGGCCCGGCCGGCAGCTCACGCACCCGACCACGCCGAGTGGCCGGTGCCTCCGTGCCGGTGAGCGCGGGTAACGGCCGCTTCAGGTGCGCGCGCAGGGCCCGGCCGGTATCGGCAACGAACCCGAGCGTCTCGAAACCCGGCTGCTGCGCAAGGATGCTGAACGCTTCCCGCATCGAGTACATCTCGCCGGTCAGGGGCTCCCACCACACCGGGGGCATATCCGCGCCGTTCTCCGAGCGCGGAGACAGCAGCAGCAGCGAGCGGTGGGCGCCTTGCCGGTCACTTGCGACGGTGACCAGTCCGAGCGACCCGGAGCCCAGCGCCAGCACCTCGTCATGGGCCATGGCGAACTGCTCGCGGATCGTCCGGTCCCCCTCGGCCAGTGAACGCAGCGGCCGCCCGAACCACAGCTGGACGAACTCCAGACCGTTCCCTGTCAGCAGACGGTCCGGGGCCGGGCGGCCGTCGGCACTGTGGCTGTCACGGTGCGGCACCACGAAGGCCGGGTTACCGAGGAAGCACGAGGCGCCGGCCACCGCGGCCTCGATAATGCTGAACCGGCCCGGCGGCCCGGCGCGGAAATCGATCAGGTCCTGGTAGGGGCGGCCCCCCGGCACGAGCGTATGGTTCGGCATCCGGTAGCGGGCCGGCCTGCCGCGATCATCACGTAGCGAATCCTGCACCGCCTGGCGATGTTTCGCCGCGGCCACCACCGACCTGGGAGTACCGAAAACGAAAGAGACCTGCGCGGTGTGCTGCACAGTATCGGCGGGCGGAGAGTTGTAGCTGTACATCCGCGTCTGACCGTCGTACCAGACCGGTCCCTTGTCATCCGCCGGGTCCGGACCGTAATCCGGATACATCGCCACGATGACGTGGCCGTCGTCGATCTGTGGTGACCCGTCCGAGTGGTACAGCTTGCGGCCGTTCGCTGTCTTGTGCCACTGGAGCTCGACAAAGGCCGCCGCACCCGGCCCCAGTGCGGTGATCCGCTCGTTCGCCAGCCGGTATTGCTGCGCGACAGTACTGGCGCCGTCGTGGTAGGAGACGTTCTTGTTTCCCAGGAATCGCATGGCCTGATGCAGGCCGTCGGTCAGCAGATCGTTTCTGTTACGCCCGATCCGCTCGGCCGCGACCTGCGGCCGACCGAAGAAGGTGGCGATCAGCGACAGGGAGATATCCTCGCACGATTCGCGCAGGCCCCGCCGGCCCTCGGCAGCGATCAACTGCCCGTACGGTCTGCCATACGGCACCATCGTGAACGTCACCGGATCCTGGAACGGCGCGAACCGGTCGCCGACCGACACCGACGCTTCCAGCTCGTCCTGATACCGCTGCCCGACCCCGCTCCACACGGCGTGATCCTGATCCTTGTACAGGTGCGGGATCACAGCCAGTTCCTCGTCGGTGAACCACGCAACTGTAGTCATCGGCGTCACCGGCGAGGGCTCCATCAGCGGAACCACCCGCTCGGACCGTCCGTCCGCCGGGGTATGCCGGTCCGCGCCGTATCCGATCAGGTACTGCGAGCGCCCCTGTGGACCGGCAATATCGGACCCGCTGTCGCCCGGATCAGCACCGTCCGCATCACCGAATTCGGAATCCGCACTGTCAGAGTCGAATTCATCCGACTCCTCGGACGACAAGATGTCCGAATCGTAGCCGGCATCGATACCGGGGTCCACGATCCGGCCGGGCGGTATCGCGATGAAGTCGATATTTCCGAGGGCGGTGGTCATCTCGGCCGGTGGTTGTTCCCACGTCTCGTCGAAAACCGGGTCCCACCACACCGGCCCGGGGGGTGGGGCCGGATTCTCGCGCGAGGTCACCGCCGGGTAGAGCAGCAGTGCCATGGGTTCGTGATGGGAAACCACGAACCTGCCGTTCTCCCGCAGCGGTGCCCCGGTTTCCGGATCGGTTTCGGGGACCGCGCGCATCACCAGCGCTCCCGAGCCCGGTCCGAGCATCTGTATCCATGCCTGTAGTGCCGCGTAGTGCTGCTCCGTCGATCCGGTGCGGTAGCGATCCGGTTTGGTGCGCAACCAGTTGAGGGCCCGCTGCCGGCCGTCGCCGTCGAGCGAACCGCTGTAGGAGTCACCGCCGATATCCACAGCCCGTGGGAGCGACACCGATGGATGCCCCAGGAAGGTCGCCAGCCCCGAAAGCATCGCGTCCCATTTGTTCGTCGACCGCCCGAATACGGAACCGCCCCCCAGGTTGACCAGCCACCCGTAGGACAGTCCCGGTGCCGGGAAGCTCCGGGGATCGGCCCCCACCACCGGCTTTCCGTCGTCGCCGGTCAGCACCGAGGTCAGTGTCACCTGTGAATCGGTGTACTCCAACGGCGCCAGCCACCGCGCACTACGGCTGCCCGCAGGATCGGGCAACCGCATGGGCGGCCCCGGCCGGCTACTCGACGGCGCCACCAGCGGAGGCGGCGGCAGTGCGACCGCCGGGCCGCGAGCGGCCGCATCGACCGTCGTTCCCGGCCGCAGCATGACGAATCCGAAACGGACCGTCAGACCGGCCAGTTCGTCCGGGGCCGCATCCCACGTCCCGTTGGTGAGCGGATCCCACCACTTCGGCTCGATGGGCGGCGGCGTCTGCCCATCGGCGGTGGTGACCACGGGGAAGATCACCAGCATCGGCTCGTAGTGCGAAAAAGCGGGCAGGCCGGCCTGATCCGTCCGCAGCGCACCGGTATCCGGATCCCGCTCGCCGAGTCCGAAGAACGCCACCGCCACAGCCCCTGGGCCGAGGTGGTGCACCCATGCCTGCAGCGCCGCGGGCCGCTGCTCCACCGGTACGTCCGCGAAACTGTCCGGCGGGGTCTGCAACCACTGCAGTGTGCGCGTGAGCCCCTCGGGATCGACCGCACCCGCGGCCGGGTTCCGCTCCGCCGCGGTCAACGGATTGCCCAGGAAGGACGATAATCCCGACTGGAGTGCGTCCCAGCGGTTGATGCGGCGCTCATCCATACCGCTGCCGCCGAAGTTGATCATCCGCCCGTACGGATATCCGGGTGCCGGATAGCTGCTGGGGTCGGCACCGACCACGAACCCACCGGTGTGGTGCCGGAGGGAGCGTTCCAGCAGATTCTGGTGACCGGGGTGCGCGACCGGCGACAACGCATTCCAGCCGAAACGGCGCGTGTGTGCCGGATCGGACAACCGGAGCGGAGCCGGCCGGCCGCGGACCGGAGCAACCGCCGGCAGCGGACCGGGCGGCGGCAGCGGATGCGGCACCGGCGGACCCGCCGCGGGCATCCGGGCAATGGTGCGTCCCGGCGGAATGAAGGTGACAGCGAGCCGCATCGAATCGTCGACGAACTTCTCGAATGGCTCCCGCGACATCGTGCCGGCTTGCGGATCCCACCAGAGCGGGCCCGGATCGATCAGCTCACCGGCCGCGTTGCGCTTCGTGGGCACCGGATAGACGAGAAGGATGACATGTCCTTCGGAATCCGCCATCGGTAGCCCATCACTGCCCGGCACCCGCTCACCGGTATCGCGATCAATCTTCGCCCATCCGTTGGACACGATGGCCGCCGAGCTCTGCCCCAGGTGGCGCACATGATCGGAGACAGCGGTGAGCACTTCGCGAACCCGCCCGGCGGCATTGCCGATCTCCGCTTCGACGAGTCCGGTAACCGCGAATTGCCTTCGAGCGGCGGCGTATTCACCACCCCAGGCGACCTCGCCGTCGACGACCCCGGGATACACCGGAACTCCGGCCAGGGGGAAACCGAAGAAGGTCGCCAGCCCCGCCAGCACACAATCCGCGCAGTTGGTGATACGCCCCGGCCGGCCGTACGGGTCGGGGTTGATCAGCCGGCCGTACGGGTTGTCAGAGGTGGGAAAGCTGCTCGGATCGGCGTAGCGGACGAATCCGTCCGGCCCGGACAGCGCGTCCTCGACCGCGGTTTGGATCGATTCGTCCTCCAGTGGCGCGAGGTGGTCCGGCCCGATTACCCGCAGCAGGGCCGGATCGGCCAAGGTCATAGGGGGTTCCGGTAGCGACCTGAACAGGCGCCGGGCCGAGGCCGCGAATCCGCTCGAATCCGAGTTGCCCGCATCCGAATCGCCGGGGTCCGAGGCCTCCCCATCCGAATGGTCCGAGTCCGAACCATCGATGTCCGAATCGTCCGGGCCCGAAGCGTCGGGCTGAGAGCTGCCGGCATCCGGGTTGTTCCCGCCCGGATCGCCGGCATCCGGGCTGTCGCCGGCCGCGTCAGCGGCATCGGGGTCGGCCGTATCGGACTCCGCGCCGACCGACCCGTCGGACTCCGAGTCGTCCGGGTCCGGGCCGTCCGCATTCGAGTCGGCGTGATCCGACGCGTTCTCCTCCGAATCGCTCGCCGCGGACTGCTCGTCATCCGAGCCCTCGTCATCCGAATCGCCCGGATCGGCATCCTCGATATCGGAGTCGTACCCGTGATCGGAATCGTCCCCATCGCGATCACCGGGATCGGGTGCTGCCGGATCGTCGAGCCGCGATCGTTTCGGCGGCGCCGCATCGGACTCCACATCCGAACCCGAATCCGGCGAACGCTCCCGCTTCACCCCCGGCGCGGCACCGTCCCCGTCCTGCCTGTCCGGTCCCTGCCGGATCATCCAGCCGCGATCGTTTCGGCGGCGCCGCATCGGACTCCACATCCGAACCCGAATCCGGCGAACGCTCCCGCTTCACCCCCGCCGACCGATCCCCGCCCGGCGCGACCCCGGCGTCCGGCGGGCCGTCGGAGTCGTCGTCTATATCGGATTCGTCCGAATACAGGTTGTCCGAACTGATCTCGTCGGAATCCTCGTCCGCCGACCGCGCCGGCGAACCGTATTCCGCCAACCCGGGATCGACGATCCGGCCGGGCGGAACCGCGATGAAACCGAACCACCAGCTCCCGGCGATCGGGGCGGCCGGCGGCTGATCCCACGACTCGCCGGACGCCGCGTCCCACCACATCGGACCGGACGGCGGGGTGGGGTCGGCCGCCGAGGTCCGCGCCGGATAGAGCACCAGGATCGGCTCGAAATGCGAAGTGACCGGTTCGCCGCGGTCATTACGCATCAGCTCACCGGTTTCGGGATCCACCCGCTGGATCGCGCTGAATCCCAGTGCGCCCGACCCCGGGCCGAGCATCGTCACCCACGCATGCAGCGCCGCATAGGATTCGGGCAGCGAGGATGCCGTGAAGGTATCGGGCATGCTCTGCAGCCATTCGATCGCCCGCCCTCGCCCATCGGCTTCGTCGTGGCTGCTGTACTCGCCATCGGGTTCCGGATGGCGCGCGGCCGCCGCGAGCGGATACTGCAAGAACGTCGACAACCCCGACAGATGGGCATCCCATTTGTTCGTGCCCCGCCCTTCCAGGAAATGCCCGCCCAGGTTGATCTTCGACCCATACGCGTTCTCCGGCGACGGATACGACCGCGGATCGGCACCGGCCACGAAGCCGCCGGCACCGTCACCCAGCAGCGATGCCAGCTCCTGAGTGGGTGCGCCGGATTCCGGCCGAGCCAGCTGCCCGGGACCGAACTGCCGTCCCCGGGACGGATCCAGCAACCGCAGCGGTGGCCCCGCCCGGTTGAACACCGGTGTCCGCAACGGAACCAGCGGCCCCGGATCCACCGGGCCCCGCCCCGACGAATCGACCGTCGCGTCCGATGGCAGCGTAATGAAGCCGAACTGCACGGTGACAGCGGCCAGGCCGGGGGGTGGCCCGTCCCAGGTGTTGTTACTCGCCGGATCCCACCACTTCGGCGCCGTGGGTGTGACGATCCGGCCGTCGACCACGGCCTTCGCCGGATAGATCACGGTCATCGGCAGATAGCCGACAACCGCATACTCGCCGTTCGCATCGCGCGCCGGTTCGCCGGTGGCGGGGTCCGCTTCGCCGATTCCGCAGAACACCACGGCCGCTGTCCCCGGTCCGAGATGGTGCACCCACTCCTGCAGTGCCGCACCCTGTTCGGCTTCCGGAATCGCACCGAAATGATCGGGTTCGGTCTGTAGCCACTCGGTGATCCGCGCAATGCCTTCGGCGTCCTCGACAAGGTTGTCCGGATTACCTCCGTCGAGATTCTTGGGCGGGGCAACGAGCGGCAATCCCCGGAACGACGATACGCCGGAAATGAGTGCCTCCCACCGGTTCTCGAACCGCGACCGCGGGCGGCTCTTGCCCCCGTTGATCACCGCTCCGAACGGGCGATCCGGGCTGGGGTAGGTCGTGGGATCGGCCCCGGCCACATAGCCACCGTGGCCGTCGGCCAGCATTCGCTCGAGTGTCTTCTGCATCCCGGGGTGCTCGACCGAATCCAGCCGGCCGGGCCCCAGGGACCAGGTCACCGACGGGTCCGGCAGTTGCGACGGCGTGGTGTGGCCCAGGGCCGGGACGACAGCCGGGCGTGGGTACGCCGGCGGCTGATCGAGCGCTGCCGGCACGGGTAGGAGTTCGTCGACCGTGCTGACAGTGCGCCCAGGTGGGATGAGGACAAAACTCACCTTCTCCGGAGTGAGGTCGAACGGCCGGTGTGACCTCTTGTCGGTCTGCGGGTCCCACCACAGCGGACCCTCGTCGATCAGCGCACCGCTCGCGTCACGTTTTGTCGGCACCGGGTAGACGACCAGCCAGGAATGCTCGCCGCCCGCGGCGGGTTCACCCTCGGCGCGGTCCGTACCGCCCGTGGCCGGATTCCGCACCGGCCAGGTGGTGGTGACGACGGCTGCCGAGCCGAAACCGTGTGACGCCACCTCGTTGTGAACGGTGTCCAACTGCTCGCGCACAGTGCCGCTTCCACCGAGCTGTCGCTCACCGAGCCCGATCATCCACGCCTGTCGCGCCGGCCCACCCGTTTCGCCGTCGGCCCAGGTGACCCGGCCGTCGACGACCACGGGATATACCGCGGCCGCGACCGTCGGCCGGCCCAGAAAGGTCGCCAATCCGGCCAGCACACAGTCCTGACAGTTGTCGTCGCGCCCGGGATCCACCCCGACACCCGGATTGATCAGAGCACCGTATGCGGTGCCCCCGGGCGGGTAGCTACCCGGATCGGCGTAGACGACGAATCCGTTCGGTCCCCGCATGGCATCCTCGAGTGCCCGCTGGGCCACGAGGTCCGGCGGCGCAAGGTAGCCGGGTCCGAAAATACGCATCTCCGCCGGATCCAGCAGTACCATCGGCGGTTCCAGTAGCGGCCGCGGCGCCGCGGCACCGTCCTCGGATTCGCGGTTCGCGGCTGTCGAGGCCACCAGATCCGGCTCTTGCTGATCGTCGTCGGCCAGTTCCTCCAGCCACCCGTCCGAATCGCTGTTCGCCGAACTGTTCTCCTCCGCGTCGTTCGCGGTCCCGCCATCGGCGGATTCGTCCGCGTCCAGTTCCGGTGAACTGTCCAACCGCGCAGGCGGAGAGCCGATCTCCCGAACCAGGCCGGCTGCCCCTGCTGGAGGCGGTTCGGACCAATGATCCGAATCGTCGTCCTCGGAATCCGGTGCAGCGAGTCCCGCCGGAAGTGGTTCGCGGGTGATCGGCGCGGAGGGACTGTCCGTTTGCGGGAGCGATCGGGTCGCAGCCGTATCCGGTACCTCGACGACCCGGGAACCGAACCGCGGCGACTCCGGTGCCTCGTCGTCACTCGCGGTGTCCCGGTCGCCGTCACGGGGACCGGTTGCCTGTGTGGCCGCTTCGGCCGCCGGTGACCGGAATACGCCCGCCGGCGTACTCGCGGCCAAGTAGTGCAGTTCGATCAGCTCGTTACCGGGGGCCGCGACAAAGGAGATTTCGGTCTCGCTGCCGATGGTGGCGAGCATCTCCGCATGCGACCATGTCCGGCCGGTCATCGGATCCCACCACACCGGTTCGGCGGGTTCGGTGGGATTGTCCGGATCGGCGCCGGCCGGATAGGTCAGCAACCTGAGGGATCGATCCGGTTCCGCGGAGCCCCGAACCGGCCGGGTGATCTCGGCGACACCCACGCCGAGCGCGCCCAGCCCGCGCACCTCGTCGTAGGCGGCCTGGTATTGCTGTCGGACGGTCCGTGCACCGGTGGCCAGGGAGGTCATTCGGTCGCCGAACCAGCCCTCGATCCGGGATCGGCCGCGTCGGTGCGTGTCCGGCTCCGCGAACGGCTGTCCCCCCTCATTGAAATGGTCCCAGTTCGGAATAGTGAACCGCGGCGCGCCGAGGAACGTCGACGCCGCCACCACTGCGGCCTCGTACGGGTCGGTCCGGCCACCCATCGGGTATCCGCCCCCGAGTGCGAGTAACTCGCCGTATGGGCGCCCACCCGGAACGGCTGTGTATGCGCCGGGGTGTCGTCCGGCGGCGAACCCGCTTCTGCCTTCGCGCAGCGAACTTTCGAGCTCTTGCCGGTGCTCGGCCGCGGCCGCGACCGTCTCCGGTGTGCCGATGACGAAGTCGACCTTCGCGGCATGCTTGCGGAATCGCTTCGGGGGCGCGTACTCGTATGCGCCGGTCTGCGGGTCGAACCAGACCGGTTCGGTTTCCCCGTCGGGCACCACTACCGCTGTGGCATGGGTGCCGTCGTATACCGGTGAACCGTCCGGGTTGTACTGCTTGAACCCGAGGACATTGGTCTTGTGCCAGTAGGTGGTGACATAGACCATCGTTCCGGCACCGAGATCCTTGATGTGCTGGTGCGCGGCCTGGTACTGCTCGGCCACCGGCCGGGAACCGTTGTCGAAGTGCGTCGCCCGGGAACCCAGGAATCGCTGCGCCTGCAGGTACCCGCTGCGGAGGGAATCCTTCGGGAGCCGGCCGGTCCACGGCGCCGCTACCTGAGGTCGTCCCGCGAACGACGCCAGCAACGACAGCGAACAGTCTTGGCAGTTGCCGGACCGGCCGGGCGCATTCGGGCCCGGACCGTTGATCAGCATGCCGTAGGGTTTGCCGCCCGGTACCGCCGTGAAAGTGGCCGGGTTACGGAACTGCTCGAACCCACCCCGGCGGTCGCTGAGTGCCTGCTCCACGGCGGTCTGATAGGACGGATCCTCGACCGGACCGTAGCTGCGGGTGAACCGGTCGCGGGCCAAGTGCGGAATCACCTGCCATTGCGCCGGGGTGAACCGGCGCGAACCCGGTGTCTCGGGTTGCCCGCCGACGGGTGCGGTGATCTGCTGTCCGCCCGATCCCGCCGGCCGAACCTGTGTACCCGAGCCCGCCGGCCGTGCCTGGGGTCCGGCGTCCACCGGCACCGGCACGGGCACCTCTTCGGCGGCGATACCGGGGGCGTCGTGGGATTCTTCGGCCGGCGCGGCAGGTTCCGCGGTTATCGCCTGCTCCGGCAGCCGCCGCGGTGCCGGAGTCGAGAGCTCCCCGGGACGCGGTCGCCCGGTATCCGGCGCCGGGCCGGCCGCGGATTCCGGAGCCCGCCGGATCGGCCCGGAATCCGCGGTAGGCGTGGACGGACCGGAACGCTGCTGTTCCGGGCCGGCGTTCCGCGCCGGGCCGGGATCCGACCGCACGGCCGGGTCCGACGTGTCAGGCGCGTCGGGCGGCTGCGAGGGTGCCGGAGCGGCCGAAATCACGGAGTCCGCTGCGCCCGGCGGTAATCCGGCCGGCGCGGGGCTGGACACCCCTGCCATGGGCGATGCCGGATCCGGGAGCGGAGCGCTCTCGCCTGCTGCGTCGGACCGGCCGGGGACGTCTCGCGAGGACTGCGCCGGGGACGAACCCGAACTCGGGGACGTCCCCGGTTTCTCGCCCGGTGTGGCATTCGAGGATGAACCGTGCTGCTGCGCGGCCGACGAGGTGGTGTTCGGCGACCCGGGATGGGTGGGCGCCGTCGTCGATTGGCCCGGCGTACCGGACTGCGGCGGTGGTGTCGAGCCGGGTTGTCCCGAGGCCGTGGGCGATCCGGGTGGTACCGCGCCCGGCTGCGCCGGTACGGCCATAGGCGGCGGGGACACGGTGAAGTCCGGCGACGATACGTCCGACTGCGCGTTTCGCGAGGAGTCTTGTGGCCCTCGCCTTTCCGCGTACTCATCGGTACGGTCACCGGTTTCCGGCCCGGTGACCGAAGCCCGCTTCACCGGGTCGGATTCCGCACTGTCCGGGTTGTTGCCGGCATTTTCCCGCTCGGGCTCTACACCGTCCCGTTCAGGCCTGAGACCGCCCTGTTCGGACCTGTCCCCTTCTCGCTCGGATTCGCCGCTTTCCGCTGAATCGCCCGCGGTACCGGTACGTTCGCCGGTCTGGCCCGCGTTCTCCGGGCCCGGCCGCTCCCGGTCGCCTTCCGGCCCGGATTCGGATGCGGCGCCTTCCGGCGGCCGGCCCTCCGGCGTGCCGGTTCCCGATTGCCGACTGTCCGAATGCGATGACCCGGCCCCCTCCGGACCGGCATCCCTGTCGGCCCGGGACGGGGACTGCGGCGCGCCCACGTCCGGCCCACCGGCGCTGTTCTCGTTCCTGTCCGAGGAGTGTCCGCCCGGTTGGTGCGGGGAGTCCCCGCTCGGCGACTGTCCCGCCGCGGGATACGAGCCCGGGTGCTGTTCACCCGGCACACCGGACTTTTGTTGCCGCTCGGACGGCACCGAACCTGTCGATTCGCTGGAACCGTTGTGCCCGTCGGCTTCACCGCCGCCCGGAGCTTTCGGCTCGTCGCCGGCGGTCGGGGTATCCGATGAACGCCCCGCCGGTACCGGACCTTGCTGCCCGTCTCCCGGGCTCCGCGGCCCGGCCCCGCCGACACCCGGGGTGTCGCCGGACGGCGGCCGCTGTCCGGTCCCGCCCGGCGAATCACCCGGCCCATCGCGGTGCCGGGCGGTTTCACCGGCCGACCCGTCGCCGGCCGCGGGTACTTCCCCGGACCGGGGGCCGCCCATGGCGAACTCCGGATTGCCGAGCCAGCTCTCGGCATTGCCGTATCCGCCCCCGGGGCCGCCCCCGCCACGGGGCCAACCGAAGCTCGTCGGATCGGCCGCCCCCACGATCGACCCCTGGATGAAGCCACCGGCCACCCCGATACCGGTGATCGAGTCGGCCAGACTCGCACCGGTCATCGCTGCACCGACCATGCTGCCGAAAATCCCGGCACCGCCGTCGGCGATACCACCCACCACCGCATTCTGCAGCGGCCGGCCCCACCAGTTGTCTATCTTCCCGGCGAAATCATCACTGAACCCGAACCCCTTACCGATGGCTTTGTTGGCGCCCTTCGCCAATGCCGAACCCACCGGTTCCGCGGCACCACCGGCCACACCACTGACGAGGATCTCCTGCCCGTTGATCTCCCGGCGCTTATCGTCGGCATACTGGCCGACCTGCACCGACGCATTGATCACGACTTCCTCGGCCGCCCCCTGCGCCACTTCTCCGACCAGATCCGCCCAGTCGTCGGCAGTCGGCATCGTCGGCTTCCCACTGGCAAGATTGCGCCAGAAGCTGCGCTTCACCGTCGGCGCACCCAACTTCGATGCCAACCGCGCCACCGAACGATTCAATGCAGTACTGACAGCCTGCATAATCGCGCGCGTCGTACCGATCGCGGCGGCCTGTTGTGCCGGCGCCGTCGGCGGAAAGAGCCAGGCCAACGCGATTTCGACCGCCAGCCAGCACAGCGTGATAATGATGTTGATCTTCGCGGCCTGCACCTCGGTACCGAAGTCGAAGACCGTGACCGAAGTGTCGGCCATATTCTGCGCCAACGCCGCCAGCGACTTCTCGCCGGCGATCAGCTCGTCGTACCGGGCCGCGATCTCCTCCCGAGCCTCCCCCTCCGGGTACGCCGCGATCGCTTCCTGCTTGGCCTCTTCGATGGCGGCGACGAGCGTTTTCAGCTCCGCACTGTACTTCTCCCAGACTTCGGAGACCGCCCAGACCTTGTCCTCGTCCCCATCCGGCCATTCGGCACCGGCGATCCACCCCAGCCAGCGCATATCCTCCGGCAGGTAGAGGCTCATCGGATTCCGATGACGGCAACCCGATCGCTGATCACCACGACCTCCTCACCGGACTACGAGGCCACGGTACAACAGAGACAGTTAACATCCGGTGTCTCACAAGCGAATTCGGCGCCGGGTCAGTGTGGTACCGGTCGGCAGCCGTATCGAGCCCCGATGCGAATCGGCATTACACGCACTGGAACGATGCGGCTACCCGGTATGACGGCGACGGGGCGGTACGGCCATCGATCGCCGTAATCAAGACACCGGCACGCTGCCGGTGTCGATGACGGCGCTGGTGGGGGTCGCGGGGGTTTCGTACCGCTCGTAGCGGCAGGGGTGCGGAAACCGCTCGGCGAGGAAGCGTTGCAGGTCGGGGCCGAACGCCTCGTCGTCGAAGTTGAGGAACCTCGCGTCTGCCGCGGAAGCAAGGGAGACGATCTCGTCATATTCCGGAGGCTTGCCGTGGAAACCCACTCGGCTGCCCTCCGCTTTGAGATGCACCAGAGGTCGCGGGTGGTGCTTCTGCGTGTGGCTCAGAATGGCGGTGATGCCCATCGCGCCCTGCCAGCGGTCCTCGGTGACGAAATCTCGTAGATCGCGATAGGCGTCCAGCACCCACTGCTTACGGAACCGGGCCGGCGTATGCGTTTCATAGTTGAGCGTGCCGTAGCCGAGGCGTTTGAGCAGGTCATGCGTCCGCCACAGACTGTCTTTCCACAGGCCCGTACCGCGGTTGCCGAGGGTCGCCAGATCCTGCAGATAACGGTTCCGCCGGGCCTCATCGGGCGTGAGGTCGTGGAGCAGCACGAAGTCGTCGCTGCAGAAGAGGTATTCCTCGTCCAGTTCCGGCAGCAGGGCCGTGAGATAGAACATCAGGAACCAATTCGTGACGGGCGTTCTGTAGGGGCCGATCCACGCGATCGCCTCGTGTGGAACATGGAAGATTCCGCTCTCCGGACCCGCCAGCCATTCCGGCCGATCGCCGAAAACCACCACCCGCCTCGCCCACGGCATATAGCGTTCGACGCTCCGCAGCGAATACTTCAGTTCCAGGTCGCCGAATGGACTGTGTTTGAAGAAATAAAGAACATCCATCGCCTGGACTTTCGGAGCAGGACGGGCAGGGCGCAGTCGTGAGCTGAGGATAGCCAAGGGTATTCGACAGGTACGGCACCGGGTCTCGGACGATTCCGGTCGCGCTTGCCGCGTCACCGGCGGGCTGCTCGGCGGAACCACCGCGGGTTTCACCAGAGTCGTCAGCAGTGGCCGCGCGGGGCCGCGAAACCGAGACCACCCCCGTGTGAAACCACACCCGGGCCGGAAGGTCGGCCTCGATTTCTTCGTGCGGAGTGGGGCCGGTCCGGGGTCGGCCGGACCGGCTCAGCTCGTGAGGTACGAACCTTATTTGCTGGGCCGGGTCGGGTGCCGATCAGGTACGAACACGGTGCAGCCCGCCGTGCCGCTGCTCCAACGATCTTCAGCCGGCGGTCTGTGACCCTCCGCTGCGTTCACGCACCTCGGTGATGATCGCCGAGAAGTCCCGGCCGCCGGAGGTTTCGTTGAATTCGCGATAGATCTCCGCCGCCAGTTCCCCGATACGACCGTGGACCCCGTTGGCCTGCAACGCTTCCGCGGCCAGACCCAGATCCTTGTTCATCAGTGCGGTGGCGAAGCCGGGCTGGTAGTCGTTGTTCGCCGGGCTGGTCGGCACGGGACCCGGGACCGGGCAATAGGTGGTGAGCGCCCAGCTCTGCCCGGATGCCGTGGACACCACATCGAAGAACGACTGGTGACTCAGCCCCAGTTTCTCCCCCAGCACCAGCGCCTCGGACAGCCCGATCATCGAGATACCTAGCAGCATATTGTTGCAGATCTTGGCCGCCTGCCCGACCCCGGCGCCGCCGCAATGCACGACCTTGGCGCCCATCACCTCGAGCACCGGCAGCGCCTCGGCGAAATCGGCTTCCGCCCCGCCGACCATGAAGGTGAGCGTACCGGCGGCCGCACCCGAAACACCGCCCGAAACCGGCGCGTCCAGCGCCCGGTGCCCGGCCGCCGTCGCCATCTCCGCCGCCGCTTTGGCGTCGCCGACATCGATGGTCGAGCAGTCGACGAACAGGGTGCTCGGCTGCGCCACCGGCAGCAGTTCCGCGTACACGTCACGCACCAGCTTGCCGTTGGTGAGCATCGTGATGACGATATCGCGGCCGGTGGCGGCGGCGATCCCGGTATCCACCAGCGCCACACCGTCTTTGCGGGCCTGTTCCTGCGCCCCGGTCGACGGGTCGTATGCGTGTACCTCGTATCCGGCCTGCACCAGGTTCGCCGCCATGGGCCCACCCATATGGCCGAGGCCGAGGAAACCGATCGTCTTGCTCATTACTTTTCCTCCGGAATCGTCAAACCCAGTTCCCGCTCGCCCAGTTCGGCGAAATACGCCTCGACCTGGGCGGTGGTGACATCAGTGAGGGCTACAGGCGACCATTGCGGGTTGCGGTCCTTGTCGACCACCTGCGCGCGAATACCCTCGACCAGATCGTGCGAGGCCAGCGAGGCGATCGACACGCGGTACTCCTCGTTCAGCACCGCCTCCAGGCTCGTGGCCGTGCCTGCCGACCGCAGCGACCGCAGGGTGACCTGCAATGCGACCGGCGATTTGCCGAGTATCGCGGTGGCGGCCGCATTCGCCTCGGTATCGGCGTGCTCCTGCAGATGGACGACGATTTCGGCGACCGTCTCCGCGCCGTAGCAGGCGTCGATCCAATCCCGCTGTCCCAGCAGCGCCGATTCCGGCGCCTCGGCGGCGTATTTGGCGATCGCGATATCGGCGGATTCGGTCTGCAGGGTGGTGAGCAGGGCCGGGATCTGTTCGGCGGGAACGTAGTAGTCCGCGAAACCGGTGGCGATGGCATCGCCGGCCTTCATGCGCGCCGTGGTGAGCGCGATATGGGTGCCCAGTTCGCCCGGCGCCCGCGACAGCAGATAGGTACCGCCGACATCCGGGATGAACCCGATCCCGACCTCGGGCATCCCGATGGTCGACTTCTCGGTGACGATCCGGTGGCTACCGTGCGCGGACAGCCCGACCCCGCCGCCCATCACGATCCCGTCCATCACCGCGACATACGGTTTCGGGTAGCGGCCGATGAGCGCGTTGAGAATGTACTCGTCGCGCCAGAATTTCCCGGTCGCCGAATCCGCCGCCGACCCGACGTGCCCGGCCGCCTGCTGCTCCTTGGCGTCGTGGTGGATCGCGACGATATCGCCACCCGCGCACAGTCCCCGTTCACCGGCACCGGTGATGGCGACGGTGCGTACCGAATCGTCGGTGGCCCAGGCCCGCAACTGCTCGGTGATGGTGAGCGTCATGGCATGGTTCAGCGCGTTGATGGCCTTGGGCCGGTTCAGGGTGATGAGTCCCAGGCCGTCACGCTGTTCGACCAGGACTTCGGGTTCGTCGCTCATATGGTTCCTTCCGCGCACGCCGGCCCGCTCCGGCCGATCACGACGCGGACGCCGTCATTGACCGCGCCACGACCAGGCGCATGATCTCGTTGGTGCCCTCCAGGATCTGATGCACCCGCAGGTCCCGGACGATCTTCTCCAGACCGTATTCGGCCAGGTAACCGTAACCGCCGTGCAGTTGCAGGGCGGCGTTGGCGACCTCGAAACCGGAGTCGGTGGCGAATCGTTTGGCCATGGCACACAGTTCGACCTTGTCCGGTGCGTCCGCGTCCAGGGCCGCCGCGGCCCGCCACAGCAGGGTCCGGGCGGCTTCGAGTTTGGTCCGCATATCGGCCAGTTCGAACTGCAAGGCCTGGTTGTTCAGCAACGGTGCGCCGAACGCGGTGCGCTGGGCCAGGTAGGGCACGGTTTTGTCGAGCGCGATCTGCGCTCCGCCCATCGAGCATGCCGCGATATTCAGCCGGCCGCCGTTGAGCCCGTTCATGGCGATCCGGAAGCCGTCGCCCTCGTCGCCGAGCCGGTTGGCGACCGGGACGCGGGCGTCGGTGAGGATCACCTGACGGGTGGGCTGGGCGTTCCAGCCCATCTTCTTCTCGTTCGGGCCGACCTCGAGGCCGGGGGTGTCGGCCGGGATCACCAGGGTCGAGATACCGCGTGCGCCGGTGTCCTGGGTGCGGACCATCATCACGTATACGTCGTTGCTGCCCGCACCCGAGATGAACTGTTTGACGCCGTTGACGATGTAGTCGTCACCGTCGCGCACCGCCCGGGTGGTGATGGCCGCGGCATCCGACCCCACCCCCGGTTCGGTGAGCGCGTAGCTGGCCAGCAGGTCCATCGCGGTGAGCCCGGGTAGCCAGCGGCGGCGCTGTTCGTCGTCACCGTAGGCGTCGATCATCCAGGCCGCCATGTTGTGGATGGAGATATAGGCGGCCACGGCCGGGCAGCCGGTGGCGAGTTCTTCGAAGATCCGCACCGCGTCCAGCCGGCGCAGCCCGGACCCACCGAATTCCTCGCTCACATAGATACCGCCCAGCCCGACCGCACCCGATTTCCGCAGGACATCCACCGGGAAATGTTTTTCCTGGTCCCATTCCACGGCGTGCGGGGCCAGGTATTCGTCGGCGAACTCCCGGGCGGTATCGCGGATGGCCCGCTCGTCGTCGTCGAGAGTGAACATGGTCATTCCATCGTCGGGATGACGAAGCTGTTGCTCTCCTTGACCCCTGCGGGCCAGCGCTGCGTCACCGTCTTGGTCTTGGTGTAGAAGCGGATCGAATCGGGGCCGTGCTGGTTCAGATCGCCGAACCCGGAACGCTTCCAGCCGCCGAAGGTGTAGTACGCGATCGGCACGGGGATCGGGACGTTGATACCGACCATGCCCACCTGGACCCGGGCCGCGAAGTTACGTGCAGCGTCACCGTCGCGGGTGAAAATCGCTACGCCGTTACCGTATTCGTGGTCGTTGGCCAGCGCGAGAGCTTCCTCGTAGTCTTGCGCGCGCACCACGCTGAGCACCGGGCCGAAGATCTCGTCGGTGTAGACGGACATATCCTTGGTGACCCGGTCGAACAGGGTCGCGCCGACGAAATAGCCGTTCTCGGCGCCCTCCACGGTGAGCCCGCGCCCGTCCACGACCAGTTCGGCGCCCTCGTCGATACCCTGCTGGACGTACTTCTTCACCCGGTCCACACCGTCGAGACCCACCAGCGGCCCGTAGTCCGCGCCCGGATCATCGGATTTCCCGACATTGAGCTTGTGCACCCGGTCGGTGAGCTTCTCGACCAGCCGGTTCGCGGTGTCCTCGCCCACCGGTACGGCCACCGAGATCGCCATGCAGCGCTCACCGGCCGAACCGTAACCGGCGCCGATCAACTGGTCGGCGACATCGTCTAGGTCGGCGTCCGGCATGACGATGGCATGGTTCTTGGCGCCGCCGAAGCACTGGGCGCGTTTACCGTTGGCGGTGGCCGTTTCGTAGATGTACTGCGCGATCGGGGTGGAGCCGACGAAACCGACGGCCTTGATCCGCGGGTCGTGCAGGATGGTGTCGACGGCTTCCTTGTCGCCGTTGACCACATTGAACACGCCCTCGGGCAGACCGGCCTCGAGGAACAGTTCGGCGAGCCGCAGCGGGACCGAGGGGTCGCGTTCGGAGGGTTTGAGCACGAAGGCGTTACCGCAGGCCAGGGCCGGGCCGGCCTTCCACAGCGGAATCATTGCGGGGAAGTTGAACGGGGTGATCCCGGCGACCACACCCAGCGGCTGGCGCATCGAGTACACATCGATACCGGTACCGGCGCTCTCGGTGTATTCGCCCTTGAGCAGGTGCGGGATACCGACCGCGAATTCGATGACCTCGAGCCCGCGCTGGATATCGCCCTTGGCGTCGGGGATGGTCTTACCGTGCTCACTGGACAGCAGCGCGGCGAGGGAATCCATCTCGTCGTTGACCAGGGTCAGGAACTTCATCAGGATCCGGGCCCGGCGCTGCGGGTTCATCGCGGCCCACGCGGGCTGCGCCGCTTCGGCATTCGCAATGACCTGCTCGACCTCGGATTTGCTCGCCAGCGGTACCCGGGCCTGCACCTCGCCGAGGTTGGGGTCGTAGACATCGCCGAACCGGCCGGACGTGCCGGGGACCTGCTGCCCGCCGATGAAATGTGTGAGTTCTCGAACCATGCGATTCCTGCCTCGTGTCGGGGGTGGCGGGCGCGGCGCTGCGGCCGTCCGTCACACGAAGATCATTCTTGCGGGCGTCCAATAGTTGGACGTCCAAGCAAAACGATACACCCGGCCCCGCCGACAAACCAGACTTCCCGCAAGATATCCACCAACTGCGCAAACACCCCGCTCCGCCATCCGATCGGTGTGGTTGTACGAAGCCTATCCGCGGCCCGCACCCGGCGGAACTATCTCCGGACGGACTTCTTCGCCGACCTGGTCAGCAGATAACTACCGATCCCCAGCACCACCGCGCCGACCACCAGAATCGCCCCGGACGCCCCCGCCGACTCCCCGGTCCAGTCCACGACCGCTTCTACAGCCGCCAGCGTCAGCGCGGCCGCGCCACCGAGACTCAGCACCCAGGAGCGATCGGTGGCGTAGAGCGCGAAACACACCACCGCGACCACCGCCGTGAGCACATACGCCGGCCACATCCGATCGGACATATCGACGGTCTGGGCCCCGGCCACCGCCAGCACCACCCCGGCCACATAACCGGCCCACCGCTCGAGTACGGCACCCGAGCGGGTCGCGCCGAGCCAGCCGAAACCGAGAACGAGCAGCCCCGGACCCATCAGGTCGTCGACCCCGAGTACTTCGTCCAGTAACCCCGACACCGCGGCCGCGCTGAACCCCGCACACAGCAGCAACCCGAGCAACGAGGGCAACGCGGCATATCCCACGACCGCGGCCACCAGCCCCGCCACGGCGGCATACACCCAGGTGAGATCGGTGGTGTCGTTCCCGTCGTCCAGAATCGACCCGGCCGCGGCCGCAATACTCACCACCGCCAGCGCGAAGAACACCGCCGCGAGCCGTGTACGAGCGGTATGACCGGTGGCGGCAGGCCGGCGCCACCCGGGCCGGAAGAGCGCCGACCACCCACCCGCGGTAGCCACACCCGCCACCGTCAAACCCACCGCGACCAAGACGAACAAAACGAACCGGCCGAGCTTGGCCATATCGTCCCAGGACTCGGCGAGGACCAGCACCACACCACTCAGCAGCAACCCGGCACCCGCATAGGCCGCGATCTCGGCGAGCAACCGCGCGGGTGTGGGCCGCGGCTCCGGCTCGGCGAGCGCGGTCACCACCGCCCCCAACTGGGTTTCGTCCAGGACGCCCCGGCGCACCAGATCGACCAGGGACTTCGGGACCTGCGCAGATACGGTCCCCGCAGACGCCGCACCGCGGGTCTCTGCGGTGCGGTCGTCGCCGCTACCGCCGGGTGACATTCCGCTGCCGGTTCCAGATCGCCCACGACCGGAATCGGTGCCGCCCCCGGTTACGGTCGGCGGAGTCTTGCGCCACGTGCCGACCAGGCGCCGTAGCCCACCGAAACCTGAGGCGGCCACACCGGGCGACTCGTTTCCGCCGCCGAGGGCCGCATCGCCCGCGATCGGCACCTCCGGGACAGCAGGGCGCGACTCGCCCCGGGAACGCTGCGGCGACGCTTCCGGCGCCGAATCCTGTTCGGCCACAGCACCCAGTATGCCGCCCCGGAGCCCGACTTTCGCGCCCACGAGATCAAACCTGCCCACCCGGCGCTGGTCACGCGCTACGCTCGGGCCCGCGAACCGACGACCATCGCAGGAAGGCAGCGCTGTGGACATCGGCGAGATCCGGATCATCGACGCGCATATCCACCAGTGGGACCCGTTCGGCAATCCGCGCGAGTTCAGTCGTACGGCGAAACTGCTGCGCACCCTCCCGCTGCCCCTCGGGCTCGCCGTACGGCTCGCGCCGCGGCGGGACCGGGAGTTCATCGGGGAGCCCTCGGCATATCTGGGTCCGTACCTGCCCGCCGACTATCGCACCGACGCCGGCGCGGTACCGGTCGAATCCGTGGTGCATATCGAGGTCGAATGGGCGGGGCCGAAGGCCGAAGAAACCCGCTGGGTCACCGCCCTGCCGTTCGGTGTGGACACTCCCGCCCTCGCGGCGGTCAGCGGTGGCGGCTCCCCGGCGGATCCGGGTTTCGCCGAACTTCTCGAAGCCCACCTGTCGGCGTCGCCGCTGGTGCGTGGCATCCGCAGCAGGGTCGCGCACCACCCCGATACCGGGATCCGCAGTTTCGCCGACGGACCCAACGTGCTGCGCAGCCGGGCGTTCCTCGACGGTTTCGCCGCCCTCGCCGAACGCGATCTGGCCTTCGAGGCCTGGGTGTACTCACATCAGATTCCGGAGGTGACCGCCCTCGCGCAGCGCTACCCGGAAGCCACGATCATCCTGAACCACCTCGGCACTCCCGCCGGGCTCTTCGGCCCGATCGGCAAACACACCGGCCGCGATACCGCAGCACGCACCGGAATACTCGAACGCTGGCGCACCGATATCGCCGACCTGGCCGCATCCCCGAAGGTAGTGGCGAAGGTCAGCGGCCTGATGATGCCGATCCTCGGGCATCCCGTACCCCGCGCCGGCACCCCGACGCCGGTCCCCGAACTCACCGACCGGATCGGCCCGCTGCTGCGGCACGCCGCCGACACATTCGGCGCCGACCGCCTCATCTGGGGATCCAACTTCCCCGTCGATCGCCCGATCACCTCGATCACCAACAGCGCAGAAGCAGTCGCGACCGTCCTGGCCGAACACCTCGGCGATTCCGCACCGCTGGAGAAGGTCTTCCGCACGAACGCACAGCGGGTCTACCGGCTGGACTGAACCGCGGCATACCGGCCGCGATGACCATCGGATATCGACGCGCGCTATCCCTCGGTCATGGACGTGTACATCGTGACCAGGGCGCGGTTCCCCGCGGCCGCGGTCGTTTCGTCGGCGCAGAGCATGCGCAGCGCACGCCGCAGCAGCGCCGGATCCAGCTCGTCGAGCGCGGGGCCGCCGCGTGGGGAGGGCAGCTCGGGTAGTTCGAGGGCGTCGCCGTAGGGGTCGGTGGTTTCGTCCACCTGCTCGGTGGCCGTTTCGACCCCGCCGATCAACCGTTCGATACTCAGCCCGCGCACGGCCAGCAGATCGCGAGGATGATCGTCCAGCCGTTCGGCCAGCAGGCAGACGACCGCGATCGCATGTTTGCACGGCCAGCCCGGATCCGGGCAGCTACAACCGAAGTCGATATCGGCGGCGGTTTCCGGCACCAGATGCGGGGCGAGTTCGCGGGGCAGATCCCCGGACACGATCCGCGCCAGCATCCCCGGCGCGGACCGGATCACCTCCACCACCAGTTCCACTTCCTCCGGCCGCAACCTGCGGATCTCGCAGGTGGTGGTGAACGGGCGCGGCTGGCTGCCCTGCACCTCGGCGGTGACGAGCCCCGGTTCGATGCGATAACTCACCACCTGCCCCGCCCGCGCATAGGTGCGACCGCGCGCGAGCCGGCCGGGGTCGGCGAGCCGTTCCATCACCTCGAGCAGCGCCTTGCCCCAGAAGTTGCGGGCGAATCCGCCGCGGCGGTTACGGGTCGATGCCCCGCCGGATACCGGCCGGCGTTTACCGTATTCGGCGAAATCGGCCACTACTCTCCCACCGCCTCGGCGCCCAGGCTGAACAAGCGGGCCAGATCGTCGTCGCCGAGTTCGGTGATCCAGTTCTCCCCCACCCCGATGGCGAGATCGGCGAGTTCACGTTTACCGGTGATCATTTCGTCGATCCGCTCCTCGATCGTATCGACGCAGACCAGTTTCCGTACCTGTACCGCGCGCTGCTGACCGATACGGAAGGCGCGGTCGGTGGCCTGGTTCTCCACGGCGGGATTCCACCAGCGGTCCAGATGCACCACATGATTCGCGGCGGTCAGGTTCAGTCCTGTACCGCCGGCCTTGAGCGAAAGCAGCATGATCGGCGGTCCGTCGGCCCGCTGGAATGCCTCCACCATGTCGTCGCGGCGTTTCTTGGCGACCCCGCCGTGCAGGAACGGGATCGGGCTGCCGAAACGCTCGGTGAGGTAGGGAACGATGAGTTCACCGAATTCGCGGAACTGGGTGAACAACAGCGCCTTCTCCCCCTCGGCGAGCACGGCGTCGAGCACATCCTCGACCAGCGCCAGCTTCCCGGAGCGATGCACGCCCCGGCGCAGCACGGCGGAGGAATCACCGAGGAAGTGGGCGGGATGGTTACATACCTGCTTCAACTTCGTGAGCGCCCCCAGTACCGCTCCCTTTCGGGCCATTCCCTTTGCGTCGCGCAGTTTTTCGAGCATATCCTCGACAACGGCCTGATACAGCGCCGCCTGTTCGACGGTGAGGTTGGCCCGGACGGTCATCTCGAATTTCTCCGGAAGATCATCGATGACGGCCGGATCCGTTTTCACCCGCCGCAGCAGGAACGGCGAGGTGACGGCACGCAGCCGGGTGACGGCGTTCTGATCGTTCTCCCGTTCGATCGGTACGGCGAAACGGGCCCGGAACGTCTGCGGGCTGCCCAGTAGCTTCGGCACCGCGAAATCGAAGAGGGAGCGCAGTTCCTCCAGCCGGTTCTCGACCGGGGTTCCGGTGAGCGCGAGCCGATGCCGGGCCGGTAACGCCCGCGCCGCCCGCGCCTGCCGGGTAGCGGCGTTCTTGATGTGCTGCGCCTCGTCGAGGACTACCCGCTCCCATTGCTGCCGGGACAGATCGGCGATATCGCGGGCGAGCAGCGCGTAGGTGGTGATCACCAGATCGGCCCCGGCGACGGCCGCATCCAGATCGTCGCCCTGGGCCCGGCCGGGCCCGTGGTGCACCATAACCCGCAGGTCCGGGGCGAACCGGGCGGCTTCCCGCTGCCAGTTACCCACCACCGACATCGGGCATACCAGCACCGTCGGCCGCGGGACGGTGTCACCTTCGCGTTCGTGTAGCAGCAGCGCGAGGACCTGGATCGTTTTCCCGAGGCCCATATCGTCGGCGAGGATCGCCCCGCAGTTCAGCCGGTTCATCGTGGCCAGCCACGCCAGTCCTCGTTCCTGGTACGGGCGTAACTGCGCTTTCAGGCGCGCCGGTGCGGCCACCGGTTCCTGCGCGCGGCCGGAGTCGAAAAGCGCCGCCGGCCAGCCCTCGGCGGTGACCTCGGTGAGCGGCACCCGCCCGACCTGGTTCGCGGCGATCTCACCGATCAGATCGGCGAGGGTGATCTCGTTGTCGCCGGTGTGCAATGCGACGAATTTCGCGGCGGCGGCCAGGGCACCGTGATCGGCCTGCACCCATTCCCCGCGTAACCGCACCAGATCCGATTGCACCGAGATCAACTGCTGCATCTCGGGCTCGGAGAGCACAGTATCGCCGAGGGCCAGCTCCCAGCGGTAGGACACCAGCCCGTCCAGGCCGACCGTGCTCTCGGCGGCGGGCACCGCGGCACCGCTCACCCGCAGCCGCAGGGTGGGTTCGGTGATATTCCACGCCCGGGGCAGCAGCAGCGGGATCCCGGCGGCAGACAGCGCCTGTGCGCCGTGCGCCACCAGATCGGCCACCACTTCCGTCGGTAAGAGCAGGTCGAGGGTGTGTGAATCGGCCGGGACGTCGCGCAGCCGCGGATAGGCACGCTGCGCTTTCCCCAGCCATTCCAACCCGGTCCGTACCTCGTCCGCGATGCCGGGCACCGGGATCGGCCGGGGTGCCGCGCCGTCGGCGCGCAGGCAGACCTCCAGCCGCCACAGCGCGGAATCTGCTGGCAATTCGGCGAATTCGCCGTCCGGTTCGCGCAGCCGCAACACCAGCTCCGGTTCGTCGGAGGACCGGGTCTCCCGCCACTGCCGCAGCACCTCGGCCACCTGGTAGCTGCCCGTCTCCACCGGAACGTCCACCGATAACGCGTGGGCCAGCGGATGCGGATGGGTATCCGCGGCAAGCAGTGCACGCACCATCGGATCGGTGAGCTCGGTGACCATATCGTCGAGCACATCGGCCGGCTCCCCCGCGACGCGCAGCGCCGGCGGTGCCAGCGCCGCGAGCTCGGCGAGCCAGGCGCGCTGACCGGATCCGCCGACCGGGCGCCAGCGCGCCCACCACTGGCCGTCCTCGCGCCGCAGTTCCGGCACCACCGCACCCGCGCGGACCCACCGTTCCAAGCCGGATGCGAGATGTGCGAGGAACCGCAGATCACCGGCCACGGCCGCGGCCGGCAACCGCTGCCGCAGGGCGGCGGCCGCGGCGGCGGGCGCGAGCGCATGGGCCCGGACGGTTTCCCGCCGGGCACCGGCCTCGTCCACCAGGAGCACGTCGGCACGGTGGCGGAACCGCGACTCCGCCAGGACCGAGCCGAGCAGGCCCCCGACCGGCTCGCCCTCCTCGCCCGGTGCACGCCACAGCAGTAGCCCGGCTCCGGGCGACCACAGTCCGTGCAGCATTGCCCCATCAAATCAGCCTGGTCCGACACGCCGTGAACCGTCCCCACCCACTCCCGTCCGGACCCCACTCCGGCACGCCGGGCCATTTCTGGATTTATCCCCCACAACGGCACATACTGGGAAATATCCGCTGGTCACCGCTGTTATCCGCCATCCACGCCCGCCGGGCGGGGCCCGCACCGGGCGAGCTGTCCGGCAGCGGCATGCGGCAGGCGGCGCCCACCGGCCCTGGAACAGCGGTCCCCACAGCACACAGCGGCGTCATCGAACAGCGGAGGGCAGCAGTATGACAATTCTGCTCCAGGTTCTCGAGCAGAGCTATACGCCGACCACACCCTGGGAACGGCGGAAGTTCACCTTCGTGGATGCCGGCAAGATCGTCGGCATGCGGCTGGACGGCCAATGCGGTGTCTGGCTGGATCTGTCCCGGCCCGGCGAATCGCAGCGGCTCGCCCACACCGACCGGCCCGAGGATGCCATCACCTTCCTGCTCACGGCCTTCGCCAAGATCGCCGAATGTCTCGACAGCGGTGGATCCTGGGTGATCGGCCACGACGGGGTGCATATCGAATCCTTGGTCGCCACGCGTTTCCCACCGCGTCGCAGCGGGGTCGACAACGACGAACTGCTGGCCCGCGCCTGGCTGTGATCCACCGGGCGCCGGAAACTGTCGGCGCCCTCGGGTATACCGGTAACCGTGATGACACGGGGGAAGATTCACACGGTTTCCGCACTGCTCGCCGCCTGCTTGTTCGGTCTGCTCACCGCCTGCGCGGTACCGCCGGGCCTGCGGCCCGCACCGGGTAGCCCCGGGCGCGCCCAGCTCGAACAACTCCTCGCCGCGGTCCGGGTGGTTCCCGAACGCCCGCACCCCGGCGGCTACGAGCGTGATTGCGGTTCCGGGCAGGGTTGCGTTTTCGGGCCGGCCTGGTCCGATGATCACGACGGGCCGGGCGGTCACGACGGCTGCGATACCCGGAACAATGTCCTCGCCAGGCAGCTGGTGGAAATCGCGTACCGGCCGGGCACCGGGGGCTGCGTCGTGCAGTCCGGCGTCCTGGCGGATCCGTACACCGGCAACCGGATGGTGTTCAGCAAGGAAAACGCTCAGCAGCTACCCGTGGACCATATCTATCCGCTGGCCGCCGCCTGGGATATGGGCGCCGCCGCCTGGTCATCGGCACAGCGCATCCGCTTCGCGAACGATATCGACTACAACCTGCAGGTCACCGACCGCGCGACCAATACCGATAAAAGCGACAGCACACCCGCCGAATGGTTACCACCGTCGCGTCCGGGGCACTGCTACTACGCGGGCAGATACCTCACCGTCGCCGTGCGCTATCAGCTCCCGGTAACCGGAGCGGACCACGAAGTACTGCGCGATATCACGGCACGGTGCGACTGAGGGCCTCGACCACCGCCCGATCAGGCTCCTGTCGCCACGGGCCGTTTCGAATCGTGCGCCCACTGCGACCACGAACCCGGATACAGGGCCGCCTCCACGCCCACCACCGCGAGTGCCGCGATCGCATGCGCGGCGGTGATTCCCGATCCGCAGTACACCGCGACCGGTTCGTCGCCGAGGTCGTGGTATCGCCGGCGCAGCAGTTCGGCCGGCAGAAAGCATCCGTCCTCGCCGAGGTTCTCACTGGTCGGGGCACTGATCGCGCCGGGAATGTGCCCGGCCCGAGGATCCACGGGTTCTTGTTCGCCGCGATACCGCTCGGCGGCGCGGGCATCGATCAGCACACCTTCCCAGCGGGCGGCCGCATCGGCGTCGATCACCGGCAGCCGGCCGGGATCGAGTTCGATATCGCCGAGTTCGGGGTCCGGTTCCACCCCGGTCGCCAGGGCACCGCCGCTGCGCAGCCACGCGGGCAGCCCGCCGTCGAGGATGCGCACATCGGTGATCCCGGCCCAGCGCAGCAGCCACCACGCCCGCGCGGCCGACATACCGCCGAGCGCGTCGTAGACCACCACCGGGTCTCCCGCGCACAGGCCCCAGCTGCGGGCGCATTTCTGGAGCTGCTCGGGGTCCGGCAGCGGGTGCCGGCCCTGGGCCGGTGTGGGTAATGCGGCGAGTTCGGTGTCGAGATCGACGAACACCGCGCCCGGGATATGTCCGTTCTGGTACTGCTGTGGCCCCTCCGGGTCACCCAGTTGCCAGCGGACATCCAGCAGGCGCAGGTTTTCTTCCGTTGATTCCCGGAGTTCTTCAGCCGAGATCAGTACCGCGTTCAACGCAGCTCCTCGTCCAAGAGTCTGGAACAGTTTTTTCACCGTACGCGCGCGTGGTCTGCCGCGTCCATGCGGCCACCGGAGAATTCATCTACCGGCGGGCGTGCTCAGATGCGGGCGAGCAGGGTCAGCGGATCTTCCAGCGCGCCGGCGACCGTGGCCAGGAACCGGGCCGCGAGTTCGCCGTCGATCATGCGGTGGTCGAAACTCAGCGTCAGCGTGACCACCGAGCGTACGGCCAGCTCACCGCGGAAAACCCACGGCCGCGAGTTCACCGCGCCGACACACAGAATCGCCGCCTCACCCGGGTTGACCAGCGGCGTTCCCGATTCGACCCCGAAAACGCCGACATTGGAGATGGTGAATGTCCCGCCTCGCAGGTCGGACAGGCCCGCCCGGCCGTCGCGGGCGGTCTGCGCCAGCCAGCCGATCTCCCGGCACAGTTCCCGCAGGCTCAGTGTCTGCGCGTCTTTGATGTTGGGTACGAGCAGTCCACGATCGGTGGCCACCGCGATACCCAGGTTGACGAAATACCTGGTGACGATCTCCGAATTCGCCTCGTCCCAGTAGGTGTTGATCCCCGGGTACTCCGACAGCGCGGCGAGCACCGATTTCGCGACCAAGGCGAGTGGTGTGGGAGTCAACCCTTCGAATGTCTTGGTGGCGCGCAGATGATCGAGCAGTTCCAGCGACGCCGTGATATCGACCGTGCTGGAGGTCGATGCCTGCGGGATCGTGCGGGCGCTGGCAACCATGGCGGCCGCGGTCCGTTTCCGGATTCCGGAGATCGGCGTGCGCTCCTCCCGGGCCGACCCGTCGGCCCGCTGTTCGATACGCGCGACCTCTTCGGCGGTGCGCTCGCGCGGTGCGGGTTCCGATACCGGCACCGCACCGCGAACATCCGCGACGGTGACCGCGCCTTCCGGTCCGGAGCCGGCCACGTACCAGAGGTCGATTCCCAGTTCCCGCGCCAGTTTTCGCGCACCGGGGGTGGCGGAGACCCGCCCGCCGCCGACCCCCGAGCCGAGGGTGTCCCCGCCGTGTGGTGCCGCCGGGGCGCGGCCTCCGGCCACCGCATCGGTCCGAGCACCCCGTGCGGTTTCGGCCGGCGAACGAGCACCCGCATCAGCGCGGGTACCGGCAGAGCCCTCCGCATGCTCCGCGCCGGCCCGCCCCACCGGTTCCGCCGTTTCCTCGGTGGCGCCGGCCCCTTGCACCGGCGCCGCGGCGGTCTCGTCCGCAGCCCCCGCCTCCGCGCCGATGACCCCACTCTCGTAATCGATCCCGGCGGCCTCGGTTTCCGCAGGTCGGGCGGATGCCGCGGCACGCATGCGGCGCCGGCGCGACGGCTGATTCTCCGTCTCCGGCCCATAGCCCACCAGCACCGACGTCCGGCCGTTGCCCTCCTGCGCGGGCGTGCTGCTCCGGATCCGCAGCAGCGGCGCCCCCACCTCGATCGTCGACCCCGGTTCGGCGAGCAGTTCCACCACGGTGCCCGCGAACGGCGAGGGCAGCGCGACCACCGCCTTCGCGGTTTCCACCTCGGCGATGGTCTGGTTCAGTTCCACCTCGTCGCCGACGGCGACGGTCCAGTTCTGCAGTTCGGCGTCGGTGAGCCCCTCGCCGAGGTCGGGCAGCCGGAATTCCAGGATCTCGCCGGATTCGGCGGTAGCGGCATCGTCCACGGTGGGCACCTCCGGCTGGCGTCAGGGTGGCGGGGCACTCAGGCGGCAAGCGTGCTGTCGACCGCCGCCAGGATGCGGTCCGGGTCGGGCAGGTGATGCTTTTCGAGCTTAGCCGGAGGGTAGGGAATATCGAATCCACCGACCCGCCGGACCGGTGCTTCGAGTCGGTAGAAACAGCGTTCGGTGATCCGGGCCGCGATCTCCGCCCCGATTCCGCCGGTGACCGGCGCTTCGTGCACCACGATCAGCCGGCCGGTCCGGTCCACCGATTCGGCGATGGTGTCGATATCCAGTGGCGCCAGGCTGCGCAGATCGATCACTTCGAGCGAAAGCCCTTCTTCGGTAGCGATTTTCGCCGCGGATACCGCGGTGGCGACCGTTCCCCCGTACGCGACGAGAGTTGCGTCCGACCCCGGTACACATACTCGCGCCCGGTCCAGCGGCAGCGAATCCGTTGCCGCGGGGTCGAGTTCGGCCTTGTCCCAATAGCGGCGTTTGGGTTCGAAGAAGATCACCGGATCGTCCAGCGCGATCGCCTGGCGGATCATCGTATAAGCGTCGGCCGGGTTGCTCGGCGACACCACCCGCAGGCCCGCGGTATGCGCGAAATATGCCTCCGGCGATTCGGAATGATGTTCGACGGACCCGATCCCGCCGCCGAACGGAATCCGGATCGTGAGCGGAGCGGTCACCCTGCCCCGCGTCCGGTAGTGGATTTTGGCCACCTGCGAGACGATCTGGTCGAAGGCCGGGTAGACGAAACCGTCGAACTGGATCTCGCATACCGGCCGATAGCCGCGCAATGCCATCCCGAACGCCGTGCCCACGATGCCGGATTCGGCCAGCGGCGTATCGATCACGCGGCGGTCCCCGAAATCCTTCTGCAGCGTATCGGTCACCCGGAACACACCACCCAGCCGGCCGATATCCTCACCCATCAACACCACCTTGGGGTCGTCCTCCAGGGCGGTGCGCAACCCGGCGTTGAGCGCCGCGGCGAATGTGGTGATCATGAGCGGACTCCTTCCTCGCGCAGGGTGGGCGCGACGTTCTCGCCGGCGGCCGGGTCGTCGGCCAGATACTCGGCGTAGTCGCGGCGCTGGGCCGCGACCAGAGGATGCGGGGTCGCGTAGACGTGGTCGAACAGTTCCAGCGGTTCCGGATCGGGCATGGTGAGCGTGGCCGACCGGATCCGGTGCGCCACCTCGTCCGCGCGTTCGTCCACCCGCTGCTGCGCGGCCGTATCGAACAGGCCCTCGCGTTCGAGTAGTCGCCGCATCCGCAGGATCGGGTCGCGGCGGGCCCAGTCCCCGGTTTCCGCGGAGGTGCGGTAGCGGGTCGGGTCGTCGGCGGTGGTGTGCGGGCCCATGCGGTAGGTGATGGCCTCGATGAAGGAGGGCCCGCCGCCGGTGCGGGCGCGGGCGGCGGCCCGGCGGGTGACGGCCAGGACTGCCAGCACATCGTTGCCGTCCACCCGGCACGCCGGGATCCCGTGCCCCACCGCTCGCTGCGCGATCGGGGTGGCGCTCTGCAGATGTACGGGTTCGCTGATCGCCCAGTGGTTGTTCTGGCAGAAGAACACCACCGGGGCACTCCAGGTGGAGGCGAAGGTCAGGGCCTCGGCGATATCGCCCTGACTCGTGGCGCCGTCACCGAAATAGGCGATGGTGGCGATCTCCGCACCATCCAGGTGGGCGGCGTAGGCGTATCCGGTGGCGTGCAGACCCTGTGCGCCCACCACGATCGCCGGGTTGGTCATATTGATCTCCGCCGGGTCCCACGACGAATGCGCGACCCCGCGCCACATCGGGGTGATGGCTGCCGGGTCCAGGCCGCGGCAGTACGCGACCGCGGCTTCGCGGTAACTGCTGAAGATGTAGTCGTCGGGCTGCAGCGCGTGTGCCGAACCGACCTGCGCGGCTTCCTGCCCCTCCCCCGGCGCCCACAGACCGAGCTGCCCCTGCCGGGCCAGGGCGACGGCCTCGGTATCGATCCGCCGGCTCACCACCAGGTCTTCGTAGAGCTGCCACAGTTCATCCGGCCCGATATCGGCGACCAAGGCCTGATATTCCGGGTTGTGCACTCGAGCGCCGTCGGGCTGGATCAGTTGCACCGGATACTCGGTTGTGCCGGGCATCGGCCTCGCCTCCTCACGCGGGTCACGCGCTGATGTGGCCTACACCACATAGCATCCACGCTTAGGCGAACTGCGCAAGTCTCGATCCGGCAACTGAGCATTCCGCACGGTTTTAATGCCCCGGTTGCTGTCATACTGCGCTTTATGACCAGTCAGGAAAGCACCGAGCCAGTATTGGACGCCACGGACGCGCGACTCCTGCTCGAACTGACCGCCAGCCCCCGCGCCACGGGGGTCGAACTGGCCGCCCGGCTCGGACTCTCCCGCAATACCGTGCAGGCCCGGCTCGCGCGCTGGGAAGCCGCCGGTGTTCTGCGTAGTTTCGAACTCCGGGTGCAGCCGCGCGCGCTGGGGTACCGGCTGTCCGCATTCGTCGCGGTGGTCGTGGATCAGCATCGCCTCGACGCCGTCGTCGACGAACTGGCCGAGGTACCGGAAGTGACCGAGGCCTGCGGAATGACCGGCCCGACCGATCTCACGGTCCGCGTGGTCGCCCGCGATGCCGACGATCTCTATCGGATCGCCGGGCAGATCCTGAAGATCCCCGGCGTGGTCCGCACGAATATGACACTGGTGATGCAGGAGCTGGTGGGCCCGCGCACCGCCCCCCTGCTGCGCCGCCTGGCCGAACCGGACCGAACCGCCACGAACCGTGATTAAGCGACATACCTAGGCTTGTGTCGCAGTAAGGGATAGGGTGCCGATATGGAGCTCTCAGGCACAGCAACCGACACCTTCTCCGGCCGGACCGCCATCGTCACCGGCGGCGGCTCCGGTATCGGCGCGGCACTGGCCCGCGGGCTGGCCGGCCACGGCGCGAAGGTCGTCGTCGCCGACCTCGACCCCACCACCGCGGCGAAGGTCGCGGACGAGATCGGCGACGCCGCGATCTCCGCAGGCGGCGACGCCGCCGATCCCGACGTGATCGCGCAACTGATCGCGGCCGCGGAATCCGCCTTCGGCCCCGTCGACTTCTACTTCGCCAACGCCGGTATCGGCGGCGGCGCAGGCCTGGACAGCACCGACGCGCAATGGTCGGCCGCCCTCGAGGTCAACACCCTGGCGCATATCCGCGCCGCCCGCCTCCTCGTCCCCGGCTGGCTCGAACGCGGCAGCGGCTACTTCGTCTCCACCGCCTCCGCCGCCGGCCTTCTCACCCAACTCGGCTCCGCACCGTACTCGGTCTCCAAACACGCCGCCGTCGGCTTCGCGGAATGGTTGTCGGTCACCTACGGCGACAAAGGAATCGGCGTCAGCTGCATCTGCCCGATGGGCGTGGACACGGCCTTGCTGCGCGAAGGAATGATCCCCGAGAACAACGCCGAAGCGGGCCGGTTGGCGATCACCGCCGTGAAATCCGCGGGCTCCGTACTCAGTCCCGAAGAGGTCGCCGACACAGTCCTCGCCGGTGTTGCGGCCGGGGAATTCCTGATCCTCCCGCACCCGGAAGTCCTGCAGATGTACCGCAACAAGGGATCCGACTACGACCGCTGGATCCGCGGTATGCGCCGCTTCCAAGCCGCCCTGGAAAACCCCGGCGCCTGATTCCTGCCGCCCCGGCGTCTACCGATATCGGCGGGTTCCGGACCTGCCCAATCCGAACCTTACGCATCTCCAGACTCCGCCCAACACCGGTTACCTGTCTCAGCCCGCCCGGTCCGAGACACCCGAGCCCATAGCACCGTGACGGGCACCCTGTCAGCCTCATGCCCATAGTTGATTCAGGGGGAATCCGAACCCTGCCGGTGATGTGACCGTTGCGCCGGAAGAGGTTCGGGCCGTGGGACAGTTCGTTGCCGATATCGCACGGAACCTGCGGTCGGGTCTGGATTCGGCGAGTACAGACGTCGATGCACTGCTCTCCGACGGGTGGCGTGGTGACGCCGCGAACGAGTTCAGCGGCGGCTGGACCGAACTGCGTGACGGCGGCATCAAGATCCTGCAGGCACTCGACGGCATGGCCGCCGAACTCGGTGTGCAGGCCGGCAGTTACCAGGCCACCGACGATGCCAACTCCCAGCAGTTCCCGAGCTTGAACCTATGAGCTCCGAATTCGCCGTCGATACCGAACAACTCGACAACCTCGTCACCCGCTTGGCGAACCTCGCCGGTTACCTCACCGAACAACTCGACCTCATCGACGACAAAGTCGCCACCCTGGACGGAGCCTGGGAAACGCTCGCGGCCAACGCCTACCGTGACGCTCACCGCCTCAGGTCGACCGGTGCCCGCGAATTCGCCAGCGGGCTGGCCCATATCAGCGACACCGCCCGCACCGCACACACCCGCTACACCACCGCCGCCCAGGTCAACAAGAAGATGCTCGAGAGCGGGTAACCCATGACCTGGGTGATCGACTCGGACGTGTACTACTCCGCGTCCAAGAAATGCCATGTGCTGGCTGGGGACATCTGCCTGGCTTTGGGGCCGTTGCTGCACACGCTGACGCATGAATGCGGCGGTATGGCCGGCGACCACAAGGAATCCGAACCCCTCTATGACTCCGGGATGGCGCTACCCACCAACGCCAAGGACGACAACGGCCCCGGACTCGACGAAGGCTCGGTCGCCGGACTCCTCGACCAGGTGGGCCGCATCCCCAACGGAGATGTCACCGAACTCGGCAATGCCAGAGACGCCTGGAAGGTATTCGCCGACCACTCCACCATCACCGGCGCCGCGGACCGGGTCAAGGGCATCAACAGCCCTGGTCACCCCCGTAGGCGAACACCGCGACGCCCTCCAGGAAATGCGCACCGATATCCAGGCCGCAGTCGCCACCGCCCAGATCGTCACCACCACCGCCGGCATCATCAAGAACGCAGTCTCGATCAGCCGATTGGTCGCCATCTTCGGCGCAGTAACCGTGGCCGGCACCGCCTCCGGCGCCTTCACCGCCATACCCGACCTCACCACCAACGGCATAAACGCCGCCCTCGCTTCCATCGCCGCCATGGCCGTCCACATAGCCACCCGAGCCGATTTCTCCCGATCAGATCTCCGCAAAGTTCAGGCGTCCGGATGTGTTGCGGAAGGTGCAGTATTCCGCGAAGCGCAGATGCAGGGAGCGGTATTCGAGGACGCAAACCTCAGATCAGCCATATTCTACGGCGCCAATCTGCACAGTGCCGACTTCAACGGAGCCGATCTATCAGGCTCCGATCTACGGAACTGCAATGTCGGATCGGCTGACTTCGGGAGCAGTCGACTTGCGGGCAGCATGGTCGAAGGCGCGCACGGAAGCCTGTTCGGCCCGATCGATGTCGGTGGCGATGCGGGTCTTCTCAACGGAGACGAGCTGCAAGACTGGTTCACCGCCCGAGGCGCAGCCGAGGTGAGAATACGCAGTCTCTGACAGCCTCGGGTTGTCGCCGAGAGTTCCGCGAGATTCGCGGCCGACCTCAACGGCTTGTGGTGCCGAGCGCTTCCGGTAGCTCGGCCCGGCACGTTGAGCATGGTGGGTCCGCGGGCAGCACCTGGCGGCCCGGCTGAGCAGGTGCGGCACTGAGGGCGGTCCCACCGAGGTCAGAGAACCAGGTCCGACAATCGGGCCCAGTCGAGTTCGATCCGCACCGGCACCTCTACGAGAGCAGCGGCCGCCGGCGCAATGCTGCGGTACAGCCGGTACTCGCCCGCCCCGTGGTCCAAGACGTGCACGTCGATTTCGATGACTCGGTTGTCGCCGATCCACACAACCCAGTACCACGGAATTCCGGCGGCGGCGTACTCGGCCTTTTTCTCGGTGGTGTCGACCTTCTCGGAACCCGGGGAGACGACTTCGACCACGAGCTTGGCCAGTCCGGCGGGTAGCGGACGCATATCGTCGGGAGCACAGTCGAAAAGGGCGATATCGGGACGGCGAATGGTGGCGCGCGGAAAATCCCAGAGCAGGACGTCGAAATCGGTGTCGACGTCGAGACACCCACCGAACCTGCCGGTGTGCTCGCGTGCCCCCGTCTCGATCATATCGGCCAGCCGACGAGCCGCCTTCTGATGCGCGCGCCGGGGAGCCTCGGCCCGGACGATATTCCCGTTGACCACTTCGACCTGGCGGCAGTAATCCTCCGGAAGTTTTCGCCAGATCTCGACCGTGACGGGCTCGGGCTGCAGATTATCGGAGGTAGCCCAGTCGAAGATGGCTGACATGCATCGATCGTAGCTCAGCCGGTGCGGCGCGCAGCCTGCTCGACCATGGCGCCCACCAGGCCGGATGCCACCAATATCGCCAGCTCGTCACCCGATGCGCCGAGCAGTTCCGGGATACCGACGCAATCACCGACCCGTCCATCGGTCCACACCGGTGCCCAGGAACCGTCCCGAGTTTGCAGCCAATGTGCGGGGCGTTCCTCCCGCAGCATCCCCAGCACGGTGCGTAGGCTCATCGTGCCCCGCCCGGGATCGACCGTATCCGGGTCACGCCCGACATCTCGCCGAGCCCGCGGGCAGCACTCCCATCCGTCCGACCTGCTCGTGCACCGGGATGCTCGCGGCACGGCGCCGGCCGCCCCGCGCGATGGCGAAAAGCCGTCCGGAGATCGCGCGGCGCCGGCCGATGGTGGGCGCGCACGATGAGTAGATAATCCATCACTTGTCCGTTCTCGTTTGCCGGGCGGAAGAGGTGAGAAGCCCGGTATCGGGGTGAACCGGCGGAGCCGGGCCCGTCCGCCGGGAACGGGGACAGCACATCATCGTGGCGATATCATGGAAAGCCCAGCGTGAGCAATGATTCGAACCCGCGCAAAGCTCCACGATCAGATGCACGGGTGCGATAGAAAAGCATCCAGATTTCCCGCCCGGCCGGATTCACGAACGGGCACCTCCGCATTCACATTTCAGGAGCGTCAGATGACTGAATCCCCGACCCTGCTTCGCCGCCAGCTCGGGCGGTTCCTCCGCGAGTGCCGCGAAGCCACCGGTATGACGATCGCACTCGCCGCAGGCGAGGCCCAGATCAGCGCGACCGGACTGCAACGGCTGGAGGCGGGGCAATCCAAAACTCCCCGCACACAGGCTGTCCGGGATCTGTGCACGCTCTACGAGGTCAGCCCGGACGAGACCGAGAAGACCGTGGACCTCGCCGTCAAGGCCGGAAAAACGAGCGACGAAGGAGTTGTGACACTGGGGGGCACTTTCACCGAAGCCTTCAATCTGTATGCGGGCATGGAACGCTCGGCCCGCCGGATCATCACCTTCCAGCAACTGGTACCGGGGTTGCTGCAGACAGCGGACTACGCTCGTGGCCTGATCGGATCCTTCTTCCATGACAGACCCCAGGAAGAAGTCGAGCAACGGGTCCAGGCTCGATTGAGACGCCAGGTCATGGTGACCCGTAAGTACAGCCCATTGCAGCTCGACGTGTTGTTGCACGAGTCCGCCCTGCGCCGAGTCATCGGGTCACCTCGCATTATGGCTGTGCAGATAAGAGCACTGGCCGAGATCAGCAAGCTGCCGAATGTCAGTGTCCGAGTTCAGCCGTTCACCGCAGGCGCCACCTGGGGCTTGCTGCCGGGCGGATATGTCATCTTGGATTTCGGAACGAACCAGCGCGGCAATGTTGTTGAGCCACCGATCGTCTTTCTCGACGGCGCGATGAGCGGTGATCTCTATATCGAGAACCAGGAGATCGTCGAGCGCTATCGTGAGCTGGCCGGCGATATTCGCAGAGATACGCTGGATGAGACGGATACGCGATACCTGCTTCGACAGGTAGCGAAGGAGTACAGCTGTGAATCTTGATCTATCCGCCGCCCACTGGTTCAAGAGCAGCTACAGCGAGACCAACGGTCAATGCGTGGAGGTCGCTCATCTCGACGCAGGCATGATCGGGGTCCGCGACTCGAAGAACCCGAACGGCCCGGCCCTGGTCTTCAGCCCCACCGAATGGGATGCCTTCACCGCCGGTGCGCACGACGGAGAATTCGACCGTCCGAACAGCTGAGCCGACCCGGTGCCGCGCGCCGAAGACGGCACCCTCCACCTCGCCGAAGCCCCCGGACCGTGCACCCCGGGTCCGAGGGCTTCCGCATATCCACTGTCCGACCGGCTTCTGATAGCCTCTGCGAAAGCGGACCACGGAACGGGGGGCTCACGCCGAATGCGGTTATACAGGGTATTGACGCCGGTGGCGGCGTTGGCAATCGCTGGAGCGCTGGTTACCGGATGCGACTCCGCCGGAGGTAGCAGCGAGTCGGCACCGGCAACCACCAGCACCCTCACGCCGCTGGGCCTGGAGCCGGAGGCACCCGCGAGCTATCAGCCGTGCACGGCAGTCACCCAGGACATACGCGATCAGCTGCAACTCAATGCGACCTCGGAGCCTTATTCGAGCGACTACGACGGTCCGGGCGGTCTGAAATGGCGCGGTTGCACCTTTGTGCGCGCCAATGGGTACGCGGTGGGGATCAGGACAACCAATATCACCTTGCAGTTCGTCCGCGAGAACTGGAGCAACGGTCTGCGTGATTTCACGATCGATGGCCGAAACGCGACCTCGGTACACAAAAGCGACGAGCACGGGTGCACAGTCAACGTCGAAATGCAAGGCGGCAGCCTAGATTTCAACCTCGACAACCCGGTCTCTAACCGAGACACCGGCCACATCGACTCCTGCCAACTTGCCACCGAGGTAGCTCAACTCGTGGTCCCCACTCTGCCCGCCGGAGCCTGACCACTGCATGAGCCATGATCCACAGCCGTATCAGCCGAAATCTCGACCCAGGGGGGCCACATGACCGATGAGAATGCAGGCGAACGCCCACTCGCGAACCTGGTCACCGAGGCTCAAGAAGGACGAATGTCGGTACGGCTGACCCCGGAGGAGTTCGTCAACATCAATCGGGATTGCGAACGGTTCAAAACGCACATCCGTCAGATGCAGGAGCGGGCGAAGTTAATTTCCGAGACACCGGACAAAGCCTGGGGTCTCGGCGCCGAAAACCCCCTGCTCAGCTCGGCGGCGACCATGGTTGCCCGTTACCGCGAGAAGGCCAAGGGCGCCCCGGACGGCAATGACGTCCACACCATCCTCGACCAGAACTACAAAATCATCGAGGACATCCAGAGCGTGCACAAAATCATCCTGGACCGCTATATGGCCACCGATACCGCCTTCGCCGATGCCGTCCGCCAGTACGAATCCGGGCTCGACGCACCCGCCCCCATCCAGGGCACACGCCGCCAGCCCGGCACGACTGCCTACCTATAACCACCGCAGCACCCAGAAAATCCAGGGGGATCAGCTTTGGCCGAATACGAATCACCACGTATCCCCGGGGGCGGCGAGCGGCCACGCAGCATGATCCACGCCGATATCTATGCCGCCTTCCAGGCGACGATGCCTGCCGAAGCGCAGAAACTGGCCGACAGCTACCGGCAGTTGTCGTGGGATTGGGTCGCCGGCCTCGAAGTGTTCTCGACCAGTATCAAACGTTCGGTGGCCGCGGCCTGGGAGGGCGAGGCCGCCGATGCCTTCGTCGATTCCATCCACCGCTATGTCGATCAGGCTGCCTTCCTCGAAACCGAACTCCTCGATCTCGCCAACCGGGTCAGCGAGAGTGCGTCGTCGGTCGAGACGACCAAGCACGAGCTTCCGGAGCCGCTGGAGGAAAAGCACGCACTACATCCCGATTCGTGGCCCTATTTCGGCACCAATCGCGATCCCATGATCGAACAGCGGCAGGAAGAAGCCCAGGCGATCATGGAAAACAATTACGTCACCCCGTTCGTCAGAACTGTCGACCCGAAGGTCCCCGTGCTGAGCGCCCCCGTGAATCCGACCTCACCGCTCGATATCGGCGAACCCACCACCGGGAAACCGGTCGGGCCGGGCGGTCAGCCGAATTCGAACACCGACAACGGAACCGGCGACCCGAACGGCCCCGGCGCGACCGATACCGAGGAACCTGGAACCGAAGAGCCGGCCCCCGAGGACACCGGAACCGAGGACGGGACCGAACAGGAATCTCCCTGGAGCCCCGAGCAGACTCAGGCACCCACAGGTACCGAACCGGCCGACACCGGCACCCCCGCACCGACCACCCCGGCGTCCACCACCCCCGCAGGCGTGCCCGGCCCCGGCGGCCCCGGCTCCCCGGCCGGCGCCCCCGGACCGGGAACTCCGGACTCTCCTGGCCCCGGTCGCACCGTCCCCGGCACACCGGGTGGCGCCGCACCGGCCCCCGCCGCAGCCACCGCACCCTCGACCACGGCTGCCGGGGCACCACGCGGTGGTATGGGCGGGATGCCCATGGGCGCCGCCGGTCGCGGCGGGCAGCAGGAGCAGGACGACCAACGCCAAACCCCGGACTATCTGGTGAACATGGAAAACACCGAAGAACTGCTCGGTGAGCTGCCGAGAACCCTGCCGGGTGGACTGATCGGCACGAATCCGGAACCGGAGGACAGCCACTGATGGCCACGTGGACGATGGATCCGGAAACCTTCGCCGCCCTCTGGTACAGCGACGCCAACGATCGTTTCCCGCCCCCGCTGAAATATCTGAGTCGTTTCCGCCACGAAGACGATTTCGCCCGGTTCCGTGACCAGGTGCGGGCCGGTTACGACCGCGACGAACGCGAAGCGATCGAGTTCGCCATGCACGTCCTGTCCAAATCCCGGCTGCGGATCGAGATTCTCGGCTGCACGATCAAACACCGCACCAGCACCGGCCCCGAGGACGCCAAGGAATACCGGATTCTGGGCACCGCCGACCACCAGCGTTCGGTGGTCGCATTCCAGGGCGGCCGCGCCGACGAGTACGGCGATATCACCCTCCACCTGCTGGCCCCGGATTCCCTGCCCGCACAACTGGTCCGCAGCATCCCTGACTGCCGTCCGGGTCGCGAACCGACCGCCACCTTCCACCCGCAGGACCTCGACACCGAGCGCAATGCCAACGCCCGCACGACCGCCGGCCGCAGCCCCCGCGAACAGTACGAGCGCCTGCTCGGCCGCCGCGGCGACGGCTACGGTATCGCCCGCCTCTACCTCGGCCCCCTCTACACCCGCCCCGACCCGTTCCGCACGGTTCGCTGGTTCGACGTCACCGCCGACGGCCGCTACACCGAAACCCGCGGCAACCACGTCACCGTCCGCCCCACCACCCGCGACGACCTCACCGGCCGATTCGCCGCATGGTTCGAAACCGCGGACAAAAGACTCCGCGAATCCGAACCGGCCTGGTGAAAGGGGACCACTATCCCGATCGGCCGTCCGGATGCAGTGGCGGGCCGGCACATTCTCTATCCTGCGATTCGCGGTTCACGAGCACTGGTGAGGTTCGGTAGATGAGTGGGGCATCGCGACGGGACCAGCAGTGGTGGGCCGGGTGGTTGTCTGCCGTGGAGGAGTTCCGTGCCGAGCACGGGCACGGCAACGTGCCTTCGCAGTACCGGACCACCAATGGTTCTTGGCTCGGCGACTGGTTGCGCCGCTGCCGTGAGCTACCGCGCCGGCACCCTGCCACCGAACCGAGCCCGGGCGCTCACGGCTCTCGGGGTCGACCTCGATCTACGCCAGGAGAATCTCGCGGCGGCCCGGTGGAATGCCTGGATCGCCGACCTGACCGCCTATCGGCAAGAGCACGGTCACGCCGGTGTCCCGGTCGCCTACGAGACAGCCGAGGGGCGGAAGCTGGGCAGCCGGCTGGCCGGCTGCCGCGCGAAGTACCGGAAGGGTGAGCTGGCCGCGGGACAGGTCGCCGACCTGGTCCGGTTGGGTGCGGACCTCGACCGGCGCACACCGAACGTGGGCCGCAATCCACAGCAGGCATGGAACGCGTGGATCAGCGAACTCGAGATGTACCGCACCGTCTACGGAACCGCGGAGGTCCCGCCCGACTATGTGACCCCGTTCGGCGCGAAACTCGGAAACTGGCTGCACCGCTGCAAAACCGCCGCCCGCCAGGGCAAATTACCCACCGAACGATCCGGCAGCTCCGCAAGCTGGGTATCGCCGTGCCACCCCGTCACGCACTGTGCAAACGGACCCCGCAGGCCGGACGACGGCGCTGGGATATCGGCATCACCGCACTGCAGGCCTATGCGGCCGAACACGGCCACGCCGATCCCCCGGCAACCCACCGGGCACCCGACGGTTACCGCCTCGGCGGCTGGCTGGCCGGACGGCGCGAGGAATACCGCAGCGCAACCCTCACCGATAAACAGGAAAAGCAACTCCGCGATCTCGGCGTCACCCTCGACCCGGGCAGCAACAAGGGGCCGTCCTGGCAAGCCCACGAACAGCAACAGTGGAACGACTGGATCCGCCTGCTCGCCGAGTACCAGCGCAAGCACGGCGACGTACACGTGGCCTGCTCCTACCACACCCCCGACGGCCGCGCCCTGGGTATGTGGCTGTCCAACTGCCGCCGCAAGTACCGAGAAGGCCGACTGCGCGAACATCGCATGACCGAGTTATCCGCCCTCGGCGTCGATTTCGATACCAATGGCCGCGGCAGTCTCGACGCGCGTTTCGCGGGCTGGGTTCGAGCACTCATCGAATACCACGACGAACACGGCCACATGCCGCCCGGCACCTACCGCACTCCCGACGGCCGCCCGCTGGGCAATGGCTCGCCGGGCGCCGCACCGACCACCGCAAAGGCAGACTCTCCCCCGAACGAGCACAGCAGTTGCGGTCGGTCGGAGTCTCGCTCGACTGATCGACACTCCATCCGGTCGGTGACACTCGGTTTGCGTCCACCGAATTCACGCCGCTGCCGCCGGCCTGATCACTCGGGGTAGTGGTATTCGATCGCCTGCTCGTCGAACGGAATACCCTGCCGGCGCAGGCTGTCGACTACCTGCCGAGTGAATCGCCGCGCCGGGCGATAGTGCGTGCTGTGGTCGGAAAGAAGCTGGACGCGACCCTGAATGACCTGGATTTCGCCGGCACCGGCGACCGGTTGTCCCGCCAGGAAACTGGAGTGATGGAAGCGCCCGAGGATGTGGTCGGGAGAGGAGTAGAGGTGGCCATCGGCGTCCATGACGAATATGGCGCGGCCGCCATCGGGGGTCCAGAGAGTCCGTGCGTGGGTGGTATCGAACGGTTGCGTGTGGTCGTTGTTTCGGTAAACGGTCCCATTGTTGGCAAAAAGCCTGTATTTGGCAGCTTGGACAGGCTCGAGGTAGTCGACCACCGTACTACCCCAGACATCGTTGCCCGGGATATGTTCACCGTGGAATTCAGGCTGCAACGGCGTGGTGTCGTAGATTATGTTTTCGTATTCGAGATCTTCAGGAGAAATAACCAACCTGATCAGTTTCCGATCGAGCTTGGAGCCGTCGACAAGTTCCCGCACGATCTCATGCGCCGGGACTGTGGTGCCCGACGCGATCAGCAGGATGTCGGAACTACCCTCCCAGTAATATGCAGCCAAGACGATCTCGACTCCGGATCTCATTCGAAGAGGTAGATAGGTACCGTATTCGCGGTCATTATAGAATCCCCTCCCCAGGGCACCACCCACCTTGTGAAACGATGCGTGTATTCGCGCGATCGGTTGGGCCGAACTCAAGAAGTCGGCGATATTTTCTCGCGGCAGGGGAAGGTAGGGAAGTTCCGGCCAAGGACGAGCAGCATCCATTCGCTGTACGACCTCGGCAACAAAAGCCCGTATCCGTTCCGGGGCGTGCGGGGTCGGGATGGTGGCCGACCCCGGATACCCCTGGCGGATACCATCGGCGAGTATCCGATATTGCTCCTCCTGGCTCTTGGTCCCTATAGGCTTCCGGAGCAAATATTTTGCCACTGAATCCGCGAGACCGTCGTCGAGTTCACGGTCACGTACATCATGGACGATAACATTCAGCATACCAACCCAGGGACTTACCATTTACATCCTCCAACAATCAGTAGAAAGCCCTAAAATTAATTTGGTCCGAGGCAATCTGCACGCCCTGGTTCCGCAAGTAATGAGCGAACTGTAGCGTGTATGCCCGCGAGGGGCCATAATGCCCACTCGAGTCGGTTAGGCGTTGGAGCTCGCCATTGATAACGAATAGCTCGCCCGCTGCAGCCACCGGCTCACCGGACAGGAAGCTCGAATGATGGAATTCGCCTCGGGGATGGCTGGTCGACGCGTATATATTACCTTCGCTATCCATCACAAAGATTGCGCGCCCTTCACTGTCACTGGACTCCGAGTCAGCGTTACTTGTATCGAAGAGCTCCCCAGCCGCGTCGTAGATCAATCCATCTACAACAGTGAGCCTGAATTGTTCCCGTTGCCCCTCGCCCAGGTATTCCACTGCTGACTCAGGCCAGACACCGCCCATAACGTCCTCTCCGCGAAATGCCGGGCTCAGCTCAGTCGTATTGAACGGCGGTGTCGACCCATAAGGGCTCTCGGGACGTGGATCAATTTCCACCGGCGGTGTGCTGTCGGGTACGACGGTCGGCGCCGACTCGGGCGTCGGTGCCTGTGCGTCGCCGCCGGATACTGCCGGTTCTTCAGGTGGAGGCTCAGGTGTGAACCGTCGGATCAGTCGACGGAAGGGACTGACCGGCTCATTTCGGCGAGTGGCATCGCTATCCCCTTCACGCTCGGTTGATGCACCAGCGGACCGGACATACGGCGGGGCGGGGTTGGCGGGTGGAAGAGATTCCGGAGCTCGAAACCTGGCCGGGTCCGCGGGTAGGCCGGGCGTCGGCGCGGTACCGCCCCAGTTATCTCGCTGCGCAGCACTCGGAGGTGTCTGCGGATGACGTTGCTGCCGCGGGAACTGAGTTTGTCGTGGCGGAATGCTCTGCTGGTGAATCGGCATAGTCGGGCGGGTGTTCGGCCCATCCTGTGCGGGAGCGATGGGGTTTTGGCGTGGGGAATTCCAGATCGGATCACCGGGCCGGGGTTCATTCGGGGGTGGTCGGCGCCAAGTTTCCTGGGGCGTGGTCGGCGGTGTCGTCGGATTCCGGGTCGGTTGGGGCGAATTCCAGATGGGGTCAGTCGGGCGTGGTGTATTCCATTGCGGCCGTTGGGGGCGGCCGGGGTCGGAGTGGAATTCGGTCGGAGTTCTGTGCGGCTCACCAGAGTTTCGCTGGTTGACCGGGTTGTGGTGCGGGGCGTTGGGCAGCCGGGGGTCCGGGGGCCTGGGCGTCGGTCGGCTTTGCTGGGGACTGCGCGGCGGATTCGTGGGTGGTTGGGTGCGTGGGTCCGGTGGCGGAGTGTTCGACGGATTCCGGTTGGGCGGAGGTGCCGGGGTGTCGGATCGATGCAGCGAGTTCCGGATCGGCTCGGTGGGGCGCGTGGTGTTCTGCTCGGGTGAGTTCCAGACGGGGTCACCTGGGCGCGGGGCGTTCGGGTGGTTCGGTGGTAGTTGGACGGGGCCGGGGGGAGGTCGGTCCGGATTTCGGGCCGGGGTGGTGGGGGCGGGTTGGTCTGTGCGGGACGCTGTCGAATCGGTACGCGCCGGGTTCTGGGGTGATGGGGTGGGCCGGTTCTGTGTGGTGGCCGGGTCCGTTGGCTGGTGGGGGCGGTTCGGGGTCGGCGACGGGTTCCGGTCGGGTGTGGGGCCGGCGTTGGTGGGGATGGGTGGGCGGGAGAAGTCGGCGAGGAAGCGGGCGTGGTCGGCGGGGTCGAAGATGTTGTGGTCGAAGCCCGGTGTGTTGGGGTTTGTTCGGGGGGCAGCGGGTCCATCGCCGGTGTTCTGCGGGCGAGCGGGATCGGTCGCCGGGGTGGTGTCACCGGTCCGGCGCGGAGTGGGGGCGGCGGATTGGTTCCGGGGAACACCGGTGGAAGTGGTGGAGGGGGTGCTTGTCGCAGCCTCAGAGGCTGTTGGGGCGCGGGGGGTGTCGGCCGTGGGCGGCGGGGCCGGGACAGGGCCGGGAGGTGACGGTGTTGCGGTGGCCGCGGCCGATGTGGTGGTGGGCGTGTTTTCCGGCGTGGACGGGGTGCCCGGGGATTGCGGGACGGCGGCAGCGGGCGGGGTGGCGGCAGATGTGCCCGACGGCGTTGTTTCGGCTGGTGCGGTCGGCGGAGGGGAAGTGGTGGTGCCGGGGTGATTCGGTGTGGTGGGTGCTCCGGTCACCGGTTGGGTGCCGGGCGTGGTAGCGGCGGTGGGCGCTGCTGGGGTCCCCGGGGTCGTCGACGTTTCGGGGGTATGGGAGTTGCTCGGTGTTGTACCGGGACCTGGGGGTGCTGCGGGTTCGGGAGGGAGGTTGAGACTGGACGTGGGTTGTTGCGGAGGCGGGTCCGACGGCAGGTTCAGGCTGGAAAAGGGCTGTTCCGGCGTGGAGGTGGTATCGGGCGCCTGCGGGCCGCTCGTGGTGGAAGCAGTATCGGGCGTCTGCGGGTTGCCATTGGTAGAAGCGGCGCTATCCGAAGGCGTTTCGTTGCCGGTGGGCTGAGACTGCGACGGGCTGGAAAGGCCGGGCTCGGGGGGTGACGGCTGCGGGCTGCCGGTCTCGGAGGGTGACGGCTGCGGGCTGCCGGTCTCGGAGGGTGATGGCTGCGGGCTGCCGGTCTCGGAGGGCGGCGGCTGCGGGGCGTCGGTCTCGGCGGGCTGGGGTTGTTGCGGCGGGGGCTCGGTGCCGGTGTCGGTGTCGGTGTCGGATTGTTGCGGCTGCTGGGTATCCGGGGTTGCGGTGTCGGTCGACTGAACCTGTTGGGAATCCCCGGCAGACGGCTGCTGTGGCTGTTGCGTTTCCGGAGTGGAAGGTGTCTCACTCAGTGGGGAACCGTTCTCAGGGCTGCCAGCGGGGTCTTCCTGAGACGATGCGTTCTGGCTCGGCTGCTGCTGGCCGCTGGGCTGGTCGCCGCTGCCGGGAGGCTGACCCTGCGACTGCTCGCCCGGTGACTGCCCGGACGAGGAGGTCTGGGTATCGGTGGACGAAGGCTGTGTGTTCGGGGACTGCGATTGCCCCGGCTGCTGGCCCGACGGTTGACTCTGCTGGCCCTGGGATTGGTTTTGGCCCTGGCTCTGGGTTGCGGGATCACCCGAATCGTCACCGGTGCCTGTGTCGGGCGGCCCCTCGGTGCCGGGTGATTCATTCGACGATTCGTCGCCCCCACTGTCGGGGTTGTTGCCGTTGTCGGTGGAGTTGTTCTCGCCCAGCGTTTCTGTGCCGCGCTGCACACCGGCGGCGGCAGCGGAGGACAGGTTCTCCGGGGACAACGCCTCTTCGAGGCTGAATTCCCGATCGTTCAACGCGGCATCGGTGGCTTCGCCGGCGACCTCGCCGGCGACTCCCGCGACCGTTTCCTTCGCCGCATCCTTGGCGGCGTTCGCCAGCGGGTTCCCGCCTTCCGGGCCGCCGGGAACGTCGCGGGTGGTCAATCCGTCCGGGCCCATCGCACCCGTCACCGCGCCGGTAGCGGCCGCGGTCAGCGCGTTCTTGCCCGCCTCGGTGAGATCGTCCATGGTGATCTCGTCGCGACGCCCCGCCGCGACCTGGACGGCCTTGATGCCGAGATCGAGTGCGGTTTCTTCCAATGCTGCGGCCCAGGCGCCGCGCACGGCGGCACGGGCCGCGGCTTTCATCGCCGCCTTCGACACCAGCCGTTGCAAGAGTTGTTTGATCGCGGTGCGCACCGCGAGACGGGTCGCGGTTTGGGCCACCACCGCTTTTGCGCCCGCGGCCGGTGCTCCGACACCGGTGGACGCGGCGGCGAGGAGGATGGCCATCTCGACCGCGAATATCGCCAAACTCGCCAGGATCACCAATTTGGTGTGCTCGATATCGGCTGCGCCGTCACCGATCTCGTCACCCAGCGTTTCGATATGTTTGATCAGGCCGTCGAATGCGCCCTGGCCGTGGCCGAGTTCGGTCCAGCGATCCGAGATCGCCGCAGCGGTGTCACCCTCGATCGCGGCCAGCACCTGATCGATCGCATGGTTGGCGTCCGGGCCGATTTCCTGAAGGTCGGCGGCCAGCGTCACCCACGCTGTTTCCACCCGCCGCATCGCGGTCTCGTCGCCCTCGGGCCAATCACCGGCCCCGACGACGTATTTGCAAACCCACTGCAAAGCTTCGGGGATCTCGATACCCACTCAGCACACCTCACCGAACAGTGCGACCGAACCGGTTACGTGGCAGCAGTTTCCGCGTTCCACCCGCGTAAACGACCAACCCACCTCGGCCCCCTCCACTTCGACAACAGATCCATCACCCATAACCGACGCTGCCGAACATCATCCGGTTCCATCGCGCCCTGGAAGTTTCCGCATCCGACCGGCCCGCACACCATGATCTCGATCGGAACAGTCGACGTCCTCGGTCGGCGTTTACCGAATTCGCGTTATCGCTCTGTGTCGTCGGTGACCAGTGTCCGGGCAGCGGTGCGGATGACCTCGGGGATCTCGACCGGTTTCCGGGTGGTCTCGTCCACGTAGACATGGACGAAGGTGCCGGTGGCAGCGTGTTCCAGGTCCTGTCCGGCTTCCCGGAAGATCGCCAGGTCGTAGGTGATGCTGGAGCGGCCGAGGCGGGCAATTCGCAGGCCTACCTGCAGTTTGTCCGGGAAGCTGAGCGAGGCGTGGAACCGGCAGGAGGTCTCCGCGACGATCCCGATCGCGGGCAGTTCACGGATATCGGTGCCCGTCGCGTCCATCAACCACGCATTGACCGCGGTATCGAAGTACGCGTAGTAGGTCACGTTGTTCACGTGCCCGTAGTGGTCGTTATCGGCCCAACGGGTGGGCACCGGCCAGAGCACCGGATACTGCGTCGTCACCCGGGCGACGATACCGGCTCGGTCGGCGGGCGGTGCCGTCGAGGAACAGCCGCCGGTCTGCGCGGTCCTCGGTCCAACCGAGACCGGGCAGGCTCGCCGGTACCGCCGCATCCGGACCGCAGACCCGGCCGCTACGCCGTATACGAATCAACTGGCCGAGGAGACCGCGGCAGCACCGCCGGCCCGGTGTTCCCTCGGGCTGACGCCGAAGTGCCGTTTGAACGCCGTGCTCAAGGCGAACGCGCTGCCGTACCCGACCCGGCGGGCGATCGCCTCGACCGTGTCCTCGGTGCCCTGCAGCAGGTCGGCGGCCAGGTCGAGACGCCATTCGGTGAGGAATGCCATGGGTGGTTCCCCGACCAGTTCGGTGAACCGGCGGGCCAGCGCTGCCCGGGACGCCCCGACTTCCTGGGCGAGCGCGGCCACGGTCCAAGGGTGGGCGGGGTTGTGCTGGAGTAGTCGCAGGGCCTTTCCCACCAGCGGGTCGCCGTAGGCGTGGTACCACGGTGGTGCCTCGGCGCCGGAGAACCAGGTGCGCAGGGTCGAGATCAGCAGCAGGTCCAGCAGGCGGTCCAGCACCACGCCTTGGGCGGGCAGATCCTTGACGGTTTCGTCGGTCAGCAGGTCGAGCAACCGATCGTCGGAACGGCCGCGCGACAGTACCAGCATCGGCGGTAGTGCACGCAGTAGGCGCCGGCTCACCGCACCCACGTATTCGTAGGAGCCGGTGACGAACACCGTTTCCCCGTCCGGATCGTTACCCCATTGCCGTACCCCGAGACTCATGGTCTCGCAGAGCACTTCACCGTCCAGCGTCGTGGTGACCTGCCCGGGGTTGATCAGGATCTGCGGTTCGGTCGCGGGATCGTCGGCGACGGTATAGGGCCGCGTTCCCCGGAACACCGCAACGTCACCGGCCTCGATCCGGCGCTGCTCGCCGTCGGCGGTGAGCACCCACGCCCACCCCCGGACCACGGCCACGAGTGTCAGTGGCGATTCGTCCTGGATCCGCAGGGACCACGGCGGGCTGAGCATCGACCGCAGCACGAACGCGCCCCGGGCCCGTGGGCCTTCGAGCAGCGCCGCCAATGCATCCATCCATCAACGATAGCCGCGGTGCGTTCCGCACCGAACAGGATGAGGAAGCAGGTGCCCGAGCAATAGTTTGATCAGCAGCACCGGTGCAAACCACATCAGGAAAGGCGGGACCGTCACCAGCGTGGTTGTCACCAGTATTCCGGCGACAACCGCGCCGAACGCCACCGGTGTGCGGATCGCCCGCGGCGATCGGATCACCGCGACCGCGGACACCAGAGCCAGGCCATAGGTCACCGCCGCCGCAGTCCACCCGTACCCGGGCACCGCGAGGGCGAGCACGAATGGCTGGATGTGGACGACAACGAACAGGAGATGACTGTGCGCCGCCCGGCCCTGCCGGTGATACCAGCGCGTGGCCGAAGCGGTCGCGTTGACGACGGCGCCGCCGAACATATCGAAGCCGACGAGGGCAGTCACCACGACCACCAGCCACATTTGGCCTGCCTGCCACGCGAGCGCGCCCGCGGCAACGGCCCCACCGGCCCCCGCGCAGTAACCGAGTGCGATCTCGTCCCTCGTCGCGCCGGGCGCGATCAATCGGTCGGTGATGGTCATCGTCTGATCCCGTCGACGCAGATCGCGAGGAGGGGCTCTGTCAGATCGGGCAGCGAGATCCGGTCGTCGGCCAGCCATTGCACGAGACAGCCTTCGATCGCCCCGACGATCACGGCAGCGTGTTCGGCGCCGATTCCCGCCCGCAGTTGTCCTTCGTCCGCGGCCTCCTGCAGGAGGCCTCCGACTGCGGTCCGGTACTCGCTGTACACCTCTGCCGTGTTCATGGGTGCGCGTGCCGACCACACGTCGAGCAGTACTCGCGCATAGTCGGGGTGCGCGGCCAGCATCGCGACCGTCGACCGGATCAGCCGTCCGAGGCGGTCCAGGGGCGGCCCCTGGCCGAGCTCGTTCACCACTGCCGCCGATTGCTCCCGGTAATGCTGGAAGGCCGCCAGCAACAGTTCGTCGCGGCTGCGCACCACGAGATAGACGCTGCCCTTCGCCACGCCCGCCTCCGCCGCCACGTCCTCGATCCGGGAGGCCGCGAAACCTTTGCGGGCGAATACCCGCACGGCAGCTTCGATTATGTCGGTGCGCCGCCTGTCCTGATCCACTCGCTTCGGCATGGATCGATTATGACTGACTGGTCGGTCATAATCAATCCACTGCACCGACCACAAGCCCGGCCGGAAGTTTCTAGAGGTACATTCCGCCGTCGGCGTACTCGGTGCGCACCGCGATACTTTCGGCGCGGTCGCGAAGCGCGACGAGTTCGGCAAGCGTCGCGCCCCCGGCCGGAATATCGGCAGGCGTATCGCCCAGCCAGGTCCGCGCCTCGGTGGCGGTCAGCTTGCCGATCTCCACCTGCGCCAGGCATCTGCCCGGCCGGGTCACGGCGGGATGCAGCCGGGACAGGTCCTCGTTGGTGCTGATGGCGACCAGCACGTCACGGCCCTGGCCCAGCATTCCGTCGGTGAGATTGAGCAGCCTGGAAAGCCCCTGTCCCGAAGTGGATTTGGCTTCGGCGTGGATCAGCTCGTCGCAGTCCTCCAGGATGAGCAGCCGCCAGCGGTCGGATTCGTCGTCCTCACCTTCGGCACCCATCGCCGCACGCATCAGGTAGCCGGGTTTGGCGAACAGCATCTCCGGATCGAGAACGCAGTCGGCCTGACACCAGGGCGCCCAGGCCCGGGCGAGTGAGCGCAGGGCTGTGGTCTTACCGGTGCCGGGCGGACCGTGCAGAAGCAGTAATCGGCCCCGGATATCGGCCGGGCGCATTGCCATCAACCGATCCAGTGCACCCGCGACGGGGACGCTGTAGTTTTCCCGGATCTCCGGCCACTCGGGGGTGGTGACAGTGAGGGCGCGCCGGGTCGCTCCGCGGTCGCCCTGATGCCAGAAGCCCATTTTCACCGCGGACAGGTCGGTGGGGGCGGGCTGTTCGGCATCGCGGACCGATTCGGTGACGATGCGTTCGGCCAGCTCGTCGCTCACTGCGACCACTTCCAGCGTCGCCGACTTGTCGGCCCACCGGTCGGCGCGCAGGGTCCAGCCTTCGCCGAGCACCAGAATCGACTGCGAATCGGATTCCACGACCGAACGAGAGATCTGCGAGCCCGGCGGCCGCAGCAGGGCCTCCGGTCGCACCCGGTCCAGCTGTTTCTTCCGGTAGTACGGCTGCACGCCCCGGCCGAAGAGGCTCAGGGTCAGCATGTCCAGCAGGTCTCGGGGCGTGGAATACGAGTCGAGGACCGCCGACCAGGGCAAAGCCTCGGCGGGGTCGGCAGTGGTGGGATCGAATTCGATCAGGCGAAGTGGTTCGTTGCGTTCGGGCATCGCCGACCATGATCCGCCCGCGGTGACCGCACCGTCCACATATTTTCCCTTGTCGACGGCACGTCATCGACGCTTCGGATTCAGGATCCCAGGGCCAACTCGACCATCGGCACCGTATCGATCCCCTTGCCGGTGGCCTGCTCGATGATGCCGCTCAATTTCCGGTAGGCCTTCGGATGCCGGATCCGGTAGTCGGCCAGCACCACGGCCGTCTCCTGGGGCTCCAGCGGCCGGGCCACCGCCGGCGCCCGGTAGCGGGTGCCGATGCTCACCCGGCAGTGCGGGTCGGCCAGCAGGTTCCGGTACCACTGCGAGGTCTCGCCGAAGCCCGAGGCGATGATCACGGTGTCGGTGCCGGGACGGTCCACTGTTTCGAGTGCGACGTATCGTGCTTTCCCCGAGGTGCGCCCGATGTGCTCCAGCAGGAGCAGCCGGCCCCCGAAGAGAAAACCGAGCCGGGCACGGAACGCCCAGATCGGTGCCCGGACGAACCACCGAGTCCGCAACAGTTTTACGCCGATATCCGCCATTCGCCGACGCTAACAGCAAAGGCCCCGGAGCATGCGCGAGCACACTCCGGGGCCACCACTGCAGGCGGTTACAGCGCCTTGAGTTCCTCCGTGACCGCACCCACCGATTTCTTCGCGTCACCGAAGAGCATGGCGGTGTGGTCGGCGTAGAAGAGCGGGTTGTCGATACCGGCGAACCCGCTGTTCATCGAACGCTTCAGCACGATCACCGATTTCGCCTGATCGACATTGAGGACCGGCATTCCGTAGATCGGGCTGGCCGAATCCTCGCGGGCGGCCGGGTTGGTGACATCGTTCGCGCCGATCACCAGGGCGACATCGGTGCGGCCGAATTCGCCGTTGATATCGTCCATTTCCTTCATGGCGTCGTAGGACACCTCGGCCTCGGCGAGCAGTACGTTCATATGCCCGGGCATCCGGCCGGCCACCGGGTGGATGGCGTATTTGACCTCGACCCCCTTGGCTTCGAGCAGGCCCGCCATCTCCTTCACCGCATGCTGCGCCTGGGCGACGGCCATACCGTAGCCGGGGACCACGATCACCTGGTTGGCATAGGCCATCTGGATCGCGGCGTCGGCGGCGGAGGTCGCCTTGGCCTGCTTCTGCTCGCCGTCACCGGCGGCCGCCACCGCACCGCCGCCACCGAAGCCACCGGCGACGATGGCCGGAATGGACCGGTTCATGGCCTTGGCCATCAGGTTGGTGAGGATGGTGCCGGACGCGCCGACGATCATGCCGGCCACGATCATGGCCGTGTTGTTCAGTGCGAGACCGGCCGCCGCGGCCGACAGTCCGGTGAGGGCGTTGAGCAGCGAGATGACCACCGGCATATCGGCACCGCCGATGGGCAGCACGACCATGAGGCCGAGCACACCCGCAGCCAGCAGCAACCCGACCATCCACCACTGCGCCACACCGCCGTCGGACGCACCGAGACCGATCACGACCGCCGCGGCGACCGCAGCCACCAGCAGCAGCAGGTTCACCGGCTGCTGCAGTTTGCCCAGGCCGATCGGTTTACCGGGCAGGATCTCCTGCAGTTTGCCGAACGCGATGAGCGAACCCCAGAACGAGATGGAGCCGATGATCGCGGCGAACAGCGAGCCGACGATGATGTGCACCGTCGGTTCTTCACCGTGATGGAAGGTGGAGAACCCGGTGGTGTCGATGAATTCGGCCCACGCGATCAACGCGACCGTACCGCCGCCGACACCGTTGAACGCCGCCACCAGCTGCGGCATGGCGGTCATCTTGGTGCGCAGGGCGGGCGGCACTCCCAGCGCCACACCGACCGCCAGGCCGGCGACGATGAGGATCCAGTTGCTCGTATCGCGTACCGCGATGAGCGTGGCGACCACCGCGAGCGCCATACCGCCCGCGGCGATCCAGTTACCCCGGACCGCGGTCTTGGGGCCGGTGAGCCCCATCAGTCCGTAGATGAAGAGGGCGAAGGACAGGATGTAGAGGATATCGACCAGATTGTCCATGGATCACTGACCTGCCTTCTCGGCACCCGCGCCGGGCTTCTTACCTTTGAACATGCCCAGCATCCGGTCGGTCACCACGAAACCGCCGATCACGTTCAGGGTTCCGAACACCAGGGCCACGAACAGGATGATCTGCACCCCGATCGAGGGATCCTCCATCCGGCCCAGGGTGACCAGCGCACCCAGCACGACGATGCCGTGGATGGCGTTGGTGCCCGACATCAGCGGGGTGTGCAGGGTATTGGGGACCTTGGAGATCACCGCGAAACCCACGAATCCGGAGAGCACCAGAATGGCGATATTCGCCAGTAGCTCGCTGTACATCATTCGGCTTTCGTTGTCGGTTCGGCGTCACGGGTGACGCAGGAATCGGCCAGCACCTGATCGGAGAAATCCGGAGCCAGCTGCCCGTCGGCGAGCATCAGTTCCAGCAGCGCCGAAATATTCTTCGAATACAGCTCGCTGGCGTGCTCGGGCATGGTGGCGGGCAGGTTCAGCGGCGAACAGATCGTCACCTCGTGCTTGACCACGGTTTCGCCGGGTTCGGTGAGTTCGCAGTTACCACCGGTTTCGCCGGCCAGGTCCACGATCACGCTGCCGGGTTTCATCCCGGCGACCGCGGCGGCGGTCACCAGGCGCGGCGCGGGACGGCCCGGCACCAGCGCGGTCGTGATCACTACATCGAAACCCTTGATCGCGTCTTCGAGAGCCTGCTGCTGTTTCGCCTTCTCGTCGTCGGTGAGCTCGCGGGCGTAGCCGCCCTCACCGGCGGCGTCGATACCGAGATCGAGCCACTGCGCACCGACCGACCGGACCTGATCGGCGACCTCGGGCCGCACGTCGTAACCGGTCGTCCGCCCGCCGAGCCGCTTGGCCGTGGCCAGCGCCTGCAACCCCGCGACACCGACACCGAGTACCAGCACGGTCGCCGGTTTCACGGTGCCCGCGGCGGTGGTCAGCATGGGGAAGAATCGGGTCGATTCCGACGCTGCCAGCAGGACCGCCTTGTACCCGGCGACATTCGCCTGCGAGGACAGTGCGTCCATCACCTGGGCCCGCGAAATGCGCGGGATCGCTTCGACGGCGAACGCCTGCACCTGCTTCTTCTTCAGCGCGTCGATCTGGTTGTCGGCATTGCGCGGCGCCAGGAATCCGATGAGAGTCTGGTCCGCGGCCAGTTTCGCGACCTCGGCATCGGTGGGCGGCGCGACCTTCACGACCACATCGGCCGACCAGGCATCGCCGATCGTGGCACCGGCCTCGGTGTAGGCGGTATCGGGAATGAGCGCGCTCTGTCCGGCTCCGGCTTCGACGACGACCTCCACACCCTGTTTCACCAGGGCGGGAATGATCTTCGGCACCAGGGCGACCCGCCGCTCGCCCGCGGCGGTTTCGCGAACGACACCGACACGCGCCCCGCGCGGCGACGAATCGCTCACGGTCTGCGTTGTCTCCACTTGTCTGTTTCCCTCTCCTACGTCTCCGGCCGCCGATTACGGCGCCGGGCGGGGTGTTCGTGAACACCCCGCCCGAAATCCTCGCCACCGTACATCGACGGGAGTGAGATTAGCTGAGATGCCCGTCACATCCACACCGCAGGGCCCACTACCTTCGCATCGGTAAATGCTGATCAGAGCGGTCATCGACAGAACCGTTCCGGCAGGTCTGAAAAGTTTGCTAATTCCACCCGGCCGCCGGGTCCGGCCGGGCCGTACACCGTAGAGTCGCCCTGTGAGCGAATGCGTTTTCTGCCTGATCGTGGCCGGTGCCGCGCCGGCCCACCGGGTCTACGAGGACGACACCGTCTGCGCGTTTCTCGATATCCGGCCGATCACCCGCGGGCATACCCTGGTGATCCCCAAGAGCCACGCCACCGACCTGTCCGAACTCGACCCGGAAACCGGTGCCGAACTGTTCCGGGTCGGGCATCGGATCGCGCGTGCGGTACAGGGTCCGGCATTCGCCGCCGACGGCGCGAACCTGCTGATCAACGACGGCAAGGCGGCATTCCAGACGGTCGGCCACGTGCATTTGCACGTACTGCCCCGCAAACACGGCGACAAGTTCCGGTTTGCGTCCGGTCTGCTACTACGCCGCTCGCACGAACCGGAGCGCGTCGCGGCCGCGCTCCGCGCCGGTTTGTCCACCCTCGACACCACGACCACCGAAACCGATACCGACCCCGGCTGATCCGGTTTCTCCACCGACCTGACCGATGACCAGCCCACGGAAGGCACCGCCCATGTCCGATCTCCCCGACCGCCCCGAACTCGTCCGGCTGCTGTCCGACCAGTTCGACGCCCTGGCCGACCTGGTCGGCGGGCTCGACGAGGACCGGTGGCGGTTACCGTCGCCCCTGCCCGGCTGGACGGTTTTCGATGTGATCGGCCATATCATCGGCACCGAATCGCTACTGCTCGGCGATAAGCCGCCGGCCCGGGCTGCGCAGGCACCCGATATCGACGTCAAGACATTGCCGCACGTCCGCAACGATATCGGGGCGTTGAACGAGATCTGGTTGCAGCGGTTGCGGCCGCTGTCCGGCGTGGAGCTGCTGCGGATGTACCACGAGGTGATCGACCGGCGCCGGAAAGCGTTGTCCGCCATGGACGAGCAGGCGTGGCTCGCGCCCTCGCAGTCCCCGGTCGGTGAGGTGCCCTACGCGCGGTTCATGCGGGTCCGGTTGTTCGACTGCTGGATGCACGAACTCGATATCGCCGACGCGCTGGGCGAACGGGTCGACGAGGGCGGCGCACGCGGCGAGACGGCGTTCACGGAGTTCGCGCAGTCGCTCCCCCGAGTACTCGCGAAACGCGGTGGCGCACCGGCCGGTTCACTGATCACCCTCCAGTTGACCGGCCCCCTCGCGCGGACACTGCATATCGAGGTCGGCGACCGGGCCGCCTACGTGAGCACTCCCGACCGGGAGGCCACGGTGACACTGGACCTGGATTCGGGCCTGCTGGTGCGGCTCGGCGGCGGGCGTCTCGATCCCGAAACCGCGCTGGACCGCATCACTTTCGCGGGCGACGACGAACTGGGCCGGCAGCTGGCCCGGAACCTGGCGTTCACCATCTGAGATGCGACTTTTCCTGGCCAGTTACCGGTTCGGCGAACATTACGATGTGTTCGCCGAACTCGCCGGTGCGCCGGGCCCGATCGCGGTGATCGCCAATGCCTGCGATTCCTGGCCCGGCGCACGCGCGGCGGCGGTGACCAGCGAGCTGGTGCCGTTGCGCAACCTGGGCTTCGATCCACATGAGGTGGATCTGCGCGAATACATCGGCCGTGCGGCCGAATTGCGCCGTACCCTGTCCGGGTTTCCGGTGCTGTGGGTGCGCGGCGGTAACACCTTCGTGCTCCGCGCCCAGTTCGCGCGCAGCGGTGCGGACACGGTGATCCCGGAACTGCTCGCCGCGGATTCGTTCCTGTACGCGGGTTACAGCGCGGGCGCCTGCCTGCTGGGGCCACATCTGCGCGGGCTGGAAACCTCCGACGATCCTGGGGAAGTGGCGCCGGCCTGCGGGATCGAGCCGGTGTGGGAGGGACTCGGGTTGATCGACCGACCGATCGTCCCGCACCTCGACTCCCCCACCGATCCCGACGGCACGGGGAATGCCCTCGCGGCCCGCCTGCGTGCCGACCGCACCCCACACTGGGCGCTCACCGATGCCGATGCCGTCGTCCGAGACGGAACCGAAATACGTCTCTACACAAGCTGATCCGATCGTTCACTCGCCGGCACGCGTAACGCGGCTCTACGGCAGCAGAAAACCGAACACGATCGACACGGGATGCGCGTGCGATGCCGGATTCAGTTGCGGCGGAATACGATCCAGCGCATGGCCGAGTACATGTACACGGCTTCGCACGCGCCCGCCAGTAGGCGCGCGACGTGGTACTGCACACCCAGCGCCGCGAGACCCGCTCCCACACCCAGGATGAACGCCAGGTAGTTGATCACCACCACGACGGTGTAGACGACCGCTTGCCGCCCGGCCGGTGCGTGGGACCGGAAGTTCAGGGTGCGATTGAGGTAGAACGCCAGCGCGAAAGCGCAGACATAGCCGACCGTCACCGACAACCAGCCCGGGAGGCCGAGCCCGCTGCGCATCCCCGTCAGGATCAGCAGGTCGACGCCGAAGGTGAAGCTGTTGATCAACGCGAAGCCGAGGAAGGTCGGCGGGACGATCCGGTCGAGCCCCCAGGGCAGTCGCGCGACCACCCCCGTACACCACCGGGCGAACCGGCTCGCCCACGTTTCCGCTTCCGTCGCCGCCTCCTGCACGCGGCCAGCGTCGCAGGGACAGGTGACGGAGAGGTGAGCACGCGGCAAACCACGAACTCCCGACCGTTCGAATGCACTCGACCCCAACATCGGCAGTTTGTCGTTTCGGCAAATTTCCTTGCCAGTATTGCCGAAGTTCTGGATAGTCGGCAGCAAGGAGGTGGTCGAGGTGACCGAACAACTGGCGAACGATTCGCTGGACAACGACTACGACGTGGTGGTGGCCGGTGGCGGAGCGGCCGGGCTGAACGGAGCACTGATGCTGGCGCGCTCGAGGCGCACAGTAGCAGTGATCGACGCGGGCGAACCCCGCAACGCGCCCGCCGACGGAGTGCACGGACTACTGGCCCGCGACGGCATGCCGCCCGCGGAACTGCTGGCGCGCGGCCGGGCGGAAGTACGCAGCTACGGCGGGCACGTGGTGTCCGGAGAAATCACCGGGGCCACCCGAACGGAACACGGATTCACGATCGGCCTGGCCGACGGGCGCAGCGTCCGGGCCCGGCGCCTGCTGGTCACCACGGGGTTGACCGACGAACTCCCGGATATCACCGGCCTCCGCGAACGCTGGGGTCGCGATGTCGTGCACTGCCCCTACTGCCACGGCTGGGAGGTCCGCGACCGCGCCATCGGCCTGCTGGCGACCGGCCCGATGGCAATGCACCAGGTGCAATTGTTCCGCCAGCTCAGCGACGATGTCGTGTTCTTCACCCACGACGGCCCCGAGCTCACCGCCGAGGACGCCGAACGGCTGGCGGCACGGGATATTCGCGTAGTGACCGGGAAAGTCACCGCCGTCGAGACGGGCGGCGACGGGATCACCGGGCTGCGTCTCGCCGATGGCACGATCGTCGCCCGCGATGTGGTCGCTATCGGAACACGGATGGTCGCGCGGGCGGGTTTCCTCGACGATCTGGGTTTGCCCGCGATCGATCACCCGACCGGCATGGGCCGCTACATTCCGGCCGACCCGACCGGCCGCACCGAGGTCCCCGGAGTATGGGCGGCAGGCAATGTCACCGATATCTCCGCACAGGTCGGCGCCGCCGCCGCAGCGGGCGCGATGGCCGGGGCACAGATAAATGCGGACCTGGTCGAAGAGGAGATCCGCACGGCAGTCGACGCCCGGGCGGCGCTACCGTGACATCGTGGACCTGCGCGCTTTGACCGACCGGCTGCCCGCCGGTGCCGTGATCACCGACCCCGATATCGTCGCCGGATACCGGCAGGACCGCGCCCTGGACCCCGGCGCCGGCACACCGGCCGCCGTGGTCCGCGCAACCGGGACCGCCGATGTGCGCGAAACCCTGCTCTGGGCCGATGAGCACCGGGTTGCGGTGGTTCCGCGCGGCGCCGGTTCAGGCCTCTCCGGCGGGGCGACCGCGCTCGACGGCGGGATCGTGCTGAGCACGGAGCGGATGCGCGATATCCGGATCGACCCGGTCACCCGGACCGCCGTGGTCCAGCCCGGGCTCCTCAACGCCGAGGTGAAGCGGGCGGTGGCGGAGCACGGGTTGTGGTATCCGCCGGACCCTTCCTCGTTCGAGATCTGTTCCATCGGCGGTAATGCCGCCACCAACGCGGGCGGACTGTGCTGTGTGAAATACGGCGTGACCACCGACTACATACTCGGGATGGAAGTCGTACTGGCCGACGGCAGCGTGGTGCGGCTGGGCGGACCACGGTTGAAGGATTCGGCCGGGCTGTCGCTGACGAAGATGTTCGTCGGCAGCGAGGGCACGCTCGGTGTGATCACCGAACTCACCCTGCGCCTACTGCCCGCCCAACCCGCGCAATGCACCGTCGTCGCCTCGTTCGCGACGCTCACCGCCGCCACCGAGGCCATTCTCGCCATCACCGGCGCACTACGGCCCGCCATGCTGGAATTCATGGACTCCGTCGCGATCAACGCGGTGGAGGACGAAATGCGGATGGGTCTCGATCGCGAGGCTGCGGCGCTGCTGGTCGCCCGGTCCGACGCCCCGGGCGAGCACGCCGCCCAGGAGGCCCGGGTGATGCTGGAGGCCTGCCGGGCCGCGGGCGCGACCGAGGTCTTCGAAACCGCCGACGCCGAGGAGGGCGAGGCGTTCACCGCGGCCCGCCGCTTCGCGATCCCGGCGGTCGAGCGGATCGGGCGGCTACTGCTCGAGGATGTCGGGGTGCCGCTCCCCCGGCTCGGTGATCTGGTCACCGGTGTCGCCGAGATCGCCCGGCGCAACGACGTCACGGTGTCGGTGATCGCGCATGCCGGCGACGGCAACACCCACCCGCTGATCGTCCACAACCCCGACGACCCCGACGAAACCGAACGTGCGCACCGCGCGTTCGGCGAGATCATGGACCTGGCCATCACGCTCGACGGCACCATCACCGGCGAGCACGGAGTCGGACGGTTGAAAAAAGACTGGCTGCCCGATCAACTCGGCCCCGACGTGATGGCGCTGACCCGCCGGATCAAGGATGCGCTCGACCCGCACGGCATCCTCAACCCCGGCGCCATCCTCTGACAGCGCGCCCGGTAACTCGTTCGAACTCCTCTTGGGTCGAGGGGGTGCACCTCTGCCGTCCGGACGTTCTGCGCACCGGGCACACCAGGCGCATCAGGCCCGGGTGCGGCGTCCGGAACAAACCGGGTGCAGGCGGCCGTTCCAACAGACGTGAGCACCGAACTCCGACACAATGCCGCCGATACCCGTTTCGAGATCTATCTCGACGGTTCCCTGGCCGGCTATGCCGACTACGCGGAAACCGAGAGCCCGAAGGTCCGCAACTTCCACCACACGATCACCTTCCCCGAGTTCCGGGGACACGGGGTGGCCGCGCAGGTGGTGAAGTACGCCCTCGACGAGAGCCGGGCGGCAGGCTTTTCGGTCACCGCCACCTGCTGGTACGTGGACGAATACATCGGCAAACATCCGGAGTACGCCGATCTCGTCCACCGCTGAGGCGGCACCGGCCGGTAGCTCCGCTCCGCACAGCCGGCGGCGACAGCTGATCAGCTGGTCTCGGCCAGTATCCATTCCCCATATGCCGGGTTCACACCGGTCACCGGCACCGCGACGACCTGCGGCACCTCGTCGGGATGCTCGGAATTGGCGCGCTCGATGATCGCGTCGACGTGCGATGCCCGGGTGTGCAGCACCACCACGGCTTCGGACGCGTCCTCCACCTCTCCTTCCCACCGGTAGATGGACCGGACCTCCGGGTGGATGTTCCCGCATGCCGCCAACCGGTCGGACACAAGCCGCCGGGTGAACTCCGCCAGCCATTCTTCGTCGGGTCCGCTGATGGTGACGTCCACAAGATCGCTATCGCTCACGGCGTACATGATCCACCAGCGCCGCGCGTCGCGCGCGGGAAGGATGCGGTGCGGCAGGACAGCGAACGTAACTCTCGAAGCGCCCGTCACTCTCTGGTGGTGTACGGCCCCGCGACCGCCCGGCTGTCGGTGACCCCCAGATCGGCATCGACATCGCTTTCGACGACCGCGCTCACCGATCGCGCCGCCGGCTCGTAGAGCTCGGACACATTGCCGTCCAGCCAATGCGCGACCCCGTGCGATCCGGCGCTCGTCACGCCCGCGATCTGGACGATAACGCGGCCGTCCTCCTCGCGGCGGCCGAGGAAACCGATATCTGCTCCCGGGTCCCCAGTTGCCGGGGCGGTGTACCGGCGGCCGGTGGCCTTGTCTACGAGACACCATTCGCCGTCGGCTTTTTCGAGGCTCAACGCCTCGTCGGCGGCGAGCAGTTCCTGCGCCACCGGAGCAGAGCCGGGGTCGCAGATCACCACCGTGTCACCGGCCGGTACGTCCGCCGCGTCGGGGTCGATTTCGAATCGTGACGAGGCGAGAGACAGGCGGGCCAAGACTTTTTCGACTAGTTGCCGGGCCGCTCGGTCGCTCGCGTCGACGGCAGTATCGTCCGCCTCTGCGTCACGCCGCGGAATCCCGATGGCCACCGGTCCGACACCGAAGAAGGCCCGTTCGGCCGGTGGTGCACCCGATTTGATCTGACTGATCCGGCCTTTGGTGATACCGAGCAGTTCCGCGATCTCGGTGTAGTTCAGGCCTTTTCGGTGGGCCTCTTCGATCGCCTCTTTGCGCAGGCGCGCCAGTTCGGCGGCTCGCTGCTGGTAGAGCGTGATCAGTTCGGTCGCCCGCCGCCCGCGCTGTATCGGATCGGGCTCGGAACGGACATGCTCGAACTCGCTTGTGCCACCCACGCCCTGAGTCTAGAGATTCCGGCTTGACCGCATCGGCGGGTCGACGTAACATCTCGGTTTATCCCCCCTAAATGTTCCGCGGCTCCACTTTGATCCACCGGTTTAGGAAGCATAAATCACGGCATGATCGCCCGCACACCGATTCGCGGTAGGCGGGCTCCGGCGAACCCATGAACATACGAGGTCCCCCGATGAACCATGATCGTCCCCGCTTGCCCTCGAGAACCCCTGCCCACCGCGCCACAGCGGAGACACTCCGACTGTGGCGGCTCGGCGAATGCACCGACGCGGCAATCCTGACCCGCGTCGCTGCCGAATTACGCGCACTACCCGGTCCACCTCTCGCAACTCCCGGCAACACGGTGTCACCGCACGAAACGGCAAGCAGCGCCACCTACTTGCCCACCCCATCCGAGCACCCACTGACCGCACAGGACAACCGATGACATACGTGGAAGAACCGGTGTGCCACTGCGGAAACGAACCCTGGATTCACCGCGGAATGCTGCGCCCGGCAGCCGGCCCCGGGCGTTTCCGGTGTCCGGAAACCCTTCATTGCCTGCACGGCACCACCATCGAAGACGGGCGGATAGCCGACCACTGGCGAAACGTACCCGGCGAATGCCCCTGGGCCGGAACGAAAGTCACCGAACACCCCCGCTGCGCCTGCGGGCGGGGCCCGTGGATCAAACTGCGCCACCTACGCCTGTTCACCCGCAAACACCTCACCGGCCCAGTGGTTTCCCTCGCCTGCCCAGGCCTGTGTCCCGGACCCCACGTCGCCGTCCACGATCACCACATCTGCGACCACCCCCGCGATAGCGACACCCGATGCCCGTGGTCGGGCACCCGGATCGCGCCCGTGGGCATCGCGCCACCGTTGTTCGTTTCCGATCCGCGGACGGGCTGAAGCCGAACGACTCACCGGAAGGACGACGAGCGAAGCGGGCTTCGCTCGTCACGTCCAGTCAGCGTGAGGCGGCGCAATGAGGCCGCAAAGATGTGTCACGGGTCTACAGGGTCGCGCGATGCGCCCTGTTCACGATCATGAGCTCATCGAGCGCATCCCGCGTCCGGATCAGCTCATCGATATGCGCCGACAGGCGGTCGCGTTCCTGCACCAGCCGCCCCAGCGCCGCATCGGAGGTCTCCTCGCTCGGCGATTCGACGCACGGCAGGACTTCGGCGACAGTGCGGCTGGACAGGCCCGCGGCGTACATGCGCTGGATGAATTCGACCCGCGCCACATGGTCGGGCGTGTAGTGCCGCTGCCCACTGGGGCTGCGTGCACTGACCAGCAGCCCCTGCTCTTCGTAGTAGCGCAGCGACCGGATACTGACCCCGGTTCGTGCCGCCAGCTCACCGATCCGCATCTCGACCTCCCGCGTGACTCGCACCACTCGTCTTGCCTCTCACATAGATGTGAGGTTTTACGGTAGCCCACGCGTCCTGGATGCGACGCGACAGACCACGAAGGAGCCCCGAAGTGACGACACTTTTCGACAGCTACCGGCTCGGCGACCTGCCCCTGCCCAATCGCGTGGTGATGGCCCCGATGTCCCGGGTCCGCGCCGCCGCGGGCGGTCTGGCAACAGCCGCGATGGCCACGTACTACGCCCAGCGCGCGACCGCCGGGTTGATCGTCACCGAAGGGGTGCAACCCAACCTGGTCGGCCAATCCAATCCGGGAACACCGGGCCTGTACACGGACGAACAGGTCGCTTCATGGCGTCCGGTCACCGCGGCCGTCCACACCAACGGCGGACGGATCTTCGCGCAGATCATGCACGGCGGACGCGTCTCCCACCCCGACACCACCGGTATGCAGCCGGTCGGCCCCTCGGCCGTACCGGCCGTCGGCGAGGTCTTCGCACCGTCCGGCCGGCTCCCCGCCCCGGTCCCCCGCGCCCTGGACACCGCCGAAATTCCGGAGCAGGCCGAATCGTATGCCGCAGCGGCCCGCCGCGCGGTCGAGGCCGGATTCGACGGTGTGGAATTGCACGGCGCGAACGGCTATCTGATCTCGCAATTCCTCTCGTCGAACGCCAACCTGCGTACCGATCGCTACGGCGGTTCGATCCTGAACCGCATCCGATTCGCCGTCGAATCGGCCGCCGCAACCGTTGCGGCCGTCGGCGGCGCACGAACCGGTATCCGCCTCTCTCCGGGCGGCGGGCTCTGGGGCGTCGAGGAAACCGATACGGCCGAGCTGTACCGCGCACTACTGAGCGAGCTGGCCCCGCTCGGCCTCGCCTACATCCATCTGGAGGCCACGATCGACGACGAAATACTGCTCGACCTCCGCCGGGCGTGGCCGGGCACGCTCATCATGAACCCGGTACACCCCTCGAACCCGAACCCCACAGGTCCAGCCGATGCCGACCGCTGGCTCCAAGCGGGCGCCGACCTGATCAGTTTCGGCCGCGCGTTCCTCGCCAACCCCGACCTCGTCGAGCGGCTGCGCAACGCGCTCCCCCTCGCCCCCGCCGACGAGGAAACCTACTTCCAGGGCGGCGACGCGGGCTACCTCACCTACCCCGCATACCGATACACAGCCTGACGGACAGTTCCGCGGACCGCGGGCACGAATCGACCCTGGATGTGCCGAACCCATCGAAATATCTGCAGAATCCGGAGCTGCCCGGCGACCGAAACGCAGGTGCCCCGAGCCACCGGCTCGGGGCACCGCGGCAACTCCGCCGGTCAGGTCTGCGGACCGAACTACTCGGCGTACTCACCGACAGGCGGTATTTCGGTGATGACATCCACCAGTACCCCATCGGGGGCGGCCAGGATGAAGTGCCGCTGACCGAAATCCTCCGAACGGATCTCGAGTTCGGGTGACAGTCCCCCCTGAACCACGAGTCGCTCCCACTCCGCATCGACATCGTCGACCTCGAAGTTCAGCAGCAGGCCCTGAACCGGCTTGCGGTACCCGGCGGGGAGGGTGGGGTGTTCCGGGTCGAGCAGCGCGAGTTCGTAGAAACGCTCACCTTCGGTGCGCCGCAGGCTGACGTACCAGTCCGCTTCGAAAACGACCTCGAATCCGAACCAGCGCGTGTAGAAATCGCGTGCCGCCGCGATCCGGGGCGTGGCCAGTACGGGATAGCAGCTGCTGAGTGTCATATTTCCTCCACGCCCAATCGTTTCACATACCGCTGGTATGCGAACTAAGCTAGATCGCATACCAGCGGTATGTCAACAAGAAGGGCAGGGATGGCCGGTTCAGTACGAGCCCAGCAACGCGAAGAGACACGCCGCACCCTGCTACGGGAGGGCAGGCGGCTCTTCGCCGACAACGGCTACGCCGCTGTGACCATCGCCGATATAGTCACTGCGGCCGGAGTCACCAAGGGGGCGCTCTACCACCAGTTCGCGGGCAAACCCGAGGTGTTCCGCGCAGTCCTCGCCGACGTTCAGTCCGAGGTCGCCGACCGGGTCGCCGCCGCGGCGGACGCCCGCCCCACCCCGTGGGATCAACTCGTCGCCGGATGCGAAGCATTCCTCACCACCTGCGCCACCCCCGAGATCCAGCGGATCATGTTGGTCGACGGCCCCGCCGTACTCGGCTGGCAGGAATGGCGCGCGATGGACGAGGCCACCTCCGCCCGACACCTCGCCGACGCATTGACGTCGCTGATCGACGAGGGCGTCATCGCGCCGCAACCCGTCCAGCCGCTCACCCACCTACTATCCGGGGCCATGAACGAGGCAGCTCTGTGGCTCGCCTCCGGCACCGGACCAGAAGCACTCGCCGACACCCTCACTGCGCTGCGCCGGCTCCTCGACGCACTCCCGGTCCGGTAACCGCCCCGGCCGGCCGCCCGACACCGCACCATCACCGGCGTCGAACTGCCGCAGAAACGCCACCGGCGGCCGGGGAGCAATTCCCGGCCGCCGGCCTTGCCAGAACTTTCTGGATCTATCCCTTGAGCAGGGCGCGGGACATGACGACCCGCTGGATCTGGTTGGTGCCCTCATAGATCTGGGTGATCTTCGCGTCGCGCATCATCCGCTCCACCGGGAAATCGGTGGTGTAGCCGGCGCCGCCGAACAGCTGGACCGCGTTGGTGGTGACCTCCATCGCCACATCCGAGGCGAAGCATTTGGCGGCCGCCGAGATGAAGCCCAGGTTCTTCTCGCCGCGTTCGGCGCGGGCGGCGGAGGTGTAGACCATCAAGCGTGCGGCTTCGATCTTCATGGCCATATCGGCGAGCATGAACTGCGTGTTCTGGAAGTCGGCGATCGCCGTGCCGAACTGCTTGCGGTCCTTGGTGTAGGCCAGGGCCGCGTCCAGGGCGCCCTGCGCCAGGCCGACGGCCTGCGCGCCGATGGTGGGACGGGTGTGGTCGAGGGTCTGCAGGGCGGTTTTGAAACCGGTGCCGGGTTCGCCGACGATGCGGTCGCCGGGGATCCGGCAGTTCTCGAAGTACAGTTCGGCGGTGGGGGAACCCTTGATGCCGAGTTTGTGCTCGAGCGGGCCGACCACGAAACCTTCGTCGTCCTTGTGCACCAGGAACGCCGAGATACCGTTGGCACCCTTGTCCGGGTCGGTCACGGCCATGACCGTGTACCAGGACGATTTGCCGCCGTTGGTGATCCAGCATTTGGATCCGTTGAGGATCCAGTCGTCACCCTCCTGCCGGGCGCGGGTGCGCATTCCGGCGGCGTCCGAACCGGCTTCCCGCTCGGAGAGGGCGTAGGAGGCCATCTCGCCGTTGACGATATCCGGCAGCACCTTCTGCTTGAGCTCCTCGGAACCGTTGAGGATCATGCCCATGGTGCCGAGCTTGTTCACGGCCGGGATCAGCGACGACGAACCGCAGACCCGGGCGACTTCCTCGATGACGATGCAGGTCGCCACGGAATCGGCGCCCTGGCCGCCGTAGGCCTCCGGGACGTGGACGGCGTTGAAGCCCGCGGCATTGAGTGCCGTCAGCGCCTCTTCGGGGAAGCGTGCGTGCCCGTCGACATCCTTGGCGTACGGAGCGATCTCCTTCTCACAGAGGGCGCGGATGGCAGACCGCAGCTCGTCGTGGAAATCCTCCAGCTTGAACAGATCGAAATCCGGGTTTCCCGCCATTGGGTTCACTCCTGTTTGCCGGTGCGGTGCCACTCGTCGGCACTCGGTGTCAGATCCTCCGCCACTATACCGCCTGCAAATCCCTACTTCCCGGGCGAGCTATGGCACTCAGTGTCAATCGCTCGCGGTTTCCGCCAAACCACCGAGCCGCTGATGCAGCAGATCGGCCACATGCCTGGCCGGCAGATCACGCCGGAACACCGCGAGCACGAGTTCGTCCTCGCCGGACGTGCGCCGGTCACCCCGCGGAATCGTACTGAGCTCGGCCCGCAGATCCGCGGGCCCGGCAGCCGACTCCCCGCGGACCATCCGGCGCAACAGATAGTTGTGGGTCGCGGTCACCGCGGCCGTGAACTGCACCCGCGCCAGATCCGGGGAATCGGGTAGGCGCTCCCGCAGATAATCGGTGAACAACCGCTCGTAGCGGAACACCGTCACGATCTCGCGGTCACGAAGCGCCGGTACCCGGCGCACCACGTGGTAGCGGCGCTCGGCGATATCGCGCCAGCGGGTGAATCGCTCGAAAACCTGCACCACCGCCTCACACACCGCCTCCCACGGGTCTCCTTGCGCCTGCTGCAGGAACTCCCGCGCCGCGGCCAGTTGAGCTTCGTGATCGGCGAAGATCACGTCCTCCTTGGACCGGAACTGGCGGAAGAAGGTGCGCCGTGAGATACCGGCCGCCTCGGCGATCTCATCGACCGAGGTCGCCTCGTAACCCTGGTCCGCGAACAGCCGTAGCGCCTCGTCGACCACGCCGAGCCGGAAACGTACCAACTCGCCCCCGCCGGACCGGCGGACGGTTTCCTCGTTTTCCATACGCCAACCGTATCGAGCGCCGTCCCGAGATCCGCGGAGTTATCGGTCGACGGCAGCCTCAGCCCAGCAGACGCGTGCGCAGCGCTTCGTCTTTCTCCATGACCATGGCCTCGAGGCCGGCCTGGAACTGTTCCATACGTTCCCGCAGCGCGGGGTCGGCGGCGCCGAGAATGCGCGCGGCGAGCAGGCCGGCGTTGCGGGCACCGCCGATGGAGACGGTGGCCACCGGAACCCCGGCGGGCATCTGCACGATCGACAGCAGCGAATCCATACCGTCGAGGTACTTCAGCGGGACCGGCACACCGATTACCGGCAGCGGAGTGGCCGCAGCCACCATACCGGGCAGATGGGCGGCACCACCGGCACCCGCGATGAGGACCTTCAGTCCCCGCCCCGCGGCGTCCCGCGCATAGTCGAGCATGCGCTGCGGGGTGCGGTGCGCGGAGACCACGCCGACCTCGAACCGGATCCCGAACTCAGCCAGCGCCTCGGCGGCGGCCTCCATCGTGGGCCAGTCCGAATCACTGCCCATGATCAGCCCGACCGCGGGAGAACCCGGGATACTGCCTGCCACCACGTCACTCATGCGGATCCCATCCGTCGGTCCATACCGCGTGCGACATCCAGTGCGCCGCACGCTCGGCTCGTTCCCGCACCGCGGCCACCTCGTCGCCCAGCACGTTCACATGCCCGATCTTGCGGTCCGGGCGTTCACCCTTGCCGTACAGATGCACCTTCGCGTCGGGCATCCGGGCGAACAGATGATGCAACCGCTCATCCATCGACATTTCCGGCGCCTCGGGCGCACCGAGAATATTCGCCATCACGGTCACCGGGGCCAGCGGGCTCGTATCACCGAGCGGGTAGTCCAGTACGGCGCGCAGATGCTGTTCGAACTGTCCGGTACGGGCGCCGTCCATGCCCCAGTGCCCGGAGTTGTGCGGGCGCATGGCCAGTTCGTTGATCAGGATTTCCCCGGATTCGGTCTCGAACAGTTCGACCGCCATCGCCCCGACCACGCCGAGATCGCGGGCCAGCCGCAACGCGAGTTCCTCGGCCTCGGCCGCCAGTTCCTCGGAAAGGTCCGGGGCCGGCGCGATCACCACGGCGCATTGGCCGTTGCGCTGCACGGTTTCCACCACGGGCCAGGTGGCCGCCTGACCGTACGGCGAGCGGGCCACCATCGCCGACAATTCCCGCTTCAGCGCGACCCGGACCTCGGCCATCAGCGATACCCCGGCACCGAGTTGATCGGCGACTATCTTCGCCGCCTCGTCCGCGCCGGCGGGCATCCACACGCCGCGCCCGTCGTATCCGCCGCGGATCGCCTTGAGGACGACGGGCCAGCCGTATTCGTCACCGAAGCGGATCGCGTCGGCCTCGGTCTCGACCACGGTGAACGGCGGGACCGGCAGGCCGCGCGCGGACAGCTCGGTACGCATGGCCAGTTTGTCCTGGGCGTAGCGCAGCGCCTGCGGCGGCGGCAGCACGGCGACCCCCTCGGCGACCAGTGCCTCGAGATGTTCGGTGGGCACGTGTTCGTGGTCGAAGGTCAGCGCGTGCGAACCGGTGGCGGCGCGGCGCAGGGCGTCCAGATCGGTATGGCTGCCCAGGACGACATCGGGGCTGACCTGGGCGGCCGGATCGTCGGGCCGCTCGGCGAGGACCCGGAGCCGCTGCCCCAGTGCGATGGCCGCCTGATGCGTCATCCGCGCCAGCTGGCCGCCGCCGACCATGGTGACGGTCGGCATTGCCGCGGGATCGAATCTACGAGCATTCACGTCGGTAAATACTGTCACGTCCTGCGCGAACAGTGCCTAGCGGTATGCTCTGGCCTTGTGTCAATCGTCGACGACGTGGTCCGCGTCCTTCCGCAGCCCCTGCAGGATATTGCGTTCCGGAATCGTGAGCTGATCAAGTTCGCGATCGTCGGCGCCACCACGTTCGTCATCGACAGCGGGATCTTCTACTCCCTGAAGTGGACGGTTCTGGAGGAGAAGCCTGTCACGGCCAAGATCATCGCCGGTGTTATCGCGGTGATCGCCTCCTACATCCTCAACCGCGAATGGTCGTTCAAGAACCGCGGCGGGCGGGAGCGCCATCACGAGGCGCTGCTGTTCTTCGCGGTCAGCGGCGTGGGCGTCGTGCTCAGTATGCTGCCCCTCTATATCTCCCGCTACGCCTTCCAGCTGCACCAGCCCACGGTCAGCTTCATGGTGGAGAACATCGCCGATTTCGTCAGCGCCTACATCATCGGCAACCTGTTGCAGATGGCGTTCCGGTTCTGGGCGATGCGGCGCTGGGTCTTCCCGGACGAGGTCGATCAGATGCTGGAAGATCTCGAGGATTACGTGGAAGAGGAACACCACCGGCGACCGCTCGGCCGCTGACCCCGGGTCCGAACGCCCTCAGCGAGGTTCACCGACCCGCCGGCCCTCCGGCCGCGCCGCCAGTGGTTTACCGAGGAATACCGCGAACAGCGCGGGTCGGCGGCGCTGCAACTCCAGCCGGCCCCCGTCGGCCTCGATCAACGCCCGCGCCAGCGCCAGCCCGACGCCCGTGGACCCGGCACCGGAGAACCCGCGATCGAAGATATGCGGCGCCAGTTCGTCGCTGACGCCGTCTCCCTCGTCGGCCACCTGGACGCACACCAGTGGATCGCGATCCCGGCCCGGCCGGACGGTACGCACCGAGACGATGCAGGTCCCGCCGCCGTGCATCAACGCATTGTCGACCAATACCGTCACCGCCTCCCGCAACCGCGAACCGGTGATCGGGGCACGCAGTGATTCGTCCCCGGCCAGCGAGAGCGTGCGCCCCGCTTCCCGGAACGGATGGGTCCATTCGGCGACGATGCCGCGTAGTTCGTCCATCACCGGAACCGGATCGCGGTCGGTGGCATCCTCGTGCCGGGAGGCCCGGACCAGATCGTCGATGGCCTCGGTGAGCCGGTCGACCTGCGCCATTGCCTCGTCGGCCTCGTGCACCACCGCCGGATCGGAATGCGCGGACAGTTCGTCGAGCCGCAACCGCACCGCGGTGAGCCGGCTGCGCAGCTGATGCGATACATCGGCCACCAGCGCATGCTCGCGTTGTAACCGGCCGGCGATCTCCACGGTGGCCGAATCCAGCACATCGGAGACACGGTCCAGCTCCTCGATACCGTGCCGGCGCGGGTCCGCACGGAAATCGCCCATGGTGAGCCGGGCGGCCCGGGCGGCCACATCGCGGATCGGGTCGGCGACCCGCCGCGCGGTGACGATGGCGACGGTGATCGCCGCACCGAGGGACAGCGCCACCGCCAGCCCCACTCCGGCCACCGCCTGCCGCTGCCGGGCTTTCATCGGCGTGGCGGGAACTTCGAGTCGCAGTGACCCATCGGTGCCCATGGACAGCGATTCCACCAGCGGGTCGTCGACGGCGACCGCACCTATCTCCACCTTCGCAGCTTTGTCCTCCGGCGACGGATACACGATCGTCAGCCGACCGCCTTCCGGGACCAGCGGCCCGACGGTGCGCAGATCCAGGCCGCCGCGCACCACACCGGTGCCGCGTTCCTGACCGATGACCTCGGTGGAGATCTGTTCCAGCCGGCCGCGCAGATCGTTGCGGGTGATGTCCTCGACCCACAGCCAGGCGGTATAGGTGAGCGGAATCCCGAGCACCACCGTGGTCAGCATCAGCACGGTCAGCATCGACCGCAGGATCCGGCGCCGCACGTCAGTCGGTGTTCAACCGGAAGCCGACACCGCGCACGGTGACGATCCGCCGTTCCGCCATCGGGCCCTCGTCCCCGATCTTGCGCCGTAACCAGGACATATGCATATCCAGGGTTTTGGAACCCCGCAGTTCGGCGTCTCCCCACACCTCACGCAGGATGGTTTCGCGCGACACCACCTGGCCGGCCCGGTCGATCAGCACCTTGAGCAGCTCGTACTCCTTGTTCGCCAACCCGATTTCCACTCCGTTGACCAGTACCCGCCGAGCCGCCGGTTCGAGCCGGATCCCGCCGACCTCCACGGTGTCGTCGCCGATCCCACTGCGCCGTAACAGGGCCCGCACCCGGGCGAGCAGTTCGGCCAGGCGGAACGGTTTACCGACGTAATCGTCGGCGCCGGCATCGAGGCCGACGACGAAATCGACCTCGTCGGTGCGGGCGGTGAGCATCAGTACCGCCATTTCGGCGCCGCGGGCGCGGACCTGGCGGCAGACCTCCAGCCCATCCATTCCCGGTAGCCCGAGATCGAGAATCAGCAGATCATGGTGGCCTTCCAGCGCCCGGTCCAGTACCGCGGGACCGAAACTCTCCACGGTCACCGAATATCCTTCGCGGCCCAGCGCCCGCGACAGTGGCGCGGCGATCGCCTCGTCGTCTTCGCCCAGCAATACGGCGGTCATGCGGACAAGGTTACGGTCCGCCGATCTCGGGACTGCGTACTCAGTAGCCGCCGTGCCGCGGCGAGGCCTCGAAAACCTGGTGGTACAGCAGTGCGTGCACCTGTTCCACATTCGGTATATCGGAATATTCCAGCGGTTCCTCCGAGGACGAACCGATGATCAACTCGCCGGTCCGGAACATCCGGTCCACCAGACCGTGCCGGAACTGGACACTGGAAATACGGCTCATCGGAATATCGAGACCGCTGTGGGTGAGTACGCCTTCGCGCACCAGTACCCGGCGGTCGGTGACGATGAAATGCGTCGAACGCCAGTCCAGGATCGGCCCCACACTCCGCCAGGCCAGCACTGCCAGCCAGATCGCCAGGATCAGCAGCAGCAGCACCGAGCGCGTCGTCGACTCGGTGGTCCGCGACACCAGACCACCCAGGAAACCCGCCAGCGCCGTAGCGACGATGAGCGTGGCGACGGGCCACAACAGCATCTTCCAATGGGGGTGGGTGTGCAGGATCAGCTCCTCGTCGGGCGCCAGCGCATCCTCCGGATATCCCATGACCGCACATTACCGCCGAAATCCCGGGTCGCTTCCGGCGACGCGGGTTTTCAGGCCACTCCGCGTCAACTCGGGCGCAGATGGGTGATATCTCCGGCGGAGACCGCTTCCTCACCGATCAGCAACCGGCCCGAAGAGTCGATATCGCGGGCGATTCCGGTGAGCAGCCCGCCGCCCGGAAGTTCCGCGCGCACCGGGGTACCGAGCGTCGCACAGCGTTCCCGATAGGCGGCGGCGAGATCGCCGGTATCCCAGTCCGCGTCGTGCCAGGCGGTATAGCGATTCGCGAATTCCGTCAGCAGCGCCAGGACCAGGGCCGTGCGGTCCGGATCGGGCACATCGCAGAGGGTGAGCGAAGTCGCGTGCGGTACAGGCAGTTCGTCGGCATCGAGGCTCACATTGAGACCGACCCCCATCACCACGGCCGGTCGCGGACCGCCGGCAGCGGCCTCGGTGAGAATGCCTGCGATCTTGCGTCCCTCGATCAGGACATCGTTGGGCCATTTCAGCGCCGCCGGTACACCGGTCGCCGAGCGCAGTGCATCGACCACCGCAATACCGGTGAGCAGCGGGAGCCAGCCGAGCAGTTCGGGATCGAGCCCGTCGGTCCGGACGAGCAGCGAAAGCGAGATCTGCGCGCGCGGAGGGCTGGTCCAGGGCCGGGCGAGCCGGCCGCGGCCCTGCTCCTGAGCCTCTGCCACCAACACCACGCGATCGACTTCCGGGTCCTCGGCCCGCGCGAGTAGATCCGCGTTGGTGGAGCCGGTCGATTCGACCACCTCTATCCCGGTGAAGAACTTCAGTTCCGGGGTTTCGGTGAGCGCGTGCCGCAAACGTTCGGTATCCAACGGAGGCCTGTCCACCAGGGGCAGGGTACTGCGTCCTGCCGCCGCCTCCGGAGTCGCGGGGTTCGGGTACTTGTTGACGTGCTTTCGGGGTGGACCTTCGGTGAAAGGGCCGGGGATTGTTTTGAGACGTGCCGGGGTCGAGGCCGGGGACCTGGTCACCCTGCTGTCGGGGTGAACCATCGGTGAAAGGGCGGGCTGTAATTTTGGAGCCGCTCCGCGGCTCGAGGGCGGGGCCCTGTTGGGCCCCACCCATGGACAGGTGAGGTGGTGGTGGGGTGGACCGGGCGGGAGAGTTATCGGGCGAGGTCGAAGCCGCGGGTGGATACCGGGGGCCGAATCGCTTCGGGTTCAGCTTCTTCTGGTTCGGTTTCGGGTTCGGGAACCTGTTCGGTGAACGTCGGTTCCGGCTCGGTCACCCGCCGCGTGAATGCCACGGCTTCGGGGTATTGTCCGGTGCGAGTTGTCCAGTGCCACATAACGATCCACCTCCCCTCGGGGTCGAAAATCGGCCTGTTACAAGGGTATTGCCTCGGGTAGGTGCCGGGAAAGCGATTTAATTTCCCCTCTGCGGACCTGCGATGGCCGAGAGATCACCGGTGTCGACGCCGAGCCGTTCCCGCTGAGACCGGTCAGCGCACACACTCCCGGGTGTCCTGAGCGGCGGTCCGGGATGCGGTGATCGCGGGGAAGTCCATCGTGTGTCGTCACCACTGTTCGCGGCGATTTGCGGTACACATAACGACCAGCGGCGACCGACCCACCTGGGGTTTTCATCACCGCGCTCTACTCGCGAGTAGCGAGATCTGGGTTAACAGCGCGGTACCGCTCTGGTTACACTCCGAGCCATGACGAGTGTCCAGCAGCAGCCCACGCCGGATTCGGCAGGTGCGCCCGATATCCACACCACCGCCGGCAAACTGGCTGACCTGCGGAATCGGCTGGAAGAGGCCCAGCATCCGATGGGTGAAGCCGCAGTCGACAAGGTCCACGCCAAGGGCAAGTTGACCGCCCGGGAACGTATTCTCGCCCTGGTCGACGAGGGTTCCTTCGTCGAACTCGATGCCCTGGCCCGGCACCGCAGCGTCAATTTCGGTCTCGACAAGCAGCGCCCGCTCGGCGACGGCGTGGTGACCGGTTACGGCACCATCGACGGCCGCGAGGTATGCCTGTTCAGCCAGGACTCCACCGTCTTCGGCGGCAGCCTCGGCGAGGTGTACGGCGAGAAGATCGTGAAGGTCATGGACCTGGCGATCAAGACCGGCCGTCCGCTGATCGGTATCAACGACGGCGCCGGCGCCCGTATCCAGGAGGGCGTCGTCTCGCTCGGCCTCTACGGCGAGATCTTCCACCGCAATATCCAGGCCTCCGGCGTGATCCCGCAGATCTCGCTGATCCTGGGTGCCGCCGCGGGTGGGCACGTGTACTCCCCCGCGCTCACCGACTTCGTCGTCATGGTCGATCAGACCAGCCAGATGTTCATCACCGGACCCGACGTCATCAAGACGGTCACCGGTGAAGAGGTCACCATGGAGGAGCTGGGCGGCGCCCACACCCATATGGCCAAGTCGGGAACGGCGCACTATGTGGCCTCCGGCGAACAGGACGCCCTCGACTACGTCAAGGATCTGCTGTCCTACCTGCCCAGCAACAACCGCGCCGAAGCCCCGCGCTTCCCGGCGTCGGATCCGATCACCGGCGCGATCGAGGATTCGCTCACCGAAGAGGACCTCGAACTCGACACCCTGATCCCGGATTCGCCGAACCAGCCCTATGACATGCACGAGGTCATCCGCCGGCTGCTCGACGACGACGAATTCCTGGAGATCCAGGCCGAGCGGGCCATGAACATCATCGTGGGCTTCGGCCGGGTCGACGGCCGCAGCGTCGGCATCGTCGCCAACCAGCCCACCCAGTTCGCCGGTTGCCTCGATATCGACGCCTCGGAGAAGGCCGCCCGCTTCGTACGCACCTGCGACGCCTTCAACGTCCCGATCATCACCCTGGTGGACGTGCCCGGCTTCCTGCCCGGCACCGACCAGGAATACAACGGCATCATCCGGCGCGGCGCCAAGCTGCTCTACGCCTACGGTGAGGCCACTGTGGGCAAAATCACGATCATTACCCGTAAGGCCTACGGCGGCGCCTACGACGTCATGGGTTCCAAGCATATGGGTGCCGATGTGAACCTGGCCTGGCCCACCGCGCAGATCGCGGTGATGGGTGCCTCCGGCGCGGTCGGATTCGTCTATCGCAAACGGCTCGCCGAGGCTGCCAAAGAAGGCGCTGACGTGGAGAAACTGCGCCTGGAGCTGCAGAACGAGTACGAGGACACGTTGGTCAATCCCTACGTCGCCGCCGAACGCGGTTACGTGGACGCCGTGATCCCGCCGTCGCATACGCGCGGCCAGATCGTGTCCGCGCTGCGGCTGCTCGAGCGCAAGATGGTGACCCTTCCGCCGAAGAAACACGGCAACATCCCGCTGTGATCCAGCGATACGCTCAATAAGCCGCACACTGATCGGTGGAAACAAGATCGGTGGAAGGTGATCGGGCCGAAACTACGCGCGCCCGATCGAGGCAAGAGAGAGGATCTGGCACTGTGACGATTGTGGCAGAAGAAGAAGTATTGGCCGCAGCCGAACTGGACCTCGCCACCGGGGATCTGGCGGTCGATACCGCAAGCGTTGCCGATGCGAGCCCTGCTGCCGAGGCCGACGGCCGGCAGCCGTTGCTGGTCATCGAAAAGGGCGCGCCCAGCGACGCCGATATCGCCGCACTGGTCTGTGTTTTCACCGCCGCCGCGGCGGCCGCGGCGCCCGCCGACAACGGGCCACAGGATCTGTGGGGCCGGCCGACCATGCTGCACCGCGGTAGCTCGCCGTTCTCGCCGTACTCCTACCCGCAGCTGTCGAACCTGCGTTTCTGATATCGAAAACAGGAGAATGCCGGACGTGACCCGCCTGGTTCTCGCTTCCGCGTCCCCGGCCCGCCGGTCGGTTCTACGTGCCGCCGGTATCGAACCGATCGTCCGGGTGTCGGACGTGGACGAGGACGCCGTAGCGGCGGCGTTGCCCGCCGGAACCGGCCCTCGCGACATCGTCGTGGAATTGGCCCGGGCAAAAGCTCGAGCGGTGGCCGCCACTCTCGCCGTGGACGGGTCCAGTCCGGATGAGGATCTCGTCGTCGTCGGTTGCGATTCGATGCTGCTGATCGACGGCGAACTCCAGGGCAAACCGCATACGGCAGAGGTGGCCCAGGCTCGCTGGCAGGCCATGGCCGGGAACAACGCCGACCTGCTGACCGGGCATTGCGTACTCCGGCTCCGTTCCGGCTCGGTGGCCGCCGAAGCCCTCGACTGCAGCGCGACCACCGTGCACTTCGGAAAACCGGATCCGGCCGAACTGGACGCCTATATCGCCACCGGCGAACCATTGCAGGTGGCGGGTGCGTTCACACTGGACGGTCTGGGCGGCTGGTTCGTCGACCGGATCGACGGCGATCCGTCCAGCGTGGTCGGTATCGGGTTACCACTGTTGCGCCGACTGCTGCAGGAAGTGGGCGTCGGTATCGAACGTTTGTGGGCCGACGGGCGGCCCTGAACCCGGCGCGGTACGAAACACCCGCCCGCCCTGCTGTCGCGCCGCGGGCGTGAGGGGGCCGGACGAGGCCGGTAGGACGCCGGTGCCCGGCGCCGCCGAAGCCGGTGGCAGCTGACTCGCCGGCCGTACCGCCTGCCCCGCCATTCTCGCCACCCGTGCTGCTTGACCGGCGGCCGCGTCGATCACACCCGATTCAGCCGGACCTCGCGGCGATGCGGAAACCGGGTTCTGTTCCTGGCCGGGGGGAGGCTCCGCCGGCTCGATCCGCCGCAAACGCACCTCACAGACCTCGTCGGCCACGAACGGGACGAGTTCGGCGTCCACCGTGCCGGCTGCGCCGGATCTCTCCAGCAGCTCCGCGAGCAGGCCGCGGTGCACACCGCACACCACATCGGTGTGCGTACGCGCCAGATCGCGCAACGGGCAGGCCGTCAGCCGGACCACCGCGGTGTCCTCGGCGTCGCGTGCCGCGCTATCGCGTTCCGGGGCGAAACCCAGTTCCGACATGAGCGAAACGGTCCGGTCCTTCGCGTCCTGCACCGATTCGATCGGTTCGCCGGACGTCTCGAGTTTGCCGCCCCAGGCCCGGCCCGCGGCGATACCGGCCGCCGCTTGGCGTTCGGGATCGGGGCCGAGCTGATCGGCGAGCGCTTGGGCCAGGTCCTGATACCCGATACTGCGCTGGACAGCGCGGTAGCCGATACGCGGGCGGCCCCGCCCGCGGGGCGGCTGCTGGAACTGCCGGACCAGCGACTCGCGGGTGAGAATGTCCAGGTGGAAACGCACAGTGGTGACATGCTGGCCGGTGATCTGGGCCAGTTGCTGGGCGTCGAGGGGTTCGCTCGCGCTGCGGAGGATCGCGAGCAGGCGCCGCCGCGGCCAAGAATCAGACATAGCTCACCCCTCCTTCGGGGAGACTTTATCGGAGCCGTATGCGACTAAATCGCCCATTGCACCGACTTTGTGCTCTGCAACAAGTTCACGTCAAGTCACACTTACTATCCACAGTGCGGCTCGAACCTGTCGTCAGCACTGCCCGCCTCCTGTGAAGGATCCTTGAACGTGCCCGTCGCCCCGGACCCATATCCTGCCTTCGGCTCGTATGCTTGCCCACACCGTTTGGTAACCACGCAATGGTTGTCGGCAAACCTCGGCACCCCCGGTCTCAAGATCATCGAATGTAATGCCGATGTCCTCCTCTACGGCATCGGCCATGTTCCGGGCGCAGGCAAGCTCGACTGGCGCAGCGATCTCGACGACCCCGTGACCCGTGACTATATCGACGGTGAGCGATTCACCGAACTCATGTGGTCCCAGGGCATCGAACACGACGACACCATCGTGCTGTACGGCAACGACGGTAACTCGCACGCCGCGCACGCGCTGTGGGTTTTCACCATGTTCGGCCACGCCGATGTCCGGTTGCTCGACGGCGGCCGCGACGCCTGGATCGCCGAGGGCCGCGATACCGTCTTCGAAACCCCCGAGCCTGCCCGCAGCCACTATCCCCGGGTCCACCGCGACGACAACACCGTGCGCGCATTCCGGGAGGACGTCCTCGAACAGCTCGGCACCGCCCTCGTCGACGTCCGCTCACCACAGGAGTACGCGGGTTTCTCCGGCGACTCCGGCCCCGGCGGCCCCCTGCGCGGCGGACATATACCGACCGCCGTCAACATCCCCTGGACCAGCGCCCTGGGCCCCGACGGCCGGTTCCGGTCGCGCACCGAACTCGATGCCGTCTACGGCCATCTCACGACCGCCGATCCACTCACCGTCTACAGCGGAGTCGGCGAACGCTCCAGCCACACCTGGTTCGTGCTGAAGTACCTCCTCGGCTGCGATCCGGTCCGTAACTACGACGGTTCCTGGAGCGAATGGGGCAACTCGGTACGCATGCCCATCGCCACCGGTGCCGGGTAGTCGAAACGCCCGCGCCGCGGGCACTGTGATCTACCCCCCTACTACTCAGTAGGGCTATCCGAGTTCCCGCATTGTTGGCAGACTGCCTACACTCGCCCGGAGACATACATGTCGACCGGGCGCGGAGCCCGCGTAGCGGATCCGAACCCACGGAAGCGGAGCCCACGAAGCGATCCGACCCGATTTGCGGACCGGCGGACCCCGATCCGCGGGAGCGGAGCCGAGGCGCGGCCCATCCCGCACAGCGACCAAAGAGATTGCAACAGGAGGCTCAGTGCCCAGCCATGCCAGCGCGCGGATCACGAAGGTACTCGTAGCTAACCGAGGCGAGATTGCCGTGCGCGTTATCCGGGCGGCCAAGGACGCCGGTCTCGGCAGTGTCGCGGTTTACGCAGAACCCGATGCCGACGCGCCCTTCGTCAAGCTCGCCGACGAAGCGTTCGCCCTGGGCGGGCAGACCTCGGCCGAGTCGTATCTGGTCTTCGACAAGATCCTCGATGCCGCGGCCAAGTCCGGCGCGGATGCCATCCACCCCGGTTACGGCTTCCTCTCCGAGAATGCCGACTTCGCCCAGGCCGTCCTCGACGCCGGGCTGATCTGGATCGGGCCTTCCCCGCAGTCCATCCGCGACCTCGGCGACAAGGTCACCGCCCGGCATATCGCCGAGCGCGCGAAGGCGCCGATGGCGGCGGGCACCAAGGATCCGGTCAAGGATGCGACCGAGGTCGTGGAGTTCGCGAAGAAGTACGGCGTACCGGTCGCGATCAAGGCCGCGTTCGGTGGTGGCGGTCGCGGTATGAAGGTCGCGCACACCATCGAGGAGATTCCCGAACTGTTCGAATCGGCCACCCGTGAAGCGGTCGCTGCGTTCGGCCGCGGGGAATGCTTCGTCGAGCAGTACCTGGACAAGGCCCGCCACGTCGAGGCGCAGGTGATCGCCGATAAGCACGGCAATGTGATCGTCGCCGGTACCCGCGACTGCTCGCTGCAGCGCCGCTTCCAGAAGCTGGTCGAAGAGGCCCCCGCCCCGTTCCTGAGCGATGAGGTGCGCGCCGAGATCCACGCCTCCGCCAAGCGGATCTGCAAGGAAGCCGGTTACTACGGCGCCGGCACCGTCGAATACCTGGTGCAGGGCGATACCGTCTCGTTCCTCGAGGTGAACACCCGCCTGCAGGTCGAGCACCCGGTCACCGAGGAGACCTCCGGCCTGGACCTGGTCCGCCAGCAGTTCCGGATCGCCAACGGCGAGAAGCTGGAACTCACCGAGGATCCGGCCCCGCGCGGGCACTCCTTCGAATTCCGGATCAACGGCGAGGACGCGGGCCGCGGCTTCCTGCCCGCCCCCGGCCCCGTCACCGCGTACTCCGAGCCGACCGGCCCGGGTGTGCGCGTGGACTCCGGCGTGGTGGCCGGCAGCGTGATCGGCGGCCAGTTCGATTCCATGCTGGCCAAGCTCGTCGTCACCGGTGAGAACCGGACCCAGGCGCTGGAGCGGGCGCGGCGCGCACTGGCCGAATTCCATGTGGAGGGCCTGGCCACGGTGATCCCGTTCCACCGGGCGATCGTGGAGGATCCCGCCTTCGTCGGCAATGGCGAATCGTTCGACGTCTACACCAAGTGGATCGAGACGGAGTGGAAGAACACCGTCGAGCCGTTCACCGGCGGCGCCCCCGCCGACGAGGACGACGAACCGCGGCAGAAGGTCGTGGTCGAGGTCGGCGGCCGCCGCGTCGAGGTCTCGCTGCCGGGCCAGTTCTCGATCGGTTCGGGTGCCCCCGCGGCCGGCGGTGCGGTACGTAAGAAGCCGAAGCCGCGTAAGCGTGGCGGCGCGGGCGGCGGTGCCGCCTCCGGTGACGCGGTCACCGCGCCGATGCAGGGCACCGTCGTGAAGGTCGCCGTCGAGGAAGGGCAGTCGGTCGAGGCCGGCGATCTGATCGCGGTACTCGAGGCCATGAAGATGGAGAATCCGGTGAACGCGCACAAGGCCGGTGTGGTCACCGGCCTGAATGTGGCGGCCGGCGCCGCGATCACCCAGGGCACGGTGCTCGCCGAGATCAAGTAGGCCGGACGCCGTCGTCGCCCCCGCGGGTTCACCGCGAACGGGTGAGCGACGGTACGCCGACAGCCGGGCCAACACTGGATGCACAGTGTCGCGGAGCGGGTGCGTGGTCGAGATCACGCACCCGCTCCGGCGTATGGTGACCTGGTGAGCGCAGCATTACCGACGGTCGCGGAGGTGATCCGCGGCCGTTTCGCATCCTCGAGCCGATCCGACGGCCATCGGCTGGTGCTCGTGGTCGAGGGCGGCGGCAGCCGCGGCGTGTACTCCAGCGGGATGGTGCACGCCCTGGAGGATCTCGGGCTCGCCCGGATATTCGATGCCGTCTACGGCACTTCGGCGGGCGCCATCAACGCGGCCTGGCTGCTGTGCGGGCGAGCGGGTCGCGGGTTGCAGGCCTGGACCGACGCCGCGATCATGCGCCGGGCGATCGACCCGGCGCGGATGCTGCGGGGCCGGCCCGCCTTCGACCTGAACTATCTCGTGCACAAGGTCTACGACGGCCTGCATCCGATGGATTTCCCGGCGATCCTGGCGAACGAGACCACCTTCCATCCCATCGCCACCGATATCCAGACGGGGCTGCCGGTGGATCTGCACCCCTACATCGTCGACAAGACGACGTTGAAGACGGCGCTACGCGCATCCTCGGGTCTGCCGCTGCTGGCGGGTCCCCCGGTCGCGCTGGGCGGACACCGATACTTCGACGGCGGGCTCTCGGAAACCGTTCCGCTGCGCAGTGCCTTGAAGGCCGGGGCGACCCACGCGTTGATTCTGCGGACCCGCCGCGCCGACGAACACCGCCCACCCCCGCCGCGGCTGCACGACCTCGTCGGCGGCACCTATATGCGGTTCATCGCGCCCGGCGCCTACCGGGCCTGGAAACAACGTCCCGGCCAGCAGGCGCTCGAAGACGGGGTCATCGCGGGCATGGGCACCGCGGCGCATCAGATCCACCCGCCCGCCGGGTCACCGGATATCAGCAGCGTCGAAACCGACCCGGGAGTGCTCGCCCGCGGAATGGAGATCGGCCGCCGCGCCGTCGCCGACTTCTTCGCTGCTCTGAGCCCCCTCGCCGCCGAGCCCAGCTGACGACCACCGTATCCGGCAGGCGCCGATGCGGTCCGGGCGATCGTCCGGACCACGCGCCATGGCCGTGGTGCTGCCGGAGGCCCCGACACCACCGGTGGGCCGTTCGGTCCGTGCCCCGTTCCCTTGCCCGGACACCCCGGGGCTCAGCTCTGGGAGCGGCGTGACCGCAGCGGGCAGCTCCCGGCTGACCTGATCGGGCCCACGGACTGCCGGCGGTCCGCGGCGTGAACCGGCCGCCGGGGTGCTCTTCGATGCGGATGCCCGCGTCGAACGGCGGTTCCTGCCGGACCCCGATACATGGTCAGTCGAAGCGGATACCCTGGGCCAGCGGTAGATCGCTGGAGTAGTTGATCGTGTTGGTGGCCCGGCGCATATAGGCCTTCCATGCGTCCGAACCGGATTCGCGGCCGCCACCGGTGTGTTTTTCGCCGCCGAACGCACCGCCGATCTCGGCGCCGGAGGTGCCGATATTGACGTTGGCGATACCGCAGTCCGACCCGTCGGCGGCCAGGAAGCGTTCGGCCTCGCGCTGATCGGTGGTGAATATCGCCGACGACAGCCCCTGCGGCACCCCGTTGTGCAATGCCAGGGCGGTATCGAAATCGTCGTAGGTGAGCACGTAGAGGATCGGGGCGAAGGTTTCCTCGCGCACGATTTCGGTCTGGTCCGGCATCCGGACGATCGCCGGATGCGCGTAGCGGGCCGCGGGCCCGGCCCCGTCGACCGTGACCTCGTGCCCGCCGCAGACCAGTTCGCCGCCGTCGGCGCGGGCCAGGTCTATCGCGTTGCGCATCCGTTCCCAGGCTTCAGGGCCGCTGAGCGGGCCCACCTGGACACCGGCGTCGAGCGGATTACCGATACGCAGTTGCCGATAGGCGCCGGCCAGCCGGTTGATGAGTTCGTCCGCGATATCGGTGTGCACGATCAGCCGGCGCAAGGTCGTACAGCGCTGGCCCGCGGTACCGACCGCCGCGAAAACGATCCCGCGCACCGCCAGGTCCAGATCGGCCGAAGGGGTGACGACGGCCGCGTTGTTTCCGCCCAGCTCGAGCAGGCACCGGCCGAATCGCGCGGCCACCCGCGGCCCCACCTGGCGGCCCATCGCGACCGAACCCGTGGCACTGACCAGCGCTACCCGTTCGTCGTCGACCAGTTGTGCCCCGGCCGAACCGGTGCCGAGTACGAGCTGATGGATTCGCGGATCGGCCCCCGTGGCGTGGGCGGCCCGGCGTAACAGGGCATGACAGGCCAGTGCCGTCAACGGCGTCCGATCCGACGGTTTCCACACCACCGTGTCGCCACAGACGAGGGCGACCGCGGTATTCCACGACCAGACCGCGACGGGGAAGTTGAACGCCGAGATCACCCCTGCCACGCCCAGCGGATGCCAGGTCTCCATGAGCCGGTGGCCGGGCCGTTCCGAGGCCATCGTGTAGCCGTAGAGCTGCCGGGACAACCCCACCGCGAATTCGCAGATATCGATCATCTCCTGGACCTCGCCCCGCGCCTCGGCCGGGATCTTCCCCACCTCGAGAGTGACCAGTTCGGCGAGTTCGTCCTGGTAGCGCCGCAGGAGAACGGCCAGTTCCCGGACCACCGCCGCGCGTTGCGGCGCCGGAACGGTGCGCCAATCGCGGAATGCCGCGGCGGACTCCTCGATCGCGGTGTCGATCTCGGCGGGGCTCGCGGGCCGCAGTTCGACGAGCACTTCGCCGGTGATCGGGCTGTGTACCGCCATCTCACCGGCGGGTGGTGGTTCGATGCCCAGAGCATTCAGCAGAGTGGGTACCCGGTGGGCAAGCCGGACGGTTCGGGTCTCGCTGTCGATCTCGGTCATCGCGAACTCCTCGGGTTCGGCCGGACGAAATACGCTGTGCGAATGGCACGGCCGGAGAATGAACGTTCACAACTCCAGTTCCGGCGGTGTGCCCGCTACGTTAGCCTTCGCTGATGGCGGAAACACCGGCAAAACCGACCCTGGATGAGATCGATCGCCTGCTGATCCGGGAACTGATGGCCGACGGCCGGGCGACACTGTCGAATCTGGCCGAGAAGGCGAGCCTTTCGGTATCCGCCGTGCAGTCGCGAGTACGCAGGCTCGAGGCGCGCGGTGTGATCCGGGGCTACACGGCCGATGTGGATCCCGAGGCGCTGGGGCAGTTGTTGTCGGCATTCGTCGCGATCACTCCTCTCGATCCGTCTCAGCCCGATGACGCGCCTGCGCTGCTGCAGCATGTGCCGGGTATCGAGGCCTGTCATTCGGTGGCGGGCGAGGAGAGTTATGTGCTGTTGGTCCGGGTGGCCTCCCCGCGGCATCTGGAGCAGTTGCTGCAACAGATCCGAGCGACGGCCAATGTCCGCACCCGAAGCACGATCATCCTGCAGACGTTCTATGAGAAGTAGTTGATAACGTAACAAATCCTTCTTGTTATGGTTCCGTCAGGAAAATTTCCCGGCATATCGATTCGGGCTCCCGTACCGTCGAGACTGTGACCATCGAACTGGAACGATCCGGCTCCGGCGGTGACACCGACCGCATCCCCGCGACCCGCGTCCACGAGACGCTGTCGGCACATATGCTCGCCGACGGATTCGATCTGGTACTGGATATACCCGCTTCCTACGGCCGCCACCTGGTGGACGCCCGCGACGGCACCGACTACCTCGATATGTTCGGGTTCTTCGCCTCCAGCGCCCTCGGGATGAACCATCCGGCGCTCGCCGGGGACGCCGCCTTCCGGAACGAACTGATCACGGCCGCGGTCAACAAACCGAGCAACTCCGATATCTACACCGTCGAGATGGCCCGGTTCGTGGACACCTTCGCCCGGGTACTCGGCGACCCTCGGCTACCGCATCTGTTCTTCGTCGACGGTGGTGCACTCGCGGTCGAGAACGCGCTCAAAACCGCGTTCGACTGGAAGAGCCGGCACAACGAATTACACGGCCGCACAGCACTGCCCGGCCGCGAGTCCGGTGTCCTGCACCTGACCGGCGCGTTCCACGGCCGCAGCGGATACACACTGTCGCTCACCAACACCGACCCGGTGAAGACCGAACGTTTCCCGGCCTTCGACTGGCCACGGATCGAAACCCCGTGGCTCGGCGGACCCGGCGATATCGACCGCGCCGAACAGCATGCGCTGGAACAGGCCGCGCACGCCTTCGCGGAACGTCCGAACGGAATCGCCTGCTTCCTGGCCGAACCCATCCAGGGCGAAGGCGGCGACCGGCATATGCGGCCGCAGTTCCTGCAGGCGATGCAGCGGATGTGCCACGCCAACGATGCACTGTTCATCCTCGACGAGGTACAAACCGGGGCCGGCGCGACCGGAACCGCCTGGGCCTATCAGCAGTTGGGGCTACAACCCGATGTGGTCGCGTTCGGGAAGAAAACCCAGGTCTGCGGCATCATGGCCGGCGGCCGGGTGGACGAGGTGAGCGATAACGTCTTCACCGTCTCGTCCCGGCTCAACTCCACCTGGGGCGGCAACCTGGCCGATATGGTCCGGGCGGGGCGGATCCTCGAGGTCGTCGAACGCGACGGGCTGATCGAACGCGCCGCGGCGCTCGGCGAACATCTCCAGGCGCAACTGCGTGAACTCGCTCAGCGGCATCCGGCGGTCACCCACCCCCGCGGCCGGGGGCTGATATGCGCGATAACCCTGCCCGATCCCGGTTTCCGCGATGCGGTGCTCACCGCGTTGCGCGAACGGGAACACGTCTTGATGGTCGGCACCGGAGCGTGCGGCATCCGCTTTCGGCCACCGCTGACCGTGGAACCTGCGGAGTTGGAAGCGGCGGTCGCCGCGCTGGACAGGGTGCTGCGGGACCCGGCCTGAGCGGTCCGGTCGGCTGATACCGGTCGCCGGTTCGGTCACAGTGGCGGCGATCAGTTCGGCGGGCCACCGGCGGCAGGGGCGCCGGATGCGAATTTCGTGCCCACCGGCTCCTCGGCCGGTTCGAGCCGTAACCCGAGTGCGCCCTGCACGAACCGATGTACCGCACCCATCCCGGCCTCCAGAGCAGCACTCCGGCCGGGCCTGGACCAGCCGGATATACGCGCGCTGCCACCCGATCCCGGCGCAACCACGATCTCCGCGACCAATTCCGCCGTGACCGGATCACACACGGCCCAGGAAAAGTTCGACTCGTCCGCCCATTGGGCACTCCGCCTCGCCACGTACTCCGGATCCGTTATCCCGCCCTCCAGCAGCGCGGGCCGATCATCTATCCGTTCGTCGGCCCGCAGCGCACGCAGATACCACGCTCCCGCATTGATCTCGATCGGCTCCATGCGCTCACCCTGGCACACGGTCCGCTACGCCGCGGCGGGCCCCGGGAACAAGGCACCTGGGCCACCGGTACTGCCCTGCTCGACCTGGATCGCCAGGGCAGGATGCTTCCGGATCCAGTCGCTGCCGCACACACGTGAGCCCCGCCGTACTCGCCGAGAGCGCAACCCGGGCGGCACCGGACCACGCATGCAGGTTCTCCCGCTGTTCGGGCACAGCGCATATGCGGCACGGCGCTCTCGGGGCCGCCGGTCACTCTGTGCGGGGTGGGGGCCACCATTAGGGTCGGAGTACAGTCCGGGCGCCGTAGGTCCCCGGGTCCACCGCGCCCGCCGGGATCCGCGGCGCGACGGTGAGAGGAAGGATGGGCATGGCTGGGCAGCGACTGGGCCCCTACCGGCTCGAACGCCTGCTCGGGCAGGGCGGTATGGGCCAGGTGTGGCTGGCGCACGCCGATCCCGTAGGCGGACGGCCCGGGCGGAAGGTCGCGCTGAAATTGCTGCCCGCCGAACTCGCGGCGGACCCGACCTACCGGAGCCGGTTCGAGCGGGAAGCCGAACTCGCCGCCCGCCTGGACGACCGGCATCTCGTATCGATCCACGCGCACGGCGAGCTGGACGGCCGGCTGTTCATCGAGATGGAGTACGTCGAGGGTGAGGATCTGTCCCGGATCCTGCACCGGGGCGCGCTGACACCGGAGCGGGCCGTCGATATCGTCACGCAGACAGCGGCCGCGCTGGATGCCGCGCACCGGGCCGGTTTGGTGCACCGGGATGTGAAACCGTCCAATATCGTCGTCCGGCGCGACGGCTTGGTGTACCTGATCGATTTCGGTATCGCACACGGCGCCGGCAGTACGGCGTTGACCGCATCGGGTCTGGCGGTGGGCACCTGGGCGTATATGGCACCGGAACGGTTCACCGGCGATACCGACGCCCGGGCGGATATCTATTCGTTGGGCTGTGTGCTGTTCGAATGCCTCGCCGGTATCCGGCCGTTCGGTGATACCGATCCGGCGCGGCAGATGCACGACCATCTCACCAGCGCCCCACCCAGTGTGCGGGCACTGGTGCCGGGTATCCCCGACCGGCTGGACGCGGTGATCGCCCGCGCTCTGGCAAAACAGCCCGGGGACCGCTTCGCATCGGCCGGGGACTTCGCGCGGGCCGCCGCGGCGGCACTGGGCCACCCGAGCCCGTCCGCCACGCCCGCGCCTGCCGAACACCCGGGCCTGCATCGCTACGAACTCGACGCGGGCCCGGCGGGCACCCGCCGATACGAAGCGCCGGACCGGCCCGCCACCCGCCGATACGAGACCGCGGCGCCTGCGGGGACTCCCGGCCCGAGCACCCGCCGATACGAGCCCGGTGCGGAACCGGCGGGCACGCGCCGGTACGAGGCGGCCGCTCCGCCCGCGGGGACCCGTCCCTACACCGGTCTCGCCGCGGCCGGTGCCGCCCACGGAGCCGCCGGGCCCGGCCATCCACCGACCCGCGCGTACACCCGGCTGGAAACGGGCCATGCCCCCGGCGGAGCGCCGCGCGGTGGCGATACAGCCCATGCAGTCCGGCCGGTCGTCCCGGCCCGCCCGGCACCCCGCCCCCCTGCACCGCCCGCGCGGCGTACGCCCCGGGCCCGGCCGGCTACCCGGCCCCGGCGACGGAAGAGCCGCTTGCGCAGGCTGGTGCTGTGGTTGATCGTGCTGGTCGTGATACCGCTGCTCCTGATCGGCGGCTGTATGGCGGCGCTGGTGAAAGGCGTGGGATCGATCGAATTCTTCTCCGGCGACGACCGGCCCACCGCGTCCGCGGGGACCGAGGTCCGCGACGGCAGCTTCGAGTTCGTTGTGCGGAATGTGGAATCCGATGTGCCCACCATCGGTTTCGATCGTGCCCAGGGCATGTTCGTGGTGGTGAGTTTCACCGTCCGCAATATCGCGCGCGAGCCCAAGACCTACACCCCGCTGGGTCAGGAACTGCACGATACGGCCGGCGGCAAGTTCGGCCCGGACGTGACGGCCACGGCGCAGCGTGCCGCCACCGCCGCCGCCCCGCGCACGCTGCAACCGGGGGAATCGCTGGGGACACATCTGGTGTACGAGGTGCCTGCCGGATCGGTGCCGGCGAGTATGACCTTCCGCGATTTCCCGTTCTCGCTCGGCACCTCGGTCGCGCTGGGCTGATACTGCCGGCACCTCGTTACGCCAGAACGATTCGGTCGCGATACCGGGATCCGGCGTCAAGATCGCGTAATCTGGGCGGTGGCGCGGCATCCAGGCCGAGCAGTCGGGCAGTCTTTCTGGTTCGCCGCTCCGGGCCCACCAGTACCCGTGCGCCCACCGGTGGTTCGAACGCTCGGTCCGCCGGCTCCGCCCGTCCCGCCGGGGTGAGCGGTTCGCCGGCCAGGGAGAACGGACCACCTTCGGCGCCGCGGTGACATCGTGGGAGATCAACTCGAGTTTGCGAACACCAGGCACCGCCGCAGCATAGAAACATCGAACTGTCACCGGTCGCCGGCTCGGATCCAGCGTCGGCTCCCGGCCCGTCGTGCCCCCGCGAGCAGGAGGTGATCGAGGAAATGACAGATATTCTGATCCGTGCCGTGCCCGGCGCAATAGTCGACGAGATAGACCGGCAAGCCCATGCGCTCGGGATATCCCGAACAGCGTTCCTCCGTCGCCGGCTCGACCGGGAATTCCGGACAGTCGGTGGGGTGAGCACCGCGGACCTGGTTCTCCTGGCCGAACTGATCCGCGATTCCGGGACTCCCGATATCACCGACGAGGATCCCGAACTGGTCGACGGCAGCCTGCCCTGACGCCCGTGCGTCCACCGGCAACTGTCGGTGGCCGGGTGCAGACTGGAATCCATGACCGAGTTCTCCGCCGCCACCCAGCAGTGGTTCGACGGTGCGTTCCCCGCGCCCACGGACGCTCAGCTGGGTGCATGGCGGGCTATCGCGGCCGGTGAGCACACCTTGGTGATCGCGCCCACCGGCTCCGGTAAGACCCTCTCGGCGTTCCTGTGGGCCATCGACGAGCTCGCCCGTGCGGACCCGCCGGTGGCCGGAACTTCTGTGCTCTACATCTCCCCGTTGAAGGCGCTGGCAGTGGATGTGGAACGTAATCTGCGGGCGCCGCTGGTGGGTGTACGCCAGACGGCGCGGCGGCTCGGGCTGCCGGCGCCGGAGATCAGCGTGGGCGTCCGGTCCGGGGATACCCCGGCGCAGGAACGGCGGCGATTGCAGCGCACGCCCCCCAACATCCTGATCACGACCCCGGAATCGCTATTCCTGATGCTCACCTCCGCCGCCCGGGAAACGCTGCGCGGGGTCCGGACGGTGATCGTGGACGAGGTGCACGCGATCGCCGGGTCCAAACGCGGTTCGCATCTGGCGCTCTCGCTGGCCCGGCTGGATACGCTCACCGAACGGCCCGTCCAGCGGATCGGGTTGTCCGCGACGGTGCGCCCGCCGGCGGAAGTGGGAAAATTCCTGGTGGGGCCGGCACCCATCACCATCGTTTCGCCGCCCGCGCCGAAGACCTTCGATCTGTCGGTACGAGTGCCGGTCGCGGATATGACCGAACCGGGCGATTCCGAGCAGCCCGGTTCACTGTGGCCGCATGTGGACGCATCGATCGTCGAGCTCGTTCTCGCCCACCGATCGTCGATCGTGTTCGCGAATTCCCGGCGCCTGGCCGAACGGCTCACCGCCCGGTTGAACGAAACCTATGCGGGGCAGCTCGGGGAGGGCCCGGAAACCGCCCATGCCCCGCCCGCTCAGCTCGGCCCTTCCACCGAGGTCACCCACGGCGCCGAACCGCTACTCGCCCGCGCACACCACGGGTCGGTGAGCAAGGAGCAGCGGGCCCTCATCGAGGACGATCTGAAGAGTGGCCGGTTGCGCTGTGTAGTGGCCACCAGCAGCCTCGAACTCGGTATCGATATGGGTGCCGTGGATCTGGTCGTGCAGGTCGAGGCACCCCCCTCGGTGGCCAGCGGATTACAGCGGATCGGCCGCGCCGGGCATCAGGTGGGCGAGATCTCGCGCGGGGTGCTGTTCCCGAAACACCGCACCGACGTGATGCACTGCGCGGTGGCGGCGCAGCGGATGCTGGCCGGGCAGATCGAGGAACTGAAGATACCCGCACACCCGCTGGATATCCTCGCGCAGCAGACGGTGGCGGCCTGCGCCCTGGCACCACTGGACGTCGACACCTGGTTCGATACCGTCCGCGGCACCGGAAGCTATGCGGCACTGCCGCGGTCGTCCTACGAAGCCGTACTGGACCTGCTGGCCGGACGTTACCCCTCCGACGAGTTCGCCGAATTGCGTCCGCGGCTGGTCTGGGACCGCGACGCCGGTACCCTCACCGGCCGTCCCGGCGCCCAACGGCTGGCGGTGACCTCCGGCGGCGCCATCCCCGACCGCGGTATGTTCGCGGTCTACATGGTGGGCGAGAAAGCCTCCCGGGTGGGCGAACTCGACGAGGAGATGGTCTACGAATCACGCGTCGGCGATGTGTTCGCGCTCGGCGCCACCAGCTGGCGTATCGAGGACATCACCTACGACCGCGTCCTGGTCACCCCCGCCTTCGGTCATCCCGGCCGGTTACCGTTCTGGCACGGTGATTCGCTGGGCCGCCCGGCCGAACTGGGGGCCGCGCTGGGCGAATTCGTCCGCAAGGCCGGTTCCGATACCGCGTCCGGGGATTTCACCGCACGAACTACCGCCGCCGGGCTCGACGACAACGCCGTCGGCAATCTACGTGCGCTGCTGGACGATCAGCGCACCGCCACCGGCCGGCTCCCCACCGATCGCACCCTTGTGGTGGAACGATTCCGCGACGAACTCGGCGACTGGCGGCTGATCCTGCACTCCCCTTACGGGATGCCGGTGCACGCGGCATGGGCGCTGGCCGTCGGCGCCCGGCTGCGCGAACGGTTCGGGGTGGACGCCTCGCCCAATGCCTCCGACGACGGCATCGTCGTCCGGCTACCCGATACCACCGACGAACCCCCGGGCGCGGAGCTGTTCGTCTTCGAACCGGACGAGATCGACGAGATCGTGACCGAGCAGGTGGGCGGTTCGGCCCTGTTCGCCTCCCGGTTCCGCGAATGCTCCGCCCGCGCACTGCTATTACCCCGCCGGGATCCCGGTAAGCGGGCGCCGCTGTGGCAGCAGCGGCAGCGATCGGCCCAATTACTCGATGTCGCACGGAAATTCCCGGCCTTCCCGATCCTGCTCGAGACAGTGCGGGAATGCCTGCGCGATGTCTACGATCTGCCCGCGCTACGGGATCTGCTGGGCCGGGTGGCGCGGCGGCAGATCCGCCTGGTCGAAGTGGAGACCGCCACGCCGTCGCCGTTCGCCAACGCACTGCTGTTCGACTACATCGGCCAGTTCATGTACGACGGCGACAGCCCGCTCGCCGAACGCCGCGCGGCCGCACTGTCCCTGGATTCGAGCCTGCTGGCCGAACTACTGGGCCGGGTCGAACTGCGCGAACTGCTCGACGGCGAGATCCTCGCGCAGACCGAGCAGGAACTGCAGCGGCTCACCCCGGAACGCAAGGCACGCGATGCGGAGGGGCTCGCGGATCTGCTGCGCCTGCTCGGGCCGCTCACGGCGGACGAAGCCCGGCAACGCTGCCGGGAAGACCCGGCGGACTGGTTCGCCGAACTCGCCGGTGCCCGGCGGGCACTCGAAGTGACCTATGCAGGCCGGACATGGTGGGCCGCGATCGAGGACGCCGCCCGGCTCCGCGACGCCCTGGGTGTTCCGCTGCCGATCGGCACCCCGGCGGCCTTCATCGAGCCGGTACCCGATCCCCTGGGCGATCTGGTGGCCCGCTTCGCCCGCACCCACGGCCCCTTCGGAACGGAAGCGGTCGCGCGGCGCTTCGGACTGGGGACAGCCGTGGTCACCTCGGCACTGCATCAACTGGTGGCCGAGAAACGGGTGGTGGAAGGCGAGTTCACGCCCGAGACGGCCGGGACGGAATGGTGTGACACCCAGGTCCTGCGCCGGCTGCGCCGCCGTAGCCTGGCCGCCGCCCGGCACGAGATCGAACCGGTCTCCACCGCCGCCCTGGCACGTTTCCTCCCCGACTGGCAGCACATCGGCAGCGGGGAACTGCGCGGAATCGACGGGGTCGCCGCGGTGGTCGACCAGCTCGCCGGGGTGCCGGTACCGGCTTCGGCGTGGGAGTCGCTGGTACTGCCCGCCCGCGTCCGCGACTACACGCCCGGGATGCTCGACGAACTCATGGCCACCGGTGAGGCCCGGTGGTCCGGGCACGGAATGATCAACGCCAAGGACGGATGGATCGCCCTGCACCCGACCGACCAGGCCCCACTGACCCTGCCGCCCCCGGATGAACTCGAACTCGACGACCTCCACCTCGCCCTGCTCACCGCACTCGGCGCCGAGCCCGCCGCCTGGTCGGCGTCGGCCGGCGGTTCGGCCGCGGGTCGCAGTACGGCGGCCGAGCGCGAACAGCGGTCCTCGGCAGATTCGGCCACCAGACGCGATCCGGCGGGCGGCGGGCTCACGGCCCTGCGCGGTGGTGGAGGTGCATATTTCTTCCGTCAGCTCGCCGATGCGACCGGTGTTCTCGACGACACCCGGGTCGCGGCGGCGCTGTGGGATCTGGTGTGGGCGGGGCTGATCTCCGGCGATACCTTCGCCCCCGTACGCGCTCGCCTGTCCGGGGCTACCCGGACACCGGCCGCGCACCGCACTCCCCGGCGCGCGCCACGCGGACGCGCCTATCTGCCCCGGCCGGCCATGCCGACCCGTTCGGGTCCCCCCACTGTGGCCGGGCGGTGGTCGCTACTGCCCGAACGTGCCCTCGACAACACGGTTCGCGCCCACGCCACCGCAGATCTGCTGCTGGAACGCTACGGCGTGGTGACCAAGGGCGCGGTGCAGAACGAGGGAATGCCCGGCGGGTTCGCACTCGCCTACCGCGTACTCAGCGAATTCGAGGACCGCGGCCGCTGCCGGCGCGGCTACTTCGTGGATTCTCTCGGCGGCGCCCAGTTCTCCACCACCGATGTGGTGGACCGATTGCGCTCCTTCGAGGGCGACCGGCGCCCGGCCGCCCCGGCGCTGGTACTCGCGGCCTGCGATCCGGCCAACCCGTACGGTGCCGCCCTCGCCTGGCCCAAGACCGCCGGCGTGGCCGGCCACCGTCCGGGCCGCAAAGCAGGTGCGCTGGTCGTACTGGCCGACGGCGAACTCGTGCTGTACCTGGAGCGCGGTGGCCGGACCCTGCTCACCTGCACCGAGGACCCGACCGCCCGGCACGCGGCCGCCACCGCGCTGGCCGATCTGGTGCGGTCGGGGCAGGTGGATTCCCTGGTCATCGACCGGGTCGACGGCGAATCGGTACACGGCAACACCTTCGCCGGTTTCCTGACGGAAGCCGGTTTCAGCGATACCCCGCGCGGCCTGCGCCTGCGCGGAAGACGGTGACCGGCGCAGGTCGTCCGGCCCCTGCCCTTGTGCACGCGCCGGAACGGGCCGCCCGGGCAGAAGGTGACGTGACGTGCCGCGCCGGTGGAGCTACCCGCGAAGTGGAGGACGACTGTGCCGGAAGGTGATGTGGTGTTCCTGGCCGCCGGCCGGTTACGGGCGGCACTGGCCGGCGAAACGCTCACCCGCAGCGATTTCCGGGTCCCCCGCTACGCCACCGTCGATCTGCGCGGACAGGTCGTGGACAGCGTGGCCAGCTACGGGAAACACCTGTTCGTCCGCACCGAGACGGTCAGCATCCACACCCACCTGAAGATGGAGGGCAGCTGGCGGGTGTTCCACTACGGCCAGCGCTGGACCAAACCCCGGGTCACCGCCCGGCTCGTGCTCGGCACCGCAGAGGCGGAGGCGGTGGGGTTCGATCTGGGACTGGTGGAGGTGCTGCGGCGCACCGAAGAACACACCGCGATCGATCATCTCGGCCCCGACCTGCTGGGCCCCGGCTGGGATCCGGCCATTGCCGCCGACAGGCTGGCCCGGCAGCCCGACCTACCGATCGGCGTGGCGCTACTGGATCAGCGCAACCTCGCCGGAATCGGCAATATCTACCGCAGCGAGATCTGCTACCTGCGCAAGGTGCATCCGGCCCGGCCGGTGGCCGAGGTCGGCGATCTGCTCGCCCTCGTCAACGAAGCGCACCGTGTCCTGTCTCGGGCGGCCCATCAGCCGCCGTGGCGGCCGCTGGTCTACGGGCGGGCGCGCCGTCCTTGTCAGCGGTGCGGTACCGCGGTCCGGGTCGATCTGCTGGGTGAATCGGCGCCACGCGGTGATCAGGTGAGCCGCCGGGAACGCGGAATCTACTACTGTCCGAAATGCCAGGTCATACCGGAATGAGTACGTAATCTGTCGCATATCGGCCGTTGCCCCTTCTGTGACGGTCGCCATGGGCGTGGTAATGATCGGCATCTTCGCGACGACACACGGGTACCGCACCGGAAGCAGGTCCCATGTACACCCGAACCCTCCACCTGGCCGCCTTCGCCGGCAAATTGCTGTCGGCGATATTGGCTATCGTGGCGACCGCGGTGTTCTGTTATTTCCTGCTTCACCCGGCCTCGACGCCCTCGGGCACCACACCCACCCCCCTCGGCCCCGCCATCACCACAGCTCCTGCGGACAGCCCACCTGCGCCTCACTGAGCGCCCGCGCGGCCGGATACACCGGACACCATCCCGACCCCCGGCCACCGAGCCACAGTCCCCCACCCCGTGTTGCCGCGAGCAGCCTTCGATGACCAGCGAAACCGGGCGCAACCGCTGAAGAGGTGACCACAGTTTCCGGTCGGCCTGCGTCACGGCGCCTGCCCGTAGCAAGGCCACAACCATGTCCCGAGGCGGCGTCACCGCCCGGACGCCGACAGCCGGGGTCCGATCAGCGGAGACCGCCCGGCCCCGTGGCATACATACAACCCGATTGCAGGTCGCACGCTGCCGTGGGATTTGCGGCGAGCCACGATCCGCTTTTCAGCGTTCGATCGGCACCGGTTCCAAGATCTCCGGCCGGGGCTCGGGAGCGGCGACCCGTAGCGCGTCGGCGGAGGCGTCGTCGGGCTGGGTCTGCGAACGAATCTCGGCGTCCACCCGGGCCAGGTAGGTCCGGATCTCCCGGTCGGTTTCGGCCTCGTCCCAGCCGAGTACCCCGGCCATCAACTCCGCCACTTCCTCGGCGCAGTCGGCGCCGCGGTGCGGGTATTCGATGGAGATGCGGGTGCGGCGGGCGAGCACATCGTCGAGATGCAGTGCACCTTCCGCGGCGGCCGCGTACACCGCTTCCACCTTCAGGTACGACGGCGCGGCCGCGATCGGCTGCCGTAGTTCCGGGCGGTCCACGGCGAGCGCCATGACCTCGTCGATCAGCGAGCCGTAGCGGTCCAGCAGATGCTTCACCCGGTAGGGATGCAGACCGTACTCGTCGGCCAGTTGCAGCGTCTGATTGACCAGCGCGAAATACCCGTCGGCGCCGAGCAACGGAACTTTCTCGGTGATCGAGGGCGATACCCGGGCGGGAATATCCTGTGCGGCCTCGTCCACCGCGTCGTAGGCCATCACCCGGTAGGTGGTGTATTTCCCGCCGGCAATCGCGACCAGGCCCGGTGCGATCCGGGCGACCGCATGCTCGCGCGACAGTTTCGACGTGTCGTCGTTCTCCCCGGCCAGCAGCGGCCGCAGACCGGCGTACACACCGTCGATATCGTCGTGGGTCAGTGGGGTGACCAGCACCTGGTTCACCCGGTCGAGCAGGTAGTCGATATCGGCCTTGGTGGCGGCCGGATGGGCGAGGTCCAGATTCCAATCGGTATCGGTGGTGCCGACGATCCAGTGCGCCCCCCACGGGATGACGAACAGGACCGAGGTCGCGGTGCGCAGGATGATCGCGGCATCGCTGACGATCCGGTCCCGCGGGACCACGATATGCACGCCTTTCGATGCCCGCACATGGAACCGGCCGCGCTGCTGCGACAGTGCCTGCACCTCATCGGTCCACACCCCGGCCGCATTGATCACCACATGACCGCGGACCTCGGCGCTGCGCCCGTCCTCGCTGTCGCGTACCCGGACCCCGACCACCCGGTCCGCCTCGCGCAGGAACCCGACGACCTGGGTCGAGGTGCGGATCACCGCCCCGTAGTGGGCCGCGGTCCGGGCCACCGTCATGGTGTGCCGGGCATCGTCGACGACGGTGTCGTAGTAGCCGATACCGCCGATCAGCGAATTACGGCGCAACCCCGGCGCCAGCCGCAGCGCACCGTGCCGGGACAGATGCCGCTGTCCGGGAACCGATTTGGCGCCCCCCATGGTGTCGTAGAGGAACAGTCCCGCGGCCACGTACGGGCGTTCCCAGCCCCGGCGCGTGAGCGGATACAGGAAGCGCAGCGGTTTCACCAGATGTGGTGCGAGCCGCGCCATGGACAGTTCGCGCTCTTTCAGCGCCTCGCGCACCAGCCCGAATTCCAGCTGTTCCAGATACCGCAGACCACCGTGGAACATTTTCGACGAGCGGCTGGAGGTGCCCGACGCCAGATCCCGCGCTTCGACCAGCGCCACCCGCAGCCCGCGGGTCGCGGCGTCCAGCGCTATACCGGCTCCGACGACCCCGCCGCCCACCACGATCACATCGAAATGGTCCTTGCCGAGCCGGTCCCAGGCCGTGCTCCGCTGGTCCGGTCCTAGAAACTGTGATCCCGGCTGAATGGTCATGGGTTTCGACTCCTGGAGCGTTCGACGAGGTCGGCTGTGGTTCCGTGAGTTCGCCCTACAGCCTATGCGTACATCCGCGAGGATCGGGCGCAGCGAGACACCCGTCACCGACATGCCCGGTTACGCTAGCCTCCTGCCATGCGCTATGTGGCCGCCATCGACCAGGGCACGACCTCGAGCAGATGCATTCTCTTCGACCGTTCGGGCCGGATCGCGGGCCTGGCCCAGCGGGAACACGATCAGATCTTCCCGAAGCCGGGCTGGGTGGAGCACGATCCGGAAACGCTGTGGCGCAATACCGAATTCGTGCTCGGTGCGGCGCTGGACGAGGCCGGGGTCCGGGCGGCCGATATCGCGGCGGTCGGTGTCACCAATCAGCGCGAGACCACGGTCGTGTGGGAACGCGAAACGGGCCGGCCGATCCACAACGCCATCGTCTGGCAGGACACCCGCACCGACCGCCTGTGCACCGAACTCGCCGGTGATCAGGGCGCCGACCGCTACGCCGACCGCACCGGGCTACCACTGTCGACCTATTTCTCCGGTCCGAAGGTGCGCTGGATTCTGGATACCGTGCCCGGCGCCAGGCAGCGGGCCGAGGCCGGGGAACTGTGCTTCGGCACCGTGGACAGCTGGGTGCTGTGGAACCTGACCGGCCGGCACATCACCGATGTCACCAACGCGTCCCGAACGCTGCTGATGGATCTGCGGACTCTGCAGTGGGACAGCGAGATCTGCGCAGAGATCGGCGTACCGACGTCGATGCTCCCGGAGATCTGCAGTTCCTCGGAGGTCTACGCGGAGATCACCTCGGGGCCGCTGGCCGGGATACCGGTCGCCGGCATCCTCGGCGACCAGCAGGCCGCGACGTTCGGGCAGGCGTGCCTGTCCCCCGGCGAGGCCAAGAACACCTACGGCACCGGGAACTTCATGCTGCTGAATACCGGCACCACACCGGTGTTCAGCGAACACGGCCTGCTCACCACCGTCTGCTACCGGCTCGGTGAGCAGCCGCCGGTGTACGCACTGGAGGGGTCGATCGCCGTCACCGGTGCACTCGTGCAGTGGTTCCGCGACAACCTCGGCATCATCGACGCCGCACCGGAGATCGAGGATCTGGCCCGCACTGTGGACGATAACGGCGGCGCCTATATCGTGCCCGCTTTCTCCGGGCTGTTCGCCCCGCGCTGGCGCCCCGATGCCCGCGGTGTCATCGCGGGCCTGACCCGGTTCGTCACCAAGGCGCATCTGGCGCGGGCGATTCTCGAATCGACGGCATTCCAGACCCGTGAGGTGATGGACGCGATGCGTGCGGACGCCGAGGCCAACGACATGAACCTGGAATCGGTGGCGCTCAAGGTCGACGGCGGGATGGTCGCCAACGATCTGCTCATGCAGTTCCAGGCCGATATCCTCGACCTTCCGGTGGTTCGCCCGCTGGTCAACGAGACGACCGCCCTGGGCGCTGCGTACGCCGCGGGCCTGGCGGTCGGTTACTGGTCGGGTACCGACGATATCCGCGCCAACTGGACCGCCGAAACCACTTGGAACCCGGCCATGCCGGCCGCCGAACGCGAGTCCCGGCTGCGCGATTGGAACAAGGCTGTGGAACGCACCTACAACTGGGCGGACTGACCGGCCGCTGCAACCGGCTCCACCGCCCGCGCCAGCCGGGCGACGGCCTCTCCGAGGACGTCGGGGGCGGCGGTGGTGAAACACATCCGCATGGCATGCGAGTACGGGGTGGCGACCGCGAACGCCTGCCCCGGCACGAAGGCGACACCCGCCTCGAGCGCACGGGGTAGTAGCTGGGCGGTATCGGTGCCGTCGGTGAACTCCGCCCACACGAACATGCCGCCGGCGGCGGAACTGCAGCGCAGGCGATCACCGAACCGATCGGCCACGGCGTCCACCAGCGCGGTGGCGCGGGCGGCATAGACCCCGCGCACCGTATCGATATGGCCGCCGAGCCACTCGGTATCGGCCAGGAGTTCGGCGGCGATCTGCTGGGTCAGGGCGGAACCGCACAGGTCGGCGCCCTGTTTCAGCAGTTCGACCGCCCGGCAGACCCGTTCCGGGGCGACCATCCAGCCCACCCGCAGGGTCGGGGCGAGGATCTTGGAGGCCGAGGACAGCCGGATCACCGCCGGCGAATACGTCGCGACCGGTTCCGGTGCGGGCCGGTCGAACCACAGCTCCCCGTACGGATCGTCCTCGATCACCCAGAACCGGTGCTTCTCGGCAGCGGCGGCCAGCGCCCGGCGCCGGCGGGGGCTCATGGTGACACCACCCGGATTGTGGAAGTTGCTCACCGTGTGCACGACCGCGGGCCGCTGCCCGGCGGCGATCAGTTCTTCGAGCAGGTCGACCCGCATACCCTCGTTGTCCAGCGGCACCGCCACGATCCGGGCGCCGGCGGCCCGGAACACCTGGAGCGCGCCGACATAGGCCGGATCCTCGACCACGACCAGCGCGCCGGGGTCCAGCAGCACCTCCGCAAGCAGCGATAACGCCTGCTGGGAACCGTGCGTAACGAACACTTCCCCGATCCCGACCGGCCGGCCCAGTCGCGCGGATTCCCGTTCGGCGAGTACCTCGCGCAGCGGCCCCCAGCCCGGCGACTCGGTGTACTGGAGCACGGCGGGGCTGCGCAGCGCCGATTCCGCCGCGGCCGCGATCCGCGGACCGGGCATGAGCGCGGCATCGGGCAGCCCTCCGGCGAGGCTGATGACATCTGCCGCGGCGGTGAGTTTCAGCAGGTCGCGAATGGCGGAACTGGTCAGGCCTGCCAGTTTTCCGGCCAGTGGCGCAGCTTCTTCATCGGGCATGGGGGCCTCCGGGTATCACCTGGTCGATACCCAATCATCCCATGAAAACCAGAATATGAAACTGTGATCTCAGATCATGGGATCAACGGCGATCCTCGATAACCCACAACAGGGTCTTACCGTCGCGCTCCACCGTGGTGACCGTCTGCTTGTACACCGTCGTCACCCCGTTCGGCCGGCGTTCGGTGAGATCCACATCGAACGTATTCGCCGTTCGCTCGGTGATCCGCACACAATGCTGCGTACCGGCCGGGATCTGCTCGTCGATCCCCCCTTGGATGGTTTCGGCGGAGGAAATGGCCGGCGAATCCGACGCCACGAACTCCCGCGCAGCGCTACCGCTGCGCTGAACGTAGAAGGCGTTTTGGAATCCGAGCACGGCGTCCGGCCCGCTCGTCGTATCGCCCGCACCGTTACCCACCGTGACCGCGCCGTCCTGCGTCGCCGGGCAACTCAGCCCGTCGATCGCCTCCGCGGTGGGCCCGGTGCCCCCTTCGCCGCCGCCACCCCGGACCACGACGATCGCCACACCGACCGCGATGAACGCCACGATCACCGCCGCCACGGCGACAATCGTGCCGATGGGCAGATCGCGACGTTTCTTCTCGGCCAGTGCACTCGACACCGACTGCGGCGTCAGTTTCTGTGCGATCGGGTCGCTGTCCCAGGACAGGCCGCCCGAACGCGGCCGCACCGGCTCATCTCCCCGATCACTCGGTTCGGAGCCGGGCCAGCGCAGATCCGCGGCACCGTGCCGGACTGTCGCCTGTTCCGACTCGGAGGCCCGATCGGCACCCGGCCGGCGCGGCGACACCGGATCCGCAGGCAGAGAATGACGCACCGTCGCATCATCGGCACCCGGCCGCGGACGTGTCACCGGCGCGGAATCACCGGTCGCCGGGTAGGCCGGTGTGGAGCTGTCCGGCGCACGGTACTGCGGCGGCGGCGCAGGAACCGTCGGCGGCTCCGGCGCCGTGCCCGGGGCTCCGTCGGCCGGCCGCCACGCCAGCTCCGGATTCTCCGCGCCCGCCGGCTGCCAGCCCTGCACCGGTAGATCACCGGTCGGCGGACCGAACTCGGACACCGGGGGCCCGAACTCCGATACCGGCGGGCCGAATTCCGATACCGGCGGCCCGAAATCACCCGTGGGCGGACCGAAATCCGCCCGGTCGGATTCGCGCCCTTTATCTTCGCCCTCGCCGGTCACGGCCCATCCCTTTCGAGACACGCGGGTGGGGCGGCCGTACCCGACCGCCCCACCCGGCAAGATTTCACTCGTATCAGTACTGGAGCGAACCACCCCACTGGGTGTTGACACCAGCGACGTTGATCGACTGCTCCGGGTAGTTACCCGGCGGCAGCAGCGGCGGGGGCGGCGGAATCTCGGACGCGGCCTTCAGTGCGTCCGCGCCGCCCGGCTGCATGGCGATCCAGTGCTCGACAGCCGCCTTGGCATTGTTCACCGGAGTGGTGTCGATCGTATGATCGAGCCGGTTGTCCGGCAGCCCGTTCCCGCCGGTGAAGGTGGAGACGTTGATGGTGTTCTCGTCGACGAACTCCACCGAGATACCGGCCTCGCCGGTACCCGTGGGGGTACGGAAACCGGCCGTACCGACATACCCCGACTGGTTCGTGAAGTGATGCGTATTGGCGAAATGCCCGGGTGCGAGCGCACCACCGTCGACGGCGGCGCCGACCTCCATATGCGCGCCCTGCATCTCGACCACCGGCGCCACCGGTGCCGATTGCAGGCGCGGGGCCTCCCACTCGGGGGCCTGCGGCTGGACCAGGGTCTCGGTGCCCGGATCGGCGGCCTGCGCGTCACCCTCGGACTCGGCGTCGGCCGGCCGATCGCCCGGCTGCCCCGGCGCCGGGGGCTGCTCACCCTCGGGCTTGTCCGGCGCGATCGCCGGCTGCACCGGATCGTCCTGACCCGGTACGGGCAGCGGCGCCACACGCGGCGCGGTGACACCCGGCTGAGTCGGACCCGTAAGAGCCTGCTCGCCTTCCTCACCCGGCTTCGGCGTCGTCACACCGGGCTGACTCGGAGTGGGAGCGCTACCCGACTCCTCGTCGTTCCCGTCCTGACCCTGTTCGCCCTCGTTCTGCACACCCGGCTGGCTGGGCGTGGTCTCCGGCCCCTCTTGCTCCGGCGTGGCACCCGGCTGAGCAGGTGCCGGAGTGGTCGGCGTGGTCGGCTGATCACCCGGAACGGCCCCCGCCGGCGATGCGAAGATGGCCATGGCCGCTGCGGTCGCAAGCGGCAGCGAAGTGCTCGCCACCGCCCGAGTCGCCCGGCTCGGCTTACGATGTTTCACTATTCGCCCAATCCCTTTCCCGGATGCGGCGGCGTCTGTGCACCGCAACCAGTTCTGCCTCATCTGAGACACGACTCCAGCGGTGGCCTGAGTGGGCCGTTCGCTGTCCGAGTCCGAAAGGACGAACCCCCCGGCACCAAACCTCGCGACCGCCCGCCGATCGCAATCTCTGCCTCGGAAGTCAACCACACCCGAGCCCGTCCGGCAATCTGTGCTGTGTTTATTTGCGGCGCCTGCGGCGCCGCGGGTTTCGGCCCCCTGAGGTCCCTGCTGTCAGCACTCGACACTCGCGGCTGCGCCGCATCGCATCGAGCACTGACAGCAGGGACGGGCCGAAACCTTTCAGGGCCTCGTAAGACTCGGCACCGCCGTTGGTTACGTCCGAAGGGGCCGGCCCGGACCTATCTCGCTGGACTCGGCGCCGCCGTTGGTTACGTCCGGCCCGCAGGATGGCCGGGCCTGACGCACTGCACTGAACTCGGCACCGCCGGTGGGCACTTCGGGTTCGGTGGGCTGAATCCTGCGGACGGGCGGCGGGCGGAACAGTCCACCGGCGCACGAGGCCGTCGATCCTCGCCGAGTACGACAGCGACGGGGCGGCGCGACCCGGGTCAGCCCAGGTCGTCGTGGCGCATGAGCTGGCGGGCCGCTTCCATGACCGAACCGGTGAGCGAGGGATAGACCGAGAACGTCTGCGCCAGATCGTTGACCGTGAGATTGTTCTGCACCGCGAGCGCGATCGGCAGAATGAGTTCCGAGGCGATGGGCGCGACCACGACACCACCGATCACCACGCCCGTCGCCGGGCGGCAGAAGATCTTCACGAAACCGCGCCGCAATCCCGACATCTTGGCGCGTGGATTGGTGTTCAGTGGCAGCATCACCGTCCGGGCCGGTACCTCGCCGTTGTCGATGGCGGTCTGGCTCACCCCGACCGTCGCGATCTCGGGGCGGGTGAACACCGCCGAGGCCACCGTTTTCAGGCGGATCGGGCTCACACCCTCACCGAGCGCGTGGTACATCGCGATCCGGCCCTGCATGGCGGCCACCGAGGCGAGCGGCAACAGGCCGGTGCAGTCACCGGCCGCGTAGATGCCCGGAACCGGTGTGCGCGAGACCCGGTCGACCCGCAGGTATCCGCCGCGGTCGAGTTCGAGACCGGTCTCCTCCAGCCCCAGACCGGTGGTGTTCGGCGTCGAGCCGACGGTCATGAGGGCATGCGAGCCGGTGACCGTGCGGCCGTCGGAAAGAGTTACCAGCACACCGTCGGCCGTGCGTTCCACTTTGTCGGCGCGGGCGTGTTTCACCAGCTCCACACCACGCTCGGCGAAAGCGTCTTCGAGAACCAGTGCGGCATCGGCATCTTCACCCGGCAGCACCCGGTCGCGGCTGGAGACCAGGACCACCCGGACACCCATTTCGGTGTACGCGGAGACGAATTCCGCGCCCGTAACACCCGAACCGACCACCACCAGGGTTTCCGGCAGTTCGGCCAGATCGTAGAGCTGGCGCCAGTTCAGGATCCGCTCCCCGTCGGGCTCGGCCCCGGCCAGCACTCGCGGCGAGGCACCCGTCGCGATCAGCACCACCTCGGCCTCTACGGTCTCGTCGGCGGCATCCGGACAGGTCACCGCGACCCGGTGAGTCGCCCGGCCTGCCCCCGGGCCCGCCAGCCGGCCCCAGCCCGGCAGTACCCGGACACCCGCGGCTTGCAACTTGGACCGGATATCCGACGACTGCGCCAGCGCCAGCGCCTTCACGCGCTCGTTGACCTCCGGCAACCGCACTTCGGCCTGGCTCGGATCCAGCGTTATCCCCAGATTGCGGGCCCGCCGCAGATCGGTGCGGATCCCGGTGGACGCGATGAACGTTTTGGACGGGACACAATCCCAGAGCACACACGCCCCGCCGATACCGTCGGAATCGATCAGTACGACCTGCGCGCCGTGCTGTGCCGCGACCAGCGCTGCCTCGTAGCCTGCGGGTCCGCCACCGATGATTGCAATGCGGGTCATTAACTTCCCCTGTCCTGATCACCCGCGCCCGGCGCGCGGCAGCGTCGCGGCCCTCACTCGCCGAGACAAGCCTAGTCGGTGCTGTTCAGCGGATCTCATCGACAGTCCGGGCAGCGCCGGAGGCGCCCGTAACCGCCCTCGAAGCAGATCCCACAGCACCAATTACGACGCCCCGTACCGGTGCGGGCCGGAACACAACTAAGCTGCCGGTGTGCCGATCTACGCTGCCTACGGGTCCAATATGGATTCGACCCAGATGCTCGAGCGCTGTCCGCACTCCCCCATGTTCGGGACGGGCTGGCTGGAGGGCTGGCGCCTCACCTTCAGCGGGGACGACATCGGCTGGGAAGGCCCGCTGGCCACTGTCGTCGAAGAGCCGGGTTCCCGGGTCTTCGTGGTGCTCTACGACGTCTCGCCGGAAGACGAGCAGTTATTGGACCGGTGGGAGGGTTCGGATTTCGGGATCCACCGCAAGATCCGCCTCCGGGTGACCCCGAGCCCCGGTAGCGGCACCGACCCCATCCTGGCGTGGCTGTACGTTCTCGACGCCTACGAGGGCGGACTACCCTCGGCCCGCTATCTGGGTGTGATGGCCGACGCCGCCGAAAAGGCCGGTGCCCCAGCGGACTACGTACACGCCCTGCGCACCCGCAACAGCCGAAACGTCGGCCCGGGCAATAACTTCAGCTGAGGTCCGCGCAGGTCAGACGGCGAGTTCCCGGCCGGCCTGGAGGACGAGGTTGGTGAAGGTCCGAACGCCGATCTCCAGGGCGCGTTCGTCGATATCGAAGGTGGACTGGTGCAGGTCCAGCTGGGGGCCTGTGCCGGACCAGACGCCGAGCCGGGCCATGGCTCCCGGGACTTCTTCCAGGTACCAGGAGAAATCCTCACCGCCGCCGGACTGCGGCGTATCGGCGAGCGCGTCCGGGCCGATCCCGCGGACCGCGTCGCTGAGCATCCGCACCGACAGTTCGTCGTTCACGACCGGCGGTACGCCGCGCCGGTAGTCGAGCTGGTATCGCACGCCGGTCGGCGCGAGGAGGCCGTCGACTATCTCCCGCACCAGCGGCTCCAGCAGTGACCAGGTGGTGTGGTCGCCGGTGCGGACGGTGCCGGTGAGCATCCCCGTCTGCGGTATGGCGTTGGGCGCTTTCCCGGCGCTCACCGCACCCCAGACCATGACCGTGCTGGTGCGGGGGTCGATCCGCCGGCTGAGCAGGCCGGGCAGGCCGGTGATGACCGTGCCGATGGCGTAGACGAGATCACTGGTCAGGTGGGGCCGGGAGGTATGCCCGCCGGGCGAGTCCAGAACCAGTTCGACGGTATCGGCCGCGGAGGTGATCGCACCGACCCGGATACCCACGCGACCCACCTCGAGCCGGGGGTCGCAGTGCAGGGCGAAAACGCGATCGACCCCGGTCATCGCGCCTTCGGCGACCATATCCAGGGCACCGCCGGGCATCACTTCCTCGGCATGCTGGAAGATCAACCGGACCCCGACCGGCAGATCCGCGTCGGCCAGGGCGAGCGCGGTCCCGAGCAGGACGGCGGTGTGCGCATCGTGGCCGCAGGCATGCGATACGCCGGGAACGGTGGAGGCGAAATCCCGGCCGGTGAACTCCTGGAGCGGCAGCGCGTCCATATCGGCGCGCAAGGCGATCCGGGGGGCATTCTCCGGGCCGATATCGCAGATCAGGCCCGTACCGCTGGGCAGCACCCGGAACGACAGGCCGGCCTTGGTCAGCCAGGTGCCGACGAATTCGGTGGTGGCGAATTCGGTGCGGGAAAGCTCGGGGTTCGCGTGCAGATGCCGTCGCCATTGCACGAGATCGACCGTGTGCTCGGCCAGCCACGCCGTGACCGCGTCCTGTCCGTCGCGCACCGAACGGCCGGATGTGCTCACCGAATATCCTCCTGTCGTAGAACGAGCAGCTGCGAACCATCTCCGCGTGCCGGGATCGGCCCGTAACACATATCGCCCGCGACCTGGGTCGCGGTACAGGCGGCGGTTCCACTCGTCCCCCCGGAGAACGGCCGTCACCTCCAGTTTCCCACCACGGCCGGATCCGCGCCCGGCGACGTCCCGGGTGTGACCACCGGAACAGTGACAACGAAACGGATACCCGGATGCTAACTCTTGGCGAATTCCAGGTTGTCCGGGGTGGTCGGGACCGCCAGCGCGGCCAGCGTCGCCGCGTGCAGCGAACGTTTGATCACCGGAAGGCTGGCATTCCGGTTGGCTGCCAGGGCATCGGCCCGGGTGATCGCGGTATCGCGCAGGGCGGCGGCGTCGGCGGTCTCGTCGACGATTCCGGCGGCGTAAGCCTCCGGGCCGCCGTACCGATGGCCCGTGGTCATCGCGGTGAGCGCGACCTGATTGGTCAGCCGCCCCGTGACCAGCGCGTTCATCCCGACCGTGAACGGCATCCCGAGATGCACCTCGGGCAGGCACCAGAACCCGCGATCGGCGCGCATGATCCGGAAATCGTGCGAACTCGCGAGCATGGCGCCGGCACCGAACGCATGCCCGTTCACCGCAGCCAGGGTGGGCAGCGGGAAGGCCAGGATCCGGCTGAACAGGCCGTGGACGAGATCGAGATAACCGTGCATACGGTCGAGGTTGGCGAACAGCCAGTCGGTGTCGAGGCCGTTGCTGAAAAATTTGCCGGTGGCCGTTGTGACCAGGGCCGCGGGCCCCGGACTCGCCTCCACGGTATCCAGCAGGGCGTGCGTCTCGTCGAGCCATTCGTGGCCGAAGCGGTTCTCGCTGTCGGTCTGGCCCTCGTTGCCCAGCGACAATACGAAAACGTTCCCCACGCGTTCCAGGTACGGCATCTGTGCAGCGTATCCGCAGGACTGCCGGACTCCCACAGCGGTCGGCGGCGGTCACCACATCCGGTATCACACCGGTCCGCGGCGTCCGGAGGCCATAGACTGACCGCCATGCTTGCCGACGAGGCTGCCCAGGAAATCGCCGCCCGGACCTCCGTGGCCCGGCACCGGGTCGCGATAGTGCTCGGTTCGGGGTGGCAGGACGCCGCCACCGAACTCGGCGTCCCCACCGCCGAAATCCCCATGCCGGAGTTACCGGGATTCGCCGCGCCCACCGCACAGGGCCATATCGGCCGGGTGCTGTCGGTACCGGTCGGCGATATCGACGCCCTGGTCCTCATGGGCCGCCAGCACCTCTACGAGGGATATTCCCCCGCCGAAGTGGTGCATCCGGTGCGGACCGCGGTGGCGGCAGGCGCCGAAACGGTGATCCTGACCAACGCCGCCGGCGGTATCGGGCCCGGCCTGCGTGTCGGGGAGGCGGTGCTGGTGCGCGACCACATCAACCTCACCGGCGCGACCGCCCTCACCGGGCCCACATTCGTCGACATGGTGGATGCCTGGGATCCGGAACTACGGCACCTCGCCCGCCGGATCGACCCGGATCTCACCGACGGCGTATACGCCGGGCTCACCGGACCGCAGTACGAGACCCCCGCGGAAATCCGCATGCTGGCCACCATCGGAGCCGACCTGGTCGGCATGTCCACGGTGCTCGAGGCCATCGCGGCGCGCGCACTGGGTGCCCGGCTGCTCGGGATCTCGCTGGTCACCAATCTGGCGGCCGGTGTCACCGGGGCGCCGCTGGCGCACGCCGAGGTGCTGGCCGAAGGACAGGCCGCCGCGCCCCGGCTGGGCAAACTGCTGCGCGGGCTGCTGGAGCAGCTGTAGTGCTCACGTTCGGCACCGCGGGTCTGCGGGGCCCGCTGGGTCCGGGGCCGGACCGGATGAACGAGACCACCGTCGCCCACGCGACCGCGGGCCTGGCGGCATGGTTGCGGGACCGCTGCCTGGGCGGTGGACGGGTGGTGGTCGGCCGCGACGCCCGGCACGGGTCGGCGGAGTTCGCCGAAGTCACCGCCGAGGTGCTGGCCGCGGCCGGTTTCCCGGTGGTCCGGCTACCCGAACCGTGGCCGACGCCGGTGACCGCGTTCGCCGTCCGTGCGCTCGGCGCGGTGGCCGGTGTCCAGATCACCGCTTCGCACAACCCGCCCGCCGACAACGGCTACAAGGTGTACGTCGAGGGCGGCGCACAGTTGCTCGCTCCCGCCGATACCGAGATCGAGCAGCGGATCGCGGCGGTGACCGAACCGATCCCGCGTACCCCGGTGGAGACCTCGGACAGCGACCTGTACTCCCGCTACCTCGCCCGGGTCGCCCAGCTGCCGCAGCTGATCGGTGGTCCGGGCGAACGCGCGCGGATCCGGATCGCGCTCACACCGCTGCACGGGGTGGGCGGCGCCACGGTGGTGCAGGCGCTCACCGCGGCCGGGTTCACCGATATCCACACGGTGGCCGAACAGTTCACCCCGGACCCGGATTTCCCTACGGTCGCATTCCCGAATCCCGAGGAACCCGGCGCCGCCGACCTGCTGTTGCGGCTGGCCGAACGGGTGGATGCCGATCTGGCCCTCGCCCTCGATCCCGACGCGGACCGCTGCGCGCTCGGCGTGCCCACTCCCGAGGGCTGGCGCATGCTGCGCGGCGACGAGACCGGTGTATTGCTGGCCGATGCTGTGCTGCGAACCGCCGCACCGGATGCGCTGGTGGCGACCACGATCGTCTCGTCGCGGTTGCTCTCCCGGCTGGCCGCCGAGCGCGGCGCCCGTTACGCCGAAACTCTCACCGGCTTCAAATGGCTGGCCCGGGCGGGTGAGGGCCTGGTGTACGCGTACGAGGAGGCGCTCGGTCACTGTGTGGACCCGGCGGCCGTGCGTGACAAGGACGGTATCTCCGCCGCAGTGCTGGCCGCCGATCTGGTGGCGCGGCTGCGTGCACGGGGCCGCACCCTGCTCGACGAGCTCGACGATTACGCGCTGCGCTTCGGTGTGCATGCCGGCGATCAGGTCGCGCTGCGTCTGCCGGATCAGCAGGCCGCGGCGGCGGTGGTGAACACTTTGCGTACGACGCCACCGCGGGAACTCGCCGGTACCGCAGTCGATTACACCGATATGGCGCAGTTGCGCGGCCGGATGCGCACGGACGCGCTGCTGTTCACCGGTGACGGCCTGCGACTGGTGGTGCGCCCCTCGGGTACCGAACCGAAGCTCAAATGCTACCTGGAGGTGGTGCAGCCGGTTTCCCGCCGGGACGAGCTACCGGCCGCGAAAGAATCTGCCCGGCAACGCCTTTCGGCAGCAGCCGCGTACTGCCGGGCACTGGCGGCTTGAACGTGCTCACCGCGGGCCGAACTGCCGGTCACCGGCGTCACCCAGCCCGGGCACGATGAACGCGTCGTCGTCGAGCCGGTCATCGATCACCGCGGTCACCAACCGGACGGGCAGTCCCGAACCGGCCAGCGCCGCGATCCCCTCCGGCGCCGAGACCACGCATACCGCGGTGATATCCGTGGCCCCGCGCCCGGCCAGCAGCTTCAACGTGTGCACCATGGAGCCGCCGGTCGCCAGCATCGGATCCAGCACCATGACCGGTGTCGTGGACAGATCCTCGGGCAGCGATTCCAGATAGGGCACGGGCCGGTGCGTCTGTTCGTCCCGGGCGAGCCCGACGAACCCCACTCTCGATTGCGGGATCATATTCGTGGCCGCCTCCACCATGCCCAGCCCGGCCCGCAGAACCGGTACCAGCAGCGGCGGGTGTGCCAGGCGCACACCGCGGGTGGCGATGACCGGTGTGTCGATGTCGTAGTACTCGACCCGCGCATCGCGTAGCGCCTCGTAGACCAGTAGTCCGGACAGGTCGCGCAATGCGGCCCGGAACGCGGGATCGGGGGTGCGTTCGTCGCGGAGTGTGGTCAGCAGGCTCGCCACGAGCGGATGGTCCAGGGTGTGCGTGCGCATGGGGAAACGATAAGGTCGAACCCGCGCGCGCCGCCGTCGCGCCGGGGATTTCCGGATTTCGATTTTCGGTGGAACCGAGCGGGAAGCCGGTGCGTCGAATCCGGTAGATGACATACTCTGCCCGTTAAACGAAGTCGATGGGGGAACCTCTGATGGTGAACATCTCAGCCGATGCCGAAGGCATCGCGGCCTACGGCACCACTGCCGGGGTGATGGCCTCCGAGCTCGCGGCGGCAGGGGCCGGGACCTCGGGTGCCGCGCCCGCGATTCTCGGGCCGATCTTCGGTCTGGTCGGTGGCGATTTCCTGGCTGCCTATGCCGCCGCGCATGCGGGTCATACCGCGACGATCGGCCAATTGTCCGCCGTACTGGGCACCATGAGCGGAGCGGCGGGGGTGGCCGCCGTGAGTTACGCCGAGGCCGATACCAGCAATGCGGCCGCCCTGCGCGGTGCCGCCGGGGAGTGACCGGTGATCGACATCAGCGCACTGGCCAAACCGATTCTCGACCTGCTCGCCAGTTTCGGTACCGGCGTGCTCGGGACCGGCGGCCCGGGTGATTCGTTGCGGGCGGCGTCCACCGCGATCGATCAGGTGCATTTACTCGGCCGTACGGGCATCAATCTGATGAACACCGCCTGGGACGGTACCGGCGCCGACGCCGCGACCTCCAAGGCCTTGCGGGTGCAGACCTCCGCCGCGAGTATCTCCGACCGCGGCAACGAGATGGCCACGGTGATGGGGCAGGCGGCGGCCCATGTCGAAACCGGCAACAAGGATCTCACCGTCATCGCGCAATCGTTCGTGAACAACGCCACCGCGATGGCCCCCACCCTGGGTACTCCGGCCGGGTTGACGGTGCTGGTCGGGTCCGCGATCGATCATCTGGGGCAGGCGCTTGGTGTTGTGGGGCGGGTGCAGAACGAACTGCAGACCCATACGGCTTCCATGAACGAACTCGCCCCACCGCCGCCCACCCCGTCGGCCGCGAGCGCCGCGCCGGTGGCCGGCCAGGCGATCTCCACGGTGACCTCGGGCCTCAGCAGCGTCGCCGGGGTCGCCGGCACGATGATGAGCACCGCGATGTCGAGCCCCAGCGGCAGCACCACCACGACGAGCGCCGGAACACCGGGTAAGACGACCAGTTCCACCGGCACCACCTCCGGCGAGGGGGTCAAGATCACCCTGCCCGACGGCAGTGTCGTGGAGGCACCGAACGAGAAGGCGGCCACCGCGGTGAAATCCGCCCTCGGTTGTGTCGGCACCCCGTACGTCTGGGGCGGTAACACGCCGGGCGCCGGTCTGGACTGCAGCGGCCTGACGAAATACGCCTACGGCGAAGCCGGGGTCGAGATCCCACGCCTCGCCCACGAGCAGGCCAACGGCGCCACCCCCGTCTCCGCGGGCGATCTCATGCCCGGAGATCTGGCGATCTGGGACGGCCACGTGGCCATGGTGATCGGCAACGGCCAGATCGTCGAGGCCGGCGATCCGGTACAGGTCGGTTCCGTGCGCACCGAAAACAGCGGGATGGAGTTCTACGGGTTCTACCGGCCGACGGAATGAGTCGGCCATATGCCAGGCTGCCCCGCGATGGGCGGATATCCGATCATGACGACTGGACAGAAGTATGAGTGAGCAGCAGGTTCCCGAGATACCGAACGTCACCGTGGCCGGGAGCAGGAATCGCTCCGGCACACTGTCGGTACGGGCCACCGATCAGGGCATGCCGGTGGAGATCAAATTCGAGCGCAGCGAATACCGTTACGGCGCACAGGCACTCGCCGATGAGATCCTGCGGCTGACCAAACGTTCGACGATCGCAGCGCAGGCGAAACGCCGGGAACTACTGGCCGAGAACGGAATGCCGGCGGAGATCCTGGACCAGCTGGGGTTGCCGACCCGGCAGCAGGCGGTCGACGAACTGGATCGGATGGACGACGCCGACACCGGGCCGACGAGCTGGATGCGGCCGGTATGAGCCGCTGCGAATTGCCGGTCGCGCGGTATCAGCACGGCGCGCAACCACGGGGATCCAGGAGGGATGCAGCATGAGCGCGGAAATGGACGCCCTGGTCGCGGGGGCCACTCAGAAACTGGAGGCGCTCGAAGCGGCGCTGTACGGTCTGAAACAGATCCGGGGCCGGTTCACCACCGAGGACGGACTGGTGAGCGCGGAGATCGACAGCGAAGGGGCGCTGGTGGCTTTGCAACTCGCCGAGGGGGTCACCTCGCTCCCGCCCGCCGAAGCCGCACAGCTGATCCTCTCGGCGTGCCGCCAGGCCGCCGAGGAGGCCGGGGGCCGGCGCTCGGAGGTCGTTGCCGCACTGAACGAATCGTTCGCACCGGCGGCGCAAGCGGACGCACAACCGGCCGGAGGTTATCCCGGCAACGCCTGATCACGGCCGGTCGCGGGCCCGTTTCACAGGCGCCGCGGCGAGCAGACAGTGCTATCGGCACCACCTCGGCGTATGCTCCGGTCGTGCACCGCACGGGGTACGTCCATCGTCCGCTCCGGCTGTGGTCGGCCCAGGGGTGGGCTCGGCCCTGCTCTACCTATTAGGCTTCCGCGTATGGCTTCTGGAGACATCGTCCCGATCGAGCTCGGACTGACCGACGGCGATCTCGTCACCCTCTGGGCACCGCGCTGGCGTGACGGGGATGACGAGTGGGAAGCGTTCCTAGGACACGAGGACTCCCTGTACGGCTTCGAATCCGTGGCCGAACTGGCGGCCTTCATCCGGACCGATTCCGATAACGACCTGGTCGATCATCCCGCCTGGAAAGTTGTCGCCGGGCTATCGGCCGCGGAACTGGAGCCCGAGGACAACTACTCGTTCGACCTGGTCGGTGTCCCGGAGCTGGCCGCGGGTGATCCCGATGGCGATACCGTCGCCGAGCTCGAGGACACGCTGACCATGGTCCGCAATATCGGCGAGGTCTGCGAACTCGAGACGGTGACAAAGTTCTTCGCCACGCATCCGGCCCTCGGTGCGCTGGCCGGTGGTACCGGCATGTTCGTGGGCCGCGAGGGCCTGGAACTGTGGGATCAGATCGGCGCCGCGGTGGCCAAGAGCTGGGACGATGTGCTGGATTCGATCGATTCGGTGGTGCGTGTCCCGTCCGTGGACGCCGAAGCGGTGGCCCTGGCCGAGGCGGAATTGCTGGCCGCCGAGGAGAACGAGGTCGATGCCGACGATGTCGCCGATACCGACGACGACACCGATATCGAACCCGTCGATCTGACCGCCGACGACGAGGACGAAGACGAGGACCTCACGTTCTGGGAGGAAGTCGGGATCGACCCCGTCAAGATCGTCACCTCGGATTCGGAATATTTCACGTTGCGCTGCTATCTCGACGACGAGCCGATTTTCCTCGGGGCCAAGAAGTCCATTTCCGTATTCGGTAGCGAACGCGCCCTGGCCCGCTACCTCGCCGATGATCACGAACACGATCTGGCCCGGGTGAGTACCTTCGCCGAGGTGCAGACGGCCGCGGTGGACGGCTCGCTCGAGGTCGAGGTCACCGACGAGAACGTTTACGTGCTGCCCGGGCTGGCCGACGATCTGGCCGAGGGCCCCGAGGCGGTGGACACCGAGCAACTGGATCTGGTGCTGGAGTTGTTCACCGACGCCGCCGATTACGCCGAGGACGACGCGGTGGAACAGGCTCTGGCGAAATCGACTCCACTCGGCTGGTACGTCTCCTATCTGCTGAACCCGGACCCGACCCGGATGGCACCCAATCCGCCGTTCGACACCGAGGCCCGGGGCTGGCGTGAGCTGGAACGCAATTTCGAATCCCGGCTGACTCCGCGCTGAACCGGCCCGGTCGGCGCCCGGTTCGCGCAGCGGTAGGTCTCGATGTGGACACACGCAAGCCCATTCGGTCGATAAACCGGCACGAACTGGGCAAACTGTCTGGCCAGCGGTGTTTTGCCGTCGCGCAGCCTCGGCCGGTGCCCTCCGGGTGGGGACGGCAGCACACTGCGGTAGCAGGGCAGATGTACGAAGGAGGACGCATGCCGACAGTGCGGATCGATCTGGATCAGGATCTGCTGGCGGCCGCCGGCGCAATCATGGGAACGGGGACCGACAAGGCCACGATCCACGAGGCGCTGCGCCGGATCGTGGTCCACGAACGACAGCTCCGGCATTTCGAGCGGCTGGCTGCGTCGGCACTGAACCGGTCACCGCAGCCCGCAATCGTGGACAGCTGACAGCGCGAACTGTCGGTACCCGTTGGCATGATCCGGGCATACGGAGTCCGGAGGGGGAATCATGTCGGTACCGATCACCGATCTGCCCGTCACTCAGCGTCCACGTGAGCGGCTGTATGCACTGGGCCCGCAGGCGCTGAGCGACGGCGAACTACTGGCACTGCTGCTCGGTCAGGGCCGACGCGGGGCGAGCGCGGTCGAACTGGCCTTCGCCCTCCTTGCCGAATTCGGTGGAGTAACCGGATTGTCCTCGGCACGTCCCGAGGAACTCGCCCGCCTCGGCGGTGTGGGCACCGCCAAGGCCGCCGCGATCATCGCCGCCTTCCAACTCGCCGCCCGCGCCCGCCTCGGCCCGGCACCCGCGCCACCCCTGTTGCGCGCCGAGGATATCGCGCTGGCAGCCGCTCCACTGTTCGCCGGGGCGCGGATCGAGCGTCTGCTGGTGCTGGTCTGCGATACGCGCAACCGACTGCGGCGATCGGTATTCGTCGCCGAAGGCGCCATCGACGAGGTGGCGGTGCCGGTACGCGAAATCCTCAACACCGTGCTCCGGAACGACGGCCGAGCTTTCGCCCTGGTACACAACCACCCCTCCGGTGACCCCTCCCCCAGTCTCGACGACCGGCGCGCCAGTAGCGTGGTCGCGGCCGCGGCGCATACCGTCGGCCTCCGTTTCCTGGACCATGTGGTGCTCGCCGGCGAGCAGTGGCGACGCGCCGCCCCACTCGAGGAGCCGGACCCGTGATCAGCCGGATTCGTCCTCGGCGATCGCCGCCGTACTGCGTTCTCGGGCGCGGCGTCGCGCGATGACCAGTCGGGACCCGATGAGCCCCTGCCGGGGTGCGAACAGATAGACCAGGGTGAACACCACGCCCTGCGCGAGAACCATGGTCGCGCCGGGCGCGGTATCGGCGTAGTAGCTGACGTAGAGGCCGATGAGGGCACAGAGCGCCGAAATGACCGGGGCCAGCACCAGCATCCGACCGAACCGATCGGTGAGCAGGTAGGCGGTGGCGCCCGGGATGATCAGCATGGCCACCACCAGAACGACGCCCACGGCCTGCAACGCCACGACAGCCGTCACCGCCAGCAATCCGAGCAGTGTCGCGCCGAGTACGCGCGGGTTCAGGCCGATGGCGTAGGCGTGGATACGGTCGAAGGCGTACAGCGTGAAATCGCGTCGTTTGAGGACGAGAACCACGAAGACGAAGGCGGCCAGGACGGCGATCTGCACCAGTTCGTCCGGTCCGACGCCGAGGATATTGCCGAAGATGATGTGGTTGAGGTCGGTATCGCTGGGGGTCACCGAGATCAGGACCAGGCCGAAGGCGAACAGAGTGGTGAACACGATGCCGATGGCGGCGTCCTCTTTCACCCGGCTGGTATCGCGGACCAGGCCGATCAGTGCCACGGCCAGGAAGCCGAAGATCACCGCGCCGACGGCGAACGGAACTCCCGCGATGTACGCGAGCACCACCCCGGGCAGCACGGCGTGCGAGACCGCATCGCCCATGAGCGACCAGCCGACGAGTACCAGCCAGCACGAGAGCAGGCCGCAGACGATCGCGGCGATCAGGCTCGTGATCAACGCGCGGACCATGAAGGCGTACCGCAGCGGTTCGAGCAGGAATTCGACAATATCCATGACACTCACCTGATTGCTCCGAGGAAACCGGCGACCCGGGCGGAAGTCAACGTTGTTCCAGCACGTCGAGTCCGAACGCCAGCGCGAGATTTTCCGGACGCAGAGCCTCCTCGGTGCTGCCGTGCACCAGCACCCGGTGCATGAGCAGCGCCGCCTCGTCGGCCAGTCCGGGCAGAGCGTGCAGGTCGTGGGTGGAGATCAGGACTGTCGCACCGCCGGCGGCCAGTTCACGCAGCAATCCGGTGATCGTCGCCTCGGAGCGTTTGTCCACACCCGCGAACGGTTCGTCGAGCAGGAGGACCCGCGCGTCCTGCGCAATCCCCCGGGCCACGAAGGCGCGTTTACGCTGGCCGCCGGAGAGCCGCCCGATCTGCCGATCCGCGAGATCGGTCAGTTCGACCCGCTCCAGCGCCTCGTCTACCGCGGCCCGGTCGGTACGGCTCACGCGCCGGGTGAAACCCATCCGGCCGTAGCGGCCGGTGGTCACCACATCGCGGACCGACAGCGGGAACGACCAGTCCACCGCTTCGCTCTGCGGTACATATCCGAGTGCTCCGGAGCGGCGCGCCATCGCCGGTTTCTCACCACCGATACGGACGGTGCCGCGGTCCGGGACGATCATGCCCATCAGCGTTTTGAACAGCGTCGATTTACCCGAGCCGTTCATTCCGATCAGCGCACATACGCGGCCGGGGTCCACCGCCAGCCGGACGCCGTCGAGGGCCTGCACCTCGCCGTAGTAGACAGTGACGCCGTCGACGTCGATCGCGGGGATTGTCATGACCGGCTCCCGGTGAGTGCGGCGGCGATAGTTTCGGCGTCGTGGCGGATCAGGTCCAGATAGGTCGGCACCGGACCGTCCGCCGCGGACAGCGAGTCCACATAGAGAACACCGCCGAACCGCGCACCCGTAGCCTCGACGACCCGCTGCATAGGCGCGTCGGAGACGGTGGATTCGCAGAACACCGCGGGTACCTGATTGTCGCGGACGTATTCGATCAACCGAGTGATCTGCTGCGGTGTGGCCTGCTGTTCGGCATTGACCGGCCAGATATAGGCCTCCGACAGACCAGCGTCGCGAGCCAGGTAAGAGAACGCGCCTTCGCAGGTCACCAGGGCGCGCTGCCGGCGCGGCAGATCGCGAAGTTCGGCGACGAGTTCATCGTGCACCTGCTGTAACCGCAGCTTGTAGTTGTCACCGTTGGCCCGGAACACGGCACCGTGTTCGGGGGCAAGGCGGGTGAAGGCGGCCACCATATTGTCGACATAGGTCTGGACGTTGAGCGGGGACATCCAGGCGTGCGGGTTGGGTTTGCCCGCGTAGGCGTCGGAGGTGATGGGTACCGAGGCCACTCCCTCGCTCACGGTGACGTGCTCGGCGTCGAGGTCGGCGACGAACTGGCCGAACCAGGCCTCCAGGTTCATCCCGTTGTCGAGGATAAGATCGGCTTTGGCGGCACGTTTGATATCGCCGGGCGTCGGTTCGTAGCCGTGGATCTCCGAACCGGGTTTTGTGAGCGACTGCACCTCGAGGTGTTCACCTGCGATATTGCCGGCGATATCGGCCAGCACGGTGAAGGTGGTGACCACCACCGGTTTCCCGTTGCGTGGCAGGTGGAAGGTCTGGCAGGCGGTGAGGACGACCGCTGTTGCGCAGACCGCCAATACAGCGGTGAGCCGGAGAAATACCTGCATGCCGAACCACCGCCTTCCAGTCAGAATGGTAAGTTCGGGTACCCGAATTATCAAGTTCGTGTGACGAAACCCGAACGACCGGGAATGCAAAACCGCCCCCGTGCAGGACACGGGGGCGGTTGCGACGACAACGAATCAGCGCGCGAACAGCAGTGCGCGCTTGACTTCCTGAATCGCCTTGGTGACCTCGATACCGCGCGGGCAGGCATCGGTGCAGTTGAAGGTGGTGCGGCAGCGCCACACCCCGTCGACCTCGTTGAGGATGTCCAGACGCTCCCGGGCACCCTCGTCGCGGCTGTCGAAGATGAAGCGGTGCGCGTTCACGATCGCGGCCGGGCCGAAGTAGCTGCCGTCGTGCCAGTACACCGGGCACGAGGTGGTGCAGCAGGCACACAGGATGCATTTGGTGGTGTCGTCGAACCGGGCGCGATCGGCCTGACTCTGGATCCGCTCGTAGGTGGGCTCGTTACCGGAGGTCATCAGGTACGGCTTCACCGCCCGGAACGCGTCGAAGAACGGTTCCATATCGACGATCAGGTCCTTCTCCACCGGCAGGCCGCGGATCGGCTCGACGGAGATCGTGACCGGTTTACCGTTCTTCGGCAGCATATCCTTCATCAGGACCTTGCAGGCCAGCCGGTTCACACCGTTGATCCGCATCGCGTCCGACCCGCACACCCCGTGCGCACAGGAGCGCCGGAAGGTGAGCGTGCCGTCCAGGTAGGACTTGATGTAGATGAGGACGTTCAGGAAGCGGTCCGTCGGCAGCGCCGGCACCTGGAACGACTCCCAGTGCTGGCCCTGCCCGTCCTCCGGGTTGAACCGCGCCACCTTGACGGTGATCATGGTCGAGCCCTCGGGCACCGGCGCCGGGTTCGCGGCTGCGGGCTTTTCGGCTACAGCGGTCATCAGTACTTACGCTCCATCGGCTCGTAACGGGTCTGCACCACCGGCTTGAAGTCCAGCCGGATATCCGAGAGGAGATCCGCGCCTTCCTTGTAGGCCATCGTGTGCCGCATGAAGTTCACATCGTCGCGGTCCGGGTAGTCCTCGCGGGCGTGACCACCACGCGACTCCTTGCGGTTGAGCGCGCCGACCACCGTGACTTCGGCCAGCTCCAGCAGGAAGCCCAGCTCCAGGGCCTCGAGCAGATCACTGTTGTAGCGTTTGCCCTTGTCCTGCACCGTAATCCGGGCGTAACGCTCCTTGAGCGCGTGGATATCGGTGAGGGCCTGCTTGAGCGTGTCCTCGGTGCGGAACACCGAGGCGTTGTTGTCCATCGACCGCTGCAATTCGGTGCGGATATCGGCGACCCGCTCGTTGCCGTGGTCGGACAGGATCAGCGAGAGCCAGTCCTGCACCATCTGCGCGGGACTCTCCGGCATCTCGACGAATTCGGCGCGCTGCGCGTATTCGGCGGCGGCGATACCGGCGCGCCGGCCGAATACGTTGATATCGAGCAGCGAGTTGGTGCCGAGCCGGTTGGCGCCGTGCACGGAGACACAGGCGCATTCGCCGGCGGCGTACAGGCCGGGGACGACATCGGTGTTGTTGCGCAGCACCTCGCCCTGGATGCGGGTCGGGATACCACCCATCACGTAGTGACAGGTCGGGAAGACCGGCACCAGTTCCTTCACCGGGTCCACACCCAGGTACGTGCGGGCGAATTCGGTGATATCGGGGAGCTTCTCCTCGAGGACGTCCTCGCCGAGGTGGGTCACGTCGATATAGACGTAATCCTTGTTCGGGCCGGCGCCGCGGCCCTCGAGCACCTCGAGCACCATCGAACGGGCGACGATATCGCGCGGCGCGAGATCCTTGATGGTGGGCGCGTAGCGCTCCATGAATCGCTCGCCGTCCACATTGCGCAGGATGCCACCCTCACCGCGGACCGCCTCGGAGATGAGGATGCCGAGCCCGGCCAGGCCCGTCGGATGGAACTGGTGGAATTCCATATCCTCGAGCGGCAGGCCCTTGCGGAACACGATCGCCATACCGTCGCCGGTGAGCGTATGCGCGTTGGAGGTGGTCTTGTACATCCGGCCGGAACCGCCGGTGGCGAAGACGATCGACTTGGCATGGAACACGTGCAGTTCGCCGGTAGCCAGCTCGTAGGCGACCACGCCGGTGGCGACCGGGCCCCGCTCGGTATCTGTCATCACCAGATCGAGCACGTAGAACTCGTTGTAGAACTCCACGTCGTGTTTGACGCAGTTCTGGTACAGCGTCTGCAGGATCATGTGACCGGTACGGTCGGCCGCGTAGCAGGCACGCCGCACCGGGGCCTTGCCGTGGTCACGGGTGTGCCCGCCGAACCGGCGCTGGTCGATCTTGCCCTCGGGCGTGCGGTTGAACGGCAGGCCCATCTTCTCCAGGTCCAGTACCGCGTCGATGGCCTCTTTGGCCATGATCTCCGCCGCGTCCTGGTCGACCAGGTAGTCGCCACCCTTCACCGTGTCGAAGGTGTGCCACTCCCAGTTGTCCTCTTCGACATTGGCCAGGGCCGCGCACATACCGCCCTGGGCCGCGCCGGTGTGGCTGCGGGTGGGGTACAGCTTGGTCAGCACCGCGGTACGCGCCCGGGGGCCGGCCTCGATGGCCGCCCGCATACCCGCGCCACCGGCGCCGACGATCACGACGTCGTAGCGGTGCTCCTGAACAGGCCGAGACTCAACAGTGGTGTCGGTTCGTTCGCTGCTCTCACTCATGCGAGGGGGCCGTTCCTAACTGATGTTGGGGTCGAAGGTGAAGATGACGTAGGTGCCCACGCCCATGATCAGGATCATCGACAGCACCAACAGCGTATTCAGCCAGAAGCGGGTCGAATCCTTGCGCGAGTAGTCGGCGATCACGGTGCGCAGACCGTTGCCGCCGTGCAACTGCGCCAGCCACAGCATGGCCAGATCCCAGATCTGCCAGAACGGGCTCGCCCAGCGGCCGGCCACGAACGCGAAGTTCAACCGTTTCACACCACCGTCGAGCAGCAACATGATCGCCATATGACCGAGGACCAGCACAATCAGCGCGACACCGGAGAAACGCATGAACAGCCACGCGTACTTCTCGAAGTTGCTGCTTGCGTGGCCTCGCGGCGACCGCGGGAGATCCAGGCTCGCCGGGCGATCGTGAGATTTACCGAGAACAGGTGCAGTCATGGCTCAGTGCTCCGTCAACAGTAGGTAGAACATGCGGCCGATCGTGGGCACCATGAGCACCACCAGCAGGCCGATGATGCCCCAGAGCATCTGCTTCTGATAGCGCGGGCCCTGCGACCAGAAGTCCACCAGGATGACCCGCACACCGTTGAGCGCGTGGAACAGCACGCAGAAGACCAGGCCCATTTCCATGAGCGCGACGATCGGCGTCTTGTAGAGCTCGATCGCCTCGTCGTAGATTTCGGGACTGACTCGGACGAGCGCGGTGTCCAGGACGTGCACGAACAGGAAGAAGAAGACCGTGACACCGGTGATCCGGTGCAGGGCCCAGGACCACATACCGGGGTCGCCTCGGTACAGCGTTTTACGCTTCGGCTGAGCCGGAGCTTCTATCGTGGCCATAGAGTCTCGGTGCCTCCAACATCGTTGATGGACCCGGTCACAGATCCCGGCACCGGTGCGGTGGAGCCGGGATTCGGTGACGCACCAGCCGGGTTGTGACAGGGCCCTATCCCGGGGCCGCGGTCGCTGGGCTCGCCGCCGCCGAACGTGTAACCGATCTGATCTGGACTCTAATCCCCTCACATTGGCGGAACTAATTCGGCGTGCCGCGCGTTGCAGCGATATCAGGCAGGTTAGGGTCGCCTTTCTCCGGTCGCCACAGGGTTACGCGACGGGTCACCCACGCCCGCACAACCCGGCCTGCCGAACATGTCCCGCGCCGGTATTCAACTGGTAATTCATTGCCCGGCAACGGTTTTACCGAATCGACACGATTCCACGCGAACGGGGCCCGATTTCCGCCGGCGACGAATGCTCTCAATGCCGAGGTCGCCATTGTGCGCCGGGGCAATGTGCAAAATGTCTCAGTGGAATGGGTCAAGTTACTCGAGAGTAGCCGAAGAATCGGGCGCCCGGCGAAAGATCTCCCGGAAATCGTGACACCGGCCCACGCGCCGGGCGGAACAAGAGACCCGCCCGGCGCCGCGGCCGAACCACTCGTATCCCGGCGACGGCTCAGTCGCCCTCGCCGATCGCCTCCACCCGCAACCGCACCGCTTCGTAGTTGAACTCCGTATCGACGATATCGCCGGTCACATGCCCGAGTAGCGCCTGACTGGCCGGTGCGCTCTCCGGGTACCTGCCCACCGCGGGATCGGCGTCGTAATCGGGCACGATCTGGTACTCCAGCTGCACCTCGACCTCGTCGAACGCATTGAGCCTGGACAACATAAGTTTCGAATACACCATGACGATGAGGAACTTCGGAAGCGTCATTCGGCACCTTCCTGGCGACCACGAGGCCGGGCCGGACGGCCCGGCACCCTACATATCTCCGAACCGAACGCGGTGTTTCAGTGTTGATGGCGCCGACTCCGTCGGCGCGGGTTTTGGCCCCCCTTGGTCCCTGCTGTCAGCACTCGATGCTCGCGGCTGCGCCGCATCGCATCGAGCACTGACAGCAGGGACGGGCCAAAACCTCACAGGGCCTCGTAAGACTCGGCTGCGCCGCTGGTCACGTCCGGTCCGCAGGGTTGGCCGAAACTGGCACATCTCGCTGAACTCGGCACCGCCGCTGGTCACATCGGGTTTGTGGTGGGCCGCACCGAGCACCGCGCCACCGATGGTCGCGTTTGGGGTCGGCCGAGCTCGGGTCAGCTACGCCGAGCGCTGCGCCACCGATGGTCGCATTCGATTTGCGGTGGGCCGAGTACACGTGAGCCGCGCCGGGCGCTGCGCCACCGGTGGGTCGCGTCGGGTTCGGCGCGGACCCGCGGCGCGTCACCACTTCGGGCCGGCCGACGAGCCGACAGCCGCTGCGCGGTCCCCGCTCGTCGGCCACGGTGAGCTCGGAACGACTGGGCGGTGCGGTGGCGACAACGGTAGACATGGAAGCCGACCGTTCGACCACACACACCTACGGGAGCGCGTATGGGTATCGACTGGGCAGGGCTGCGGGCCGAGGCGTTTGCGGCGATGAGCCGGGCCTATGCGCCCTACTCCCGGTTCCCGGTGGGGGCGGCGGGCTGGGACGGGGAAACGATCTCGATCGGCTGCAATGTGGAAAACGTGTCCTATGGGCTGGGGTTGTGCGCGGAATGTGTCCTGGTCGGCAACCAGCGCACCCGGTCACCGGCTCGGCTGATCGCGGTATCCGTCTGCGATTCACGGGGAGAGATCCTGCTGCCCTGTGGTCGCTGCCGGCAGGTGCTGTACGAGTTCGGGGGCAAAGAACTCTTGATCGACCATCCCGCGGGCCCGCTCCCGCTGGGGGATCTACTGCGCGATGCTTTCGGACCGGACGACCTCGCGGCCGGTCGCATCTGATCGGTCTCATCCCGTGGCTGTCGAGCGGCGGTTCGAGCCCAGCGCCCGGATCCGGTCAGCGAACCCAGGGCCGCCGGATCACCGTCGTACGGCGCACGGGGCACCCGACCCACGGCGTCGGCGCCACCGATTCGGCGGGACCGGAATCACCACGCAACCCCGGAGGTTGGTCCCGGTATGACTGTTCCCCTCTCCGTGCTCGATCTGGCCGCCGTCGCCGCCGACGGATCACATCGGCAGGCGCTGGCCGATACGCTGACCGTCGCCCGCGAGGCCGAGCGGCTGGGATTCCGCCGGTTCTGGGTGGCCGAGCACCACGGTATGCCGGGAATTGCCAGTTCGGCGCCGCCGGTGCTGATCGCGGCCGTGGCCGCGGCGACCGAGCGGATCCGGGTCGGCTCCGGTGGGGTGATGCTGCCCAATCACGCGGCGCTGGTCGTGGCAGAACAGTTCGGGACCCTGGTCGCGCTGTACGGGGACCGGATCGATCTCGGTCTGGGCCGGGCCGCGGGAACGGATCCGCTGATCTCGGCGACCATCCGGCGCGGCGCCACCGCCGAGGCCGTGGAGGATTTCCCCAAGCAGGTAGTGGAGCTCCTTGCCTATTTCGGCACCATCCCGCCACTCCGGGGCGGTCAGGGCGACCGGATCCGGGCGATTCCGGGCGAGGGCGATCCGCCCGAGATGTGGCTGCTGGGTTCCAGTGATTTCAGTGCCCGGCTCGCCGCCATGATGGGGCTGCCGTTCGCCTTCGCCCACCATTTCGCGGGTGGACGCACCACTCCATTGGTTTTCGAGCTGTACCGGCGCGAATTCCGTCCCTCGGAGGTGCTGAGCGAACCGCGGTCGATGCTGGCGGTGGCGACGGTGGTCGCCGATACCGAAGCCGAAGCCCGCCGCCGGACCCTGCCGCAGAGCCTGGTGCAGTTGCGGATGCGCACCGGCCAACTGCCGCAGCGCATCCCGACGCTGGAAGAGGCCGAGGCCTACCCGTGGTCGGATGCCGAGGACGCTTTCGTCGACGACCGCAACGCGGATCAGGCCATCGGCACCCGCGAACAAGTACGGGACCGCCTCGACACGCTGGTGAAGGAGACCGGCGCCGACGAGATCATCGTGGCACCCACCGGCCCCACCGTGCAGCACCGCCTCGAAACGCTGCGCGCTCTGCAGGAGTAGATCGCCGCCGGGCCCGCCCGCGGCACCGAGAACACCGGCTATGACGATGCACACGCCGAGGCTTCGTCGCTGGGACCGGGATGCCTCGGCCACCGGCGGCGGCTACGAGTCGCTCACCAGCAGTCCGGTGCCGAGACCCAGAGCACGGTCGACCTGCCGCACGGACGGACCGTACCGACGGGGTGCCCGCCCTGACGTCCTTCGACTCCCGCGCCACGGTCGTCGAGACCACACCGAGGTAGCCCGCACGCAGGCAGTCGAGGACGGAGCGACGACCGGATGCCGTCCCACGGCCGGTCGCCTGCTTTCTGCCCGGAGCGCTGCGAGACTGAGGGCGTGACGGCACACGACGCAATATCGATCATCCGGGCGAAACGGGACGGCGGCGAGCTGTCCGACGAGCAGATCGACTGGGCCATCGACGCTTTCACCCGTGGTGCGATGGCCGACGAGCAGATGTCGGCGCTGGCGATGGCCATCGTGCTGCGTGGCATGAACCGCCGCGAAACCGCGAGGTGGACCCGCGCGATGATCGACTCGGGCCGCCGGCTGGATTTCACCGATCTGCCCCGGCCCACCGTCGACAAGCATTCCACCGGCGGCGTCGGCGACAAGGTCACACTGCCGCTTGCCCCGCTGGTGGCGGCGTGCGGTGCGGCGGTTCCGCAACTGTCGGGTCGCGGGCTGGGCTACACCGGCGGGACCTTGGACAAACTGGAATCCATCCCTGGCTGGCGTGCCGATATCAGCCCGGACCGGATGCGCGAAATCCTCTCCGACCCGGCCACCGGCGCCGTGGTCTGCGCCGCAGGCGCCGACCTCGCACCGGCGGATAAACGCCTCTACGCGTTGCGCGACACCACGGGCACGGTCGAATCGATCCCACTGATCGCGAGTTCGATCATGAGCAAGAAGATCGCCGAAGGCACCGCCGCCCTCGTACTCGATGTGAAGGTCGGCGCGGGCGCCTTCATGCCGACCCGGGACGAAGCCCACACACTGGCCACCACCATGGTCGAGCTGGGCGCCGACGCCGGGGTGCACACCGTCGCCCTGCTGACGGCCATGGATACACCGCTCGGCCGTACCGCGGGTAATGCGCTCGAAGTCGCCGAGGCGGTGGAGGTGCTGGCCGGGGGCGGCCCGGCGGATCTGGTCGAACTGACTCTGGCGCTGGCCCGCGAGATGGTCGCGCTGGCCGGGCTGCACACCGATCCCGCGCAGGCACTCACCGACGGACGCGCAATGGACCACTGGCGCAGCATGATCCGCGCCCAGGGCGGCGACCCGGAGGCACCGCTACCGGTCGCGAAACACACCGAAACCCTGTCCGCACCCGCAACCGGCACGCTGACCGGCCTGGACGCGCGCGCTGTCGGAGTCGCCGCGTGGCGGCTGGGCGCCGGGCGAGCCCGGCAGGGCGACCCGGTTCAAGCGGGCGCGGGTATCCGCCTGCACGCAACTGTCGGAGACCGGGTGAAGGCCGGTTCACCGCTGCTCACTCTCCACACCGACACTCCGGACGTACTACCCGCGGCAGTCGAAGCGCTGGCCGCGGCTGTCACGATCAGCCCGAACTCCCCGGAACACGACCGCGGCGGCCCTCTGATCCTCGACCGGGTCGGCCCGGGATGAATGCCGGTGGCGTGCCCGGGCGCCGACTCGGGAGCTGGGCCTGATCGGTCGGTCGACCGCGAAACACCGGTTCCCGCCGACGCGGTCTCGCTCGACCGCGGTCAATACACAAACGCATCGATGACGGTATGTGCTCATGCGGGGCCGAAGCGGCACGCTCGGCAATCGGCCTGCACCGGCGGCGCGGCGATCAATCCGGCACGGACCTGACTGTAGGCATCTGCGCCCGGTAGCTGAACGGACAAGGTACGTCTTCGCCCTGCCGGCAGCCCGAGACAGTCTCGGCCGAGTCCAGGGGGCGGCATATCCACCACTGCTGCCGGACGTGCAAGTACCACCGGCACCGGCGGGCCCCGGTAGACGGGCCGGGCCGGGCCTGAGGAGCCTTGCGACTTGCCCCGGTTCGTCCCACTCACCGGCTACTTACACGCAACGGCCGCCTGACCGCCCCGGGAACTCGGAGTGAGCGGCAGCCGAAGAGGTGGGATCATTCGGAGCGTACGGCTGCCCGGCCCGGAAATCGGCGATACCGTCGGTACATGACCGGACCCATGCCGCTGGACCTCGCCACCTTGCGCCGGGCGCCGAAGGCGCTCCTGCACGATCACCTCGACGGCGGTCTGCGGCCCGCGACGGTCCTCGAACTCGCCCGCGACTGCGGTTACGACGAGCTACCCGCCGACGACGCCGCGGGTTTGGCCCGGTGGTTCCGGGACGCCGCCGACAGCGGTTCGCTCGAACGCTATCTGGAGACATTCACCCATACCGTCGCGGTGATGCAGACCCCCGAGGGCCTGCACCGGGTGGCCCGCGAATGCGCCGAGGATCTGGCGGACGACGGCGTGGTCTACGCGGAGGTCCGGTTCGCGCCGGAACAACATCTGGAACAGGACCTCTCCCTGGACGAAGTGGTCGAACACGTCCTGGCCGGATTCGCCGCCGGAGAAGCGGCAGCCGCGGCGGCGGGGCATCCCATCGTGGTGCGCTGCCTGCTGACGGCCATGCGGCATGCCGCCCGCTCACGGGAGATCGCGGAACTGGCGGTGCGCTTCCGGGACCGCGGCGTATGCGGTTTCGATATCGCGGGCGCGGAGGCCGGCTATCCCCCCACCCGCCATCTGGACGCCTTCGAGTACATGCGGGTGAACAACGCCCACTTCACCATTCATGCGGGTGAGGCGTTCGGCCTGCCGTCCATCCACGAAGCGCTGGCCTTCTGCGGTTGCGACCGCCTCGGGCACGGGGTGCGAATCGTCGACGATATCGAGGTAACCGGCGGGATCGCCGACGCCCGGCTGGGCCGGCTCGCCCAATACGTACGCGACACCCGGGTGCCGCTCGAACTGTGCCCCTCCTCGAACGTCCAGACCGGAGCGGTGCCCTCGCTGGACAAGCATCCGTTCGATCTGCTGGCTCGGCTGCGTTTCCGGGTCACCGTGAACACCGACAACCGGCTGATGAGCGATACCAGTATGAGCCGGGAGATGCTGAAACTGCACCAGACCTTCGGCTACGGCTGGAGCGATCTGGAACGTTTCACCATCAACGCGATGAAATCGGCGTTCATCCCGTTCCCGGAACGACTGCGGATCATCGACGACATCATCAAACCCGGTTACGCGGTTCTCCTGGGCTGAGGTGTGTGGGGCGAGTCCTTTGCCGATGTCTCGCTGCCCGAAAAACCTTCTAGGCTCTTCCCCGATGTACACCACCGAGCTCCACCAGCGCACCGCCCGCCGTTTCGGCTCGGTGCTCACCGCCGCGGTGCTCGCGGCCGGACCATTGATCGTCGGCGGCCCCGCGGCAGCGCAGCCACCACCGCCCACCACCACCCCGTTCGCGACCCCGGTCACCGACAGCTGCCCGCAGAAGACACAGCCGCCGCCGGCCATAGACTCGTCCGAGGTCCCCGCGCCCGGTGAGGCCCCGCCCACTGCCCTGCCGATCCCCGATCCGCCGGTCGGCGGTAAACGCCTCGGCGAATGCGGGATCGTCCTGCCCGCGGCTGCCCCGGCGGTACCGGCGGATATCTCCGCGACCGCGTGGATGGTCTCCGATCTGGATACCGGGGCGGTGCTGGCCGCCAAGGATCCGCACGGCCGGTACCGCCCGGCCAGCACCATCAAGGTGCTGTTGGCCACCGTCGCCTTGCGCACGCTCGACCTGGACCGGGTCGTCGTCGGCACCCAGGCCGATGCCGATGTGGAGGGCACGCGTGTCGGGATCGGCCCGGGTGGCCGGTATACCAACCGGCAGCTGCTGCACGGCCTGGTGATGGCGTCGGGCAACGATGCCGCGCATGCGATCGCCGCCCAGCTCGGCGGCGACGAGGCCGCGGTCGCGAAGATGAACGATCTCGCGAAAGCCCTGCACGCCTACGACACTCGTGCTGCCACTCCGTCCGGGCTGGACGGGCCGGGGATGAGCACGTCGGCCTACGATCTGTCGTTGCTGTTCCGCGAAGCCATGTCGATACCACTGTTCGCGCAGATGATCGGCACCGAGCAGCTCGATTTCCCCGGTTATCCACCGAACCCGGCGATTCCCGGCGATCAAGACCATCCGGGGTTCCCGATCGCGAACGACAACGGCCTGCTCTACAACTATCCCGGGGCGCTCGGTGGGAAGACGGGTTTCACCGACGACGCCAGGCAGACCTTCGTCGCGGCGGCCGAACGTGACGGACGCCGGCTCGTCGTCACGCTGCTGCAGGCCGATGTGCTGCCGATCCGCCCGTGGGAGCAGGCCGCCCGGCTGCTCGACTACGGTTTCGCGCTGGATCCTGCCGCGAAGGTCGGCGATATCCCCGGCGACGAGGCCGAAACCGTTTCCGGCGCTCCGGGGTTGGCTGTTCCGCCCGATAACGGCGATATCGCATACTCGGCGCAACCCGCGGCGGACGAGGAATACGACGAATTGTGGATGCTGCTCATGGTCGCCGGTCTGATCCTTGTCCCGATCCTGCTGGTCGGCACCTGGCACGTCCGGACCAGGCGGCACTGACATCCCGGCCGGGCCGGGCGGCAACAACACGAAATCCGCCCGTCCCGCCCGGGAAATCCCTTGACCGCAGCAGCGACTCGGTAATCCGCCGTTACTCGGCGCGTTTCTGCACCCGGCCCCGGCGCAACCTGGCGACCCCCAGTGTGGTGAGCGCACCCGCGCCGAACAGTGCCGCCGCCCCACCCATGCCCGGCCGCCCGGTGGTCTGCACCCGTGGCCGGATCACCGCGGGTTCGGGAACCGGAACCGATACCAATTGCTCGTTCTCCCGCGCGGTCGCCGCCCATGCGGTGGCGAACAGGATGATCCGGTACACCACATAGCTGAACACCATGATGCCGATCACCGAACCGAACGCCGCCCCCGCCGGACTGCTCAGCACGGACCGCATGTAGATCCCGGCGATGTTCTTGAACACCTCGAACCCCAGCGCCGCCAGGACCGCGGCCTTCGCGGCGCTGCGCACGGTGACCGGCTCCCGCGGTAGCCGGGCGATGATCCAGGTGAACAACGCCCACGAAGCGACCAGCGCGAGCACCGTCGACAGCAGCCACAACAGCCACCGCGACCCCGGCATCTCCTCGAACCCCACCAGTTCCAGCAGTTGCACGCCGAGCCGGCTCGACGCCAGGACCGACAGTCCGAGCGAAAGAGCCAGCGCCAGGAACAGTCCCAGCAGGGCCACCAGATCGGAGAGCTTGGTGTGGAACCAGCTCTGCTCGTTCGATTTCTGTTCCCACTGCTCGGTCAGGGCCTTGCGCAGATTCGCCATCCAGCCCAACCCCGAGTAGAGCCCGGTGAGCAGGCCGAGCACACCCACCGCACCGCGCGAACCGACCGCCTGATCGATCAGATCGTTGAGCTGGCCACCCATTTCGCCGGGGACGTTCTCGACGACCTTGTCCTGCAGTTCCCGCAGCAGCTCGTCGTTTCCGGCGAGCACGAAACCGGCGATGGCGAACGCGATCATCAGCAGCGGAAACAGTGACAGCACGGTGAAATACGTGATCCCCGCCGCGTAGTAGTCACCGCGCTGGTCCTGGTATCTGCCGAAGGCCCGGACCATATGGTCCAGCCAGGGCCGTTGCCCGACCATCCGGCTGATCGCGGATTTGACGTTGTCGATCACCTGCACTGTCTGCGCCCCTCACCGCCAACGCGCACGGGCCGGGCGACCGATCAGCGGGCGAGGAACCCGACTCGGTCGTAGACCTGTGCGAGAGTGTTACCGGCGATCTCGCGCGCACGCTCGGCGCCGATGCCGAGGATGCGATCGAGTTCGCCCTGATCCGCCATGTACTCTTCCACTTTCGCCCGCAAAGGGGTGGCAAATCCGATCAGTGCGTCGGCGACATCGGCTTTCAGATCACCGTAACCGCGGCCCGCGTAGTCTTTCTCCAGGGTCACGATGGGCGTTTCGGTGAGTGCCGACAGGATCACCAGCAGGTTGCTGATACCCGGTTTGTTCTCCACGTCGTAGCGGATTTCGCGTTCGGTGTCGGTGACCGCGGAACGCACCTTCTTCGCCGAAACCTTGGGATCGTCCAGCAGATTGATCAGACCGGCGTCCGAACTCGCCGATTTGCTCATCTTGGCGGTGGGATCCTGCAGGTCGTAGATCTTGGCGGTGCCCTTGACGATATGGGGCTCCGGGATGACGAAGGTCTTCTTGAACCGGGTGTTGAAGCGCTGCGCGAGATTGCGGGTGAGTTCCAGATGCTGGCGCTGGTCCTCGCCCACCGGTACCTGATGCGGGCGGTACAGCAGGATATCGGCGGCCATCAGCACCGGGTAGGTGAACAGCCCGACGGTGGTGTTGTCCGCCCCCTGTTTCACCGATTTGTCCTTGAACTGCGTCATCCGGCTCGCCTCCCCGAAGCCGGTGATACAGCTCAGCACCCAGGCCAGCTCCGCATGCTCGGGCACCTGCGACTGCACGAACAGCGTGGAGCGGGCCGGGTCGATCCCGAGGGCGAGCAGCTGCGCCGCCGCGATCCGGGTGCGTTTGCGGAGTTCCTTCGGATCCTGCGACACCGTGATGGCGTGCATATCCGGGATGAAGTACAGCGCGTCGTAGTCGTCCTGCAAGGTCACCCAGTACTGCAGGGCACCGAGGTAGTTCCCGAGATGGAACGAGGCGCTGGTCGGCTGGATGCCGGAGAGCACTCGCTGTTTACGCTCCCCCACGGCGGGGGTTTGGGCAGGACTGGACATGCCCCGATCTTCGCATGCGGCTCAAGCCGAATTTCGCTCTGCCCACTTGCGCGGGTCGATACCGGGCATACTGCGCTTTCCGGCTCGGGCCAGCTCCTGTTCCTGCTTGGTGATCAGCCGGTACACCGGCGCACTCGGCCCGTTGAGCGCTGTTTTCACCGGCCGTGGTACCAGGACCGACGGCACGCTGTGGGCATTGCGTACCGACTGCGCCAACCCCCGGTAGGCGAGTTCGTCGGTGCGCTTCCACTCGATGCCGTACATCTCCCGGATCCGCTCCGGCAGGCTGCCCTGCACCAGCAGGTAGTACGCCGAACTCACCTGCCGAGCCGGCAGCGGCTGCGGATAGGGCACGACATGCCCGCACAGATAGTTGCCGACCTTGCGCGCCTCGTCGGTGAGGAACAGTTCGTCGGAGGAGAGATAGCCGTCGAAGTACTCGCGGAATGCCCGGTAGTCGGCCGGGGCGGCGTCACGCGGCATCCCGAACAGCTCTCCCCACCGCACGTAGTCCTGGTACAGATCCTCGCGCTCGCCATCGGTGAGCCGTTTGACCAGCAGGTCGTACATGACCTCCGCGGATTCGAAGGTGAATGCCATGGTCATGAAGCTCAGATGCGGGTCGTAGGCGGAGTAGGCCGTCCCCGCCGGATGATGTTCCCCCGCATCCTCCGGAATCCGCCCCACCACCTTCTGGTGCTTCTTCCCGGTGAACTCGAGCGCCCGATCGGCTTCTTCCTTCGTCCCGAAGAACACCGCTTCGAACAGCTTCCCGGTGAGCGCCAGCCGGGTGTAGGGCGTATCCCGGTGCTCGGTGGATTCGGCCGTCCCCACATAGAGCAGTGGGTGTACCGCCCCGATCACCAGCGCCCGCAGCCCGTAGGTCAGGCCCACGGCCCGTTTCCGCATAACCCGCCGGATCATCGAATCGTCGGCAAAGTATCCCGTGTCCATGGCCATCTCAGCCTCCCGGTCCAGCTCAACTCTGAGCACCGCGCATCCGCGCATCTGGCAATAGCATCCACCAGTTGCGAATTTCTGGCAAGACCAACCACCAAATTGCCCCGCCCACACCCGTCGGCCGTCCACCCGCCATCATTTAGGGATGGCAGCGCAGCGCACCTACGGCGGTTTGTCCGCAGAGGAACGGCGGGCCCAGCGACGGTCCGCGCTTCTGGACGCGGCACTGGAGATCATCGGCACCCAGGGCCTGGACAAGCTGACCGTGTCGGGAATGTGCGCGCAGGCCGGCCTGAACGAGCGCTACTACTACGAGAGTTTCGGCAGCCGCGACGACGTGCTCACCGCACTGGTGGACGGAATCGCCGAAGAACTGGTCCTGGCCATCGTCGCCGCCGCGCACACCGCGACCGGCGATTCCCGCGCCCGAGCCCACGCCGCAATCACCGCCGGTATCCACCTGCTCACCGACGACCCCCGCAAAACCGAGGTCACCATGGTCGCCGCCATGGCCACCCCACAGCTACGCGCCCGCACCACCGAAACCATCCGCGTCTTCGCCCGGCTGGTGGCCAGCGAAGGTATCGAGTTCTACGGCATCACAGATCCCGCCCCGGACCCGGTGATCGATTTCCGCGCCACCTACCTGGTGGGCGGCCTCGTTCAAACCCTCACCAGCTGGGTCCGCGGCGATCTCGCGATCAACCGCGATACCCTCATCGACTACACCACCGATGTCTTCGTCCTCCTCGGCGAAGACTTCGCCCAGCGCAACGATCCGGCCTGATCCTTCCGCTCAGAAACGGAGCGGAACTGCTCCCATTCCCTGCAGTTCCCCTTGCATGATCACCCGGAAGACCACATCGCGCGACGGCCAGAAATCCGCGCATTCCTCGACGACCGAGGCGAACCAATCCCGCTCCTCCGGCGCGTCCGCGAGGAGCTGGCCGGCGTCGCGGATCGCGAGTACATACCCCTTGGCCTCACCAAGAGTGTCGTCGATATCCAGCAGACACTCGTCGAACGAATCCTTGTTCGGCCGGAAGTAGTACGGGAACTGCAGGGCCGCGGCGAATTCGTCGTAGAGCGCCGGCACAGTGCGCATCCGGCTGCCGCGTAGTTCACGCACCCGGAAACCCGCCGGGACGCGGTAGCGGATACCGCTGAACTCGGCCGCGTCCACCTGCACAGCACCCAGGGCGGTCATGCTGTCCTCGGTGGGGCGGAGTTCGGCGTCGTAGGAGAAGTCCAGGAAATCCGCGAGCGCGAGCGGTTCGGGCATCAGCGCATCCTTGTGAAGGTGTCGTAGTGGTCGCCGGTGTACCAGGCCGAGCCGTCGCTGCCGGTGACGATACGTTCGGCGTCACGGGACTGCCCGCGCTTCTTCGGGTTCACATCCCACTCCTGGTACTCGACGCGCTTACCGGAATCGTCGGTCGCCGGGAGGCGGCCTTCCCGGTTCCGGAAGGTGATCCCGCCTTTCGTGCCGGGTGCGTTCGCCGAATCCGGCCAGCGACCCGCATCGATCTCTTCCAGAGTCTCGTACGCGCGTTCGGGCACCCCGGCCACTCGCGAAACCACCGGAGAGTCGGCGGCGGCGTTGCCCGGCATGGGCTGACCGCTCACCGTCGACGTGGCACCGGACGACAGAGTGGCCGCGGTGTTCGACGTTGTCTCGTCACCGGTCTGGGTGAGCAGGGCGACGACGATCGCCACCACCGCGGCACCCACCGCGGACAGAATCTTCACAACTTTCGCACGCACAGAACTCCCCTTCATCGATACTGGACCGTCACCGGCGCATGATCCGACCACCGCTCGGCATAGGTCGCGGCACGTTCGACCACGGCCTGTTTCGCCCGCTCGGCCGCCTCCGGCGTCGCCAGCTGATAATCGATGCGCCACCCTGTGTCGTTGTCGAACGCGCGCCCACGATACGACCACCAACTGAACGGACCATCACCCTCCGGGTGAAGTTTTCGCACCACATCCACGTACCCGGCGGCCAATTGCCGGTCGACCCAGGCCCGTTCGGCGGGCAGGAAACCCGATTTCTTCAGGTTGCCCTTCCAGTTCTTCAGGTCCCGCTCGGTATGCGCGATATTCCAGTCACCGGCGATGACGAACGCGCCCGTGCGCGTGGACATCCGGGTGGCCAGTTCGTCCAGGAAGCGATACTTCTCTTCCTGCCGGGGCGTTTCCGCCTCACCGGTGTGCACATACACGCTGGCCACGGTCACATCGTCGAACTCGGCCTCGATATACCGCCCGGCGGAGGCGAATTCACTGTCCGGTTCGATCCCGACCCGCACCGACCGCATCGGCCGCCGCGACAGCACACCCACCCCCGCCCGGCCCTTGACGCCGGGCTCGGCGTGCGCAAGCTGCCAGCCGTCGGCCAGCGCCGGGGCGAGCGCGGCGGCGATCTGGGTGTCGTCGGCGCGCGTCTCCTGCAGGCAGACGATATCGGCCTCGGTGCGGCTCAACCAGGTCAGCAGGCCCTTCCCAGCGGCGGCCCGAACACCATTGACATTGACGGTCGAAAGGATGTAAGGCACGGGTCGACAGTACAAGGGCACGATACGGCGACCCGTCGACGCCCGGCCCGGCCCTTCCGCACCGAAGGTTCCCACGCCCGGGGAGATCCGATAATCGTTATGTGCTGACCATATCTCTCCGGGCGAATGCGAACTGCCGATGAGTCCCCCCAGCACCAAGAAGATGGGCGATCTACACGACCTGCCCCCTTCTGCTCCGGAGGGGTTGAAGGCGCTGTTCGTGACCGCTGAGGGAGTTATCCAGGAACAGATCCGGTTACTGGGCGAGGGAACTCCCTCCCAGGCACCCGATATGTGGCAGCTACTGCGCAATGAGGGGATCGACGATCCGGACGGCCAGGCGGCAATGCTCGAACGCTACGGCGAGCACCGGGACGAGGTGAACCGGGTCAAGTCGGAATACGACCTCCAGGACAAGGACGGGATCCCCATGCGGACCGCCGGAATCGGCAAGGCCGTGACGGATGCCTACGATGCCATCGAAACCTCGGTCGGCCAACTCAACGAAAAGATCGATGCCGCCCACACCGCGGAATACACCGACGAGTACACCGTGACCGACGAAAACGGCGAGAATCCGCGGCAGGTTTCGCGGCGGGTACTGCCGACGCACAACGTCAATGAGCTCTTCGAGGGGCTCTGGGACACCGTGAATACAACGTATGAACAGGTGAGCGGCGTCTCCGACCGTGCTGCGGCCGAGGCGCTCGGCATCGAACTCGACGAGCCGACACATCCCCGCGGTGTCAGCCCCTCGGCGTCGGGCCCGTACTTGCCCTCCGTCGCGCCGAACTCGCCCTCCTCTTCGGCGGCCAACGACGACGGTGTGGAATACACGGCCGCCGCAACCGACGCCGACTACGCCGCATATACCGGAGACAAGGATGTGAAGGCCGCTATCGACGGCGCTCTGGACGCGCTGGGGATTCACGACCCGGAGGCGCGGGAGAACTGGACGCGTGGATATCTCGTGCTGATCGAACGGGAATCCGGTGGCGACCCCAATGCGATCAACAACTGGGATTCGAATGCCGCTTCGGGACAGCATTCTCGCGGCCTCACCCAGACAATTCCGGGCACGTTCGAGGCATATCATGTAGGCGGAACATCCAACAATATCTACGATCCTGTCGCCAATGTCGCGGCCAGTATGAATTACGTCATGGAGCGATACGATGTCGCCAAGGATGGAAGCAACCTGCAGTCCGCGGTCCAGCAGACCAACCCGGCCGCCGCCCCGAAGGGCTACTGACCGGCCGTAGAATGACAGGTCACCGCTACTTGCCAGGAAGGGGTGACGACATCGATGTCAGGCACCTCCGCAACCCCAGCACCCGAGCCGGTCACCGCACTGCATCTGGGCTCCGGCGAACCGCTACTCCTCCTGCACGGTGTCCTGCTCTCACCTCACTGCTGGGACCGGGCCGCCACCCTGCTGGCCGCCCGGTGTGAGGTCTTCGCGCCGGCGCTCGGCGGGCACTGGGGCGGGCCGGAATTTCCGGACGGCCGCTATACCGCCGCTACTCTGGCCGACCGGGTCGAAGCACAACTGGACGATCTGGGCTGGCGCACCTGCCATATCGCCGGTAATTCGCTGGGCGGCTGGGTCGGGTTCGAACTGGCGCGCCGCGGCCGGGCCCGCACACTCACCGCGATCGCTCCGGCAGGTGGCTGGCGGACCCCGTCGGTGACGCAGCTCCGCGCCGCCGCCACGATCGCGCCGATGATCCCGATCACCGAAATTCTCCGGAAGCTGAGCAGTTCCCCGGTCGACAACCGGTTCGCGCGCTGGGCGATGGCCCATCTGCTCACCAAGAACACCCGTGCGGTCTCCCGGGCGGATATCTCGGCCGTGCTCCTGGCCGCCCTGAACTGCCCCGCGCTGCCCGCGCTGACTGCCGGCACCTTGCGGGGACCGTCCCTGCCGGATATGTCCGACCTGACCACCCCGGTCCGGGTCATCCTGGCCGATTCCGATCGCGTCCTACCGCCCGCGGCGCACGGCCGGCGGTTCCTGCGTGAGCTGCCGGAGTCGGCGGACCGGATCATGCTGAACGGGGCCGGGCACGTGCCCATGCTGGAGGACCCCGAACGGATCGCCAATCTCGTCGCCGAGCACATCTACGCCAGCCGCGACCATCTGCGAGCTGTGTAGTTCGGCGCCGACTCCGTCGGCGCGGGGTTTCGGCCCCCCTTGGTCCCTGCTTTCCGCACTCGACACTCGCGGCTGCGCCGCATCGCATCGAGCACGGAAAGCAGGGACGGGCCGAAACCTCACAGGGCCTCGTAAGACTCGGCACCGCCGCTGGTCACGCTCGGTCGCCGTGGTTGCTTTGTTGTGCGTAGGCGGAGCGCGTCAGAGTTCTGGGGTGGTGGTTTTCAGAGGCCGAGGATGCCCTTTGCTACGTGGGTGACCTGGATTTCGTTGCTGCCCGCGTAGATCATCAGCGATTTCGCGTCGCGGGCCAGCTGTTCCACCCGGTACTCCGACATATAACCGTTGCCGCCGAACAGCTGCACGGCTTCCATCGCGACCTCGGTCGCCGTCTCGGAGGAATACAGTTTCACCGCGGAGGCTTCCGAAAGGCTCAGCGGTTTACCGGCTTTCCCGCGTTCGATGATGTTGAAGACCATGTTCTGCACATTGATCCGCGCCACCTCCATCTTGGCCAGTTTGAGCTGGATGAGCTGGAAGCGGCCGATCTCCTGACCCCACAGTTTGCGGTTGCGGGCGTACTCGGTGCACAGCCGCAGGCATTCGTTGATCACGCCCAGTGCCATGAAGCCGATGCCGACGCGCTCGGCCACGAAACTGGATTTTGCGCTTTCCCGGCCGTCACCGCCGCGGTGTTCCTCGGTTTCGCCGAGCAACCGGTCGCGGCCGAGGCGGACGTTGTCGAAGAACAGTTCACCGGTCGGTGAGGCGTGCAGGCCCATCTTCTTGAACGGTTTGCCCTGGGTGAGGCCTTCCATCCCCTTGTCCAGGACGAAGGTGAGCACCTTGCGGTCGCGGGCGGGTGTGCCGTCGCCCTCGTCGAGTTTCGCGTATACGACCAGTGTGTCGGCGAAGGGGCCGTTGGTGATGAAGGTTTTCTGCCCGTTGAGGATGTAGTCGTCGCCGTCGCGCCGGACGGAGGTTTTCATACCGCCGAAGGCGTCAGATCCGGAATCCGGTTCGGTGATCGCCCAGCATGCGATCTTGCGGAGGCTGACGATATCGGGCACCCACCGCTCCTGCTGGGCGAGTGTGCCGCGGGAGAGGATCGTGGCGCCGCCGAGGCCGGTGCTCACCCCGAGTGAACTGCACAGACCCATGCATACACCGGAGAGTTCGCTGGTCACGACGGCCATCATGGTCTGCTGATCGAAACCGCCGCCGGAGGAGTCCTTGTCCCCCGAGGCGGGCTTCTCCGCGCCGTCGGCGGCCGCGCGCCGGGCGGCCAGTTGTTTGTTCAGCCCTTCCTCGGCCATCGCGCCGATACCGAAATCCGCGTACAGCTTGCGCAGCACCGGGTAGGGCAGCATTTCCCCGCTGTCCAGTGCGTCGAGGTGCGGGCGTACTTCCTTATCGATGAAAGTCCGGACCGCGTCGCGGACCATCAGATCGGTATCGGACCATTCGAACATCGTCGTCCTCCGTGCAAGCAGCAGCATTACGGCGTAAATCACCGGGCGGATGGATCCGCCTTGTTGACAGCCTGCCAGTTCCGCCGCCCCCGCGCTGAGGTTTCGCCGAGTGCCGACGGTAGAGGCCGAGGGGGACCGACACCCGCGGCGCCGAAGGCACCGCAAATAAACACAGGCCGCCGAGAACACAGCCCTGTTCTCGGCGGCCTGGGAAGGCTACGGCTCCACGAACCGGGTGCGGTACTGCGCATGCACACCGGGTGCCGTGGGGCCGCGGGTTTGTCAGCGCAGCGCGCGCGCCAGGTTGGCGTCGAGCGCGGCGAGGAATTCCTCGGTGGTGAGGTAGCCCTGGTCGCCGCCGACCAGCGCGGCGAGGTCCTTCGTCATCTGGCCGCCCTCCACGGTCTTGATGACCACATCCTCGAGGGTCTGCGCGAAACCGATCACCTCGGGGGTGTTGTCCAGCTTGCCGCGATGTTCGAGACCGCGGGTCCAGGCGAAGATCGACGCGATCGGGTTGGTCGAGGTCGGCTTGCCCTGCTGGTGCTGACGGTAGTGCCGGGTGACGGTGCCGTGCGCGGCCTCCGCCTCACAGGTCTGACCGTCCGGGGTGAGCAGCACCGAGGTCATCAGGCCCAGCGAACCGAAGCCCTGCGCGACGGTATCGGACTGCACATCGCCGTCGTAGTTCTTGCAGGCCCAGACGTAGCCGCCCTCCCATTTCATGGAGGAAGCGACCATATCGTCGATCAGCCGGTGCTCGTAGGTGAGGCCGGCCGCCTCGAACTGGGTCTTGAACTCGGCATCGAACACTTCCTGGAAGGTGTCCTTGAACATGCCGTCGTAGGCCTTCAGGATGGTGTTCTTGGTCGACATGTAGACCGGGTAGTTCTGCTGCAGCCCGTAGTTGAACGAGGCCCGCGCGAAGTCCTCGATGGACTTCTTGAAGTTGTACATACCCATGATGACGCCGCCGTCCTCCGGCATCTTCACGACCTCGTGGACGATCGGCTCGCTGCCGTCCTCCGGGGTGAAGGTGAGGGTGACGGTACCGGCCTGGAAGGCCTTGAAGTCGGTGGCGCGGTACTGATCACCGAAGGCATGGCGGCCGATGATGATCGGCTTGGTCCAGCCGGGGACCAGACGCGGAACATTCGAGATGATGATGGGCGCGCGGAAAATGGTGCCGCCGAGGATGTTGCGGATGGTGCCGTTGGGCGACCGCCACATCTTCTTCAGACCGAATTCCTCGACCCGGGCCTCGTCAGGGGTGATCGTCGCGCATTTGACGCCCACGCCGTGCTCTTTGATGGCGTTCGCGGCGTCGACGGTGACCTGGTCGTCGGTCTTGTCGCGGTACTCGATGCCGAGGTCGTAGTACTCGAGGTTCAGGTCGAGGTACGGGTGGATCAGCTTGTCCTTGATGAACTGCCAGATGATCCGAGTCATCTCGTCGCCGTCGAGTTCTACGACGGTGCCTTCAACCTTGATCTTGGACATGGATCTTCGTGTCCTCCTAAGATGGTGCCCTCATTGCACAACCAGGCGAACACGCTTGTGAGCGGACCCCAGCTGTTCAACAGACAACGTATACATCCCACGTTGTCCACGGGACGTCTGATGTAACCAAGACGAGCGTACTGCTTGTGGTGTTCGCACGGTGCAGCCAGCCCCGGCCGTGAGATCTCCCAGAGTGAATCGCGCCACAAGATTACCTGGTGGCGCCCCATGCCGATTTCGGTCCACCACAGCCCACAGCTACCATGTGGAACAGGTCATGAGTGCCAGCGTCAAGCCCCGGCTCGCTGGCCGGCAACCCTCCAGCTGCGGTGGGGTGCTCCGGGTGATGACCGGGCTTCCGAAAGCCGGGAGCAAGCGCATGTCAGGAGGTCGCCGTTATGTGCCGGTGCTGGTCGCCTCGGCCCTGGCACTCCGTAACGCGGCGAGCAACCCCCTATTCTCTGGAGCACGATATGACCGATGGCAGTATCCCCGCCCACCTCATGACCGCAACTCATATGATTCGGCTATCGCCGCCGATCGCGGCCCAGCGGGCGGAAGCCATCGCGTGAAAGTGAGCACCGACCGGACCACGGCCGTACCCGTGGCGCAGCTACCACCGCCCGACGGCACTGTCGGCGTCATCGAGATCGGCGAGCTCACCCTGGAGAACGGGGCCCGGCTACCGGCGGTCGAACTGGTCGTCCAGCGCTGGGGCGAACTGTCCCCGGCCATGGACAACGTGGTACTGATCGAGCACGCACTGACCGGCGATTCCCATGTGGTGGGCGAACCCGACGCCGAGCATCCGCAGCCCGGATGGTGGAACGGGATGGTCGGGCCGGGCGCACCGATCGACACCGACGAATGGTGTGTGGTCGCCACCAATGTGCTCGGTGGCTGTCAAGGCAGCACCGGCCCCGGATCCCCGGCGCCCGACGGCGCGCCGTGGGGGGCACGTTTTCCCGAGATCTCCATCCGCGACCAGGTGAGTGCCGAGGTGCAACTGTTCGAGCTGCTCGGTATCGACCGCCTGGCCGCGGCGATCGGCGGTTCGATGGGCGGCATGCGGGTCCTCGAGTGGATGCTGTGCGCCCCGGAACGCCTCGCCGCGGCACTGGTCCTCGCCGTCGGCGCCCGCGCGACAGCCGACCAGATCGGCACGCAGACCACCCAGATCGCCGCCATCACCGGTGACCCCGACTGGCAGGGCGGCAACTATCACGGCACCGGCCGGGCGCCGATGGCCGGAATGGGTATCGCCCGGCGGATCGCACATCTCACCTACCGCACCGAGGTCGAGCTGGACAGCCGGTTCGCCAACAGCCCGCAGGCCGGTGAAGACCCCTGGGACGGCGGCCGGTACGCGGTGCAGAGCTATCTCGAATACCAGGCCGAGAAACTGGGCAAACGGTTCGACCCGGCCACCTATGTGCTGCTGAGCGAGGCGATGAACCGGCACGATATCGGCCGCGGCCGCGGCGGGATCGAGGCGGCGATGGCGCGCGCCGAAGTGCCGTGCATCGTGGGCGGTATCGACTCCGACCGGCTGTACCCGCTGCACACCCAACGGGAGCTGGCCGAGGGGCTGGCGGGCTGCCGGCATTTCGAGGTGATCTCGTCCCGCGACGGTCACGATGCCTTCCTCACCGAGGCCGAGGCCATCGGCAAGCTGCTGGTCGAGACGATGGGTCTGGCCCGCACCCACCGCTGACGCGCGGGATCGCCTCCGGCGCGCGGATGGGCCCGCCGGTGGCGGCCCGGCTCATCTCGGGCGCGGCGGTCGTTTCAGCTCACACCGAGCGTGTTGATGGTGGCGGCGAGGAACACGATCACACTGCCCAGCAGAGTCAGCGCGCCCACATCGAACGGTTTGCTGCGTACTGCCAGCAACCCCACGCGGACCGTGGGCAGGCAGAGCCGGAACGCGGCGGCGATCAACGTCGCGCCACCGAAGAAGATGGCGCCGCGCCGCCACCTGTCCTGGGCGACGAAAACCACGGCAACCGCGATCACCGCAACAACCACCACCATCGGCAGATGGCAACGCAGGAACACGGCCAGGCGGCTACCGGTGCCGGGATCGCCCTCGGTCACAGTCTCGGCGTCGGTCACGGTTGCGATTGTTCCAGACGCGGCCGCTCAGGTCTGCGCCACCGGTTCGTACTCCCGGCGGTAGGCCGGAGGATGCCACCCCGAAATCGATCCGGCCCCGGGCTGGGCGGGCACCGGCAGCCGTGCCCTGGTTGACTGGTCGGCTGTGTTCCGATTGATGTTCCACGAACCGCGGATACCGGGTAATACAGGTAATGCGATCCGGCTGGCCGCCGGCACCGGCAGCGAGTTACATCTGATCGAACCGCTCGGCTTCGATCTGTCGGAAGCCAAGCTGCGGCGAGCCGGACTGGACTACCACGACCTGGCCTCGGTAACCGTCCACCCGGACCTGCCCACCGCATGGTCGCGGCTGCGGCCAGAGCGGGTGTATGCGTTCACGACGCGGGCGGGCACCGCGCATACCGATATCGCCTACCGGCCCGGTGACGTGCTTCTCTTCGGTGCCGAGCCGACCGGGCTCCCGGCCGAAGTCCTCGCCGACGACCACCTCACCGAAGAGATTCGCATCCCGATGCTGCCGGGGCGCCGGTCGATGAACCTCGCCAACGCGGCAGCGGTGGCGGTGTACGAAGCGTGGCGTCAGCACGGGTTCCCGGGTGCGGTCTGATCCCGGCCGTACCGGAACAGATCCAGGATCGCGTGATGCCGCTCGAGTGACGCCGGCTGCCCGGATCAGCCGATCTCGAATCTTTTGTGCCGGGCGGTCGCTCCCGCGGTGAGGCGTACCGCGCTCTTGGGGACCCCGAAATAACCGGCGAGCAGTTCGGCAGCGGCCTTGTTCGCTTTTCCCTCGACGGCAGGTGCCCGCACCCACAGCTGCAACGTGCCGTCGGGGAGTTCTTCCACCAGTGGGCCTTTGCGGCTGTTCGGTGTGATCATTGCGTGCACCGTGGTCGCCACGCCGGCCTACTCCCCGGCCGATCCACCGGAATCGCCCGCGGATCCGCCGGACTTGTCCGTGGAACGTACGGACTTGTCCGCTGCCGCGCCGGGCTCGGCCGCCGACGCCGCGGGCCTACCGGCGGTACCGGATTCGTCGGCCGGCGCGGCCGTGGCATCCGGGGTTGCGGTGCGCGCCGATCCCGCAGGGGGTGTGCCCGCGGCGGTGGTGTGGGTTCGACGACGCCGTCCCCGGAAAAGCCCGACGACCGCCGCGACGACCGCGCCGAGCACAGCGAGGAAGCCCAGCCACGGCAGTGCCTGCCCGGCGAACACCACGGCGTTCTTCAACCAGTCGATCAGCGAATTCCATCCGTCGACCACACCGTCCCAGAAGTTGGCGGGCCCGGTATCGCCCTTCTTCTCGGCGGTAGTGCTGATATCGATGGTCAGCGTGGAGAGGGTGATCTGGTCGTCGAGGTAGCGGCGCTGGCCGGTGAGACTGTCGAGTTCGGCCTGCCGGTCGGCGAGGGCTTCTTCGGCAGCGATGAGATCGGCGGTGTTGGCGGCGCGGGCCATCAGATCGCGGAGCCGGTCGACCGAGGCGCGCAGAGCCGTGATCCGGGCATCGAGGTCCTGCCATTGCAGGGTGACGTCGTCACGGTTGGTGCTGATCTCGGTCACCTCGCCGACCTCCCCGAGACCGTCGATGAACGCATCGGTTTCGCCGGCCGGAATCCGGATGACCAGATTCGCGTGCGGATCGTCGTCCTCGGTGCCGGGGTTCTCGGTGCGCTGATCGATGCGCCCGTCCAACCGGACCACGCGGTCGGTCAAGGTCTGCGCGGCGGCGATCGGGTCGCCGGCGGTGAGATCCACCGTTCCCGTGACCACTTCCTTACGGTCGGTGACCTGCGGCCCGTTGTCCGGTGCGGGTGCCTGTTCCCGGGCGGGTGCCTGCTGGATCCGGAACCCCGGGGTCGCGGCGGGTGCGCCACCTTCCATCGATGCCGGCGCATCCGTGGTGGAGTCGGAACCGCCACCACATCCGGTGAGCAGCACCGAACCACACAGGACCACGATCAACACCCCGAGCTTTCGCATGCTGGCAGCGTAATGCGTGTTCCGGGATCCGGTACCCGAACGCCGAGCCGAAACCCCGCGCGCCGAAGGCGCGCCAATTCAACGGAAGTCGCGGGAGCGGGAGCCGATGCGCATATCCAGGTGGCGGAGGTGTTCGGCGTAGATGCTCACCGCGCCTTCGGCGTTCTGTATCCGCCCGCGGATGAGCAGCGCTGTCGCGCCCTGGGCGAGCCGGCGGTAGCGGGTCCACAGACCGGCCGAGCACACCACGTTCACCATGCCGGTTTCGTCTTCCAGGTTCAGGAAGGTGACCCCGCCGGCGGTGGCGGGCCGCTGCCGGTGGGTGACCGCACCGCCGACCAGGACTCGGGTTCCGTCGGGGATCGCGAGCAGGCCGGCGGCCGGGATCACGCCGAGTGCGTCGAGTCGGGGGCGCAGGAATTGGGTGGGGTAGCTGTTCGGTGAGACCCCGGTGGCCCAGACGTCTGCGGCGGCATGTTCGAGGTCGCTCATACCGGGGAGGGCGGGTGTGCTGGTCGAGGCGCCGGTTCCGGGGAGCCGGTCGGCGCGTTCACCCGCGGCCGCGCCGGCCGCCCACAGCGCTTCCCGGCGCGAATATCCCAGACATCCGAGCGCGCCCGCGGTGGCCAGCGATTCCGCTTGCGGCACGGTCATTTCCACGCGTCCGGTGAGGTCGAGGAAAGAGGTGTAGGGGCCGCCTTCTGCACGTGCCGCCACGATTTTGTCCGCGAGGTCCGACCCGATACCGCGTACCGCCGCCAGTCCCAGCCGCACCTCGGTGCCCTGCTGTTCCAGCGTGGCCTCGGCCAGACTGGCATTGATATCCGGGCCGTGTACCGCGACCCCGTGCCGGCGGGCGTCGGCGACCAGTGACTGCGGGGAATAGAAACCCATCGGCTGCGCCCGTAGCAATCCGGCGCAGAACGCCGCGGGGTAGTGCAGTTTGAACCAGGCAGAGTAGAAAACCAGTGCCGCGAAACTCTGTGAATGGCTTTCCGGGAAACCGAAATTCGCGAACGCGAGTAGTTTTTCGTAGATACGGTCGGCGAGTTCGCCGGTTATCCCGTGCAGATCGCGCATACCCTCGTACAACCGGCCGCGTAACCGCTCCATCTTCTCCGGGGAGCGTTTCGATCCCATGGCGCGGCGCAGTTGGTCGGCTTCCACCGGGGTGAATCCGGCGACGTCGACCGCCATCTGCATCAGCTGTTCCTGGAACAGTGGTACGCCGAGAGTTCGTTCGAGCGAGTTCCGCAGCGCCTCGTGCTCGAAGGTGACCTTTTCCACCTTGTTTTTACGACGGATGTACGGATGTACCGAACCGCCCTGAATGGGCCCGGGCCGGATCAGCGCGACCTCGACCACCAGATCGAAGAACTTCTCCGGTTTCAACCGCGGCAGGGTCGCCATCTGCGCACGGGATTCCACCTGGAAAACCCCTACCGAATCCGCGCGGCACAGCATTTCGTACACGGCCGGTTCGGTGAGGTCCAGGGTGTGTAGTTCGACCGTCACCCCGATATGTTCGCGGAGCAGATCGATCATGTAGTGCAGCGCGGAGAGCATCCCCAGCCCGAGCAGGTCGAATTTCACCAAACCCGCTGTCGCGCAATCGTCCTTGTCCCATTGCAGCACACTGCGCCCGGCCATTCGCGCCCATTCCACCGGGCAGACATCGGCGATGGGCCGGTCACAGATCACCATCCCGCCGGAATGGATTCCCAGATGCCGGGGCAGGCCTTCGATATCGGCGGCCAGTTCCAGGACCGGCGCGGGGATATCGGTGCCGGTTTCCGCGCCCACCCCGGTCCACCGGCTCACCTGCCGGCTCCAGGCGTCCTGCTGGCCGGGGGCGAAACCGAGCGCGCGGGCGGCGTCGCGTACCGCGGATTTCCCGCGATAGGTGATCACATTCGCGACCTGCGCCGCATACTCCCGGCCGTATCTGCGATACACGTATTGGATCGCTTCCTCGCGGCGGTCCGATTCGATATCCACATCGATATCGGGCGGCCCGTCCCGCTCCGGGGAAAGGAAACGTTCGAATAGCAGCTTGTTGGCCACCGGGTCGACGTTGGTGATCCCGATGGCGAAGCAGACCGCGGAATTGGCGGCCGAACCTCTTCCCTGGCACAGGATGTCGTGCTCGTGGCAGAACCGCACGATATCGTGCACCACCAGGAAATAGCCGGGGAACCCGAGTTGCTCGATCACGGCGAGTTCGTGTTCGAGCTGCCGGTAGGCGGCCGGGTTCCGGGAGGGTGGTCCGTAACGCCCGGCGGCGCCGCGCAGGGTGAGTTCCCGCAGCCAGGAGTTCTCGTCGTGACCGGCGGGCACATCGAAGGGCGGCAGCTGCGGCGCGATCAGCTTCAGATCGAATGCGCACTCCTGGGCGATCAGTACCGAATTCGATACCGCGGCCGGGAATTCCTCGAAAAGATCGGCCATTTCCGCACCCGAACGCAGATGGGTGCCGCCGGCGGGGGCGAGCCAGCCGGCGAGATCATCGAGGCTGCGCCGGGCCCGGATGGCGGCCAGTGCGGCGGCGCGGCGGCCGCGGGCGGGGGTCGCGAAATGGGCGGCGGTGGTCGCCACCACGGGGATTCCCGCCCGCTTCGCGACCGCGGCGAGTGCGCTGTTGCGTTCGTCGTCGCCCGGCAGTCCGTAGCGGGTGAGTTCCACCGCGACCCGGTCGGCGCCGAAACGCTCGCACAGGTCACGCAGGGCTGCCTCGGTGCGCAGCGGTTGCCCACCGTCCGCGAGGTCCTGTTCCAGTGCCCGCCGCACGCGCCCTTTACGGCAGCCGGTGAGTATCTGCCAGTGCCCGCCGGCCGCCGCGGTGAGCGCGTCGAGGTCGTAGCGCAGGATCCCCTTCTCCCCTGCCGCCATATGCGCCGCCGCGAGTTCCCGGGACAGCCGCCGGTAACCTTCCTGACCGCGTGCCAGCACCAGCAGATGTTCCCCTTCCGGATCCGGGGCGCCGGTACGAGGCGGGGAGTCTGCATTCATCGGACCGATACCCGTGCTCCGCGCTGAATCGGCACCATTGCGAAGCACCGGATCGATACCGCTTCGGGCCCGTACAGACCCGGCCGGGATCGCCGAATCGGTCTGCGGTATACCGGATCCCACGAGGGTGAGTTCCGCCCCGTACACCGTGGGCATACCGTATTCGGCGGCGGCCTCGGCGAACCGCACCACCCCGTAGTAGCCGTTGTGGTCGGTGAGCGCGATCGCCGACAGGCCCAGCCGCGCGGCCTCGGCGACCATCTCCTCCGGCGGCGAGGCACCGTCGAGAAAACTGAACGCCGAATGCGCATGCAGTTCCGCGTAGGGAATCACCGGGCCCGCCGGCCGGATCAGCGGTTCGGCCCGGTACTCACCGCGGCTGCGGCTCCACCCCGGAGCGTCGCCGCCGTCACCGGGTGGCTGCCCGGGTTTCGCGCGACCGGACAGCACCCGCTCCAGCTCCGCCCAGCTGGGTGGCCCGTTACTCCATCCCATACGCCACCTCAGCAGGCCACCCGGTCGGTGGACTCGACGGCCAGCAGGGTCGCGACATGATCCACCCCGGCCCGGATCACTCGCCCGTAGGCGTCGTCGGCGAGGACGCTCGCATGCCCGCGGGCCAGGGCCAGCTGCATCCGTGCCACATCGAAATCGCCGACCAGCCGGTGACTGTCGGCCAGGCTCAGATACAGCGAGGGCAGGAATCCGAGCAGCCCGTCGTCGAGCGGGATACCGGGCACGAATGCCGAGTCGAGCGCCCGGGTGTCCCAGAGCAGCGCCTCCTCGGCCGTGTCCTGGAGATCGGCCAGGTGGTGGGCGATCACGCTACGGTGCAGCGGCTCGCCATCCGTACCGAGCTGATCCCACAGCTTGTGCAGCGCCTGCCGCGCCGCCTCTCGATTCACGCCGCCGAGCCGCACCGCGGCATAGATATCCGCCATCCGATCGTCCGTCATGGGCCTAAGTATCGCACATATGTTCGAACAATGAGAGTTGTATTCGAACCTGTTTTCGAACAGATTCGACCCTGGCGCGCTTTCTTACTTTGGAGTAAGTTCGGGCCGGGATAGACCTGCGACGAGGGGCTGCTGATGAGCGCAAACGGAACCCACCGCGGCAAACGCGACCTCACCGGGCGCCACGTCCTCATCACCGGCGCCTCATCCGGAATCGGCCGGGCGGCGGCGACGGCGGTGGCGGAGAAAGGCGCGGTGGTGCTGCTGGTCGCCCGCCGTGCGGAGGAACTCACCACCGCGGTGGACGAGATCAGGGCCGCTGGTGGCACCGCCTACGGATACCCTTGCGATATCACCGATTCCGCATCGGTCGAGGCGGCACTGGCCGAGATCACCGCCGAACACGGCCACGTGGACATGCTCGTCAACAACGCCGGCCGTTCCATCCGCCGGGCCATCCACCGCTCCACCGACCGGCTACACGATTACGAACGCACCATGGCGGTCAACTACTTCGGCGCACTGCGACTCACGCTGGCCCTGCTCCCGCAGATGCGGGAACGGAAATTCGGCCATATCGTCAACATCAGCAGCGCCGGCGTACAGGTCGCCACCCCGCGGTATTCCGCCTACCTGGCCAGCAAGGCCGCATTGGACAAATTCACCGAGGTGGCGGCCGTGGAGACCATGGCCGACGGGGTCACCTTCACCACCATCCACATGCCGCTGGTCCGCACCCCGATGATCGCCCCCACCGGTAACCAGGGCCCGGCGGAATCACCGGAGTGGGCAGCCGCGACCATTGTCCGGGCCCTGACCGAACGCCCTCGGCGGATCGACGTCCCGGTCGGCACCCTCGGCGAATACGGTGCGCTGTTCGCCCCACGTATCCGCGACCTCGTCCTGCACCGCTACTACCGGATGATTCCCGATTCCCCGGCCGCCCGCGGCGAACAGGCCGAACCACTCCCCCAGTCGCGGCTCACCATGGTGCGCGACGTGGAGACAAGCATTCCCGAAGACGATGAACTCCTCGCGAGCCCGCGCGAATCAGGCCCGCTCACCCGCGTACGTGCGCGAGCGGCGCGGGGCACCGGAACGGTCCTGCGCCGCGCCGCCCGCTGGGTCCCCGGGACCCACTGGTGAACCAGGTGCCGCTGCACCGGCACGGACCTGTCCCCGCGCAGTGACAAAGAAGCCGCGCTCGACGCGGTTCTGGAGTTGATCGCCACCCGCGGCGTAGGCGAAAACGACCCCGCGGCGGGTGGCGGACCGATCCGGCGTCGGTACGGCGACCGATACAGGATGCTGATGACCGCCGCCGAACACTCGAACCGAGCCGGGACCGCCTGCCGACCGCGGCCGGAGCAGCCCACCGGCCGGCCACGGTGGCGAACCGGCGCGACTACCGGGAGGCCGTTGCGCGCGCCCTGCTACTGGGCCTCGCCGACCACCGGGACCTACCGGTCCGCACCGAGCTGATCGCCGACGCACGATTGCCGGGCGGACCGGGCGCGGAGCCCGCGGCCTGCGCCCACCGGAAGTTCCCGTACGGCAACGGGGTGTCAGAGGTCGAAGGTTCGCTGAGCCGGCGGTAACGGCGGGCACGCGGCGGATATCTGTTCGACGAGCTTCCACGGCCGGTCCCCGTCGACCGACGATTTACCGCTGGTCAGGATCCCACCGGAGAGCCCGCGTTCCGGGTCGGCCCAGCCGTACTGGGTGGTGAACCCGCTGCGCCCGAAATGCGCGGTGGTATCGCGGCCGAATTTCGCACGGCGCCCGCCCAATTCGTATCCACCGCGGCTCACCCGCCCGGCCACACCGGGCACCCGTGGCGCGGGCCGCACCATCTCGCGCACGGTATCCGCGCTCATGACCCGGATTCCGTCGAGTTCACCGCCCCGCGCCAGGATCTCGTAGAAACGCGCGAGTTCGGCGGCGGTGGTCACGAGATTTCCCGACGGTAGTTCCGCGGTGAGGAACGCCCGATTGGATTCCCGGTTCACCGCGTCCTTCGCGAATCCGCCGCCGAGCGCCTTACCCGCGACGAACGCGGCGAGCCGCGACGGCGGCGGTCCGGTCTTCACGCTCGGCACCACGGCGTCCACGTCTTCGGGCCGCACGCCGAGATTAGTCCAGCGGAATCCCAGCGGGTCCAGTATCCGTTCGGCCAGATGGTCCCGGATCCGTTTACCGGTGGCCCGCTGCACCAGCAACCGCTGGATCAAACCGCTGGTGAGGGCGTGGTAGACGCGGAAGCGGCCCGGTGGATAACTGGGTTTCAGCGCGGCCAGCCCGCGAAGGGCGAGGTCTTCGTCGAAGGTCATTTCGTGACCGCGGAAGGGCGGAGTCACGAACGGCACCCCGGCGGAATGGGCGAGCACCTGACCGATGGTGATCGCGGCCTTATCGTTCGCTGCGAATTCGGGGATGTAGTCGCTGACCCGGTCGTCGTAGCCGAACGCCCCCTGTTCGATGAGCAGGAACATCACCGCCGCGGAAACCCCCTTCGCGGTGGAGAAACCGCAGAACGGCGATTCGGTGGTGACCGGGATACGTTCCGCGTCCGGCCCGTCGCCCGGCGCATTACCCCAGCCGTGGCCGATCGCCCGGTTCAGCACGATCTTCCCGTTGCGGCGCAGGCATACCTGAATCGCCGGGGTGCCACCGAGCCGGTACCAGTCGCGTACCGACGCCCAGATCGCGGCGATCTCCGTCGCCGCCAGGCCCACTTCGGCAGGGTCGGCTTCCGCGCCGATACAGGTGATGTCGTCCAACTGAGCGGCGACCGGAACCAGGAGCGCGGAATCTGCCTTCACCCGCCCCAGGGTAGCCACGCGGGCCGCGCCGAGAGTGGCCGAATTCGTGCCGTCGCGGGCGCCGCCGGACGCGGCTCACGCCTTTCGCCCCAGGAACCGCGGACGGCACGGTGACCAGCCCGAACAGTATCGTGACGGAGATCACCGAAGGTGGTTACCGATAACTGTGCTCTGATCATGAAAGAAGCAAACGCTTGTTTCCGCCTGTCGAGAGGTGACCATGACGTCCGCGAATACGCGCCTGTCCCGGGCACACGTCTGGCTGCTGGCGCTGTCCTCCATGGCCGTCGCGCTGGTGATCGCCGCGATGGCCGCGCTGTATACGGCACTGCCGGAAATCGCCGCCGATACCGGCGCGAGCCAGCAGCAGCTCACCTGGGTGGTCGACGGATACACCCTCGCGCTGGCCTGTCTCGTCCTGTTCTCCGGCGCACTCGGTGACCGGTACGGCCGCCGGATCATGATGGTGCTCGGGCTGGTCATCTTCGCGGCCGCCTCCGCGATACCGCTGTTCCTGGACGCACCGAACTGGATCATCGCGTCCCGAGCGGTCGCCGGGATCGGCGCCGCACTGGTCATGCCGTCCACGCTGTCGCTGCTGACCGGTGGTTTTCCCGCCGAGAAGCGCGGGGTCGCGGTGGGGCTGTGGGCCGGTGTGGTCAGTGGCGGCGCCGTTATCGGCATTCTCGGCTCCGGCCTACTGCTCCAGATGTGGTCGTGGCAGGCGATCTTCCTCGCGATGACCATCGCCGGCGCCGTCCTCGCGATCGCCGGTTGCACCGTGCCCGAATCGGTCGACGAACTACGTCCGCCGCTGGACTTCTGGGGTGGTATCACCTCGTCCGTTGCCGTCGGAGCCGTTGTGGTCGGGGCGATCGAGGCACCTGTGCGCGGCTGGGCAGACCCCCTGGTTCTCGGTTTGTTCGGCGCCGGAATCATTGCCGCGGTGGGATTCGCGACGGTGGAACTGCGGGTTTCGCATCCGCTGCTGGATGTCCGGTTGTTCGCCGACCGCGGTTTCGGCAGCGGGGCGGTGAGCGTCGGGGTGCAGTTCCTGGTGGCGTTCGGTTACTTCCTGCTGTTCGTCCAGTACATGCAGTTGATCTTCGGTTATTCGCCGCTCATGTCGGCGGTGGCGATGGCGCCGATGATCGCGCCGCTCATCGGTATCTCGATCTTCGCGCCCCGGCTGGCCGAACGTTTCGGCCTGCGACTGCCGACACTCATCGGACTGCTGTGCGTCGGCATCGCACTCATCCTGGTCTCCCGCACCACTGTGGACAGCACCTATATCGACGTCCTGTGGCCGCTGCTGATCCTGAGCACCGGACTCGGCCTGTGCACCGCGCCCGCGACCGCCGCCATCATCAACGGCACGCCGCCGGAGAAGCACGGGGTCGCCTCGGCGGTCAACGATGCCTTCCGGGAGGTCGGTGCGGCCATCGGGATCGCGGTTTCCGGCAGCATCCTGGCGGTCGGCTACTCCGACCGGATCGAGCCGGCCCTGCCCAGCCTGCCCGAGCAGGCACGCGAACCGGTCGGTGATTCACTCGCCGCGGCCCTGCAGGTCACCGAGCAGGCCGGGCCGGTCGCGGCACCGCTCGCGGATTTCGCCAAGGAGGCTTTCGTACACGGAGCCCAGCAGGCCTCGCTGGCCCTCGGTGTACTGACCGTGGTGATGGCGTTCGTGCTGGGTGCGTGGGCGCCCGGCCGGATCCGCAAGACCACCGACACGGTCACGGACGAACAGGTACTCACGAATCGATGAATCGGTGCCGGGCCAGGAGTGGTCCCCTGGCCGGGCCCTGCTCCGGTGCCGAGGAACCGGACGCGCCGAATCCGTGGATCGACCGGCATCACTGGCGAAACCACGCAGAGTTCGGCGCCCGCTTCCGGATCATCTGCCTCCGGACACGGACCCCGTACCCAACAGGTGGTGTCTCGCGAAGTCCTACCTCACCGGTATCTCCGCCGAGTCGGGACTGCCTTCGTTTCCGTGCGACCGAGATGCGGTCTGCACCGGCTCGGCACCATCACTCGCGGGGTCCGCGTCGCCGCTCACCCTGCCTGTTTCGCCGGCCGCCGGTTCCGCGGTCGTCTCCGCGGCTCGCGCCGCCCGGGACTTCTGCCACGCGTAACCGGTGAGCGCGATTGCCACCGCCGCGATCACCACGTAGGCGATCGTGCGCGGCGCGCCCTCGATCTCGAAAGTCTTGAACAGGGTGCGCACGTTCGTCAGCACCAGGACACCGCCGACGCCGGTACCCAGCACCGCCGGCGCCACCCGGCTCACCAGCCAGGCCGCGAGCGGCGCGGCCAGCACACCACCGAGCGCCAGGCCGGCGATGATCAGCAGATTGTCGAAGAATTCCGAGCCCAGACCGAGCAGGAATCCCACACTGGCCGACGCCGAGACGATGAACTCCGAGGCGCTCACCGTACCGATCACCCGGCGGGGCGCGGCCCGACCGGTGGTCAGCAGCGTACTGGTGGTGACCGGCCCCCAGCCGCCACCGCCGCTGGCATCGATGAAACCGCCGAACAAGCCGAGCGGGGTCAGGAATTTCGCGGAATGCGCGGCCTTCTCCGAAGCGGCGATCTCCAGCGGCGGCCGGGACGAGAACCGGACGACCAGGAAGACGCCGATCGCCAGCAGGATTCCCGCGGTCACCGGTTCGGCGGCCTCGGTGGAGATCCGGGAGAGCACGGTCGCGCCGAGGAAGGCGCCGACACCGCCGGGGACGCCCAGTCGCAGCACCATCTTCCAGTCGACATTGCCGAACCGCCAGTGCGAGATACCCGACGCCAGCGTGGTCGCGACCTCCGCGAAATGCACCGCGGCGCTCGCGTGCGCGGCACCCGTACCGCTGAGCACGAGCAGTGTCGTCGCGGTGACGCCGAAGGCCATCCCGAGCGTGCCGTCGACGATCTGCGCGCCGATACCCACAAGGGTGAAAACAAGTAACTTGATCATGACGGTGTGCTCCCGAACCTGGACCGGAGTTCGAGGTTACGGCGCCCGAGCCGCCGTGACACCGGTTGCGATCACCGTGAACACAACCCCTCCGGAACGATATAACCGCAGGTCACAGCACATTCGGAAATAATCGTTCGGCGAGCTCTCCCACTCCTGGTAAGACTGGCCGGTGCCTGCCCGAACCTGCCGCCGGATAATCCTCCGGGACCGGCCCGTCGCCGGAATCACCGCCACCACCTTCGCCACGCGGACCGTCCCCCGGCCGGAGCCGGCCGACGGTGAGGCGCTGATCGAGGTGTTCTGGCTCGGTATCGACGCCACCCAGCGCACCTGGCTCAATCCCGGACCGACCTATACCCGGCCGGTGGATATCGGTGCCGTGATGCGTGGCAGCGGGGTGGGCCGCGTCGTCGAATCCCGCAACCCCGACCTACCGGAGGGGCAGTGGGTCTACGGCGAACTCGGCTGGCAGGAGTACACCCTCGCCCGCACCAGCGGCCTGTTCGGTGTGAATCCCGTACCGCCGGGGATCGAACCCCGCCATATGCTGACGGTTTTCGGGGTCAGCGGGCTGACCGCCTACATCGGGGTGAACGAGGTGCTGCGGGTCGCGGCGGGCGATTCCGTCCTGGTCACCGGTGCAGCCGGCAGTGTCGGCTCGTTCGCCGGGCAGATCGCCCGGCTGGCCGGCGCGAGAGTGATCGGTACCGCCGGGTCGGCCCGGAAGACCGGCTGGGTACGCGATACCGCCCGGTTCGACGCCTGCCTGAACTACCGCACCGACGATATCCCGGCCGGGTTACGCGAATTCGCGCCGGAAGGCCTCACCGCGGTCTTCGACAATATCGGCGGCGTCCTGCTGGAACAGGCGCTCGACAATCTGGCCGTACATGCCCGGATCGCCCTGTGCGGCTCCATCTCCTCCGGCTATACCGCCGGCGGTTACGGAACGGGTCCGGCCAACTACATGCAGCTGGCATTCCGCCGGGCCCGGATGGAGGGCTTCCTCTTCTTCGACCATCCCGAATCCTTCCCGGCGGCTTTGGCCCGGCTGGCCGGGTGGGTTTCCGCCGGCGAACTGCACTGGGCCGAAGATATCGTCGACGGCCTGGAGAACGCCCCGGTCGCGCTGCAGCGGTTGTTCGACGGGGCGAACCTCGGCAAACAGCTGGTCCGGGTGCGACCGGCCGAATAGTCCCACCTCGATATCGCCGGCGCCGGCAGCGCCCGCGCTCCGGCACTTCGATAGCCATCCGCCGGCATTTGAGACCCACACCACAGTCGTTGGGTGCGCGGACTGTAATGTCACTGAACCGTGCCTGACTTCGGTGTACGTGCTGAACGAAAGACGACGTTGTGCTGGGCCGCCGCGACCGTTCTCGGGGTGCTCGCCGGGTATGCCGCGGTACTGCTCGCCAACTCCCGGCACTTCTATACCGACGACACCGAGGCCCAGTACGTTCCCCTCTGGCTGGACGTCGGGCGGCGCCTGCGTGCGGGCGAATTCCCGGGTATCGCACCGGAGCAGTGGATGTCCGGGAACTTCCTCATCGAGGGCCAGGCCAGTGTGTTCAACCCACCGCAGCTGCTGGTCGCGGTGCTGGCGCCGTCGTTCGACAACCTCGTCGTGCTGGCCACCCTGGTCAAGCTCGCGTATTCGATCGTTCTCGCACTCGGTGTATTCCGGGTGTGCCTGGCGTACCGGGCGTATCCCGCCTGGGCGGCGGTTGCGGGTGTCGCGTTCTGCTTTTCCGGATGGCTGCTGTTCCTGGACCAGGCGAGCTGGGTGCTCGGTCTCGCCGGTACGGCATGGCTGACGCATGCGTGGGCCTCCGGCGTGCGCTACGCACGCGGCCGCAGCGGCCCGATTCCGGTGTTCGTATTCCTGTTCTTCGCGATCACCCTCGGATATGTCTGGCCCGGTGTCGAATCCGCGCTCGTGATCGTCGCCGTCGCTGCCGGGGAGTGGGTGTATCAGCGCACGCCGTGGCCGTCGGTACGGCTGCTGATGGCGGCGGGATGCGCCGGCGCAGCAGGTCTCATGACCTACCTGCCCGCAATACTTTCGGCCGAAGTGACCTGGCGGACCGCCGACGACATGATCAACAACGACGGTTTCATGACCGTGCCGTGGTCGGAATCGCTGAATGCGAGCCTGCCCAGCACATTACCGTCGTTCAACTCGTGGTTCGGCCTGATCCAACCGCTTCCGATCGTCTATATCGCCTGGTTCCTGATTCCGGCGCTGGCCTTCATCGATTGGAAGACGGCCGCGCAAACGTTGCGGCAGTCCGCCGGGGCGGTGATCTTCGCCGGTATCGCATTGATGTGGACCGCGGGCCCGGCCGCCTTCGGTCCACTGCGGTGGCCGGCGCGGGTACTACCGATGCTCGCGCTGGCGCTGCTGGTGCTGTGCTGTGTCCTGCTGAGCCGCCACGGCACCCTCACGAATTGGCGCACGCGGTTCGGGGTGGCCGGGGTGCTGGTGCTGATGCTGCTGGTGCGGTCGGTGTCGTCGGCGCCGAGTGACCGCATCTGGACGCATATCGGGGCAGCCGCGGTCGTGGTGCTGCTGGGTATCGCGGTCGTACTGGTGTTCACGAAATGGGGCCGGGCCGCGGCGTGCACAGCGCTGCTGGTCACCATCGCCCCGATCGCGTACTACCAGGTGGACAGCACGTATCCGCACCCGATGGCGTGGAACCTGCCCGGAAGCCGCTCCGCGGCGCAGGCGCTGTTCCCGGACTTCGACGGCACAACCCTGCAACTCGGCAACAGTTCGATCTTCCCGGGCGACGCCAAAGATCTCACCGGCGTCTACAGTTCGCTGGTCGTCGGCCTCTATGCCGCGGATCTCGGACTCGACTACGTCAACGGCTACACCCCGATCGGGCACCGCGCGTTCTCGGAACGCACCTGTATGCGCTGGGAGGGCAGCACCTGCCCGGCGGCCTTCGACAAGATCTTCGCCCCGGAACCGGTGACCGGGGAACCACTGGTCGACCTGATGAAGGTCGACCGGATCACGCTGATGCGACTGGTCTATCCGGACGCCCGCGACAACCCGCCCCCGCCCGGCTGGCACTGGGTGAACTACCCGCCGAACGATAAATGGATCTGGGTCCTGGAACGCGATACCGGCCCGGTCTCCACGGTGGACGGCCGAATCGCGCACACCGAGGGTGTCGACGCGGTCTCGGTCTCGGAAACCGACAACACCAGTACCGTGCGGGTCTCGTCGGAACAGGGCGGGCGGATCACCTTCGCGCGCCTGGACTGGCCGGGCTACCGGGCCACGCTCGACGGTCGCGAGCACGACTACGTTGCCCTCGACGACATATTCGTCACGGTGGAGATACCGGCGGGCACCGAAAACGCCGAACTCGAGATCACGTGGCGGCCGCCGGGTATGCAGCTGGGAATTGCCGGCTTCGTACTCGGTCTCATCGGTATCGGTGCGCTGCACCTGCTCTACATTCGCCACCGGTCACGGTCCCGAACCGAGAACTCGCCTCCGGAACCCGGACCGCTCGCTCCGGAACCGGCGGAACAGACGGAATCATTCGCCCGCGTGTGAAACGATCCGGAGCCGGCTCCCCACCGAGTTCTGCGACTCGGTTACGGGCGGCACCGGCCCCGGGTCGGGGTTGCGGACAGCACCGGCCCGGCCAGGGTTTTACCGGCAACCTGGGCCGGGCCGGAGACCTCGTCGGAGACCGGGCAGGGTAGGCGCATACCGAGCTGCAACAGCTGCTCGACAGAGCGAACCCCGGTCCGGGTACGGCCGGCACGGTGTCGTGGCGGTGACCCAGGTCTACGACGCGGAACGGGCCTGCCGGGCCGCCGACACCGGAGTAGATGTTCTCGTCGTCGCCCAGGGCGCCGAAGGCGGCGCAAACAGGGCGCCGCCGGCGGGTAGCCTGCCGCTGCCCGATACGGCGGAGTAGCTCCGGTTCAGTACTGTTGGCGCCGGTCGATCGCGCCCGCCCCGATCGACCCCAGCAGCGTGATGATGCACAGGCCGGCGATCAGGTTGATCACGGCGGTGGCGATCTTCGCGTCGAGCCCGGCCACCAGGGTGAACGGCAACAGGACAGCCAGTGCCGTGACCAGGCCGGTGATCCAGTAGAAGAACTGCAGCGGATTCGGCATCAGCGCCAGCAGCAGGTTCAGCAGGCCCGTGGCCGCGATCGCGGCAGCCGCGCCGGCTATCGCGTACGAGGTGGTGGAGACCGTACCGTAGGCACCCGCCCCCTCCGGGGCCAGCACCGCGATATTCAGGATGCCGCGTACCAGCATGATGGCGACCACGATGACCAGTGCCACCACCACGGCGGTACCGAGCCCGCCCGCCCACAACCGGCCCAGATTGATTTTCGGCTCCGCCGGCTCCGCATAACCCGGCGGCTCGGAGTACCCCGGCTGCTGCGGGTAGCCCGGCTGTTGTTGGTGACCCTGTCGGTAAGGGTCCTGCCGTCCATAGTTGTACGACGGATCCGTCATAGGCAGAAACTACCCCGCCCGGGCCCGCGCTCCCACCCGAATCGGGCAGGCATGTCGCCGGAAATCACGGCGGTGCGATCGTGCACCGTCACCGATCCGTCCGCCACCACCGTTGACGAAGCGGGTGCGATCCACGACCTCCGCGCAAGAAGATCTCAGTAGCCGCGCTCGGTGTCGATCACCGCAAGCAACTCCTCCCCGGCCGCGAAGCGTTCGACATTGGCCCGCACATGCTCCGCCAGTGCCCCGGTGAGCCCGGTCGCGGGATTGGCGATATGTGGTGTGATCAGCGCGTTGGGCAGCGTCCACAGCGGGTGGCCGGCGGGTAGCGGTTCGGGGTCGGTGACATCGAGCGCGGCACCGCCGATCGTATTGTCGCCCAATGCGCGCACCAGCGCCTCGGTATCGATCAGGGCACCACGGGCCACGTTCACTATCCACGACGTCGGCTTCATCCGGGCCAGCGTGTCCGCATCCACGAGGTGTGCGGTATCCGCGGTCGCGGGGGCGGCGATCACGAAATGGTCGGCACGTGACCATATTTCGGCTGTGCGGGTCGCGTCCACGGTTTCCGCCGCACCGGGCACCGGAAGACCGGACCGGGTCACCGCCAGGACCTGCGCGCCGAACGCGGTGAGCAACGGGATCATCGCGCGGCCGATACCGCCACAGCCGACGATCGCCACCGTCGCGCCGCGCAGGGTGCCGACCCGGGCATCGAACTCCGCCTTGCGCCAGGATGCCGCCCGCGCCTGTTCGGCGAGCCCGCGCACGCCGGCGAGCAACAGCAGGGTCGCATGCTCGGCGACACTGCCTGCGTAAGCGCCGGCCGCGGAGGTCCAGATCCGCCGGTGGTCGACGAGTCCGGCCGCCAGCCACGATTCGACGCCGGCAGAGGGCAGTTGCACCCAGCGGACCGAATCCGGGAGCTCGGCGGGAAACATATCCGGGCCCTGCGCCCAGACCACCGCGTCCGCGTCCGCGAGCGGGACCAGGACACCGCCGCCGCGCTCGATCCCGTCGGTCAGGGTGTTCTCGTGATCGGGACCCAGATGTATTCGGGGCGCTCTGATGTTCGGCACATCTCGACTATGCCCGATACACAGGATGACGACGATGCCGCGCACGATTCGCCTGATACGTTCGGACAGCTGTCCAGCGAACATAACGGGAGATCGAGCATGCAGGTCGCGGGAAACGTCTTCGTAGTCACCGGAGCCGGAAACGGTATCGGGCGATGCGTCGCACTGGAGTTGATCGGCCGCGGCGCGACCGTGGCCGGCGCGGACCTCGACGAGCAAGCCCTGGCCCGCACCGCAGCACTGGCCTCCGACCCCGGCCGCTTCACCGCCTATCGCCTCGATATCGCCGACCGCGATGCCGTGGCCGCGTTCCCGGAAACCGTGATCGCGGCACACGGACAAGTGGACGGCCTGTTCAATATCGCGGGTATCCCGCAGAACTTGCAGACCCTCGCCGATATCAGCGACGACCGGATCGAAACGTTGATGCGGGTGAACTTCTTCGGTGCGGTCTGGATGTCGCGCGCCTTCCTCCCGCATCTCGAGGCACGTCCGGCGGGCGTCATCATGAACACCTCGAGCCTGTCGGCGATCGCGCCGTTCCCGGGGTCCGCGGTGTACGGCGCCTCGAAGGCCGCACTCGCGCTGTTCAGCTACGGGATGGCGCAGGATCTGCGCGGCAGTTCGAAGGTCACCGTGACCACGGTGCTGCCCGGGACGGTGTGGACCGATCTCGTACGTCAAGTCTCCCAGCAGATGGGTGCGCCGGAGAAGCTGGCCGAGGGGTTCGCGGCGAAGCCCGAGAAAGTCGCGCGCCGGATGGTCGATGCGACGATGAAGGGGAAGGGCCGGGTCGTCATCGGCAAGGACGCGCACGTCTTCGATATCGTCCGGCGGTTCAGCACCCGCGCGGCCGACCGCCTCTCCTACTTGCAGGTGGGCCGCGGGGTGTACAAGAAGCGGCCCGAGTCCACCCCGCAGTCCCAGTCACCACCGCCTGGGCACCGCGGGCGCTCCAGGGCATGACGCCCCACCTGCGGCGTAGCGGTGCCCCCAGTGGGACTCGAACCCACACTGTGCGGATTTTAAGTCCGCTGCCTCTGCCAATTGGGCTATGGGGGCGTGCGGACCACACACTACCGACTCGTACACCCGTACCGGAATACCCGGCGCAAGTGAGTCACATGGTGGGATCTGTCTGAATCGCTTGACAGGCCTCGACCAATACGTCCGCCGCCAGCAACCCCGACTCCTCCGCTGCCTCGCGAACCTCGTCGGACAGATCGTAATCTGTTGTCACCGCTAGTAAGGCCAGTTGCAGCGCCTCACCCAGCCGGCCCAGCCGGCGGGCGATCAGCGCCTCGTCCATCTCCGGACCCAGGTGCTCCCAGCCCACCGGCTGTACCCCGTCGATACGGTAGCGGCGCAGCGTGTCCTCGCCGAGCACCTTCATGAAATCGACCGCCGAGGCCATACAGCGGTTGTTCGCCACCCGGTACTCGGTGCGGTCGGCGATCTTGTCGATGAGTACCGCGACGATCGTGGCGGCCGTGAACATACCGTCACAGACCCGGGCCGGAGCCGCTTCCGGCGGTCCGGGCGGGGCCGTGGCCAGGCCGGTGGTGACCGCATCGATCCACTCCACCACCAGCTCGGTACCCGAGGCATCGGTTCGCTGTGGCTCGTAGACATTCGGTTCGTCCCGGCGCCGGAACCACCGCCACGGTAGATGCATCGCGATCACCCCTGTTCGGAAGCGGACTTGCCGAGCAGCGAATGCCGCCGGCCGTATGCGAAGTACATCACCAAACCGAGCAGCATCCAGGCTATGAAACGCAGCCAGGTTTCCACGGAAAGATTCACCATCAGCCACAGGCAGGCCAGCACCGCCAGTATCGGCACCCATGGCACGAACGGAACCCGGAAACCGCGCGGCAGGTCGGGACGGGTGCGGCGCAGGACCACCACGCCGATGGCGACCAACAGGAACGCGAAGAGGGTGCCGATATTGACCATTTCCTCGAGCGTGCCGAAGTCCACGAAACCGGCCAGGATCGCGCAGACGATGCCGACGGTCACCGTGATCCGCACCGGAGTACCGCGTGAACCGGTTTTGGCGAACCAGCGCGGGGTGAGCCCGTCCCGGGACATGGCGAACAGCACCCGGGTCTGGCCGAGCAGCAACACCATGACGACAGTCGTCAGACCGGCCAGCGCGCCGATAGCGATGATCCGGTGCGCCCAGGTGACTCCGTGCACTTCGAAGGCAGTGGCCAGGGTGGCATTGTCGCCGGACAGCTCGGTGTAGGGCACCATCCCGGTCAGCACCACCGTCACGGCCACGTACAGGATGGTCACGATGATCAGCGACCCGATGATCCCGCGCGGCAGGTCGCGCTGCGGGTTCTTCGTCTCCTCGGCGGCGGTCGCGACCACGTCGAAACCGATGAACGCGAAGAATACGAGGCTCGCCGCGGCAAGCAGGCCGTACCAGCCGAAGCTGCTGTTCCCGCCGCCGGTCACCCAGGAGAACAGCGACTGGGTCAGCCCGGAGGCTTCCTCGGCGGGCACCGATTCCGGGATGAAAGGCGTCAGGTTGGCGGAGTCGAAGAAGGTCAGGCCGACGATGATCACCAGCAGGATGACCCCGATCTTGATGGCCACGGCCACCGCCGAAACGCGCGAGGACAGTTTGGTGCCGATCGCGAGCAGCGTGGTCAAGACCGCGATCAGCAGAACCGCGCCCCAGTCGAAGGTCACCCCGCCGATATCGACGACCGCGGCGCCCTGATCGAATACCTGACCGAGATACTGCGACCACCCCTTGGAAACCACGGCGGCGGCGAGCGCGAACTCCAGCAGCAGATCCCAGCCGATGATCCAGGCGGCGAGTTCGCCGAAGGTCGCGTAGGAGAACGTGTACGCGCTACCGGCCACCGGCACGGTGGAGGCGAACTCGGCGTAACACAGCGCCGTGAGCCCACAGGCGATGGCGGCGAAAACGAACGCCAGCGATACCGACGGCCCGGCGACATTGCCCGCGGTACGGGCGGTGAGGGTGAAGATTCCGGCGCCGATGACGACGGCGACACCGAAGATCGCAAGGTCCCATGCGCTGAGTTCCTTGCGGAGTTTCGCGCCCGGTTCGTCGGTGTCGCGGATCGACTGTTCCACCGATTTGGTGCGGAACAGCGAACTGCGGCTTTTCGGGGTCGTCACGGCGGCCTCCTCGTCTTACTGGCGCGAGTATCGGGAACGCTAGTGCACTCCCGACATGTATCGGGTTATCCACGACGACAACGCCGCAATCACGACACCGGCCGCGATGGCCACCAGCCCGGTGATCCCGAAGTAGGCGAATTCGGCATCTGCGGAGTAGAACCGGGCCAGCACGCCCGAAAGCGTGGTGCCCAGCGCCACCGACAGAAAGTAGAGCGCCATCATCTGGGCGCGGAAATGTTCGGGCGCCAGCTGCGTGGTGACCGCCAGGCCGATCGGCGAGATCAGCAGCTCCGAAACCGCGAACACCGCCATGATGAACAGCACCGCCAGCGCCGGCACCGACTTACCGGTGGTTCCCGCCATCGGTACGAAAAGCAGGAACGCCGCCCCCATCCTCATCACACCGAAAGCGAATTTGCGCGGCGTAGTCGGTGCCCGGTCCCCCAGTTTCGTCCACAACAGCGCGAACAGCGGCGACAGCGCGATGATCCACACCGGTTCCACCGAACCGATCCAGTTCGACGGCGCTGTCCAGCCGAAGATATTCCAGTTCATCCGTTCGTCGGAGTACACCGCGAGCACGGTGAAGATCTGCTGGAACAGCGCCCAGAACACGACATTGGCCAGGAACAGTGGCACGAACGCCCACACCCGGCTCCGCTCGACCGCGGTGACCCGGCGGTGGGTGAGCAGTACGGCGAAGTAGACCAGGGCGGCCACCACGATGAGCGCCGTGGTGACATCCGGCAGGTTGTCGATGGTGACCAGGCCGGTCACCAGCACTCCCACGATCACAAGGATCGCGACGAGCAACACCCCCGCCAGCGGGCCGAGCGCACGGCGCGGCAGCGGATCCGGTACGTCACGGCCGGCGGTGCCGAGATTGCGCCGGAACACCACGTACTGGATCAGCCCGAGCGCCATCCCGACCGCGGCCGCCCCGAAGCCGGCATGGAACCCCCACTCCTCCTGCAGGAGTCCGGTGAGCAACGGCCCGACGAAGGCGCCCAGATTGATTCCCAGATAGAACAGCGTGAATCCACCGTCGACCCGCGCGTCCCCTTTCGGGTACAGGGTGCCCAGCAGCGCTGACGCGTTCGATTTCAGCGCTCCACTACCCAGGGCGACGAGCACCAGGCCGATGCCGACCCCGGCCAATCCGGGGATCAACGCCAGGGCGATATGCCCGGCCATCACCACGACCCCGCCGTAGAAGACGGTGCGTTCCATCCCGATCAGCCGGTCGGACACCCATCCGCCGAGCACCGTACACAGATAGACGAGACCGCCGTAGGCACCGACCAGCCCGACCGCGGCATCCTGGTCGAGCCCGAGCCCGCCGTCGGTGGTCTCGTAGTACAGGTAATAGCCCAGGATCGTGAGCATGCCGTAGAAGGAGAACCGCTCCCACAGCTCCACACCGAACAGATTGACCAGGCCGATCGGGTGCCCGAAGAAAGTCCGGGCGGGGACCGCCGTGGAGGGTGCTTCCGACATTCTCCGACTGTGCCACGAACCACACCAGCCGCGCGGCATACCGCACCGAACCGATATCGCACTTTGACGCGTGCGCCCGGGCTCAGGCGATCGACTGCGCGATACCGTCCAGAATGTCGTGTTCGCTGACGACCAGTGCCCGGATACCGGCCCGCTCGGCCAGTTCGGCCGCCAGCACCTCGGTGATCACGGCACCGCCGCCGATAACATCCACCCGCCCCGGATGCATGGGACCGAGCGCGGCCCGCTGGTCGTGATCCATCCCGATCAGCCGATCGCAGACCGTGTTCAGTTCCGGCAGTTCGATCCGCGCGAGATGCGTTTTCGCGGAATCGTATTCGGGCAGGTCCAGCGCGACCGCGGCAAGTGTGGTCATGGTGCCGGCCACCCCGACCCAGGTGTGTGTGCCGTCCACCGGCACATGCGTGAAGGCCTCGGTGAGCCGCTCGGTCGCGAATTCGCGGGCCGCGGCCACCTGGTCGGCCGTCGGCGGATTTCCGTGCAGGCACCGTTCGGTGACCCGCACACAGCCGATATCGGCCGAGAACGCCGCCCGCACACCGGTACTGTCCCCCACCACCAGCTCGGTGGAACCGCCACCCAGATCGACCACCACAAAAGGCCCGTCATCCGGTCGCAACTCGCCCACCGCACCCGCGAACGACAGCCGTGCCTCCTCGTCGCCGGTGATCACCTCGGCCTCGGCGCCCGGCACCACGCGACCCAGTTCCGCACGGGTCATCGCGAAGAAATCGTCCCGGTTCGCCGCATCGCGGGTCGCGGAGGTGGCGACCATCCGCACCCGCCGCACCTCGTGCTCGGCCATCAGCGTCGCATAGTCGGCGAGCGCCACCCGGGTGCGTTCGATCGCCGCCGGGTCGAGCCGGCCGGTCGCGTCCACGCCCTTGCCGAGCCGCACGATCCGCATCTCGCGATGCACATCGGTCAGTGTGCCGTCGGCGCCGATATCGGCGATCAGCAGGCGGATCGAATTGGTGCCGCAATCCACGGCGGCCACCCTGTCGGTCACAGCGACTCCTTCGAAGCTGGTACATACGGTCCGCGGCGGTCGGGGTGTCGGATCATGATTCGTCTTCGGGCGGCACGTACTGCGGCCAGTCCGCCGGGACAGCGGTCCCGCGCAAACCGTTCTCGGCGGCCAGCGCCACCGCTTCGTCACCGAGCGGATTCACCCCGGGGCCCTTCGCCAGCGCGTGCGCGATCAGCACGTGCAGGCATTTCACCCGGTCCGGCATACCTCCACCACTGAAATCGGTGCCCAGCGGCTCGATTTCGTCGCGCTCGGCCAGATAACTTTCGTGCGCGGCCCGGTAGCCGGCGGCCAATTCCGGGTCCCGCGCCAAACGTTCGGTCATCCCCTTCATCACGCCCGCGGATTCCAACCGGCTGGCTTCGGCGGTGAGCCGCGGATCGGTCAGGTAGTACAGCGTCGGGAAGGGCGTACCGTCGGGCAGTTTCGGCGCGGTCTTCACCACCGCGGGCAAACCGTCGGGAGTCCGATAGGCGATGGCGAGCACCCCGCGCGGGGCGCGGCCCAATTGTTCGGCGACGATCTGCAGATCTCGGTCGTCGGGTGTGCTCACCTGTTTCCTTCCGGCTGCGGCGCGGGTGGGGCCGATTCGTCGACGGGCGGTTGTTCGGAAATACTGCGCCACAGGTCGGTGTACCACGGGTCGGGAACATCGCGCGGCGCCTGCGGATCGGGAATGGCGGGCACCTCGATACCCGGGACCTGCACGATATAAGGCGTCTCCCCCGGCATCACCAGCCGCAACCGGTCCCGCGCCTCGGACCGGATATAGGCCGGATCCTCCTGCTGCGCCCGGCGGTCCTTCAGGACGGCGATATCGGCCTCGAGCATCCGGCGTTCGGCCGCCAGCTGGGCGGCTTCCGACCGCTGCGTGAAATAGGTACGCATGGGCACCGCCAGCGTCATGGCCAGCGCACACACCACCATTGCCAGAATGATCGCCTTACCGGCGGAAAGCCCGAGGATGGTCCGTTCCGACCAGTCCCGGGCCCCCGCGGCGCGGCTACGGGACCGGCGGGTGGTGCGCCGCACCCGTTCGGCACCGCCGTGCACTTCGGCGGCAGGCCGCCGGGACGGCGCACGCGACGTGCGCCGGTTACCCCGCCCGGCCGGGCTGGTCCCGCGCGCACGCCGCTCCGCCATCTTCTTTTGCTCAGTCCTCGAACGTGAACCGCGGGAAGGCGACATCGCCGGCGTAACGGGCCGAATCGCCGAGCGCGTCCTCGATCCGCAGCAGCTGGTTGTACTTCGCCACCCGCTCGCTGCGCGCCGGCGCGCCCGTCTTGATCTGCCCGCTGCCGACGGCGACGGCCAGATCCGCGATGGTGGTGTCCTCGGTTTCACCCGACCGGTGCGACATCATCGTCTTGTACCCGTTGCGGTGCGCGAGATCGACGGCGTCCAGGGTCTCGGTGAGCGTGCCGATCTGGTTCACCTTCACCAGCAGCGCGTTCGCGGCGCCCTTGGCGATACCGTCCTCGAGCCGTTCCGGGTTGGTGACGAACAGGTCGTCGCCGACCAGCTGCACCTTGTCGCCGATCTCGTCGGTGAGCGCGACCCAGCCGTCCCAGTCGTCCTCCGACAGCGGATCCTCGATGGACACCAGCGGGTACGCGGCGCGCAGCTCGGTATAGAACTTGGCCATCTCGGCGGCACTGCGCGCGGAACCCTCGAACTGGTAGGCACCGTTTTTGTAGAACTCGGTCGCCGCGACATCCAGCGCCAGCGCCACATCCCGGCCCAGTTTCAGCCCGGTCTTACCGACCGCGACACTGATCAGGTCCAGTGCTTCCCGGGTGCCGGCGACGTCCGGGGCGAACCCACCCTCGTCGCCCAGCCCGGTGGCAAGCCCCTTCTCCTTCAGCACCGCTTTCAGCGCGTGGTACACCTCCGCGCCCCAGCGCAGCGATTCCTTGAACGTCGGCGCCCCGATCGGTGCGACCATGAACTCCTGCACATCCACGCCGGTGTCCGCGTGCGCGCCACCGTTGAGGATGTTCATCATCGGCACCGGCAGCACATGCGCGTTCGGCCCGCCGAGATAGCGGAACAGCTCCAGCCCCGACGACTCCGCCGCCGCCCGCGCCACCGCCAGCGACACACCCAGCAGTGCGTTCGCACCCAGCCGGGACTTGTCCGGGGTGCCGTCCAGATCCAGCAGCGCCTGATCGACGGTCCGCTGCTCGACAGCGTCCAGCCCGATCACCGCCGGCGCGATCTCGTCCAGAACACCCTCGACCGCCTTCTGCACCCCCTTACCGAGGTAGCGCTCTCCGCCGTCCCGCAGTTCCACGGCCTCGTGCTCACCGGTGGACGCACCCGACGGCACCGCGGCCCGGGTCAGGGTGCCGTCGTCGAGGGCGATCTCGACTTCGACGGTGGGGTTACCGCGCGAATCCAGGATCTCGCGAGCTCCGACCTGTTCGATGATGGCCACGAAAACAACACTCCTTCGGCTGTCGGCACGGTGTGATCAGGAAAGAGCCGTGCAGTCGCGAGCCTAATGGGCCCGCTCGCACTCAGTCCATCCGCCGCCCCGCACCGCACCGAGCTCGGCAAACACTGCGGCGCCCCGGGCACACCAGCGCAACGCCGATTTCGGCAGCAATAGCACCGTCGTACTGCCCGGGCGCGGGCAGACCTCCGTCGCCCCTCGCCGGTGACGGTGCGATGAGCAGGTCTCAAACCCGGCGACCCACGCTGTAGGCGGCGGCGCGGTCACGGACGAGCTCCATATAGCTCTCCGACTGGTTGTAGGTGAACAGCGCCCGGCTCCACCCCTCCGCGGACAGCAGATCCCCGCCGCTGACACACAGATACCGGGCAGCGGTCAACGCCGCATCGTCGATACTGTGCGGATCGGCCACCCCGTCCCCATTGGCATCCACTCCCCACTTCCGCCAGGTCTCCGGAATGAACTGCATCGGCCCGACCGCCCGATCGAAAACCGGATCCCCATCGAACTGCCCGCCATCGGTATCCCGGATCTCCGCCACCCCCGGCGACCCGTCCAGCGCAATCCCGATGATCCCCGGCTGCACCAGCCCGTCCACCCCCACTTCGGCACCACGATGCCGGCCGTGATCACTCTCCACACTCCCGATCCCCGCCAACGTCGTCCAAGCGACCCCACACTCGGGCCGCGATCTCCCCATCACCACCGCCGCATACCCATACGCCTCCAACGCCGCCACCGGCATCTCCAGCCGATCCGCATGCTCCGACGCCCACCCGTTCAACAACGCCGCGGTCCGGCCGGGGGCATCGATATCGATCACCGGAACCGGCGCCCCGGGGCCGGGTGGGGTCCCCTCGGGAATGGGCACGAGTTCCTCACCCACCCCACACCCGGTGAGAAACAACGCGACGATCGAAGCGGCGATAACGCCGTACCTGCGGGAACGCACACCATCCATCATCCAGATCGCCGCGCCGCCGGGCGGGTAGCGCGCTGATTGTGTCCGGCGTCCCACCCGGCCGGTCGTGCTATCGGCCATCTCCGGTCGCCGAAGGTCCACTACCGGCCTGGGCGCCGACCGGAGGGCAGCTCCCGCGGAACATCTTGCCTGTCAACCGACTACATCAATGCTGGTCAGCCTCCATACGCCGGGACTTACCACGCTTCCGTTGCAGAACGTGCAGTACGATTCCGCGGGATCGCAATTCGTAAGGGGGGCGCCATGCACCGACCGGGACCTTCTGTGCTGTCCAGAGTCTTCGCCGCAATGGCGGCAGGAGCCTTACTGGCTGGCACCACAGCCTGCGGATCGGTTGTATCCGGCGAACCCACCCGGCTGAAACCCGACCTTTCCGGCCTCAACGTAGGCAACTACCCGACGGAACCGATCCACTACGGAACCGCGAAAGACAAAAAGGCCGCGAGGTACCGCGAAGGTCAGCGCCTGGGGGATTTCGTCGCGCTGCCGTTCGAAGCCGACCCCACCTTCGTCAAAGGCCTCGGTGGGATGGGCGGACCAGTTGTGCTCGACCGCCGAGATATGCAGTCTCTCGTCATCAATGACACATTCGACGAGATCGCACCGGATCTGATCGCGGGATGGGTCCACACCTGGGGAACCGACGGCGAAGCCGCCACCTCACAACAGATGAGCATTGCCGTCCTCATGTTCCCCAATGCGGCGACCGCAGAAACCGTTGCGGGACGTCTCGAGCATGACGACTTTACTTTCAATACCGACAACCGGCCCGTTCAGCTGCCGAAGTATCCACACTCGAAGGCGCACTGGCGTCCAGGCGTGACCTCGTTGGGCAGTTGGACAAGCCACGACCGTTATGTGGTCTTTGTCAAGTACAACGATCTTTCCGAAAAGGCCGACCTTCCAAGCATGGTTCAGCACACCGAAGCCATGCTCGATGTGCAGATGCCGTTACTCGACCAGTTCGAACCGACGCCGGCAGATCAGCTCGAAGGTATCCAGCTCGACCCGGACGGGGTGCTGGCTCTGGCCTTACCGAAAAGTGAGCAAGTGGTGACGATGATCGGCCCGTCCAGTACATTCCGCGGCCGAGGAGCACTCCATGCGCTCGGCGGCTTGACCAGTCTGGAGTTCTTGCACAAGGGGCAGGTCTCCGCAATTGCACTCGCGGAAACCGTGGTAATGGAGAGCAGATCCGCAACCGGCGCGGAAGAACTATTCCACTTCCTCGGGCCGAACGGGACTGAAATGTCCGAAGTGGAGACACTGGCCACGCCCCCGGGGATCGATAACGGAAATACCGAATGCTTCCGCCGGAAGGATGTGCAGTACGCCGAGTCGTCGAGCTTCTGCATTCTGCAAACGGGTAGGTATTTCGCACAGGTAGAGGGTTCGCAAATCCAGGACCTACATCAGAAGACTGCCGCCCAATACGCATTACTCGCAAACGTCTAGGGGGAGTCGTAATGAACTGGGAAACCAGGAGGCGCCTAAAGGTTCTGAAGTTAGCGTTGGCTGCCGTGGCAGTTGTAATAGTGGCTACGGCATGCGGCGCAACCGTACCTGGCACCGCTGTACCCGGAACTACGCCGGTTGACCTGACCAAACTCGACTACGGATTAGCCCCGAACGAACCGAGCGAGTTCGAATTCGATCCAATGCTCCCCAATGAGATCTACGCAATCGAGGGCCGCCGGATGCTCGAATACCTGGCATCGCCGTACGAAGCAGATCCCCAGCTTCGCTATCTGCACGAGACCTCGTTGATGACCGACAGTTCCATGGCTTTCCCGGATTCCTTCGCACCGATTGCCGAGAGAAATTACATGGTGGCCAGCGCGGCAACCGCGCGCGAAAATGGCAGCGTCCGCGACAAGAGGACCGCGACCATCGTCTTGATGCGGCTCGGTAATGATAGCTACGCGCGAACCGCGGCACGAGAATTCGATGCCGAATTGGACGTGACATCCCCTGGACGGCAGAGCATCCAGCTCGCTGAATATCCGGACGTCCAGGCAGCGGTGACGGCAGGCCACGATCGTGCCCAGGCAATTGCCACAAGAGGCCCCTACGTTGTCGCCGTATCCATTTCTGCCCCAGCGAACCAATCCAGTGAGATGGGTGACAGAATCAGACGACTGCTGGACGTACAGTTCGATGCGATGAGGGACCTGGTACCGACTCCCGCCGACGATATGCTCGATCTTCCCACGAACCCTGATGGGATAATGAACATCGTTCTTCCGAACAAGTACGGCGGCGATGGGCTCAATTCTGTACTGAACGGCACGTACTCACGCAATTCTCACCGCCATCTCGAGTACGATGCTGGTGCCTTGCCTGATTACTCAGCCTTCGGAGTGGACCTGGTTGCTCGAAACGGAGCGATCGTATACCGGACCGGAAGTGTCGCGCAAGCATTTGAGTTACAGACCGCATTGTCGCGGCCAGGCAAATACGACGCAGAAATACCTGGCCCCCCCGGGATCGCAGACGCCCGCTGTGTGCACCGCGATTACACGTTCGGATTTTTCGAAAGCTTCTACTGCGTAACCGTCTTTGACCGGTACGTCGCACTGGTGGACTATTACGGGGCCGGCAATCTGCCCGCCCCCGAGCTCTACCAGGCCACTGCTGCCCAATACGCCATCCTCGCGAACAGTCGCTAGGAGCTGGCCGTGGCCTCGACAATCACCGAGCAAAGTAGCCGGCAGGGCTCATCCGCCCGGCGGAAAAAACCAAAGATGGTTCGCCACCGGGTCGGTAGCGAACGGAGGAGGAACGAATGGCATTGCCGCCCGGTGCCGTGATCGGCGGCTACCGAATAGAGCGCATCCTCGGCAGCGGCGGTATGGGCGCAGTGTATCTCGGCCAACACCCGAGCCTCCCACGCCAGGACGCGATCAAAGTCCTCAACGAGGAACTCTCGCGCGATCCGGAGTTCCGCGCGCGATTCGAACGTGAAGGAAGCCTGGCCGCCGGCCTGGACCATCCCAACATCGTCCCGGTATACAACCGCGGCGAGGAGAACGGCCTGCTCTGGATCGCAATGAAATTCGTTCCGGGCACCGATGCTTCGGAAGAGGTCCAGAAGGGCCCTACCGTGATGACCGTCCGCCGAGCCTTGCGGATAATATCCGAGGTAGGCAAGGGTCTCGATTATGCGCACCGTCGACGCCTGCTGCATCGCGACATCAAACCGGCCAACTTCCTTTTGTCGAACTGTCCTGATGACGATGAAGAACGTGTATTGCTCACTGATTTCGGTGTGGCCAAGTCGGTTGAGGACAGACAAGAACTCACCGCCACCGGCAAGTTCATGGCCACAATTGCCTACGCGTCGCCAGAACAGCTTCTAGGTCAGCAGATCGACCACCGTTCGGACATCTACAGTCTCGGTTGCTCATTCTTCAGAATGCTCACCGGCCAGAATCCTTATCCATCGACCGTACCTGCGATGGTAATGATGGGGCACCTGAACGAAACCCCGCCTCGAATCTCTGCCGTTCGCCGTGACCTACCACCTGCCCTCGATCAGGTCTTCGCGAGAGTTCTGGCGAAAAGCCCCGATGATCGCTACAGCAGCTGCAGGGATTTTGTTGCCGATGCCGAGGCTGCGATACTCGGTCGCTCCCAATACGAGACGGCCGGTTACGCTCACGGGATCAGCAATCCGGGTATACCGGCGCCATACACCGGTTCACCTCCGCTATCGGCGACAATGGCCACGCAACGCAACCAGGCCGCGATCACGACTCAGCCAAGGGAGAGTCTCGACAGTTCCAACAGTCCGTATCATTCCGGAAGAGCGGGCAGGCGAAAGATTTGGTTGGTCGGCGCCGCAACAATCGCCACACTCCTCGCAATCGTCGCCGGTGTATATACAGTCTCCGGGAATGATTCCGGCTCGACAGGACAACCCGATCTTGCCCAGGTCAGTTCTGAGCATCCCGAATTCGCCGACATGACAGTTGCCGCGTTCAACTTCGGGAACACACTATTCTCTGCCGCCTTGGATGGCTCACCCCAGGCGAACTTCCTCCGCGATATCGGTTTTCGTTACAGCGGCGAATACTCACCACTCAGAAACGAGAAATCTCCACGCGAACTCTCCCCAACCGGGTTCCGACTTCCGGAACTCATAGACGTGATCATTGTCGGAAGGACCGATAACGGCGCGGGGAACGGTGGCCTCGGCGGACTACCGAACGCATTTCTCAATACGTCCGCGAAAATCGTTGTCGTCGACGATCTTACAACAGTTCAAGCATTCACAGTCTGGACCGAGCAATCACCCGAGATACTTGTCGAAGATCTGGTTCCAGCCATATCGAGTGTAATCTGACCAGGGGGCCTGATTTGTCACTTTTAAACCATCATTCCGTGGCCGTGCCGCTGTGCGTTGCATTGATCACATTGACCGGCTGCGGCGGTGAAACCGAGAGCAGCTCCGAGATCGACCTCTCCGCCCTGCAACCGGGAAATTACCGCACTACGCCGCGAACCCCCGAGGAGGTTCGCACCCCCGAGAATGTCGACATCCAGGAAGCGCTCCGGCTGGGCACCTCGGTGCCTATGATCATGGAGACGAGCCCCAAGCTGGTTTTCAACCGAATCGGCCTGTTACAGAAGATGTTCACACGGCACGACCCACCGGAATCGAAGGACTACGATTTCTCCTCACAAGTCCCCGGGTTCATAGCCGGCTGGGAGACAATCGGCCAGCGGCGCGAAGACAGCATGCTCGGCAGAACGGTAGAACTCACCGTTCTCAGTTTCGCAGAGTCGAGCCAGGCAGCCCATGCGGCCAGGTTCCTTTCAGAAGCCGCGTCTCGGGGGCCGTATCCACCGGTTGGAACCGTCGAAATTCCCGAATACCCCGCCGCGTTCGGTCAACTTGGACAGTACGGCTCGATCACAACCTGGGTCGCCCAGGGAGCCTTCATGGTCAAAGCATGGGTCGGGACAGGCGTCGACATCCCTCCTGATACCGCAGCCCTGACCGAACTCACCAAGGCACTATTCGATACGCAGTTCACGGCCCTTCAGAGCTACAGGCCGACGCCACTCGACCAAATCGATGATCTGCCCGTCGACAAAGACGGGGTCCTGTCCCATGCTCTGGTCGGCGACGAACCAGCCGCAGAAGCGGTAATGAGCCCAGAGGTTGCCCTGAATTTCATCCAGCGCCCAGACCTGACCGGCCGAGCGTTCGAGGATGCTCAGGTCGATCTGGCTGTGCACGGTGCGACCCGAATCTATCGCGCCGGAGATCCTGCTGCAGCAAACCGGCTGAAGGCATACTTCGTAACCCAGACTGAGCCCGAAAGGCAACCGATCGCCGCGCCGCCCGGGCTACCGGACGCCCAATGCACCGAGCATCCCGAGGAGACCAGTTCTCTCACGTGTACCTTCACCATCGATCGATATACGGTGGTGATCGAGGATTCCAACCAGATTCAGGACCTACACCAGCAGGTGGCGGCCCAGTACCTACTTCTCGAACAGGCGACTTGATACGGACCCACAAATTGACTCGGCGGACGCCTGCCCTATAGCTGCAGAACGGCCTGTCCACATCCACTGAGAATGATCCGGGATATTTCCCGTACCACGGAACAGTTTGGATCCCAAGCGAAATCGCTTGGGATCCAAACTATTTCAATTGCCCTTTACGAAGGACCTGATCAAAGCCATTTAGCCGCAAGCTGTGCGTCGGTAGTCGCCATGTCAACTGCACCATCCCGCACGATGCCCGAGAGTTTCTCCATGATTTCCATCAGGCGACCATTGGCATCGTCCCAACGACCCTGCTTAACGAGGTACTCATTCTTAGCCGTACCGCCCCATTCCGCGGCGAGCTGATCGACGTAACCCCTCAAATCGAGATGCGTATCAGACAACCTGTTCTTCGCTGCCAAGAGGTCGTTCGCGAGCATGTCCATCTGCTCTGCGGAATACTGAATCTGGCCACTCATGATGTCTCCTAACCTATGCGAAAATGTCAGATCAAATGTTGAGGCTCGAACCCGAATTCAGGTCACCCGAGGCACCCAGCGCCGCCAGTCGGTCCTGGTTCGCCTGCTCCTGGGCCGAGAACCCTTTGCCGTTCGCGCGGATCTGAACTGCGATCTCGGCAAGCACGTCGTTCAGCTTCCTTGCTTGATCGTCGTAGTCGGCCATAATCCTTTGGAATGCGCCCTGGGCAGCACCTTTCCAGTGCCCCGCGCTACCGGCGACGAGATTACGAATATGGCCGATCTCGCCAGTCAGCTGGCCATTCACGTCCTCAACGTGCTTGGCAGCTGTCTCCATCGCTGCTGAATCATTAATGACCTTGTCTTCAGCCATCGTGCCCTCTCCTCCTCGTTACGAGTTCGGATCCGGACCCCCTGCGTCCGCAAACGGTCCGAACTTGCCTTCATGATGATTGGACGGAGCGCCCGCCCAATCGGTTCCAACGAATTTCGGAAAAAATCCCGGCCGGGTTTCATCGGGTGATGTCCAGCGAGGATGCGAGGTCTTCACAGATAGGTGTAATCGAGTCCTGCCCCCCTGTCTGATATTGGCATCCGATGCTGATCTGGATGCTGTGCTCGACGATAACATGCCAGTCAACGGTGGATCCGCCCTCTGGATGCTCGGAATAGGCCAGTCCGGAGCGGCCGCCGAAGACCACGTCGCGGCGGATCGGAGAGTACAAACCCGCTGCGGCCGTTGTCCTTTTGGCTTCGAGGTCCGCGGCGACCTGTTCGTAGCCGGCGCCGGGGGCCAGCAACTGTTCCTGGATAACCGTGATGCGAGCCTTCAGCCCCTCTGTCGGCTCCAGTACCACGCGGTCGGTCGATGCGGTCGTCGGGTTGGTGACCCGCCAGCCATCGGGAACGGTGAACGCAATGGGCCCTACGGTCATCGAGCCGGAGTCGGGTGCAGGTTCTTGCGAGTCCGCGGGAGCGCTGACGGTCGTCGGGGTGGAGGCGACCGCTTCGGATTCTCCTTCGGTGGACATACCGAGTAGGACTCCACCGGCCACCAGGACCACGAGCGCCATCACCGCTGCGGCGCCGATATAGAGCGGGGTTTTCGAGCGGGGTGGCCTGGTGGCGGCCGCTCGTTCGCGCAGCGGCTGCAGCCATTCGGCGTCGGCGGCGGCCGGCGGGAGGCTGGGCCGCTGGTCGATGGGATCGGTGTTGCGGGCCCGGACCAGGTCGGCGCCGCCGAGAACGAGTAGCTCGGCGCGGCACAGTTCGCCGATCACCTCGGCCACGAGATTGAGGAAATCGGCGTCCGTCCGGCCGACGATGACCACGGAATCGACCTGGCAACCATGGATCAGACGTTCGATCATCGAACGGAAGGAGGTGCGGCCGCGTTCGTCGGCGCTGATCTCGACGGCGGCGAGAAGCGGTTCGTGCTCACAGAATTCGAGCCGCGGGCCGCTGTCGCTCGGCACCACTGTCGATGCGGTGGTCGACAGCGGTCCGAATTCCAGGACCACAGTGCGCACGTCCCGGACCCGCTGCGTGGCGATTACGGCACGCAGCGCCGCCGGCTGCAGTTCCACTTGGCCGGCATGGCGGGTCGCCGCGGAATGCAGGACGGTCAGGCGGTGCGGATCCCATTCGCTGGGGTGCACGACCGTCAGGCCCTCGCAGGGTGAATTGATACGTAGTTGGGTCAGGGTGTGGCCGAAAACGGTGGCCAGCGCGTCCACCGGTTTCGGCATACCAGGGTCGTAGGCGATGCGGTCGGCGGTGATGAGCTGTGCCGGGGACACCGCGATGGACGGCGGGGCCAGCGGCTCGCCGACCACGAGAGTACGACCGTCGCTGCCCGGGACGACCGAGGGCACGAAGTCGGCGTGGGTGTTCGCACTCCATGCCCACAGCCGGGTTTCGGTCAGCGCGATCTCGATGGCGGGCATTACAGGCCCGGCATCCACGAGGTCTGGATGAGCTCGGCGCCGGACCGGCCGGCCAGGGTCCCCCGGCCGGGCGGCATGGCGCTAGGGCGCACATTGCCCATCAAGTTGCCTTCTTCTCGGCTACCGCTCATGACCAGGCCGGGCGTGGCCAGATCCCGCATTCGCGAGATCACCGCTTCGTACATGGCCCGGCCCGCGCCACCGGAACGCCGCGCGATGATCAGGTGCAGGCCGATGTCCTTGGCGTGGGCGAGGTAATCCACGATCTGCGCGATGGGATTACCGCCGGACCCGCTGGCAACGAGGTCGTAGTCGTCGACGACCACATACAGGTCCGGGCCGGACCACCACGAGCGGTCCCGCAGTTCCTGCGGCGTGATGTTCGGCCCGGGCAGACGCGTCTGCAAGAGTCCCGCGAGGTCGCGCATATTGGTTTTCAGTCCCTCGGCGCCGGTCGCGTAGGCGGCCAGACGCTCCTGCGGGAATGCCCCCAGCATCGTGCGCCGGAAATCCACGAGGATCAGCGCGGCGTGGTTCTGCGCATTGGATTCGATGATCCCGCTGACGATATTGCGCAGCAGGGTCGACTTCCCACATTCGGTATCGCCGAAGATGAGGAAGTGCGGATTCTCGTCGAAGTTGAGGAATACCGGGGCCAGCTCGGATTCGTTGATACCGATCGGGATCGCGGCATTGCGCCGGTCCGGCGCACCCTGCCAGGGGCCGATGGCGCGCACGAACTGTTCGCGGTCGAGCTGTTCGGGCAGCATGCGGACCTGAGGGGCCGGCCGGCCCGGAGTCGCCTGCTGTAGCCGGGCGACGGCGTCGGCCACACCGCGGCTGATGTCCTCCGGATCGGACGAACCGTCGACCCGCGGGAGCGCGGTGATCATATGCAGGCTCTCCGGGGTCATACCGCGACCCGGGCGGCCCTGCGGTACCAGCGCGGCGACCTTGCGGCCGAATTCGGAGTCGGCCGGATCGCCGAGGCGTAGTTCGAGGCGGGTGCCGATCTGGTCCTTGAGCTGAGGCCGTGCCTCCATCCAGCGGGACAGGGCGATCACCACGTGCACACCGTAGGAGAGGCCCTGGACGGCGAGGTTCATGATGGCCTGTTCGAGGGGCTCGAAATCCTGGCGGATGGAGCCGTAACCGTCGATCACCAGGAAGGCGTCGCCGAAGGGGTCCTCGTGGGCGCCGGCGGCGGCCTGGCTGGCGGCCGGGTCGCCGGCCCGCAGGCGGCGGAATTCCGACATCGATTCGATACCGAGCTGACGGAATCGCAGTTCGCGGTTGCGCACGATGGTGGTCATCTCCGCGACTGTCCGGCGGACCTTGTCCTGGTCCAGGCGGGCCGCGACCGAACCGACATGGGGCAGGCCCTCGAGGCTGGCGAGGGTGCCGCCACCGAAGTCCAGGCAGTAGAACTGCACCTGTTCGGCGGTGTGGGTCATCGACATCGACATGATCAGCGCACGCAGCATCGTCGATTTACCGGACTGCGGACCGCCGACCACGGCGACGTTGCCGCGGGCGCCGGACAGGTCCACGACCAGCGGGTCACGCCGCTGGTCGTAGGGACGGTCGACGATCCCGATGGGTGCGCGCAGGCTCGCGACGGCGTTGTATTCGCCGGTGAGGATCGAACGCTGGTTGAGTTCGTCGAGCGGCGGGGCGGCGTCCAGCGGCGGCAACCAGATCGCGTGCGCGGGGCGACCGTGCCCGCGGATCCGGGCGGCGATCATGCCCAGGTTGGAGATCTGTTCGCCGTCCTCGACCAGGGGTTCCGGCTCGTCGATCGGTTCCGGAGCCAGTGGAACACGGTCCGCGGCACGGAATTCGACGTGTTTGGCCAGGAACGGCCGCGCGGTGATATCGATTTCACCGGCGCTGGTGGCGACCGAGATATCGCGCTGCGGACCGCCGCCCACATACGGGCCCGAAACATAGGAGGCTTGGAAGCGCTGGATCTCGCCCGAATCGGATTTCAGATAACCGCCGCCGGGGACGCCGGGCAGGTTGTACGCATCGGGAACGCCCAGCACCTGGCGGGATTCGTTGGCGGAGAAGGTTTTCAGGCCGATCCGGTACGACAGATGGGATTCGAGACCTTTGAGTTTGCCTTCTTCCAGCCGCTGAGAGGCGAGCAGCAGGTGCACATGCAGCGAGCGGCCCAGCCGGCCGATCATCACGAACAGTTCCGCGAAATCCGGGTGCTGGGTGAGCAGTTCGGAGAATTCGTCGAGCACCACGAACAGCGCGGGAAGCGGATCCAGGTCGGCGCCGGCGGCACGGGCTTTCTCGTAGTCGGAGACATTGGCGAAGTTACCGGCCTGACGCAGGACTTCCTGCCGGCGGTTCATCTCACCGGCCAGGGCGTCGCGCATACGGTCGACGAGGTCGGCCTCTTCTTCGAGGTTGGTGATAACGGCCGCGACATGTGGGACCTGGTCGAGGCCGAGGAAGGTCGCACCGCCCTTGAAGTCGACCAGGACCAGGTTCAGCTGATCGGGTGAATGGGTGGCGAGCAGGCTCAGCACCAGGGTGCGCAGGAACTCCGATTTACCGGAACCGGTGGCGCCGATGCACAAGCCGTGCGGGCCCATACCGGATTCGGCGGCTTCCTTGATATCGAGAACGACCGGCAGGCCGTCGGCGCCGACACCGAACGGCACCCGCAGGCGTTCCCGGCCGTAGCGGGGACGCCAGGCGCTCTCCGGGTTGAAGGAACCGAGGTCGCCGAGGCCCATGAGCTGAGCCCAGGTGTCGATGGTTTCGCCCTCGGTGACCTCGACATCGCTGCTGCGCTGGGTCGCGGCCCGGTAGGGGGCCAGCCGGCGGGCCACCTGCTGGGCCTGCTCCGGGCTGAGCCGGTCGATCATTGCGAAACGTTCCTGGTTACCGGTGGCACCGCGCCCCAGGCATTCGCCGTTGCGGATGGTCAGGGTGATGCCGCGGGATACGGCGAGCCGCGGGGCGTAGCCGCAGAGGTCGATGACGGTGACGCCTTCGTATCCGGCCTCGCGCAGCTGATCCTCCTCGGCTTCGAGCAGGCCGCCGTCCACCAGGATCACCACGTGCACCATGGCGGAGTTGGTGGGCTGGTTACGGGAGTAGCGGACGCGGTTGGACAGGATCGGTGCCAGACCGGCCATCATTTCGCGGATCGACCCGTAGAACATGCGCTGACTGCCGATACCGTCCTGGGCATCCGGATGCTGGGTATGCGGCAGCCATTTGGTCCATTCCCATTCCGCGCTGGTGTCGGGCCCGCAGACCACCGCGGTGAGCACCTGGTCGGGGCCGTGGAACATGGCCAGCTGGACCATCATCGCGCGCACCATATCGCGGGCCTGGGCGCGGTCGCCGTCGAGCGCGATCGTCGCGAACCCCTTCACCGCGACCGCGGTCGGTAGATCCGGGACGGTGGAATGGGCCCGGACGAAACGCCGCAGTGATACCGCGGCGATCGGTTCGAGTTCCTCCACCGGGCCGGTCTCCGGCGCCACCAGGCGGGTGGCCAGACGCTGGCCACCGATCCCGATGCGCACATGACAGAAGTCCTTGTCGCTGGGGCGGCGTTCCCACATCCGGGAGGTGCCCGCGAGCATCCAGACCAGTCCGGGTTCGGGGTGGCTCCATTCGACCGCGGCCCGCTGTTCGGTGGCGGTTACGTCGACATCTTTGCGGACCTGATCGAGATAACGCAGGTAATCCTTGCGGTCCTCGTTGGCCTCGGCCGCCTTGGCACCCTTGCCGTTGCCCTGACCGGCGAACATGCCGATCATCGAGACCATCATCATCATCGGGAACATCAGCGACATCGGGTTGGACGCGATACCGCCGCCCTGCGTGAACATCAACGCCATCATCCCGACCATGCCGATGATCATCACCACCGGCATGAGCTTCATCAGCAGGTTTCCGGGGGTTACCCGGGGAATCTCGGGGGGCGGTTGCAGTGTCACTTCGCCGCCCGGGGTCCGTGGAACCTCCCGGCGCGCACGCCTCTGAAACCGAACCGTGGTCATCGAGCGAGATCCCCCTTGTGGCAATGCGATGTTCGGGCTCAGTGTAGAGGCAGGCGCGAACATGTCGTACAGTTCGACCTGCATTCTGCTGGCCGCGACGTGGGCACGCAACCCGCGCCGTCTGCTGGGAGAATGTGAAAACGGCAGGGTAGCGAACAAACTTGGGGGAAGCGTGACGCATGCGCGACTCGACCATATGGAGGAAGATTCCTCGCGGGGTATAGTCCGCGCACCGGATCTCACCAGGGTCACCATTCTGGCCAAACACACACAGGTCGATATGGCCATCCCGGTAGATGTGCCCGTGGCCCTGGTCATTCCCAGCGTCGTCGATATGGTCGCCGCGCACAGCCGCACCAATGAGTTCGACAATCAGGGTGAACGGTACGAACCGGCCGACTGGGTGCTGGCGCGGATCGGTCAGCCGCCGCTGTCGAACTCGCTGAGCCTGGGCGATCAGGGTATCCGCGACGGCGAGTTGCTGATGCTGGAGAGCTCTGCGGCCGCTGCGCCCACTCCCCTGTTCGACGACATCATGTACAACGTCGCCGTCGCCGACGCGGAACATTTCCGCGGCTGGAATCCGAAGACCGCGCGGACCACCGGGTCGGTACTGGCCGTTCTCGCCATGCTGGCGGGTTGCACGGGCCTGTTGACCGCGCCCGATGCGATGCCCGGCTGGATCACCGGCGCGATCGCACTGGGCGTGACCGTACTGCTGGTGGCGGCCGCGATGGTCCTGAGCCGGGTCTACGGGGATCCGAAAACCGCACTGGTACTCGGCAGCTGCGCACTGCCGCCGGCGTTCACCGGCGGCATGCTCATCGTCCCGGACCACTACGGCTGGGCGCATCTACTGCTCGGGTCCACGCTGTTCGGGGCCACGGCGATCCTGGCCTGGCGAGTGACCGGTGTCGGGCTCGGGGTGTTCATCGGTGCCGGCACTGTCGCGATCTTCCTGGTGCCCTCGGCTTTGGTCGGCCTGCTCACCGCGCAGCGACTCGAGGCGGTCGGCGCCGTGGTGGCGGCCGTCGGGCTCGGCGCGCTCTCACTGGCCCCGCGTATTTCGATGATGCTGGCGAAACTACCGCTGCCGCCGGTTCCGGCCCCGGGTACCCCGATCGACCCCACCGAGGACGATCCCGACGACCATCGCGCTCTGCCCGCCCTCGACATCCTGCAAGCGAAATCCACGCGGGCGCGCACCTATCTGAACGGGCTTGTCACCGCGACCGCACTGGTCACGGTGGTCGGCGCCCTGGTGGCCACCGATCCCGACTACGGCGGCTTCTACTGGCAGGGCATCGCGCTCGCGCTCGTCTGCGCGGCAGTTCTCATGTTCCGCAGCCGCACCTACGCCGGCGCGGAACAGGCCGTCATCCTGATCGTCGCCGGTGCCGCGATCCTGCTCGTCATGCTCGCAGCCATGGCGTTCGTGGCCGATCTGCCGATGGCGGCGTTCGGGGCCGCGCTGGTGATGGTGATCGCGGCCCTGGTCCTCGGCATCATCGTCCCCAACCAGTCGGCGACACCGCCGATGCGGCGCGCGGCCGAACTGATCGAGTACGGGTTCGTGGCCGCGGTACTGCCGCTCGTGTTCTGGGTGGCCGACTTCTACTCCCTCGTCCGCGGGCTGTGAGCCGGGGGATCCGCACCGCGGCCGTGGCCGCGGTTCTGGGGGTGAGCGCATCGCTGGGGTTCGCGCAACCGATCGCCTACGCCGACCGGCCGCCGGCGGTGGACCCGGGCCAGGTGCCCTCCGGCGATCCGGCGAAACCGAGCGAACCGACCGAACGCAAGAACAACGCCCCCTGCACCAGCACGGTCGCCGGCGGCGAGGGGCCGACCGTGCCGGCCGCACAGGCGGCCCTGGATCTCCCGCACGCGTGGCAATTCTCCAAAGGAGAAGGTCAGCTCGTCGCGGTGATCGATACCGGTGTCGCCCGGCATCCGCGACTGCCGGGCCTACGCCCGGGCGGGGATTTCGTGGCGAACAGCGGTGACGGCACCGAGGACTGCGATGCGCACGGCACCTTGGTGGCCGGCATCATCGCCGCGAGCCAAGTTCCGGGTCAAGGCTTTTCCGGTGTGGCCCCGGCCTCGACCATCCTCGCGATCCGCCAGACGAGTGATAAATATGTGAAGGCTGGCAGTAACGCCACCAAATCCCCCGAGGACCTCTCCAAAGAGGGATACGGCAATGTCGCGACCATGGCGCAGGCCATCCGCCGCGCCGCGGATATGGGCGCCACGGTTATCAACATCTCCGAGGTCGCCTGCAGTTCCAGCCCCATCTCCGACGGATCGCTGGGTGCGGCACTGCACTATGCGGTACACACGAAGAACGCCGTAGTTGTCACCTCTGCGGGTAACACCGACAACGACAACTGCAAGGGCAACACCAACATTCTGGATCCGCTGGACCCCGCCGCGGATCCGTGGAGCAAAACAACCGTCAATGTCACCCCGGCCCGCTATGACGATCTGGTGCTTTCGGTCGGCTCCATCAACGCCGACGGTGCTCCCTCCGAATTCACCGTTCCCGGACCATGGTTGAGTGTCGCCGCACCCGGCGAGAACATCGTCTCACTGGATTCGGTCGGTACCGGGGTCATCAACGGCACCGTCGGCGCCCAAGGCCAGCAGAGCATCAACGGAACAAGCTTCGCCGCGCCCTATGTGTCCGGTGTGGTCGCACTGGTCCGCTCACGTTTCCCGGAGCTTTCCGCGGTGGAAGTGATGAAACGGATCCAGGCCACCGCGCACGCACCGGCCGAGGGCTGGAATCCGTACGTGGGCTACGGCGCGATCGATCCGGTCGCCGCCCTGACCAACGAGGTCACCGACGAACTCCGGCCCAAGGATCCGAATCCGCCGGTGAGCAAACAACTTGCGGTACCCACGCCACCCGACCCGCCGGACCACACGGCCCGCAATGTGGCACTGATCGGCAGCGGAATCATCGGCGGTAGCCTGATCATCGGCTACCTGGCGTCGTTCCCCACGCGGCGACGGTTCGGAGTGGGCGAAGACGACGCCTGACGTCGCTTCCGGCGCGGACAGCCACGACTGCCGGGCCGCCGCCGTGCCGGTTGCTTTCCGGGAAGACGCGGCCGGCGGTAAGTAGAAGTCGTCTCGTCTCGCCCGGTGTGACAACCTGATTCCGCCGGTTCCGCACCCATCGGGCCGGAATCCGGGGGGTGGTTGTCGGATTCGTGCCGGGCCGGTCCCGCTCGGCTGCCCCGGCATGGTGAGTCAACGAGGCAGAACAGACTGTGCAAGCCGGGCCAGGGACGCCTCGGGAGCCGGTTGACCCGGGCCCGGAATTGTCAGGCGTACCGGCCGATCAGCACCTCACCCGGGCCGAATCGTCAACCGACCGACTCGTGGACCGGATCGGCGGCCCGGTCACGCAGCCCGGCCGGAGGCCGAACCGGCCTACTCACCGAAAACGGTTCGGGTAGATGCGGTTCCGGCTCCCGGGATCCTGCGGGGAGCCGGAACGCGGACTATTTCGTGGAAGCGACCGGCTGATCCGCGGGCTCCGGGTCCGGTGCGACACCGTCGTGCGCGACCATCGCCTCTTCTCGGCCCAGGGTCGGCCCTGATGCCAGCAGCCCGACGATCGGCCAAGGTGCGGGTTCGGCCTTGTCCGGCATACCGAGTGCCTTCCCGGCGTCGGCGTTCTTTATCCCGAACCGCACACCGGTGTCGGCGATATAGAAGATGCTGTCCTTACGCCTGCTGTCCGGTTCGATACCGGTGGTCTGGACGTAGGCGCCGGTGCCCGGGGCGATATAGGTGGAGTCGACGTTCTGGCCGGAACCGTCGGCCTGCGCGAGCGGAACCAGTTTGGCGTCGTCCTTCATCGGCAGGCTCACTCCGGTGATCAGCTGCAGCTCGGCGCGGGTGCCGGTGTTCTCCCCTGCCTCCGGGACCGGTTTCCAGGACAGGCAGCTCACCGGCCGATCCATGGCCTCGAGGATGCTCGGTGCCGTCGCCGGGTACGTCTGGACCTGCAGAGCCGAGGAAACCGCGGCGCGGGTGCGCTGGGCCTGATCGATGATGAAATCGCTGGAGGTCTGCGGATTGGCATTGCGGATGATGTCCGCCGTCAGCGGTGAGACCTGCTGCAAGCCGTCGGCGAGCACCACATAGAACTCCTGCGAGGTACCGACCTGCACCACCTCGCCGATCCGGTGATCGCCGATCTCGTAATCGGGTACACCGCCGGGGTCGGCGATCGGCGGGGCGATGAGCGGCAGGACCTCGGGGATCGCGTTGATCAGTCCCTCGCTCACCGGGCGCGGGGTGGCACCGGTGATGTTCAAGGCGTCGGTGACCGGACGATCGTTCATATCGACCCGGGCGCGTTTGTTGTCGTACACCAGGTAGGTGTGCTTCTCCCCCTGCACGAGCAGCGCTTTACCGGGTTCCACGGCCGAGGCCTTCGCGCCCAGTTCCAGACCGCTCGCGAGCACCGAAGTCGTGCGGTCCTGGCTGCCGTCGTTCTTCAGCACGTCACAGATGGTCCACTGCCGGCCTTTGCCTTCGGAGTCGAAGTGGATCGCGCCGGGTGCACCGGGAATACCGATCAGTGGGCCGCGCGCCTTCTTGCCGACCTCCGATTCCTTGACGATCACCGCCTTCGGAGCGTCACCGGCGGCCAGCCGGGCCGAGGCCAGGTTCAGTGCCGGATGCACCACATCGTTGAGCACCACGTACACGGCGCCGGATTCCTTACCGATGAGGAGCTTGTTGTCGCCGACCTTGTCCTGTGGGCGGAGCAGCGCCAGCACACCGCATCCCGCCAGCACCACAATGGCCAGGACCAGGCCCACCACATAGGCACGCACCTGGGAACGCATGGGATCGTGCAGCATTCGCACGTCGCGTCGCACCAGCGCATGCTCCATCCGGCGAACCAGAAAGTTGTAGCCGCTGATCTGCCACCGAGTTGTGGGCTTTGAAGGCATCGTCTTCCCCCGAACTGTGCTCGTGCTCGCGGAACACAGTACAGTTCCCGGGGACGTAGTTCAGCTCGGCCGCCCGATAATCGGCCGACACCGGGTACCTGGGGGACTCTTATGGCCGTGCCAGCCACATCGGGACGCAGGCGCAACCTGCTGTTCGGGCGTATTTCGATGCCGAACCTGCTCATCGCACAGGTACTCGCGCTCGGCGCGGCGACCGTCGTGCTGCTGGCGGGGCTGAGCCCGTGGATCGCCCTGGGAGTCGCGGTGGTCACCGGGTTGATCCCGTTGATCCCGATCGGCCGCCGGGTACTGCTGGATTGGATCGCCACCTGGTGGAACTACCGCGCGCAACGGGAATACCGGATCGGCGACAGCGATGATTTCCGCGGCCCCGACGACCGTTCGCTGGGCCTGTACTGGGACGAGAGCCGGGTTGTCGCCGTCGTCGAGGTACTGCCTCCCCCCGGTGGGCTGACCCGGATCGACCGCACCGCCGTCCACGCGTCACATCTGCTGCCGATGGCCGAACTGGCGACCTGCCTCGCCCAGCACGATATTCTGCTCAGCGGTATCGACATCATCAGCCACGGTCACCGCAGCCGCTCCGGCACACCGGCGGGCGCCATCTACGAATCGCTGCTGGGCCCGCTGCCCGCGACAGCGCATCGCACCGTCTGGCTGGCGATCGGATTCGATATGGTCGACTGCCCCGGCGCCGCGTCCCGGCGGGGCGGTGGCGACGAGGGAGCCGCACGGTCGGTGACCATCGCAACCCAGCGCATCGTGCGCACTCTGGAGGACGCCGGCTGCGCCTCGCGCCTGCTCACCGCATCGGAGATCCGGTCGGCCGTGCGGCAGGTCATTCACGGTGCCGATGCGCGCGATCTCACCCATCGGTGGCGTTACGCCGAACTCGGCAACAGCGTGAACATAGGGGCGGCGATCGACCCGAAACAGCTGGGGTCGGAGATCCTCTCGCAGTTGTGGGTCGCGGAGTCGCGCGGTACCACGGTGGCGGTGCGGTTGCGCCCGGGCACGACCGCGGACACTGTGCATGTGGGGGCGGCCTGGCGGTCGACGCTGCGGGAGATGCCGGAGAAAACGAAATCGAAGGGCATGATGTCGGTGAACGGCCGGCATCGCGACAGCCTGCTCGCACATCTGCCGATCGGTATCCCCGATCTGGAAGATGTGGTGCCCACCGCCGAGTACCCCGTCGAGGTCCTGGACGCGCTCGCGCTGCCGTCGTCGGGCTGCGGTCAGTTGATCGGCTCGGACGACGAGGGTAACGGTGTGGCGCTGCGCATCATCGGTGCCGGTATCTCCGCGGTGTACGTCGCCGGTGAGCTGTACCTGGCCCAGCAGCTGGTCTTCCGTGCGCTGGCCGTCGGCGAGCGGATCCTGGTCCGCACGAACCGGCCGCAGGCCTGGTATCAGCTGATCGAGACGATCGGAAACCCCGAACGCCTGATGCTGGCGATGGAAACCCATCAGTCGGACGCCGGATTCACCGCGACGGTCGTCGACGGTGTGATGGCGCCCGCCCCGCACGCCGGTATCACCACGATCTACGTCACCGGCGACCCGATGGGCTGGCCCGCCACCAAACCGGATCTGTCGATCCAGCAGCCCGGTGCGATCGGCAGCCGGGTGGTGCTGCGCACCGCGACCACCCAGATCCCGCTGAACCTGGTCTCGATTCCCCGCGAGCACACTTATATCGGCGAACCCCGCACCCGCCAGCCGGCGGAACGGCCACGGCCGGCCCCCGCACGCCAGCCACAGCGCCGCTGAGAATCCGGGGCCGCACCGCGACCGAAGAAACCGAAGCCGCACTGCGGCGCCGGGTTTCACCGGCCGAATACGGTGTTCCACAGGTCGGCCACGGCCCGGTTCATCGGAACCACCACCCGCCGATGCACCCAGGCGATCGGGCGCACCACAACCACTTCACCGGCCACCGCCAGTGCGTGCAGCACCGGGCGCAGCGCATAGCGGTAGACGAACACACTCGGCGCAACGACCAGCACACGTACCACCGCGGTGGCGCCCCGCCAGCCGTACTCGGCCAGGCTTGCGAGCAGAATCCAGCACGGCCGCAGTATCCATCGCTGCACCATGCGCAGCGGCCATAGGACACACCACTCCCACAACCACCGGCCGGCGATCGCTATCGCATGCAGCACCGGCCGCAGGAGCCACTGCCAGAACCAATCGCCGGTTGCCGCGATCGCGTACAGCACCGGGCGGAGCACCCACTGCCACACCAGGACCAGCACCGGTCGTATTGCGCGCCGCCAGAGCCATTGCTCTACGGCATACCGCAGTGGGCGCAGCACCCGGTTCAGCACGAACGCACCCAGTGGCGTGAGCACCATTCCCCACAGCACATGCTGTATGGCCCAGCCCCACACCCCGTCCTTCAGGAACAACCACAGCGGCCGCACCAGCCAGAACCAGACGAAACGGCGAACCGGCACCAACACCTTGTCCCGGACGAAGACACCCGCCGCCACGATCGCCCGCCCGCACAGCTTCAGCCCCTCCCAGGCCAGCCGCACCGGAACGAGCAGCACCACCGCGAAGGCCCGCGCCACCCATTCCCCGATCGATACCGGCCGCCGTGGCTCCGGTGGATCTGTCGATTCCATCGAATCCTCCTCCCGGACGCCATCATCGCACTCTTCTCCGACACATCGCGGAGGAAGTCCGGCAGCGCGCACCGGGAATGCGGCACCGCCGATCATCCACCCCGCAACGAATCGGGTTGCTTCGCCGGCTCGTTGAACCTGTTCACCCGGGATACGGGTCGCTCGCCCGAGCCGCGGCCAGGGCGTTTCCCCACCAAGCCAGCTGGGAGAGCATGCGATCGGCAGCGTCTATGGCGGCACTGTTCCCGGTACTGCCGTCGGTATCGAACTGTTTGCGGGCGCGGTGAAAGCTCACCGATTCGCGCACGGAGACCATGTGGATTTCCGCGACGACCTGGCGCAGCTGCTCCACCGCGCGAAGACCACCCGACAGGCCGCCGTAGGAGACGAACCCGATCGGTTTGGCCCGCCACTCGTGTTTCGCGCTGTCCAGCGCGGTTTTCAGCGAGGCCGGATAACCGTGGTTGTATTCCGAGGTCACCGCGACGAAGGCGTCGGCGGCCGCGAGCCGTTGGCGGAAGCGCTCGGTTTCCGGTGTTTCGGACAGGTCCGGAGGGAGCGGCGTGTGCAGGAGATCGATGACCCCGGTGTCGAATTCCGGCCGGCCGCGGGCCGTGCGGACGAACCAGTCGGCGACCACGGGTGCGAAACGTTGCGGCCGGATACTGGCGACTATCACCTCCAGGCGGAGCGGACCGTCCACAGCACGTGACTCGCCCGCTACCGCATCCGGTCGGTTCACGGCAGCTCGAACGGGAGTGCGACACCGGCGTGTACCCGGCAGTGCTCGCAGGTTCCGGTATCGGCGATGGCGGCGACAGCGTCGTGGACGAGCTTCTTGAAGGGGCCGATATTGCGTTCGAATTCGGCGAAGACATCCGCCGCCCGCACCCCTTCGCCTTCGGCGAGCCCGGAATCGAGGTCGGTGACCAGGGCGAGGGCGGAGTAACACATTTCCAGTTCACGGGCGAGGACGGCTTCGGGATAACCGGTCATATTGACCAGCTCCCAGCCCTGCGCCGCATACCACCGGCTTTCGGCCCGGGTGGAGAAACGCGGACCCTGGATCACGGCCATCGTTCCGTGCGGTTGCACGTGGACGGCGCTGTCCGCGGATTTCACCGCGACCGCGCGCAGATCGGGGCAGTACGGGTCGGCGAACGATACGTGGATGCCGTTGGCATCGAAGTAGGTCTGGGCCCGGCCCGAGGTCCGGTCGACCAGCTGGTCCGGGATCACCACGGTGCCCGGCCCCCAGTCCGGGCGGAGGCTGCCGACCGCGCACGGGGCGAAGATCCGCCGCACGCCCAGCGAACGCAGCGCCCACATATTCGCCCGGTAGGGCACCGTGTGCGGGGAGTATTCGTGCCGCGTGCCATGGCGGGGCAGGAACGCGACCGGACGCCCCTCGACGGTGCCGACCGTTATCGGTGCGCTCGGGTCGCCGTACGGCGTGCGTACCGTCACCGGTTCCATGGCGCCGTCGAAAAAGTCGTAGAATCCGCTACCGCCGATAACCGCCAGTGCAGGCCGATCGTGGGATGTCATAGTGTCGATTCTCGCGCGCCCGGCCCGCGAACGCACGGCGGGCACCTGACAGAAATCGCCGGTGACTGTACCCTGTGGGGGTATATACGGTCTCCCGACCGGCACAGAGGAGATACCCGGTGACTTCCGACCCGACCCCAGCCGACACGGCCACCGATCCGGCGGCTGCCCCCGGACACGCACATCACGGCTACATCACCAGCAAGGAAGATTATCTGAAGCGGCTACGCCGCATCGAGGGCCAGTCGCGGGGTTTGCAGCGGATGGTCGAAGAGGAGAAGTACTGCATCGATATCCTCACGCAGGTCTCCGCAATGACCAAGGCGCTGCAGGCCGTCGCGATGGGGTTGCTCGAGGACCATATAAGCCACTGCGTAGTGGACGCGGCGGTCGCCGGGGGCCCCGAGGCCGAAGCCAAGATCAAAGAGGCTACCGACGCCATCGCCCGCCTCGTCCGCTCCTGATACCGAATCGACGACGGCGGCACGGAGCGAAGCCGTCGCTCGACTACCAGCGCACCGGACCGGCTGCCGGGTAACGGCCGGCGCCGGGTCCGGACGTGGATGTCTACCGGCTGCTCTGCGTGAGCAACGGGGCGAGGGCGCGCAGGGTGGCGAGGTAGTCCTCACCCAGCGCCTGCAGCGCCAGGTGGTCGGCGCCCGCGTCGATATGCGCGCGGACTTGTTCGGCGGACCCGTGCACGGCGAGCGCGTCCAGCAGGCGGTCGCTGCCGGGCTTGGCGATATCGTCGTCGGTGTAGCCCAGCCGCTGGAGGTTGGTCGTGTAGTTGCGTAGTCCGAGATACATATCGACCACCGAGCGGCCGGTGGCCCGGGCACGTTCCGCGTCGGTATCGACGACCAGTTTCTGCTCGGGCACCAGCAGTGCGTCACCGACTGCGGTGCGGGCCTGCTCGGTGTGCTGCGGCGTGGTGAGGTAGGGCAGGGCGCCTGCGGTGCGATCGGCCGCCAGTTTCAGCACCTTGGGGCCGAGCGCGGCGAGCATCCGGCCGGAAACCGGCACCTTCGCAGCATCCAGTTCGTCCAGATACTCGACCAGGGCCTCGTACGGGGAACGATACGGCTTATCGGCTTCGGGATGACCGCAGCCGATACCGAGCACGAACCGACCCGGAAACCGCTGCTCGATCCGGTGGAAGGATTCAGCGACCGCACCGGCGGGCGCGGTCCAGATATTGACGATGCTGGTGCCGACCTTCAGCGTTTCGGTCGCCGCGAGCAGATCCTCCACCACCGGCAGATCGGGGGTCGGCGAGCCACCCAGCCACAGTGCCCCGTACCCGAGGCCCTCCAGTTCGGCCGCCGCCTCCGGGGTGAACAGTTTGTAGTAACGCCATACGCCGTAACGTCCGAGATCAATCGTCATGTCTACCGCAACCTTGTCGTCGACCGGACAATTCCGTCACCGACCCTATCGCCGTCCCCACCGTCCTGGCGTTATGCCTATCAGTCCCCGCAGCAGCCACGCGGTGCAATCGAGCGGACTTCCCGGGTCTGTGCGTTGCGGACTGCGAGATCCGATTCAGGAGGGTAGTCGACCGCGATCAGGCTGAGTCCGTGCGCGGGCGCCACCGTCACCGAACTCGAACGCTGCCGTTCCTCGAGCAGCCCGGCAACCCATTCCGGCGTGCGCCGTCCCTCCCCTACTGCGAGGACCGCACCCACCAGGCTGCGCACCATCGACCAGCAGAAGGCATCCGCGCTCACGTAGGCGTCGAGCCGGTGGCCGTCGCGCACCCACTCGTAGCGCTGCAACTCCCGGATCGTGGTGGCGCCTTCCCGGCGCCGGCAGAAGGCGGCGAAATCGTGCAGGCCGAGAACAGTGCGGGACGCGGCACGCATCGCTTCCAGGTCGACCGGGCGGCAGCCCACCACACTGCGTGCGGCCAGGGGGTCGGGACCGTAGGGCGCGGTGGTGAGGCGATAGACGTAGTGCCGGCGGATCGCCGAGAAGCGGGCGTCGAATTCGTCGGGTACCGGGCGGATTCCGGTGATTCGCACGTCCCGGGGCAGGAACTTCGCCATCCGGTGGATCAGCTTGTCCGCGTCCACCTCCGCCGAGGTATCGAAATGTGCGACCTGACCTTCGGCGTGCACACCGGCATCGGTCCGCCCGGCCACCGTCAATTGCACCGGTTCGCGCAGCACCTTGCCCAGTGATTCCTCCAGCTGGCCCTGCACGGTCCGCAGTCCGGGTTGCCGGGCCCAGCCGGTGAAATCGGTGCCGTCATAGGAGATATCCAGCCGGAACCGGGTCACCTGGGGCGCCGGCTCGTCCCGAGGCTCCGGCGCTCCCGGGTCGTATTCGCTCACCTGACCATCCTCCGGATACGGGACGAGCCCGCACGCCCGGAACGGGCGGCGGGCTCGTCGACGAACCACGGACGCGCCGAGGCATCCGCAGCAGACGAATTACGCCTTGTCGTCGGCCTTCTCCTCGGCCGCAGCTTCCTCGGCCGGAGCCTCGGTCGCTTCGGTTTCGGTCTCGGGGGCCTGGTCCTCGGTCTTCTGGGACGCGGCCACCCGGCGGGCGCGATCGGCCTCGTTGGTCACGGTCTGTTCCCGGACCAGCTCGATGATCGCCATCGGGGCGTTATCGCCCTTACGCGGCAGGGTCTTGATGATCCGGGTGTAGCCGCCGCTGCGGCCTTCGAACGACGGACCGATCTCGGCGAAGAGATCGTGTACGACGTCCTTGTTCCGGATGACCTTGAGCACCTCGCGGCGATCGGCCAGCGTACCGGCCTTGGCCTTGGTGACCAGTTTTTCGGCGTAGGGGCGCAGCGCCTTGGCCTTGGCCTCGGTGGTCGTGATCCGACCGTGCTCGAAGAGCGCGGTGGCCAGATTGGCGAAGATCGCCTTCTGGTGCGACGCCGACCCGCCGAAGCGAGCACCCTTCTTGGGCTTGGGCATTGTGGGTTCTCCTTGGTAAAGACCGTTCCGGGGCGCCCGCCCCGCGAAGGCCTAGAGCTGTTCGGTTTCGGCGTAGTCCTGCTCGCCGCCGTTGTCGTCGCTGAAGGTGCCGCTGTCGGACCAGGTGCCGGTGGCCGCGTCGTAACCGACCACGCTGGACGGATCGAAGGACGCGGGGCTGTCCTTGAGGGACAGGCCCAGCGCGTGCAGCTTGACCTTGACCTCGTCGATGGACTTCTGGCCGAAGTTGCGGATATCCAGCAGATCCGATTCGGTACGCGCCACCAGCTCGCCGACGGTGTGCACACCCTCGCGCTTCAGGCAGTTGTAGGAACGGACGGTGAGGTCCAGATCCTCGATCGGCAGCCCGAAGGAGGCGATGTGATCCGCCTCGGCCGGGGAGGGGCCGATCTCGATACCTTCGGCTTCGACGTTCAGTTCACGGGCCAGGCCGAACAGTTCGACCAGGGTCTTGCCCGCCGAGGCGAGCGCGTCCCGTGCGCTGATGGAGTTCTTGGTCTCCACGTCGAGAATGAGCCGGTCGAAGTCGGTGCGCTGCTCGACACGGGTGGCCTCGACCTTGTAGGTCACCTTGAGCACCGGCGAGTAGATCGAATCCACCGGGATCCGGCCGATTTCCGCACCGGTCGCCTTGTTCTGCACCGCCGGGACATAACCGCGACCACGCTCGACGACCAGCTCGATCTCGAGCTTGCCCTTGTCGTTCAGGGTGGCGATATGCATATCCGGGTTGTGCACGACCACACCCGACGGCGGCACGATGTCATCGGCGGTGACGGTCCCCGGGCCCTGCTTACGCAGGTACATGGTGACCGGCTCGTCCTCCTCGGAGGACACGACCAGGCCCTTGAGGTTCAGGATGATGTCGGTGACATCTTCCTTCACACCGGGCACGGTGGTGAACTCGTGCAGAACGCCGTCGATGCGGATGCTGGTCACCGCGGCCCCCGGGATCGAGGACAGCAGGGTGCGCCGCAGCGAGTTACCGAGGGTGTACCCGAAACCCGGCTCGAGGGGTTCGATGGTGAACTTCGAGCGGTTGTCGGCGATGACCTCTTCGGTGAGGGTCGGACGCTGGGAAATCAGCATGGGATCAATCCTCCTGTGTTGGGCGCCCGCTATTTGACGCCTCGTTCAGTGGTTGTGCGGGCCGTCACCTCGACGACCCGCACCAGCGGCACAGCCGGCCGGTTACTTCGAGTAGTACTCGACGATCAGCTGTTCCTGCAGCGGCACATCGATCTGAGCGCGCTCCGGCATGGAGTGCACCAGGATCCGCAGCCGGCCCGGGACGACCTGCAGCCAGCCGGGGACCGGACGGTCACCGGTGGTCTCACGGGCCACCTGGAACGGCAGGGTCGCCAGCGACTTCTCCTTGACATCGATGATGTCGTACTGGGTGACCTGGAAAGAAGGAACGTTGACCTTCTTGTTGTTCACCAGGAAGTGGCCGTGGCTGACCAGCTGGCGGGCCTGACGACGGGTCCGGGCCAGACCGGCGCGGTACACGACGTTGTCCAGCCGGGTCTCGAGCAGACGCAGCAGGTTGTCACCGGTCTTGCCCTTGAGGCGGTTGGCCTCTTCGTAGTACCGGCGGAACTGCTTTTCCATAACGCCGTAGGAGAAGCGGGCCTTCTGCTTCTCCTGCAGCTGCAGCAGGTATTCGCTCTCCTTGATCCGCGCGCGGCCGTGCTGGCCGGGCGGGTAGGGGCGACGCTCGAAAGCCTGGTCACCGCCGATCAGGTCGACGCGCAGGCGACGCGATTTGCGGGTGATGGGTCCGGTGTAACGGGCCATTGTGCTCTACCTTCCTTCCCGCTTAGACGCGACGCCGCTTGGGCGGACGGCAACCGTTGTGCGGCTGCGGAGTGACATCGGAGATCGTGCCGACCTCCAGGCCGGCGGCCTGCAGCGAACGGATCGCGGTCTCGCGGCCCGAACCCGGGCCCTTGACGAACACGTCGACCTTCTTGACGCCGTTCTCCTGCGCCTTGCGGGCCGCGTTCTCGGCGGCCAGCTGCGCGGCGAACGGGGTCGACTTGCGCGAACCCTTGAACCCGACGTGACCCGAGGACGCCCAGGAGATGACGTTGCCCGTGGGGTCGGTGATGGACACGATCGTGTTGTTGAACGTGCTCTTGATATGCGCGTGGCCGTGGGGAACGTTCTTCTTTTCCCTGCGACGCGACTTCTGGCTCTTCTTCGGGCCGGAGGCCCGGGACTTCGGAGGCATCTGTTATCCCCTACTTCTTCTTGCCGGCGACGGTGCGCTTCGGGCCCTTGCGGGTGCGCGCGTTGGTCTTGGTGCGCTGGCCGTGCACAGGGAGGCCACGGCGGTGACGCAGGCCCTGGTAGCAGCCGATCTCGATCTTGCGACGGATATCGGCCTGAACCTCGCGGCGCAGGTCACCTTCGACCTTGAGCGACGAGCCCTCGATGTAGTCACGCAGCTGCGTGACCTGCTCGTCGGTGAGATCCTTCGAGCGCAGATCCGGGCTGACGCCCGTGGCCGCCAAGATCTCCTGGGAGCGGGTACGACCGATGCCGTAGATGTAGGTCAGTGCGATCTCCATGCGCTTCTCGCGCGGGAGATCGACGCCCATGAGACGTGCCATCTGGCAGTTCCTTCACTGTTGCGGAGGTCTGCTCCCTGTCCGTCCCCTCGTCTGGTGGGGCCCCGGCCTCCGTACCGGGGGTAGGCACGCACACCCTCCGGAAAAATTCCGGAAAACCTCAGTGTGCGGCTGGCGCTGGGAGTTCTTCTGTGTGCCAATCCGAACCGCGTTCGGTGCTCGGCGCCGGTGTCAGCCCTGCCGCTGCTTGTGCCGCAGGTTGTCGCAGATCACCATGACCCGGCCGTTACGCCGGATCACCTTGCACTTCTCGCAGATCTTCTTGACGCTCGGCTGAACCTTCACGTCCGTCCAATCTTTCGTTGCGGTCCACACCAGGGTGTGAACACAGTTGACCCCGGTCGTGCCCGACCGGGGAAATCTCGGGTGAGCGAGCCGGGGCTCACATCGTTCACTTGTATCGGTAGACGATCCGACCGCGGGACAGGTCGTACGGTGACAGCTCGACGACGACCCGGTCCTCCGGCAGGATGCGAATGTAGTGCTGACGCATCTTGCCGCTGATATGCGCGAGGACCTTGTGCCCGTTCTCGAGCTCGATCCGGAACATCGCATTGGGCAACGGCTCGACAACCCGCCCCTCGACCTCGATGGCCCCGTCTTTCTTCGCCATATCCTCCGCGATCCCGGTTACACTCAACCTGGTCTGATTACCTGGTACTGCCCGGTGCACCCGGCCGAAGTACCGCGGTGGCCACCCACGGTGGCTCGCACTGCACAACGCGGATGTCCACAACCGATCGCACACGAACAGGCGGCGCTTTGATACACCGCCTGGTCAGCTTACCGGTAGGTCTGCCATCGGGCAAAAAGGGGTAAGTGCTGGTGGCGTCGCGCGGCGTGCGTGGATGTCTCCCCGGCGCCGAGTGGAATGCGACTTGTCGCGTAAACTGGCCGCTGACCGAGGACGACCATTCCAGGAGGGGAACCGGTGAGCGGCAGCAACGACGGCCTGCCCATGCTGCCGCCATGGCTGGCCGATACCGAGGTCACCGGGGTCGGGCAGACGAACTTCCGGAACTACGAGCCGCCACCGGTCGAGAATCTCCCGCAGGACGAGTTCATCCCGGAGACTCCGGAACCGGCCAACGGCTTCTTCAACCGGCGCGGACGCGGCGACGACCGATCCGATTCCGAGGGTGACAAGAAAAAGGGCAAGGGCTGGTTCCGCAACAAGAACAAGCCAGAGCCCTCACTCGAAGAACGCGTCGGCGAGCTGCTACCGAACAACAACGGGCCCCGGCCGTCGCAGCGCAACAACTGGGCCGAAGGTACCGCGCAGTGGTCTACGCAGCAGGTTCCGCAGCCCTCCACCGATCCGCACACCGCGGATGGGCCCACGCAGCCCGGCCCGTCTCCGGACGCGTTCCCGCAGGCCGGTCCGAGCGCGCCCCCGGCACAGCATCCCCCGGTGGCCCCGCCGACTATCCCCGGTCCACCCGAGCAGGCGCCGCTGACACAGGCCCCGGACGGACAACCGGCATGGGGTTCGGGCCCGCAATGGGGCCCCGGCGGTCAACAGCCGCCGAACGGTACGGGTCTCCCACCGGCACCACCGCCTCAGCAGCAGTTCGCCGCGGCGGCCCCGCCGGCCGATACGCCGGCGCCACCGCAGGCACCCGGGCCGGACCGGCCGAGCACCTCGGCTGCCGATTCCGGTTTCGGCGCATCCGCCGCGCCGACGGACTTCCAGGCCCCGGAGTCGGACCGGACCGGCCTACCGGTACGCAACCCGAGCCAACCCGCTCCCGAGTTCGACCGGCTACGGCCGCATCATCCGATCCCACCCCACCCGGCGCCATCGGACGATTCCGCGAGCACACCCACCCAGAACCGGTCGGCGGGCGCACCCACGACCGGCGCCGGCGATTTCCGGCCCCCGCCGCCACCGCTACCCGATCCGCCTCCGACCGGCGACACACCGGTAGCGCAGCAACCACTGCGCCGGCTCCCCGATCTGCCGCCCCCGCCGGACACGGAATCGGCGCAGACGGATATGGCCGCCGAGGCCCCGGTCGATCTGCCGGTCACCCCCGGGCCGCAGCAGCCCTACTCGCCGGACGGCGCTCCGACTGCCCCCAGTAGCGGCGCGCACCCGATCGCCGACCAACCCGATTCGGCCGACAGCGGATCGGTCCCACACGGCAGTGGCGCATCCTCGGTCTCGAGCCGGGCCGTTCCGCCTCACAGCGCGCCGGGCCCGCACGGCAGCGGAACACATCCGATTGCGAACCAGCCCGAACAGGCCCACGGCACGCCGAGCCCACACGGCAGCGGTGCACACCCGATCGCGAACCGGCCCGATTCGGCCGGCGACGGTAGCGCGCCGGAGTTCGGCCCACGGTCCAGCGGCGCACCAGTGTCCGATAATTACCCGGCCGGGCAGTTCGCTCAGGCACCGGAGTCTCCCCCCGTGGTCGACCACTCGAGCGCGCCGACACCCGCTACGGATGCGCCGCAGTGGCAGGCACCGGAGAGCGCACCCGCGCCCCGGCCGCTGAACGCGCCGGGTCCCCAATGGCAAGCGCCGGAACAATCCACGAACTGGCCATCGGGTGCGCAGCACTCCATCCCGCAGCAGCCGGGCCCGGCAAGTGCGCCGCCCGGTATGCCGGCCCAGCACGGTGGCCCGCCCACGGGCCATCCCGCCCCCGGCCCGCATCAGCAGCCGAATCAGCCGCCCGCCCAGCAGTGGCAGAACCAGGCGCCGCCGGCTGATCCCGGACCGCCGCAGCAGGCCGGGCCGGGAGCCTGGCAACAGCAGGGGCCGCAGGGTGGCCAGTGGCAGAACCCGCAGACTCCGCAGAACCCGCCGCAGCAGTTCGGCCCCAATGGACCCGCCCTGGACAATGTTTCGGTACGGCGCGCCAAGAAACCGGCCGGCAGCGGCTGGCGCAAGGTCGTGCACCACGCCTCCGGTGGGAAGATCAATCCGGGGATGTCCGCCGAAGAGCGGCGGATGCTGGAGCTGGTGGCGCGGATCCGCCAGCCGGTCCGTGGCGACTACCGGATCGCGGTGCTCTCGCTGAAGGGCGGTGTCGGTAAGACCACCACCACCATCGGCTTGGGTTCGACCTTCGCTTCCATCCGCGGCGACCGCGTCATCGCGGTGGACGCCAACCCAGACTTCGGCACGCTGTCGCAGCGGGTGCCGCTGCAGACCCGGTCCACCGTCCGCGATCTGCTGCTCGACCCGGCCATCCAGCGCTATTCGGATGTGCGCCGGCATACGTCACAGGCCACCAGCCGGCTCGAAGTACTGGCCAGCGAACGGGATCCGGCCGCCTCGGAGGCGTTCAACGAGGACGAGTACCGCGCGGTCGCCCGTATCCTGCAGCGGTTCTACAACATCATCCTCACCGACTGCGGGACCGGCCTGATGCATTCGGCGATGGCGGGCGTGCTCCAACTGGCGCATTCGCTGGTGCTGATCTCCCCGACCGCGATCGACGGCGCGCAGAGTGCCTCGGCCACACTGGACTGGCTGTCGTTGCACGGCTACCACCATCTGGTGCAGAACGCGGTGGTGGTGATCAATTCACCGCGCGACGGCACCCCGAATATCGACGTCCAGCAGCTGCGGCAGTACTTCCTGTCCCGCTGCCGGGCTGTGCATATGATCCCGTTCGACCCGCATATGTCCGAGGGCGCGGAGATCGATCTGCCCCGGTTGAAGAAGGAAACCAAGCGCGCGTACGTGGAACTCGCGGCCACCGTGGCCGACGATTTCGGCCGCAGCTACGGCCCGCATCACGCCGGCTGAACCGGGTCCTGGATTCGGGTTGCCCATCGGTCGCCGCCCACCGGCGGACAGGTAGCTCGTCCGGCGGTGGTTCTTCGAGGTTCGCGTTCGCGCGGGTGGTGCACAGCAATCCCCACGTGCGACCGATGTGCGCGGTCGATGGGCGTGCCCTGGGGCGCCGGGGCCATCACGGTGCGAGTACTTGTACTTCGCGCAAGATGCGCTGGGTGACCACCTCAGGCCCGGACCCGTCGGCGAGCCACTCGCCGACGGGAGTCGGTCCGGTCGGTGCCATAACTCCATCTCGCCGGCACCGCGACTTCGCGGCTACCCGCCACGCACGATTCACCCGGCGGCCGACCTGCACCACCGAGTAGCGCTGCGACCGGCGCTCGGTGTCTCGCCTGGGACGCCCCCAACCTGACGGTCACCGAGGGAGCAGCCAAACAACTCACGCCCACGGCATCCGCGCGGATGGGCCGTAGGTGGCGAGCACGCACTCGGTGCATGCCCATGCTCGCCACCCGGTCGGCCGCTCCGCTCGGCGCTTACGGGAACCCTGTCGCCGGGCAGCACCTGCGAGGCTCGGCGGCGAGCTCACCACTCCGGCAGTCGGCGACGCCCGGCCAGGACATCCCCCACCAGTGCGTCGTAGGCGTCGGCCAGTTCGGCCAGGTGATGCCAGGCGCCGTGCAGGAGTTCGTCATCGGCGTCCAGGGTCATCAACGCGTGGTGCGCGCGGACTGCCGATTCCGCGAGCCGGTCGATGATCGCGCCGACGGTCTCGGTGTGCAGGGTGACGCCGAGTCGATGCTGTGGAACGTTGCGTCCCACCCAATCGTCGATCGCCAGCACCAATTCCATCCGCCGCCGATCGATCTCGACCAGCCTGTCGGGGTCGGTGACGATCGACCCGCCGCGCCCCACCAGTCTGCGCTCGTGGAGGACGGCGAGATCGCGGGCGTACCAGAGCAGCTGCCCACCGACCACCCGGTGCCCGCGCGCAGCGCGCACCAGTAGGTCGGAATTGGGCAGTGGACCGGCAGTCCCCTTCTGCGCCAAAGGATCAGCGCCTCGCTGGGCGCTGGGAAGAGCCATTACGACTGTTGTATCCGAACCTGTCACGGTTGCCTCGCCGTTCATCGCCGCACAACACCGGGTCAGTACGTTGATTACAATAAACCGCGAAAGTCGACTGTCAAGCGATAACGGCCACCCCCGACACGAAAAGCGTACACTTCGTTACCTGGAGACCACCCGAGGAGCACGATGGCGGACGGTCCGACGTATCGACGGATCGCGGACCACCTCCGCGAGGAAATACGAGCAGGTAAGTGGGGGCCCGGGGACCGCCTGCCCAGCCACTCGGAACTCGCCGAGCAAATGCAGGTTTCACTGACCACGGCACGTAACGCCATCCAGGTATTGGTCACCGAAAATCTTGTCTATACGGCTACCTCTCGCGGCACGATCGTCCGAAGCCGCGAAGTTCTGGAATCCGTGGTGACCGACCACATCCGGCCGAATCGGCCGCGCGCGTCGCACGATATTTTCGAAGAGATCGCCCGAGCCGCCGGGCGTGTCCCGACCAAGGAATTCACCGCCCGGATGGAGCCGGCGGATCAGCAGATCGCCGAACTGCTCGGTATTCCGGTGGATTCCTGGGTGCTGGCCCGTACGGTCGTGCAATTCCTGGACAACGAGCCGTGGTCGTGGGAGGTGAGCTTCTATCCACGAGACCTGGCCGAGGCCACCGGAATAGATTCGCCGCACGATATCGCCGAGGGCACGACCCGGCGCCTGGCCGACCGCGGATATGCCGAGACGGCATACCGCGATACCATCGTCGCCCGCCCGGCGAATGCCGAGGAGGCGGTGGTCCTGGGGGTCGCCATCGGGACCGTCCTGCTGGACCACGTGCGTATCGGCGCGAATCACGACCGGGTCACCCGGGTCACCCGGCATCGATCTATCGCCGCCAGTAACCGTTTGGCCTATGAACTGGGCGACTCCGCAGGTACCGGCGTTATTCGTGCCGTGCTGGAACAGACCGAACGGTCCGGGATATGATTCTAGCCCATGACCGTGCAGATTCGGCCGGCCGCTCTCGATGATCTGAACCTGATCTGTCGCCTGCGGCTACAACGCGCCTCATGGCTCGCCGCCCGCGGCTCCGACCAGTGGTCCACCGAGGCCTCGGGACTATCGATCGACTATTTCGCACAAGTCGTCGACCGCGCGCTGACGGGTGGGGAAACCTGGATCGCGGAGGTGAACGGGGACCCGGCCGGGACGATCACCGTGAACGACCGCGCCGACGAACAACTGTGGACCGAGATCGAACTCGCCGATTCGCTCATCGTGCACTATCTGATCGTGGACCTGCGCTTCGCGGGCCAGGGTGTCGGCTGCCGATTGCTCACCCATGCCGCCGCCCTCACCCGGGCCCGCGGCCGCCACTGGGTCCGGTTGGATGCCTGGACCACCAATTCCGATCTGCACGCCTACTACCGGCGGGCCGGGTTCCACCTGGCCCGGATCGCCGGGCCGGACAGCCGGAGCCCTTCCTGCGCGCTGTTCGAACGGCATATCGACAGCTGGCCGGCCGGCGACATCCTCGTCGGGGCGCACTCGGCACGTCTGCGGATGAGACCACTGGCGCGATATCCGATCGTCCTGCCTGCCTTCGGCTGACCTCTGTCCGGCCGGCGCCGCGGCGCCGGCCGGACAACGACCCGCCGGGTACTTCCGAAAGATCGGCTCAGATCGGGTCCAGGTGGGCAATATGCACCATCTCGATACCGCGACTCCGCGATACCAGCACGCCACGTCCGGGTGGAAGTTTGGTGGGCCGCACATCGCCGACGAGTTTGCCCTCGTCCTTGGAACCGCTCATGATCAGCGTTTCCACCGACATGTTCTTCATGATGCCCAGAATCGGGTCGAACAATGCCCGCGACACCCCGCCGATACGCCGCGCGACGATGAGATGCATACCGATATCGCGGGCCTGCGGAAGGAATTCGACCAACGGCTGGAACGGGTTCGCACTACCGGCGGCGACCATATCGTAATCGTCGACCACGATGTAGATCTCGGGCCCGGACCACCAGCTCCGCTCGCGCAGCTGCTGCGGCGTGATATCCGAGCCGGGAATACGTTTCGCCAGATATCCGGCGACTTCCTTGATCATCGGACCACAGGTCTGCGAGGACGTCGAATAGCCCGCGAGCTGATCACCTTCGATCAAGCCGAGCATGGTGCGGCGGTAGTCGATCATGATCACCCGCGCCTGCTCGGTCGTCGAGTTCTCGGTGATCCCCATGACGATATTGCGCAGCAGCGTGGTCTTACCGCTTTCGACATCCGCGAAGGCCATGAAATGCGGCTCGGCATTGAAATCCATGACCAGCGGCTGCAATTCGGACTCCCCGAGCCCGACCACGACCTTCGTGGCGCCGCTCTCGATTCCCCGGGCCCGTGCCTGTTCGAGCAACTCGGCGCGCTCGAATTTCAGCGGCAGCATCCGGACCTGCGGCGCGCGGCGGTTCGGGTACAGCTGCGCCAGTTCGGTCCGCGCCCGCGACACCCCTTCGGCGAGACTTGCCGCATCCGAGTCGGAGTCCAGCCTCGGCAGAGCGATGAGCATATGGAGATGATCGGCGGTCAGGCCGCGACCCGGCCGGCCCACCGGCACCTGGTGCGCGACTCGGCGGCCCATCTCCGAATCGGTGGGATCGCCCAGACGTAGTTCGATCCGGGTACCGATCTGGTCCTTCACCACAGGCCGGATCTCGGCCCAGCGCGAGGCACCGACCAACAGGTGGATACCGAACGACAGCCCCTGCCCGGCGATCGCATTGATCTGCGGCTCCAGCGTTTCGAATTCTTCGCGGATGGCGGCCCAGCCGTCGATCACGAGGAAAACGTCACCGAACGCGTCCTCGGGGAACGGATCGGCTATCCCCTGCTGCAGAGCGACGAACTTGCGCCGGCGGTACTCGGCCATCGATTCGATGCCCTGCTCGGCGAACCGCTCCTCGCGCTGGCGCATGAGCGAGGTGAGTTCCGCGATGGTCCGGCGTACCCGGTCGCCGTCGAGCCGGCCGGCCACCGAACCGATATGAGGAGTCCCGACCAGGCCTGCCATACTGCCGCCGCCGAAATCCAGGCAGTAGATCTGCACCTGTTCGGGGGTGTGGGTGGCTGCGGTGGCCATGATGATGGAGCGCAGAGTGGTCGACTTCCCCGATTGCGGACCGCCGACCACCGCGACATTGCCCAGCGCACCGGACAGATTGATGGTGAGCACATCGCGACGCTGCTCGTACGGTTTATCGATCACGCCGATCGGCATCCACAACTGGCCGTGCCGGTTCACCGGCGACCGCCAATCGGGCTCGGGCAGCAGCATATCCACTGTCGGCGATTCCTCCAGCGGCGGCAACCAGACCTCGTGGGCCGGCCGGCCGTGACCGGTGAGCCGTTTGACCACCACATCGAGGAGCGAATCGGGCACCCCCTCGCCGTCCGGGGCCGCTGTGTCCACTTGCGACGGCGGAGGCGGCAGTTCGAGCAGCGGGTTGAACGGGGCCGCGCTGTCTTCCGGCTCGAGTTCTCCGGCGGCCGATTCGGGGACGTCGACGGGCGCGGCGGTGAACAACCCGGGGCGTCGCCGGGCCACCGGACTGCCGTCCTCGGTGGCGGTGCCTTGCGGCGCCTCGTAGGAGCCCGACACATAGCTGGCGTTGAACCGCAGCGGGTCGGACGCATCACTCTTCAGGTACCCGGAGCCGGGGACACTGGGCAGATGGTAGGCGTCGGTGATGCCGAGTACCGCGCGGGATTCGTTGGCGGAGAAGGTGCGCAGCCCGATTCGGTAGGACAGATGCGATTCCAGCCCGCGTAGTTTGTTCTCCTCGAGCCGCTGCGAAGCCAGCAGCAGATGGACATGCAGCGAGCGGCCGAGGCGGCCGATCATCACGAACAGCTCGGCGAAATCCGGTTTCTGCGAGAGCAGTTCGGAGAATTCGTCGACCACGACGAACAGCGCCGGCAACGGGTCGAGGGGGACGCCCGCGGCGCGCGCCTTCTCGTAATCGGTGACATTGGCGTAGTTGCCGGCCGAACGCAGCAGTTCCTGGCGCCGGTTCATCTCACCGGCCAGCGCGTCCTTCATCCGGTCGACCAGTGACAGTTCGTCTTCCAGGTTGGTGATCACCGCCGCGACATGGGGTAGCGGATCCAGGCCGAGGAAGGTCGCGCCGCCCTTGAAGTCGACCAGCACGAGGTTCAGTGCATCCGGTGAATGCGTTGTCACCAGCGAAAGCACAAGGGTGCGAAGGAATTCCGATTTTCCCGAGCCGGTGGCACCGATACACAGGCCGTGCGGGCCCATACCGTTCTCGGCCGACTCCTTGATATCGATCTCCACCGGCGTCCCGTCGGGAGTGATCCCGATCGGTACCCGTAACCGTTCGCGGGCGGTGCGCGGCCGCCAGACCCGAGCCGGATCGATCTGGGCGGCATTGGAGATCTTCAAGAGCGCCATGAGGCCGGGGTCGGCGGTGGTGCCCTCCCCCAGGCTCACGATCTGTGCCGCCGTCGCCAGGCGATACCGCGCGAGCGCCCGGGAAAACGCCTCTGCCTCGGCGGTGCTCATCGAATCCGCGGTCGCGAACCGTTCGACGCCCGCGGCACTCTTCGCCGACACCTCACCGTCCGAACAAACCAGCTGCAGACCCCGCCGGACGGCCAGGCCGCCCTCCGGGGCAGTGAGGTCCAGAACGGTCACCGAATCCAGGCCCGATTCGGCCACCAGCCGCTCGTTACCGCTGACATAGCCGTCGTCGATGACGACGACCAGATGCAGGCGTCCCTGGGTGGGTTGCGGATTGCGCATGAACCGGCCGCGCTCGAGCAGCTCCGCCGAAAGGGCGGTTTCCAGTTCGCCGAGTGACTGGTACATCATCCGCACCGAGCCCATTCCGTCGCGCTGTACGGGATGCTGCAGATGCGGCAGCCATTTCGCCCACGACCAGACGGCGGCGTCAGGGTCACTGCAGACGATCGCGACGGCCAGATGGTCCGGACCGTGGAAGACCGCCAGTTCAACGATCATCGAGCGCACCAGCGTGCGGGCCTCGGCCGGATCGCCACCGATGTTGATGGCCGGGAAGGCGCGCAGCGATACTGCGGTCGGCAGCCGGTGCACCACCGAATGTGTGCGCACGAAACGACGCAGCGCCACAGTGGAAACGGGTTCCAGATCTTCGAGTGGCCCGGTTTCGGGGCGGGCCAGTTTGGTGGCCAGCCGGTGACTGCCCAGGCCGACCCGGACATGCCCGAAGTCAGGGTCGTTGGGACGGCGCTCCCACATCCGGCGGGTGCCGACCAGCGACAGCAGGTCGGCAGGTTCGGGATGACTCCAGCCGAGGGATTCGAGCTGTTTTCCCCCGGTGCGGCGCACTTCCTTACGGATCTGATCCAGGTAGCGGAAGTAGTCCTTGCGCTCCTCGTTCAGCTCGACCGCGCGTTTACCACCGCCGCCCTTGAAACCGGCCATCATGCCCACCATCGACATGATCATCATCATCGGGAACATCATCATGAAGGGATTGGCCAGCATATTGCGGCCCATCATCGCCATCATGGCGATCATGCCGATCACCGCGATCACCATGACCACCGGCATGATCTTCATCATCAGCGGCGCCGGTATGGCGCGCGGGACCTCCGGTGGCGCCGTCAGTGCGACCTCACCGCCCGGCGCTCGCGGCGGAGCGATACGGGGTCGGCGTACAAAGCCTTCGGTAGCCATGATTCCTTCTCGATTCGGCAGCCGGCGATCGATACCGACCCGTGATTACGGGTCCGGTTCCAGGTCCAGTTCGCGTTGCGGGCGGCGGAACGGGTAGGCGATCGCCGCACCGATGGCCAACGCCGACAGGCACACCACCGAACCTGCGATCGCGATCCAGCGCTGCCGCGGATCGGGTCCGGGGGGCTGGACCGGCGCAGCTATGGGTCGAGCGGCTGCCGCTCCCACCCCGACCGGTTCGGGCGGCAGCTCGGCGGTGAGCGCGGCCAGCGGATCGATCAGGCCGTGCCCGATCTTGTCGTCGCGTCCGGTGCCCGGACCGTGTGCGGTGCGGGTGATCCGGTCCATCACCTGCGCGGCGGTGAGTTCGGGAAACCGCGACCGCACCAGCGCCGCCAAGCCCGCGACATAGGGCGCGGCGAAACTCGTACCCTCCACCGACCGGATACCCTCGCTCGTCTGCACACCGTCGACGAGGCCGGTGCCCCCCGGTTTGCTGTCCAGCGAGACGATACTGCGGCCGATCGCGGCCACCTGCACCCACGGCCCGTTCAACGACAGCTCGGAGACCTGGCCGTTCGGGTCCACCGAACCGACGGCGAGCACATGGGGCGAGAACCAGGCCGGGCTGGCCACCGTGGCCACCGATTCCCAGCCGGAGCCGGAGTTCTGGTTCTGGCAGGCACCGTCGCTCTGCAGGTTCCCGGCCGCGGCGACGACCACCACATTGCGGTCGTAGGCGTATTTCACCGCGGCGCCGAGCGCTCCGTCGGCGGTGTTCAGGCCGGCCGAGGTGCAGGCCACCTCGGAAATGTTGATCACCGTGGCACCCAGGTCCACGGCGCGCACCACTGCACCCGCGAGAGTGAGCACGGTGCCGTAGCCGGCGGTACTGATCTTGCCGGGAGCATCGCGGTTGTTGTTGTCCTTCTTCTCGTACGCCAGGCTCAGCTGGCGGATACTGAGGATTTCCGCGTCGGGAGCGACGCCGGCGAACGCGTCGTGAGGGCTGGGCTGGGCGGCGATGATCCCGGCCACCAGCGTGCCATGCCCATCGCAGTCGACCGTACCGTCGGTATCGGAGACGTAGTCACCGCCGGGTTGCAGCCGCGGCAACCGCGGATGCCGGTTCACTCCGGTATCGATGACCGCGACCTTCTGGCCCGCGCCGCGGCTGAACTGCCAGGCCGCCGGGAGATTCAGCACCTGCTGCGATACCGGAGGCGCACTGGGCGGTGCGCCGGTGAGTACCGGCTCGGCACACACTGCGCTCTGTTCGGTGGGTTCCAACGGGGCAGGCCGGCCGCTGATCGCCTGTGCGGCAGCCAGCGCAGCCGGGTCGACCACCGGTGGCGGTACCGCCGCCGCTACCGAGCCGGGCAGTGTCAGCGCACCGAATACGGTGAGTGCGCCCATCATTCGAAGCAGCCTGCGCGGTGGTCGAACGCTCATAGGCTCAGGTTCCGGGCCATACCGTAGATACCCATCATCCACAGCACCAGCGGGATCACCGCCATGATCAGCGCATACTCGAAGAGCTCGATCATCCGGCGAACCACCGGGGTGACCTCGATATGTGGCCCGATCACTCCGAAACCGACCACGCCGAGAGTGAAGGCGAGCAGGATGCCGGCACAGAGCAGGATGAGATCGCCGTCGCCGAAAGACAATCCGGCGATCAATGCCACGAAGGTCGTGCAGGCGCCGCCGATCAGCACCGCGGCCTGGGCGATATCGGCGAACGACCGGCCGCGCAACGCCAGGATGATCGCGGTGATGACCGCCAGGGTGATGCCCTGCCAGCGGTAGGGTCCCAGCGGGTCGGCGACCGCGAACGCACCGATCACCGCAGTGGCGGTGCAGGTGGCAACGAGACCTGTCTGGAATTGGTTGGCCCGCCGGGCCCGCTCGCCGAGCCCGGCCGCGGACGGCAGCGCGGTGGCGCCGATGGCACCGATGCCTTCGATGGTCGGTCGTGGTTCGTGATCGGCCGGATCGATCGCCGCGCCCGCTGTCGGTACCGGCGGGACCGGCAACCTGGCCAGCAGCGCCGCCAGCCGCGGCACCATGGACAGGATCATGATGCCGGCGACCAGCAGTCCGGCACCCACCTTCGGCAGGCCCGGATGCCAGATGAGATAGATCACGGCGGTGACCAGACCGATTACCGCAGCGGCCGCCGCACAGGAGAAGAGCGTGGCGCCCACTCCGGTCAGCCGGTACCCCAGGACCGCGGCCACCAGCAGAACCGAACTCCCCAGCAGCAGGTGGGGACTGCCGAGAGTTCCCGGAACCAGCAGTCCGGCGCCACCGAACAACAGCAGCAGCCCGTCGGCCGACAACCACGTACCGGTGATTTCGTCGCCATATCTGCGTGCGGTGATCCCCGCCGCCACCAGCGCGCCCAGGCCGGTGCCGAGCAGCACCAGCCCCGGCGCCAGCGGATCACCGGCGCCCCGGGACAGCACCAGCACGGCCAGCGTGGTGAGCACGGCGAACAGCGAGACGACCAGGCCCATCCAGCGCGCCGCCGCACCCGTCCATCCGGTGAATTCTTCGGCCGTGAGCCGGGATACCGCATCGATCACATCGTCGAACAGCGCGGGCGCTTCCTTCGCGCCGACCTTGCGAAGTACCAGGAGTTCACCGTCGTAGACCTCGGCCTCGGTGAGTGTGCGACTCGGTGCGATCGCCTCGCGTCCCAGCCGGGCCAGGGTCCAGTGCTGCGCGTCGAGCGGTCCCGCATCGTCCTCGGATTCCGGCAGAGCCGGGTTACGCGATTCGATCAGCGCCACCAGATCCGCGATGAAGCTCGCGATCGGCACCGTCGCGGGTAGCCCCACATCGACCTGGGTGTTGCCCCCGATAACCGAAACCCGGCTCAGCTCCGGCTCTTGCGCGCGGGTGGCGCTCGGCGTTTCGACCACTGTACTCATCTCCCCACCCACATTCCGATCAACAATTCACGCCTCGGCGGTCGACAATTCATTTTCCCGCCGTCCGCATTTCGTTCTCCGGTGCTGCCGCGATGCGGAACAGGGCCCGTATCAGTGTTTTCCGCAATTGTCGAGCACTCCCAGCTGGATGGCCTGGCGTTGCGTCCTCCCGGCAACTGAACCCAATGTATCGGAGCACCGAGTCGCGCGCGATCGGTAGTCTGGTATCCAGATAATCGTTCTCTTCACGCCTATACAAGAATTCGGGGAGCGCCTGCAATGACCGGCAACCGCCAAGCTCAACGCGCATTCGACGCCGGGGTTCTGTCGCTCGGATTGTCCATCGAGGGGCAGGAGTCCGCCCGCGACCTCGAGTACGCCAAGCTGGCGTTCCAGCGCGCCACCGAATGGGATCCCGGTATGTGCGACGCCTGGCTGGGCCGGGCCGCTGCCGGTGAACTCACCAAGGACGTGCTGTTCAACCTGCAGAAGACCTGCGACAGCACGCTGTATCGGGAACAGCGCCGGGTGGGTCTGCGGCCGCGCGAACTGGCGGGCCGCTTCCAGCCCGGCCTCTACATCGACTACCCGTTGTCCAGCCGCACCGAGATTTCTCTCGCCTGGGCCGCCCAGCTCATGGCGGACAAGGACTTCGACGAGGCAGAGCGCACGCTGGATCAGCTGGACGAATTCCGCAAGGGGCAGTTGGGCGAAGCCGAACGCGAACCCGACAACCGGATCGCCGCGTATGTGCGCGCGGTACTGCACTACACCACCCAACGCTGGCCGGATGTGATGACCGTCCTCGCCGGCTCCGCGGAATGGGACGATCCCTACCTCGCCACGGGCGCGCATGTGATGGTCGGGACGGCCTGTGCCCAACTCGGTTTGTTCGCCGAATCGATCCGCCGGATGCAGGCCGCCGAGCAGGGCCCGATCCCCGCCGCCCAATCCACCGCCATGTTCTGCCGTGGCCTGTGCCTGCGCGAAACCGGTAACGAGGACGAGGCCCAGGCTCTGTTCGAGAAGGTGTACTCGCAGGCCCCGGATTTCGAGGCGAATGCTTCGGCCATGCGCGATCGCACCTTCCGGATCACTGTCACCAGCCGCGATGTCATCGCCGCCCGCACCGATAAATGGGATCCCGCCTCCTCCCCCACGATGGAGCAGATGAACCGGGCCGAGGTGCAGGACCGAGCCAAGGAGACGCTGGCCGAAGCGCGGGCGGAACTGGATTCGCAGATCGGGCTGGCCTCGGTGAAAACCCAGGTCGCCAAACTGCAGTCGACCGCGCAGCTGGCCAAGATCCGCGCCGAGAAGGGGATGGCCAGTGTGCCCCGCGGTCAGCACCTCGCCTTCACCGGGCCACCCGGCACCGGTAAGACCACCATCGCCCGGGTGGTGGCCAAGATCTACTGCGGTCTCGGCCTGTTGCAGACCGAGAAGATGGTCGAGGCCAAACGTGCGGATTTCGTCGGCGAGCATCTGGGCAGCACAGCGATCAAGACCAACAAGCTGATCGACAGCGCGATGGACGGTGTGCTGTTCATCGACGAGGCCTACACCCTCATCCAGACAGGTCTGTCCGGCGGAGACGCATTCGGTCGCGAAGCGGTGGATACGCTGCTCGCCCGGATGGAGAACGACCGGGATCGCCTGGTGGTCATCATCGCCGGCTACGACGGCGAAATCGACCGGCTGCTCGCCGCCAACGACGGTCTGGCCTCTCGCTTCGCCAAACGCCTGCAATTCCCGTCCTACAGCGCGACCGAGCTCGGCCGTATCGGAGAGGTGATCGCGAAGAAGCGCGATTCGGATCTGTCCGAGGAGGCGCTGAAGGTGCTGATCCGGGCATGCGACCGGCTGTACGCGATGGAGAGCACCGACCAGAGCGGGCAGCCGCGCCGGGGTGTGGACCTCGCCGGCAACGGCCGGTTCATCCGCAATGTCATCGAGGCGGCCGAGGAGGAGCGCGAGTTCCGGCTGGCCAACGACGAAAACCTGGACCTCACCGATATCGACGAGGCGGTACTGCGGCGTATCGAGGAACCCGATATGCGGCTCGCGCTGGCCACCATCCTGGACTCGCTGGGGATCGGCGGAAGCGCCACCGACTGATGCGTTCCCGCGCGGCGTGCGAAAGCGCTTCGCGAAAGGCCGGGCGACCGAACAGGACGACTGCCGGTCGCCGTCCGCGGTCAGCCCTCCGTCAGTGAATCGTGGCTGACCAGCGCCTCGCGCGGGTCCAGCGTGGGCCCGGGAACGAGCTGCCCGATGATCGCCCACGGTGCCAGATGCGGAGTATCGCCCAGACCGAGAACATTCGCGATGGCGGGATCGGGGACGCCGTAGCGGATCCCGTTGTCGGCGACATAGAACAGGCTCCCACGCCGCGGGCTACCCGGTTCCATACCGGTGATCTGGACGTATTCACCGTGGCTGGGTTCGACGTACACCGCGTCCACCCGGTCGCCACTGCTGTCCGCGGTGGCCAGCCGGACCGGTTCGGCCGACTCCGGAATCGGCAGCTCGGTGCCGACCAGCAGCCCTACCGAGGCCCGTTCCTCCGGGCCGTCCCCGGCACCTTCTTCCGCGGGCGCCGTTCCCGGTGATTTCGACCAGGCGATACAGGTCACCGGCCCATCCTCGGCCGCGACGATCTCCGGGACCGCCTCCGGAAAATCCGCCACGGGCAACCGCTGAACCACCGGGACCTCGTCCAGGACGTCGGGCGGCAGCACCGGGACCTCGCTCATCCCCTGTGAATCGGCGTAGCGGATCACCTCGGCGGTGAAGGGCGAGACCGGCTGAACCCCGTCGGCGAGTACGACATACATTTCCGGGCGGGTGTCGCCGCCGACACTCGCGACGGAAATGATTCCACCCACCGGCACATCGGACAACCGTCCCGGGCCCGGCTCGCCGGCGCGGTCGATAACCGGCGCCTTCAACGGGGCGACCTGCGTGGTGGCACCGAGGAATCCGGTGCCGACCGGTCGCGGACGGTGGACCGCTAGGTCGAGGGCGCGGGCGATCACCGAATCGCCGGGGTCGATTTCGGCGCGTTTGCCGTCGTAGATCAGGTAGGTCTTGTCGTCGCGGGATACCAGCAGCGCTTCGGCCGGGGTGGCGGCGCGAATCCGGTCGGTGAGGTTCGGGGTGCCCCCGACAACAGTGGTCGTCGCACCGGCCGCCGAGGCCGCGCTACCACCCGCGGACAATTCGATGCTCTCGCACAGCGACCAGTGCGAATCCCCGCCTTGCGCCGAACCCGGCAGCGCGGCCGGGGCACCTGGTATGCCGAGCAGCGGGCCACGCGGCAGCTCCCCCAGTTTATCGTCCTTGACCGCATGCGGTTCGGCGTTGCTTCCGGTGATCAACCGCGCCGAGGCCAGATTCAGCGCCGGATGCAGGGTCCGGCTGCCGTCCTGCTTCTCTACCACCACATACAGCGCACCGCTGGACTTACCGGAGACAATCAAGGCGTCACCGATCGCTCCCTGCGGACGCAGAAAGGCCAGAATGGCCGCCCCGGCGATGATGAGAATACCGAGCACCAGACCGACCAGCAGCGAACGGATCTGGGAGCGCATGGGATCGTGCAGCATGCGCACATCGCGGCGGACCAGTGCGTGGTCGAGCCGGCGTAGCAGGAAACGGTACCCGTTCACCTGGGCACGGGTAGTCAGCTGTGCTGGCACTCGGGACTCCATCGCGCTGTCGACCGCAATCTCTTTCGACACGGTACCGTAATTCCCGACGGTTACGTCGGCCCATATCGGTGGAATCGCCGCTGGCGCACCGGTAAGCGAATGCAGCCGAGGCAGGAACAAACAACTGTGAACGAGACGATGAACACCGGGGAACTCCGATCCGAAATTCCGGAACCGATGGTTTCTCCGGATTCGGTGAATACTCGCCGGTCGGCTTACGACACTTTACGGGACCCAGAATTCTGGTTGTTCCGGATATTTCCACTTCGAATTGTTGTGCCCGGCGTTCTCGCTGCGGCGGCGATCGCCTGGATCGTGCTCGCCATCGGCAACTCGGTCTGGTATTCGCTCGGTGCCGGGATCGTCACCGGCCTCATCGGTCTCGCCCCCATCGGTGGCCGGACGCCGGTCGCCCGGATCGGCGGGATACTCGCCCGCCGCGGCACTATTGCGGCCGAGCGGCTGGAACAGGCCGCGGCCTTCGATGTGCCGCTGCCCGAGGGCGGCGGATACGGAGTGCGCTGGGACGGCGATCTGCTGCTGACCATGCTGCGTATCGACCCCCCGCCGGACACATTGACCCTGCTACGGCCCGGGTCGCTCAATACCGAACAGCTGCTGCCACTTCCCGAAATCGCGCGCTGCCTGGATCAATTCGATCTGACTCTGGCCGGTATCGATGTGGTGAGTACCGGCGCGCGGACCGCGGGAACGGGAATCGCCGCACACCTCTACGACCGGATACTCGGGCCCCTGCCGGCCATCGCCCACCGAACGTGCTGGCTGGTGCTGCGGTTGGATCCCCTGGCCAATGCCGAAGCCGTCGACAACCGCGGGGGCGGCGGTGCCGGAGCGCTACGCGCGGCCATCATCGCGACGCGGCGGGTGGCGAACCGGCTGGCCGCGCACGATATCGCCGCCTCCGTGCTGACCGCGACCGAGATGAACACCGCCGTCCGCGAACTCACCCACGGCTTCGCCGTGGACCAGCTCACCGAATCACCGAAATGGCTGGAATCCCAGGGCCGGCATCTGGCGCAGTACCAGATCGGCGCCGATATGGTGGGGCCCCGCGGGCTGGCCGATATCTGGGCGGTGCCCAGCCTGTCGACCACCGTGACGCTGCGGCTACGGCCCGGCATCAACCGTGGCGATCCACATACCGAACTGGCCGAAACCGTGGTCCTGAACGCCGTGGTTCGCTTCGATACGGTCGCGCCACCCGAGAAGCCCCCGCTGGAGGGCCTGCGCGAACTGTACGGAAACCAGCTGCGCATCCTGCTCGATACGCTGCCGGTCGGTTTCACCGGCCACTGGGGGCGTGATGTGGCCTACCGCGGCACCCTCGCGGCGCTGACCGAGTTCACCGTCCCGACCGCTGGTTGCGGGCAGCTCATCGGTGCCGATGACCAGGGGCAGGGTATCGCTGTACCGCTCGTCGGCGAGGGCACCCGCCAGCTGGAGGTGATCGGCACTCTGGACCTGGCTCAGCAGGTGATCCTGCGCGCCACCGGTCTCGGCGCACACGCGATCGTGCATACCGCCCGGCCGGAGGCATGGCAGACGATGGTCCGCAACCTCGATACCCCGCAGATCCTCACCATCGCCCCCCGTGCCGCCGGTGCCAGCTATCACCCGCCGGGCCCGCCGCCGTTGCCCACGGCGCCCTACCCGAGCACCACGGTGCTGGTATTCGACGGAGTCCCACCGGTATCCCATGCCGGTGGCGCGACCATCGTGCATGTGCGGCAACCGCACGAACCGCCGGGCACGGTCGACGCGGATGTTTCGCTGATCCAGGATCCCGCCACCCCCAACCGCGTCACCGTGCGGACGCCGGCGGTGACGACGACGGTGAATATGGTGACGACCCGGGAGGAAATGCATTACATCGGCGAATCACTCGCGGCTCGCTGACCCACAGATACGGCAACGGCCGGTTGGATCCTCATCCGATCCAACCGGCCGTTGCCGTCAGTACACCGAAACAGTGGTTCCGGTCAGCCGAAGGCGGCGAAACCGTCGCCGATCTTCTTATCGGTCTGGAGGGCGCGCTGCAGCGCGTTCTCGACCGCGATGGCGAGCTGGTCCAGCTTGTGCAGGGTGTCCTCGAGTTCGGTGTTCACCGACGCGTGCGCGGCGGTGAAGCCCTCCTGGGCACCCTGGCTGGCCATGGCCTGCAGGAAGTTGTTCTTGGCGGTGGCCAGGGCCTCGATCTCACCCTGGATCTTGCTGCCCTCGGTATTCAGCGAGTCGAACAGCGCCTCCATAGTGGGGCGGTCGTACAAGATATCGCTCATGTTCCCATTCCTTCTCAGTCGAGCAGATAAGTGAAGTGCCGCGCTGCGGGATCAGAGGCTGGTGTAGCCGCCGCCGGGGATGAAGGCATCCTCGTCCATGCCCAGGATGGTCTGGGTGGCATCCTCGGTGGCCTTGGTCAGCTCGTCCAGCTTCTGGTTCAGACGGTCGGACTCGTCGCTCCATGCCTGCGAGGTGGTGACGAACGAGGCGTTCGCGTCACCCTTCCAGCCCGCACGGGCCGCGTCGCCGGCCGAATCGACGGCCTTCACCGACAGCCGCAGATTTTCGATCGCCTGGTACATTTCGCCGGTCGCCTTCTTGACCAGCTCGAGGTCGAGATCAACACCCTGAGTTGACATTACGGTGTTCCTTTCGTGAGTTCGTACGTCCGCAGAGATCGCAGGATCTCGTGCCGGTGGGTTGTCACCTGGGGAATTACGGTGTCAGCCACCTCCCCCCGGGCAGGCCCTCGAGCAACGTGGCGATTGCCTGCGTCACCCGATGATCACTACCCGTTGTGACCGTCGACCAGATCTGTCGATCCGGCGAGACTGTGGGCGCAACCGCCAGCCGGCCGCGATCGGTGTCGTAGACCGCGACGGCGCCCGGTACGCGCATGCTGAGTCCGTCCTCATGGCTGTAGGCCACGATTTCGGTGAAGCCCCGGCAGGAGGCGAACGCCGCGGCCAGCACCGTGGCATCGCGATCCTCCACCCCGAGGGCGTAGATGGCATCGGCGAAATCGCCGGTGTTTTCGGCAATATCGAGCCGACCGGCGAGTTCGTCGGCCGGTGCACTGAACCCCGCGACCTCGGCCGCCTCGGCCGGGCCCAGCGCGGTGATCAGCGGGCGCGCCAGCGCCTCCGCAGAACCGTCGCACCAGATCGTCGCTACCTCGAAACTGTCCCCCTCGCGTACCGCAAGGGCATGCAGTTCGCCGCGACGGGCCAGGCACAGTCGCAGTATGCGGTCTTCGGCGAAGCCACGGGCCACCAGCTCGCGATCCGGTTGCGCCAGCACGAACAAGGCCTGGCCGGTATCTGGATCGACATCGCCTTCGGCATCGAAGACACCCGCCGTGGTGAGCTCGGCGACGGCACGCGCGCGGGCCGCCTGCCACTGCTCGTAGGAATCCTGCTGCGGTCCGGCGGCGAGTACCAGGGGCAAGGTCTGCACACCCAGGCGTTCGGCGACCGCGAGCAGCGCATCGTTGGTCAGGGCCGTCACGACGTACCTCCCGCCCGGGTACCCGGCGCCGGAGCCGCCGGGTCGATTCCGCCGAGTACGGCGGGCGCGGCCCGCAACTCGTTCTCCGCACCGAGGTGATCGCTCTCGTCACCGGGGAGTCCGGCGCGCGGGAAGCGGGATGTGTCCTGGGCCGTACCGCCGGCGCCGGCGGTCGCACCGGGTGCCAGCGGTGCCGCCTGGGACGACGCTGCGGAACTGGTGACCGGGGTCGTTTGCGGAGCCGTTTCCGGCGTGGTCGCCGATTGCGCGTACAGCGGAGCGCTGTAGGCCGTGGGTACCCGCGGTACGGCGACCGGAATCGGGACGGATCCGATGCCCAGCGCCCCCAGCGGCATACCACCCCGGACGCCCGGCGCCGGTGCGGGCGCGGAAGTCGCCGCGGCGGCGGCATGCTCGGCGGCCAGCGCGGTCTCCGGTGCCACTACCGGCGGTGCGGTCTGCTGCCACGGCAGTGCGAGGGGTTCGGTGGCCTTCTCGTAGTTCTCCATGACCCGGGACGCGACAGCCTTCGCCATGTCGGAATCCTTGTCCGTCTCGGCGGCCACAGCTTTGATCGGTGCCCCGACCAGCCCGCCGACCGATTCCAGCATGCGCTGGACCTGCTGAATCTGTTCGATATCGGCGGTATGCGGCATGGTCAGCCGCGCCACTTCGTAGGCCGCGACCTGCGCCTGGAATCGCGCCGCATTGGCCGCGGCGGCGCCCGCCGCTTCCACCAGCCAATCCCGCAGTGTCGAAATACGCTGCAGTACTGCGTCACTGCGGCCGGACCCCCATGCGCCGCGCATCTCGACGATGGCTTTCTCGTATTCCACCACCGCCGCACCGAAGGACGCGGCCAAACGTGTCCAGGCCTGCACGGCCTCGGCCATCGGCACCGAGCCCGGACCCGTGGTGAGCTCGCGGGCCAGCCGGTCGGCCGGCCGCGCGGGCCACACCACACCGGTGAAGCCGGGTCGTGGTGGTTCGATCATCGCTGGGAAATACCCTTCGCTCATCGGCACTGCGGGAGCCTGTCAGGCCTTGGACCCGCCGAGATTCGCGGCGTTATCGGTTTCCATACCGTCGAACCGAGTGGTACTGAGCCGCAGCGTGGCCGCCAGTTTGCGCATTTCCTGCACGCTCGCCTGGGCACTGGTCAGATAGGACACCGCGACATCGTTGTGGGTCTGCGACGCACGGCCCGAAACCTCGTCCGAACCTGCGGGAACCACGGTCAGCGTGTCCTGGACGGCCGCCAGATCGTCGGCGAGCCGATCGGCCAGCGCATCCAGGCCCGACGACGCCTTCCCGGCCGCGGCCGGGTCGAACCGGACGCCGTCGTACACCTCGCCCATCTCGTTCTCCATGAGACCCTCCTGTGTGTCCTGATTGCCGGCACGCATCAGAGCGTGAGTTCCTTGTCCGGCGGGGGTTCCGAGGTCGATTCCGCGGCACCGACCACCGGCACCGCGATCCCTTCGATCGGCCCGACCACTTCGTCACCGTGTTCGGCCGAGACCGCACCGCGCGCCGAGCCGTCGGTGACCGATTCGCCGTCGCGCGCCATCCCCGCGGCCCCCATACCGGCGCCACCCATCGGCATGTAGCCCGGGCTGCTGCCGCCGGCCGAACTCGTTCCCGCAGGAGTTGCCGCGGACGACATGCCTGCGACCGACCCCGGTGACGTCGCACCGAGCGTTCCGACGGGGCCGAGTGGGCCGGGGGCGGCCACCTTGGATCCGGGGAAAGCACCGAGTGGCGCGGGTGCGCCTCCCAGCGCACCACCGGCACCGAGACCACCCGCGGCTCCCGGCGCACCCGAAGTACCGGGCTTGTCGGCATCCGGTGCGCCGGGCTCACCACCCAGCGGTTTCGGCGCGGACAGTGCAGTATTCGCGGGCGCGAGTTCGCCCAGCGCCTGTGCGGCCTGGCTCGCGGAGCTGATCAGCGGTGTGACCATACCGATCATCTGCATGAGCTGGTTCATCTGCTGGCTCGGATCGACTCCGGTCGGCGCGTTGGTGATCTTCACCTTCTCGCCGGTCTGCGTCAGTGCGGCACCTTCGACACCGAGCTCGGATTTGGTTTTGACGGTGATGACGAGCGCTTCGGTGGCCGCCTCGACTGCCGAGGCCACCAGGTAGGCCGCACCGGCTCCGGATGTCGCGTAGAGCGGGGCGAGCGCCAGTTTCGCGGAGAACGCACCGATCACCACGGCCATTTCCCCACGGCCGATGGCGACACTGGTCGCCCCCTTGGCGAGATGCAGTTTCTCCCCGGTGCTCTGTGCCTCGAGTTTCGCGGCATCGGTCTGTGCCTGACCGGCCTTCTCCGCGGCCTCCGTGGCCCCCATCCCCTGCCACAGGCTCATTGCTGCCTGTAGCGCGGACGTGCCCACCTGCATCACGGTCTGCATCACCGTCGACACCTGCGCCAGCAGTTGTGTCGGGTCCACACCCGGCGGCGGCGCCGGGGCAGCCGCCGGATCACCCGTGGCAGACTCCTGCGGCGCCGGTACAGGGGGCGGTGCACCCAATTGTCCGGAGCCGAACGCCGAGGCCAGATCGGTGAGCGGTCGCATGAGGGCACTCAGATCGAGCATGGGTAGCGGCGGCAGCTCCGGCAACCCCGGCAGATGACCGAACGCCGGTAGCTCCGGCAGATTCGGCAGGCCCATGCTGTTGAGGATGTCGTTCACCGGCATATCGAGCATGGGCGCCAGCGCGCTGCCTCGCAGCAGCTCCAGAACGGTCGGATCCAGCGGATCCGCCCCGGACGGCGGCGGGCCACCCGGGAGCGGAGCCGCTCCTGGAGTGCTCATGATCCCGGATTCACCGCGCCGATATCCGCCGCGTTACCGGCGTCGGTGAGCTCGTAGTTCGCGGCGGCCTGATGTGCGGTGAGCGCGGTACCGGCGTGCACCGCGGCGAGTTCGGCGACCGAGGACAGATGGTTTGCCTGCGCGTAGGCGAAGGCAGCGAGGAATTCCTGGCCGATGAGCCCGAATGCCGGTACCGCGAAGCCGACCGTCGCCGCCTGATCGACGGCGGCGGTCGTGGCGATTCCGGCCGCCATGGCCGCGGATTCGCTGCCGTACAAGCGCACCGCATCGGGTACAACGTGAACGTTGTTCATGTCATGTGTCCAATCCCGAAACATCCCACAATGTTTCGTTGTCAACGGTACCCAGAGGGCACCTCCGGCCGGGACCGCCGACCGGTTAACAGTCGGTGACTACCTCGTGCTTTCCGAATTGAAGGTGTCGATCAGTTCTGCCTTCTCGGCGATCGCCCGCGCGGCGGCCGCCCGCGCGGTCTCGACCAGCGTTTTCTCGAATTCTGCGGGGCTCAGTTTGTTGATCCCGCCGGTGAAGTCCAGCCCTACGGGGGCGGCGTTTCCGTCCACTTCCACCGTCACCGAACCGTCCGGTGACGTCGCGCTGACCACGATCCGGCCCATCGCCTCCTGCAGATCGGTCAGCCGATAGACCTGCTGCTGCACCCTGGCGATGAGTTCGTCCATCGTTTCGACCATGACAGTTCCTCGAAATCCACTCCGGCCTAGACGGAACGGAGCCAGCTCTCCGGTTCGGTGTCGTACTCCTGCTCCTGCACCAGCTCCCGGCGCGCGACCTGTTCCTCCGTGGGCAGACCCGCCAGCTTGAGCATTTCGCTGGTGAAACCCGCTTCCTGCAGCTGTTTACGGCGTTCCAGACCGGCCCGGGCCGCCGATTGCTTGCACAGCCGCAGAATCTCACCGGCCAGCGCATCGGGGTCGCGGCGGAGCTCGCCGGGTTCGACGGATACCGCGACGGGCAAGCCCGTTTCGGTGGTCCGGATCCGGATGGAACCGGTGATCGAATGGGCGGTGAACTCGATGGGGAACTCGGCGTCCCCCGCAATTCCTGTGCTCATCGTCCTCCTGCCTGCACTAGGGCGCCGCCGGCGGCGACGCGGGAATCGACCTCCGCCCGAGTATGGATCGAGCAGGTGAACTGGGGGTTATCGAATGGCGTGGCGCCCGGTGGAAACCGGTGCATGCTGCGCGAACGCCGGGCACCGATCGCCGATTGCCAAGGCTGGGAAGATACGCGGCGGCACACCACATGACTCGGATATACGCTGACGCCGTCCAATCCCGGGACTCCCACCCCCGGACCCACAACCGAATAGCAAATCGACCGGCGCGGTGCCGGCCGACCGGCCATGCGACGGGGCCGTCCCCACAGTGATGCGCCCCCATATGCCTCGACCGGTTATTCCCCGTTTGCGCCGCGTCCGTCAACAGTGTGCCTGCCGATCCGGCTATGCCGGAAGGCCTTTCCGTTACGCAGCTCGAACCCCCAGGTCGACGCGCTGCCGGGCACACCCGCCCATCCGCCGCGCCGACCGGGATCACCGGTTTCGTGCACGGGGACCGATAATCTGATCCGCGTGTACGAACGGACGGAAGATCCGCGATGAGGCGTATCGACCTGAACTCCGACGCCACCTTCATCGGCGACGATCTACGACTCGAGTACGACGGCGAACCGTTCACCGGTGAGGTCGTCGAGGAACTCGTACCGGGACAGCTGCTGTCCCAGGAGTTCTATGTCGACGGTCTCCCGCACGGCAGTATCCGGGAATGGTGGCCCGACGGCCGACTGAAATCCGAGGGTGAGAACTACCGCGGCAGACCACACGGGATGCTCCGACGCTGGCATCCGGACGGGCGGCCGGCGACAGCCGTTCTCTTCGATGACCAGGGCGGATCGGCCGCGGTCCGCGCCTGGGGGCGCAACGGGCAACGGGCCTGAACCGATCGGGCCGTCATCTCCCCTGCCGCTCATCCTTGATCACCCGGACGATCTGCGCGATCTTCGCATTGATGGTCGCGGTGAAATCCTTCGAACCGGCGGCAACCGCGACCGGCGGGTCCGAATCCCGGACCAGGTACCGGCCGTCGCCGACCAGATCCCGCCATTCGAACTCGAATCGGGTTATTCCGCGCGGTCCGTAGATCGACGAGCCCTGCACGACCCGGACCAGCCCTGTACACGAGGCCGGCTCCGCCAGAAAAGCAGTACCACGTTCGGATTCTGTGGCCTGGAAGGAATCGTGCACAGTGGGGCTGCGGCGGGGTTGTGCCGCCGGTTCGGCGGCGGTCCGGGCGCGACGCGGCAGGACCATATCCTTGCGGGAACCTGCGGCCATGTCCGGTAGCTTCGCCACCACTTCACCCGCGAGCTGCACCGCGGTGCACTCCGTGACAGTGAATCCGCCACTGTGCAGATACGTTTCCCCCGGAAGGGCGGAAACGATATATCCCGCCGATTCCCGGCGCACACCCAGCATCCGCACAACGCTCGTCGGCAAGGTGTCCGGATCGGCCTTACGCCTGTCGCTGCCGCGCACCTCCACCCGGATATCCGGGGTGGTGAGCGCATCCAGCACCTGTTCGAAAGCGGGGTCCGAGCGCTCGGCGAGCGCCGCCCGCGCTTGTCGCTGATCGGACCGGAAATCCTCCGGATCCGGGCTGCGCGCGGTGAAGTGGAACGGGAAGGGCAGGCGCAGCGCACCGGTGGCATCCGCCCACAACGTGTAGAACTCGATATCGCTGAACGCCCAGCGCCGCCCGGTCCCGGTGGCCGTCACTGGTCGACCACGGGTTTGGCCACGATCGACGGATCTCCGATACCTTCTTCGAGCCATTCGGTGGAATCGAGGTAGTCGGCGCGTTTGTGGTCCTTCTGCTGTCCGCCCTGAGCGCCACCGCCGGCGCCGCCACCGCCCATCGGCATCCCGCCCATCGGCGCACCCGGCTGCGACGCGGCGACCACGCCGGTGGCCTGCCCGGCAGCGACTCCCGTTGCGACGGTCGCCCGTGGGAAGAGCTTGGACGCTTTCTCCATATTCGGCACCGGTGGTGTCTTCGTCCCCGCCGGGCTGCTGCCGCCCGGGCCACCGCCTGCGCCCCCCAGACCGGCGGGCAGTTTGCCCGCCTTCTGCAGGGCGGACTGATAGTTCTTCACCGCATCCTGCAGTGCGGGCATTCCCGGCAGCCCGGTGATACCGGCCTGCTGCAACGCTTGCTGGGCCGCGGTGGACAGCTGCTGCCCCAACTGACCGAGCTGCTGTAGGCCCTGCTGCGCTGCCTGCAGCATCGGCTGAGCGCCCGCCTGCTGCTGCAATGCTTGCTGCTGTTGTTGAAGTGCCTGCTGCTGTTGCTGAGCCTGCTGTTCGAGTTCCTTCTGAGCGGCGAGCAATTCCGCGCGCTGTTGCGCGATCTCACCGACCGCCTGCTGTTGCTGCTGTTGCGCGCTCTGCCCCGGCGGCTGCCCTCCGCCCGCGCCGTTATTGCCGCCGCCGTTGTTTCCCCCGCCGTTGTTGTTACCGCCGTTGTTGTTGCCGCCGTTGTCGTTCGGCAGATCGGGTTGTCCGTTGGGGACGGGGAGGGTCGGGATCACCGACGAAGCCAGCTTCACTCCGGGTTCGTAGAAGTTCGCGTAAACCTGGGCCGCCAGCTCCTCCTGTACATTGACCGCCCCTTGGCCACTTTCCAGTTCTGTGTAGTACACGGACTTGTCCGGCATGCCGTACGACGTGTGAACGAGCCACGCCGACATGTTCACCAGGTTCAGGGCGAGCGTGCCGGTCGCCGAGATCAGCTTCTCGCCGCTGCCCAAATAGGCCCGGACGGCCGTGGCGGCACCGTCCGAGCCCTGACCTTTCCACCGGTCGGATTCCAACAGGGACAACATGCCCTGGTCGAAATGGTTGAATCCGCGATCCAGCTGATCTCTGATCCGGTACCAGTAGGTCGCCTTGTCCTCGACCGACCACCCGTTGAGGGTGAGAATGTCACCGAGCATCCAGAACTGATTGAAGTTCAGGCCCCCGGCCGGCGGTGCCTCGGCGCCGAAGGCCTGGACGCCTTCGAGACCGGTCAGACCGGCGGGCAGGGTGTACTTGTTGTTCTCGTCGCCGTAACGGCCGAGATCCGGACGGTACTTATAGGTTTCGTCGACCCATCCGTCGGTGTCGTCGTAGTGCGCAAAGGCGTGTTCGACCTGCTCGCCCAGCCCACTGCTGTCGACCATGCTCTGAAACCGGCCGGCGGCATCCTGATCGGTGTCGCGGTAGAGGTTGCCGGCCAGCACGAACGCCTCACCCAGGTCTCGGACATGCTGCCGATGTTTCGGCAGGATGTCGTTCTCGAACTCCGTGGCGACCTCGTCGAGTTTGGCGCGCAGCCGCTCCGGACCCGCGAACGACTCCAGGCCGATCTTCGGCAAGGGCACGAGAAGTGGCGCCACTTCCTCGACGACGTCGAAAACGCTCATCAAATCGGCGCAGAACGTCGCCGCATCCTTGGCCACGCCGTATTCGAACGCCACCCCGCCACTTGCCGCCCGGTCCCGGAAAGCACCCCACGGATCGTCGCCGGCCATGAACTCACACTCCCACCGAATCGAAGATGCGCGTGCCGTCTGTCGCCGGGACCGGGAGAACACGGCCGATCGGGTTCACGGTTGCCACAGTGCTTGCGGGGATCGGGGAACAACGCGACGAATGGTGACGCACGCTCACGACCCTCCTCCCCACCGACAGCACGAGTCACGACCGAGGATCGCAGCCCGGACTTACCGCCGTCCCACCACCGGCTGAACAGGCACCAAACCCTTCCGATACGGAAGGTACCAATGCCCGAACACGCATCGGTACCACTCGGCGCCGCCCGGATTCGCGGCTTTTCGAAGCCGACCCTCCGACACTCGCCGGGCCGGCCGGCGATTCACCGGGGCGCGGTCACGGGGTCGAATCGCCCGGGGCGATCGGGCGCGGCAGAAACGCGGGCAGCGCTGGTTTGCCGGTATCCCCCGGCAATCATTCGAAGCTCGTCCTCGGTGAGCACGTCCGCTATCCGGTCGAAACCCTGCGGAGCGCGCTCCTCGACCAACCGCAGTACCCGATCGGCCGGGATATCACGATTCGCCAGTACGACAGCGTTGGCGGTCTCGAGACGGGCCGCCTCATAGGCCGTCAGACCGTCCCGAGGGTCATCTGCACGGGCCAACTCGGCGGCCAGTACACCGGCATCGAGAATCGCCTGGGAACCGCCGTTGGAACCGATCGGATACATCGGGTGTGCGGCATCTCCCAGCAAAGCGATTCGGTCGAAGACCCAGCGCCCCACCGGGTCTCGGTCGACCATCGGATACTCGAGAATGCGCTCGCTACCGGCGAGCAGCGCTTCGACATCGATCCCGTCGAAACGCCAACCGCGATAATGGGGTAACACATCGTCGAGCCGGCCGATTCGGTGCCAGTTCGCCGCCTGCTCTGTATGGTTCGGCATCCGGACCTCGGCCACCCAGTTGATCAGGGCCCGCCCCTCCCCCCGGGCCGCCGCAGAAATCGGGTATGCCACCAGTTTCGCGGTGTGATTACTCCCGGCCATCACCATGGAAGCGCCGGTCAGGAACGGCTGGGACATCGTGATACCACGCCACATGCGGATACCGTTCCAGTGCGGCGCGCCTTCGTCCGGATACAGGCCGGCCCGTACGGCAGAATGCAATCCGTCCGCACCGATAACCACGTCTGTTGTGATCTCGACGGCACGGTCCAGGGCTCGGTCGTGCACGGTGCTGCACACACGGTCCGGATACTGGCGAGCAGAGACGAACCGCATACCCGTGCGAATCGCCTCGGAGCCGAGGCGAGCACGGACCGTGGCCGCGAGCAGAGACTGCAATTCACCGCGATGCACCGAGTACTGCGGATGGTCGAATCCGGCGGCGAGGCCCCGGGGCTCACGCCAGATCTCGTTGCCGAACCGATCCAGATGGACGAGTTCCGCAGTGGGGATCGCGAGGTCGGCCAAGGCGTCGCCCAGGCCGAGTTCGCAGAGTTCGGCGGTGGCGTGGGGCAAAAGGTTGATTCCCACCCCCAGCGGCAGCAACTCGGTGACGCTGTCGATGACCAGCGTGTCGATACCTTCGGCGTGCAGTCGCAAGGCCGCTGTCAGGCCGCCGATTCCGGCCCCGGCCACCAATACCTTCACAGCGCCCCCGTCAGCGGTGCGAATTCAGGGCTGATGCGCTCGTTCAGGTGCGCCACCGGAATGTCCGCGCGATCCCGCAACAGACTCTCCTTGTACACACACCGATCTCCGGCGGTGGCGCCGGCGCGGGACCAGGTGGCGATACCCGATCCGAGGACGATACGCACCAGGTGGTGCCCCGTCGCGGTCATGCTGTATCCGATCGGCCGGTGGCGATCGGTGAGCACGCCGGCCGACTCGTGCCGGGCCACGATCACCACGGAATTCTGGGACACCACCGTACTTTTCCCGATCGTCAGCACGGATCGGCGAATGATCACCGGATCCGCTCCGACCACACCGAGCGCGCAGCGGATGTGGTCGGCCAGTTCGGCCGCGGTTGTGGTGGATTGTTCGAGTAGTTCGAGTCGAAGTGGGGCTCCGACCAAAGCTTCGAGCAAGGTTGTCATCGAACCATCGGATCTGAGCAGTACCCGGGTTATTGCCGGTAAGTCCGATGCCTCTGTAACTGTCGAGGGTTCCGCCGCCATAACTGCCGAATATAATTGCCGGCACAGACTATTCCAGCGGGCGGGAATACCTCGCCGCGAAGTTTTCCGGGGAATTCACCACCCGGCACCCGACTCGCCTTCTGTCGGCCACAATACCCGCAATCTATCAGCTAATGATAGATATCCGGGCTTGTCATGCGAATTCACGGGATCACCGTCGTCAATGGGCCCGCTTCGCTAGCATGCAGCGTCACTTCCGCCGAGGATCGAGTACGCCCCAACGTCATTCGCTGTAACGACAGCGACGCCAGAAATTCATCCCGGGCTCGGGACACCTCGTGGCGAACACCCTCCACAACCCGTCACGGGCCCGCTACCGGCCGTAATCCCGGCATTTCCCAGAACTGCACCGGCCTGCGATAGGGGGCGCCCCCTATTCGGCAAGACCACCACATCCGAGCCGTCACCGTCGTATTGTTTCTGCGCATCGTCAAGGCGGTAATCACCTTCGGCTATTGGACGGCAATTTCGTTTCCGGCGCGTGGTCCGACACCCGTCAGAAACAAGATCGACTCCAGCCGTCGAGAGCGCACCGCTGCTGGGAAAGTGGGTTTACATATGCCAAAATTCGTTGCTGGACTTACCGAGTCGCAACTGTTCAAACGAAGGCCGGCGATGCTGACCGCACTATTGATAGTGGTCGTTGTGGTCGCGGCACTGATCCTACTTCCGCTGTGGCGGGACTCCACGGCGCCGGCCGATACCGGCACCACGAACCTCGTGGCGGTCTGCGAGGTGGGCGAGGGCGACCCGGCCCGGGAAACCAACCGGCGGATCGCCGAATCCGCGGTCGCCGATCTGCTCAGCGGATCCCGCTCCTACCTCGGCCCCTGTGCCGAATACGGTGCGAGCCTGCCGCTGGGCGGCGGGCGGATGACCGCCTTCTCACAAACGGGAGAATCAGGTGAACCGCTCGCCATCGGGCTGGCCGCCGATGACACCGTCTACGACGCCCTGCCGTACGAACCACCGTCCGGACGCCTGTGGTGTCACGACAAGAACGAGGACGGCGCAGTGGCCGATCACGGCGAATGCGCAGGCGGACACGAGACCGTGTTACCCCTGGGCGACGCCTTCACGGCGCGTTCGGATATTCCGTTCACCTACGTACTCGCGAACTGGAACCCGCACGGGCACGTCCCGCCCGGCGTCTGGGATACCGCGCATTTCGATGTCCACTTCTACCTGAACGACAACGCGGAGCGGCTGGCCATCAGGCCGGGACCGTGCCCACAGCTCACGCACTGTGACGACTACCGGCTCGGCAAGATCCTGCCCGAGCCGAAGTATCGTCACCCGGACTACGTCGACCTCGACGCGGTCGAACCGGGAATGGGCCAGCACCTGATCGACTCGACCACCCCGGAACTGAGCGGTGGCGATTTCACCAGCACCTTCATCTACGGAAGCTGGGACGGCGAAATCACCTTCCTCGAACCGATGGTGGCGCTCTCGCAGTATGAGGCCCTGCGCAATGGCGGCCGGGAAGACAGCTGCGTCGATATCAAACAGCCGCAGGCATGGCAACAGCCCGGCTGGTATCCGACGAAATATTGTCTACGCCATCGGGACAACCGTGCGGAGACGCTGACCACCCTCGAGGGGTTCGTCCGCCATCCCGCGAACTGACGGCCTCCGCCGGCGCACCTCCCGGTGCGCCGGCGCGGCCTCGAAGTCCACAGCTACATCAGCGAGCGGTTGCGCTTACCGAAGCGGCGGCGGAACTCGGGTAGGTACTGCGACGGCGCCACCGAGGAAGACGAGCGCTCCAGGACACCGTCGTCGGCGACATAGAAGATCGCCCGGCCGATCGCGATCTCGCCCGGTGTGACCGGCGCGAACACCATCCAGCCTCCGTCCACCCGGTCCGCGCGCAGGTCCGCGACCGGATATCCGGACAGATCCGCGCCGTTGCCGGAGAGATAGCTGCCGACCCGGTCGATCGCCTGCTGTTCCGGCAGCGGTTCCGGGGCGGTGACCCCGCCGAGAACCAGCTGGTGGAAGGCGCTGTCGATATCGAACCCGTCCGCTTCGGGGAAGACATCGGTCAAGGCGGCACGCGTCAGAATGCCGGATTCGGCTGCGGCTACCAGGGTTTCGATCGCTGCCTTCCGCTCCTCGGACGGATCGGTGTCGAGGATCAGGCCGGTCACGATCCGAACGACCGTCTCCGAGTCCCAGATACCCGGCATCGCGGCGGCGACGGCCTCGGGGTCCGGGGATTCTCCCCGGTACCAGCGGCCGCCGTCCCACCAGTAGCAGAACGTGAGCAGTCCCGTACCGCATCGCTCGTTGAGTACCGAACCCGCCACCCATTCCGGCGCGCCACGGAACACCGCCGGCAGCGGCGCCTCCCCGTTGTAGGCCGCGTCCAGTTCCGGAGCGTTCCACACCCCGCCCGACAGCACGGCCCGGCCACCCGGCAGCGAATGCAGCGTGCTCCCGCTTCGGCTCGCCCCCTCGAACCAGCGCGCGCCGGGAGTGAGGCGAGGACCCCACTCCGACCGGACCGCGACGAACGCCGCGCACAGCGCCGCCCAGCGCGCCGCCATCACCGGGAACGGCGGTAAGCCCGCGACCGGATCGCCGGTGACACCGGCCGGACCTTCCGCGGCGGCCTGCACCGCCGCCACCGACGGCGGCCGCTGCTGACGATCGCCGTGGAACAGGTAGGCGGCCAGCCATACCGGCAAGGATTTGCGGGGAAACGCTTCCAGATCGGCGCGGTAGATCTCCGGAGCGAACAGCTGATCGTCGGGGAACGGCTGATCCCCGTAGTCGTAATCGACCTCGATCTGCCCGGAAGCGGTCAACGCGAGCAACAACCGCCACCACGGCCCGTCACCCAGTTGCGCGGACAATTGCCGATGCTCACGAACCAGGGCCAGCACCTGCGGTGTCGGCGTCCAGCGGACCACGCGCTGTTCCGCGTCGGAGAACACGGCGAAACCGGCATCGACGGCCACCGTCGACGCGAACACCGCGTCCACCCGCTCCCAGCCTTCAGGGGCCACCGCGCCCAGCTCACGGGCAAGCCGGTGCATCAGCGCACGCGCACGTTCGGCGACGTCCTGCTCCCGGGCGGCCGAGTCCAGCGTGAAACCCACATCCGGGTCGTCTTCAGTGGCCGTGTCGGCGGCCGGCGGCTCCGGTGCCACCGTCTCGGGGCCCACATCGATATCGGCGGTATCTCCGGACCGGCCGGCCGTCACCGCGCCGTGCGCCTCGTCTGGTTTCGTCACTTCGGCCACATCCTCCTCGTACCGGTACCGCGATCGTTCGGCCGGACACCCGGCTCAACGCTCAGCTGTCGCCGCGGCGCATCTCCTCGAGCCGGCGGGCCAGCTCTTCCCGGTGCCTACGGGCATTGGAACCGTCCAGCTGGCCGGCGAACGCCGACCGGGCGGCCGCCACCAGCTCATCGGTGACCTCGGGATACGCCCGCGCGATATCCCACAGCGCCTCCTCGGTCTCCATATCGAGCCCGGTTTCAGTGCGCAAACCGCCCCCGTTACGCACAGATTCGAGCATTTCGGCGAAGTTCTCCTGCAACTCGTCCTCGGTCGGATGATCGATACGCATATCCACTCCTCGTCGATGTCGTCCGTGCCCCCGGCACGATGTGTGTAATCCGCCCGTTCACTCGGCGAACACCTTGGCGTGGCGCTGCGGATCTGCGAGCACATCACGCAGGTAGGCGCCGAAATCCAGTTCCTCCGGCAGCGAACGATACGTCAGTTCACCGAGCCTGGTCCCGCCCTGGATCAAGGCGAAACGGGTGGTCCGGTAGGCAATGGTCTCCAGCTCGGCGACGACGGGTTGCTCCAGGTCGATCGTATGGGTACCGATCCGCAACCCGAGACGGCCGTGCTGCCGATACAGCACCACCGGCACGCCGCCGATCTCTCCGTAGAGACCGCTGACCCGGCCCGGATTCGTAGGCGCGGCCTGCAACGCGCCGGTCTCCGGAGTGAACTCCGACGGCACACCGAACCCCGCGAACGGCCGGACCAGCAGCGGAACAAACGCATCGTTACCGCCGCCGTCCGCCCGGGAAGCACCGCCGGCCGCTGCGGCTCCACGGTGGCTGCGGTGACCGTCCCCGGAACCGGCTTGCGGCATCCCGCCGTGGGACATAGGCGGCACCCCGGGTGGATACGGCAGCGCCGGCGAGTTCTGGTCCGTGGGCCGGGCACCACCCTGCGTTCCCGGCGGGCCGTAACTGCCGCTGCTGTCCGGATACGGCTGTGCCGGGGGCCCGGCCGGCCGGGAATGATCCGGCGATACCGGATACGGCTCCAGCGGTGGTCCAGTCGG
>NZ_BAFV01000016.1 GCF_000308515.1 Nocardia carnea NBRC 14403 | reverse complement strand
CTTCGTCAGCCGGATTATCCGGTGCTTCTGTGAGGCAACTTCTCAAGCTTAGCTCATCCGTTTCCCCGATTGCAAATCGGGGGTTCCGGTCGAACCAGTGTGATCGCCAGGCGCTCCTCGTCCTACCTCGTTTCCCTGGTCCCTCCGGCTCGGCGTTTCCGCCTTGCTCCGGGCCCCGGGTCGGTGTCCGTGTCGCTCTGACTTGGATAAAGTTACGCGGCGTCGAAATAGATGTCAAATCGCCTGGTCACGGTGGGTAAATCGCGACATTCATGTATTAGCCGCGCGCACCGTTTCGGCCCGGAAACCCTCATCCCGCCGAACCCACCCGTTCTACGGCCGCACCGAGCGCCTGCAGCTTTTCTACGAAGGCCGGATATCCGCGGTCGATATGGAATACGTCGTGGACTTCGGTGACCCCGTCGGCGACCAGCCCCGCCAGAACCAAACCGGCGCCGGCACGGATATCGGACGACCACACCGGTGCACTCGACAACCGCGGAATGCCACGGACCACCGCGTGATGCCCATCGGTGCGGGCATCGGCACCCAGACGAATCATCTCCTCGACGAACCGGAACCGGGCCTCGAACACGTTCTCCGTAATCATCGACGTGCCGTCGGCGATCGCGGCCAGACCGATGGCCATCGGCTGCAGGTCCGTGGGGAAGCCGGGGAAAGGCAGGGTCGAGAAGTTCACCGCGCGGGGGCGGTCGGCCTGGACCACCCGGAAACCGTCCTGTTCGAACGAGATACGCGCGCCGGCCGAACGCAGTTTGTCCAGCACCAACGCGAGATGCTGTGGATTGACCCCGGTGACTCGGACATCACCCATGGTCATGGCCGCGGCGATACCCCAGGTCGCGGCGACGATACGGTCGCCGATCACCCGGTGCGTCGTCGGCGAGAGCTGCTTCACGCCCTGAATGGTCAGGACCGAGGTGCCGGCACCCCGGATATGCGCACCCATCTGGGTGAGCATCGTGCACAGGTCGACGATGTCGGGTTCGCGCGCGGCGTTGTCGATCACCGTCTCCCCCTGTGCGAGCACCGCCGCCATCAGGATGTTCTCCGTCGCCCCGACCGACGGGAAATCGAGCCGGATCCGTGCGCCCTGCAGTTCGTCGGCGCGGGCAACCACGCATCCGTGCTCGATCTCGCTCGTCGCCCCGAGCAGACGCAGGCCCGCCTGATGCATATCGAGGGGACGGGATCCGATCGCGTCACCGCCCGGTAGCGCAACCACCGCACGTTTACACCGCGCCATGAGCGGGCCCAGGACACAGACCGACGCACGGAACTGGGTCACCGCCGGGAAATCGGCGTGGTACTTGGGCTCGGCAGGAGTATCGATGGCGACGACATCGCCGGTGATCGTGACATCGCAACCCAGACCGCGCAGAACCTCCGCCATCAAGGGGACGTCCAGAATGTCCGGGCAGTTCGTGATGGTGGTGGTGCCTTCGGTGAGCAGAGCCGCGGCCATGAGTTTCAGGACGCTGTTCTTGGCGCCTCCGACCGAGACCTCACCGACCAGCCGGTTGCCGCCAGTTACCAAAAACCGTTCCATGCCGCCTCTCCGAGTATTCGGCGCACCAGTGGGTGCAAGGATAGAGCGCAGACGTCCGCGCTGGTGTGCCGGTCGCACGATTGCGCCGGGGCCGGTCGCCGGGTTCGACCCGACGGCCCTCTGGTACGACCACCGCTGACGGAACCGGTCCGCCTCAGTGTTCCGACGGGCTGTCGGCCCCCGACGAGGTACCGGAATCCGCGCCCGGCTCGTTACGCCCGGCGGACTCGGCCGATTCGGTGTCCGCGCGCCCGCCACCGGGCTGCCAGAGCACATCACCCTCCGGGTTCGTGTACCGGCTGAGGATGAACAGCAGGTCCGACAGCCGGTTGAGATACTTCGCCGGCAGGACACTCGTATCGCCGGGATGAGCCTGTACGGCGGCCCACGCCGAACGCTCGGCCCGCCGAACGACGGTGCGGGCCGTATGCAGCAGGGCCGCCAGCGGTGTCCCGCCGGGCAGGATGAACGAATGCAGCGGTGCCAGTTCGGCATTGAACTCGTCACACCAGGATTCCAGGCGTTCGATATACGCCTCGGTGATACGCAACGGCGGATACTCCGGATCCGGCACCAGTGGTGTCGACAGATCGGCGCCGGCGTCGAACAGGTCGTTCTGGATACCGCGCAACACCGCGACCAGCTCCGCGCCGGGCGCACCGAGAGCGATCGCGACACCGAGTGCGGCATTCGCCTCGTCGCAATCGGCATAGGCGACCAAGCGGGGATCGGTCTTGGCGACTCGGGAGAAGTCGCTGAGACCGGTGGTCCCGTCGTCGCCGGTTCGGGTGTAGATCCGCGTCAGATGCACGCTCACAGGACCCACCATAAACGCTCGCGGCGTCCCGGACCGGGTTACCGGTGCTGCGTCTATGTGCTGCCGGACACGGCCGTCATCACATCGGGGTGGATCAGTGGCCGCGTAGACGGCGGGCGCGTTCGGAGGGTCGTGATTCGACCCACGACAGAAAGGCGGTCAACGCAGGGCGATCCAGCGCCAGTTCATAGTCGCCGTTGCGGTCCGCGACACCGATCACCGAGATCGCGTCGGTCATGATGTCGTACTCGTCACCCCGTGGGCCGCGGCGATCGCCGATCTCGATACCGCGGCGCCGGATCACCGAATCCGCGCCGGGCTTGAGGCTGGTGAGTTTGTAGAAGACGAGATGATCCTCGTCGTATCGGATGACGCCGTGCCGCCAGCGTTCCCCGCCCCGTGCCGGAAGTATCCGCAGAATGGCCGCCGTCCCCCCACGACGCAGCATCACCAGGCGATATGTGGAGAGGAGGGCCAATGCGACCAGCACTACAACCAGAATGATCGCAATCACCATCCCGGTCTGCAATGCCGCACATCCCTTCGTTCACCCGAGGCGATCGCCGGCTGGGCTCGGCAGATGCACCCGACGTCATTCAACCACGACCCAGTTTACAAACGGCACGCGGATGTCTCGGAAAATGCGATCTCATCGATCCAGGTGGGACAGGGTGACGGTACCCACACGATATCGGCAGGGCCGGGACGAGAATCGGCTCCGGCCGGTGACGGTTGCCCGTCACCGGCCGGAGCCGAAATATTCTCTTGGTCTCCGGATCGGAGATCAGGAAGCCGCGGCCTGTTCGACAGCGCGAACGCGGGCCTGCGCGGCCAGCTGGGCCTCCGGATCGGCCGAACCGTCGGACAGCACCTTGCGTGCCGCGTCGATATCGACCTCCGTGGAGAACTCGGCGGTCTCCGCCAGTACACGCACGGTGTCCGCGGTGACCGAGAAGAATCCGCCGTGCACCGCGGCCACGATCCGATTGCCCTCGGAATCGACGATGGTCACCGTGCCGCCCTCGATCAACTGCCCCAGTAGGGGCTCGTGACCTGGCATGATGCCGATCTGGCCCTCGGTGGTCTGGGCGCTGACGAAGCTCGCCCGGCCCGACCAGAGCCGCCGCTCGACCGCGACGAGATCAACTGACATATCCGCCATGAAGGACTACTTTCCGGCGATCTTCTTCGCGGCCGCCTCGACATCGTCGAGACCACCGCAGCTGTTGAACGCCTGCTCCGGGAAGTGGTCGAATTCGCCCTTGCAGACCCGGTCGAAGTCGTCGATGGTCTGCTCCAGCGGCACGACCGAACCGGGCTGACCGGTGAACTTCTCGGCCACGATGAAGTTCTGGCCGAGGAACTTCTCCAGTCGGCGGGCCCGGCCGACGAGGACCTTGTCCTCCTCGGAGAGCTCGTCCATACCGAGGATGGCGATGATGTCCTGCAGTTCCTTGTACTTCTGCAGGATCCGCTTCACCTCGTTGGCCACCGCGAAGTGCCGGTCGCCGACGATCGAGGCCTCGAGGATACGAGAGGTCGAGGTCAGCGGGTCGACAGCGGGGTAGATACCCTTCTGCGAAATCGGGCGGGAGAGCTCGGTGGTCGCATCGAGGTGAGCGAAGGTGGTCGCCGGCGCCGGGTCGGTGTAGTCGTCGGCGGGGACGTAGATCGCCTGCAGCGAGGTGATCGAACGGCCACGGGTCGAGGTGATCCGCTCCTGCAGCTCGCCCATCTCGTCGGCCAGAGTCGGCTGGTAACCGACGGCGGAGGGCATACGACCCAGCAGGGTCGAAACCTCGGAGCCGGCCTGGGTGAACCGGAAGATGTTGTCGACGAACAGCAGCACGTCCTGGTGCTTCACATCGCGGAAGTACTCCGCCATGGTCAGCGCCGACAGGGCGACGCGCATACGAGTGCCCGGCGGCTCGTCCATCTGGCCGAAGACGAGGGCGGTGTCCTGGAGGACGCCCATCTCTTCCATTTCCAGGTGGAGATCGGTGCCCTCACGGGTGCGCTCACCGACACCGGCGAACACCGAGGTACCCGAGAACTCCCGGGCGATACGGGTGATCATCTCCTGGATCAGAACGGTCTTGCCGACACCGGCACCACCGAACAGACCGATCTTGCCGCCCTTCACGTACGGGGTCAGCAGATCGAGCACCTTGACGCCGGTCTCGAGGATTTCGGTTTTACCTTCGAGCTGGTCGAAGCTCGGCGGCTTGCGGTGGATACCCCACTGCTCGCCGTCGCGGCCGAGGCCGGGGCTGTCGAGGCAGTCACCGAGGGCGTTGAACACGTGCCCCTTGACGACATCGCCGACCGGCACCGAGATCGGCTTGCCGGAGTCACGAACCTCGGCGCCGCGGACCAGGCCGTCGGTGGGCTGCATCGAGATGGTGCGCACGATGTTGTCACCGAGGTGCTGGGCGACCTCGAGGGTCAACGTCTTGGCCACCGACTTCAGGGTGATCTCGGCGGCGAGGGCGTTGAACAGTTCAGGGATGGAACCCCGCGGGAACTCGACGTCCACGACGGGGCCGATGACGCGGACCACGCGGCCACTGGCGGCGCTGGTCCGGCTCGAGTCTTCTCGAGTAACAGCTGCGGTCATTTCTAGGTTCTCTTCCTGCGTCTCAGTCGCGTTCCGAGCTGGCCGCCAGGGCATTCACGCCGCCGACGATTTCGCTGATTTCCTGCGTGATGTTGGCCTGCCGCAACGAGTTGGCCTGCCGGGACAGGGAACTCGCCAATTCATTGGCGTTGTCGGTGGCCGCCTTCATTGCGGTGCGCCGAGCGGCGTGCTCGGATGCCGCTGCGTCGAGCAACGACGCGTAGATCCGCGTATTGATGTACTTGGGCAGCAGCGCCGCCAGCAGCACATCGGCGTCGGGCTCGAATTCGTACTGCGCGCTCACCTCGGCCGTGGGCGAATCGGACAACATATCCGCGCCCAGGTCGAAGTTCTCGTCGACGAAGGAGATCTGGATCGGCGCCATCCGGCGCACCTCCGGCGTCTGCGACAGCATGCTCACGAACCGGGTGTAGACGATATGGAGTTCATCCACGCCCGCGATCGAACCGGTACCGTCCGGCGCCGGAACCTCGCCCGCGGACCCGGCCATGAAGCTGTCGACCAGGTGGTTACAGGCCGCCGAAGCATCCGGGTAGCCCGGCTGCTGGGAGAACCCGGTCCACGCGGCAACCGGCCGGCGGTCACGGAAGGTGTAGTACGTCAGGCCCTTGTTGCCCATGACGTAGAGCACCGGTTCCTTGCCCTCTTCGCGCAGGGTGGTCATCAGCTCCTCGGCCCGTTTGAGCACATTGGAGTTGTAACCACCGCACTGGCCGCTGTCACTGGTGATCACCAGCACCGCGGCACGCTTGGGATCGGGACGCTCGGTGAGCAGCGGGTGCGTCAGATTCTTCGACGCACTCGCCAGCTCCGCGACCACCTTGGTGATCTCCTCGGAGTACGGCTTGGCGGCCGCCACCCGAGCCTGGGCCTTGGTGATACGCGAGGTCGCGATCAGTTCCTGGGCCTTGGTGATCTTCTTGATCGAGTTGATTCCACGAATACGGGAGCGCAGCTCGCGCAAGGTAGCCATCGGCGGTTCACACTCCCTTCGTTCGCGGCGTTACAGGAAAACAGCGCATGGTTCGCCCGGTCTACTTCTCGACGTGCTTACGGGTGACCGACAGCGACTCGACCTCTTCGTGAGCCAATTCGCCGGCTTCGGCTTCGTTCACCACGCGGCTGCCGTCGGACGCCAGGAAGCCCTGCTTGAACTTGTCGGTGGCCGTCTTGATCTGCTCGGCGGCCTCGTCCTGAAGGACCTTGCCACCGGCGATGCTCGCGAAGGCATCGGCCGCGTTGGCGTGCAGATCCTCGAGCAGCTCGACGTTGAACCGGCGGATATCGGCCACCGGTACCGAGTCGTAGTAGCCGGCGTCGACCAGGTAGATCGAGACGATCTGATCCTCGACCGCGATCGGCGAGTACTGGTCCTGCTTGAGCAGCTCGACCCAGCGGGCACCGCGCTCGAGCTGGGCCAGCGACGCGGCATCCAGGTCGGAAGCGAAGGCGGAGAACGCCTCCAGTTCGCGGTACTGGGCCATTTCCAGACGCAGCGAACCGGCGACCTTCTTCATACCCTTGGTCTGCGCGGCGCCACCGACACGGGAGACCGAGGTACCGACGTTGATCGCCGGGCGGACGCCCTTGTTGAACAGGTCGGACTCAAGGAAGACCTGACCGTCGGTGATGGAGATGACGTTGGTCGGGATGAAGGCCGAGATGTCGTTGGCCTTGGTCTCGATGATCGGCAGACCGGTCATCGAACCGCCGCCCATCTCGTCGGAGAGCTTGGCGCAACGCTCCAGCAGACGCGAGTGCAGGTAGAAGACGTCACCCGGGTAGGCCTCGCGGCCCGGCGGGCGGCGCAGCAGCAGCGAAATGGCGCGGTAGGCCTCGGCCTGCTTGGTCAGATCGTCGAACACGATCAGGACGTGCTTACCCTCGTACATCCAGTGCTGGCCGATGGCCGAACCGGTGTAGGGGGCCAGCCACTTGAAACCGGCGGAATCGGAGGCCGGGGCCGCCACGATGGTGGTGTACTCCAGCGCGCCGTGCTCCTCGAGGGCGGTTTTGACGCCCGCGATGGTGGAGCCCTTCTGGCCGATCGCCACGTAGATGCAGCGCACCTGCTTGGCCGGATCGCCCGACTCCCAGTTGGCCTTCTGGTTCAGGATCGTATCGATGCAGACCGCGGTCTTACCGGTCTTGCGGTCGCCGATGATCAGCTGACGCTGCCCCCGCCCGATGGCGGTCAGCGCGTCGATCGCGGTCATACCGGTGGCCATCGGCTCCTCGACCGGCTGCCGCTCCAGCACGGTGGCGGCCTGCAGTTCGAGCACGCGCCGGTTGTTGGACTCGATCTCGCCCAGACCGTCGATCGGCTGGCCGAGCGGGTTCACCACGCGGCCGAGGAAGTTGTCGCCGACCGGGACCGAGAGCACATCGCCGGTGCGGCGCACCTGCTGGCCCTCTTCGATCTCGGCGTACTCGCCGAGGATGACGGCACCGATTTCGCGGTCCTCGAGGTTCAGCGCCACACCGAGCACGCCACCCGGGAATTCGAGCAGCTCGTTGGCCATGGCCGAAGGCAGGCCGCTGATATGCGCGATGCCGTCACTGGTATCGGTGACAACACCGACTTCCTCGATGGAGGTTTCCGGGGTGTAGCTCTGGGTGTAGCTTTCGATCGCGCTACGGATCTCGTCGGAGGAGATCGTCAGCTCCGCCATGTTCTTCCTGCTCTCGGTCTCTGGTCTGGAATGTCGGGGGGTGTGGTGCGGCCGGGGCGCCGGGGTTACCCGGTGGCGTACCGCTAGGTCAGCGAGCGGCGCAGCCGTTCCAGTCGGCCGATCGCACTTCCGTCGATCACATCGTCACCGATGCGTACGACGAGCCCGCTCAACAGCCCGGGATCGACTTCGATATGCACGGTGACGGCCTTGCCGTAGATGCGGCCCAGCGCGCCGGCCAGCCGCTCCCGCTGGGGATCGGTGAGCTCGATCGCCGACCGCACATGGGCGACGACCTGCTGCCGCCGGGCCGCGGCCAGATCGGACAGTTCGTCGAAGGCCGGACCGATACCGGAACTCTGGCGAGTCACCACCTGTTCGGCCAAGGCCTGGGTGACGGTCTCGGTCTTGCCGGACAACAGTCGCCCCAGCAGTTCCCGTTTGGCCGCCGGGGAGCCGGCACGATCGGACAGCGCCCGCTCGAGCTCCGGGTTGTCGTTGATGATCCGGCCGAGCCGGAACAGCTCGTCCTCGACCGCGGTCATCCGGCCCTGTTCGGACGCTGATTCCAGCAGCGCCAGCTGCCCGAGCAGGACCAGGGTGTCGACCAGGTCACGGGCACGGGACCAATTCTGGGCCACCGCGTTGGTCAGCACCGCCTGCGTGGCAGCGCTGACCCGGCTCCCGAAGACCCGCTCACTCAGTTCGGCACGGGCCGAGCCGGGCACCGACACGTCCGCGAGCGCCACACGCAGCGGACGCTGGTCGTCCAGTACGTCGACAACGGCGAACAGTTCGGACCCCGTCGTGGCCGCGACACCGTTACTTCCGGTCAGCGCGGCCCGAAGAGCCTCCTTGGACCGGGAGCTGGCCTCACGGCTTGCTGCGTACATGGTTCTCACGCCTCCGTCGTTACCTTCCGACCCCGATACCGGCATCCGACCGATCGATCTCATCGAGGAATCGATCGATCGTCGCGGCCTGCTTGGCCTCGTCCGATACCGACTGCCCGATGACCTTCTCGGCCAGATCCACCGCGGTGCGGCCGACCTCGGCGCGCAGCTCGGTCAGGATCTGCTGACGCTGGGCTTCCAACTGGGTGTGCCCGGCCGCGACGATACGGTCGCTCTCGGCCTGGGCGTCGACCTTCATCTGGGCGAGGATCTGCTGGCCCTGTGTGCGGGCGTCTTCGCGGATCTTCGCGGCTTCCAGGCGGGCGTCGGCCAGCTGCTTCTGGTACTGCTGCAGCGTCTCCTGGGCTTCGGTCTGTGCCGCCTCCGCCCGTTCGATGCCACCCTCGATCTTGTCGGCGCGCTCGTCCAGCACCTTCATCAGGCGCGGAACGGCGTACTTGTAGACCACGAAGGCGATAATCGCCACGCAGACCGCCGACCAGACGATGTCGTACGTCGCGGGGATGAGAGGATTCACATCCTCTCCCTCTTCCGCTGCGAGCAGAATGAACTCGTTCATCGGAATCAGAAGATGAAGCCGGCGACGAGACCGATCAGTGCCAGGGCTTCGGTGAACGCGATGCCGAGGAACATGTTGGTCCGGATGGTGCCCTGGAGCTCGGGCTGGCGGGCGATGCCTTCGATCGCCTTACCGACGACGATACCGACGCCGATGCCCGGGCCGATGGCGGCCAGGCCGTAGCCGACAGCGCCGAGGCCCTTCAGCGTGGATTCGTTGGTGGCAGCTTCCTGGGCCAAGTACGAGAGGCTCATGAGTCTTCCATTCCCTTTCTGTTGCTCACCCGCCGGTCGGCGCGGTGCAGCAGGTTCTTATCGATAGTTCCGGTCGGTCAGTGATCGTCGGCGTGCTGGGCAAGGCTGATGTATACGGCGGTCAGCAACGCGAACACATAGGCCTGCAGGAAGATGACCAGCAGTTCGAAGAGGGTGAAGGCGAGCCCGCCCAGCAGCGAGAAGGGCGAGAAGATCTTCATCCAGTTGTCCGCGTCGAAGAGGAAGAACTGGGTCGCGCTGAAGAACAGCACCAGCATGATGTGACCGGCGAGCATATTCGCCATGAGTCGGACGGTCAGCGTGAACGGGCGCAGGATGAAGGTCGAGACGAACTCGATCGGAATGAGCAGGACGTGCATGGCCGGCGGAACATTCGGAACGACGACACTGCTGCGCATATAGGTCAAGAAGCCGTACTTCTTGATGCCCACATAGTTGAACGCGATATACGCGATCGCTGCCAGTACCAGCGGCATGCCGATACGCGCGTTCGACGAGATGTTCAGACCGGGAATCACACCCGAGAAGTTCAGGAACAGAACCGTGAAGAAGATCGTCGCGATCAGCGGGAAGAACTTGCGGCCTGATTCCTTGCCGAGAATCTCCTCGCAGATCTGCTCTTTGACGAAGACCATCCCCATTTCGCCGATGCTCTGCAGTTTCTTCGGCACCAGACGCGGGCTGCGGAAAGCCAGGAACAGGAAGGCGACCAGCACGGCGGTCATCAGAATCCGGACCAGCATGAGCCGATCGAGTTCGATGGGAGTCCCCTCGAACAGCACCGCCGGAGGGAAGAAGTCGGTTAGCGACGGCGCGTGAAACTCCGCGGCCAAGGTGGTGACGCTCAGCGTTCTCTCCCGTGTTCGGGCCGCGGGATGTTTTCGTTCCCGCGGTTCGATCGGACATTGACGATCAATGTGGTCGACTGAGGTCGGCTCGAAGTTCGTCAGCAGCTGTAGCGGGAGATCCGCGCTGGCGTCTGTACGTGTGTCGGCGACATCGTCGACATGCAGAACCGAGCTCTGTACAAGCCCGGCACGGCAGTAGCATAGCGGCAGCTCGCAATGCCTGGTCGGCACCCCTTACTGAGTCGCTTGCTTACCAAGACTTTACCAAGAGATCTACGACAACGTGTAGCGGGGGCGATGTTATCTACGACAGGTTGTCGTTGAGGCCGGTCAGGCCGTTTCGGAATCGCCGCCCGGACCCTGGTCAGGGAGGTTGACAATGGGAACCTTGGTGCGCAATACACCGTAAGTCTCCGCGCCCAGCACGATGATCAGCGCACCCACGACGGTCAGGAACAATGCGACCCGATCGTAGAACTCGAATTGCTGCAGAACAGCGATAACTATCAGCGCGACCAGCAGCTTTCCGACCCAACTGGCGAGCATTACCATCCCGGCCGTAGTGGGCGGCAATTTGGCGCCGAGCAACACGACCGCGGCCGTGGTCAGGATGAAACCCCCGCCGATCGCCGCACCCAGCAGCGCGCCCCACAGCCCGGCAACGCCGGCAATCAGGGTCGCGACCACCACGGCGAGCACGGTCAGCACCACCAGACCGATCAGTCCGTACCGCAGGGCGGCCTTCAGCGGCGCGTCTTGGTGATCGGAGGTACCGGAACTGGCAGAGCTGGTGGACACAGACCGCACTCTACCCGGGCCCCGTAGCCGACCCTGCCGCGTCCCGCCGGGCCTGCCGGCGCCACAATCCCGGAACAGCCGTCACGACCAGCGCGAACAGGAAGCCGGCGGCCATCAGCACCACGACCACCCGCCGGTCCATCACCGAGGTGCCCACCGCACCGAAGGCAAGGATGCCGACCCACAGATAGATGACCAGCACCACCCGGCGCTGCGAATGACCGATCTGCAACAGCCGGTGATGCAGATGCATTTTGTCCGGCGTCGAGAAGCTGACCCCCGCCCGCACCCGGCGCACGATCGCCAGCAGCAGATCCAGTACCGGGATGAACATCACCGCACCCACCAGCAGCAGCGGCGAGAGCAGGCCGACGATATCGCGCGGCCCGTACCCCTGCAGCGGGATACGGCCGGACGCGCTGGTGGATACGGCGGCCAGCACCAGCCCGATCAGCATGGACCCGGAATCGCCCATGAAGATCCGGGCGGGCGAGAAATTGTGCGGCAGGAAACCCAGGCAGGCGCCCGCCATCGCGGCCGCCAGCAGCGCGGGCGGATAACTGTCCACGGACCCGCCCTGTTCGGTGAGCAGACCGATCGCGAACGCGAACACCGCCACCGAGGCGATCAAGCCCAGCCCGGCGGCCAAACCGTCCAGACCGTCCACGAAGTTCATGGCGTTGATCAACGTCACCGCCACTGCCACCGTCACCAACCCCCCCTGCAGGCCGTCCAGCACGACGGTGGAGTTGTTGAACGGGTCGTAGATCAGGTACCAGCCCAGGCCCATCACCGCCATCACCCCCGCGGCGGTGACCTGACCGGCGAATTTGGTGAGTGCGTCGAGACCCCAGCGGTCGTCGACGATCCCGACCGCCACGATGATCGTCGCTGCCACCAGTACCGCCGCGATATCGGGCCGGTAGTCGAACCCGCGCCGCAGCGCGGGCAGCTGGTGGGCGAACAACACGGCCGCCACCACCCCGATGTACATCCCGACCCCACCCATCCGGGGAATCGGCTTCACATGCACATCACGGTCACGCGGAATGGCCACCGCGCCGAACCCGATGGCCAGTGTCCGGATCCCGCCGGTGGCCAAGAAGGTGACCACCGCCGAGATCAACAGGACCAGCAGGAGTTCGCGCAGCGGGACAACCGCACCGGACCCGGTCATCGCACCGACCACCCCGTCACCGTGGGTACTGCCTCCGCACAGCTCGCAACACTCACTGCGCGACGGATCCGATCAACGCCTCGGGTGTGGTTCCGAGCACTTCGGCGACGGCCTCGGTGGACACGGCGCCCGCCCGCAGAATGCGCGGCTGATCACCCGTCAGGTCCACGATGGTCGAGGCGGTGGCATGCTGCGCCGGCCCGCCGTCGAGATAGACACCCACCAGAGAACCGAGCTGGTCACGCGCCTGGGTGACGTTATCGGCCGCGGGGCGACCGGAGATATTGGCACTGGACACGGCCAGCGGCCCGACCTCCTGCAGCAGTTCCAGGGCCACCGGATGCAACGGCATCCGCAACATCACGGTGCCGCGCGCGTCTCCCAGATCCCATGCCAGCGACGGCGCCTGCTGCACCACGATGCTCAAACCACCCGGCCAGAACGCCCGGATCAGATCGCGCGCCTGCGGCCGCACCGAGAAAACCAGGCCGTCGATGGTGTTCCATGACCCCACCAGCACCGGCACCGGCATATCGCGACCCCGCCCCTTGGCCGCCAGCAGCGAGGCCACGGACGCCGAATCGAAGGCGTCGGCGGCGAGACCGTAGACCGTATCGGTAGGCACCACGACCAGCCGCCCCGATTTCAGAGCACTGGTGGCCGCGGACAGGCCGGCGGCACGCGAATCGGGGTCGGCGCAGTCGTAGACGGTACTCACGGCGACAATCGTATTGCGCTACCCCCGGCGGCGCCGGTTTCGGCCCCCTCTACCCCTCGCCGCCGGGTCCGCCCCTCTGTCGCGCACCGCCGTGCTGCGGCCGGTTCAGCCACGCCGACCGGTATCCGCTGCCAGGACGACGGGCCTCCGCGGCAGTATCGGGCCCCGGATCCCACTGGGCACTTGTGCGCGCCGGGCCGTCGCTCCCCCGGACACCCGACGATGGCACCCACCTCGAGCCACCCCGATATTTCGGCGTACACCGCCGCAAGCCCATTGCGGGGCGCCGAGCCGGGGCCGAGAGCCGAGCGCGCTGCCGAACTCCGACCCGATCAGTGGTGGCAGCGGGTGCGGCCGAAGACCGAGAACGACAACGGCTTGCCCTCTCGAGCGGATACCCGGCAGCTCATGTAGGGGTCGCCGACGATATAGCGGCTACGAAGCGCGGTTTGCCGGCGAGGTCGGGATGTTCGGCAATTTCTGCGAATCGGCCGTCGGCCGCCAGCAAGCGGGCCAGTTCACCGCCGTTGCTGTCGTCGTGTTCGATCGCCACACCGCCGCCCGGACGCAGCAGCCGGCCGATGAGCGGCACCATCGGCCGGATCACATCCAGCCCGTCGAGGCCTCCGAACAGTGCGCGGTGCGGATCGTGTTCGGCCACCTCGGGTGACAACTGCGCGCCTTCCGGGATATAGGGCGGGTTGGCGACGACGATATCCACCCGGCCGTTCAGCTCGGTGAGCAAATCCGGCTCGGTGACATCGGCGTGGTGCAGGGTGATCGGTGTATCACCGGCCGCGCTGTGCAGGCCGGCGTTCCGCCGGGCCCAGTGCAAGGCGTCCGGGTCCAGCTCCACCGCATGGACCTCGGCGTCCGGGCGGGCGTGTGCGATCGCCAGCGCCAGGGCGCCCGAGCCCGTGCACAGATCCACCACGATCGCAGTGTGGTCGTGCCGGACCGCTTCCAGCCGGGCCAGCGCCCAGGCGAACAGCAACTCCGTTTCCGGACGGGGTACGAACACTCCGGGCCCCACCTGGAGATCGATCTCACCCATGGATGATTGCCCCGTCAGATGCTGCAGCGGTACTCGCTCGGCCCGGCGGGCCACCAGTGCACGGTAGGTGTCGAGTTGTTCGGGATCGATCAACGGCGCGAGCAACAGCCGTCCGCGTTCCACCCCCAGCACATGCGCGGCAAGATGTTCGGCATCGGCGCGCGGGCTCGCCACGCCGGCCGTCCGGAGGGTTTCGATCGCCTCGACAAGCACGGGGCGCAACTGCACACGGGTCACTGTGCTTATTTTGCGCCGGCTCCGGCAGCGCGGGGTTTCGGCCCCCATGGTCCGCTCAGGGCCTCGCTGACTCGGCACCGCCGCGGGTTCCGTTGTGTTCGGACGGGCACGAACTGGCGGGCTTCGCCTACGACGGTGCCGGCCGATTGTGCGGGTCCGGAAATCGCACACTGCCCGAACGCCGATGCAGCTCGATGCAGTGCCCGCCCCGGGCCCGCGCCGCGGTCCGGGGCGGACCCATTCGACAACAGCTCCGAGGGATCGAGCGAGCTATTCGGCTGCCATCCGGGCAGTGCGGTCGGCGGTTCCGAGGGCGTCCAGGAGGGCGTCCATATCGCCGTTGAGCACGGCGTCGAGATTGTGCGCCTTGTAACCGATGCGGTGGTCGGCGATGCGGTTCTCGGGAAAGTTGTAGGTGCGGATCCGTTCCGAACGGTCGACGGTGCGGATCTGGCTCGCCCGGCCCTCGGCGGCTTCCTGTTCGGCCTGCTCTTCGGCCAGCGCCTGCAGCCGCGCGGCCAGGACCTGCATGGCGCGGGCCTTGTTCTGCAACTGGGAGCGTTCGTTCTGGCAGGTGACGACGATACCGGTGGGCAGATGGGTGATCCGGACCGCCGAATCGGTGGTATTCACGCCCTGGCCACCTTTGCCGGACGAGCGGTAGACGTCGATACGCAGATCGTTCTCGTCGATCTGCACCTCTTCCACCTCGTCGGGTTCGGGGTAGATGAGTACGCCGGCCGCGGACGTATGCACCCGGCCCTGCGATTCGGTCACCGGTACCCGCTGGACCCGATGTACCCCGCCCTCGAATTTGAACCGCGACCACACTCCGTCGCGCGCGGCATCACGGCTCTTGATCGACAGCGTCGCTTCCTTGTAGCCACCCAGATCGGAGAACGCCGCGTCCAGCACCTCCACCTTCCAGCCGCGGCGTTCGGCGTAACGGATGTACATACGGGCGAGGTCGGCGGCGAAAAGCGCCGATTCCTCGCCGCCCTCACCGGATTTCACCTCCAGCACCACATCGTCACCGTCGTGCGGATCCCGCGGCGCCAGTAGATCGGCGAGCTGATTCTCCAGCTCTTCGAGCTGTTCCTCCAGCCCGGGCACCTCCGCCGCGAACGAAGGATCGTCGGCGGCCAGTTCCCGTGCCGCCTCCAGATCGTCTCGAGTCGCGGCGAGCTTCTTGTACGTCGTCATCACCGGTGCGAGTTCGGCGAACCGCTTCCCGACCCGCCGGGCCGCCCCGGGATCGTTGTGCAGCGCGGGATCAGCCAGCCGGCTCTCCAGCCCGGCGTATTCGGCCAGCACATCGTCGATCGCCGACGGTGCGGTCTTCTCGGCCATTACAGGTCTCCTACCACGCGACTGATCCGACAGGCAATGCACAGCACTCGAGGGCTCCGGCCCCGCATCAACCCAAAGTGTCCAACGGTGGTGCCGAGTTCAGCGAGGCCCTGAAAGGTTTTGGCCCGTCCCTGCTGTCAGTGCTCGATGCGATGCGGCGCAGCCGCGGGCATCGAGTGCTGACAGTAGGGACCTCAGGGGCCAAAACCCACGGCGCCGCAGGCGCCGCCAAAATAAAACGCCAACGCCCGGCCTGCAAGGGCAGGTCCGGGCGCTGGCGGAGAAGCTACTTGTCGGCGTCGGCCTTCTTGGCGCGCTTGCCGTAGCGGGCCTCGAAGCGGGCCACACGACCACCGGTGTCCAGAATCTTCTGCTTGCCGGTGTAGAACGGGTGGCACTGCGAGCAGACCTCGACGGTGATATGCCCGGAGTCCTTGGTGGAGCGGGTCTGGAACGTATTTCCGCAGCCACAGACGACGGTGGTGTCGACGTAGGACGGGTGAATTCCTGCCTTCATGGATGTCCTCTCGATATTGGTCGCCGGGTCGCTCGTATATTTGCCGAACGTGAACCGGAACCGACTAAGGCGGGAGTCTGCGCGATTCGCAGACGCACGGCGGTCCAGTATGCCAGAACCTCCGACGCCCCCTGAAACGCGCCTCCCCTGGGATTTGTTCCGCATCGAGACAGGTGCCTTCGAATGCACGTCCGGCGGAAACACAACGTGGGCCGACCTTCCAGAAGGCCGACCCACGCTGGTCCGATGGACTCCCGGCAGGGACGGGTCCGTTCGAGGACCCGACCCCATGCCGAGCAGTACTACTTATTCGTCCAGGGCTCCCGGAGCAGTCTTGGAGACCTGCATCAGGAATTCCAGGTTGTTCTTGCTCTTCTTCAACCGGTCGATCAGCAGATCGATGGCCTGATGCGAATCCAGGCCCGACAGGACACGGCGCAGCTTGTGCAGAACCGCGGCCTCGTCGACGTTGAGCAGCAGTTCGTCCTTACGGGTACCGGACGGATTGACGTCCACCGCGGGGAACACACGCCGCTCGGCGATCTTGCGGTCGAGTTTGAGCTCGGCGTTACCGGTCCCCTTGAACTCCTCGAAGATCACCGTGTCACCGGTCGAACCGGTTTCCACCATCGCGGTGGCGATGATCGTCAGCGAGCCGCCGTTCTCGATATTGCGCGCCGCGCCGAGGAACCGCTTGGGCGGATACAGCGCGGTGGAATCGACACCACCGGACAGGATGCGTCCGGAGGCCGGCGAGGAGTTGTTGTACGCGCGACCCAGGCGGGTGATCGAGTCGAGCAGGACCACCACGTCCTTACCCATTTCGACCAGGCGCTTGGCCCGTTCGATGGCCAGTTCGGCGACCGAGGTGTGATCGGACGGCGGCCGGTCGAAGGTGGAGGCGATGACCTCACCCTTCACCGAACGCTGCATATCGGTGACCTCTTCGGGACGTTCGTCGACCAGCACAACCATGAGATAGCACTCGGGGTTGTTGATCGCGATCGCGTTGGCGATGTCCTGCATGATCGTGGTCTTACCGGCCTTGGGCGGCGACACGATCAGGGCACGCTGACCCTTACCGATCGGCATGATCAGATCGATGACCCGGGTGGTCAGCTTGTTCGGCGTCGTTTCCAGGCGCAGCCGCTGATTGGGGTACAGCGGGGTGAGCTTGTTGAAATCGGGCCGTCGCTTCGCCGAATCCACCTCGGCGCCGTTGACCGTGTCCAGGCGCACCAGCGGATCGAACTTCTGCCGCTGATTGGACTGTTCGCCCTCCCGCGGGGCACGCACCGCACCGGTGATCGCGTCACCGCGGCGCAGGCCGTTCTTGCGGACGAGGTTCATCGAGACGTAGACGTCGTTCGGCCCGGCGAGGTAGCCGGAGGTGCGCACGAACGCATAGTTGTCCAGGACATCGAGGATGCCCGCGACCGGCTGCAGAACGTCGTCTTCGCGGATCTCGGGCTCGCGGGCCTCCCCGCCGCCACCCTCGCGATCGCGGCCGCGGCGACGCTCGCGGAACCGGCGACCCCGGCGACCGCGGCCGCCTTCTTCGTCATCGCCACCACGGTTACCGTCGCCACCCCGGTTACCACCGGAGCCACGCTGATCGCCCTGGTTCTGCTGACCGCCCTGGTTCCGGTCACGCCGGCGTTCGCCCTGGTCGGAGTCCTTGCTGTCCTGTTTGGACTCGGACTTGCCGCCGTCGGACTTGCTGCCGTCGGACTTGGCGTCGTCGGTGCGCGCCTCGCCGGAATCGCCGGAGCTCTTGCCCTGCTGATCGCGACCGCGCCGCTGCCGGCCGCGGCCACGCTGGCCGGAATCCCGGCCGGTGTCCTCGGCGTCGGCGGATTTGGTCTCGGGCTTGGCGTCGGCCTTGGTATCCCCCTTGGTGTCCGCCCCGGTGCCGGCCTTCGAAGTGTCGGCCTTCCCGGCCTCCGCGACGCCGTTGGCATTCGCCGCACCGTTGGTGGCGGCCTGCTTCTCGGCGCCCTTGGCATCGCCGGACGCACTATCGGCGCCGGTGGAGGCGCGATCGTTCGCGGTCCGGGCGGGCGCGGGCGCCTCGGCCGGAGCGGCGGCGGGCGCAGCAGCAGCCGTGGTGGACGCGGCCGCGACGGGCTCCGCGGACTTACGTTCCTTGGCAGCCTTCGCGCGGGAGTTGCGCTCCGCGGCGGCGGGTCTGCCGGCCTGATTTTCCTTGATAGCAGCGATGAGATCACCCTTGCGCATACCGGAGGTGCCCCGAATTCCGAGTTCCCCTGCCAGTGCGCGCAACTGCGGCAACAACATTCCAGTCAGCCCCGATCCGATGTCGGTGTTTTCGCTCATCTTCGAAATCTGTCCGGAGTCACTTTCGCGGTTGCCCGAGGGTACGGAGTCGGATTCCACCCCGGGTGTCGCGAGCAGGTCCGTATCTGTCACGGAGATCCTTTCCTTCCCTCGATGGCCGTGTGCTTTGTCGAGGGTTTCGTTCCGTAGCCCGATCTCGCTGCCGGACTCGGATTTGTAGCCGTATCGCCTGCCCCTCCGGGACCGGGTGCTTCGCCACCGAGGAAAATGGTGGAAGAGATCATTCCAGTTCAGAGGCTGCGCGGCACCCCCATGGCATGGAGGCTCGAGCCTGGAGCCTGCTGGAGCGATTGCCCTGATGAAGCACCGGCGTCTGATGCGCGCGATGTACGGACTTGCCCAGGATAGCGGGCAACTACGAGCCTCGGCAAGGCGGACGCGCCCGTCAGGCGATCCGGACGCCTTCCGCGAGGCCCGGCTCGAGTACTCGCAGGCCGTCCGCCGCGGCACGCGCACGCAGTTCGTCGGGGAAAGCGCTGGTCCCGAGTGCGAGCACCGTGGGGCCGGCGCCAGAAACGGTAGCCGCGATTCCGGCGGCCCGCAAGCGGTCGATCCAGGCGGTTGTCAGCGGCAGCGCGGGTGCACGCTGGGTTTGGTGCAACCGGTCCGCGGTGGCCGGGAGCAGCAGATCGGGGCGCTGGGTCAGCGCGACCACCGCCAGCGCGGCCCGGCTCACGTTGAACGCGGCGTCGCGATGCGGGATCAGCTCGGGCAGCAGGCCCCGGGTCTGCGCGGTGGACGAGCGCTCGTCGGGAACCAGAACCACCGGTTTCAGGCCGGCGTGCCCGTCGAGGCGGACAGCACGGTAGATCCGCTGCGGCGCAGCGATATCACCGATGGCCTCGGGCCCCGGGCCGGTTTCGGTCCAGGAGACGACGATACCGCCGAGCACACTGGCCGCCGCATTGTCCGGATGTCCCTCGAATTCGGCCGCGAGCTGCACCATCCGGTCGGTGTCGACGGCCAGGGCGGGGTCGAATTCGGCGGCCAGCGCGCAGCCCGCGGCGATCCCGCCGACCACGGCCGCCGCCGAGGAACCGAGCCCGCGGGAGTGCGGAATCGTGTTCCGGCACAGCACCTCCAGACCGTCGGCCCAGACACCGGCCGATTCCAGTCCGCGTTCGATGGCCCGGACCACCAGATGCTGTGGCCCCCAGGGCACCTCGTCGGCGCCCTCGCCCTCGACCCGGATATCCAGTCCGGAATCGGTGCTGCGCACCTCGATCTCGTCGTAGATACCCAGCGCCATCCCCAGCGAATCGAAACCGGGGCCGAGGTTCGCGCTGGATGCGGGGACCCGGACCGTGACGGTGAGCCCGGCCGGCAGGGTGGGAGCGGTGAGCCGGCTCTCGCGCGTATCCAAGATCAGGCCAGTTCGAGTCGGGCGGCGACAGCCACCGGGTCGACCGCGATGGCCTGGACCTCGGGCATACCGAGCAGAGCGGTATCGGGATCCTTGAGACCGTTACCGGTGACCGTGCAGACCACCTTCAGCCCGGGTTCGAGCCAGCCGTCGGCACGGGCGGCCAGCACTCCGGCGACACTCGCCGCGGAGGCCGGTTCGACGAAAACGCCTTCCTTCGCCGCGACCAGCCGGTATGCCTCCAGGATCTCGTCGTCGGTGGCCGCGCGGAACGCGCCACCGGACTCCTCCTTGGCCGCGACCGCACCGTTCCACGAGGCGGGCGCGCCGATCCGGATGGCGGTCGCGATGGTTTCCGGTTCCTTCACCGGGGCACCGTTGACCAGCGGGGCCGCCCCGGCGGCCTGAACGCCCAGCATGCGCGGCAGCGAACCCGTCACGCCGTCGGCGTGGTATTCGCGATAGCCACGCCAGTAGGCGGTGATATTGCCGGCGTTGCCCACCGGCAGCGCGTGCACATCAGGGGCGCTGCCGAGCACATCGCAGATTTCGAACGAGGCGGTTTTCTGGCCTTCGATCCGCGCCGGGTTCACCGAGTTGACCAGGCCGATCGCCGGGAAATCGGAGGTGACCTTACGGGCCAGCTCCAGGCAGTCGTCGAAATTGCCCTCGACCTGGATCACCTTGGCGCCGAGCATCACGGCCTGGGCGAGTTTGCCCATGGCGATCTTGCCCTGCGGGATGAGCACCGCGCAGGTCATCCCGGCGCGGGTCGCGTAAGCGGCGGCCGACGCCGAGGTGTTACCGGTGGAGGCGCACAGCACCGCCTGCTGACCCCGGTACTTGGCATCGGTCATCGCCATGGTCATACCCCGGTCCTTGAACGAACCGGTCGGGTTGGTGCCCTCGACCTTGAGATATACCTCGCACCCGGTGAGTTCGGACAGGTACGGAGCCGGCACCAGCGGGGTGCCGCCCTCGAACAGGGTGACCGGTTCCCAGTCGGCCGCACCCGCGAGCCGGTCCCGGTAGGCGGCGATCAGCCCGGGCCAGCGGGAGTGCACGCCGGATTGCGGGGCCACGCCGGAAGGCCCGCCCACCGCCCCGCTGCGCGATGCTGTTGTCATTCTTCGGTGCCTTCCAATCTCAAAACGCTGGTGACAGATGTGACGGATTCCATATCCGCGAGGGCGGCCACGGTTTCGGCCAGCGCCGACTCCGTCGCCAGGTGGGTGACGACGACGAGCCGTGCCCGGTCATCGTGCCCTTCCTGCCGGACGGTGGAGATACTGACCCCGTGCTCGGCGAATTTACCCGCCACCCGGGCCAGCACACCGGGACGGTCCTCGACCTTCAGATTCACGTGATAGCGGGTGGGTGTATCGCCGATCGGCGCGATCGGCAACGCCGCATAGACCGATTCACCGGGAGCGCGGCCGCCGAAGAATTTGTTGCGCGCGGCCATCACCAGATCGCCCAGGACCGCAGAGGCGGTAGGTGCACCGCCGGCGCCCTGGCCGTAGAACATCAGCCGGCCGGCGTTCTCGGCCTCCACGACCACCGCGTTGAACGCCCCGCTCACCGTGGCCAACGGGTGTTTGCGCGGGATCAACGCCGGATAGACCCGCACCGAAACCCGCTCCTTACCGCCCTCGGCCGGACTCGGCTCCCCCGGACCGGCCGGCACCCGCTCACAGATCGCGAGCAGCTTTACGGCGCAGTTCACCGCGGAGGCGGTTTCCAGGTCCTCGGAGCTGATCGTCGAGATGCCCTGCCGGAACACATCGGCGGCCGTGACCCGGGTGTGGAAGGCGAGGGAAGCGAGGATGGCAGCCTTGGCGGCGGCGTCGTAGCCCTCGACATCCGCGGTCGGATCGGCTTCGGCATATCCGAGGCGGGTGGCTTCGGCGAGCGTCTCGCCGTAATCCGCACCGGTTTCGTCCATCGCGGACAGGATGAAGTTGGTGGTGCCGTTGACGATGCCGACCACCCGATTGACTCGGTCACCGGACAGCGACTGGATCAGCGGCCGCACCACCGGGATCGCCCCGGCGACCGCGGCCTCGAAGTAGAGGTCGGCGCGGCTGCGTTCGGCCGCGGCAGCCAGCTCCCCGGTGTAATCGGCCAGCAGCGCCTTGTTGGCGGTGACCACGGATTTACCGGCGTTGAGCGCGGCCAGGATCAGCGCGCGCGCCGGGTCGATACCGCCGATGACCTCGACCACGACGTCCACATCGGAGCGGGCTACCAGCCCCTCGGCATCAGTGGTCAGCAGTTCGGCGGGCAGACCGCGGTCCCGGTCCAGACTGCGCACCGCGACCCCGCGCAGGGTCACCGGTGCGCCGACCCGTGCCTGCAGATCATCGGCGTGCTCGCGCAGAATCCGCACGACCTCACTGCCCACATTGCCCATACCCAGTACCGCGACCCCGATGGGCCGGTCCGGACCCCACTGTCCCGGTACGACATCGTTCACCGCGGGCACGCTCGCCTCGGGCATATTCGCCTCTTTCGTCGCGTCCATCAGACCTCCAGACCGAGCAGATCGTCGATCGTTTCCCGGCGCAGGATCAGCCGCGCCGTACCGTCTGCGACGGCAACGACCGCGGGTCTGGTCAGCATGTTGTACCGGCTCGACATGGAATAGCAGTAGGCGCCCGTCCCGGCCACGGCAACCAGGTCGCCGGGCCCGGCGTCGGCCGGAAGCCAGGTATCACGGATGATGATATCGCCGCTCTCGCAATGCTTTCCGACGACGCGCGCGACTACCGGCTCGGCCTGCGAACCCCGCGAGACGAGCTGGCAATGGTAATCGGCCTGGTACAGCGCGGGCCGGATATTGTCGCTCATCCCGCCGTCGACACTGACGTAGCGGCGGCGCAGGCCACCATCCAGGGATACGTCCTTGATGGTGCCGATCTCGTACAGGGTCACCGTGCCCGGTCCGGCGATCGCCCGGCCCGGTTCGACCGCGATCCGCGGGACGGGCAACCCGGCCAGTTCGGCTTCCCGCGCCACCAGGACCCGCAGTTTCTCGGCGAAAGCGTCGAGCGGTGGCGGAGTGTCCGAGGGCAGATAGGAGATCCCGAGCCCGCCGCCGAGGTCGAGCAGCGATATCTGCGCGGTGCGTTCGACGCCGAACTTGTCGACGGCTTCACGAAGCAGCCCGAGCATCCGGTGCGCCGCGATCTCGAAACCGTCGATCTCGAAGATCTGGGAGCCGATATGGCTGTGCAGGCCGACCAGGCGCAGGTTACCGGCTTCGAAAACCCGGGCCAAGGCCTCCATGGCGTCACCGCCGGAGATGGAGAAACCGAACTTCTGATCCTCGTGGGCGGTGGAAATGTATTCGTGGGTATGCGCCTCGACCCCGACAGTTACCCGGACCAGCACATCCTGCACCACTCCCGCCGCACCGGCGACGGCTTCCAGCCGGTCGATCTCGAACAGCGAATCGACCACCACGTGGCCGACCCCCGCCGCGACCGCGGCCTCGAGTTCGGCTACGGATTTGTTGTTGCCGTGCACCGCAATACGTTCAGCGGGGAAACCGGCGTGCAACGCGACCGCCAGTTCACCACCGGAGGCCACGTCCAGGGACAGGCCCTCGTCGCGGACCCACCGCGCCACCTCGCCGCACAGAAAAGCCTTGGAGGCGTAGTGCACTCGCGAATCGGCTCCGAAAGCGCGCACCATATCGCGGCAGCGGGACCGGAAGTCGTCCTCGTCCACCACGAACAGCGGGGTGCCGAACTTCGCGGCGAGTTCGGTGACCGGTATACCGCCGAGACGCACCACATCGTCGGTGTCGCGGGTGGCACCGCGCGGCCACACGTTCTCGGGCAGATCGATCATCTCCCGCGGATCCGCCGGGCGCTGCGGCAGATTCGGCGCGTGCGGGATATCGGCGTGCCGAGGTCCGGCCGGATGGACACTCATCGGTCTCCCTTCCTCACCCACTGCCGGAACAGTCGGTCGTTGCGATGGTGGGTGGTGGTCACATCCGCTCCGGTGCGGTGACGCCGAGCAGGGCCAGCCCGTTGGCGAGTACCTGCCGGGTGGCGTTGGCCAGGACCAGCCGGGCGGCGTTGACTGGGCTCACGGGTTCGTCGCCCATCGGCAGCACCCGCAGGGCCTTGTTGGACTGGAACGGATGGTAGGCGCCGGCCAATTCCTCCAGGTAGCGGGCGATGCGATGCGGTTCCCGCAGGGTCGCTGCGCTCGCCACCACCCGGGGGAACTCACCGAGGGTTCGGATGAGCGCGCCTTCGAGATCGGAGTCCAGCAGCGCGAAATCCGGTGCCACCTTGTCGTATTCGAATTCGGCGGCATTGCGGGCGATCGACGCCGCGCGGGCGTGCGCGTACTGCACGTAGTAGACCGGGTTGACGCTTTCCTGTTTCGTCCACAGGTCCAGGTCGATATCGATACTCGAGTTCACCGAACTGCGCACCAGCGAATAGCGGGCGGCGTCCACGCCGATGGCCTCCACCAGGTCGTCCAGGGTGACCACGGTGCCGGCGCGTTTACTCATCCGCACCGCGATACCGTCGCGCAGCAGGTTCACCATCTGCCCGATGAGCACCTCGACACTGTCGGGGTCGTCGCCGAACGCCGCGGCGGCCGCCTTCAGACGCCCGATATAACCGTGATGGTCGGCGCCGAGCATATAGATGCACAGGTCGAAGCCGCGCGAGCGCTTGTCCTGCAGATACGCGATATCGCCGGCGATATAGGCGGCATGGCCGTCGCTCTTGATGACCACCCGGTCCTGATCGTCACCGTATTCGGAGCTCTTGATCCACCAGGCGCCGTCCTTCGAGTACAGGTCGCCGGAATTCTTCAGCGTTTCCACCGCGCGTTCCACCGCGCCCGAGGCGAACAGCGAACTCTCGTTGAAATACACATCGAAATCGGTCCCGAATTCGTGCAGCGTTCTCTTGATATGGGCGAACATGAGCTCCACGCCCTCGGCGCGGAACAGTTCGATACGCCGTTCCGGGTCGAGGTCGAGTACACCGGGATGCGCGGCAATGACCTGGTCGGCGATTTCGGCGATATAGGCGCCCGCGTACCCGTTCTCCGGTGTCGGCGCGCCGGTGGCGGCCGCGACCAGCGATTCGGCGAACCGGGTGATCTGCGCACCGTGATCGTTGAAGTAGTACTCGCGGGTGACCTCGGCGCCCTGCGCGGCGAGAATACGACCCAATGCGTCGCCGACGGCCGCCCAGCGCGTACCACCGAGATGTACGGGACCGGTCGGGTTCGCGGAGACGAACTCCAGATTGATCTTGGTACCGGCCAGGGCGTCCGCGGTGCCGTAATTCACACCGGCGGTCAGCACCTGTTGCAGGATCACGCCCTGCGCCGACGCCGCCAGCCGGATGTTCAGGAAGCCCGGACCCGCCACTTCCGCGCTCGCCACGCCGGACGTATCGCCGAGCGCTTCGGCCAGCCAGCCCGCCAGCTCACGCGGATTCGTACCCGCTTTTTTGGCGACCCGCATCGCCACATTCGTGCTGTAGTCACCGTGTTCGGGATTACGCGGACGCTCCACATCGACCTTGTCGGGCAGGACCGCGGGGTCCAGTCCGCGTTCGGCGAGTACCTTCGCGGCCGTCGCGTGAAGGAGATCTGCAAGGTCGGCTGGAGTCACGAGTCTCTATCCTATGGTCCGAGTGGGTGCGCGCCGCGAGTGGGCACCGCAGCAATGCACTGTTCATCACGTGGGAAAGAGCTAGGACCGGTATGCCGAACAGGACCAGCGCCAAATCGGCGAAAGCCGTCAAGGCAGCGGGCAAAGTAGCACCTGCCCGGGCGGGTGGGGGTAAAAAAGGGAACAAACCACCGCTCATGCAGCGCATCCCGTGGCTCACGGTGGGCGCTGTCGTGGTGCTCGTCGCGCTCGTCGGGGCGCTCGCGGCGAGCCTGCTCCCGAAATATCAGGAGCAGGCCGCGCTACGGGAACGGCAGGAGCACGTCCGGCAGCTGCGCGAATCGCTGGGACAGCAGTTCGCGCCGACCGAGCAGAACCAGGACCCCTCCACGCAGATCCAGGGCGTGGCGATCCAGGAGTACCCGGCGGGTCTGCATGTCGACGCCACCCAGCGCGTCGCCTACGACAAGACCCCGGCGTACGGCGGCCCGCACGACGCGTCCTGGGCCGACTGTATGGGCGCCGTCTACGACACCGCGATCCGCGAGGAGAACGCCATCCACTCGCTGGAACACGGCGCGGTGTGGATCACCTACAACCCCGAGAAGGTCGACGAGGACGGTGTCGACACGCTGGAGGCGTGGGTCGACGGTGAGCAGTACATGCTCATGTCCCCGTACCCCGATCAGGAAGCGCCCATCTCGCTGCAGTCGTGGGGCCACCAGCTCACCGTGCCGAACGCCGATGACGAGCGGATCGGCCAGTTCGTCACAGCACTGCGCCTGAACAACTACGCCTACCCGGAGGTCGGCGCCAGCTGTTCCAACCCGACCTTCGGTACGGAGAACCCGCCGGCCTACGACCCGAGCGAGCCGGGTCCCGACGCGGTGCCGATGGACGGTGGCGGTATCCAGCCCGACCTGAGCGAAATGGGCGGCGCACCGGGCGGGCTGCCCGGTGGACTGCCCGGTGGTATTCCGGCCATCCCGGGGATGCCGGGCACCCTGCCGCAACAGCAGCAGGCGCCGGCGGGTGCACAGCCGGCGCCCGGAGCCGGGCAGTAATGCCGGACGCCGGGACCGCCGCGGACGACGTGCAGCCGGCGCGCGGCTGGCGCGCACAGGTGCGCGCGCAACGCGTCCCGCTGCTGATCATCGGTGCGATCGCCCTGCTCGTGGCCGGGTTCGGCGCCGGTGTCCTGCTGGCGCCGGACACCACCGGCGACGCCAGTCCGGCCGGGCCGGTGGATATCGGGTTCGCGCAGGATATGTCGGCCCATCACGCGCAGGCCGTGGAGATGTCCGGTATCGCGCTCAACGGTTCCACCGACCCCGATATCCGGCGGCTGGCCTTCGACATCCTCACCACCCAGCAGGGCCAGATCGGACGGATGCAGGGCTGGCTGCAGATGTGGGATGCACCGGCGAGCGCCACCGGCGGGCATATGACGTGGATGCCGCAGGAAGAGCACGGCGGTGACGGCCACGACCACAGCGGCGCGGGGATGGCCGCGATGCCGGGTATGGCCACAACCGACGAACTCCGGCAGCTCCGCGCCGCCCGGGGCGCGCAGCTGGACACCCTGTTCCTCCAGCTGATGCTGCGACACCACCAGGGCGGGGTCCCGATGCTCGAATACGGCGCCGAACACGCCGAGACCACGGAGATCACAACACTCGCCGGTCAGATGCTGCCCGCCCAGGAAGGCGAATCCCGGTTGATGACCAAGATGCTCGCCGACCGCGGCGCCCGCCCGCTACCGTTCGGGTGAGTCGCCACCACGCGTTTTGGCCCTACCGCGGCTGATGCGTTACGCTGTGGTCCGCCCGATCGACCGGACTTCCGGACCTTCGGGTGGATCCCCGCCCTCGTAGCTCAGGGGATAGAGCGTCTGCCTCCGGAGCAGAAGGCCGCAGGTTCGATTCCTGCCGAGGGCACACCCAAGAAGCTCCCGACCGGGCAATTCCGGTCGGGAGCTTTTCTCGTTTGCAGCCTCAGCCGGCCTGAGTGTCACAACCTCGCCCCGATATCCTCGCCGCCGCTCGAAGCGCTTCGTCCGGGGAATGGTGTAGATCCGGGCGGGGACATCAGCCCGCCCGCGGCATTGCCGGGCGGCAAGACCCAGCTCACCGCCGAGCCAGCCGGACGACCGGGTATTCCCGAGCCGATTTCTGCTGGTACTTCGCATAACGCGGCTGCTGCCCGATGATTCGCTGCCAGGCCTGGGCCCGGTCGTCGCCGGCGAGATGGTGCGGCCTCACCGGGACGGCCGGGCTGCTGTGCACTTCGACAGCTGCCTGCTCGGGATGAGCCATCAGGTTCACATACCAATCGGGATCCCGTTTGCCGCCACCCGACGCGACCACCAGCCAGCCGGCGTCATCGGCGAACCAGGTGATCGGCGTTTCCCGTGGTTCCCCGCTCCGGCGGCCGACCGTGTGCAGGATCAGCAGATCCATCCCCAGGTACTTACCGCCCTTCCGGCGGATCTTGCCGGCGGTCCGCGCGTTCATCTTCCGCTGGAACCACACCACTGCTTCTCGATTCCTGACGGGTTCGCAACCCGGCACGCACCCGGCATCGGCCGGGTCTTTGTCATAGGGTTCCGGTGGTATCGAGGGGACCTGATATACGCGGGGAATGGAGAGAACATTGACGAGCTGCTGCGGCCCGTCGCGTCGCACCGTACTGGGTGCACTCGGTCTGGCCGCACTGCTGCCCGTGGCCGGTCGGGCCATCGCACAGCCGGGCCGGGTTCTCGCCACCGACCTCGAAGTCGTCACGGTGACCGATAACGCCGCGGTGCTCACCTGGACCGGCCGGGCACCCGATGCGGCGGGCCGGCCGGTTCCGGTGCCCGCCGACGGCGAGGTGTGGCTGGCTCCCGCCGACAGTTCGCGGCCACCCCGGCAGGTCTGGGGCTCGGACGGCACGACCCCGTTCCACTACGCGCAGATCGACGGTCTCGAACCGGGGCGTACATACCGGTTCGAAGCCCGCACCGCCGGAGTACGGGCGACACCGGCGGTTTCGGCGGCCACGGGCCTACCTGGTACCCCGGAAACAACCGGCACCTTCACCACCCTCGTCCCCCCGCCCGGCAGGCTGTTGCGAACCCTGGCCTTGGCCAACGATATCCACTACGGCGAGACCGTCAGCGGTTTGATGGTGGGCGATCTACCGCCCGGCTTCCGGCAGGAGCCGAGTCTGCCGCCGTACCCGCAGGTCATGCTGGATGCCCTGCTCGACGATCTGCGCCGCGCCGATCGTGGCGCCGCCACCCTGCTGCTGGCCGGCGACCTGAGTGCCGAGGCCGCACCCGAGGACCTGCGCGCCGTACGCGACCGGCTCGACCGCTGGGGCAGCGCGGGCACCGACTACCTCGCCGTGCGCGGAAACCACGACCGCCCGCATACGGGCAGTGAATACGCCGGTTGCCCCGCCGTTCCCGGTACCGGCGAGCACCACGATTGCTGGAGCGATGTTTTCGGGCCGCGGCAACAGCTTGTCGAATACGAACTGGGCGGCCTGCGGCTGCTCGGTCTCGACACAAGCGCGCTCGACGGGTCCGGCGGGGTGCTCGACCCTCCGCAGTTCGACCGGGTGAGCGAATTGCTGCACAGCGAACCCGACCGCCCCACAATCGTTTTCGGTCACCACCCGGTTACCGCGGAGGCGGGACTGACCAATACCGGCGGGCCCGGTTTCATCCTGGACCGCGACCACGCCCTGCGCCTCCAGCAACTGTACGAAAAGGCGCCCGGCGTATTCCTGCAGCACAGTGGCCATACGCACCGCACCCGCCGCACCCGGTCCGATACCGCCTGCGCGGTCGAATTCCTGGAGGTCGCGGCAGTCAAGGAGTACCCCGGCGGTTACAGCCTGCTGCGGATCTACGAGGGCGGGTACACGGTGAACTTCTACAAAACCCGTACCCCGGACGCCCGCCGCTGGAGCACACTGACCCGCGGCGAGTACTTCGGATTGCTTCCCGATTACGCTCTGGGCACTTTTGCCGACCGCAATCACGTTGTGTTGCGCGATTTCTCGGGTTTGCGCTGATACCTCCACCGGAGCCGGGGCACGAACCCGGCCCCGGTAGGCAAATCGAGCGAGCGGCGGGAATCGAACCCGCGTGAACGGCTTTGCAGACCGTTGCCTCAACCACTCAGCCACGCCCGCGTGACCAGGTGATCATCGCCGGTACGCGGCGTGGCGAGCCAGGGTTCGGATCACCCGGATCGCAATCGGGTCGCGCGGCCCACGATCAAGTAGCGCGAAATCCGGGCCGGACAACGTCGTGCCGCGCAAGCGTGCCGGGCCGCGCTGTGGGGTCGGATACCGGGCCGCCGTGCGATGATCGAACACATGTCTCGTCCCCGGCCGCTACCACTGGACCCGATACAGGAGGCCCATCGTCAATGGGTCGGCCACGGCTGGGGGGCGGTCGCCGACGGGATGGCGGCGGTGACCTCGCTGGTCCGCGCCCAGCAGATCGTGATGGCCCGGGTGGACGAGGCGTTGCGGCCCACCGGGCTCACCTTCTCGCGCTACGAACTGCTGCAGTTGCTGAACTTCAGCACCACCGGGGCGCTGCCGATGGCGGTGGCCAGCGCGCGGTTGCAGGTCCATCCGACCAGCGTGACCAATTCGGTGGACCGGCTCGAGGCCGCTGGGCTGGTGAACCGGGTGCCGCACCCGAACGATCGGCGCGCGACCCTGATCGAGATCACCGACGCGGGGCGTTCGCTGGTCGCCGAGGCCACCGAATACCTCAACGACAGGGTGTTCGCCCGCCCGGAACTCCCGCCGGACCGGTTACGGACGCTGCTGCAGTTGCTGGCCGAGTTCCGGCATACCGCGGGCGACTTCGACACCGGTGAGGAACCGGCCCGCTGGAACGAACCCTGAGATCCGGCGGGGTGCGCACCGGGCGGGCAAACAACTAGCCGAGAACATACCGGTCGGCCTTGTACGCCCGGTCGGTAGCAAACGAATAACGGCCAGGCACCCGATCAGCAAATTTCTCGGTGATTCGGCTTGGCATCCCCGGCCACACAGCGCACCATATGTTTATGGTGCTGGTCCTCGGGGTATCGGTGGGCTCCTCGGGAGCGCGCGCGGTGCTGACCCATTCCGATCAACCGCACCTCCCGCCGATCGACCACTGCCATATCCCCCGCCCGGCCGGGGTGCCCCTGATCGACCCGGTGCTCACTGCTGTCCGGCGGATGCATACCGCGGCCCGCGATCGCGACGAATACATCACCGGCGCCGCCGTGACGTGCCGGGACCACCGGCAGGTCGAACTGGTCGGCGAGGCCCTGGGTACCGGCCGGGTCACGCTGGTGGACGAACCGCTGGCCCAGCTCCGGTACCTGCGGTTCACCGAACAACTACCGGTATCGGGTTCGGTGATGCTGTTCGACCTGGGGTCATCCGGGCTCACGCTGACCCAGGTGGACTGCCGCACCGATTCGGTGATCGCCGCCGCCCACTGCCCCGGCCTCGGCGGCGACACCTATGACGAACTGCTGTGCGAATGGCTCGACCGGGCGGGAGTGTTCACCGACGAGGCCGCCGCCGGCCGATACCGGGAGGCACTGAGCAGCGCCCGGGTGGTCACCGCCGCCGATCCCGCCACCGCCGAACGCGCGGTGATCACCCGCAGCGACCTCACCGATCTCTGCGCCGAACCCCTGGCGGAGGCCGCCGGCCTGATCCGGCGGGTGAGCGAACAATCCGAGACCCCGGCCGAAACCCTCGCCCTGCTCGGCGGCTGCGCCCGCAACCCGGGGCTACGCACCCGGCTGGCCGAACTGCTCGACCTTCCGCTGGTCTGCGACCGGGAACCGGAATACGTCTCGGCGCGCGGAGCGCTGCTGTTCGCGGCCCAGCGGCCGGCCGCCGGAACCCGTACCGCGCATATCCGCGCGGGCGGACAGGTGGTGCCGCTGAGCCCACCGGTGACCGGCCGGCGCAAGGTGTATGCGGCGGCGGCCGTCACCATCGGCCTCGGCGCCACCGTGGCCGGGCTGCTCACCGCACAGAACGGTACGGCGCAGCCGGCCCGGGACACCTACGTGCCGACCGATATTCTCGACGCCCCACCCGAGCCCTGACGGGCACGCTCAGCGGTTGGTGAATTCGGCGGTCCGCTTGTCCACGAATGCCGCCATCCCTTCCTTCTGATCCGCGGTGGCAAACAACGAGTGGAAGACCCGCCGCTCGAACCGGAGCCCCTCGCTCAAGGTGGTTTCGAAGGACCGGTTCACGGCTTCCTTGGCGACCATGGCCACCGGCAGCGACATCGACGCGATGGTGGCGGCGACCTCGAGCGCGGTATCGAGCAGTTCCGCGGCGGGCACGATCCGCGATACCAGCCCGGCGCGTTCGGCTTCCTCGACATCCATATTGCGGCCGGTGAGCACCAGGTCCATGGCCTTGGCCTTACCGATCGCGCGGGTCAGCCGCTGCGAACCACCGATACCCGGGATAACGCCGAGCTTGATCTCCGGCTGCCCGAACTTGGCGGTATCGGCGGCGATCAGCAGATCGCAGATCATGGCCAGCTCACAGCCGCCCCCCAGGGCGTATCCGCCCACGGCCGCAATGGTCGGCTTGCGGAACTGCGCCAGCCGCTCCCACCGTGCGAAGTAGTCGTCCATGAACATGTCCATATAGGACTTGGGCTGCATTTCCTTGATATCGGCACCGGCGGCGAACGCGCGGTCGGAACCGGTGATCACCACCGCACCGATCTCGTCGTCGCGTTCGAGTTCGTCGAGGGCCGCGACCACATCGTCGAGGACCTGCGCGTTCAGTGCGTTCAGCGCCTTGGGCCGGTTCAGCGTGATGAGGCCGACCTTGTCCTTACGCTCCAGCAGAATCGTCTCGAAGTCGGTCACAGCACATCCTCTTCGTCGAAACGGTTACGAATATCGGTGACGATACCGTTCGGGGGCCACGACCGGTCGGGACGGGCCACCCCGCGCGCGGCCCGGGCATGCTCGGTCATTCGCCGGTTTCCAGCCGGTCGACGATCCGATCGATCCAGCCGTCGAGCCACCCGGACAGCTGCTGCCGGTCCATTCCCGTGACGGTCGAGCGGCTACCGTCCGAGCGGATCAGGTACCGGCCGTCACCCGGTAGGTCACGCCATACCGCCGAGGTCTGGAGAACCCCGGGCACCTGGAAGTGCAATCGACTCTGCAATATCCGCAGGTAGCCGGTTCCGGTCGCGGCGGTACCGAAGAAGCTCGCGGCAGGTGGCGCCCCGATATGGGAATCCACTGTGAACTGCGGCCGGGCCCCCGCGCCCATCGCGGGCAAATACCCCACAACGATCTCCGACAGCTGCGGGGCGGAGCATTCGGCGATATCGAAACCCACACTGTGATCAGTGGTTTCACCCATCTGCTGCCGGAGCACATAACATCGCGAATCCTGCCGCACCGCGTGCACGTAGGTACACGATTGCGCATCCTGCGGATTACGCTCGTCCCAGCCCCGCGCCACCACGATCACGTCCGGCCGCGACAATGCCCCGGCCATCGCCGCGAAGGCCGCATCCGCGGAACCCAGCAGCGACCGGCGCACCCGCTCGTACTCGGCGGAATACTCGACGGCCGAACGGATCCGGCTGGTGAAGGTGAACGGTTTGGGCAGGCGGCCGCGGCGGTACTCGTCGCAGAGCACCTTGAATTCCAGGTCGGTGAACTTCCAGCGGAGCCGCATCGGCACAACGCTGCCGGAGCCCGGGCAAGGCGGACCGGCCGTCACTCGTTCTCCTGGTTCCATTCCAGCCGGGACATCACCAGTGAAACCTGTTCGTCGATCCACCCGGTCAGTTCCTCGGTGCCCATGCCGGTCGCTGTCGGCGCCGGATGGTTCATCGGGATCACATAGCGGCCGTCGCCAGGCAGATCACGCCAGAGCATACCCATATCGATCCTGCCCCGCGGACCGAATTTCGATCGCCCCTGATGCACTCGCACATACCCGCTACGGGCCGCCGCGGTACCGAAGAACTCCGCGGCACGGTAGGAATCGTTGTTCTCGAGTTCGTCGTTGTCGGACACCAGGGAACCGCCCGGTACATACCCGGACTCCACGTCGGGACCTGCGAGCGGCACCGGAATATCCTGCTGCCGCCCGGATTCCACCCGGGGCATCCGGACGAGTGCCGCTTCGCCCAAACCGTCGGGATAGCAGTTCGCGACCTCGAAACCCGCACTGTGCTCCTTGGTCTCCCCCGGTTGCTGGTAGATCATGTAGCCGCGCCTTCCGCGGCGCAACACCAGCACCTTGGTTCGATCGGCGGGGTCGTCGAAATCGCTGTCGGTCCACGATTGCGCGACAACATAGACGTCCGGCCTGCTCAGTGTCCGTCCGAATTCGTCGATATCGGCATCGAAATCGTGTGCCAGCCGGCCTCGGGCCACCGCCTTCGCCATCAGGTAATCGTTCTCCAGCCGGATTCGGCTGGTGAAGTCGAACGGATGCGGAACCGTGGGCAGACCGTGCTCCTCGCACAGCACCTTGAATTCCAGGTCGGTGAGAACCCAGGTCACGGTTCGATCACCGGCTTCACCCGATCGGGGACATCGAAGACATCATCCAGGTTCTCCCGGCCTTGCAGGAACTTCGCCGGTTTGTGCTCGTTGCCGGGACCGCCGTTTCCGGCGCCCGCGCCGGGGGCACCCCCCATGGGCGCACCTCCCATCGGCCCGCCCGGGTGGTGCGGTGACCCGCCCGGGCCAGATCCGTACCCGGCAATCTGCTCGCCGTCCGGCGCCAATGCGGCACGGGGGAACAGCGCCGACCCCTGCTGCGGGTAGGGCGCGGTGGGCTCGTCCGGAATACCGGCACCACCAGGACCACCACCCGCACCGGCGCCACCGCCACCGAGTGCGTTCGCCAGTTCACCGAGCTTCTCCTGCGCCGGGTTCAGCATGTCCTGCACATGCTGCTGCAGTTGGCTGGGATCCAGCATCCGCGCGAGCTCGTCCATCCCGGGAAGCCCGCTACCGAGCTGTGTGAACGCCTGGATGCCCTGGGTGAGCAGATTGGACAGAATCCCCAGCGGGTCCTGGCTACTGCCCCCCGCTCCGCTACTTCCGGAACTGGATCCAGGCCCCGCACCATCATCGGAACCACGATCACCGACCAGCTCGCCGCCCTCGTCCTCACCGAACAGGGTATCGGCGGAGCCGAAGGGCGAATTCTCGTCGTACAGCGACGAGAGCGGGATATCCTTCAGCTCCTCCGGCATCTCGTCCAGCGGGATACCGGTGATCTCCGACAGCGCATCCGCCAGGCTGGGCTTCCCGGAACCGTCCGAGGCCGTGATCTTTCGGTCCTTCAGCGCGTCCGGCAGCTGATCGGCCGGAATACCGGTGAGCTTGCTCAGGACATCGGCCGCGGTGGGAGACTTCGGCATCTTGGGGCTGCCGCCACCGCCACTGTGGCTCGAACCCGGACCGTAGTTGCTTTCTCCCGGCTGCAGCCCTGGGACGTTCTTGTTGCCGAACTCCGACGACCCCTCGTTGCCCAGGAAATCCTCCACCGACGGGATCTCCGGGATCTCCGGCATTTGCTGACCGGAGCCACCACCGGAACCGCCGGCCTGCTGCGAGGGTTTCGACGAACCGCCGCCGCTGCCGCCGCCGGGGACAGAACTCTTGGACGGACTGCCACCGCCGCCACCGGTGCCGTCGGTGAGTGGCGGTACCGGAATCGGGCTGGGTCCGCCACCCGAGCCCTGGTTGGATCCACCACCACCCGGCGAACCGCCTGCGCCCCGCCCAGCACCGGTGGGGCCGCCGCCGCCCGCGGTGCCACCGAACGAACCGCCACCGTATCCGTCGCCCGAACCCGCGCCCGCGCCCGAATTCTCCAGTTTCTCCTTGGCGTCCGCTATACCGTCGTCGTACCCATCCTCGTAGCCTTCGTCGTAGGTGCCGGAGCCACTACCACTACCGCTTCCGTCACCGCTACCGCTTCCACTGCCGCTTCCACTTCCACTGCCGCTTCCACTGCCGCTTCCACTTCCACTGCCGCTTCCACTTCCACTGCCGCTTCCACTTCCACTGCCGCTACCGCTTCCACCACCGTCACCACTTCCACTTCCGCCTCCGCTACCGTCACCGCTGCCGTCGCCGCCCTTGCCGTGTCCCTCGTCCTTGGTGAGCGGACCGTCCAGCAGCGGCATGTTCTCTGCGGTGGCCTTCATTCCGGTGATGTACGTCTTGTCGAACGCGTCGCGGTAGTCGTCGAGCCGATCGTTACAACCGACGTGCCGATCGGTATTCGGCGGCATCCATTTCTTCGTATGGTTCAGCCATTCCGCCGTGAACTTCAGCAGCTTGCTGATCTGGCTGACCGTAGTGAACAGCGGGTCCATATTGTCCTGGTAGGCGGTGATCGCATCGGCCGCCTTCTGGGCGGCCGGGCCGACCCAGGACCGGTTCAAGACCACGATCTGGTCGACGAACTTCGACAGGGTCGCATCGAGATCCTTGCCGAAGTGGTACCACGTAGTCGCCGCGTCCATCACCGGCTGGGGTTCGATGGCCTGCCCGAGATCGTACAGTTCCTGAAAGGTCACCGAATCCTTGTTCTCGACCGTTACGACGGATCCATTATCGATGTTCTGGTAGTCGTTGATGAAGGAGGGAACGTCGTGCTTGTCCGGATCCTTACTGTTGTGACCTGCATGAACCCAGTGGTCCATCGGTTCGTTCACATCGATCTTGTCCCCGTCCCCGGACGGGGAGTACTTTCCCGGGTTCTCCTTGAACTCGAAGTTGTTGAGGCCTTTGAACGATTCCGACGATGCGTCCTCGGCGTCGTCGAAGGCCTTGCCGGCGGCCACGAAGAGATCACTCAACTGACGGGCGATCTTCGCGTGTTCGTTGATCGCCATCTGTAACCGGTCGGCCTTGTCGTTGAAGACCTCTGCCAGCTCCCGACCGGAATTGAGCGTTCCGAACACGGCCAGATCGTTCAGGCCCGCCGTCACCACGGCGTCCGCCTTGCCGATCAGATCGTTGTACAGGTCACGCGCGGCGTTGGCGGATTTCAAGGCGTCGGCCGGATCGAACTCCAGCCTGCCGTCGCTCACCGCACCCGTCAGGTCCGTGATAGTTCCTGGTTCGAGAGGCATCTGCGTTCACCTTCGTCTATCGCGCACGGCAGCGAAGCGGCAGACCGGCCCTACGAGGACCGAAACCCGCTGTGGCGCCGCAGTTATCAGTCGCGGTCCGCTACCAGCGACCGCGGCAACTCGTCATCGGGATCGTCGGGTTTGCTACCCGGCCAATCGGGGGAATCCGGCGACATGGTCGGCGCCGCCGGTGGCTGCGGAATCACATCGCTCATATCGGGTGCCCCGTCGACCATCTCGGAGAGTTTGGGCAGCGACTCCCTGTGCTCGAGCAGTGGATCCATCAACGCGCGAGCCTTCTTCTGCACCTCGGCCGCCGCCTCCTGGACAGCCCTGGTGAGCGCCGCCGCGATCTCGTCCATGGTCAGGTCGAGAATGTCATCGGCGAACTTGGTGTCGATGAGCAGACCATCGGCATTCACCGTCACCTCGATCCGCTTCTCCTCGGCGAGAACCGTGGCAGTGAGCAGGGAACGTTTCTTCTGCACTTCCGCGATACTGCGCATCTGATGGCTCAAGCCGGACAGCATCGTCGCCATATCTTCTTGCAGACGGTCGTTCACCACGGTGCTACCTCAGTCCTTCCGGTCCGGGAGTGGACTCCACAAAGACCACACCCCGGGGATTACAGCGCAAGATGTTGAATTCCGGATGGCGCGCATGCAAATTCGGTGTACTGCCCGCCACCCGGCCCGAGCTCAGATCTGGCCGTCCATCGTGCGCAACTGGTTGGCAGCGTCGCGCTGGCCCACCGCGAACGAGGTGAAAGTGCCACCGATCGCGTCCACCCCGTCCAGCAAGTTCGGCTTCGAACTGCCGTAACCGTTTTCGTTGTCGCCGTTGATGAACTTCGAACCCATCGAGTCGTCGCCCCACGGCTGACTCGTCGATTCGTCTTCCAGCCCGGCCAGGTCGTTGCGGAGCCGTTCACCGATGCTCAGGATGCTCTCGCCCAAAGCCTCGGTCGAATCCGCGGCGATATCCAGTTTGTCCGGATCCACCTCGATACGGTCGGCCATGATCATCTCCTCACTCCCGGGCACCGCCGGGTCATGTCAATGTGAACGGTTTATCGACATCAGAGTCACCCGGCTCGTCCGCCGTATTTTCGAATATCTCCCCGGGGCCCACGATCGCACCGTCCGGCACCACCGCCCCCGGCTCGATGATCGCGCCTTCGTGGATGACAGCCCCCTTCCCCACCACAGCACCCTCGCCGACCTTTGCGCCGGTGTGGATCTCGACCCCCTCGCCGATCACCGCACCGTCATCGATCACCACACCGACACCCACGGTGACCGACTTCCCCACCGTGGCACCGTCCCCCACCTTCGTGCGATCGCCCACGACCGCACCGGCATCGACCGACGAATCCGAACCGATCTCGGCATCCGGGTCGACAATGGCGTCCGGATGGATCGTCGGCGGTGTGCCGGGCGAGGCCTCCGGTGGGCGGCCGTCCGGCGAGTCCCCAGTGGGCACCGCGCCGTCGGGGACCCAATCACCTTGAATATCGGGGGCCTGGAACTTGTCGATCGGGTACGGCACCTTCATCGGCCAGCGCTGCGGCCGCGGCTTACCGCGCAGATCCTTCCCTTCGCCGATGAAATGCGGATCACGGTTCTCGGTGAACCAGGCGCGGGCCGCCTGATAATGCGCCACCGAGTTCTGTTCCAGCCCCAGTACCTGCCACATCTGCGGTGGCTGGGACCGATCCTCCAGTACCCGCAGGGGCGGTGGCACCCTGTCCCACTGCTCCTGGAGCGAGCGGTCCAGCCGGTCACGCAGATCGGCGACGGCCGCCTGGCGTTGCTCCCGGTCCAGCTGCATCTGCTGCTCGAATTGCTGATGCTCGGGCGGCATCCGGTCGAGCTGGTCCTGCCGTATGCTGTCCTGCTCGCGCTGTAACCTGCCGGCCTCGATCCGCATCGCGTGATGGTCCTGAGGGGGCGTATGGTCGAGATCGCGCAACAGCGCCAGCTGGGAATCCAGCCATTGCTCCCGAGCAATCTGCCGCCGCAGCCGGTCCATATCCTCTTGCCGCTCATTCTGCTCGGCCTGCAGGCGCCGCAGATCGGCGTTCTCCCGGTTCAGCTGTTCCCGCTGTTCGGCCAACTGCTCCTGCACCCGGGGCCGTTCCCCGGCCGGGGTATTCCCACCATCCAGCGCCGCCAGCAGATCCACCTGCTGCTGCCGTTGCTCGACCCGCTGTTCCTGCTGCTGGATCTGCTCGCGCAGGTTGTCCGCCTGCGTTTCCTGCCGCTGTAGTTCGCGCTGCCCCGGCGAGGACTCCTGGCTGTCCAGCGCACGCAACAGATCCAGCTGCGCCTGCCATTCCTGCTGCTGCTGGACTTCGTCCCGGTGCTGCCGCAACTGTTGTACCTGCTCGTCCAGCCACCGTTGATGTGCGATCTGCTGGTCCCGATCCGGCCGCAACAGCCGGCGCGGTGGTGCAGCGTCCGGATCCCGGCCGGTCGACGAACGGCCGTCACTGTCCCGGACCGATGAAGCCGAATCCGCACCATCGGGGCTGGCCGGCCGCGATGGCGGCAACGCCACATCCTCCGGACGCGGTGACGGCGACCGCACACCTCCCTCCGCCGACAACGGCGACACCGAACGCGGAGTAGCCGGCACACCGGGATCCGACAAGGGAGACACCGAAGGCGACGGCGGAGTAGCCGCAAGACCCCCCTCGGCCGACAACGGCGACACCGGATGCGGAGTGAACGGCGCCCCAGGATCCGACAACGGAGACACCGAACGCGACACCGGCAACCCCGAACGCGACGGCCCCACAGAGCCCCCCGAAGAGGACGGCGACGGCGGCGGCCCACCAGGCTCCACAACACCCGGCGACGGCGACCGCGAACCACCCTCCGCCGACAACGGCGACACCGAACGCGGAGTAGCCGGCACACCGGGATCCGACAACGGAGACACCGAACGAGGCGGCGGGGCAGCCGCGGGATCACCCCGGAAACCGGCCGTTCCCTCGCTCGCTGTGAACCACTGAGCTTGCGGCATCCTCTCCCAGGGGCGCACCGGCCGCGGACTCACGATTTCAGGAGCGCCGCCAGAGGTTTCGGCGCGGCCCACATTGGTTCCGGTTCCACCACCAGCACCCGGTGCGCCGGCACCGGCGGCACTGCTACCGCCGGGAGCGCCACCGCTCGAGGCACCGCCTGGCGGCGACCCCACAGATGCAGTCGGCGGAGTCCCTACCGGTGTACCGGGCGGCGAAGTCGCCGCCGAACCCCCGAAGCCACCGCTGGCGGCGTTCCCACCGCCGGCAGCGCCGTTACCAGCACTGCCCGCAGCACTCCCCCCAACAGTGCCACCCATCGATGTCGCCGCGGGCGCGCCCGGTGCAATCGGCGTCCCCGGCGGCGCAACCGTCCCCGGCGGCGTACCCGGCGAAGTCACACCCACCGGACCACCCACCGACGCGGCCGGCGAACCGGGCGGCGTACCGGGGGGCGAACCCGGCGGACCACCCACCGACGCAGCCGGCGGCGAACCGGGCGGCGTACCCGGCGGAGCCGAACCCACCGGACCACCCACCGACGGCGCCGGCGAACCCGGCGGCGTACCAGGCGGACCACCCACCGACACAGCCGGCGAACCCGGCGGCGTACCCACCGGCGTACCAGGCGGACCACCCACCGACACAGCCGGCGTGCCCACCGG
>NZ_BAFV01000017.1 GCF_000308515.1 Nocardia carnea NBRC 14403 | reverse complement strand
TATGTTCCGGCGGTGTCCTACTCTCCCACACCCTGTCGAGTGCAGTACCATCGGCGCTGGCAGGCTTAGCTTCCGGGTTCGGAATGGGACCGGGCGTTTCCCTGCCGCTATAACCGCCGTAACTCTATGAAACTATCCACAGAGAGCCACCCCCTGCTCCCGGAGTCCCGGATCAACCACCCTCGGGCGATCATCACCGACTCCCCGATTCTCGGGTGTCTTCTGTATCTGTGTGTTGTTTCAGATACTGCACAGTGGACGCGTAGCAACCTTTGTTTGTAAGCCCTCGGCCTATTAGTACCGGTCACCTCCACCAGTTACCTGGCTTCCAGTTCCGGCCTATCAACCCCATGGTCTGTAGGGGGCCTTAACCACTCTAGGTGGTGGGAAACCTCATCTTGGAACAGGCTTCCCGCTTAGATGCTTTCAGCGGTTATCCCTTCCGAACGTAGCCAACCAGCCGTGCCCCTGGCGGGACAACTGGCACACCAGAGGTTCGTCCGTCCCGGTCCTCTCGTACTAGGGACAGCCTTCCTCAAGTTTCCAACGCGCGCGGCGGATAGAGACCGAACTGTCTCACGACGTTCTAAACCCAGCTCGCGTGCCGCTTTAATGGGCGAACAGCCCAACCCTTGGGACCTACTCCAGCCCCAGGATGCGACGAGCCGACATCGAGGTGCCAAACCATCCCGTCGATATGGACTCTTGGGGAAGATCAGCCTGTTATCCCCGGGGTACCTTTTATCCGTTGAGCGACACCGCTTCCACATGCCGGTGCCGGATCACTAGTCCCGACTTTCGTCCCTGCTCGACATGTCTGTCTCACAGTCAAGCTCCCTTGTGCACTTGCACTCAACACCTGATTGCCAACCAGGCTGAGGGAACCTTTGGGCGCCTCCGTTACATTTTGGGAGGCAACCGCCCCAGTTAAACTACCCACCAGGCACTGTCCCTGAACCAGATCATGGTCCGAGGTTAGAGGTCCAATACGATCAGAGTGGTATTTCAACGATGACTCCACACACACTGGCGTGCATGCTTCACAGTCTCCCACCTATCCTACACAAACCGTACCGAACACCAATACCAAGCTATAGTGAAGGTCCCGGGGTCTTTTCGTCCTGCCGCGCGTAACGAGCATCTTTACTCGTAATGCAATTTCGCCGAGTCTGTGGTCGAGACAGCAGAGAAGTCGTTACGCCATTCGTGCAGGTCGGAACTTACCCGACAAGGAATTTCGCTACCTTAGGATGGTTATAGTTACCACCGCCGTTTACCGGGGCTTAAATTCTCAGCTTCGCGCCGAAGCGCTAACCGGTCCTCTTAACCTTCCGGCACCGGGCAGGCGTCAGTCCGTATACATCGTCTTACGACTTCGCACGGACCTGTGTTTTTAGTAAACAGTCGCTTCTCTCTGGTCTCTGCGGCCCAAACCAGCTCACGGCGTAAAGCCGGTCACCAGCTCGGGCCCCCCTTCTCCCGAAGTTACGGGGGCATTTTGCCGAGTTCCTTGACCACAGTTCTCTCGATCGCCTTAGTATTCTCTACCTGACCACCTGTGTCGGTTTGGGGTACGGGCCGTGTACCAACTCACTAGAGGCTTTTCTCGGCAGCATAGGATCACTGAATTCGCCTCAATCGGCTACGCATCACCTCTCAGGCACATGAATGGCGGATTTGCCTACCACTCGCCCTACAGGCTTACACCAGTACAACCACTGACTGGCCCAGCTACCTTCCTGCGTCACCCCATCGCTTGACTACTACACCCAGGGTCATGCGCAGCCCCATCCGGCCTCCCGAAGGAGGTCCATCAGGTTTTGGGCACTTAGCACAGATGATTCGCCATTGGGCGCGGATACACGGGTACGGGAATATCAACCCGTTGTCCATCGACTACGCCTGTCGGCCTCGCCTTAGGTCCCGACTCACCCTGGGCGGATTAACCTGGCCCAGGAACCCTTGGTCATTCGGCGGACGAGTTTCTCACTCGTCTTTCGCTACTCATGCCTGCATTCTCACTCGCGCAGCCTCCACAACTAGGTCACCCCGCTGCTTCCCTGGCTACACGACGCTCCCCTACCCAGCCACACCACTGCACACACCCCCGTAGGAGTATGTGGATGTATATGTGCGACTGCCGCGGCTTCGGCGGTGTACTTGAGCCCCGCTACATTGTCGGCGCAGGATCACTCGACCAGTGAGCTATTACGCACTCTTTCAAGGGTGGCTGCTTCTAAGCCAACCTCCTGGCTGTCTGCGCAATCCCACATCCTTTTCCACTTAGTACACGCTTAGGGGCCTTAGCCGGCGATCTGGGCTGTTTCCCTCTCGACTACGAAGCTTATCCCCCGCAGTCTCACTGCCGCGCTCTCACTCACCGGCATTCGGAGTTTGGCTGATTTCGGTAAGCTTGTGGGCCCCCTAGACCATCCAGTAGCTCTACCTCCGGTGAGAAACACGCGACGCTGCACCTAAATGCATTTCGGGGAGAACCAGCTATCACGGAGTTTGATTGGCCTTTCACCCCTACCCACAGCTCATCCCCTCAGTTTTCAACCTAAGTGGGTTCGGGCCTCCACGACGTCTTACCGTCGCTTCACCCTGGCCATGGGTAGATCACTCCGCTTCGGGTCTAGAACATGCGACTCAAACGCCCTATTCGGACTCGCTTTCGCTACGGCTACCCCACACGGGTTAACCTCGCCACATGCCACTAACTCGCAGGCTCATTCTTCAAAAGGCACGCCATCACCCCCAGCAGTAAACTGCTCGAAGGCCCTGACGGATTGTAAGCGCACGGTTTCAGGTACTATTTCACTCCCCTCCCGGGGTACTTTTCACCTTTCCCTCACGGTACTAGTCCGCTATCGGTCACCAGGGAGTATTCAGGCTTACCGGGTGGTCCCGGCAGATTCACAGCAGATTTCACGGGCCCGCTGCTACTCGGGAACCCACTACAACAGAGAACGTGTTTTCGCCTACCGGACTCTCACCGTCTACGGTTGGCCGTCCCAGACCAATTCGACTAACACGATCTTTTCTGACTGTTGCTTGTCACGGCAGTAACAAGAAAGTGAGCCCCACTACCCCACACGTGCAACCCCTGCCGGGTATCACACACGCATGGTTTAGCCTCATCCGCTTTCGCTCGCCACTACTCACGGAATCACATGTTGTTTTCTCTTCCTGTGGGTACTGAGATGTTTCACTTCCCCACGTTCCCTCCACACCAGCTATATATTCACTGGCGGGTAACACGACATCACTCGTGCTGGGTTTCCCCATTCGGACACCCTCGGATCACAGCTCGGTTGACAGCTCCCCGAGGCTTATCGCAGCCTCCTACGTCCTTCATCGGCTCCTGGTGCCAAGGCATCCACCGAACGCTCTAAAACACTTACAAAACAAAGATGCTCGCGTCCACTGTGCAGTTCTCAAACAACACACCCACTCGAACCGAACTCCTGGACTCACCGACAGAGCCGGCAGTATCTCAGAAAATCCGAGCAGATCATGTTTATTGCCTGGAAAGAACGCCTGTTCTTTCAGGACCCAACAGTGTGTTGATATATCCACCAGCACCGAGAACTACAGCCTCAGCCATACGTGATGGAGATTGTCAGCGTTCCACCCATGAGCAACCACCGGAAAACATTCGTTTCCGAAGTGGCTCTGCCACAACCCGCACCCACCACTGTGGGCCGGCGTGGAGAATGCTCCTTAGAAAGGAGGTGATCCAGCCGCACCTTCCGGTACGGCTACCTTGTTACGACTTCGTCCCAATCGCCGATCCCACCTTCGACGGCTCCCTCCACAAGGGTTAGGCCACCGGCTTCGGGTGTTACCGACTTTCATGACGTGACGGGCGGTGTGTACAAGGCCCGGGAACGTATTCACCGCAGCGTTGCTGATCTGCGATTACTAGCGACTCCAACTTCACGGGGTCGAGTTGCAGACCCCGATCCGAACTGAGACCGGCTTTAAGGGATTCGCTCCACCTCACGGTATCGCAGCCCTCTGTACCGGCCATTGTAGCATGTGTGAAGCCCTGGACATAAGGGGCATGATGACTTGACGTCGTCCCCACCTTCCTCCGAGTTGACCCCGGCAGTCTCTCACGAGTCCCCGCCATTACGCGCTGGCAACATAAGATAAGGGTTGCGCTCGTTGCGGGACTTAACCCAACATCTCACGACACGAGCTGACGACAGCCATGCACCACCTGTACACCGACCACAAGGGGGCCTACATCTCTGCAGGTTTCCGGTGTATGTCAAACCCAGGTAAGGTTCTTCGCGTTGCATCGAATTAATCCACATGCTCCGCCGCTTGTGCGGGCCCCCGTCAATTCCTTTGAGTTTTAGCCTTGCGGCCGTACTCCCCAGGCGGGGTACTTAATGCGTTAGCTACGGCACGGATCCCGTGGAAGGAAACCCACACCTAGTACCCACCGTTTACGGCGTGGACTACCAGGGTATCTAATCCTGTTCGCTACCCACGCTTTCGCTTCTCAGCGTCAGTTACTTCCCAGAGACCCGCCTTCGCCACCGGTGTTCCTCCTGATATCTGCGCATTTCACCGCTACACCAGGAATTCCAGTCTCCCCTGAAGTACTCAAGCCTGCCCGTATCGACCGCAAGCTCGGGGTTGAGCCCCGAGTTTTCACGATCGACGCGACAAGCCGCCTACAAGCTCTTTACGCCCAGTAATTCCGGACAACGCTCGCACCCTACGTATTACCGCGGCTGCTGGCACGTAGTTGGCCGGTGCTTCTTATACTCCTACCGTCACTTTCGCTTCGTCGGAGTCGAAAGAGGTTTACAACCCGAAGGCCGTCATCCCTCACGCGGCGTCGCTGCATCAGGCTTCCGCCCATTGTGCAATATTCCCCACTGCTGCCTCCCGTAGGAGTCTGGGCCGTGTCTCAGTCCCAGTGTGGCCGGTCGCCCTCTCAGGCCGGCTACCCGTCGTCGCCTTGGTAGGCCATTACCCCACCAACAAGCTGATAGGCCGCGGGCTCATCTCGCACCGATAAATCTTTCCACCCACAGTCATGCAACTGCAGGTCATATCCGGTATTAGACCCAGTTTCCCAGGCTTATCCCAGAGTGCAAGGCAGATCACCCACGTGTTACTCACCCGTTCGCCGCTCGTGTACCCCGAAGGGCCTTACCGCTCGACTTGCATGTGTTAAGCACGCCGCCAGCGTTCGTCCTGAGCCAGGATCAAACTCTCCGTTGAAGACTCACAATCACACCCGAAGGCGCAATCAAAAGTACAAACTAGAGTCCGAAAACCTAGCAAAACAAATCGCCAGCTGGAATTTAGCTGACTTAAATGTTCGGCCCTCCACACGGGGGTATGAAGAACCGAAACCAAATTAAATATTTGGCACTGACATTCATCAACACACTATTGAGTTCTCAAAGAACACACGCACACAA